>NZ_RJQC01000002.1:0-238261 GCF_003725415.1 Absicoccus porci | reverse complement strand
GAGAGTGTAATCTAAACTGTGTAAGTTAGTTAGATGCGTACGGCTAACTAATGAACACAGTTTTTATTATGCCTATCTCATGATATGGTTGAAGGAGAAAAAGGAAAATGAATGAAATGAGTAAAATTAAAAGAAATCCCGCCGCTGTCAAGATTGCCAATGAAATCCTTAAAGAATATGACTGTGATTCATTAGCCGATATGCAGGATGCTCTCAAAGAAATCTTTGGTCCATTGTTTGAAGGCATGCTTCAGGGGGAAATGGACAATCATCTTGGTTATAAATCCAATTCAAAAGAGCCAAAATCTACAAAGAACAGAAGAAATGGTTCCAATCCCAAAACTTTAAAAACCACAATGGGAGAAGTAGAAATCAATGCGCCAAGAGACAGGAATGGATCCTTCGAACCAGTCATTGTTCCCAAACGATCAAAGGATGTTTCCGATATCGAAGGAAAGGTATTATCCATGTATGCACGTGGAATGTCACAACGGGATATCTCATCAACGATCGAGGATATTTATGGTTTTAAAGTATCCCATGATATGATCTCGGATATAACCAATGCTATCCTTCCGGAAGTGGAAGAATGGCAGAACAGACCGCTCAAAAAATGTTACCCATTTGTTTTTGTCGACTGTATGTATGTTTCTGTCAGAAACGATTATGAAGCCAAAGAAGAAGCCGTTTATGTGATTCTTGGGTATGACCTGCAGGGACAAAAGGAAATTCTTGGTTTGTGGATGGATTCCACGGAATCAAAGAACTACTGGATGCAGGTATTTGATGAGATCAAGGCACGAGGAGTCGAAGATATCTTTTTCATTTCTATGGATGGCGTATCCGGTCTTGAATCGGGTGCCAAAGCTATTTTCCCCGGAGTTGTCGTACAAAGATGTATCGTTCATCTGATTCGGAACTCCATCCGATATGTACCAACCAAGGACTACAAAAAATTCACTGCCGATCTTAAAAAAGTATATGGAGCCTCTTCACTAAAAGCAGCTAAGACTGCGTTCGACACATTCTGCGACAACTGGAAACAATATCCTGGAGCGATCGAAGTATGGAAAAGGAATTTCCTTCATGTAGAACAGCTGTTTGATTATGGATCTGCTGTTCGAAAAGTCATGTATACGACAAATGCGATCGAATCGGTAAATTCCTCCTTTCGAAAAGTGACGAAAAAAGGGTCATTTCCAAATCATGAAGCTGTATTCAAGCTGCTCTATTTACGGGTGAAGGAACTACAGAAAAAATGGGACAAAGGACATTTGAATAATTGGTCGATGGTATTGAATCAATTGTTGGTCAACGATCAGTTTAAGGATCGTATCGAAAAGTACATTCAATACTGAATCTTGAAATGATATATATTCCAAGTTCCTTGTTTACAATGAGACTCCGCCCCTAAGAACCCGAAAAAACGGCCAGTCAAAAAAATCAATTTTCAGCTGGCCGTTTTAAGCATACCTTAGGGTCGATCATTATAAACAAGTTTTCTCGGCATAAAACATCATTTTAAAAACAAGATCGAGAACTTATCAAAATCGACTATAAAATATTAAATACACACTTTTCTTGACAAACCCTTTACTTTTTAAAGAGTAGGGCATAAGTTAATCGTGCATTAAATATCCTATTCATTTTCCTTTATATGCTGAAGGCCCCGGCTTAAAAAACGATGAATCATTTCCTGCGTATGATACCAATTTGCTCCCTTCTCCCATCCAAGAGCCTGGTTGACCGCAAAACTTTCATTTAATTGATACAGAAAAATCATGTCTGCATCCTTCTGGTTCACATGATAAAGGTTTTTAATCAGCTCTCTGGTAGGAATATATCTGGATCCGCATCCTTAGTGGGAGATTCCTCTATATGGCAATCCGACTTATTCATATCCATTGGAATATTCTCCATGTTTTGATTGTAAACGGCATTCAGTTCTGTTATCTGCAATGCTTCATCTGTTAGCGTTAATATGAAATGTACCATTTTGAGCTGTCCCCAAAAAGTTGGACCAAAAATCTAACCAATTGGAGACAGCTCTTATCATGTCAAATTATAGTTTTAAAAAGAAAGCAATGCTTATATAAAAAGCTATGCTATACTTTCTCTTGGAGAAATTGGAGGACAAAGAATGAATGTAACACCCATCATGTTTTTAATTGTTTGCCCCTGTCTATTTCTTGCTGGACTTATTGATTCAATGGCTGGTGGTGGCGGATTAATATCTCTTCCAGCATTTATGATTGCGGGATTATCACCACATCTAGCGATTGCGACCAATAAATTATCTTCAACATGTGGTACCACATTGACCACAGCTCGTTTCATGAAAAATAAATTGATCAACGTGAAATTGGCCATTCTATCGGTGATTGCCGCTATTATGGGATCTTCATTGGGCGCTCACCTTTCGATGGGGATGAGTGAACATATTCTCCAAACAATTATGATGATCATTTTGCCAGTTGCCGCCTTTGTTGTACTCAATCGACGATTGTTCCATGATAATGGCAATGAAGAAATAAAACTGGATATACGAACGATCATTGTTGCGACGCTGTCCGCTTTTGTGATTGGTATGTATGATGGAATGTATGGTCCAGGAACAGGCACGTTTTTGATTATTGCCTTTACTGTTTTTGCACATTTGGGAATCAAATCAGCGAATGCTCAAGCTAAGGTCATTAATTTGACAACAAATATTACCGCTCTGGTGATATTTCTAATGTATGGACTACCCGTGATTCCATTAGGACTGGCGGGTGCTGCATGCAGTATGATTGGGAATTATATAGGATCTGGACTTGTGATGAGTCGTGGTTCAAAGATTGTTAAGCCGGCCATCATTGGTGTATTGATTGTCCTTTTTATTCGAATTCTTTTTGAGCGATTGGGCATCATATAGAATAGGTTTGATCATTAAATTTCTGATATCCGGTAAAAGGAAGATGCGGATGAAACGTTGACAATAGCAAATAATGACGTACAGTAAGTGATGTAAATTTTATAAATAAATGCTGGGGGAGCATTCCGCTGAGAGTGTGCATCATCCAACCTTTTGGATGGGGCACTGACCCTTAATACCTGATCCGGATCATACCGGCGTAGGGAAGTATGTCGTACATTTTGTGTGATTGTCTCTAAATCATTTACGACGATAAATCGAAGAAAGCTCTTTCCATTTTGGAAGGAGTTTTTTTATGTTTGAAAGGAGTATTGATGGAATATAGGGAAAAAGGAAATCAAAGTAAGGGATTCGAACTTAAAAGATTACAGAAAGAGCATCCGGATTTTTCGCCATTTGTTCTTTTAAAACTCAGTCTGATTCGATATGGAGCAGTACTGACCAAAAGAGCAAAAAAAGAAATCGTGCGACAGAATCTTCAATTTTTATCGGATGCAGCCTTCGGACTACAGTTTGGAGAAAAAGAAGAATATGTCGTTCCCGGTCCTTTTCTTCTGAGGGATGGTACGTTTGTTTATATCAATTACGGCGAAACATATCTGGATCCTTATCAAATTGACTGGTGCGAAGAACAAGATGTTTTTCAGATCCAGGATTGACTGGATCACGTTTGTTGAGAGACCTGATTTCTTTGATCAAAATACTTCAAGTGGTATCCCATGGCATCCATGAAGGATGTACGGGCACAGAAACTGATACTTACCGCTTACCGACGATGTGAATTTTGGAAGCAGAGAAAACAATGTACATTTTGTGCTTTTTTTACGTCTGGAAAAACGGATCCGGTTTTAGCCGAGTCGGATGCCCGTGAAATTGTAGAGGCAGCTATTAAAGAGCCTGGACGCTTTTCTGAACTTTATTTTTCGGGTGGATCCGATTCATCAGGAAGTATTCCGTTTGAGAACGAAGTCAATCGGTATATTCGGATTCTACAAGCGGTCGGACAAAATTTTTCGGGTCGTTTTCCTTGTCGGTTGATGGCTCCTGCGTATCCCATCGAACTGGTGCGAAGAATCCGACAGGAAACGGGTATTACTTCCTATAGTCCGAATATCGAGCTGGCTGATTGTGCTATGTTTGAGCGTCGATGTCCTGGAAAAAATGAAGTGGTAGGGTATGACGAGTGGATCAATCGAACTTTGAAAGCTGCCGATGTATTTGGCGCAGGACATGTATACTCACAGATTGTTGACGGTGCAGAACTTGTTGGCGAAGGTGCACTGACTGTAGAACAAGCCCTGGAAACCAATCTAAAGTTGTGTGAATTCTTTGCGGATCATGGCGTAATTCTGCTTAGTACGATTTGGAGACCACACCGTGCATCTCGTCTTGGAATGACCAAGATGGCACCACTTGAATATTATGTTCAACTTGCCGCATGGATTGGCTATGCATGGAACATCATTCGTTCTCAATATTATCTTTTGGAGCCAAAGGTCATCATCGTTATGATCATCATTCGTACAATCAGCGCTGTTATTTTTGCTGCTTTGTTGACTAAGCTTTTGGCAGATGGTCTTGCGAAGGCCGGTGTGTTGAATGCGTATGCTTTAGGACAGGAAAAATCACAACCAATGGATGAGGACCTTTCGGATGCATCTGCAAACTAAGCAGAATCCGAAAGATTCAATGACAGAACAGGGAATAGCTGTTTCTTGCCATAATGTTCGTTTTAGATATTTTCAACAGAATCGAAAAAATATTCTCGATGGATGCAGCATGACGGTTCGGAAAGGAACGATTACTGTTCTGATGGGTAGAAGCGGTTGTGTAAAAAGTACATTAGCGGCTCTTCTTTCTGGTCTTTATCCGGAAAACGGAGGTTTTCTGGAAGATGGGAGCATCCAACTTTTTGGAAAACCAATCGAAGGATATCCTTTTCCAGAACGGGCAGCTCATGTTTCTATGATGTTTCAAAATCCAGATTTGCAATTTTGCATGCGGACACTACGTAAAGAGATGAGATTTTGTCTGGAGAACCTTTCTTGTCCTCGCGAACAGATGGATGCCAGAATTGAAAAAGCGGCAGAAGCAACGGGTATGACCAATTTTCTGGATCGGGATCTCTTCACACTTTCCGGTGGAGAAAAACAGAAGGCTGAACTGACTTGCATTTTTCTTTTGCAATCGAAGTTGATCGTGCTGGATGAACCATTTGGCAATATTGACATGAAATGGGCAAGAAAAATCCGTGATCTGTTGATCAAGAAAAACAAAGAAGATGGAACAACCATTCTAATCATCGATCACAGTCTTGACTATTTCATGGATTATTTTGATGAGTTAAAGGTTATGGATAGCAGAGGAACAATTTGTGCAGGAATTACGAGAGAGACTTTGACGCAGTATGAATCGCTTTTTCGCAGAGAAGGTTTGCGATGGCCATACGATCGGCACGAAGGAACACATCCTGATCTTAGTGGACAAGTATCTATCCCATCTATTACTTTGCAGAGTGCTTCAATCTATGCAGGAAAAAAACGGCATACTTGTAAGTCACCTATTCTTAGTGGTGTAGAAGCAATTTTTCCAAAAGGTCGAATCACGGCTATTCTCGGTCCTTCAGGAAGTGGCAAGACAACATTGTTCCGGGCCATACTGGGACAGCAGAAATATGACGGATCCATTTGTCTGGAAGGAAACGAAGTGAAGAAGATGTCGTCGGCAAAACGATTCCAGCAGGTCGGTATTGTTTTTCAGAATCCATCCAATCAGTTCATCACGCAGAATGTACTGCAAGAAGTTGAAGAAGGCTTGAAAACTACAGAGAGAAATCCGGACTCGCTTGAAAAGAAGGCAAAAGATTTATTGAAGGCATTTCATCTTGAGAGATTTGTTCGTTATTCTCCGTATATGCTTAGTCAGGGGCAACAGAGAAGATTGGCCGTGCTTGCGATTCTATCGGGTACACAAAAGGTTCTTCTGCTCGATGAACCAACATATGGACAGGATGATGCGATGACAAAAGAAATCATGACTATGCTTAGAAACAGGGTGGAAGAAGAAGGACTCACGGTTGTGCTCACAACACATGATCTGGCAGTGGTTCAGGACTATGCAGATACTTGTTATTTGGTTCAGGATGGAATATTGAAAGAAAGGAGCATGGCAGATATCGATGATGGAAAAATTAAATCCTTTTTATAAAGCGATGACCATTCTTATTACAGGGATTCTTTTATCTTTTAATTATTCGGTCATCCTGAATATGTCACTTTTTGTGATTTCGATGGTTCTGATTTTCGGTTTTTCTGATGCCAAAAAGAGTACGGTGGCAAAGATATTGATTCCAGTTGGTATAGCTGCCATGTCGCTTTTTATGGCTGGTTTTCTTCATTCAGGCACGGTGCAAACACCAAAAGCAGGTACCTTTACGAGTTATAATTTTTCGGCTATGACATCAGCAGCGACTTCTCTTTACAATGCCTTGCAACTCTCAACCAGAGTTCTCAGTTTTGCTGGACTTGGCTTACTTTTTGCAGTTACGACAAAGGGAGAGGATTTTATCTTTAGTCTGATGCAGCAGGCGCATATGAAACCCAAATTTGCGTATGGTATTTTGGCAGCCTTTCATCTGATGCCGAATATCGCAAAAGAACTGGACGATGCAAAGTTGGCCTATCGGGTACGAGGTGTTCGCCTTTCTGCTTGGTCATTGAAACCATTTTTTGCGGTTTTGGTCAATTGTATTTGTTGGTCCGAAAATCTGGCGATGGCCATGGAATCCAAAGGATTTGATGGAGATGATGATAGAACCTGTTACCAAATCATCAAGAAGGGACCAGTAGATGTTGTGTTTGCCATTGTTACTATTGGATATGTGCTAAGCGGAATGATTTTTTTTCAGTTCTAATGAAGGGTAGTCATCTGAATTTGAAAATTTTCTTCTAGCCGTATTTTAACAAATAAATATTCAAAAATGGATTCCTATAAGTCTGTTATCACAAAGCTTATAGGAATTTTTTTGATGTAGCGAATCCAAAATTCTAAAGTGTTTATTTTCTTATTAACATTTCTTGTACTACCTAAATTGATTCAATCCTGCTTTGCACAACAATGGCTTTTCCAATGATCTTGATTTTTGAGAATTCATCTTCCGTAAGGATAATATCCTCATACTTTGGATTATCTTGTTTCAATAAAATCAATTTCTTTTCTTCATAATAATAAAAACGAACTAATATAATGGTATCATCTAGGGTAACTACCGCAATTTCACCATTATTGACCGAATCTTGTTTATGTACAAACACGATATCTCCTTTATGAATGCGAGAATCAATCATGCGATCATCTTGTACTCTGAAACAGAAATCAACGCTTTCTTTCATATCACTTGTGATAAATGATTCTTTACAACACATAACTTTCTCCTTTCCATAAAAGGGAATTAAATTTTCGCGAATGCACAAAAAAAAAGCACGTGTGTGCTTATTAAATTTTACTTTGAAAAGCAATGGCCTTTCCTATGATTTGTATGGTATCAAATCCATCTTCGGTCAAGATAATATCTTCATATTTAGGATTATCATGCCGCAATACAATGAATTTCTTATCTTTATAATAATAGAACCTTTTTAATGATGCTGTATTATTTAGGATGATGGCAGCTATTTCCCCATTGTTTACCGTATCTTGTTTGTGTACAAATACGATATCTCCCTCATGAATACGGGCATTGATCATACTGTCATCCGGCATTTTCAGACAACAATCGGCTTTTTCTGTATCCTTTGTTTCGTACAATATCGAATTTTCTTTTGGAAGTTCAGAATCAGGAGAATGGATATCGAGCATTGGAACGGGGTGCATAGACATATGAAAAAGATCATTTGTTTGTTCGTGGGAAGATTCAAGCAAATTGGATTTGTTGATATGAAAATAATTCGCTAATTTCTCGATCACACCCATACGAGGCATTTGTTTGCCATTGATCCAATTGGATACCGATTGTTGACTAACTCCCGTGATTTTACTTACTTCCGATTGTGTTAATCTATACATTTTCATATAGTAAGTTAAATTATTTGCGAATATGTCTCGAAGTTCTTCTTCATTCATGTTCGTGATCCTCTCTTTTACACAATTATAATGGTAAAAATGCAATAAAAAAAGGTAAAAAAACAAGTTGTACTTGTATACAATTTTAACTTGTGATACGATGTGCATATAAAACGAAAGGAGTTATAAAATATGCCACAAAAAATCACTTTAAAAGCGGCTAGAGTGAATGCGAAATTAACTCTAAAAGAAGCTTCAAAAGCTTTAGGTATCGATGAAAGTACTCTTGTTCGATGGGAAAAGCAGCCTGGTTTGGTGCAAAGTAAATATTACCCAAAAATACAGGAAGTATATGGGTTTCCAGTGGATTCCATTATTTTTTTTGAAACTTAATACAATTTAAAATTGTATATAAAAGGGAATATTAAGGAGACAATCATTATGGAAAATAATACAATACAAAGTACAGAAGCCAAAGAATACACATATATGACTTCACTTCTTACATTTTATATGAAAGGTAAGATTACAGTAACAGGAAGAAGTGTAAAACTAACCATTCCAAATACATTTCTTAAATTTATCCCACTTGGTTCACGAACATATGAACCCATGATTTCACAAATATCTTCTGTAAATAACAGTTTTAAATTGAATGCGAAACCACTCTTTTTCGGAATCATCGTTGTCTTAGGTGGAATTTCGGCAATCAGTGATTCTTTCCTTACAGGACTGATCCTATTGCTTATTGGCATAGGCGAAATCATTTCAGCTTTTGAAACAGTCATGTATATTACAGAAAATTCAGGAAGAAATATTGGAGTATCGGCTCTAATCTTTGATAAGAAAACGATAGAAGATGCTCGAAATGAAATTCAAAAATATCTGCTCATGCGAGTGGATGATACAAATAGTCGTATGCAAACAAACCGCATTGTGAATGCCATCAATAATCAAAACGAACAATAGTTTTATCCTTAATTATAATATTTAACGAAAAATGAGTTAGCCTCCTTCATGCGAAGGAGGTTTTTTAAAATTAAATCCACCTTTTTTGGAAGAAAAAGAATGACGAATATGATACTGTTCCCTACAGGAAGGTAAAGATATGGAGTTAAATTCTTTTATGTATTCCACAGAACAGATCAATGAATATCTTCGACGAATGCATTGGCAAGGTACAAAAGAAGTATCCTTGCGGAATCTGACAGATATGCATCGGTTACATCTATTTCGTATTCCTTATGAAAAATTGGATTTGATTCATGGTGTATCTCTTTCGTTAACACCGGAATCTTTGTTTCAAAAATCATTTTGAATCATCGAGGTGGATATTGCTTTGAATTGCAAGGTGCGTTTTATTATTTGCTGAAAAGTCTGGGATATGAAGTAAAACAGTATGCTGGTCGTTTTATGGATGAGCCAGGCGTGATTCAGATGCGTAGGTATCGCATCTCTACGACATAAAAGATACGTATGTGATGTCGGTGTGCGTAGTGAATCGCCAAGAATACCGCTTGAGTTGACAGAAGGTCTTGAGCAAAGTGATGGAATCAGTTATTATCGATATCTAAAAGATCCATTTTATGGATGGGTTCTTATGCAGAAAGAAAAAGAAAAGCCATGGAAGCCATTGGTTGGTTTTACGGAAGAAGAGCAGCTAGATGTGGATTATGTCATGCCTTCCTTTTATTGTGAGAAACATCCAGATTCAACGTTTAACAAGTTTATGAAAATATCGATATTTACACCTGATAGTAATCTAACAATTGTGGGTAACACATTTAAGGTGTATCGGAATGGTAAAGAAGAGTATAAAAAGTTGCGTACAAATAATGAGGTTGTGGAACTATTAGAGAATGTATTTGACATCCATGTACCAGAAACGTACCACAATTTTCTATATGAGAATGAATAGGAGACAAAAGATGAACGATGATAAGATGTGGGAAGCCGTCGTAAACTGTGATGCTTCCTATGATGGAAAGTTTTATTACGGTTTGAAGACAACAGGTATTTACTGTCGTCCTTCTTGTAAATCCAAACTGCCAAAACGAGGAAATGTTGTATTTTTTAAGACCAAAGAAGATGCAGAAAATGCTGGATTTCGTCCATGCAAACGTTGTCGTCCGGATTTGTTGCAGTATGATCCAGCTGCTGAACTATCCGAAAGAACCAAGGAATTACTTGACCATTATTTCAACGATCGAGTAAAACTGAGCAGTGATATGAAGAAAATGGGTGTAAGTAGAAAGCATCTAACCCAAGTCTTCAAACAGCAGTATCAAATCACACCATCGGAATATCTGATTCAAGTAAGAATTGATGCGGCCAAACAAATGTTACAAAATGGCATTTCTATTACCGATGCTGCGAGTATGGCTGGGTATGAAAATTTATCGGAATTTTATGATCACTTTCGCCGACAAACAGGAATGACGCCAGCAAGATATCGACAAATTTTTGCGGATAACATCAGTCGCCGTGTTATGGAAACACCAATTGGTCCATTGCGAATAATCGCCTCGCAAGAAGCCATCCTCTGTGTGGAACAGGCAGGTCGTATAAGTGCAGAAGTCGATAAAATGCCAACGGACCAGATTATTTCTGGCAATGCATCCGGTGAACTGGTAAAGGATTGCGAAGTCGAATTGAGAGAATATTTTGTGGGAAAGAGAAAAAGCTTTGATTTACCCGTAAAACCAGAAGGAACGGATTTCCAGAAAAACGTCTGGGAACATCTTCAACAAATTCCTTATGGACAGACACGTACCCATGGAGATTTAGCAACGATGATAGGAAACAAGAAAGCCTCAAGAGCCGTTGGTATGGCTAATCATTGTAATCCAATTCTAATCCTAATTCCTTGTCATCGAGTCATTGGAGCCAATGGTAGTCTTACCGGATATGCCGCTGGTATCGAAGCCAAAAAATATTTATTGCGGATAGAAAAAGAGTATGCCTAAGAAAGATTCATATTTTCCATTTGATGAGAAAGAAATATCATGGCTTTGTCATAGAGATTCGCAGTTGAAAGCTGTGATTTCTCATATGGAAAAACCAAAAAGAAAGCTATTGCCAGACCTTTTCTCTGGATTGATTTTCTATATTATTCACAACAGATTTCGGCAAAAGCTGCCGAAACAGAATGGACACGTTTCCAAGAATTATTTTCACCGATCGTACCAGAAAATATTTGCCGTTTTAGTCCGGAAGAAATACAGAAGACAGGTACAACACTTCGACGAGCCGGATATGTTCAACGCATTGCCCAACAATGGGAAACGATGGATGTGGAATCTCTAATCAAAGCGGATGATGCGACATTTATCAAAGAAATTTCAAAACTTCCGGGTGTGGGTGAATGGACAGTGCAAATGCTTTTGATTCATGTTTTGAAAAGACCAAAAGAGATTTTTTGATGGTTTCCATGGGAAAAGTGGGCGGATTGAAACTTTTAGAAAAAGCATTTGCCACGGAAGAATATAGTCGAGAAGATTTACAATATGTTGTTCTTCATTTTATGAGCAGAAAAACTATTTGGAGAACGTTTGTTTCCTGCAATAATTATAAGATGCCCAACAATATTCCTAAGAGTTGTGGTTGTCTGCAGTATTGGTATGGCAAAAAGGAAGAAAAGGATCGTAACTGGGATATACGGTATGTAAAAGAACATTTTCCTTATGCGAAATTTATTCGTTTTGAGGGAATGGGACATGCGGCAATGGCTTCTTCCTATCCGGAAAAGATGATCAATCAGTTGACACAGCTGATTGAAAGAAATGAGTGATTTAAAGGGAAAGTATGTATGAAATCGAATCGTTTAATAAGAGCAAAAGAACTTGGAATCGATCTTTCAAAACACGTGATGTATTCGGAAACAATAGAAAAAGTCGTAAAAACGTATCTAAAAGAAAAAGTGGGTCCAGAAAAGGTTGAAGATACTTTTAAAAGTATAGAATAACAGTATGCACAATATCTAAAAGAGTTGCCATACATTGGTGGTAAGAAAAGTATACATAATGGAGAAGGTGGAACCTACGATTGTATTTTCCTTTTTGCTTTGTATGAAGCACTCAATCATAAACCAACTATGCAGGATATTTATGATTTGAATTGTTCTGTGTTTCTACCATCATTTGAAAAACTAAAGAAATGGAAATTCATCGATGCGAATCATGCTTTGATTCTAAGAATCATCCATTTTGTTTTTAGAGTGGCAGCATGGATGGGTAGAAAGGATAGAAAAACCGAAACAGGATTCATTATGTGTGTGGAACCCTTTGTTAAAACGGAAGGCATCCATTATCGATTTGATCGTTGTCCGATTGCCGAATTTGCCAAAGCCCATCATCTTTTGCATTTGATGCCAGCACTTTGCAACGGTGATTATCCGGCGATGGAAGATTTGCATGCAACCCTGATTCGTAAAAATACATGTGCCAATGGGGATGTTTGTGATTATTGGATCGTAGGTGATAAAAGTGAGATTGCCAAAACGCATCCGCGCAAAACAGATGATGCTGGATATTGGTACAATAAAAATTTATAAGATTGATATTGATCTGTAATTAAAGAATGTCCAACTTTTAGGGAATACCTCAATGATTTGGGTGCATTCTTTTTTTTTTGATTTTTCAAAAGATCATAAATCCAAGAGGAGTTGTTAAATTATGATTTTTCATTTCAAATGCAAAAAGGTGTATTAATGAATTTCGGGATTCTGGAAAAGAGGTGGACTATTTTCTTTCTTTTGCCTTGAAAATGAACGCATTAAATGAAAGGGGTTTCTCGCCTATGATATGCGTGTAAACAGAACCTGAGGCGTTCAAAAAGGAGGAGAATATGTCAGAAAGTTGGTTAGGTTTAGAGGATAAAGTTATTATCGTAACTGGTGGTGCTTCCGGTATCGGAAACCATGTAGTCACTACATTGGTCAAGGCCGGTGCCAAAGCGGTTATCGTGGATCTAACGGTAGAAACCGGTGAAGAAAAAGATGGCGCTTACTGTGTACAATGCAATGTCACTGATCCAGACAGTGTCAATGCGATGACAAAAGCGGTATTGGATAAATATGGACACATTGATGGCTTGGTCAACAATGCCGGTATCAATAAACCAAGATTGCTGGTCGATGTCAAAGGTGAACATCCGGAATATGAACTGGATGTGAAAACATTCGATCAAATGTTTGCCGTCAATGTCAAAGGTTTGTTCTTGGTAGCACAAGCAGTTGCTCGTGAATTGATCAAACAGGGACATGGAGCCATCGTCAATATGTCAAGTGAATCCGGTAAAGAAGGAAGCCAGGGACAAAGTGCTTATTCCGCTACAAAGGGTGCTTGTGACAGCTTCACTCGTTCCTGGGCAAAAGAACTTGGTAAATATGGTGTTCGCGTCGTAGCCTGTGCACCTGGTATCATGGAAGCAACCGGACTTCGTACTCCAGCGTATAACGAAGCATTAGCGTATACACGCGGTGTGAAACCGGAAGATCTTTCAACCGATTACAGTAAACAGGTACCGCTTGGACGTGATGGAAAATTGGATGAAGTCGGCAACCTGGTTGCATTCTTAGTATCGGATCGTGCAAGTTATATCACAGGTACGACATACAATATTTCCGGCGGTAAATCACGCGGATAGAATTTAAAAAGGAGGAAACATGATGATCTGGTTATATGCATTGGTGATTGGCATCGCATTTGTCATTCAGTTTGTATTGAGCTCAAAACAAATGTCACAGTTCAATAAAGAGTTTGTAGCTCTGCGACGAAAAGGTAAGGTGGTTGTCGGTCGAAAATCGGGCGGATTCTTTGCAGGAGCCATCGTCATGTTCCAAATAGATGACAATGGTGTGATTCAGCAGAGCAAGAAGATCGAGGGAACAACGTTCCTGGCCAAAGTAAAAGATTTTCCTGGATTTGAAGGCATCTATGTGCGAGATCTAAGTCGCGAGATGGTCCCCAAGTCACATCGGAATTTGCGCAAAGCCGTGGAGGATGCCGCTTTGACGTATTCTAAATATGTAGCTGGTGAACCAATTCCGGATGCACCAAGTCCAGCACAGAAGCTGAAGCTCGCCTTTGCCAGAAACAAGTCAACAGATTGACGGAAAGGTAGAGAAATATGAACGCAATTGTTAGTTTCGCAAAAGGTTTTATGAATTTGTTCGCATTAGGTGGACAGCAATTTACATCGTGGGTTACAGGTATCATCCCGACAGTCGTAATGCTGTTGGTATTGATGAATGCCATCATCGCTTTAGCCGGTCAGGAATCGGTAGACAAGGTCGCTAAGGTTTGTGGAAAGAATCCGGTATTACGTTACTTTGTATTGCCATTTATTTCCGCATTTATGTTAGGTAACCCGGTTGCATTGTCAATTGGTAAATTCTTGCCAGAATTCTACAAGCCAGCTTATTATGCATCCGCAAGTTATCACTGCCATACCAACAGCGGTATCTTCCCTCACATCAACGCTTCCGAGTTGTTCATTTACTTGGGAATTGCGAATGGTGTCACTAAATTGGGATTGGATGCAACGCCATTGGCTGTTCGTTATCTATTAGTAGGATGGGTTGCCAACTTCATCTCTGGATGGGCAACAGAATTCACAACAAAATATGTTGAAAAACAACAAGGTATCAAGTTAAATCGTAGCTTTGACAAAATGGGTCAAGAATAATAGCAAGGGAGAAAGAGTATGTCAGAATTAAGAGCAATTCGTATTGAACGCGGGCCACAGGGATTTGGTGGACCATTGGTGATCAAACCAACAGAAAAGAAAAATAAAGTTATGTACATCACAGGCGGTGGAACTCCTCCTGAATGCTTGGATAAGATCGTTGAATTGAGCGGTATGGAACCTGTCGACGGTTTCCATGGATCGGCACCGGAAGATGAATTGGCGATGGTCATCATCGATTGTGGTGGAACCCTTCGCTGCGGTATCTATCCGCAAAAACGTATCCCAACTGTCAATGTCATGCCAGTAGGTAAATCCGGACCTTTAGCGCAATATATCACGGAAGATATCTATGTATCAGCTGTTACTTCTAAACAGATCTCTTTAGCTGATGAAAGCGAAGCCGCTGCTGTGGAAGCTGCTCCAGCCAAAGAAGAAAAACCAAAAGGCAATGGTTTCAATGCGGATCAAAAAGTATCTGAGACCTTGGCTGCCCAAAAGAATAAATCCATAATGACTCGTATTGGTTTGGGCATGGGAAAATTTGTCAACACATTCTATCAATCGGCACGTGATGCGATCCAGACATGTATCACAACATTGCTGCCATTCATGGCATTCGTCAGCTTGCTGATCGGTATCATCAATGGATCTGGATTTGGTAACTGGTTTGCGTCAATCTTGACACCATTAGCTGGTAACGTCTTTGGATTATTGATCCTAGGTATCATCTGTTCCATTCCAGGTTTGTCAGCTTTGTTAGGTCCAGGAGCCGTTATCGCACAGATCGTTGGTACTTTAATTGGTGCTGAAATCGGTAAAGGAAACATCGCCCCTCAAATGGCATTGCCTGCATTGTTCGCTTGTAATACCCAGGCAGCCTGCGACTTCATCCCTGTTGGTTTGGGATTGGCAGAAGCTGAGCCAGAAACCATTGAAGTTGGTGTTGTCAGTGTCATGTATTCAAGATTCTTGACTGGTTGGATCCGTGTATTGATCGCGTTTGCAGCTAGTGCAGGATTGTATGCTTAATGATATAATTAATTAAGAAAAATAAAATACTACAATATTGAAGAAAAGGAAGGAATTCGACATGGAAGAAATTTATAAGAATCAGGTAAAATCAATTGGAAAAGATGTAGGTGCATTTGCAGGAGCTGACTTTCTGATCATCTTTGGTGACAGTGCACCAGCCGAATTAAAAGACTACTGCTATGGCGTTGATGTCAATCCGATCAATGGGCAGATCAAAGCAGGGGATGTGCTCCGCTTTGATGATCAGGAATATACGATCACGAGCATTGGGGATGAAGCCCCCGTTACTTTGACAGGCTTAGGACACTGCACGATCCGTTTCAGCGGTGATACGACACCGGAAATGCCTGGCAGCATGTATGTTGAAAAAAAGCCATTGCCCNCCCCGTTACTTTGACAGGCTTAGGACACTGCACGATCCGTTTCAGCGGTGATACGACACCGGAAATGCCTGGCAGCATGTATGTTGAAAAAAAGCCATTGCCCGAGATCCATGTCGGTACCGTCATTCAAATTGTAAGAAAATAGGTGAAAGTGTATGGAAAAAGGTGGCAGATATTCTGGCGTTTGAAATAGAAGACACGCTAAAGAAGTCTATGCCTATACCGATATGAATCGTTTTGAACTATCGGATAAACAAATGTTTGCCAACTTTTCGACCTTTTTCTTTCGATACCAAAAGAAATCAATCGTAATTGCATATAATAAACTTTATACCAAGAAATTGGAACATGCCATCAATCAAATCAAAGAAAAACAAAGGAAACCTAAAAAACTCTTCTTCCTCCCTTGTTTTCGATGATTTGTTTATAGATTTCATTGAACTAAATGTTGAATCAAGGTATCATAACGCAAGTGGAATTTGATGAAACATGCTTTTCAATTAAAAAAGTAAATAGGAGCTATATCGCATAGTCGTTCATTCGCTTATTAAATTGGACCGATGATTTTGAACTGTTATTCATTTTCATCGGTCTTTTTGATATAAAGCAATACCTTTAACATTCTAATGCAATTTAACTATTCGTACATAGATAGCATTCTAGGATAGAATGAGATTATTTTTAACTCATCTTCATCGACAAGTGAGTGATGGGTGTAGTTCATGGGATTCTCATTGATAAGTGTTTGTTTTGTCACTGACATCTTATCATTTGAGCCTATGGACTTTTTTTATTCTTATTAGCTTTTGTTCTTATTATGATAATTCATAAAGTTATAAAAATGATCTAGTACGATTGTGGCATTATACAAATGGATTAAATCTTAAGATATGATACGAAATATCTGAAGATATATCGTGGTATCTAAAGAACGATACTCTTAAAATATCTATGTAAAGAAAATAAGAAAGGAGATAAAACGATGGTACGTGATGTAAAGATTACCGTTCTTGATACAACGGGGTGCGGACAAATTCTTGGACCTTGTTATTTCAAATTAGTCCCAGACTTTGCCTGTACTCCATAGGGCTCAAATAGCCCAACGATGCCTTTATTCTTTTGGTATTGTACCATATGATATAATCATTGCTAATCTCTACAAACGTTTAAATTGTTACACCAACAAAATTTCGGCCATAAAACATCTCATTCTTCATCCTGCCAAAGAATCCTTCACATGCCGAATTATCCGGTGAGCAACCTTTCTTAGACATGCTTCTGGTATATCCATACTTATTCATTCTATTAATCCATCCAGGCCATCGGTAATGACACCCCCGATCGCTATGAACTATTGGTTTCTCATCTTCTTTTAGCTTAGAATGATAATCATCCAACATGCTATTGACCAAATCTGCATTAGCTGCAGGTATTGAGAATTCTGTGATATCTGTCAGCACCTTTTCACTGGGCTTTTCTGAATGAAAATCTCTATTGATAATATTCTCTGCCGCTTCACTTATTTCTCCTTGATAGGAGCTATACTTCTTGTGTTTTCTGACTTTTACTACTAGATTATTATCTTTCATGATTTGTCTTACTATTTTTTCAGATACAATGATATTATCTTTTCTCAGTAGTGAATGGATCCTTCTATAACCGTATCTTTCCTTGTTTTCTTTGAATAATTTAATAATTTTTACCTTTATTGCCTCATATTTATAAGGCGATTGTTGTATCTTGTGCTGATAAAAGTAACTGCTCTTGGATATCTGAAGTTTTGCAAGAAGCAGGGACAATGCATATTTATTCCTTAGGGCATCGATTATCATTGTCTTCTCTGCGTTTTTCAGTCTTAACAGATCAATGCCCTGATCTTTTTTTAATATTTCTATTGTCTGTCTTAATATATCGTTTTCTAGCTCCAGATCTCTTATCTTAGCTGCCAGTTCAATATTATTATCGGAACCCTTATCAGCATCTTCATTAACGATCAAAGTTCCTCTTGGCAAATCTTTCTTTTTATTCATTATCGCCGCTGCACCTCCAGATAAATACAGCTTTCTCCAACTATAAATACTCGTCCTTGAATATCCGTATTCTTCTGATATTGATTTTATGTCTTCTCCTTCTTCAAAGCAACGGTGAAGTATTTCAAGTTTTATTTCTAATGATGGATGACGCCTGTGCCCTGGTGAATCTGTAGCATCATATTTCTTGCGTTTCTTTTCGATATCTCGATTCTTGATCCAAGTATACATATTTTGTCTGCTTGGATATCCGAGTTAATGAATTACCTTAGCTATCGATCCAGTTTCATCATACAATTGAAGTGCTTTCTTTTTCTCTTCCTCCGTAAACGACATTTTTCTTCCTCCCTGTCATCGTCGGTCCAAGAATTTGTCCGCACCCCCAACCCTTATAAAAAAATTTCACCATATTTGGTTACGCAAATATGGTGTTTTCTTTTCGACATATCAATTTATGACTGTTATTTTAACTCAACAAGTTTATCGATTATAGCTTGTTCTAATTGTTTTTGTTGTGATGCGGTGAGATTAGAAGATGTTCTAATGACCAGGGTTCCAACTACTTTGTGAGAACCAGAATTAAACATTCCAGCTGTATCAAATGCGGCTAGATATTCGTTTCTAGCTTTTGCTGCTTTTACTGTTTTAAATGCTTCGATGACAGCTCCACCATCCGTTCCTGCTTCTACAGGTGATTGATCCGCGTAATATGAATCGGTCACAAGAGAGGATTTCATGGCAATATAGGCGTAATATCCGCCAGCTTTATTCATCATGTTATTTATATCGGTTTCTTCCGTGGCTGCTTCGACATCCGTAATTGTATCCACTGTTTTTGCTCTTTCAAGAAGAAAATCTTGAGATGGCTTTGTGACCTGTTTGAGTTGCTTTATGCTGTTTTTATATGCTTTGATATCACTTTTGATCTTCTTGGTGGATTTTTTGTAATCTGCATCACTATTGGCTTTTTCACTATCTTTTACGTCTTTTTTTAAAGTGCTTTTCGTACTCATATCGTAAGCTTTTTGATTTTTATCTAAAAGTGCATTTGCCGATTGCACGCCTGTATCCATTGATTTCTTTGCTTCGGAACTACATCCAGTAAAACAGAAAACCATTAAGATACACAGTATGGAAACGAACAATTTTCGAAGTTTCATATGTAACACCCTTTCTCTCATTTTAATAGTAACCGCTTTCATTTTACATCAAACAACTTATATTTCCAATGGTAGATAGCTAAAGTATATGTTCTTTTACTTTTTAATGGGTAGTGTGTTATTTATTCCACCAAACAATTATAGAAAATCATGATTCATAGAGTTCTATAGTTAACAATAAGAGTCTCTAAGAAATTGAAAAAAGTGCTCAATGAGCACTCGTTTCCAATTTTCGTTTGCTTGCATTCATGATCGTACCATATAGATTCTTTGCCATAAACCCACCAAATGCAGTCATTGGCTTGGTCATGAAACTTGCAGGCACTTCTATATCAATGATCCATGTGACTTTTGTCTTGTTATCATGGATAGACTCAAAAAGAGTTTCGGTAAAATCTTGTTGGACGGGAGGAAAAGATTGATTGACCCGATAATCGATCTTTTTACCCGTCACAACTTTCGTAATTTCTTCGTTATACCATCCTGCAATCATCACAATATCTCGGATGGCACCCTTTTCCCAGTACTTCGGTTCTCGCCACTTTGATTTGAATACAATGGGTGAAGCTGTGAAATTTTCCGAGTGATAATACCAGTCAAATACAGTATCAATATCTCGATTCACAACTTTTGAAATCATGACTCTTTTTGCCGTTTACTTCTCCAAATAATATTTTGGCTTGCCAATGGTCTTCTTGCCATATTCAATGGCACCTACCGGACATCCACGATTTTCCAAGAGGTTCTTCAGGAATCTTTTCGCCTGCTTTGATTTGTGGAGCTAATTCATCAATCTTTGGTTCTGCAAACAAGAGAATCTTCTTATTTTCAGCATCTGGGGTTGATAAACTACCCGTTATATAACTTTGCGGCATAAGAATGGAACGAAAGCCAAGTACTTCAAAGTGCTTCTCATCGGCTAATTTTTTCGTATATTTTGCAGTGATCCAAGTGTTTCGGCACAAGTTGCGACAAAGTAAATTTGTTTGCTGCCTTTGAATTGTGCTTTCCGAATTTATTCTGTCATTACTTTTGGATAACGGCCAGCATATACTGGTCCGACAAAAACATAGGGTTTATTCGAATGATAGCTTCCAATATCATCTTTTCTTAGATGATCAGTGATATTTTCAACTGGATCTCCTGTTACTCTGGCAATTTTGTTTGCGACATGTCTACTGTTTCCTGTTCCTGTAAAATATAGAATCATGATGTACCTCACTTTCGTTTTATTTTTAATGTGTGATTCACTATACCATACAGAAATGAAAAAAGATGATTCGTAAAGAAAATCGAGTTGGATGTATGTATATCAATATCCTATACAAGACGTATCTATTTAATCTCAATGATTTGAGTTGAACCCATGTTTTGCGAAAGTCGATGAGAAATGGAAATCACCGTTCGACCTTGGCTGGATGCTTGAAGTGCCATAATGATGCGTTTTTCTGTTTTCGTATCCAAATTTGCTGAAATCTCATCCAATAAAAGAATGGAAGGATTGGAAACGACAGCTCTGGCAATCGCCAACAATTGGAGCTGACCTTTTGAAAAAAGGGTTTCATCCATGGGCGTATCCAACCCTTGCGGTAAATCCATGATGGTTTCTTTTAGGTTTGAAAGTGATAACGCTTTGTCAATTTCTTGATCGGTATACGTATCATACAAAGTGATTTGATCGCGTACGGTTCCGGGAACAGATGTGAATTCCTGTTCGACAAGACTAAATATCTTTCGTCTTTCTTCGGGTTTTAGTGCCACAGGACAATGACAAGCCAATGAAATCTTTCCTTGATTCGGTTCGTATAGACCAGTCAATAACCGAAAAATCGTGGACTTACCTGCTCCGGTTCGACCAACAAGAGTGACATTTTCTCCGGCATGAATCGTAAAAGATAAATCTTTAAGGATTGGTTTGTTTGGATCATAGCCAAAAGTAACATGATCAAAATAAATATCTCGATCATTGTTGGTTGGCTGTATTTTTGGAAGCCAATCAGGCTCATTCAAAAAAGTTTGAATATGCTGAATGGCAGCACTAGCTGCTTGAATATTTTGGATTTCCATACCAATATTTTCAAGAGGTGAAAAGATATTGGCTACATATGCAATCATGGCTACGGCAGATCCTATGGATAAACCAAAAAAGGAACGATAGGTAGTACCACTAGCTGCAAAGATCATCATGATAGCAACCACAATGGCTTGGGTAATCAAGATGATAGGAGAATAGATACTATCAATGATATTTCCCTGATCGATGGCACGATAACTTTCTTGAATATATTTGTCGTAGCTTTCTTCCATATATTTTTCGGCATGAAACGTATGAATCATACGCATACAACGAATCGTTTCCGGAACTTGGCTATTCACACGACCGATGGCTTTTCGATTGGTGAGTTGGGCTTGATTCATCCGCTTTTGGCACCAACGAGTAAAAAGATACAAAAATGGTGTCACAATCAATAGTAAAACGCCTAATCCGATGGATCGAGTAAAGATGACAATCAGAATGGCAATCAGTTTAAAACTATCGGCCATCATACTGACAATGCCATCACTGTACAGGACATCAATGGCATCGCCATCATTTGTGAAGATAGATTCAATCTCACCGGCTTTGTGGGTGTGAAAGTATTGTGGCGATAACTGCGACAATTTTTGACACAGGGCCGAACGAATCACATGTGTCATTTTCTGACCAAAAATAGTAATGCATGCATTTTGAAGGGATTCTAAAACATCGGCCACCACAATACATAAAAAATACGAAAGAGCCAATAAGAAGGAAATGGATTGTTTTGTACTTAAATGATTCACAATTTTTTCAAGTACCAAGGGTGGAATCAAAGCTGCTAGAATGGAGCCACTAATCACAATGATCAATAAAACAATCAATTTCTTATTTTGTTTCAACATGGTACGAATGAAACTTTTTAGAAGGTTATTTTTCGTCATGTCGATCACTTCCTTCAAATAATTTTTTATATCCAACTTCTTGTTTCAACATATCCGCATGCGTTAGAAAGGTACCGGTATGATCATGCAAGTACAGAACATGTGAAAAAGAAGGAAAATGATACAAACGATGGGAAATCAATAAAATGGTATGTTCTGGAAACGTCTTTCGAATATTTTTTAATACCTTGGTTTCCGTATTTTTATCAACGGCCGCAAAAGGATCATCCAATATAAGAATGGATCGTGCATGAGCCAATGTACGGGCTAAGGCAAGACGAGCTTGTTGGCCACCTGACAACATCGATCCAGCATCTCCTATACTTTCCGCAATGGAACGATTTTTTAAATCTGTATCTAGATCTGTCAATTCCAGATAGGGCTGCGCCGAAACGTTCGTACCCAATTGAATATTATCTGCGAAGGAAACCGAAAGCAGTTGTGGATCATGGCCCATATAGGAAATATACGAAATTTTTTCGTTTTCACTTAGATCACGAAATTCTTTTCCATTCAAGGTGATGGATCCTGCATAATCGACTTCACCAATCAATATTTTTCCCAGTACACTTTTGCCACTGGCCACTTCACCCGTGATTCCAATGATTTCTCCAGGCTTGGCCGTAAAAGTAATATCCTGCAACAATGAACCAATGGACACATGATCAAAAGATAAGGTAACAGGTGTAAAAGGAACTTCGTCGGCTTGAAAATCATCTTCGATCGGTTCTTCCATCAAGGGTTGGATTCTCTTCCAAGAGACTTCGGCTTTTTGGACGGCATTGAAAAGTTTAGCCGCATGACTGGTTTTGACAGCTAACTTTGTGAAGCAAGCAAGAAAAGTCGTAAAAGCAGCTAGATTCCAACGAATCCAACCGGTTCCCATGACATTTTTTCCACCAAAGTAAAGGATCATGACCGCACCCAACATCGCAATGGCATCATACAAAGGCGTCAAAGACCCTTCGAAAAGATTGGCTTTGGCACTTTTTCTTTCATAATCGCTTAAGGCCTTTTCATACGCTGCATCACGATTTTGTTCACGTCCATATACACGATACGTTAGGCTGTTTTCGATGCGATCCATGGTCATACGGCTTAAATCCGAAGCACTTTGTTTATAAGCAGCATTGGCCAAAGTGACCACATTTTTCATTTGATTGGCTACCAAATAAGCAATCGGTGTAAATAGACAACAAAGAATGGTTAGTTTCCAGTCATAGTGAAGCAACATACATACATAGGCAATCATGACAACGCCGGTATCAAAGAGTTCGGTCGTAAATTTACGAATGCCTTCGGCACACACATCGACATCCGCAATCGCATTGGTTAAAAGAGATCCTAAATCGGTTTCTTGAGGCCGATGAACCAGGGAATTGTAGAGATTTCTTCGCATCGAACGACTGATGTCATTCGCAAATCGCCGTACGCCAAAACGTTTGATGGCACGGGCAATCTGCACCAACGCAATCACGAAAACATACAACAGTGCCAATATCCACATATCGTGCCAAGTTGCTTTGTTTCTAGTGATGTCATAGAGACACTGAGCCAATTGACCCTCAAAATAAGGACCGGCCAACATGCCGATATTATAGATCAAACCGGATATCGTAACGATGATCAATAATGGAATCTCCGCCTTAAAATACGTACGAATCTGATTGGGATGTTTTAATAATTTATTGGTTTTCATGCTCTTTTACAGCTTTCTGCACATGAGGAAATCCTGCTTTGGATTCCGTTTTGTTTCGTAGATATAAGGTATGAAGAAGGAAATAAAACGTCTTCTTCTCTTCTTCATTAAAACCTTGAATTAACCAATCATAGTAGATATTTTCGATTTCAACTTTGGACAGTTTCAATCGTTCCACTTTATCCGATGCATAGAGTTTCCAGTTTCGCTTATCATTCTCATCTTGTTTCCGAATCAAATAGCCTTTTGCCTCTAAGGATGCTGTTCTTCGAGCACAAGCCCCTTTATCCAAACCAAGAATTTCACGAATGCCTTTTTGGGTAATCCCCGGATTATGACGAATCACATGGATGAAATCAAATTCGCCTGTCCCAATGCCTTCGGCTTTCATGGTTTTTACGGTAAATTTCGATACTTCTCGTGCAATTTTTGTGATTTCTCTCATTTCTTCACTCATAGACTTCTCCTAAATAGATGTAGTATCAACTAATTAGATGATACTACATCTATTAGTGAAATACAATGATATAGCCATCAAGTTTAGAAATTCGAAATAACTCTGGTTTGATTTGTCGTTGAAGTGGAATTTGTATAGAGGGTATTGATTTTTATATATCGTACTGCTATATATCGAGGTGATATATATGGATGAACATATCAAAAAAGTCTATGTGCCCATGAGTGAAACGGCCTTTTATATTCTCCTTTGTTTACGGAAAGAATCTCATGGCTACGGTATTGTTCAAAAGGTGGAAAAACTCACAAACGGTGAAATACGTATTGCACCAGGAACGATGTATGGCAGTCTTGCCAAAATGGAAAAAGATGGACTGATCCGGTTTGTACGTGAAGAAGAAAAACGAAAAATCTATGTGATTACAGAATTAGGAGAAACGGTCCTGCAAATGGAAATGAAGCGAATTGAACGATTATATCGGAATATGAAGGAGGTCCAACATGCTTACGCATCAACGAAAATACTTTGATATTAGCGATTGGAAAAAAGAACAAGACTATCTGCAAGATATGCATAAACATGGATGGAAGCTAAAAAATGTCAAAGGAATCACCTATACATTTACATCTTGCGAGCCAGAAGACGTTGTGTATCAGTTAGACTATCATGATCAGGCAAATACCGATGATTCTATTCAAATGTTCCAAGATTGTGGGTGGGAATATATTCAAGATCTAAATGGGTTTGCCTATTTTCGAAAACCAAAACGGGAAATGCATGGTCAAAACGAAGAAATCTTCTGTGATGAAGACTCTCGAAACGATATGATCAAACGGGTCTATCAGGGTAGAGTCATCCCATTGATTGTCATCTTCATCGCATTGTTCTTATGTTTTATGAATGCATTGGATCGACCATTCGCATTAGGCATCCTGGCGTTGTTCACTTTGATTTATATCTACATTATTTTCAAATTTATCATTCGGTATCGAAAAGTCTTGTGATCAATCTTTTCTTAAACCTTGCAGTTGAATCTTCACAATTTCATTATCGGTATGAATGCGCACCGGAATTTCAAAATATCCAGTGCCTGCCGAAACAATACTGCAAGTACCATTTTTGATATGTTTGCCATAATAGTAATCTTTTCCATACCAATACCGTGTAAAATAAGTGAATGGAAAAAATTGACCTTTGTGTGTATGGCCACATATAATCAAATCGGCATGTTGGGATTGAGCTTGGAGAATACCCGCCGGATCATGTTCAAGAATAACGATTGGTTTTTGGTAATCACACGAATGCATCAATCGTTTTAAATGTTTACGAGTGGGATAGGAAACCAAACCGGTACGACCAATCAAATTAATATCTTTACTGATATAGCTTCGATTATTTAAATCAACGATATTTGATTTTTCCAAAAAAGCTTGCCATAACGAACTATCCATGGCCGGATCATGATTGCCACAAATCGCAAACACACCATCCGGTGCTTGAAGTTGTCGAAGTTCGGAAAAAATTGGATAAAAGTGTTTTCGTTGGCGCATATTCGTTCGATTAAAGATATCTCCAGTAATCACGATCATATCCGGATGCAAGGCATTGACTTGACACACCACATGATGGATATAGTTTGTATCGATGATTTCACCTATATGCAGATCACTCAATTGAACAATATTGTATTGTTTACCAACTGGTAATTTATTGGTTTTATACGTGTATGATATCGTTTTGATCGTATGTGTATGGACTCTTCCATAGATGGTGATGGCGATACTGAAAATCAAAGCCAAGATGGATAAATCCTTATGAAGAAAGATATCCATAAAATCAATGACAATCAATGCGGAAATATGATAAGTCAAAAAAGCCAGATACAAACCAGACACTAAAGCAATGAGTCGATACCCCATAAAATAGTTGTCAATGTGTTCGGCATAGACTTGATAACCCAACGCAATAGTTGATAATAAAATCAACCAGACAAAAATAGGTGTATGAAACAGGCTGGCAATGCGCCAATCACTATAAAGACAAGCAAAGCCGATCAAAATTCTGGATATTTTAAAATACATGCGCTTATTTAAAAAATGCGTACTTTTCTTTGTCACCATAAAAAGAATTATAGTTGTTCCAAGGGTTGAAAGAAAGATATAAATTTATCAAAGTATCTAAAAAAGAACTGCAACGATATCGTTACAGTCCCTATACAGGATATGCTTTATTGGTCAAATCTGCCTTATTTAGATCTAGTTTTGTTTGTTGGGCCAATCGATATTTAAAGAATTCCATCGCCACATCGGGGAATAAGGCATAGGACAAGACATCTTCTGGTTGTTGCTTCCAGTCTTTGACTGCCTTTTCAAAACCAGGCATTTGTGGTGGAATCAAATCGGCTGGACGACAAGTAATCCGTTTTTCATTGCCAATGATCTTCTTTACTACTTCTGGATTCATTGGACGAATGGTCTTGCCATATTTACCACGAACAAGATCTTTTGTTTGTTCGGTGGAAACTTGGTATCGTTTACCAAACAAAACATTCATGACCGCTTGAGTACCAATGATTTGTGAACTTGGGGTAACTAATGGCGGTTCTCCCAAATCTTTTCTTACACGAGGTACTTCTTCTAATACTTCGGTTAATTGGTCTTCGGCATTTTGACTTTGTAGCTGACTGATCAAATTCGACAACATACCACCAGGAATCTGATACGTCAACGTACGAATATTGACATTGAGCACTTTTGGATTCAATAGACCATTTTGAATGCATTCTTCCCGATACGGCGCAAAGTAATCATTGATTTCTTTTAATTTAGCAAGATCTAGTCTTGTATCAGCCTTTGTTTTGGAAAGTGTTGCCACCATGACTTCTGTCGGTGGTTGAGAAGTTCCTAATGCGAAAGGAGATATGGCACAATCAATGATATCTACACCCGCTTCAATTGCTTTTAAGTAAGCCATCGGAGCAACACCGGAAGTACAATGCGAATGCAATTCAATCGGTAAATTAGTAGCTTTTTTTAAATTTTTGACCAATTCATACGCTTTATAAGGCAGCAACAAACCGGCCATATCCTTGATACAAATCGAATCGGCGCCCATACGTTCAATCTTTTTAGCAATATGCATCCAATATTCATCGGTATAGGCATCACCAATGGTATACACCAAAGCCACCTGTGCTTGGGCACCCGCTTTTTTCGTTGCCTGCAAAGCGGTTTTGATATTGCGCAGATCATTCAAACAATCAAAGATACGAATGATATCAATACCATTTTCTACGGACTTTTGAATGAAAGCCTCGACTGTATCATCGGCATAGTGATTATATCCCAAGAGATTTTGACCTCGTAACAACATCATCAATTTGGTGTGTTTAAAACCAGCTCGTAACTTACGAAGCCGTTCCCAAGGATCTTCTTTTAAGAAACGAAGACAAGCATCAAATGTAGCACCGCCCCAACATTCCACCGCATAGTAACCAACTTGATCCATGGTTTCAATGATAGGTAGCATTTCACTGGTCGGCATACGTGTCGCAATTAATGATTGTTGGGCATCCCGCAATATCGTTTCGGTAATTCTAACCGGTTTTTCTCGTTTTGACATATTCTCTGCTCCCTTCTATTAACTGATTCCAAAGACAGCCATGAAGACACCAGCCACAATAGCCGTACCAATGACACCGGCTACATTGGGTCCCATCGCATGCATCAATAAGAAATTGGTAGGATCGGCTTCTGAACCGACTTTTTGTGAAACACGAGCAGCCATAGGCACAGCCGATACACCCGCCGAACCAATCAATGGATTGATCTTACCATGACTCAAAACTTTCATGAGTTGACCAAATAAGACACCGGCTGCTGTACCAAAGGCAAAGGCAATCAAGCCTAAAGCGACGATTTTTAAGGTCGTCACGTTTAAGAAGGATTCTGCACTGGTCGTTGCACCAACGGAAGTACCTAATAAAATAACAACAATATACATCAACGCATTGGATGCGGTTTCGGTTAATTGCCGGACAACACCCGATTCTTTAAATAAATTACCAAGCATCAACATACCAATTAATGGAGCTGTTGAAGGAAGAATCAAACAAACAACGATCGTAACCACGATAGGGAATAAGATCTTTTCTCGTTTGGATACCGGACGTAATTGTTCCATCTTGATCTTACGATCTTCTTCACTAGTCAATAACTTCATGATGGGTGGTTGAATGATCGGAACCAAGGACATATAGGAATAAGCAGCTACCGCAATGGGACCCAATAAACTGGTTTGTCCCAATTTAGCAGCAAGGAACAAGGATGTTGGACCATCAGCACCACCAATAATGGAAATGGCAGCACCTTGTGCTCCATTAAAACCTAACGCAATGGCTCCAAAGTAGGCAGCAAAGATACCAAATTGAGCGGCTGCCCCCAACAAAAAGGTTTTCGGATTGGCAATCAAAGGTCCAAAATCTGTGGTGGCACCGACACCTAAGAAAATCAACGAAGGTAAAATGGACCAAGAATCCAATTGGAAAAAATACCACAATAGGCCACCAGCACTACCTTCAGTTGGTGCTTTGATGATGTCTGGATAAATATTGACCAACAACATGCCAAAACTGATGGGGACAAGTAATAAAGGTTCGAAACCTTTCACAATGGCAAGATACAAGAGAACAAGAGCCACAACGATCATTAAAATATTTCCCCAAGAAATATTGAATAAAGCAGTTTGCTGGATTAAATTACTTAATGTGTTTGTGATATAGCTCATAAAATGACCTCTATCCTATTTTAACGTGGCTAATAACGCACCAGATTCAATGTTATCGCCGGCTGCACAATCAATGGAAGCAACGACTCCATCTTGCGGAGCCACAACGGAAATTTCCATTTTCATGGCTTCAATAATGATAACGGCATCGCCTTTTTTTACTCCTTGTCCAACGGAAGCGACGATTTTGTATACTTTTCCGGCTGTACCTGATTTGATGGGAATCGAACCAGCGCCTGTACTTTTCTTTGGTGGAACAGCCATGACAGCGGTGGATGGAGCCGGCGTAGCCGATCCACTTTCTTTTTCTTCAACGGTTACATCGTAAGCGACACCGTTGACTGTGATCGTATATTCTTTCATTTCAATTCCTTCTTCCTATTGCTTTCTATGAATCGATCGAACAATAAAGCCATCGGTCGATGTTTCTTCCCGACTCGCAGCAATCGCTGCGGTAATCACAGCTACGAGTTGTAGATCATCCATTTCATTTTCATTGGTTTGTTCAGAAACAGTGGCAGGGACTTCTTGTTTCCCAATCATTTTTCCCATTAACCAAACGACAAACCATAAGAACAGTAAGATGGTAAAGGTCGTGCCCATGCCAATCACCATGTTCTTTGCAGCTTGTCCCATTAATTCACTACGACTATAATCAACCGTTGTACTTAAACCAAGGATGGCATTGTCATCGGGATTGATAGTCAACATCTCATCGGCATTATGTTTGCTTCCCTTCATCGTAATTGTGATAACATAGTCGTTATCTTTATTTTTGGTGATGGAAGTAAAATGAATCGCATCCGGAATCCCATTTTGATCTTTATCGGTTTTTAGATCCATTCGACCTATATCGCTTCGTGCATGATTGTAGCTTTCTATCGCGTTTTGGATGACCGAGCTATCATCCTTGATCGAAGTATTTGTTTGATAGTGGTTTTCTAGTTTTTCCACATATTGTACGGCCATTTGATAATAGGATGCTTTTTTGGTGCCATCTAGTTTGACTTCATCCGAAGTGGTTGAAGAACTGCATCCACTCAAGATAAAGGCAAATAGCAAGAAAATCGAAAATATTATTTTTCTCATGATCGATCCTCTCTTTTTACTAAATAGTTGGGTGTTTGCGTTGAAAATTCTTTCGTTTACTGTATAGAACTTCTAACGCACCAATTAAGTGACGTCGCAAATCGATAGGTTCGATGATTTGATCGATATAGCCTCTTTCACAAGCCATTTCAATACTATTCTGTAAAGAATCATAGGATTTTGTGACTTCCGAAAGATCGTCATCTTTGTCAGCAACGATCTTGGCTGCTAGATCCGCTGCCATCATACCAAGCTTGGCATCGGGAAAAGCCATCGTAAAATCAGCTTGGGGATTCATGACAGCATAGGCGGAACCCATGGCTTCTTGAATGATGACATTGATTTTTGGACAAGTGGCATCCGCAAAGGCTTCCGTTAATTCTGCAGCAGCTAGTGCAATCGTATCTTCTTCCGCAAGATTTGTTGCAAAACTATTCACATTTGTCAAAGTGATGATTGGTAAATCAAACGCATCCGCAAAGCGTACCAAACGCGTGGCTTTGCGACAACCATTGCTTGTTAAGGATGAATCATTATTCGCAATAATGGCTGTGGTATGACCGCCCAGTCGCAATAAACCTGTGATCATATCTTTGGCATAGGCTTGTTTGGTTTCTAAAAATACATGCGAATCGGCTAAATCTTGGCAAATCAATTTTGGATCAATATCGGTGTTTTCACTGGACCGATTCAAGTCATCCATATCGGCCAGAATGCGATGATCTTCATTATTGGCTGGTAATACAGCCATTAATTTATGAATTTCATCAATGATTTCTGTTTCATCACCGACAAAATCAACATTGCCAGAGGTGGCTTTGGCTTGAGCCAGTGAAGTATCATTGTTTGTTTCGACATTTCCCGTTAAGGCATTGGGCGAATTAACAAATAATTCCGCATCTTTGGCCATAAAAGTAAAGTCACTAAGACTAGGAATCAAAGCGAGGCCACCGCCGCATTTTCCATAGACAACGCTCATCTGGGGAATGAGCCCGGAAGCTTTTGACATGATTTGATAGATGCCAGCAAATGCATGCAAGGCATCGGTGCCTTCTTCTAAACGAAGGCCAATGGAATCTAAGAGTCCCAGGATGGGTGCACCGGTAGAAATCGCCAACTTATATAAAGCAATAATTTTTTTAGCGTGCATCTCACCAATGCTGCCACCTAAAACAGATGGATCTTGTGCATAAATATAGATGAGATGATTATCAATCAGACCGTATCCGGTAACGACACCATCGGAAGGAGCTTTTTTCGCACCGGGATTGAAATCCGTCGATCGGGCAGTTACCCTTGCCCCTAATTCAACAAAACTGTTTGGATCAAGGAGGGATGAGATTCTATCTTTTGCGTTTTTCATTTTTTCCTCCTATACATTTAAGCATATTTACGTACTCTATCAGTATAACACAAGCTCTGAAAGTGGTTGTTATGACTTTTGAAAGATGCGTTTAAAAAAAAGACGTTAAGAAACGAATTTCTTAACGCCTTTGTTTCTTCAATGATAAAACATTTATCAAAAGAAAGCAATTGATTCCATACCAACTATTTGATACCATGCAACATATGAAAAGGACAAAAAAGATCCTCGTAACAATAGAAATTATCTGCATTGTGTTGGCTGGTCTTTTTGTGTTGCATCTATTGCTGCAACATTCTCCCAAGATCGTACAATATATCGAAAAAAATGACATTGTCGGTTTAACAGCTTATATTCGTGGAAAAGGACGTATTGGCGAATATGTATTGATCATCCTCCAAGTCTTGGAAACAATATCGATCGTTCTTCCGGCATTACCGATTTATATAACCGCCGGTATCGTCTATGGAAGAATAAAAGGGATTTTGATTTGCTACATCACCAATATTATTATCAATGCTTGTATGTTTCTGTGGGCTCGAAAAAGAAATATGGATCTTTCTAAGAATATCAACTATGGACGCAATCCCAAAGTAGAAGAATTGATGAAACAAGTGAAAGATCCCAAACGAGTTGTTTTGTATATGTGTTTATTACCTGTGGTTCCCAATGGAACGATTCCATTTATTGCCGCTGGAACAACTGTGACTTTTGGCGGCTTTTTACGCTCTTTAGCGATGGGTTGTTTGCCATCGATTGCATTAGATGTGGTTTGTGGCGATGCCTTCTTAACGGTAAATTGGCATATCTTCTTGCCAATCATCATTGTTCTTGCTATCTTGGCAGCTTTGATTTTTAAATTCCGGAAACAGATCATGACCAAATTAGAACCACGTGTACGATCAAAAAAAGTTGACTTTTTTGAAAATAAAATGGTATAAAATACGCGTACCGAAAGTGGCGTAAGCGTAAATCTAGATACAAATATGTATCAGGTTACGTGAAGCGCCACTTTTTTTGTTTTTAGAAAGAAGGTAGATTTGATGAGTGAAACAAACACAATACAATCAGGAAACAAAATGGGGATACAACCCGTTCGAAAATTGATCCTGACCATGGGTATTCCGATGATTTGTTCCATGGTGGTACAAGCTTTATACAATATCATTGATAGTTATTTTGTATCGCAAATCCCTAAGATTGCCGATCAGGCCATGAATGCTTTGACTTTGGCTTTTCCCATTCAAATGTTGATGGTTGCCGTTGGTGTTGGTACTGGTGTCGGTGTCAATGCATTGATTAGTCGATTCTTAGGACAAAAAGAGTTTGAAACCGTGAATAAGACAACGGGCAATGCGATATTTTTAGGAATTTGTACCTATATTGTCTTTTTCTTGTTTGGTATTTTTGGATTGAATGCTTATTTACGATCCCAATCCTCCAATGCATTGGTCTTACATTTGGGTACGCAATATTTATCCATTTGTGTCTTCCTTTCATTTGGCGTGATCTTAAGTATGGTATATGAAAAGTTGCTTCAATCCACAGGCAAGACCTTACAAACCACAGTTGCTCAGTTGGCTGGAGCACTCACTAATATTTTCTTGGATCCCGTTTTGATTTTTGGTTGGTTTGGCCTTCCAGTCATGGGAATTAGTGGAGCGGCTTATGCAACGGTCATTGGTCAAATGGTCACCTTGGCATTGAATATGTTCTTCCATTATTTTTATAATCCAGAAATCAAAAATGGAGTTCGTTATTTAAAACCACAAAAAGATATTATTCTTCATATTTACCAAATTGGTATTCCAGCCATCATTCTCCAAGCGTTGATGTCCTTTATGACCTATGGTGTCAATATTATTTTAGCCGGTATTTCTGAAAATTATGTCACTGCGTATGGTGTGTATTATAAAATCCAACAATTTGCGTTCTTTGCGGGCTTTGGTTTAAATAACGCATTGATTCCATTGGTTGCCTATAACTATGGAAAAGGCGATAAACAACGGGTTAGAGATAGTATCAAATATGGTACGTTGGATACTGTGATTTTATTGGGTATCTGTATGATCGTTATGGAAATCTTTGCGAATCCATTGGCTAGTATTTTTGCACTATCACCCGAAATCATTGCGATTTGTGTGCAAGCCATGAAGATCATTGTGACAGGATTCTTATTTGCGGGTGTCAATATTGCCCTGCAAGGTATTTTCCAAGCATTAGGAAAAGGAATGTATTCTTTGATTGTTTCTTTGATTCGTATGGTGTTGGTTGATCTTCCTTTGGCTTGGTTATTTATTCGTTTTGCGAGTGATCCATCTTTGACCTTCTGGGCTTTCCCAATTGCGGAATTGTGTGGTGCCATCGTGGCATGGTTGATGTATCGCAGTGTGAAAAAAGAAATTGGATTGTAGGAGGATAGTATGAAACGTATAATCACAATTAGTCGTGAATTTGGCAGTGGTGGACGTACCATTGCGAAACAAGTCGCCGAAAACTTAGGCTATGCCTATTATGATAAAGAACTCATTGAAGAAATTGCCATGGAAACGGGCTTTTCGAAAGACTATATCGAAAAACGTGGGGAATATGCATCGGGAACGAATATTTTTAGTTATGCCTTTATTGGTCGATCACCCAATGGGTCTTCGATTGAAGATCAATTGTGGGCTAAGCAACAAGAAATTATTTTACATCTAGCCGAAAAGGGAAATTGTGTAATCGTTGGTCGTAGTGCAGATTATATTTTAAGAAATCATACAGATTGTTTAAATGTGTTTATTCATGCATCCACCGAGAAAAAAGTAAAACGCATTGTTGAGGTGTATGGAGAAACCGATGTAGCACCAGAAAAACGTTTGCGAGATAAAGATAAAAAACGCGCAGCGAATTATAGATACTATACCGATCGACATTGGGGCCAAGCCAAAAATTATCATTTGTGTTTAGACAGTGGTGAATTTGGTTTGGATGGATGCACCAAAATTATTTGTGAATTAGCAAAATAGGAAAGAGCCGGATCCAAAAGGATTGGGCTTTTTTTAGTCAATACACAAAAATTGTACGCTTGTGATTCAAAAATAAATGTGTTAATGTACCACAATATATAGAGGAAAATCAAATGGAAACATTTCAAATCAATGAAAGAAAAGTCAGCGTATATCCAGGTTTAGAAGGTAGTCCCATCGTTTACTTACATAGCTTTATGGATAATGGAAATGCATTCCATCATATTTTAAAAACAAGCTGTCCTGATCATACCTTAGTGGTAATCAGTCATCTGCATTGGGATGATGATATGACACCATGGTATTGTCCACCTTTGTCAAGTGAAGATACACCTTGTCATGGGAAAGCGGATGCATGGCTACAAACACTCACAGATGAAATTATGCCTAGAGTAGAAGGCCAACTTACCGAAAAGCCAGCCTATCGAGTCTTGACAGGATATTCGTTAGCTGGACTGTTTGCAATCTATGCTTTGTATCATACAGATTTATTTCAACGTGCAGGCAGTATGTCTGGTTCTTTATGGTTTCCGGATTTTGTAGAATATATTCAACACCACAACATGGTCAAACAACCAGATTGTCTGTATTTTTCATTGGGAGATAAAGAAGCGAAGACGCAACATCCGTTATTGAAAACCGTACAAGAAAACACAGAAACGATCGTCAGATACTATCAAGAAAAGGGAATCGAAACTCACTTTGAATTAAATCCAGGAAATCATTATCAAGAAGCTGCACAAAGAACGATCAAAGGCATACATTGGCTTCTTTCTTGGGAGGATAAAATGAATCAAACAATATATGATTTATTCACACAAGTTGTGAAAGAAAATAAGGATCGGATCGCCATCATCGAAGAACATCGACAATTGACATTTGAACAATTACTAGAATTAACAGATCAAATTGCGAATACCTTTCCTAAAGATGTCCAAACGGTTGGTATTGTGATGGATCATCGAGCTGAAATGATTGCCACCATGTTGGCAACCCTAAAATGTGGAGCTTGCTATGTACCAGCTGAACCTACGTTTCCAACTGGTCGCATTCAGTACATGATGGAAGAAGCGGATGTGGACTTTATCGTAACGGAAAAGGCATACACATCCAAGTTGGATGGTTTTCCAACTTGTTTCGTTGATGATCAATACAAACAATCACAGAATACACAGGCCCAACCCAGTTCACCTGCCTATGTTTTATATACATCGGGAACAACAGGAAAACCCAAAGGCGTATGTGTGACCAATCAAAATGTTTGTCACTATGTACAAGCTTTTGCGAATGAATTTCATCCTACCAACCAGGATATCATGTTGCAGTATTCGGTTTGTTCCTTTGATATTTTTGTGGAAGAAGTATTTGCGAGCTTATTAAATGGGGTAGCTATTGCGATTCCATCGCCAGAAGTTAAAACAAATATACAATCTTTGATGCAGTTTGTAGAAAAATATGACATTACGATGATCAGTGGTTTTCCATATTTGTTTGCGGATATGAATCGACTGGAAGAAATTCCGCATTCCTTACGTTTATTGATTAGTGGAGGCGATGTCCTTCGAGCTTCCTATGTGGATCATCTATTGGATCAAGCTGATGTTTATAATACCTATGGTCCATCGGAAACGACGGTTTGTGCTTCGTATTATCACTGCAACACCGGACACTCATTATCGGATGGTACCTATCCGGTTGGTCATGCAGTGAAAGGTGTAACTATTCGAATTTTGGATAAACAGGGCCAAGAAGTGAAACCAGGCGAAACCGGTGAAATTTGTATTTATGGAAATGGCGTTTCCAATGGTTATATTGGTAATCATGATGAAGAAAATCGAATGTTTGTTTCATTAGAAGATGGATCGAAAATGTATCATAGTGGGGATCTTGGGTATATTTTACCCGATGGTAACATTGCCTTTTTACATCGCAAAGATTCGCAAATCATGATTTATGGTAAACGCGTTGAAGTCAAAGAAGTGGAGTCTTGTTTGTATAAATGTGCACATATCCAACAAGCCGTAGTCCAAGCTAATACCGATGAGCATGGCCTTTCCTATATGACGGCTTATATCGTTGGTGAGCCCGAACTCAAAGTATCAGATCTGAAAAAGGAATTAGCTCAAAACCTAACTTCTTTTATGATTCCTGAATTCTTTGTCAAAATGAAGGAAATTCCTTTAAATGCCAATGGCAAACCAGATATCAATCAATTGCCGATCGTCATGAAAGAAGGAAGATTCTAATGGATATCCTCATTCAACCAGCCACCATCCAGGATCTCGATTTATTAATGGATTGGCGCATGGAAGTTCTTCATGAAGTGTTCCATCTACCAAAAGATGTCGATTTATCCGAATTAACAAGTGAAAACCGCAAGTATTATCAAGAAATGTTGCCCACTCATCAACACATCGCATGTTTTGCCAAGTGGCAGGATGATATCGTAGGATGTGGTGGTATCTGCATTCAAAAAGAAATGCCCTCTCCAGATAATCCCAATGGATTGTGTGGCTATATCATGAATATTTATACGCGGAAACCATATCGTCAACAGGGCATTGGTCAAAGAATCGTGGATTGGTTAATCAAACAAGCCAAAGAAATGCATGTTCAAAAAATCTATTTGGAAGCTTCCGTCGATGGCAAGCCTTTGTATCAAAAGATGGGCTTCCATGATATGGAAGATTATATGAAGCTATAAGAAAACGACTGGACATCCAGCCGTTTTTTTTACAGATACTTTCCTGTGATACTCTTTTTGGTGTTTTTGATATCATCTACCGTACCGGTTGCGATAATGGTACCACCATCGATACCACCACCAGGTCCCATATCCACAATATAATCCGCATTATGGATCACATCGAGATCATGTTCAATGACGATGACGGTGGCACCTTGTTCGATGAGGGTTTGAAAGACTTGAAGCAACGTTTGAACATCGAGTGGATGTAAACCAATGGTTGGTTCATCAAACACAAAGAGTGAATTGGTTTGTGGACGTCGCATTTCACTGGCTAGTTTTAAGCGTTGCGCTTCACCACCTGATAAGCCCGGCGTTTGTTCGGCCAAGGTCAGATAGCCAAGTCCAAGATCATGTAAAACTTGTAGGCGTTTTTCGACTATCTTTAATCCCGTACAAGCATCTAAGGCTTGATCGACACTCATGGCCATGATTTCGGGTAACGTATACGATTTCCCTTTTGTGTTGGTCCAATGAATATGATTGGCTTGTTCGTTATAGCGCGTACCATGACAATCCGGACAAGTGATTTCGACATCGGGTAAAAATTGAACATCTAAACTAATGGTTCCTGTGCCATCACAAGTAGGACACCGTAATTTACCCGTATTGTAGGAAAACGCACCTGGCTTTAATTGTTGATCTTTGGCTTCGTCTGTTTTCGAAAAGACTTTTCGAAGTTCATTGTGTACATTGGCATAGGTTGCCACCGTCGATCGGACATTGATGCCAATCGGAGTGGCATCAATCAGCTTCACTTGTTCGATGCCATCACACTCTAATGTAAGAACCGGATTGGGTAAGGGTTGATGATCTATCTGTGCTTGTAGAGCAGGAATCAGACTTTCTAGGATCATTGTGGTTTTTCCGGAACCAGAAACACCCGTAACCACGGATAAGCGACCTTTTGGGAATCGGACATCCAATGGTTTGACCGTATGAATAGGACCTGTTGTCATATGGATCGAACCCAAAGCAAATATATCGGAAATAACAGGACGTATGCGTTTGGCATCTTGCGCTAAGAAAGGACCTATGATCGAAGAAGGATTTTTTTCAATATCTGAAATGGTGCCTTGAGTCAAAAGAGTACCGCCATTGGCACCGGCTTGGAGACCTAATTCAATCATCCAATCGGCATGTTTTAAAATATGGGTATCATGATCGACCAAGATGACGGAATTGCCATCCGCAATCAAATCATCCATCACACCGGATAGCCCTTCGATATTGGCTGGATGTAGTCCAATGGATGGTTCATCCAAAACATATAAGACACCGGTCGTACGATTACGGACAGCCCGTGCCAATTGCATGCGTTGTCTTTCTCCAGTGGAAAGAGTCGAAGCTGCTCGGTCTAACGTAAGATAGCCCAATCCTAAATCCAACAATCGTTTGGCCACATGTAAAAACGAATCACAAATACTTTGGGCCATGGGTTTCATTTCTTCAGACAAAGAATCTGGCACAGTTTGTACCCATTGGACCAATTCATGGAGGGTCATTTCACAAGCTTGATCTAAGGAAATGCCACGTAAAAGAGAAGAACGTGCAGTTTTCGAAAGACGTGTACCATGACAATCGGGACAAATCTCGGTCTTCAAAAACTTTTCGACGCGTTTCATCCCTTTTTCGTCTTTTACTTTGGATAAGGCGTTTTCGACCGTGTAGGTGGCATTAAAATAGGTGAAGTCCATATCACCAGCGGCACCACTGGTTTTATTTTGATAAATGATATTTTTCTTTACGGCGGGTCCATGAAAAACAATATCTTTTTCTTTGGGCGTGAGATCTTTAAAAGGAACATCGGTTCGTACACCCATTTCGCGAGCAATGTCTTTCATCAAAGACCACATCAATGTTTGCCAAGGAAGGACAGCGCCTTCATCAATGGTTAGATCTTCATTGGGAACCAGAGTACTTTCATCAACAGTTTGTACCCATCCTGTACCTTGACAGGTAGGACAAGCACCATGACTATTAAAAGCTAAATCTTCCGCAGATGGACCACGAAAATGGGCACCACAAACAGGACAGACGATTTCTTTTTCGGCCGCTACAGATAATGTAGGCTTTACATAATGACCATTGGGACAACGATGTGAACCCAAACGAGAGAACATCAAACGTAAACTATTTAAGAGTTCAGTAGCTGTTCCAAACGTGCTTCGTACACCAGGTACACTGGGGCGTTGATGTAAGGCCAAAGCCGCAGGAATATAACGAATTTCATCCACTTCGGCTTTTTCGGCTTGCGTCAGGCGTCTTCGTGTATAGGTGGATAAAGCTTCTAAATAACGTCTGGATCCTTCGGCATAGAGAACGCCCAAGGCCAATGAAGATTTACCCGAACCAGATACTCCAGCAATAGCCGTGATTTGATGAAGGGGAATATCCACATCGATATTTTTTAAGTTATGGACGCGGGCACCACGTACTTGAATATGAGTTGGTTGTTTATGCATACCCAAAGAGTAGTGAAAAAGAAGGGTATCGTCAAGTACGGGATTCTTTTAACTTTGTTTGCATATGATGAAAGACAATCAAACAAAGAACGATTTGAATGATGGTCGAACAAGGGGTTGCCAAACCAATATGAAATAAGGAAACTGGTCTTTGATGACTCATAACATACGGAACGGGAATACGAACGCAGAAAGCACCAATAATTCCTTGCACCATAACGAATACGGTTTGGCCAACACCGTTATAGAAACCAACAAAACAGAACAAGAAGCAAGTAAGCAAACAATCAATGGCATAGGCTTCTAAGTAGTCGGCACCGGCTTTTATGACCATGGGATTGGTTGTAAAGATACCGGCCATATTGCTGCGAAAATGAAAGGTTAGAAAGCTCATCAATATACCAAATACAAGGGAAAGCACAATGCCGGAGTATAGCGTTTTATTGGCGCGATCGATTTTATGGGCACCTACATTTTGAGCAACAAAAGCCGACATGGATTGCATGAAGGCACTGGGAATCAACATAATAAAGGCACAAACTTTTTCAGCAATACCAACGCCTGCAGAAGCCGTTACGCCTAAAGCGTTCACGAACATTAAAATGGCAATGAAGCTAAGACTCACTAAGAAGTCTTGTCGGGCGATGGGAAAGCCTACTCGGATGATGCGGTGCAAAGATTCTTTATGAATTTGTAAGTGCATTTCAAAAGGAAGATTCATCTTACGAATAATTTGGATGGAAAGCAGGACACTGCTCAATTGAGAAATCACCGTAGCGATAGCAGCGCTTTGGACACCCAAATGTAAAAGGGCAACTAAAATCAAATCGCCAATGATGTTACAAACACAAGCAATCATTACGGTCCATAATGGGGTCTTGGAATCGCCTAGACCACGAAAGATACTACTGATAAGATTATAGGCAATGATGATCAAAGAGCCCAGACCACAAATGCGTAAATAGCCAACGGTTTGATGAAAGGCTGCTTTGGGCACATTCAATAAGGAAGCAATGGGAGATGCGAATACGAACATACAGATTGTTAAAATTACACCAAGAATGCCAAATAAAACGATACCGGTACCAATGGTTTGATTGACTTTTTCGGTTTGTTTCGCACCTAATTGTTGACCAATGGTGACAGTGATGCCCATGGCAAAACTGACAATGACATTGGTGATGGTTTGTAGAACTTGGGATCCAGTGGATACCCCAGAAATATCGGCAGCTGTGGCAAAGCGACCAACCACCAACAAATCGACCGCTCCATACATGGCTTGTAAGAATAGGTCAAGAATGACGGGTAACATAAATTTCAATAAGGGTTTCACGATTGGACCCGTCGTGAAAGAATTTTTTACAGTTGTATCCATGATGTCCTCCTTAAAATAAAAAAAGCTGAACAAGATACAGGTATTTCAACCTGTCATCTTGTCCAGCGATAAAGATGCACAATTGTGTCTTATAACGCCCTCCGATGAGCAACTAGATTCTAGCAACATTAAAAAAAAGATGTCAATATAGATGAGGATAACATATGGAACTAAAAAAAGACAGTGTTGAAAGAACCCTTTGTATTCCGCTTTGGTGCCGTGCTTTAGCGGTTAAAAAGCTTCCCCAAATTTTACCAGATCATGATGCCATCCGTATCTTACAAGAAATGGGAGAAACCAAACCACCTACTATTTTTTATCATATGGAATGTGCTTGCTTAGCCGGTGCCATGCGTCAATATGACTTTTCCAAAGAGATTGAATGGTATCTTCAAACCCATCCCAACGCAACTATTGTGGAAATGGGAGCAGGACTTTCTTGTTTACGCCGACAAATGAAAAATGAACAGAATCCATGGATTAATTTGGATCTACCCGATGTGATCGCATGTCGATATACCTACATTCCTTGTGGAAAGAAGGAACAAAATATAGCGTGTGATCTAACAAATCCTGCTTGGATGGATCAAATTCCATTTGATGCGCAAAAAGGAGCCATCTTTATCGCAGCCGGTGTGCTTCATTATTTTTCCAAGCAAGAAGTACAAACATTGATCAAAGAGATGGCCCATCAATTTCCAGGTGCAACTTTTGTGTTTGATACCATTAGTCATAAAGAAGTGAAAAATGGCAATGGTCAAGTCAATCAAACGAAGAATGATACTAAGATCACTTTTTATTTGAATGATGCTGAAAAAGAATTACCCACTTGGTCGAATCGTATCGTTCATGTATCGCAAAAGAGCTATTTAGAAGGCTATCCCATTTCTGATATTCATTATCATTGGTTTACCAAGCTTTATATTCGTTCCAAGCGTAAAAAGCTATTTATGGTCCATATTGAATTTGATGATGCGAATACTTTTAAGAAAATTATATAAAGTCCAAAAAATAGGACATGGTATTTGTTAGAGTGGTAGTAGAAAGAAAAGACCTAGAAATGGAGGCACATGCTATGAAAAAAACATTTTTTACTATCACGGGAACGAAATACTATTATGGAAGTAAATTTTTTGAACCAGGTATGCGCGTTCAATTGATCAAAGACAAAGAAAATCAATATGATCGTGAAGCCATCCAAGTCAATGTAAAAGGTCTTGGAAAAGTGGGTTATGTGGCTAATAGTCCATACACGGTCTTAGGAGAAAGCATGAGTGCAGGCCGTCTATATGACAAGATAGGAAACAAGGCGATTGGTACAGTCGTTTATGTATTGGACAATGGAATCTTGTGTTCAATCGATAATATTGCCAAAAAGAAATACAGATAATACAGGTATCCCATGGAGTCAAAGAAGCGGATGGACAAGTTTAGGAATTGGTTTGATCATACGTATGTCATGGAAAATCAATGAAACATGCAGATAGGGGGCAAAATGAATAATGAAATCATTCAATTCGTGAATGGGGATCTACAAATTGATGTGACAGTTTCTCCAAATAATGAAACTGTATGGTTGACGCAAAAACAAATGGCTGAGTTATTTGATGTTAAATCTCAAGCGATTACGAGACATTAAAAAAATATATACAATGAAGAAGAATTATTTAAGGAAGCAACTTGTTCCAAAATGGAATAAGTTCAAATAGAAGGTAATCGTAAAATAACACGTAAAGTAGACTTTTATAATTTAGATGCGATTATTGCAGTTGGTTATCGCGTGAATTCTAAAAAAAGCAACATTATTTAGACGTTGGACAACATCGGTCTTAAAAGACTATATGATCAAAGGGTATGCGTTAAATCAAAAGCGATTAGATGTCTTGAATAAAACCATTTTGATCCAATCAAGAATGTTAGCATCTACTTTGAATATAGAAGAAAAAGAAGTATTCAGTGTGATAGAAGCTTATTCTCATGCACTCACGTTATTAGATGATTATGATCATGGGACCATTCCTAAGCCAAAGGGGGCCACTACGATTTATCGTATAACATATGTAGAATGTCGTCATTTGATTGATTCCATGAAATATGGAGATTTCTCCGATATATTTGGAGTGGAAAAAGAAGTGGGTAAACTCAATGGTATCTTGGCAGCGGTTTATCAAAATGTATTTGGAACCGAATTGTATCCAAGTATAGAAGAAAAAGTGGCGAATTTACTGTATTTCTTGATTAAAGATCATCCATTTGTAGATGGTTGTAAACGAATTGGTGCATCGATTTTTTTAGAGTTTCTGAACAAAAACAAGCATCTGATTGTTGATGGTAAACAAATGATCTCGGATAGTGCATTGGTTGCAATCACATTGATGATTGTCCAATCGCGACCAGAAGAAAAAGAAACAATGGTCAAACTGGTGATGAATTTCCTAAATGAAGAGCAAATGCAGGTAGACATGTAAAAAACAGATGGTTGGAAAGATAAAATATCTAAGTAATCTTCAATAATTAAATATATAATGGAGGTATGCAAATAGATAGAAAACATGTGAATGAAACTTTTTTAAAAGATGTATCCATATTTGATGAAAATGACATCAAGATTAAATTGAAGATCGATCATACCTATCGTGTTGCTAGTTTGTGTGAACGAATTGCTCATAGCCTACACTTGAATCAAGAAGATATTGATCTTGCTTGGCTATTAGGAATCTTTCATGATCTTGGGCGATTTGTGCAAGTGCAACAATATGGTACTTTTTACGATTCTTTATCAGAAAACCATGCCTTATTAAGTTGTCGATACTTATTTTCACAAAATAAGATTCGTGAATACATATTGGATCCAAGCGAAGATCCATTGATTAAAAAAGCCGTCTTTTATCACAATGTGTATGCCTTACCAAAAGACTTAACAAACCGAGAATTATTGTTTGCCCAAATCTTAAGGGATGCCGATAAAATCGATATTTTGAAAGTGAACCTGGAAACCCCACTGGAAGATATTTATGATGTATCATTAGAAGAATTAAAACAAGAAGATATTTCTAATGCGATCATACAGGATGCATTGTCCCATCGATTGGTGGATCTTTCCCATGCACAAACACATATGGATCATTATGTAGCTCATATTTGTTTTGTGTATGGATTGGTTTATCCAGAAAGTATCCGTATCATGAAACAACAAGGATATTTAGAACAATTGTTGGATTTCCCAAGTGAAAATCCAGATACAAAGCAAGCTTTGAGCCAGGTTCAGGATCATGTTGCACAGTATATGAAAGATATAATAGATAATTAAATAGTAGATGTGACAGTTTTGTATATTCTTCCAGAAAAATAAGCATTTCAAAGAGTAAGTGAAATAGATTGAAAATAAATAAAAGGTGCAGATGTTCGTTCAAAATAGAATGCCTGCGCCTTTTGATTATATTTGTAATATGCGTGTTATACATATTAGACAATGGTGTCTAGTCATGATTCTTGTTTTCTGTCGTGTAAAAAGAGGGGAAGAGAAGGTATGATTAGGATGACATCAAGGAGAAACGAATATGGATCAAATAAAGATGGGGGCTTTTCTCAAAGCACTACGAAAAGAAAAACATCTGCCCCAGGAAGATTTGGCGGAAGAACTTCATGTTTCCAATCGAACCATATCTCGATGGGAAACCGGTACGAGCTTACCAGATATCAATATGCTTGTTATGCTTTCTGATTTTTATGCAATAAGTATACCAGAACTTATTTCGGGTGAAAGAAAGGAAAAAATGAGAAACCAAGAATCGAATGAAATGGCACATGTAATGGCGGCATATAGCCACAATGAGATAAAAGCAGAAAGACGAAAAATGGGTGGATTTCTTATTTTAATCTTTGGGATTTTCATTATTTTATCGGCATTGATCATTTTTCCAAGTGAAAGCAGTTGGAGCAGTATTTATGCAATCTTGGGCAGTTTCATTGTTTTGTTTGGCTTGTGTATTTTGGTGAACAAAAGATGGCGAGTACAAACAGTGGTAGGATGTATGTTTCTGTTATTTATTCTTTTTACGCTTTCGGATTATGTGGCTGTTACACAATTTAACCAAGTACCAAGATTTCGTTATGAAACCAGTTATGATTCACGAAAACCCAATCAATGGAAATATAAGACCTTATTTTTTTACAGCTATTCAAACCAATCCAGGAACCAGAAACGAAAAGATTGAAATACAAAAATGAATAAGAAATTTTAGATCTTGACCTGCCCATTGGGGACAATGCTATCTTTGCATTAGAGGAAGTGATTGATCATGTTTCGAAATGAAGTGCAAAAGAAAATCGGATTAACTCGCAAAGCTATCACATATTATGAAGAAAAAGGTTTGATTCATCCTACAAAATTAGAAAATGGCTATCGAGACTATAGTGAAAAGGATGTTGCCATTCTTAGCCAAATTTCAATCTTTCGAAAATTAGGCATATCCATATCCGATATGAAACAATATCTATCCAATAATGAATCGTTAACTTCTTTGCTTAGAGAAAAAGAGCATCAATTGGATAGGGAAGAAAAAAGAAAGGAGATCCTAGTATTGATGCTGCATGGTGAAAGCCAAAATAGGATCAATGAAAAAATAAATAGATTGGAAGCCGAAGAATCGATTTATGTCCGATTGAAAAGAGCTTTTCCTGGATATTTTGGCGATTTGTTGTTTGCATCCTACCAACCTTTTTTTGATGAGCCTTTAGATGAAGAGGGAAAAGAAGCCTTTCAACAATTTATCGAATATCTGGATAACCTCCCATCTTTTGTGTTAAGCCAAGAAGAAAAGGTTTATATTGAGCAGATCAGTTCCTGTTTTGATAGGAAGGCTTTGAAAGCCATCCATCAAACCAAACAGGAGGCCATTGAAAATGTGGAAACATGGCTCCAAGCAAATAAAGAATGTGTTTCACAATATGAATCCTATAAAAACAGTGAAGAGTATCAAAAGAGTCCAATGAAATCCATTCAAGATCAACTACAAGAATATATGGAACAAAATAAGTATTATGAAATCGCGATCCCGCTCATAAGAAAGTTCAGTAGGAGCTATGATTCCTATTACAAGAAATTGTTGAAAGCCAATGAACAATATATCCATTGTACACAAGACATCTACTTGAAAAAGTAGGTGTTTTTTCTAACATGGTTTCATGAAATATATGTCACAAAATATATCGATTATTGTTTATAATAGGCGTATAAGTGTATTTTTTTATAAGATATGAGGAGTTTGAGGAATGAATAAACAACAACTGGCATCAAAAATTTGGGAATCGGCCAATCGAATGCGTTCAAAAATAGAAGCCAATGAATACAAGGATTATATTTTGGGATTCATTTTTTATAAATATCTTTCAGATAAAGAAGTTAGATGGTTACATGCGAATGACTATACAGATGATGATATTAAAAATTATGTAAATGAGGAAGATGAGGAATCGGTTCAAAATATCCAACAGAGCTTGGGATATTTTATCGCTTATAAAGATCTATTTTCGACATGGATCAATATGAAATCTGATTTTAGTGTGGATAATGTTCGAACAGCATTATCTTCTTTCAACCGTTTGATTTCACCGTCTCATAAACGTGTATTTGAAAAGATTTTTAATACATTGGAAACAGGATTAAGTAAACTAGGAGAAAATGTTAAAACACAAACAAAAGCAGTCAGTGATTTAATTCAACTAATTGATGAAATACCGATGGATGGGAAACAAGACTATGATGTACTTGGCTATATCTATGAGTATTTGATTGACAAGTTTGCGACAAATGCGGGTAAAAAAGCAGGTGAGTTTTATACGCCACATGAAGTATCTGTCTTAATGTCTGAAATCATTGCAGAGCATTTAAAGGGACATTCAGAAATCAAGATTTATGATCCTACGTCCGGTTCAGGTAGTTTGTTGATCAATATTGGACATTCCATCGCAAAGTATATGGATGATCCAAACCGTATTCGTTATTATGCACAAGAGTTAAAATCCAACACATATAACTTGACACGAATGAATTTGGTCATGCGAGGAATTCTCCCAGATAATATTGTGACTCGAAATGGCGATACGCTAGCAGATGATTGGCCTTATTTTGATGAAAGTGATCCAATTGGAACGTACGATCCAATCTATGCAGATGCGGTTGTTAGTAATCCTCCTTATAGTCAAAGGTGGGATCCAGAAGGTAAAGAAAATGATCCACGATATTCTAATTATGGAGTTGCACCTAAATCGAAAGCAGATTATGCATTCCTTTTGCATGATCTTTATCACTTAAGGCCAGATGGTATCATGACCATTGTTTTACCTCATGGTGTATTGTTCCGTGGTGGTGAAGAAGAAAGAATTCGAAGAAATTTAATTGAAAAGAATCATATAGATGCCATCATTGGATTACCTGCTAATATTTTTTATGGCACAGGAATTCCTACAATTATTATGGTTCTGCGCCAAAAACGCGAAAATACAGATACTTTGATTATTGATGCATCCAAGGGATTTATCAAAGAAGGTAAAAACAATAAATTACGTGCTTGTGACATTCGTAAAATTGTTGATACAGTCATTAAACGTGTAGATGTACCAAAATATGCTAGAAGAGTTAGTAAAGAAGAGATTCGTAAAAATGAATATAACCTAAACATTCCACGATATGTGGACTCATCGGAGCCAACGGAAAGTTGGGATGTTTATGCATCAATGTTTGGCGGTATTCCTGAAGAAGAACTCAATGCATTGTCTTCTTATTGGAATGTATTTCCTAGTTTAAAGCAAGATCTTTTTACAACAGATGGTAAATGTTCTCATATAAAAGTAGACGATTTGAAATCAACTATCTTTTCAAATACAGATGTTCAAAAATATTTGAAAGAATACAACACTATTTTTAAAGACTTTCCCAAAGAATTATCTGAAAAACTGATTGATCAAGCACAAACATTGTCAATAGTAAAAACCGAAGATGAAATTACACAAAACCTATTTGAAAAACTAGATTCCGTTCCATTGATTGATAAATATGAAGCGTATGAAATTTTCTATACTACATTTACTTCGATATCTGGAGATTTGGAATCCATTCAGACTGAAGGGATCAAAGCCATTCGACAAGTGGATCCAAACATGGTCATTAAAAAGAAAAACAACAAAGATCATGAAGTACAAGAAGGATGGAAAGGCCATATATTACCATTTGCACTAGTCCAAGAAGAATTGTTAAAGGAAGATTTAAATCAAATACAACAGAAACAACAAGAATTAAATGAAATACCATCTGTATATGATGGAATTCTTGAAAGCTTTTCTGAAGATGATAAAGAAGTAATCTCTAATGCATTAACAGAAGAAAATGATGCCTTTGTTTTAAAGAATGTGCAATCCACTATAAAAATGCTTAAAAAAGAAGACGACAGTGAATACAATAACTTGATTCAACAACTTCAACAAGTTAATGCATTGAATATAAAAGAAAAACAATTAAAAAAAGAAATAAAAAATGATACAAATGCTTTACATTTAAAAACAAAAGAAACGATAGAAAATTTATCCGATGACCAATTAATATCACTTTTGCAAGCTAAGTGGATCCAACCAATTATTGAAGGAATTGAAGCATTACCAAATCGACAAATTGATACGTTACAAAAAGCAATTGAATCATTACAAAAAAAATACAATGATACATTTGAAGACATTGAAAAAGAAATACGTGAAACAGAAAAGCAGCTATCGCAAATGATGTCTGAACTACAAGGATCAGAAGAAGATATGGCAGGAATCAATGAATTTCGTAAGCTCTTAAGAGGTGATTTCTAATGAAAGATACCAAAAAACCAAGAATTCGCTTTAAAGGATTCAATGATTCCTGGGAACAGCGTAAGTTCTCTGATATCACATTTCCGTCAGGTGAAAAGAACCGTGATAACTTTCCTTATGAGAGTTTTTCAATTACAAATGAAAATGGATTTGTTCCTCAGAATGACAAATTTGAGAATGGTGGAACAATGCGTGATGCCGATAAACGAATGTATTACATCGTTTCTCCGCAGTCATTTGCTTATAATCCAGCAAGAATTAATGTTGGTTCCATTGGCTATCAGAATACTTCGAAAAACGTGATAGTAAGTTCACTTTACGAGGTTTTCAAAACTACAAAAGAGGTAGATGATCGTTTCCTTTGGCATTGGTTCAAATCTGCTAATTTTCAAAAATTGATTATTCAATTACAGGAGGGTGGTGTTCGCCTGTACTTCTATTACGATAAGCTTTGTATGGGAACTATTGCACTGCCAAATCTTACCGAACAACATAAAATTGGAGCTTACCTGGATAAATTGGATGACCTTATCACCCTTCATCAGCGTGAGTGTGAAAAGTTACTTTGCTTTAAAAAATCAATGCTAGAAAAAATGTTTCCAAAAAATGGAGAAAAATATCCAGAAATAAGATTTTCTTGTTTTACTGATTCCTGGGAACAGCGTAAGTTCTCTGAAACAGCGCAGAGAGAGTCCGCTGCTAGGAAATCATCGACAGATTTTCCGAGCGTAGAATATGAAGACGTTGTATCAGAGTTTGGCATTTTAAATAAGGATGTCAGGCTCAAAGAAACTCAAAAAACAGGTATCATTTTTGACGGAAGTCAAGTTCTATATGGAAAGCTCCGGCCCTATCTACACAACTGGTTAAGCCCCGATTTTAGGGGTGTTGCAGTAGGTGATTGGTGGGTTTTGAAGCCTGTTAATGTTGATAAGAGTTTCCTTTTTCGACTGATTCAAACAGAAAAATTTGACGACATTGCAAACCAGTCATCGGGGTCAAAAATGCCTCGTGCGGATTGGAATCTTTTATCAAATACTGAGTTTATGGTACCAGCAGAAATAGAGGAAGAGAGGAAAATTGGTCAGTATTTCTCTGAACTCGACCACCTTATCACCCTTCATCAGCGTGAAGTCGATAAATTAGCGAAATTAAAAAAATCTATGTTAGAAAAGATGTTTGTATAGATTATCCGGGTACATATTTAATTATTGGATGTCAATAATTTATAAAAAGGAGAAAAAACTACTACTTTACCCAAGTAGAAGTGATTTATTGATAAATTTAGAAAATATTTCTTGATTTGACTTAATCATTAGTTATTTTTCCTGGGAACAGCGTAAGGTTTCTGATATAGCGAATCGATATGATAATTTGCGAATACCTGTGGCTGCAAATCTTCGCATTCCGGGAGTGACACCATACTATGGAGCTAATGGTATTCAAGACTACGTTGATGGTTTTACGCATGAAGGGGAATTTGTTCTCGTCGCAGAGGACGGTGCAAATGATTTGAAAAACTATCCCGTAAAGTGTGTTAATGGTCGCATTTGGGTCAATAATCATGCCCATGTGCTGCAATCAAAGCCAGAAATGGCTGATAATAAGTTCCTTGCTTATTCAATCAGCCAGGCAGATATTGAAGCACTTCTTGTTGGCGGTGGCCGGTCAAAACTGAATGCGGAAGTTATGATGAGCATAGAACTTGTGATGCCGAGCTTGCCGGAACAAATTGCCATCGGACGATGCATGACACGCCTTGACTACCTTATCACCCTTCATCAGCGTGATTATAAACTGATATTAAAATGTTTAATTTATTACTTGGGAACAGCGTAAGTTCTCTGAGTTGGTAGTGACACGGCGCGGACTAACTTATTCACCAAATGATATTCGAGATAATGGAGTCCGTGTTTTGAGGTCATCGAATATTGATGAAGATCGGTTTTCTATTAATGATGACGATGTATTTGTTGGAGCAACCGCTGTCAATATTCCAACGGTTTGTAATGGGGATATCCTTATTACATCCGCTAACGGTTCTTCACGTTTAGTCGGTAAGCACGCAATTATCGATGGAATACCTGATAATACAGCAGTGCATGGAGGTTTTATGCTGGCAGGGTCTGCTCGAAATCCCTACTTTGCAAATGCGTTAATGAGCTCTTCATGGTATCAGAAATTTATCAATTTTTTTGTTGCTGGCGGAAATGGAGCAATTGGAAACCTTAATAAAAATGATTTAGATGAGCAATTAATAATGGTTCCATCTGAAGAAGAGGAACAAGATACGATTGGCTATTATTTCAGAACCCTAGACAGCCTTATCACCCTTCATCAGCGTGCGATAAAAGTACAAAAAAGAATAATATTATGGAGAATTATATGATTGGATTTGATAAAGAAGCAGATTTTGAGAAAGCGCTTATTACTGCGTTACAGCATAATGGATGGGAACAGAAAGTATTACATCATCCAACTGAGCAAGATTTAATTCAAAATTGGGCGAATATTTTATTTGAAAATAATCGAGATATTGATCGTCTGAATGAACAACCGCTTGTACAAGAAGAGATGGACCAATTATTGGAGCAGATTACTACACTTCGTACTCCACTAGAATTGAATGGTTTTATTAATGGAAAAACGGTTGCAATTACACGAAAAAATCCAAAAGATACCCTTCATTATGGAAAAGAAGTGAGTCTAAAAATATATGATCGGATGGAGATTGCGGCTGGACAAAGCCGTTATCAAATTGTAGAGCAGCCATTATTTCCACGGCATGATAAAGTACTACAAGATCGACGGGGTGATTTGATGTTACTGATCAATGGAATGCCGGTATTTCATATCGAATTGAAGAAATCAAATATTCCTGTTTCAGAAGCTTGTCATCAAATTGAAAAATATGCACATGAAGGCGTATTTACTGGACTGTTTTCATTAGTGCAGGTATTTATTGCTATGAATCCAGAAGAAACATTGTATTTCGCGAATCCAGGACCAGATGGAAAATTTAATTCCGATTTTTATTTTCATTGGGCTGATTTTAATAATGAACCAATCAATGATTGGAGACAGGTGGCTTCTACAATACTTTCAATTCCTATGGCGCACCAATTAATTGGGTTTTATACGGTTGCGGATGATTCGGATGGCATTTTAAAAGTGATGCGAAGTTATCAATATTACGCGGCGAATAAGATATCGGATCGTGTCGCAAAAAATGATTGGTCCGCAGGAAATCAGTTGGGAGGTTATGTATGGCATACGACTGGTTCTGGAAAAACGATGACGTCATTCAAATCAGCACAATTAATAGCTAATTCAAAAGATGCAGATAAAGTTGTTTTTTTAATGGATCGTATTGAATTGGGGACCCAATCTTTAAAAGAATATCGTGCTTTTGCCGATAATGTTGACGATGTACAAGCTACTGAAGATACAATCGCATTAATTGGAAAATTAAAGAGTAAGAATCCGAAAGACACATTAATTGTTTCTTCTATCCAAAAGATGAGCAATATCAAAGAAGATGCAGAGAGTAAGATGCGATCAAAAGATTTAGAAGATATGCAATCGAAGCGATTGGTCTTTATTATCGACGAGTGTCATCGATCCACGTTTGGAGAAATGCTAAGTAGCATTAAAAAGACATTTCCAAATGCCTTGTTTTTTGGATTTACAGGTACACCTGTTTTCCATGAGAATGAAAAAGCATTGAGTACAACAGCTGATGTATTTGGTGATGAGTTACATCGATATAGTATTGTTGATGGTATTCGTGATGGTAATGTTTTAGGGTTTGATCCAACCATGGTGATGGTATACAAAGATAAGGATATACGCCAAATGGTTGCTTTGCATGAAGCCAAAGCATCCTCTGTAGAAGAGGCATTAATTGATCCGACAAAGAGCAAGAAGTATTATCATTTTATGTCGGAGAAAGAAGTTCCTATGGTAGGACAATCCCTAGAGGATGGAACGTATCAAAAAGGAATTGAAGAGTATTGTTCGAAAGAGCAATATCAAACGGACGCATATCAACAGGCCATCGTAGATGATATATCCGAGAATTGGTTAACAAAAAGTCGAAATAATAAATTTCATGCGATATTCGCGACAAGTAGTATTCCGGAAGCTATACAGTATTATAAGAAGTTTCGACATACTATGCCCAAGTTGAAGGTCACAGGCTTATTTGATCCAAGCATTGATAATAAAGGTGGAAATAAGTCGTTGGAAAAAGAAGATGGCTTGAAAGAAATGTTGGAAGACTACAACAATTTATATGATCAAAATTTTGATATTGGCGGATATGCTAAATTTAAAAAGGACGTTTCCGCTCGATTAGCGCACAAAAAACCTTATGAGCGTTTGAAACCGGAACAACAATTGGATTTGTTGATCGTTGTCAATCAAATGCTTACAGGTTTTGATTCAAAGTGGATTAATACCCTGTACATGGATAAAGTACTTGTTTATCAAAATCTGATTCAAGCTTTTTCGAGAACAAATCGCTTATTTAATATCAATGAAAAGCCATTTGGATCCATACGTTATTATCGGATGCCCCACACAATGAAACAAAATATTGATAATGCAGTAAAACTATATTCTGGAGATCGACCTGTTTCTTTGTTTGCGGATCATTTACCAGAAAATATCGAACATATGAACGAAAGATTTAGAGATATGATTTCAATATTTCAGAATGCTGCTATTCCAAGTTTAGATCGTTTACCAGATCAAACCATTGAAAAAGCTAAATTTGCGAAATTATTTCGTGAATTTTCAACTTTCTACCAGGCTGCAGAAATTCAAGGATTTTGTTGGGATAAACGAGAATATATAGATGCGCAAGATGGCACAGAAACCATTGAGGTACTACCGACAAAAGATCAATATGAAATTCTTTTACAGCGATATAAAGAATTACGAAATAAACCAAATTCATCAAAAAATGAAGATGTTCCATTCACAATCGATCCGTATTTGACAGAGTTGAATACAGGCACTATTGATAATGAATATATGAACTCAAGATTTGAAAAATGGAAAAAACAATTAAATCAACCAGGTGTGACATCTGAACAATTAGAAGAAACACTTGAAGAGTTACATAAATCTTTTGCGTTTTTGTCTCAAGAGGATCAAAAATATGCCAACTTATTTTTACATGATGTGCAAACCGGAGATGTGATCTTACAAAACGGAGTTCCATTTCAAGAATACATTTTAATGTATAAGAGCAATGCAAAAAAAGAAGAAGTGCATCAACTGCATACGTATTTTGGAGTGTCTGAAAATCTTGTTTATAAATTATTGGATGCTAATGTTACAAAAGATACAATTAATGAATATGGACGTTTTGACGCCTTAAAAAATACCGTTATTAAAGAAAAGGCACAAGATTACTTTACAAAAATTGAAGGTAAAAAGTTGCCGATGTTTCGTGTAAATAATCGGGTCAATGAATTTTTGACTGATTTCATTTTATCAGGTGGAAAAGAAATACAGGATCCAGATGATAAATAACCGCTCTTCACCAGAAATAAGGAATGGAGGTTATTTATGTTGTACGAATTTAAAACGGAAGATCGATTCATAGATTATTATTCGCAATGGATTCGTATTTATAAAGAAGGAGCTGTAAGAGAAGTTACGTTAGCAAAGTATAAAATGGCACAGGCATGGGTAGAAAAACTGATTCCTGATGTTTCTTTACAAGAAATGACAAGGGTGGCCTATCAACAGCTAATCAATGACTATGCGAAAAATCACGAGAGACAAACAACAATGGATTTTCATCATCAGTTAAAAGGGGCTATTCTTGATGCTGTTGATGAGGGATTGATTCCACATGATCCAACTCGAAAAATTATTATAAAAGGGAAAACTCCCAAACATAAGAAAAAGAAGTATCTGAACCAGTTTGAATTACACAATCTTCTTTCCAATTTGCATCTCGGAAATGAAGTGAATTGGGATTATTTTATATTGCTCGTTGCAAAGACCGGTATGCGATTTTCAGAAGCATTGGCGCTAACGCCAAAAGATTTTGATTTTGCACATCAAACGCTTTCTATCAGTAAAACGTGGAATTATAAAGGAGAAGGAGGCTTTTTGCCTACTAAAAATAAATCTTCTGTACGAAAAATTCAAATTGATTGGCAAACGGTCATGCAATTTGCAGGATTGACAAAAAATCTACCATTAGAAGAACCAATCTTTGTTCATAGAAAAGATGATACTTATGAACCTATTTATAATTCTACTGTAAATGGTATTTTGGCACGATATTGTAAGCAATTAAAGATTCCAGTTATATCGATTCATGGTTTACGTCATACGCATGCATCCATTTTACTTTTTGCTGGTGTTTCTATTGGCAGTGTAGCAAGAAGATTAGGACATGCTAGTATGACAACAACCCAAAAAATCTATCTTCATGTAATTCAGGAATTGGAGAATCAAGATATCGACTTGGTCATGCGTTCATTAGCTAATTTGACATAATTATAAATCTGGTGAAGAGCTTAGGCGACGGAATAGTTATGATTCCGTCGTCTTAGTATTGATACTCCTCTCGATTGATGCTTAATGTCCAAATGGTCAAAAAGAAACAAATGGTGTTGGCCAGAGTAGTGACCAGCCAAAGACCATCGGCTCCTAGCAACAAGGGCAATGCATAAATCGCAATCAATTGGAGGATCAAGGTTCGCATGATCGATAAAAAAGCGGATATACGTCCATTGTTTAAAGCTGTGAAGAAACCGGATCCAAAAGTGTTGTAGCCCATGGTTAGATAAGATAGGGAATACAAATGAAAGCCATGAACGGTCAATGCCATAAGAGCAGCATCATAACCCACAAAGATTTGCACCAAAAAGGTGGCACCAACTTCTGAAAAAATCGTCAAGACCAACGATGTGATCAGGATCATGATCGTAGATTTACGTAATAAGCCTTTCAATTCATCGGTATGTTGGGCACCATAGTGATAGCCAACGATTGGCGATACACCCATGGTATAACCAAAGAAAATGCTCGCAAAGATAAAGTTGACATACATGATGACACCATAGGCAGCTACCCCATTGGTACCGGCATAGCGTAACAGTTGCAGATTATACAACATTCCCACCAAGGAAGTGGCAGCATTCGATAGAAATTCGGATGCTCCATTGGTACTGGCTTTAAGGATGGCCTGTGTATCCATATGGGTCTTGCCCAATCGTAACGTGGTGGAGTTGGGAAGAAAGAAAAAGCACAAGGGAATGGATCCACCAGTGATTTCACTAATAACTGTAGCTGAAGCGGCACCGGCCAATCCCCATCCCAAATGACCGACAAAGAGCCAATCTAAGAACATATTGGTACAACCCGCTAAAATCGTGATCTTTAATCCCAGTTTTGGACGTTCGGCCGTGACTAAAAAACTTTGAAACAGATTTTGAAGCATAAAAAAAGGTAAACTAATCATCGATATACGTATATAAAGAATAGCATAGGGCATCATTTGTTTCGTTGCGCCTAACAAGGTGGAAACTTGGGGTGCAGCTAAGGCGCCAAACAACGCCAAACAAACGCCACATCCAAACAACACATAGACCAATAGAGAAAAGATCTCATTGGCCTTTTTTTTATTTTCCATCCCTAAGGTCATCGATACTAAGGCAGTACCACCTGTTCCGAACATGAAGCCAACAGCGGATAAGATCATGATAAAAGGCATGACAAGGTTCAAAGAAGCAAAAGGAATCGAACCCACATAGTTGGAAACAAAAAAACCATCTACCATTCCATAGATGGAAGTAAAGATCATCATTGTAATGGAGGGCAAAGTAAAACGAATGAGTTTACGATAGGTGAAATGATCCGATAATTGAATGGTCATGATTTTATCTCCTTTCTGATGATAGATGATCGACAATATGACGTAATTGATCACGATATCGACAATTAAGCTTTAAAAAAAGATTGATTTCTTCTTGAGACCAATCATCAAATATTTTTTCTTCCGCTTGGATGAAAGGACCAAGTACTTGTTGCAAGACTTGTTTGCCTAGCAAGGTGAGGGAAATGATTCGTCGATGTTGGGTACGCTTGCCTAAATGGATCCAACCGCCTTTTTCCATCCGCCGAATGGCTGAGTTGACCGTTTGTTTGGTCATGCCTGTACGCTGAATGATATCACTTTGACTGAGCTTTTCATGATCATGAAGAAGATATAGAATCATCATTTCACTATCCGCCAAGCCCATCTTGGTACTTGCTGCATGATATAAACAATTGATTTCATCATTGATTTGATTAATACGTTGAATCGTTCGCATATGTACTACCATAGTCCGATATCGGACTTATGTCAATTTGAATCCAATAAATATATCGATCTTTTCTATGCTACAATAAGAATATGAAAAAATTTCCATATGATGTAGACATGGGTGCCATCATGGATTTTGTCGAAGACCACTTTATGTTGGTAATCAAAGATGAATCCTGGGCAGAAGAAGAATTAGCCATGTTAAAGAAACCACTAGATTTACATTTCTGTTATACCCAAGATATTGCCATCTTTGTCTTAGAAGGTGGCGATATCGATTCCAGTGATTTTTATTTCAACATTCAAGAATGCGATTGGAAAGAGGAACTATTAAAACAAGAAACATTGGATATTGAATTATTCTTACTGGATAAAAAGAATTATATTTGTTGGTCCAAACGAAAAACATTGAGTCCGGAACAAAGTGAAAAAATTCTTGCTTGTTTACGCAAACAAGAACAAGTACAATTTATGCCAGATGAATATGACATCAACGTGATAGGCATTCAAAGTGCCTATCAACCGTATGAATTAAATAAATTTGCGGTGGAATCAATCAAATTTTAGGAGGGAACTATGAACGCAATTATTAGTGTTATTGGCAAAGATAAAGTTGGTATCTTAGCGATGGTCGCTACCGAATGTGCTGCCTACAATGTGAATATTGAAGATGTTTCACAAACCATTGTCAATGGTATGTTTACGATGACCATGGGTATTTCGATTGATGATATGAAAGGTGAATTTACCGATTTTGTCGATCACATGGCAGCAAAAGGAAAAGCAAACAATTTAGTGATTCGTGTCATGCATCAAGATATTTTTAATTCGATGCATCGAATTTAGGGGGCGTTGTATGCATAATAATGAAATTCTACAAACGATCAAGATGATCGATGAAGAAACATTAGATATTCGAACAATCACGATGGGTATTTCATTGATTGACTGCATGGATCCAGATATTCATGTATCTTGTCAAAAAGTGGAAGAAAAAATCTGCCGTTTGGCTAAAGATCTGGTTTCTACAGCCAATAAAATTGAAAAGACCTATGGTATTCCAATCGTGAATAAACGAATCAGTGTCACACCGATTTCGATGTTGGTTGGTGTATCTGGTGGAAATCCCGTCGAATATGCACTGACTCTGGAAAAATGTGCACAAAAACTTGATGTTGATTTTATTGGTGGCTATTCAGCCTTGGTTCAAAAAGGCTATGCTGCCGGTGATGAAGCCTTGATCAATTCCATTCCAGAAGCCTTGGCGAAAACCGAACATGTGTGTTCCAGTGTCAATATTGGATCGACCAAAGCCGGTATCAATATGGATGCCGTCAAAAAAATGGGTGAAATCGTTAAACAATGTTCCGAATGGACCAAAGATGACAATTGTTTAGGCGCTGCCAAACTGGTTGTTTTCTGTAATGCGGTCGAAGATAATCCATTTATGGCAGGGGCTTTCCATGGCGTTGGTGAACCCGATTGTGAGATTCATGTCGGCGTATCCGGTCCAGGTGTCGTGCGAGCCGCTTTAGCCAAAGCTGATAAGAACTTGCCAATGGATGAAATTGCGAATTTGATTAAACGAACCGCCTTTAAGATTACCCGTATGGGACAATTGGTCGGTACAGTAGCCTCCAAAGCTTTAGGTGTGCCATTCGGCATTGTGGATTTGTCCTTAGCACCAACACCTGCCGTTGGTGATAGTGTAGCGCATATTTTGGAAGAAATTGGTGTTTCCACTTGTGGTGGATATGGAACCACAGCAGCATTAGCCATGTTGAATGATGCCGTGAAAAAAGGTGGTGTCATGGCAACAGGTCATGTTGGTGGTTTATCTGGTGCCTTTATTCCTGTCAGTGAAGATGCGGGTATGATCGATGCTGCACGTGCCGGTGTATTGAAATTGGAAAAATTAGAAGCTATGACAGCGGTATGTAGTGTTGGCTTGGATATGATCATCATTCCAGGGGATACCTCGGCTTCCGTTATTTCCGGTATTATTGCCGATGAAGCAGCCATTGGTATGGTCAACACCAAAACCACGGCCGTTCGTGTCATTCCAGCGATTGGTAAAGATGTAGGGGATGAATTGAACTTTGGCGGCTTGTTAGGAGCTGGACCTGTCATGCCTGTCAATCAGACTGAAAATGACGTGATGATCGATCGTGGTGGACGTATCCCTGCACCTTTGCAAGCATTGAAAAACTAATGAAAATTTCTTGCAAATTGTTTGAGCATGTGTATAATAATTTTATAAACAAAGAAGAGAAGTAGTACAAATCAAACACTTCATAGAGAAATGGCGGTTGGTGCAAGCCAGGAAGGATAGATTTGGAACGTGTCTTGGAGTTACGTTGTCGAAAATGGAGGCAACGTCGTGAATTCGCGTTAAGAATGAGGTGTCATCCATACAGAATGGATGGAACTAAGGTGGTACCGCGATGAAGTAGTAGTCGTCCTTTATGAGAAGGACGGCTTTTTTTGTAGAGAAAGGGAGAAGAAGCAATATGAAGAAAAAAATTGTAAAAGTAGCGTTAGCATTTGCGATGACATTATCGTTGGTTGGTTTGGGAAGCCAACAAGTTTCTGCAAAAGATGAAACAGAAACAATCACAGTTGGTATTTCACCCGACTACAAACCATATGAATCATTAACAAAGAAAAACAAAATGGTTGGTTTTGATATCGATATGGTTAGTCATTTCCAAAAATATTTGAGTGAAGAAGAAGGTCATACCGTAAAATTCAAATACAAGAAGATGGATTTTGACAACATCATCACACAAATCAATGGTGGCCAAGTCGATGTAGGTATTTCTGGATTTACATATAGTAAAAAACGTAAAGTAGAATGGTCCGATCCATATACAAAGACAGGTCAGGTAGCTGTTGTTGCTGCTGATTCAGATATGAGTTCTGTCGATGATCTAAAAGATAAGAAATTGGTTGCTCAAACTGGTTCTACAGGTGAAGAGGCTGCCAAGGAACAAAGTTCCGATACAACAGGTTTAAAAGATGTACAGGATATCATGAATGCCATCAAAGCCAATCAATATGATGCAGCCGTTGTCGATAGTGCTGTTGCGAAAGAATATGCGTCGAGTGGTGAATACAAAGTATTGGATGGATCTTTAAAAGATGAAAAGAACTACATTGTTGCCAAAAAAGGAAACAAGAAGATGATCAAGAAGATCAACAAAGCCATCAAGGAATTCAAATCCAGTGACGATTATCAAAAGTTATGTGATAAATACGGTGTATTGCCATTAGATGATTAATTAAACAAAGAAAAGAGAGTGATAGAATGTTTCCAGCATTTAGTCAAGTATTTACTGCCGAAAACATGCTCTATCTATTTAGAGGTGCGCTGCTGTCATTATTGATAGCGGCGATTTCCTTATTGATAGGGTTGCTTTTGGGTATATTGGGAGCGAGTGGTAAGCGGTCCAAACATGCCGTACCAAAAGCGATTGCGAATTTTTATGTAGAAGTCATTCGTGGTACGCCACTGTTGTTGCAGATTCTGATCATTTTCTCGGTCATCCCATCAATTTATACCGCTTTTACAGGAAAGGTTTTGCGAATCAATGTGTATATGATTGGTATCATTGCGATGTCTATCAATAGTGGTGCCTACCAAACTGAATTGATTCGTAGCGGTATCAATGGCGTCGATCGTGGACAATGGGAAGCCTGTGAAACACTGGGTTTGACCAATAAACAAATGATGCGATTTGTGATTTTGCCACAAGCCTTTAAACGAATCGTACCACCCGTCATCAGTGAATTTATTACTTTGATCAAAGACTCCTCTTTGATTTCAACCATTGGTGCTGTTGAATTATTGAAAGGTGCCCAAGTCATTGGTACCGAATATTATGATGTTATGTCGCCCTATGTATTAGCTGCCTGCTTCTATTTGATCATGACAATCAGTATTTCTTTCTTAGGACGCTATGTAGAAAAGAGGTTATCAGCCAGTGATTAAAGTCGACCATATTAGTAAACATTTTGAACATACCCAAGCGCTGTCTGATGTTAGCTTGGAAATTGATAAAGGCGAAATTGTCAGTTTGATTGGTCCTTCTGGATCGGGAAAAAGTACATTGCTTCGTTGCATTCATGGTTTGGAACATCCAGAAAGTGGCAAGATTTATTTGGAAGACGAATGGATGGATCCTTCCGATGAAGAAAAATTCCGTGCGCAACGATCAAAGATGGGATTTGTATTCCAGCATTTTAATCTATTTCCAAATATGACCGTGATTGAAAACTGCACTTTAGCGCAAATCAATGTCTTGCAACGTTCACAAGAAGAATCCGAAAAAATTGCGATGCAATATTTGACACGCGTTGGCTTAGCAGAAAAACGCGATGAATATCCTAATAAATTATCGGGTGGACAAAAACAACGTGTTGCGATTGCACGTGCTTTGTGTTTACATCCCGAAATTATGTTGTTTGATGAACCGACTTCTGCTTTAGATCCGGAAATGATCAAAGAAGTATTGGAAGTTATGACCAATCTTGCTGAAGAAGGCATGACCATGATCGTGGTTACGCACGAAATGGGATTTGCTCGAAAAGTGGGTAGTCGGGTTGTCTTTTTGGATAGTGGCAAGATTGTTGAAGATGCACCAAGTGATCAATTCTTTGAGCATCCACAATCGGATCGTGCGAAAGATTTCTTAAGTAAGGTATTCTATCAATGAAAATCAACGACTTCAAAGTGGAACAATGGATGAATGATCATGAAAAGAAAGCCATTTATAATTTGACCGATACGTGTGTAAAAGCACTGACTTGGCAAGAATTAATGGAAATGGTGGAAATGAATCCAGACCTAGCATTGGATTATGGTGATATTACTGGATCTGATGCCGTAAAAAAAGCGGTATTGAAACTATATACATCTCATGATCTGCAATCATTAACGATGTTTCATGGATGTTTAGAAGCCAATCAACATGTGATGGATACGCTTTTGGAACCACGTGATCATATCATTACCTATGCACCAGGTTATCAACAATTTTGGGATTATCCACATTCATTGGGTGTAGAAACGACCATATTACCCTTAAGGGAAGCTGATGGTTGGATGCCAAACATAGAAGTGCTCAAAGCAAGCATCCGTTCCAATACGAAAATGGTCATTTTAAATAATCCGAATAATCCAACGGGAACGGTGTTTCCTCAAGCATATATGGAACAATTGATTCAAGTATGTAAAGAAAAAGATATTTGGATCTTATGCGATGAAGTCTATCGTGGTTTTAATGATCAACCAAGTATTAGTGATCAATATGAAAAAGGCATTGCGACCAGTTCATTAAGTAAGGTATTTGCGTTGCCAGGATTACGTTATGGATGGGTCAAAGCTTGTCCTTCTTTGATTCAAAAGATCAATGTACGAAGAGACTATACCATGATTTCTACGGGTCCATTGATGGACACGATAGCTGCTCAAGTGCTTGCGCATAAAGATGAAATCATTCAGAAAAATAAAGCTTACATTGAACAAAACAAACAGATATTTACAGCGTGGGAACAAGCGCAAACGCATTATCATTTGATCATGCCAAAAGCAGGTACGGTTGGCTTTTTATCTTATGATATGGATATTTCCAGTACCGAATTAGCCACAAAATTATTGGATCAAGAAGGTATCTTCTTTGTTCCTGGTTCTTGTTTTGGATTTGATCACCATGTTCGCTTTGGTTTGGGACAAGATTCTCAGATGTTAGAAAAAGGATTACAAAAGTTATCCGTATGGACGAATCGCCAATTTGGTTGATTCGTCTTTTTATGTTAGAATTGAGTTACATTTAGAGGAAACGAATATGAAAAAATATTTATTTTTATGTCTGTTGGTTCTATTGAGTGGTTGTGCACGAATCAGCGATATCATCCATAATGATACGAGCAAGGCACCGGTTTCAAAGACCGAAGAAGAAACGACGAAAAAAACAGTCGTATGTACAGGAGATAATGAAGAAAATATCACATTAGAAGTAAAGGGGGATGCGATTCAAAGTATGAAACAAGTCTCTTTTTTGACGTTCGATGAGATGGGTATTTCCATCAGTGATGATATGGATAAAAATAAAATTCAAGATTCGATCAATCAATCTTTACAAGATAAATATAAAGATTTGAAGGGTGTATCTGTCACAGGTACTTTGATGGATTCGAAAGTTGAAATTACGACAACGATCAATTTTAAAGAAGCGAATTTCGATGAGTTAGTCGATGCCGGACTTTTAAGTAAGGGAACAAAAGGAAATCAAGTTGTTTCTTTAAAGAAGACCATGAAAGCGTATAAGGCTGATGGATATGCATGTAAGGTGAGTAGTTAAGCGGCCAAGCCGCTTTTTTCGTGGAGGGCGTATGCGTTATTATATAGCAGATTGTCATTTTTATCATAAAGCACTATTGGATCATATGGATTGTCGTGGCTTTGATAGCGTGGAATCAATGAATGAGTATATGATCGAACAATGGAATAAAAAAGTAAGAAAAAATGACGAAGTCGTGATCTTAGGTGATTTATCTTGGGGAAATTTGGCCCAGACCCAGCAGATCCTCGATCAGCTCCAAGGACACTTATTTATGATTCGGGGAAATCATGACTATTTTTTAGATGACAAACAATTTGATCGAAGTCAATTTGACTGGATTGAAACCTATAAAGAGTTGAATGATAATAAACGCAAGGTGATTTTGTGTCATTATCCGATTGCTTGTTACAATGGGCAATATCGAAAAAGTGAAGATGGCCAAGCCAAGACATATATGTTGCATGGGCATATTCATAATACCCAGGATCAACCAATTTTAGACGCGTATCAAGATTATGTCCATCGCCAATGGCATGATGCGATTGGTGGCGGTAAAGAACATATTCCATGTCAGATCATTAATTGTTTTTGTATGTATTCGGATTATCAACCAATGACTTTGGATGAATGGATCGAAATTGATAAAAAGAGAAGACAAAGTACTAAAATAAATGATACAATATGACAAAGGTGAGTCATATGGAACATTTAAATACGGAAAAAGGAGCCAAAGCGCTATATATTCAAATTAAAGATATTTATCGGCATAAAATATTGAATGGCGATCTAAAATTAGGCGATCGCATTGAAAGTGAATTAGAGATCCAACAAAAATATAATGTCTCAAGAATCACGGCTCGACAAGCCATTCTGGATCTAGAAAAAGAAGGAATGGTCAAACGAGGACGTGGTAAGGGAACGTTTGTGATTTGGCGGCCAGGCATTGAAGAAGATTTGATGCATGTATCCAGTTTTACACAAGAAATGGAAGCAGCAGGACGGGTGCCAGGTACCAGTTCTGTCAGTATCACAAAAGAATATTTGGATAAGGATACGGCACAGGAATTTAATGCTTCCACGGATGAATTGATGTATTGTGTACGACGTGTACGTACGGCCGATGATATCAAGATCGTCTATATGGTGAGCTATTATCCATTAGAAACACATTTACCAATGGATCCCGAACGTATTCGCAACTCCATTTATGAGATCCTCGATTATACTGGTTCTGGAGTACCAACCCATATCGTGGAGAAGATCCGTGCGGAATTACCCAATGAAGAAACGGTAGAAGCTTTGAATATCTCTAAAACACAGCCAATCTTATATCGTTCGCGAATTGGATATAGTGAAGATCATAAACTGGTTGAATTATCGAAGTGCTATTTTCGTGGTGATTTATATTCCTACTGCATCACTACTTCAAATGAAGAATAGGCATCCATGAAGATGCCTTTTTAACATAAAAAAAACGCACCGAAGTGCGTATCTTTTCAATGGTGACACGTACGGGATTCGAACCCGTGAATGCATGCGTGAAAGGCATGTGAGTTAACCGTTTCTCCAACGTGCCGTGCTCAAGCATAATACCACGGTTCGAATCGAGATGCAACCACAATCTAAAAAAATGATAGAAATAAGCCAACAAGTAAAACGATTAGCCAAATATAGAGACAGAATTTAAAAATCTTCCAACCAATCTTGATCAAGCCAATGAGAATAAATAGTAAGAGGATCGCAAATATATATGTAAACATGAACATATTCTAACATAGAATGGGAATGATATCTTGATATAAGAAATGGAAAGAAGGAGAATCATCTTCATCGATATGATAATGACCGCAATACCATTGCTTATAGGTAACTCTTCCATATATTTGTTCAAGATACGTTAAAATATTCACTCGATTGGATGCATAGCCATTATCCATGGCTTCACGATTAAAACCATGTCGTAAGGCAATGCTTTTTGGAGCATCATGCGTAATGATGATATCGACTGTATTATTATACTTTTCTAACATATCCAGTCCGTGTTGACATTCGGCTTGGGTAGGAAGTTCTTGTTGCCACCAGCTTCTTCCTTCGATGCGATAGTCTCGATCATGACTAAAAGCATCACCAAACGTAAAGATGGTTTTATCTTCAATGGTATAAATCTCACCACGTAATAAATGATAGATGTCCGGATAAATGGTTTGAACTATTCCATGATACTTTTCTTCTTTGGGATAGGTTTCCAAACGATTAAAGTTTTCATGATTGCCATCGACAAATAATGTGGTCCAAGGCTTTTTATGCAACCATTCCAACCAGTATTTTTCTTCTCTGCTTGGTAAGGCATCCCAAATCAAGCCAAAATCACCACAAATAATTAGTGTATCATTGGATTTAGCTGGACATCTTTTCAATTTTCGAATATCGATCCATGCATGGATATCACCGGTTACATAAATCATAAGGATCACCACCTATATATATTATATATTGGATAATAAAAAAACGCACCGAAGTGCGTTATGTATAAATGGTGACACGTACGGGATTCGAACCCGTGAATGCATGCGTGAAAGGCATGTGAGTTAACCGTTTCTCCAACGTGCCATGTTTAAGTGCTAATACACTATAGCATGACTTTTTAGGGTGTGCAAGTAAAAAATCAAAAAAAGAGTTGCGTTTTTTGGATGATTCACCTATTATTAGTGAGTATGCGTGGCAGAGTGATGCCAACACTCATTATGACCACTGCATAAGACATAAATATAGGAGGAAGTCTTATGGCAAAAAAGAAAGCAAAAGTAGTAAAAATCTGCAAATTGCAATTCATGGCCGGACAAGCAAAACCAGGACCTGCATTGGCAAGTGCTGGAATCAACATGCCTCAGTTCTGTACTGCATTCAATGATGCAACAAAAGATCGTCGTGGCGAAATTGTCCCTGTAGTAATTACAGCATATGAAGACAAGAGTTTTGATTTTGTTACAAAAACAACACCTGCAGCTCAAATGTTAAAGAAAGCTGCTAACATTCAAAAAGCATCTGGAGATCAGAAACAAGTAGCTGGTACAATTTCTGTTGATCAATTAAAAGAAATTGCCGAATACAAGATGCCAGATTTGAATGCCAACGATGTAGAAGCTGCAATGCGTATCGTTGCTGGAACTGCACGTAATATGGGAATCAAAATTGAAGGATTTGAATAGGAGGATAAATCAATATGGCAAAGAGAAGTAAACGTTATCAAGAAGCTGCTAAATTGGTTGATTCTTCGAAAAAATATACAATCGACGAAGCAGTGGCTTTATTAAAGAAAACAGCTTCATCTAAAATGGATGAATCTGTGGAAGTATGTTTCAATTTAAATGTAGACCCTCGTCATGCGGATCAATTGATTCGTGGTGCCTTGGTTTTACCAAATGGAACTGGAAAAACACAAAAAGTTGCCGTTGTTGCGGAAGGCGACAAAGCCAAAGAAGCCCAAGATGCTGGTGCTGACTTTGTAGGTGGACAAGAATTGATCGACCAGATTTCTGGTGGATGGTTTGATTTTGACGTATTGGTTGCAACACCAAACTTGATGGGTAAATTAGGTCGTTTGGGACGTGTATTGGGTCCTAAAGGATTAATGCCAAACCCTAAGAGTGGTACAGTAACAATGGATGTTGCGAATGCTGTTGATGAAATCAAAAAAGGTAAAGTAACATACCGTGTCGATCGTGATGGAAACTTGAACATCATGATTGGTAAAGTAAGCTTTGAAGAAGCTCAAATCGTTGAAAACTTCAATGCTATCTATACACGTATCGTAAAAGCGCGTCCTTCGACTGTAAAGGGTACGTATATGCGTAACTGTGTATTAACTTCTACAATGGGTCCAGCTATCCATATTACTATGGAATAATAGTTGACAAATTGTAAAGAACGATTTAAAATTCGCTTGTTATCAATATTCCAAAGACAGTAACGGTCAAAAGACTTAATTATGTTACCTAGGGTTGATGCATATGTTTTAAGATGCTCATTTATAGCCCGTGCTTTGGTACGGGCTTTTTCTTTGAATATTGTGGCAATAAAGAAAGAAGAGGTGGACCAAATGAACAAGGATGTACTTGCTCAAAAAGAAGCCAAGGTCAATGCTCTTGCTGAAAAGATGGAAGCAGCTAGCTCTATCGTTTTGGTTGAGTATCGTGGATTAACTGTTGCTGAAGCCACTGAACTTCGTCGTAACTTACGTGCAGAAGATGTAGATTTCGAAGTTTGCAAAAACGCCGTATCTCGTCGTGCTGCTGAAAAATTAGGTTATGATGATTTTAGCAAGGTTTTAGTCGGACCAAACGCCTTAGCTTTTGGTAAAGACCCTGTTGCACCAGCTCGTGTTTTAGCAAAATTTGCGAAAGATCACGAAAAATTGGTTTTAAAAACAGGAATCGTTGACGGAAAAATGGTCGACGAAGATGTTATCAAACAATTGTCTGCATTACCTAACAAAGAAGGTATGTTGGCACGCTTTGCTTCTACATTAAATGCCCCAGTTATCAAATTCGCTATGACAGTTAAGGCATTAGCAGAAGCAAAAGAAAATGGAACTGTCAAAGAAGCAGCTGCAGAAGATGCACCTGCTACCCCAGCTGAAGAAGCACCAGCCGAAGCAGCTGCTGAATAATGAGGAGGAACAAATCATGGCAAAATTGACACAAGAAGATATTTTAGCTTACTTAGAAGAAGCTACTATTTTAGAATTAAATGACTTGGTAAAAGCAATCGAAGACAAATTTGGTGTTGTCGCTGCTGCTGCTGTTGCTGCACCTGCTGCAGCCGAAGCTGCTGATGAAGGACCAAGCGAAGTAACTGTAACTTTGACTGACATTGGACAAACAAAAGTTAAAGTCATCAAAGCCGTACGTGAAATCACTGGTTTAGGATTAGTTGATGCTAAGAAATTGGTTGATGCTGCTCCAAGTGCAATCAAAGAAAACATTGATCCAGAAGAAGCTGAAGAAATCAAAAACAAATTGGTTGAAGCTGGAGCAACTGTTGAAGTTAAGTAATTTCACTTATACGCAAGCCCTTTTATAAGGGCTTTTTTTTATGCCTTCGTAAAAAATGATTGTACATATCTTTACAAATCTTTGAAACAACCGTCATATTTTCTTGACAGTCATTGAGTAGGATGAAGATGTAAATAAACAGGGAGGAAAAAAACAGTATGAAAAGAGTAGCTTCATTATTATTAGCTGCTGCAATGACAGCTGGTCTATTGACTGGTTGTGGTGGAGGAAGTTCATCATCTTCTTCAAGCTCAAGTGATTTTGAAGGAACAATTACAGCTGCAGGATCATCTGCATTGAAACCATTAGTAGATGAGGCATCAAAAAAATTCACTGAAAAATATCCTAACGTATCCATTACCGTAGATGCTGGTGGATCTGGAGAAGGTTTGAAACAAGTATCCGAAGGAACCGTTACAATTGGTAACTCCGATGTAGCTGCCGAAGACAAATTGGATGCTGATAAAGCCAAGGAATTGAAAGACCATCAAGTAGCTATCGTTACAATGGCACCAATTGTTAATAAAGACATAAAACAAGGTGGCGTTGATAATTTATCCAAACAACAATTAATCGATATCTTCACAGGAAAGATTACAAACTGGAAAGAAGTTGGCGGACCCGATGAAGACATCGTATTAGTTACTCGTCCATCTTCTTCAGGAACACGTGCGACCTTTGAAAAATATGCATTAGACGGTAATACGGAAGCTGAAAATCAATCGATGGAAACCGATGATTCTGGTGTCCTTTTGAAAAACGTATCAGATACAAAAGGTGCAATCGGATATGTTGCATTAAGTTATTTGGTAGACAATGATGATGTAAGTACAGTATCAATCGATGGTGTAGAACCAACATTGGAAAACACATACAGTGGTGATTGGAAAGTATGGGCAACCGAACATATGTACACCAAAGGTAAAGGTACAAAAACTGATCGTGCATTCATTAAATACATCGTATCCGATGACTTCGCTAAAACAACGGAAAAACTTGGTTATGGCGTAGTTAGCAAGATGCAAAACTTAGATCACTAGTATTGAGCGGGCCTAGCCCGCTTCATTTTTGAAAGGAGACATTCATATGAAACAAAAAGGAATGTTTGCCAAAGAATATGCCTGGCGAGGGCTTGCCACCATTGGTGGAGTGTTCGTCATTGGATTGACCCTGGTGATAGGGGCCTTTCTTGCTTATAAAGGCAGTGGAACTTTCCTAATATTTAAACATACACTTTCAGAATTCATTGGATCAACCAATTGGGGTCCGGTTGATAATTCAAGCGGTGGTGGAACCGTCGGTGCTTTGATTTTCATTTGTGGTTCATTAGCAACCTGTGGTTTAGCACTATTGATTGCCACCCCACTATCTTTAGGATCTGCTATCTTCATGACTGAGATTTCACCAAAGTTTGGTGAAAAATTCTTCCGCCCTGTTGTACAAATATTTGCTGGTATTCCATCCGTTGTCTATGGATGGGTTGGTTTGACCGTATTGGTACCAGCAATCAAAGCCATTTTCCATGTACAAGTCGGACAATCTATCTTAGCGGCTGGCTTGGTATTGGCCGTAATGATTTTCCCAACGATTACCAGTATGGCAAGTGATGCCATTGCTGCAGTTCCTAAGACCAATCGAGATGGCGCCTATGGTTTAGGATCAACACGTTGGCAAGCCATCTATCGTGTCATTGTTCCAGCCGCAAAATCGGGTATCATCTCATCCATTATCATGGGTTTAGCTCGTGCGTTTGGTGAAGCATTAGCTGTAGCTATGGTCATTGGTCAAACCACTGCCATGCCGCATGGTCTGTTATCACGATCCAAAACGATCACGACTGAAATTGCTGCCCAAATGGGTAATGCGATGGAAGGTGGCGAATTGAAAACAGCACTTTGGACATTGGCCTTATTGTTGTTCTTGATTTCGTTATTGTTCATTTGGATCATCCATCGTATCCATAAGGAGGCAAAAGATTAATATGAATGAAAGAATTGTCCGTGCCAAACGCGCTGATAAAATTGCAACCATTATCTTTACGATCATTGCTGCCTTGTTCTCTATCTTATTATTTGGCTTTGCTGGAAAAGTTATTATTGGTGGCTTTTTGGGAGCTACACCAGAAATGTTCCAATTTGCGATGAGCGGATCCATTGGCAACCAATTATGGAATACCATCTACCTTGTATTTATTTCGTTATTGGTTTCCGTACCCATTGGTATATTTGCTGGTATCTATCTAGCCATGTATGCTCGTCAAGGACGTTTCACAAAGTTCTTGCGGATGTGTATCGAAACCCTTTCTTCTTTACCATCCATCGTTGTTGGTTTGTTTGGCTATTTGGTTTTCTTGGTTACCCTTGGAATGGGCAAGAGTTTGTTAGCTGGTGCCTTATCCATTTCCATTTTGACCTTACCATTATTAACGACGACAACCGAAGATGCAATTCGTGGTTTACCTGCTGGTTATCTACAGGGTGCATTGGGTATGGGATCGACAAAATGGCAATCCGTATGTCATGTATTGTTACCAGCTTGTCTACCACGTATCATGACCGGTGTCATTTTAGCGGCTGGACGTGGTTTTGGTGAAGCCGCTGCCTTATTGTATACAGCCGGTTCCGGAAGTATGTTGAATTGGCATAATTGGAGCTTTACGAGTCCAACCAGTCCATTATCATTATTCCGACCAGCTGAAACCTTATCCATTCAAATTTGGAACTTACAAGTCAATGGACAAAACCCTGATCTAGCCAACTTAGCTTCGGCTGTATTGATGATCTTGGTATTGATCTTCAGTATTGCAGCCAACGTATTGTCTAGACATATTCAAGCAAAGAATCAAGGAGATAAAGCATAGCGTATGAGTGAAGTAAAACTTAATATAGAGCACATTAACCTCCATTATGGTAATTTCCATGCTCTAAAAGATATTAATATGAAAATCTATGCCAATGAGATCACTGCTTTTATCGGTCCTTCTGGATGTGGTAAATCCACTTTCTTGAAATCATTGAATCGGATGAATGATTTCATCGAAGATTGTGTGATCGATGGCAAAATTGAAATGGATGGTGTCGATATTTATAAAGATATGGATGGTATCTCACTTCGACATGAAGTGGGCATGGTATTCCAACAGCCCAACCCATTTCCCAAAAGTGTATATGATAATGTAGCCTATGGACCACGAATTTTTGGTATCAAGAAAAAATCGGAATTGGATGAAATTGTCGAGCGTTCTTTACGACAAGCAGCTATTTGGGATGAACTAAAAGATCGATTGAATAAAAGTGCCCTAGGATTATCTGGTGGACAACAACAACGTTTGTGTATTGCTCGTACCTTAGCTGTTCAACCCAAAGTCATCTTGATGGATGAACCAACCAGTGCTTTGGACCCTATTTCAACCAATAAGATCGAAGATTTAGCTGTGGAATTGAAGAAGGATTATACCATTGTCATGGTTACCCACAATATGCAACAAGCAGCACGTATCAGTGATAAAACCGCGTTCTTCTTATTGGGAGAAATGGTGGAATATGGATCAACACCTGAATTGTTTGCGGATCCACAAGACGAACGAACAGAAAGATATATCACAGGAAGGTTTGGATAAAATGCGAAACGAATTCCAAAAAAAATTAAAAGAATTACATATTGCGTTAATTGATTTAGGACAAGATTGCCAAGATATCATTCGGGATACTTATCAGGCATTGATCAAAAATGATCTAGATGTTGTAGATGGCATTCGTCAAAAAGAAAATAAGATCAATCATAGTGAACGTGAAATCGAAAATCAATGCATTGCGTTATTGTTGCTGCAAGCACCAGTCGCAAAAGATCTTCGTCAAGTATCCAGTGCCTTAGAAATGATCACAGATATGGAACGAATTGGTGATCATGCCTATGATATTGCCGATATTGTCAAAAAGAACAATGATTTAAGTGAGTTAGTGGAACAACTGCCATTCAGAGATATGGTTAAACAAACCATCAAGATGGTGGATGATGCGATTCAATCCTTTGTGAATAATGATCATAATTTAGCAAAACAAGTCATGGATGAAGATGATATTGTCGATAACTATTTCGAAACGATTTACAATGATTTGGCAACCAAAGGCATCGATCGTCGTTCTTTGGATCTATTGATGATTGCGAAGTATTATGAGCGAATTGGCGATCATGCAACCAATATTGCCGAATGGGTATTGTATGAAATCACAGCCCATCAAGTTCCAATTGGTGAAAAATAAATATCTTCTTTCCTATATATAAAAAATGCGGTATTGCCGCATTTTTTATTCTTCATGATCATCTAGAATTTTCTTAATACCATTATAGATGCCGTTATCATATACACTGGTCGTTGAGAAATTCGCAAAACTTTTGACATATTCTGTAGCACTTCCCATAGCAACGCCAATATCCGCTTTTTGAAGCATGTGGATATCGTTGGTACTATCGCCAAACGCAATGGTATCTTTCCATGTGAAGTTGACATGTTTCATCATCAACTCAATGCCGACAGATTTATCGTTTCCACTATTGAAGACATCAAACATGAAACCATCGGATTTGACATTGATCAAGTCCGCACGTAAATCTGGATGTGCGGCCATAAAGTCATCAATTTCTTTCTTTTCTTTGGTCAAGATCACAGCATTATAGGCACGATGTCTTTTATGATACGATTGAGATGGATCATAAAATAAAGAATTTAAGACGTTGCAATATTTACAGAAGTCATACATCGGATAAAATTTATTGTAGATATATGTGGCATCGCCAAAATGGAACATGAGTCCTAATTCGTTTTGACTACAAAATTCGACAATGTCTTTGACGGTTTGTTTCGATATCGGTCTGGAATCTACTTCTTCAAAGGCACCGTCCAAGATGTACGATCCATTGATCAAAATGTAGTAATCAAATTGAATGTGTTTTAGGATACTATCCATCTGGTTTAATGGACGTCCTGTTGCGGCACAGACCATATATCCTCGTTTACGTAATTCATCAATGGCTTCGATGGAAGAAGGTTGAACGATATCGTTTTCTGTTTGGTAAAGCGTGCCATCCATGTCAAAAAAAACAATTTTGTGTTTCATTATTTCACCTCAAAAACATTATACAAGAAATAGATAAAAAAGAATTGACAAATATCACAAAGATGAGTAAATTAATATTGCATGCGTAATTTGGGCATTGTTATGCCCATTTATTTAACGGATGAAAAAGACACACCCGGAAGTGTGTGTTTGAGAAGAAGTGAAAGGAGTGTTCTTATGCCTACAATCAACCAGTTGATTCGTAAAGGTCGTAAGGCCAGCAAAGCTAAATCAAAGTCACCTGCTTTGAATCGTGGTTACAACTCATTGCAGTCTAGACCAACTAATTTGTCTAGCCCACAAAAACGTGGCGTATGTACTCGTGTTGGTACCATGACACCTAAGAAACCAAACTCTGCATTGCGTAAATATGCCCGTGTTCGTTTATCAAACGGCATGGAAGTTACTGCTTATATTCCAGGAATTGGACATAACTTGCAGGAGCACAGTGTAGTATTGATTCGTGGTGGACGTGTCAAAGATTTGCCAGGTGTTCGTTATCACATTATTCGTGGTACATTGGACTGTGCTGGTGTTACTGATCGTAAACAAAGTCGTTCATTATATGGAACGAAAAAACCTAAAAAGTAAATCGAACATGAGAGGAGGAAACTAAATGCCTAGAAAAGGACACATTGCCAAACGTGATGTACTTGTCGATCCTATTTATAACTCCAAGTTGGTTACTCGTTTGATCAACAAAATCATGTTAGATGGTAAAAAAGGAGTTGCACAAACGATTTTGTACAATGCGTTTGATATCGTAAAAGTTAAGACTGGGGAAGAACCAATGGCTGTATTTGAAAAAGCATTGGAAAATGTTATGCCTCAGTTGGAATTAAAAGTAAGACGTGTAGGTGGAGCCAACTACCAAGTACCTGTTGAAGTTAGTGACGAACGTCGTTTGACTTTAGGTCTTCGTTGGATCGTTAATTATGCACGTTTAAGAAATGAAAAAACTATGGAACAGCGCTTGGCTGCAGAAATTATTGATGCATCCAATGGTACTGGTGCTTCCGTGAAGAAACGTGAAGATACCCATAGAATGGCTGAAGCAAATAAAGCATTTGCTCACTACCGTTGGTAGGAAAGGAGACATCTCAATATGCCTAGAGATTATGCCTTGGAAGATACTCGTAATATCGGAATCATGGCTCACATCGATGCTGGTAAAACGACGACCACGGAACGTATTCTGTATTATTCGGGTGTTAACCATAAAATTGGTGAAACACATGATGGTGCAAGTACAATGGACTGGATGGAACAAGAACAAGAACGTGGTATCACGATCACTTCTGCTGCCACTACATGCCATTGGAAAAAATTAGATGGCACCGGTCATGAATGCCGTATCAATATCATCGATACACCAGGTCACGTGGACTTCACCGTTGAAGTAGAACGTTCTTTGCGTGTATTGGATGGAGCTGTAACAGTATTGGATGCCAAAGCAGGTGTTGAACCTCAAACAGAAACTGTTTGGCGTCAAGCAACGACATATGGTGTACCTCGTATCGTATTCGTTAATAAAATGGATGCGACAGGTGCTGACTTCATTATGTCATGCAACACGATCATTGATCGTTTAGGTGCAAAATCTTGCCCTATTCAGTTGCCAATTGGTGCAGAAAGCGATTTTGAAGGTATCGTTGATATCATCAAACGTACTGCTTACCATTATTCCGGAGATTATGGACGTATCGTAACAGAAGGTCCTGTTCCAGATGATCTAAAAGATCAAATGGAAGAATATCGTACCAAGTTATTGGAATACTTAGCTGATTACGATGAAGATTTCATGATGCAAGTATTGGAAGGTGAAGAACCTTCTGTTGAAGAAATCAAACGTGTATTACGTATTGCCGTATGTAAAGGTGATTTCTTCCCTGTATTGTGTGGATCTGCTTATAAAAATAAAGGTGTCCAAGAAGTATTGGATGCTGTCGTTGATTATTTACCAAGTCCAGTAGATGTACCTTCTATCAATGGTACAGACTTAGATGGAAACCCTGTACAACGTCATCCAAGTGATGATGAACCATTTGCCGCATTGGCATTTAAGATTGCAGCGGATCCATTCGTTGGTAAATTATCATTCTTCCGTGTTTACTCTGGTACTGCCAAAGCCGGAAGTTATGTATTAAACTCAAGTAAAGACAAACGTGAACGTTTTGGACGTATCGTACAGATGCATGCCAATGCACGTCACGAAATTGATCAAGTATATGCTGGTGATATTGCCGCTGCCGTTGGTCTAAAGGTAACGACAACCGGTGATACATTGTGTGCAGAAGATGCACCAGTTATCTTGGAATCTATGGAATTCCCAGAACCAGTTATCGAAATGTCTTTGGAACCAAAGACAAAAGCCGACCAAGACAAAATGGGCTTGGGATTGCAGAAATTGGCAGAAGAAGACCCTACTTTCAAAACATATACTAACGAAGAAACTGGACAAACAATCATTGCCGGTGTAGGTGAATTACACTTGGATATCATTGTTGACCGTTTGCGTCGTGAGTTTAAAGTAGAAGCAAATATTGGTAAACCACAAGTTGCTTATCGTGAAACCATTCGTAAAGCAGCTGACTGTGAAGGTAAATACATTCGTCAGTCTGGTGGTCGTGGACAATATGGTCACGTATGGATCAAATTTGAACCAAATGAAGGTAAAGGATTTGAATTCGTAGATGCTATCGTTGGTGGTAGTGTCCCTCGTGAATACATCAAACCAACCCAAGAAGGTTTGGAAGATGCATTACAAAATGGTATGATCGCTGGTTATCCAGTAATCGATATCAAAGCAACATTGTTCGATGGATCTTACCATGATGTCGATTCCAGTGAAATGGCATACAAGATCGCTGCAAGTTTCGCATTGCGTGAAGCTGCTAAGAAATGTGATCCAGTATTGTTGGAACCAATCATGTTTGTTGAAATTACCGCACCAAGTGAATACTTAGGTAGTGTAATGGGTGATGTTTCCAGTCGTCGTGGATCCATTACGGATCAAGAAGAACGCGGAAATGCCACAATCGTTCGTGCTATGGTTCCATTGGCTGAAATGTTTGGTTATGTAACAGACTTGCGTAGCTTTACACAAGGACGTGGAAACTTCTCGATGAAATTTGATCATTATGAAGAAGTTCCAAAGAGCATTTCTAAGAAGATCATTGAAGAGAACTCTAGCGAAAACTAGTTGCTTTTCAAACACACTTGAATTACAATTAATTCGATATAAAGTATAAAAAAATAGGAGGATTTAGCAAAATGGCTAAGGAAAAATTTGACAGAAGTAAAGTCCATGTTAATATTGGAACTATCGGTCACGTTGACCATGGTAAAACAACTTTGACTGCTGCCATCACAAGTGTTTTGGCAAAAAAAGGTATGGCAAAAGCTGAAGCTTATGATGAAATCGATGGTGCTCCAGAAGAAAAAGAACGTGGTATCACAATCAATACGGCACACGTTGAGTATCAAACTGAAAAACGTCACTACGCACACGTTGACTGTCCAGGTCACGCCGACTATGTAAAGAACATGATCACAGGAGCTGCCCAAATGGATGGTGCAATCTTAGTAGTAGCTGCTTCTGATGGTCCTATGCCTCAAACTCGTGAGCACATCTTATTGGCTCGTCAAGTAGGTGTACCTTACATTGTTGTTTATTTGAACAAATGCGACATGGTTGATGATGAAGAATTGATCGACCTTGTTGAAATGGAAGTTCGTGAATTATTGAACGAATATGGATTTGATGGAGACAACACTCCAATCATCCGTGGATCTGCATTGAAGGCTTTGGAAGGCGATCCAGAAGCTGAACAATCAATCATCGATTTGATGGATGCTGTAGATACTTGGATTCCAGATCCAGTACGTGATATCGATAAACCATTCTTGATGGCTGTCGAAGACGTTATGACAATTTCTGGTCGTGGTACTGTTGCTACAGGACGTGTTGAACGTGGTCAAGCACATTTGAACGACGAAGTTGAAATCGTAGGTATCAAACCAACTCAAAAGACAGTTATCACTGGTTTGGAAATGTTCCACAAGACTTTGGACGTTGCAGAAGCCGGAGATAACATCGGTGCATTGCTTCGTGGTATCGCACGTGATCAAATCCAACGTGGACAAGTATTAGCTGCTCCAGGATCTGTTCATCCACATACAAAATTTAAAGCACAAGTATATGTATTGACAAAAGATGAAGGTGGACGTCATACACCATTCGTATCGAACTATCGTCCTCAATTCTACTTCCGTACAACTGACGTAACTGGTGTTATCACTCTTCCAGAAGGAACGGATATGGTAATGCCTGGTGATAACGTTGAAATGTATGTAGAATTGATTGCCCCAATCGCTTTGGAAAACGGAACTCGTTTCTCTATTCGTGAAGGTGGACATACAGTTGGTGCCGGAAACGTCACTGAAATCTTAGGTTAATTTCAACCGTATGTAGGAGATCGAAAGATCTCCTTTTTTTGTGTCTTTTTACAAATATCAATAGGTTAAATGGTGGATATGTGCAAAAAAGTGCACAACAATTTTCAGAATTTGTCTAATGAAATTCCATGAATGCTTGTTTCAATCGCATGTGCAATCTATATAAAATTGCTTTAGGTATGCGCTTACATATAAGAAACATGAAAATTATGTAAGGAATAATAAAAATACAAGTAAATAAATGAAAGTAGAAATATCATTTTACATATGAAATAATAAACACGTTACTTGAACACTACAAGCGAACAGGTGTTAATTATTGACGGGCAAACACATGCTTGGGTGGACAAGAAGGAAGAGAAAAGGAGTATTATCATTTATCATGGATTCTGAAAAGAAAATCAAATGGTACATGCTTGCCTTCATGTGCTTTTCCACTCTTTGGGGATTTGGAAATGTTGCCAATGGCTACATGTACTTCAACGGAACCCAAGTCATTTTTTCATGGATTTGGATGTTCTTGTTGTACTTTGTTCCGTATGCTTTGATGGTTGGTGAATTGGGATCTGCCTTCAAAGACCTTGGTGGAGGTGTCACTTCCTGGGTACAGGAAACCACCGGTTCAAAATTAGCCTATTATGCAGGTTGGACCTATTGGGCATGTCACGTTACGTACATCGCATCCAAAGGTTCTGGCGGTTTGAAAGCATTGAGTTGGATGATCTTCCAAAATGCGGAAACCTACGATACCTTCCCAACTCGATATGTACAATTAGCTACTTTAGCTGTATTCTTATTTTTCTGTTGGGTCGCTAGCCGTGGTTTGAACCCATTGAAAAAATTAGCTACTCTTGCCGGAAGTAGTATGTTTGTGATGAGTATCCTATACATCATCTTGATGTTTGCAGCACCTGCCATCAATCCAGGTGGCGGTTATGTCCATTTGGATTTTAGCTTACACAAACTCATTCCTACCTTTGATTTGACGTACTTTACAAATTTATCCATCTTGGTTTTTGCGGTAGGTGGAATTGAAAAAATTTCCCCTTATGTCAATAAAATGGAAGGCGATGCCTCGAAAGAATTCCCTAAGAGCATGATCTTTGCGGCTGTCATGGTCATGGTTTGTGCAATCTTTGGTACGATTGCGATGGGTATGATGTTTGATCCAAAAGTTGTATTTGCTTCGGCGGATAGTCAAACGGCTTATATTGCCAATGGTTCTTATTGGGCTTTTGAAAAGTTAGGACAATATTATGGTATTGGCAATGCTTTGATGATGGTTTATGCAGCATGTAATGCGATTGGTCAATTTTCTACTTTGGTTGTCAGCATTGATGCGCCATTGCGTATGTTGTTGGATGATAAAAATGCTCGTCAATATGTTCCAAAACAATTGTTGAAACAAAATAAATATGGTGCATATATCAATGGTATTTGGATGGTTGTGATCTTATCGGGTGCAATTATCTTGGTACAAATCGCTATGCCAGGCGCTGCTGGTGTATTAGCTCAATTAAATAAATTGAATTCGGTATGTATGCCATTCCGTTATTTGTGGGTCTTCTTTGCTTATATCATGCTACGTCGCAAAAGCGAAAAGTTCCCTCGTTCCTATCGTTTTGTGAAAAGCCAAGGAACGGCGGCTTTCTTTGGATGGTTCTGCTTCATTTTAACGCTTGCTTGCTGTATCATGGGAATGTACTCTCCAGATGCCAAGACCATGGCCTTGAACGTGATCACGCCAGTGGTATTGGTTGCTCTAGGTGTGATCTTGCCAATGATTCGCAAACGTCAAGATCAAGAAGCGGCATAAGCCCGTACAAGAGAAACCGCGAGGTTTCTCTTTTTTAGGAGGAAAATATATATGGAAATTTCACAACAATTATTTGATTTTATTCAATCAAGTCCAAGCATGTTCCATACGATCCAAACCATTCGTACGGATCTGGAAAATGAGGGATTTATGTATCTAGCAGAAGGTCGATCTTGGACATTGGAAAAAGGTGGTAAATATTATACAACTCGCAATCATTCGAGCATTATTGCCTTTACAATTGGTCAAGAACTTGACAATTATCATTTTCAAATGAGTGCTGCACATTCCGATTCGCCAACGTTCAAAGTAAAAAGTGTACCCGAACTGAGTGGGCCCAATGAATATCTTCGCTTGGATGTTGAAGGCTATGGCGGAATGATCGATTATACTTGGCTAGATCGTCCATTAAGCGTAGCCGGTCGTGTCTTGATTCAAAAGGGACATGCCATGGAATCGAAACTATTATATATAGATAAAGATATATTATTGATTCCAAGTTTAGCCATCCATATGAATCGTGACATCAATCAAGGATATGCTTTTAATCATAAGACCGATCTATGTCCACTGTTTTCAACCGGAGCCTTGAAAAAAGGAGCTTTTGATGAAATGATTGCCAAGGAATTGGGAGTGAAACCTTCACAAATTTTAGCAAAAGACTTATTTTTGGTGAATCGTCAAAATCCAGTGGTCTGGGGCTATCAAGATGAATTTATTTCGTCGCCAAAATTGGATGATCTACAATGTGCTTTTGTTTCCTTGCAAGGATTTATTCATGCCCATAATGTACACGGTATCAATGTATATTGTTGCTTTGATAACGAAGAAGTCGGTTCCAATACCAAGCAAGGCGCTATGTCGACGTTCTTACATGATGTCCTGACGCGTATCAATAGTGCTTTAGGCAAAGATGCCGATGCCTATTATCAAGCCGTTTCTAAGTCTTTCTTAGTAAGTTGTGATAATGCGCATGCAGTTCATCCCAATCATGGAGATAAGTCCGATGCCGTGAATTATGCGATGATGAATAAAGGTCCCGTGATCAAGGAAGCAGCCAATCAGAAATATACGACCGATGCCTTTAGTCGTGCTTTGTTTACATATCTATGCAAAGAACATGATATTCCGGTACAAACCTTTGCGAATCGCAGTGACATGGCCGGGGGATCCACTTTAGGGAATTTATCCAATACGCAAGTAAGTGTGCATGCGGTCGATATTGGTTTGCCACAATTGGCTATGCATTCCAGTTACGAAACAGCCGGGGTACAGGATACAAGCTATGCGATTGATGCTTTGCAGGCGTTCTTCAATGCCAATTTAATGATTGAAGAAGCAGATACTGTGACATTTGATGAGTAGAGAATGGAAGTGGTTGGATCCATCCTTATCCGTTGATTGGAATACCGAAAGTCGCAAGCTTTTGGATACGATCGATGGGATGCGTATCCCCAATGCACAAAAGAATATGTTGGTGCAATATTATATTGAACATCCGCATATGCAACGGAAAGCAAATCGACAAAAGGAAATCAGATCATGGATGCGTACGGATGCGTATCAAAAGATCAAAGAACAAAGGGTTCATGATGATCAAAATAAATTTACGATTGCGAGCATTGTGATCGTGATGATGGCTACCTTGTTTTTATTCTTCTTACGCGCTGTGATCACACGATCCTTTGTGGTCAATTTCAGTGTGGATGCGATCGTAGGTGCCATTGCTTTGGTACTCTTGGTGCGAAATCTACATATCAAATATCGTTTGATCGATCAATATGTGGATACGAAACGATGGTATCAGATGATCGATGGGGCTTCATTTGTATTATGTGTCTTATTGAAATTCTTGTTTCCACCTGTCTTTGATTTCAGTCTGATCCTCTTATTCATTTCATTTGTGATCCAAAAGAAAAAACTAGAAAAGATCTTTCAGAGTTTTTAGCGCAATATGCGCTTTTTTTAACGCCTTTTTTTCTAAAAAAAGAGGTTGCATCCCTCCATGAAACATGGTAATATCATCCCGCACTGCGAAGAAGTGCGAGGTTGCTGACCCACTGAAAAGCGTTGTCATGGGTGGCGTCAGGTAATTCGCATGGAGCATGTTTATCTAGAATAAACGAAAGGAGTTAACATGGCAAACAACACAATGAGAATTCGCCTTAAGGCGTATGAGCACCGCATCCTTGATGATAGTGCTAAGAAAATTGTCGAAGCAGCGACAAAACACGGAGCTAAAAAAGTAGTTGGTCCCGTTCCGCTACCAACGGAAAAACAAGTTGTAACAATTTTACGTGCTGTTCATAAATACAAATATTCACGTGAACAGTTTGAAATTCGTACGCATAAGCGTTTGATTGAGATTGTTGCACCATCAAAGGAAACGATTGATTCGTTACAACGATTAGACCTTCCTAGTGGTGTCGACATCGAAATTAAACTTTAATGGAGGTGTCTGAGAATGAAAGGACTATTAGGAAGAAAATTAGGAATGACGCAAGTCTTCACAGAAGACGGTACATTAATTCCCGTAACTGTAGTAGAAACTACACCAAATGTTGTTCTTCAGGTGAAGACAGTAGAAACTGACGGATACAATGCCGTACAGTTAGGCTTTGATGAAGTCAAAGAAAAAAATACAACAAAAGCAATCGTTGGACATTGTGCCAAAGCAAACACAAGTCCTAAACGCTTCATCCGTGAAGTACGTGATTGTGAATTAGATGTAAAAGTTGGCGATCTTGTAAAGGCCGATATCTTCGAAGCTGGTGAAACAGTCGATGTCATCGGAACAAGCAAGGGTAAAGGATACCAAGGTACGATCGTGCGTAACAATGCACATCAAGGACCTCGTAGTCATGGTGGATCAAAGAACATTCGTCACATTGGTTCATTAGCTACAAATGGTATTACATCTCGTCAAGGACGTATCATGAAAGGTACAGTCATGGCCGGTCATGAAGGTGGTTATCGTACCACAAACCAAAACTTGACAGTAATTAAGGTTGATGTTGAAAACAACTATGTATTGATCAAAGGAAATGTGCCAGGACCTAAGAAAGGATTCGTGATGATTCGTACTGCGAAGACTTCAAAAGGAAATAGCGAACCAGTTACTTTGGTCGACTATAGCAGTAAGGAGGCTCAATAATGGCTAAGATCGATGTAATTAACCAGACCGGAGCTGTCGTTGATTCAATCGAATTGAACGACGTTGTATTTGGAATCGAACCAAATCAACAATGTATCTATGACGTATTAGTTATGCAAGCTGCTGGTAAACGTCAAGGTACTGCCAAAACAAAAGGACGTTCTGAAGTAAGCGGTGGTGGACGTAAGCCATACCGTCAAAAAGGAACTGGACGTGCTCGTCAAGGTACAATTCGTGCCCCACAATTCCGTGGTGGAGGAACTGTATTTGGCGCTGTACCACGCGATTATCATTATCGTGTAAATAAGAAAGTTCGTAATCTTGCATTGCGTTCTGTATTGAGTGAAAAAGTTGCTGAAACAGCATTTGCTGTCATTGATCAATTCAATGTAGATGCACCAAAAACAAAAACGTTTGTTGGCATCATGGAAGCAATTAATGCACCAAAGAAAACCTTGTTCGTAGTTGGTAAAGAAGAAGATGCAAACAATGCTTATTTATCAAGTCGTAACATTCCAGAAGCAAAAATGTTACGTAGTGATTTGATCAATGTATTTGATCTTGTCAAAGCAAACAAGGTTGTTATGACAGCAGCTGCTGTAAAAGAAGTTGAGGAGGCTTTGGCATAATGAAAGACTATAGAGATGTCATTATTCGCCCAGTTATCACTGAAAAAAGTATGAAGTTGATGGCTGAAGACAACAAAGTCACTTTTGAAGTTGCTAAGGGTGTGAACAAGATTGAAGTTCGCAACGCAGTGGAAAAAGCATTCAACGTGAAAGTTGTTAAAGTAAATATGAGCAACACAAAATCAAAACCACGTCGTGTTGGTCGCTATATGGGTAAAACCCAAGCTGTTCACAAAGCAATCGTTAAATTAGCTGAAGGCGATTCTATCGATTTGTTTGGTGAAGAATAATCAGGGAGAAGACGCTATTTCCTGAATAAATATTGCGATAAGGAGGAAAATATAGTTTATGCCTATTAAGAAGTATAAACCTACGACACCTGGTCGTCGTGGCATGACAAGCTTAACAAAAGAAGAGTTAACTGCAACAAAACCTGAAAAAAGCTTGTTAGCCCCTAAGAAGAGCAAGGGTGGACGTAATAACACAGGACGAATCACAACTCGTCATCAAGGTGCTGGACATAAGAAAGCATACCGTATTATTGATTTCAAACGTAACAAAGATGATATTCCTGCAAAAGTATCTACGATCGAATATGATCCAAACCGTTCTGCGAATATCGCTTTGTTGACATATGCTGATGGTGAAAAACGTTACATCATCGCACCTGCTGGATTGGAAGTAGGAATGAAAGTTGTTTCTGGTAAGGAAGCCGACATCAAAGTGGGAAATGCCATGGAAATGCGCAACATGCCAGAAGGTACAATTGTACATAACGTTGAATTAAAGCCTGGTAAGGGTGGACAAATGGCACGTAGTGCTGGCGCTTCTGCTCAAATCTTAGGTATTGAAGATAAATATGTTATCTTGCGATTGACATCTGGAGAGATGCGTCGTGTATTAGGAGAATGCCGTGCCACAGTTGGTGCTGTTGGAAATGGCGATTACAGCTTAGTTAACTATGGTAAAGCTGGACGTAATCGCTGGAGAGGCATTCGACCTACTGTTCGTGGTTCAGTTATGAACCCTAATGATCACCCTCATGGTGGTGGTGAAGGACGTGCACCAATTGGACGTAAGTCTCCTATGACACCTTGGGGCAAGAAAGCTCTTGGTGTGAAAACACGTAAGACGAAGAAGGCAAGCGACAAGTTGATCATTCGCCGTCGTAATGCTAAGTAGGAAAAGGAGGAAATGAGAAATGAGTCGTAGTTTGAAAAAAGGACCTTTCGTTGATGATCATTTGATGAAAAAAGTTGAAGCATTAAATGAAAGCGGAAAGAAAGAAGTTATCAAGACTTGGAGTCGTCGTTCCACAATTTTCCCTTCATTTGTTGAACATACATTTGCGGTTTATAACGGTAAGGAACATGTTCCTGTATACGTTACAGAAGATATGGTTGGTCATAAATTAGGTGAATTTGTGCCAACTCGTAAGTTCACTGGACATACTTCCGGTGATGACAAGAAGGCGTAAGAGGAGGATAAACGATGGAAGTCAAAGCAACTGCAAAAACTCTACGTGTTCAGCCTCGAAAAGTAAGACTTGTCTTAAACTTAATTCGTGGAAAAGACGTAGAAGAAGCTGAAGCAATTTGCAAATTTACACCAAACAAAGGTGGCTATCTTGTTGGTAAAGTATTACATTCTGCAATTGCGAATGCTGTAAATAACGAAGATTTAGATGAAAGCAATCTTTACGTTAAAGAATGCTATGCCAATGAAGGAATCACGATGAAGCGCTATATGCCTCGTGCAAAAGGTAGTGCAAGTGCTATTCATAAACGTACCAGTCACATTACAGTAGTTGTGGCTGAAAAGGAATAGGAGGACAACTATGGGACAAAAAGTAAATCCTATTGGAATGCGAGTTGGCGTGATTCGCGACTGGCAATCAAGATGGTATGCAGACGATAAAAAATTCGGTGACACATTGATGGAAGATGTGAAGATCCGTGAACATATCGAAGGATACTATAAGAAATTAGCCGATAAAGCTGTGGATCGTCGTAAAGCAGATCCTCAAATTTCACGTATTGAAATTGAACGTAGTAAGAATCGTTTGGTGATCATCGTTCGTACTGGACATCCTGGTGTTGTCATTGGTGCGGAAGGTAAATCCATCGAAGGATTAAAGAAACAAATCGAAAAGATGACTTCTGCAAAATATGTACAAATCAATGTTGTAGAAGTTGCCAATCCAAACTTAGATGCACGTTTAGTTGCTCGTTGGATCGCTGATCAATTAGAAGCTCGTCGTAGCTTCCGTGCAACGCAGAAAAAAGCCATCCAGAATACAATGCGTGCTGGTGCCAAAGGTATCAAAACAAGTGTTTCTGGTCGTTTAGGTGGAGCCGATATGGCTCGTACCGAAGGTTATGCAGAAGGTGTCGTACCTCTACATACACTTCGTAGTGATATTGATTATGCCATTGAAGAAGCAGCCACTCAATATGGTAAAGTTGGTGTAAAAGTATGGATCTGCCGTGGTGAAGTTTTACCTGGTGAAATGGTAAAAGAACCAGAAGCACCAAAACAACGTCCTCGTCGTCGTCGTAAAAACTTCAACAATAAGCGTCCTCAAAATCGTGCACCAAAGCAAGTTGCTGCACCTGCTGATAAAGGAGGTAACGAATAATGTTGATGCCTAAAAGAACAAAGTATCGTCGTCCACATCGTTTAAGCTACGAAGGTCGTAGTAAAGCTGGACGTTCGATTGACTTTGGAGAATATGGATTAGTTGCTGAATCTGGTAACTATGTTAGTAACCGTCAAATCGAAGCAGCCCGTGTTGCCATGACTCGTTATATGAAACGTGGTGGAGATGTATATATTCGTATCTTCCCTCATATGGCTCGTACAAAGAAACCTCTTGAAGTACGTATGGGATCTGGTAAAGGTGCTCCTGAAGGATGGGTAGCCGTTGTTCAACCTGGTCGAGTTTTATTTGAAATTGGTGGTGTACCTGAAGAAGTAGCTCGCGAAGCACTTCGTTTAGCTGCACATAAGCTACCAGTTAAGACTCGTTTTGCTAGAAAAGGAGAAGTGAAATAATGTTAGCTAAAGAAATTCGCGAAAAAACGAATGAAGAATTACAAGCACAAATTAGTACACTCAAAGATGAATTATTCAATCTTCGTTTCCAGCAAGCTACTGGTCAGTTAGAAAACACTGCTCGTTTGAAAACTGTTAAGAAAGACATCGCTCGAATCAAGACTGTATTGACAGAGCGTGCCAATGCAGGTCAAGAATAGGGAGGATCTTTGAATGGAAAGAAATGCACGTAAGGTTTATCGTGGACGTGTTGTATCCGATAAAATGGATAAGACGATCACGGTAAAAGTCGAAACAAAGAAAACGCATCCATTATATGGAAAGCGTGTAGAATATTCTAAGAAATTGAAAGCACACGATGAAAACAATGAAGCTTCCATCGGCGATATTGTAGAAATCATGGAAACGCGTCCATTATCTGCTACAAAACGTTACCGTTTAGTGAAGATCGTTGAAAAAGCTCGTGTTTAATATCAGGAGGAGACGAAACTATGATTCAAAATGAAAGTCGTCTACGCGTCGCTGATAATACGGGAGCTAGAGAAGTATTAGTTATCCGTTGCCTTGGCGGAAGCGTTAGAAAAACAGCAAATATCGGTGACGTCGTTGTAGGTACTGTTAAACAGGCTACTCCTGGTGGATCCGTTAAAAAAGGTGATGTTGTAAAGGGTGTAATCGTACGTTCTAAATATGGTGTTCGCCGTGACAATGGAACATACATTCGCTTTGATGATAATGCATTAGTTATTATTAATGCTGATAAGACGCCAAAAGGAACTCGTATCTTTGGACCAGTTGCTCGTGAATTACGTGATGCTGGTTACATGAAGATCGTATCCTTAGCGCCGGAAGTACTATAGGAGGTGTGCCCAGTGAGAATTAAAACAGGTGATACAGTTAAGGTCATTACAGGTGCTTACAAAGGCACAATCGGAAAAGTAACAAAAGCCTTCCCTAAAGAAGACAAAGTCATCGTGGAAGGTGTAAACATGGTCAAAAAGCATATGCGTCCAACGCAACAAGATCCTGAAGGTGGAATTATTGAAAAGGAAGCTAAGATCCATGTTTCCAATGTCATGCTTTACGATGAAAAAGCGAAAGTAGCTAGTCGTATTCGCATGGAAGAAAAAGATGGAAAGAAAGTTCGCGTCTACAAGAAAACCGGCGCGGAAGTAAAGTAGGAGGGTATCTATGAATCGTTTATATGAAAAATATACAAATGAAGTTGTCCCTCAGATGATGAAAGATTTCAACTATACTTCAATCATGGAAGTACCAAAGATTGAAAAAGTAGTTGTTAATATTGGTGTCGGTGATGCTATTGCCAACTCGAAATACTTAGATGAAGCTGTTGAAGAATTAGCAGCTATCACTGGACAAGCACCCGTTGTTACAAAGGCAAAGAAATCCATTGCCAACTTTAAGTTGCGTGAAGGAATGCCTATTGGATGTAAAGTTACTTTGCGTTCGGAAAAGATGTACGAATTCTTAGATAAGTTGTTCAATATCTCTTTACCTCGTGTACGTGACTTCCGTGGTGTAAGTGATACAAGTTTTGATGGCCGTGGAAACTATACATTAGGTATCAAAGAACAAGTCATCTTCCCTGAAATTGATTTTGATAAAGTCAATCGCACACGTGGTATGGATATTGTTATTGTTACAACTGCCAATACCAATGAAGAGTCAAAGGCATTATTAAAAGGTATGGGAATGCCTTTTAAGAAGTAGGAGGATGATGAAATGGCTAAAAAAGCAATGATCAATAAACAACAACGTCCTCAAAAATTTAAAGTTCGTGAATATACTCGTTGCGAACGTTGTGGACGTCCACATGCCGTATTAAGAAAATATAAAGTATGTCGTATTTGCTTCAGAGAATTGGCTTATCAAGGTCAGATTCCTGGTGTAAAGAAGGCTAGCTGGTAAGGAGGCAAATTGCAATGAACATGACAGATCCAATTGCAGATATGCTAACAAGAATTCGTAATGCTTTGGTTCAAAAGCATGATGTTGTAAGCATGCCTGTATCAAAAGAAAAAAAGGCAATTGCTAAGATCTTGAAAGAAGAAGGTTTTATCACTGACTATGCTATTGAAGGTGATGGACAATTTAAAGAATTAACAATTACTTTGAAATATACAGAAGACAAACAACGTGTTATTAGCGGTCTTCGTCGTATTTCAAAACCTGGTCTTCGTGTCTATGCACATGCAGATGAATTGCCTCGTGTATTGAACGGATTAGGAATTGCCATTATTTCAACAAGTAATGGTGTTATGACAGATCGTGAAGCAAGAAAACAACACGTTGGTGGCGAAGTTCTTGCTTACATATGGTAAGACAATAGGAGGAAAATAAATGTCACGTATCGGGAATAAACTGATTACCATTCCTGAAAAAGTAACGGTTGATGTTGCTAACGGGAATGAGGTGACTGTTAAAGGACCTAAGGGAACTTTAACTCGTACATTCTCTGACTTGATGGATATTCAAGTGAAAGATGGTGTAGTCACTGTAAAGCGTCCAAATGATGAAAAACGCACAAAGCAATTACACGGAACCACTCGTGCTTTGTTGCACAACATGGTTGTTGGAGTTTCTGAAGGTTTCACAAAAGAATTAGAACTAGTTGGTATCGGTTTCCGTGCCGCTGTTAAAGGGAAACAATTGGAAATGCAAATTGGTTACTCTCATAAAGTATTGGTTGATATTCCAGAAGGAATCACTTGTACTTGTGGAAGTGCTACTGAAGTAAAAGTTGAAGGAATCGATAAGCAACAAGTTGGTGAATTTGCTGCTGAAATTCGTGCCGCTCGTAAACCAGAACCTTACAAGGGTAAAGGTATCCGTTACAAAGGAGAACATATCCGTCGTAAGGAAGGTAAAACAGCTGGTAAGTAGTGGGAAAGGAGATAAATATTTATGGTCAATAAAAAATCACGTAATGCAGAACGTATTCGTCGTCATAAACGTGTACGTACAAAAATTAGCGGAACTCCTGAATGCCCACGCTTAAATGTTTTCAGAAGTAACGCAAACATCGAAGTACAAGTTATCGATGATGTAAATCGTACAACATTGGTCAGTGCTTCAAGTGTTCAAATGAAATTAGAAAATGGTGGCAACGTAGAAGCAGCTCGTCAAGTTGGCGCTGAAATTGCGAAACGTGCCCAAGAAAAAGGCATCAAACATGTTGTATTCGACCGTGGTGGATATGTTTACACAGGTCGTGTTAAAGCATTAGCCGAAGCCGCTCGTGAAGCCGGCTTGGAATTTTAGGAGGTCACACCATGGCAATGAATAGAAAACCAAGAAGAGACCACGACGAATTTGAAGAACAAGTTGTTCAAATCAACCGTGTAACAAAAGTTGTTAAGGGTGGACGTCGTTTCCGCTTTGCTGCTTTGGTTGTTGTTGGCGATCACAATGGTCGTGTTGGAATGGGTACAGGAAAAGCAAACGAAGTTCCTGATGCCATTCGTAAAGCAAGTGAAAATGCACGTAAGAATGTATTTACTGTTCCCGTTATCAACAATACGATTCCACATGCTGTAACAGGTAAATATGGAGCTGGTGAAGTATTTATGCATCCAGCTGCTGGTGGTACTGGTGTTATCGCTGGTGGTGCTACTCGTGCTGTATTGGAATTAGCAGGAATTAGTGATGTTATCACAAAATGCTTAGGCTCTCGTACGAAGATCAACGTTGTTCGTGCAACTGTTGAAGGTTTGAAGAGCTTACGTACTGTAGAAGAAGTCGCTGCTATTCGTGATAAGAAAGTTAGCGAAATTCGCGGTTAATTAGGAGGATGTACAAATGAAATTAGAAGAAATGAAATCAAATGGCCATCGTTCCAAACGTAACCGTGTTGGACGTGGTCCAGGAAGTGGAAATGGTAAAACTTCTGGACGTGGTCAAAAAGGTCAAAAATCAAGAAGTGGCGGAGGTGTTCGTTTAGGTTTCGAAGGTGGCCAAACAACATTAGCACGTCGTCTTCCAAAACGTGGTTTCACAAACTTCAATCGTAAAGAATATGCGATCGTAAATGTGGAAACATTGAATAAATATGATGACGGAACCGTTGTCAATGCCGCTTTGTTATTAGAAGACAAAGTCATTAAAAAAGAATTATCTGGATTGAAGATTTTAGGTAATGGTGAATTGACGAAGAAGTTAACAGTGCAAGCTGCTAAGTTCTCAGCATCAGCTAAAGAAGCAATCGAAAAAGCAGGCGGAACGGCTGAGGTTATTTAAAAATGTTTAGAAGCATCAAGGCAATGATTGTAAACAAAGATATTCGTAATCGAATTTTGTTTACGCTCTTTGCCTTCTTTGTGTATCGATTCGGATCAACCATTACGATTCCTGATGTAGATACAGCAGAGTTAATGGCTGGTATACAAAATAACTCTTTATTTGAAATGATCAACCTTTTGGGTGGTGGTGGATTGGATCAATTCTCCATCTTCGCACTTGGTGTAACACCATATATCACAGCTTCCATCATTATGCAGTTGTTGAGTATGGATGTCATCCCATCTTTAACAGAGTTATCGAAAAGTGGTGCACAAGGACGTAAGAAAATCGATAAATATACGCGCTATTTAGCTGTAATCTTTGCCTTTGTTCAGTCCATTTCATTGGTTTATGGCTTCTCCAAAACCTATACAACATTGATTGTTGGTGGTGTGACACTGAGTAAAGTTTTATATATTTCGACGATTTTCACGGCTGGTTCTTTATTCCTCGTATGGATTGGAGACCAAATTTCATTAAAAGGTATCGGTAATGGTATTTCCATGGTCATCATGGCAGGTATCGTTGGTCGTATGCCACGTCAATTTAGTTCTGCTTGGAAATCTTTGATTGGTTCAAATACAAAAAATGGAGTTTGGTTGTTTGTAGGCTACGTAGTCGTTTACTTAGTGATTATCATCTTTGTCACGTTGATCAACACAGCAGAACGTCGTATTCCTATTCAATATACTTCCAGTTCTATTGAATTGAGTAAACGTAGTGATTCAAACTATTTACCATTAAAAGTCAATTCGGCAAGCGTTATTCCTGTCATCTTTGCATCGTCTTTAATGATGGCACCGCTACAAATTGCCACTTTCTTAGATAAAACTGATTTTGTGAACGCCGTACAAGATTGGCTAGGACTAAGTACTTGGTATTCGCTTGTTATTTATGTTGTATTGATCATCTTCTTTACCTTCTTCTATACGAAGATGCAAGTAGATCCAGAAAAATTAGCAGAAAACCTTGGTAAATCGGGTGCATATATTCCCAATATTCGTCCAGGAACCGAAACGAAGACATATGTGAATCATATTCTGACTCGTATTACGGTCTTTGGTTCCATTGCGTTGGCGTTTATCTCAGTTATGCCACATGTCATGCCTATTCTGTGGCCAGAAATGCCATCGAGCATGGCTCTGGGAGGTACCGGTTTAATTATCGTTGTTGGTGTTGCTATTGAAACGGTACGCCAAGTTCAAGGTTTGATTACACAAAAATCTTACAAAAAATACTATCAAGACTAAAATATAATAAGTAGGAGTAAAAAAATGAATATGTTGATTATGGGAGCTCCGGGAGCAGGAAAAGGTACTTTCTCTCGTTTGCTTCGTGAAGAATTAAATTTAAATCACATTTCTACAGGTGACATCTTCCGTGAGAATATCTCGAAAGGAACGCCCCTGGGATTGGAAGCTAAGTCATATACAGAACAAGGAAAATTAGTTCCAGATTCTGTCACAAACAAAATGGTCAAAGACTATTTAGAAAATCTTACTGATAAAAAGAATGGATATCTATTGGATGGTTATCCTCGTACGATCGATCAAGCTAAGGCATTTGAAGAAATGACTAAGGGCACCGATTTGGCTGTAGATACTGTCTTGGTTATGGATGTACCATTCGAAGAATTGACTCGTCGTATCACGGGTCGTCGTAGTTGTCCAAAATGTGGTGAAATCTATAATATCTATTCGAACCCTCCAAAAGTTGAAGGTGTTTGTGATCATGATGGTACAGCTTTGACACAACGTAAAGATGATAATGAAGAATCATTGAAAACACGTTTGGATGAGTATTCAAAGAATACCGAACCAGTCATTGGTTACTATGATGAAAAAGGATTGGTCTCTCATGTCGATGCTTTGGGAGATAAAGATGAGATTTGGACACGTATTAAAAAAGTCTTGAATATCTAAATGATTGCGCTTATAATATATAAGCGCAATTCTTGCGTTTTAGTAAGTACCACATTTCTATTAAAATCCGCATGAAGACATACGCATTTTAACAGGGCTTAAATATGTGGTTGGAAAGGAAACAAAAATGAAAGTAAGACCATCCGTAAAACCAATGTGCGATAAATGTCGAGTCATTCGACGTAAGGGAAGAGTCATGGTAATCTGTGAGAACCCAAAGCACAAACAGAGACAAGGAAACTAACAGGAGGAAAAAATGGCACGTATTGCAGGTGTAGATATTCCAAACAATAAGCGTGTAGTGGTTTCATTGACATATATCTATGGCATTGGAAACAGTACCGCAAAGAAAGTATTGGAAAGCGCAAATGTCAGTGAAGATATTCGAGTAAAAGATCTGACAGATGAGCAGATGAATGCGATCCGAAAAGAGATTGACAACATCAAAGTGGAAGGAGATCTTCGACGCGAAGTCCAATTGAACATCAAACGATTGATGGAGATTGGATGTTATCGAGGAATCCGACATAGAAAAGGATTGCCCGTACGAGGACAGAGAACGAAGACCAATGCGCGTACGCGTAAAGGAAAAGCCAAGACAGTGGCAAACAAGAAGAAGTAGGGAGGTTGTGTAGAGTATGGCACAGAAGAAAACCAAAGCGAAACGTCGTGCAAAGAAGAATGTTGCGCGTGGAGTTGCACATATCCACTCAACTTTCAACAACACGATCGTAACGATTACAGATGAACAAGGAAATGCTGTATCATGGTCCAGTGCAGGAGCATTAGGCTTCAAAGGAAGCCGCAAGAGCACACCATATGCTGCACAGTTAGCAGGAGAAGCAGCTGGAAAAGCGGCAGCCGATCATGGTATGAAGACGGTAAGTGTAGAGATCAAAGGACCAGGTCCAGGACGAGAAGCAGCGGTACGTGCTTTGCAGGTAGCCGGACTTGAGATCAAAATGATCAATGATGTTACACCAATTCCACATAATGGATGTCGTCCACCAAAACGACCTCGTGGATAAGAATCAATAATAAGGAGGTGCCCTTGTGACAACAAACTATACCATTCAAACCATTCAAGAAAACGATACCAAGGGAGAGTTTGTTTTTGAGCCAATTCAATATCAATTTGGAAGACCATTAGGCAATGCATTACGTCGTGTATTGATTTCTTCCGTTCCTGGTGGAGCTATTTTTAACCTTCAAATTGATGGCATTTATCATGAATTTACCGGAATCGAAGGTGTGGCTGAAGATGCATCGGCCATCATCTTGAATTTAAAACAATTGATTATAAAAATTGATATCCATGATAATGACGTATACACATTGCGCATTGACAAAAAAGGTCCTTATAAAGTGTATGCCCGAGACATTGAATGTCCAACAGGCGTCAGCATTTTAAATCCGGATCTATATATTTGTACAGTGGCTGATGGTGGTTCTTTTTATGCAACGATGCAAGCCCGTTTAGGACGTGGCTATGTCGGTGCAGAAGCAAATAAACACCTTTATCAAGGGGATAATCAACCTCTAGGTTTGATTTATACAGATTCATTGTATGCACCCGTATCGAATGTGAATTATCATGTCGATACAATGGATGTAGATGGTGTAAAAGCGGATAAGTTAACGATGGGAATTACGACAGATGGCACATTGAAGCCTTCTGAAGCTTTATCTATCGCAAGTAAGATTTTGCGCGATCATTTAGCTATCATTCGTGATGTGGATGAAGATACCATTGACTTAGAAGAAACACCAGAAATCGAAGTAGAAACACAAGCCAATCCAGCGCAACAAAAAATGATCGAAGATTTGGAATTAAGTGTTCGTTCATACAATTGTTTAAAACGTGCTGGAATTACGACAGTGGATGAATTAACCCAAAAAACGGAAGAAGAAATGATCCATGTCCGTAACTTAGGTAAGAAATCACTTCAAGAAGTTAAAGATAAAATGGCTGCTTTGGGATTGAGTTTCCGAGCATCCAATGAATAAATAGGAGGATCACGATGCAGAATCGTAAATTAGGTCGTACTGCAGATCATCGTAAGGCTTTGTTGCGTAACATGGCTACTTCTTTGATTGAAGCAGAACAATTGGAAACGACAGAAATGAAAGCGAAAGAACTATCTGCTGTCATGGATCACTTGATCACATTAGCGAAACAAAATGATTTAGCGGCTCGTCGTAGTGCAGCTGCCTATGTTCGCAATGTAGAAGTGGACGACAATGGAACAACCGCTTTACAAAAATTGTTTAACGAAATTGGACCTGCCTATGCAGATCGTAATGGTGGATATACACGCGTAGTCAAAACGAGAATTCGTCGTGGCGATGCAGCGCCAATGGCCATCGTTGAATTGGTGAAGTAGAACTTTCTACTTCACTTTTTTTGAAAGGGAGAAGTTATGGCCGATATTAAAGAATTAGAACAATATGCGATGGAACATGGCATACCCATTATTCAAGATGAAGGATTGAAATTATTGAAACAAAAAATCATTGAATATGATTGCCATTCTTTTTTAGAAATTGGTACGGCCATTGGTCGTACGGCCTTGGTTGTTGCTGATCTTGTGGATCCGATGCGTGTGGTGACGATTGAGAGAGATCCACAAATGATTGAACAAGCCAAAGCCAATTTGGAAGGTCACACCAATATTCAATTGATTGAAGGCGATGCCTTAGAAGTTCCATTACCAAAAGGTCCATTTGATTGTATTTTTATCGATGCCGCCAAAGCCCAGTATATTCGGTTTTTTACAAAATTTTGTCCTTTATTATCAGAGAATGGTATAATTATCTCAGATAATATGAACTTTCATGGTCTTGTTGATCATCCAGAACGCACACACAATCGAAATACAAAAGCGTTGGTTCGAAAAATAAGAGGATATCGAGAGTTCTTGATGGCTTTGTCTGATTATGAAACGAAGCTTTATGATCAAGGCGATGGAGTAGCCATCACGAAGCGAAAGAAGGGCAAATAATAATGAAATTTCTAAAATGGATCCTTGCATTAGCTGCCGTAGCTGGTGCTGGTGTGGCCGTCACACAAAAAGTAAAAAAAGAAAAAGAAAAGAAAGATGAATTGGATGAATTTTTAGTTCCAAATCAGGATGAACCGATTGTTTATGATGTACCAAGTCGTGGCGATGATAAAATGAAAGAAGCCATCCATAGCTTAGAAAATCATAAGCCACAAACGAAGTATTTCACCTTTACTGTTGCGGATGCGGATCATGCACATACGTTCCAAAAAGCAGCGGCAGAATTAGAGTTATCCAGTTCGTATGATAGTGAGAAACAAGAAGTCGAAATTGAATACAACGGTAACTTCGATGATGATGATTTGAACTTGTTGCAGGTACAATTGAGCGAAATTTGCTTACAAGCCGATGCAACATTTAAAGAAATGCATGATTAAGGGATATTGTTTTATCCCTTTTTTTTATTTATAATAAATAAGCTATGCATAGATAGGAGATATCCCATGGAAAATGCTATTGAAGTCTCTCATCTTTCCTTTGCTTATACAGAAGAAGCAGAAACGATAAAGGATGTTTCTTTTACGATTCCTAAGGGAAGTTATACAACTATTATTGGTCATAATGGATCAGGAAAGAGTACGATTGCGAAGTTGATCATTGGTTTATTGGGTGCAAAAAGCGGTACGATCAAGATCTTGGATCAAGTTGTTTCCCCTGAGACCATTTATGAATTACGATCCCATGTTGGGATTGTTTTTCAAAATCCAGATAACCAATTTATTGGTTCAACCGTAGCGGATGATATTGCATTTGGATTAGAAAATCATTGTGTACCACAGGAACAAATGCAAGATTTAATCGACAAAAGTGCTGCTGCCGTTGGTATGACCGATTTTTTGGATGCGGAACCCACGCATTTATCCGGTGGACAAAAACAACGTGTAGCGATTGCTGGTATTTTGGCAATGGCACCGGAAATCATCATTTTTGATGAATCGACCAGCATGTTGGATCCACAAGGAAAGGCAAGCATTAATCAGGAAATCAATCATTTACATCAATCGCGGGATATCACGATTCTATCGATTACACATGATATGGAAGAAGTAGCACAGTCCGAACATGTCATTGTCTTGAATCAGGGCAAAATTGAAATGGAAGGAACACCAAAAGAAATATTTGCGCATCCCGATTTGTTGAAAAATATGCAGTTGGATATTCCTTTTGCGTTAAAGTTTTCCAAATATCTTCAATCCAAAGGCATATTGCACGAAGATATTTTGACATTAGATAAGGTGGTGGATGCTATATGTCAATTGAAATCAACGGATTAGAACATGTATATAGTCCCAATACGCTTTTTGAACATGCTGCTTTAAAAGGAATTGATTGTAGTATTGCCGAAGGAAAAGTAACTGCCATTATTGGACAGACAGGTTCGGGAAAGTCGACTTTGGTGCAACACTTAAATGGTTTGTTGGTGCCAACAGGTGGTAGTTTAGATATTTGTGGTTTTCATATTCAACCCTTATTGAAAATAAAAGACATCAAAGAATTACGTAGAAAAGTGGGACTTGTCTTTCAATTTCCAGAATATCAATTGTTTGAAGAAACGATTGAAAAAGATATTGCGTTTGGACCTAAAAATTTTGGGACATCAGAAGAAGATGCACTGAAATTGGTTCGTAAAGTTTTACCCATGGTTGGTTTGGATGAATCATATCTAGATCGTTCTCCATTTGAATTGAGTGGAGGTCAAAAACGAAGAGTTGCCATTGCAGGCATCTTGATTTTGGATCCGGAAGTATTGGTTTTGGATGAACCAACGGCTGGTTTAGATCCACAAGGTGCCAAAGAAATGATGACTTTGTTTATGAATCTCAATCGCAAATTGAATAAAACGGTTTTATTGGTTACGCATGATATGAATCATGTCATGAATTATTGTGATGATGTCATGGTCTTAGATCATGGGAAGTTAAAACATAAATCGGATGTACAAACCTTCTTTGAACATCCGGATTGGATGATCAATATTGGCATTGAACCACCCGCATTGATTCGTTTGAAAATGGCGCTCCAAGCCAAAGGATTTGATATTCCCGATGATGTCCTTACTTTGGAAGCTTTGGGTAATTGTATAGAGAAGCAGGTGAAAGCACATGAATAGTATTGCTCTGGGACGTTATATGCCTTTGGATTCCGTTGTTCATAAAATGGATCCACGCTCAAAAATCATGATCATGTTGCTTTTGATGATTGCTATTTTTATTCCAGCCGGTGCTTGGGGATATGTTCTTGTTGCTGCCTTTATTGCGGTATGTTTGGTCTTATCCAAATTAAGCATTAACTATGCGTTTCGGGCCATGAAACCCATGATTTGGATGATGGTCTTCTTATTTGTAATCAATGTCTTTGCGATTCGTACAGGTTATGTGATGGTTAGTCTAGGACCTGTGAATATTTATTCAGGAGCTGTCTATCAAACCTTGTATATCGTGGTTCGTTTAATGATGATGATCGTGATCACAACGGTATTAACGGCAACAACCAAACCGCTTGATTTAACTTTAGGTATCGAAAAACTACTTCATCCCTTTGAAAAAGTGGGGCTTCCTGCCCACATCATTGCGATGATGATTAGTATTGCGTTGCGTTTCATTCCTACTTTGATTGAAGAAACCCAACGAATCATGAATGCCCAAGCCAGTCGTGGGGTTGATATGGAAAATGGAACCTTCAAGGAAAAGATCAAAGCTATCTTATCGTTGATCGTGCCTTTGTTTGTATCGGCTTTTGATCGTGCCGATCAATTGGCCAATGCGATGGAAGCACGTGGATATGATCCCAATAAACAAAGAACGAGATATAAAGTTTTAAAAATGACATCGCTTGATTATGTAGGATTGGTCATGAGCTGTGTTGTTTTAGGGGCTACCATTGCGATTGGAGTACTTCTATGATTTATAAAGCCATTGTTGCGTATGATGGCTGGAATTATGCCGGATGGCAGAAACAAGTCAATGCAGTAGGCATTCAAGAAGTGATTGAAAAGGCGTTGTTTAAGATCAACCGCAAAGAAACGAGAATCGTTGCCAGTGGGCGAACCGATGCAAAGGTACATGCATGGGGCCAAGTCTTTCATTTTGTACCGCTGGATTCCATGTCACCTCATGCGTATTTTCAAGCGTTAAATACTGTGTTGCCAAAAGATATCCGGATCCAATCGATAGAAAAGGTTCCGGATTCTTTTCATGCTCGGTTTTCCGTTCAATCCAAACGCTATGATTTCATTTGTACGACCAATGCCAAAGATCCATTTGCGTATCGATATAAACAATTGGTTTGGCAAAATTTAGATATTGATTTGATGAAAATGGCTTCAAAATATCTTTTAGGTACCCATGATTTTACGAGCTTTTGTTCGAGTCGTGTAGAGGCGGATAAACCAAAAGTAAAAACGATTACGAAAATTGAGATACGAGTGGAAGGACAAGATATTCGAACCATTTTTGAGGGAACCGGTTTTTTACGGTATCAAGTACGGATGATGATGGGTACATTGATCGAAGTTGGAAAACATAAGTTGGAACCAGTTGATGTAAAGAAAATTTTAGAGGCAAAAAATAAAGAAGCTTGTCGTTATAATGCACAGCCACAAGGCCTTTACTTGATGAAAGTAAATTATTAAAGTTTCTCGTTGACTTTTGGGCTCCATTTCACTAAACTAATATTTGGCTAATCTCAGCCTTTGAGCCCCGGTAATGCTCAAATAGGAGGAAGATTAATTATGCGTCAAACTACTATGGCAAAACCTGCTGACGTAAAGCGTACTTGGTATGTGATTGATGGCGAAGGCGAAACTTTGGGTCGTTTAGCTACCAAAGCTGCACATGTACTAAGAGGAAAACATAAACCTACATACACACCAAATGTGGATTGTGGTGATTATGTGATTGTTATCAATGCAGCAAAAGTTGAAATGACTGGAAACAAATTAAACACAGAAAAGTATTATAACCATTCTGGATTCTTTGGTGGTATGCGTGTTCGTACGGCAAAAGAAATGAAAGAAAAATATCCAGAAGAATGGGTAGAAAGAGTAATTAAAGGAATGTTGCCTCATACTCGTTTAGGTGATGTACAACGCGGACATTTGTATGTGTATGCTGGTAGTGAACATCCACATGCAGCTCAACAACCTGTTGAGTTAAAGGTGAAAGGATAAGGAGGAATAGATCATGGCAGACAATATGGTTCAATATCATGGCGTAGGACGCCGTAAAAAATCTGTTGCTCGTGTATTCTTGCGCCCAGGAACAGGTAAATTCGAAGTCAACGGAAAGAGCTTGGAAGACTATCTTCCATTGGAAACTTTACGTATGGTCGTAAAGGCTCCATTTGAAATCACAAATACAGTTGGTCAATTTGATGTATTGATCAATGTACATGGTGGTGGTTTCACAGGTCAAGCTGGCGCAATGCGTCACGGTATCACACGTGCATTGATGCAAGCAAGTGATGATTATCGTCCAGTATTGAAAGCAGCTGGCTTCGTTACTCGTGACCCTCGTGCAAAAGAACGTAAGAAATATGGTTTGAAAAAAGCACGTCGTGCACCTCAGTTCTCAAAACGTTAATTTGGAACCAATCAAAAGAAAAGCCCGTTTGGGCTTTTTTTTTACAATTGAATGGGTACTTGACGATGTTCAACAGAAGTTGAGAAAACAATTTGCGTTTGAGTCTGACCAAAATGTTGGAGTTCATTGATGAAATGATCCAATTGTTGTGTGGTCTGAAATACAACTTCAATCAACATAGCATATTCACCAGTTACGCAGTTACATTCAATGACATTCGGAATAGATTGAATAAAAGGATAGAATTCCTCTTTTTGGTAGGGTTGTACTTCTAAATTGATAAAGGCTTTGATATTGTATCCAAATAATAAGGTATTCATTTGTGCGTGATATCCGGTAAGAATACCGGAATGTTCCAATTTTTCAATGCGATTGGATACAGCTGGTGAAGATAGAAACACTTCTTTGGCAATCTCTTTAATCGGTGTACGGGCATTTTCTTGGAGAATTTTTAAGATCTTTCGATCAATCGCATCTAATTTTATATCCATGGCAATCACTTCTTTCTGTTACTAAAAGTGTACTTCAATTGAAAAAAACACAACATTAAAAAATAAAGTGAAAACATAAAAATATTAAAATAAATAATTTTAAATGGCTATAATACCTATTTTATCTTGGCTTTCACTTTAAAAACTTTACAATAAGAAAACTGAGTGCTATTCTTCAACCATAATTTAGAATTGATGTTGAGCCAAAAACACATCAATTGGAAATGAAATTAATGGAGGGAAAAGATATCAGTATTCGTGTTGAGTCAGATTCCGTAGGAACAAGAGAAGTACCAAGTGAAGCATATTATGGTGTACAGTCTATGCGTGCCGGGGAGAATTTTACGATCACAGGGATAGGAATGAACCCTGTTTTTTTAAAAAATCTCGCCTTGATCAAAAAGGCAGCCGCTATCACCAACTGCCTAGCTGGTGAATTAAATAATGCTTGTGCAGAAGCCATCATCAAAGCCAGCAATGAAGTCGTAGCCGGTAAGTTTGCGAAAGAATTCATTGTAGATGCTGTACAGGGCGGTGCCGGTACAAGTGCCAATATGAATATGAACGAAGTGATTGCCAATCGTGCCAATGAAATTCTTGGTGGTGATAAAGGATCTTACGATCTAGTACATCCAAATGATCATGTCAATATGGCTCAGTCAACCAATGATGTGGCTCCTACCGCTGGAAAAATGACAGTCATTGATTTGATGGATCCACTACTTGATGAATTGGAAAGATTAGAAAGTGAATTATATGCCAAATCGATTGAATTTGATGATGTGATCAAAATGGGACGTACCCAGCTACAAGATGCCGTTCCCATGCGTTTAGGTCAAACATTCCATGCCTATGCCGTCATGGTTGGTAGAGATCAAAAAGATTAGCTCATACGCTCAAAGAAATGTATGCAGTAAACTTAGGTGGTACAGCCATTGGTTCATCCATCAATGCTTCAACATACTATGTGGAAAACGTAGTTCCTTGTTTAGCTCGAATTTCAAATATGCCACTCACACAAGCCGATGATTTATTTGATGCGACAGAAAACTTAGATGGATTTGTTGCTGTGTCTGGAGCCCTAAAGACATGTGCAGTCAATCTTTCCAAGATGTGTAATGATCTTCGTCTTCTTTCTTCTGGTCCAAAAACAGGACTTGCCGAGATTGCTTTACCTGCGAAACAAAACGGTTCTTCGATCATACCAGGTAAAGTCAATCCTGTCATCCCTGAAGTAGTAACCCAAGTTGCATTCTTAGTGATTGGACACGATACGACCATTACGATGGCAGCTGAAGCCGGACAGTTGGAATTGAATGCTTTTGAACCAGTTCTATTCTATAATTTATTTGAATCTATCACGACTTTAAAAGGTGCCGTTAAAACATTGATTGATAACTGTATCGTTGGTATCACGGCTAATCGTAATCATACACGAGATCTATTAGAACATAGCGTTGGTATCATTACCGCACTCAATCCATATATTGGCTATAAGAAAGCAGCAGAAATTGCGAAAAAAGCAATCAAACAAGATAAAAGTGTCAGGGAACTTGTTCTTTCTGAAAAGCTATTGAGTGCAGAAGAGTTAGATAAAATTTTGAATCCGTATGCGTTAAGTGGTTCCAGTCACAACATGGGTCCTATTCTTTCCATGAATCCTTCCTTCCATGAAGTTCCTAAGCATTCTTAGGAACTTCCTTTTTTTTATTTAAAAATTTGATCAATAATTCTTTTTTTAAATTGGATAGAATGATCATCGCATTATATCATGTAAGAAAAGGAGGAAAGATTTATGGATTCATCATTTCCTGAAGTGAAAAAGTATTTTGGCTTTGGTTGTATGCGTCTACCAATGAAAGATGGGAACGTTGATCTTCCACAATTTGAAGATATGGTCGATCTGTTTCTTGAAAATGAATTCAATTATTTTGATACGGCACATGGTTATCTGGATGGTAAATCCGAATTGGCCATTCACGATGGATTAACCTCTCGATATCCGCGAGATCGTTATATTTTGACCGATAAATTAACGGAACCGTATTTTCAGAAACAAGAAGATATTCGACCATTTTTTGAAAAACAATTAGAATGGTGCGGCGTGGATTACTTTGATTTCTATCTTATGCATGCACAAGGCAGTACCAACTATAAAAAGTTTCAACGATGTCATGCCTATGAAACAGCCTTCGAATTGAAAAAAGAAGGAAAGATCAAACATGTAGGTATTTCTTTCCATGATAAAGCCACGGTCTTAGATCGTATATTGACCGATCATCCAGAAATTGAAATTGTCCAGATCCAATTCAATTATTTGGATTATGAGGATGCATCGGTAGAAAGTCGCAAAGTATATGAAGTAGCACGTAAACATCAAAAATCATTATTGGTGATGGAACCTGTGAAGGGTGGAATACTGGCAAATTTACCAGATGGTGCACAGAAAGTTTATGATGCATTGAATAAAAAGAATGGGACTCAACATTCCAATGCTTCCTATGCGATTCGTTTTGCGGCTGGATTTGATGGCATTCGCATGGTTCTTTCTGGAATGAGCACTCTTGATCAAATGAAAGATAATATTTCTTATATGAAAGACTTCCAACCATTGAATGACGAAGAAGAGGAAGCAATACAAGAAGTGACCCATGTTTTTCAGTCCTTGGAAATGATTCCTTGTACAGCTTGTCATTATTGTGTAGAAGAAAATCATTGTCCAAAGAAGATCTTGATTCCTGATTTATTTGCGTGCATGAATAAGAAAAAGATTACCGGGGATTGGAATATGAATTTCTACTATAATTCGGTGTTGACTGTCAATAATGGCAAAGCATCGGATTGTATCCGATGTGGTATGTGTGAAAAAGTTTGTCCTCAACATTTACCTATTCGTGATTTATTGAAACAAGTGGCACAAGAATTTGAATAAATCGATTATAATACATACAAGGAGGCATGTTTTATGGCTTGTTTTTTAGTTCCTGCAACCGAAGCAATCGTAACAACAACAATTAAAAAAGTTATTGAAAAAAAGGAAAAAGCACCCGTTTCCGTTGAAGTTGATTTAGGAAAAGGCAAAGAAACGGTTCAGCCAATTCCTTTTTCACGAAAATTAAAATGGTTAAGCAATATGCTTTGGGGTGGTTCGGTCCTATTGGCTTTTGAACATTTATGGCATGGTGAAGTTACACTATATTCACCATTCCTTACGGCCGCATCCAATCCGCAAGATTTACATGCGATGCTTCATGAAATGGCAACGACAGGTGTTTCAATGGCTGTGCTTATTACCGTTGTTTGGGGCGGTATGGTCGTGGTATCGAATGTGATGGCCAAAAAAGCATTGGTAAAAGAATGACCTTATTGATCACAGTATTTGCGGCGGTTTTCTGTACAGCGGCATGGTATCAAGACGTACAAAAACGCGAAATGAAAATAGGTCTGCTTTGCTGGCTATTTTGGGGCGCTTCTTTGATGTGGTTTGTGGATGCGATATTTGCTTATCGTAAACGGGGAGCTGCTTATTTTAGACCAACCCCCACCGAAATGCTCAATGATACTTTTTTGGGCTTATCAGTTGTTGCTTTAGGATTGGTGATTTGGATCGTATATGTATTGATCAAAGATCCAAAAGGCGTTGTTCGATCAAAGCTTTTTAATAAATAAAATGGAAGCACAGGAACCTGTGCTTTTTTAGGAGGAATGGAATGAAACTAACTGAATTTTTTAAGGAACATCCAAAAGTGGCTGTTGCGTTTTCTGGCGGTGTGGATTCGTCTTATCTTTTATATGCAGCCAAAAAAAGCGGGGCGCAAGTCCATGCATATTATGTCAAATCCGCCTTTCAACCCCAATTTGAATTGGATGATGCCAAACGCTTAGCCAAAGATATATCCATCGATATGACGATTCTTCCCGTTGATATTCTCCAAAAGGACGTCATCAGCAATCCATCCAATCGATGTTACTATTGTAAAAGACACATCTTTCAAACCATCATGCAACAGGCACATCAAGATGGCTATACCGTTTTATTGGATGGAACCAATGCGTCCGATGACAGTTCGGATCGACCCGGTATGGTTGCTCTAAAAGAATTATCTGTTTTATCTCCATTACGTCTATGTGGTTTGACCAAAGCTGAAATTCGAAGACGTTCAAAAGAAGCCGGATTATTTACCTGGAATAAACCAGCCTATGCTTGTTTGGCCACACGGATACCAACCGGACATCCTATTACTTCCGATATCTTGGAACGCACCGAATGGGCAGAAAATTATTTATTTTCACTTGGCTTTACTGATTTTCGTGTTCGTCTATTGGAAAATAGTGCACGACTCCAATTTCCCAAAGAACAGTTGGAACAAGTGCTGCAACATCGAAAACAGATCGTTCAAACATTGAAGACAAGATACGATCATATCTTATTGGATTTGGAGGTTCGTCATGAATGAAATCAAAGCAATTTTAGAACAAGTACAAGAAGGGAGTTTATCAGTAAATGATGCGTTGTTGGCATTAAAGAAAAAGCCATATGAAGATATTGGGTTTGCGAAAGTCGACATCCATCGAAAGCTTCGACAAGGGATGGCCGAAGTCATTTATGGCGCTAGCAAAACACCGGAACAAATCATCAAAATCATTCACACCATGCAAAAAAACAATCAAAAAACGATATTGATCACACGCTTATCCCTAGAAGCCGCGATGATCATCCAAAAGACATGTCCCATGGATTATCATGCCGATGCCAAAGTAGGCATTGTGGGTAGTAGGCCCGTGGCAGATGGTCTAGGCAAGATCGTAGTAGCTACGGGTGGTACCAGTGATATACCCGTTGCGGAGGAAGCGGCTTTGAGCGCTGAAATCATGGGCAATGAAGTATTGCGATTGTATGATGTTGGCGTATCCGGCCTGCATCGTTTACTTTCCCACTTGGATGAATTGATGAATGCTTCGGTGATCATTGCGATTGCCGGAATGGAAGGGGCATTAGCGAGTGTAATTGGCGGCTTGGTGGATTGTCCCGTTATTGCGGTACCTACAAGTGTAGGCTATGGTGCTTCTTTTGGCGGTGTGGCTGCCTTATTATCCATGTTGAATTCTTGTGCAAGTGGGGTGTCTGTTGTAAATATTGATAATGGCTTTGGTGCTGGTGTTCTTGCGAGTCGCATCAACCATATGGAGGTTAAAAAATGAAAACTTTATATTTGAATTGCTCGATGGGAGCTGCTGGAGATATGTTGACGGCGGCCTTACTTGAATTGTTGCCCGATCCAGATTCGTTTGTTTCCAAACTGAATGCATTGGCAATTCCTGAAGTTCATTTTGAAAAGGAAAAAAGTATCAAATGTGGTATTACGGGTACACATATGAAAGTGACAGTTCATGGACAAGAAGAAGGAGAAATGCATCATCACCACCATCATCATAGTCATCTGCAGGATATCGAACACATCGTTTCCCATTTGGATGTTTCTGATGGAATTTGGAAAGACATCTTAGCCGTTTATCAAGAAATTGCCCAAGCGGAAAGTAAAGTCCATGGTGTACCAGTTACCGATATCCATTTTCATGAAGTGGGAACGATGGATGCGATTGCGGATGTAACGGCTGTATGTATGTTGATGGCTGAAATTGCTCCAGATCAAGTGATTGTTTCTCCTGTTCATGTCGGTAGTGGACAAGTGCATTGTGCCCATGGCATCTTACCGGTTCCGGCACCGGCTACAGCTTATATTTTAAAGGGGATTCCGATTTATGGTGGCCAAATCGATGGAGAATTATGTACGCCAACGGGCGCCGCATTGTTAAAGCATTTTGCGACCAAATTTGGCGACATGCCCATCATGAATGTGACTTCGATTGGCTATGGTATGGGAACCAAAGATTTTGAAGCAGCCAATTGTGTGCGTGCCTTTCTTGGTGAAACCGAAGATCAAACTGAGCAAATTTATGAATTGCATTGCAATGTTGACGATATGACGGGTGAAGAAATTGGCTTTGCGACAGAAGCTTTGTTTGAAGCTGGGGCTGTAGAAGTATTTACGATTCCCGTGCAAATGAAAAAGAATCGTCCAGGAACGCTTTTCTGTGTTCTTTGTACGCAAGAAAAACACGATGTTGTGGTTCGTACTTTATTTCAATATACGACTACAATTGGCATTCGAGAAAAGAAATGTGATCGATATGTCTTAGATCGTACGATAGAATCCATCAATACCGCGTATGGACAAGTGCACTATAAACATTCTTCGGGCTATGGTATACAACGGGATAAGTATGAATATGAAGATCTTGTCCACATTGCCCGCAAACAAGGTTGGAGCTTAATGGAAGTCATTCAAAAAATAAATACTGAAAAATAATATCGTTTTGTGTTATCATGAACCCATGACAAAAAGAAGATGGATCTATTATTTGATTGGGTTATTTATTTTAGCGTTGGGCTTGGAATTGAATTCAAAAACAGGATTGGGTGTATCTGCCATTATTTCGGTAGCCTATGCCAATTCGGTTTTGTTTGGGATTGCTTTTCCAGATATGACATTGATTCTCTACATTATTTTTGTGTTGGTTGAATTGATCATTCATACCATACGGAAACAACCACGCCAGGTCTTAGTGATGGATGTGCTGCAAATTCCATTGAGCATTGTATTTACACGTTTTATGAAAGTGTATGAACTATTTATTCCTGATTTATTTGGTTCGGTATTTTCATTGCGATTGTTCGTATTGATTTTGGCTGTTATTTGTACAGGAATTGGTGCTGCTATGACTTTGAATATGCGTATTGTTCCGAATCCGGGAGACGGTATTGTTCAGACCATTGCGGATGCCATTGGCAAAGAAACAGGTATTACGAAAAACTGTGTGGATTTGAGTTGCGTATTGTTGACACTGTTGATTGATTCCATTTTTGTGGGATCATTTGCTGGATTAGGTTTAGGCACGTTGTTATCGATGATTGGAGTGGGCCGAACCATTGCTTATTTCAATCGTTGGGTCGGAAACCAGATGGTTATTCAGTGTGGCATTGACAATGCATAAGAAAGCGAATACAATAGAGAGCAGGACGTTTGTCCTGTTTTTTTAACACTTAGATATGAAAAATATTCATATCCGATATGAGAAAGGGAGAGATTATGGATTTAAATCAATTTGGAATCTTACTTGCCATTGTGGTATATCTTGGCGGTATGATCTATATCGGTTTTAAGGTCATGGACCGCAATAAAACCGTGGGTGACTTTTATTTAGGAGGTCGTGAGCTCGGTCCATTCGTGACTGCAATGAGTGCGGAAGCCTCCGATATGTCAAGTTGGCTATTGATGGGATTGCCTGGTGTTGCTTATTTATCGGGTGTTGCCGATGCCGGTTGGACAGCGATTGGTTTAGCCGTTGGAACGTATTTAAACTGGTTGATCGTAGCTAAACGAATTCGTACGTATTCGGAACGAATCGATGCAATCACGATTCCTGAATTTTTTGCCAAACGTTATCATGATAATAAAAAAACGTTGATTTTGATTGCAGCCATCTGGATCATTGTCTTCTTTGTACCCTATACGGCAAGTGGTTTTGTCGCTTGTGGTAAATTATTCAATACCTTATTTGGTGTGGATTATCATGTAGCTATGATCGTAAGTGCGTTGGTCATTGTCATCTATACGACCTTAGGTGGCTTTTTAGCTGCATCCACAACGGACTTTATTCAAAGTATCATTATGACCATTGCTCTTGTGATCGTTGTATCCTATGGCATCATGATGGCTGGTGGAATGGATAGTGTTATGGGACATGCCTATGCTTTGCCTGGATATATGAGTTTTACCCAATCGTATGATGTAGCTACAAAATCAGCGATACCATATAGTGTACTTACCATTGCTTCGAAAGCGGCTTGGGGATTGGGTTACTTTGGTATGCCACATATCTTATTGCGTTTTATGGCTATCAAAGATAAAAATCAATTGAAATTATCTCGTCGTGTGGCTACCATTTGGGTCGTTATCTCTATGTTTGTTTCCGTATTTATCGGTATTGTTGCGATGGCAATGTCCAAAGAAGGCGTTCTTGCCACTTTGGTTGGATCGGATTCAGAAACAGCGATTGTGCGTATTGCCCATTTATTGAGTACGCATGGTTTTGGTTTTGCCTTGATTGCTGGTGTCATTCTTTCGGGTATCTTGGCAAGTACGATGTCTACTTCGGATTCCCAATTATTGGCTGCATCGAGTTCAGTATCCAACGATATCATCTCTGACTATTTGAAAAAAGATTATGCACAGAAACGATTGTTAAAAATTTCTCGTGCTTGTTTATTGATCATTGCTTTTATTGGTATGATTTTAGCTTGGGATCCCAATAGTTCTGTCTTTCAAATCGTATCGTTTGCGTGGGCAGGCTTTGGAGCTTCCTTTGGACCTGTGGTATTATTGGCCTTATTCTGGAAAAATTCCAACAAATATGGTGCCATCTTTGGTATGTTAACGGGTGGTGTCATGGTCTTTGTATGGCATTTCTTGATCAGTCCAATTGGTGGTGTTTGGGGCATTTATGAATTATTGCCTGCCTTTGTGATTGCGTTGGTTGTCAATGTTGTGGTCAGTCTAGCAACTGGTGGTGCTTCACAAGAAATTAAAGCTGAATTTGAGGATGTAAAGGCAGCCGACTAATGGACATCAAACAATTTGCGTTATTAGAAGATCTAAATAAAACGGGAAGTATTACCTCCAGTGCCCAACGTTTGGGTTCAACGCAATCGGGGATTAGTCATACCATTAAGAAATTAGAAAAAGAGTGGCATATCAAGCTTTTAAAACGTACCAACCATGGGGTTGAACTAACAAGTGAGGCCAAGTATTTATTGCCGTATATGCAATCGACGTTGGTCCAATATACACGGTTTAAAGAAGCTTTAGATGCCATCAATGGCTTATCGACAGGATCGATAACGATTGGTTCGTATTCAAGTATTGCGAAACATTGGTTACCAACCCTTTTGCAGCGATTCAATCAAACCTATCCCCAAATTCAAATTCATGTGCGTGAAGGGGATTACGATGAAATCATGCAGTGGATCGGACAAGGAACAGTTGATTTTGGCTTTATCTCTCAATCGGGACAATCGAACTTTATGTTCCTTCCGTTTCAAAAAGAAATGTTGTATGCAGTTGTCTGTGAGAAACAAACAAAAGATGTGATGCCAATTCATGAATTGGAACAGTATCCCTATATTGCGAGTGAAATTGGTGTGGATAATGATGTATCGGCAACGTTACGTCAAGCTGGTATCCAACCTCATGTCATTTGTTATTGTAAAGAAGATGCGTCCATTGTGGCTATGGTCAAACAAGGGTTGGGTATTACGATCTTACCCGAATTGAGTTTAAAAGGTTTGGACGTCAATACTTATCCATTGGATCCACCTGCCTATCGAACGTTAGGCATCATGTATAAATCGGAAGATGTATTATCGGCAGCCGATAAAGCATTAATTGAAATTGCCAAAGAAATAATCGAAAAGAAGGACTAAGACAAACTTAGTCCTTTTGTTTGGTAAATTGGGAAAAAAGAATATTGATAAAGATAATACCAGCTGACATACAAGACGCAAAAATCAAAGTATATTTAGCGTAATAGAGACTACGAGCTGTATTTTGGAGTAAAAGATAATAAATCGTATAATAAAGACCAGACCCAGGAATCAGTGGAATAGCACCAACGGCAATAAAAACGGTCGTTGGTTTTTTATAGATTCGAGCCATGATCCCGGCGTAAATACCCATAAACAAAGAGGCAATAAAGCCGCATAGATACGGATTCGCTAGCCATTGATGGGTGATCAAATAAACTAGCCACGCAAGAAAACCGCCCATGCATGTAGGCAGCAATATATCTTTTTTGGTATTAAAGATGAACGCAAATCCCATAGAACCGAAAAAGGCCATGATCAGTTGTATTATATTGAACATCGTAACTACCTCTACAATAAAAAGGAATGAATACAAACAAAACCCAAAGCAATGGATATTGCCACCAGAATGGCCTCCACAATGTGTATGACACCTGTAATGGAATCACCGATGAATAAATCTCTTAAGGCATTTGTGAACGCAGTACCAGGAATTAGAATCATGATATTGCCAATCGCAATCAGATCATAATGATCGCCAATCCCTATGTGGAGAAAGAAAGCATTTAATAAACCACCACAAAGAGACCAAACCAAAGGAATAAAAATGCGATTGTTTGAATATTTTTTAATGCCCGATTCAATGGGTTTTAATAAAGCGCCAATGATGGCGGCAGCAATCATATCATGAAAATTGCCTCCAAAAAATACACAAAAAGAACCGGATATGAGAGCATACGCAAAAACCTGTAAAGAATAGGGATAATTTTGAATTTCTTCAATATTGTTTAATCGTTTTTCAACCACGACCAATGGTGGCTTATTTTTGCAGATATATCGAGATAACTCATTTAAAGCACTTAATTTATCAATATCCATCGTGGTATTTTGGATTCGACGCGTTTGGGTATAGGTATCATATCCAATATGCATTGTTGTTTCGATATTGACAGTGATGGAAAACACATCCACTCGGGTAGCTCCATACGCTATGCATATGCGACGAATGCTATCTTCGGTACGATTTGTTTCCGCACCATATTGGAGTAATTTTTCACCTACATCCATCGCGATTGTAAGATATTGATTGGCCGTATTTTCCATATAATTTTAGTATACAAAAGATCTGTTTTTTTTCAATGGCTTGCCAAACATAGGGAATCTCTTTACAATAAGGCTATGAAATTTAGCGATTTATCCATAGATCCATCCTTACAAAAAAGCATTGCTCGCATGGGCTACCAGGATCTCATGCCAATTCAAGAAGCGGTTCTACCTACATTATTGAAACATACCAGTTGTGTGGTGCAATCACGTACCGGTTCAGGGAAAACATTGGCCTATGGGATTGGATTGGAACAAGATCTAGTCATCAATCAACACGATCCACAAGCGATGGTATTAGCCCCTACACGAGAACTTTCTATGCAGATTGAAAAAGAATTATCCTTATTAGGTGCGTATAAGAAAGTAAAATGTGTGACATTGATTGGCAAACAATCATTTGATATGCAAAAAGAAGATCTATCTCAACGAACTCATATCCTTGTGGGAACACCGGGACGAGTCTATGATCATATGCTTCAAGGTAGTTTTTCGTATGAACAAATCAAATATTTGGTGTTAGATGAAGCGGATGCTTTATTAAATACGGATTTTATTGAACGAATGGAATGGATCATCAATCATGTGCAGCCGGAAACGATTGTTTTAGTCAGTGCAACAATGGGTGAATCGGTACAAAACTTTGTACATAAATATATGCAAGATGCCCCTGTGATTCGAGTGGATCAAACCAATCATCAAATTGATTCATATCGTATCCTGGTAGCGAATGAAAATAAGCCCGAAAAGTGTTTAGAAGTACTACAAAAAGAATTACCGGATGCTTGTATCATATTTTGTGCGACAAAAGATCGTGTCGATGCTTTGTATCAATATCTTTCTTTGTATGATGTATCGGTCATGCGTATTCATGCAGGAATGGAACAATCGCAACGAAAAGAAACGATTCAGGCATTTGAAAAAGGCAATGTCCGAATCTTGATTGCTACGGACATCTTAGCGCGAGGTATTGATATCGAAAAAGTGAATTTGGTCATCAATTATGATAAACCGGATTCAAAGACAATCTATACCCATCGAATTGGTCGTAGTGGACGTATTTATGAAGAAGGAAAAGCCATCACATTTATTGAACCAGGGCAATCGTATGATCGTTCGCTTCCTGAATGGAATAATGATGTTTCTTTGGAACCATGGCGTTTTGAAGTATTAAAAACAAGTCATCGTAAGATTGAAAATAAAGATGCGAAAGTGCGTGAAGATATCATGAAGTTATATATTACAGCAGGTAAATCCAAGAAGATACGGCCTGGTGATATTGTAGGTGCTTTATGTGCAATTCATGGCATCACGATGGATGATATTGGCGTGATCCAGGTACAAGATCATCAAACATTTGTTGATATCTTACATGGAAAGGGAGATATTATTTTAAAGAATTTACATCAAGTCAAGAAAAAACACGTTCGAGTTGAACGTGCAAAATCAGAAGAATAAGTGTTCAATTAATATTTTAATTCCCAATACGATGAGGATGATACCACCCAATCGTTCGGCATAGGCTTGAAATAAAGAACCAAGTTTCTTTCCTAATTTGACACAGATGAAAGAAAGAACAAAAGTAATGAGGGCAAAAAGACCAGTAGCTAGCCAAACATTTACACGTAAGAAGGCGAGGGTAACGCCAACGGCCAAGGCATCAATGCTGGTGGCAATGGCTAAAACCAAAATGACTTTCCAAGAGATGGAGTGCACGACAGAGGCATCTTCATCTTTTTCTTTGCTTTCACGAATCATGTTGATACCGATGATCGATAATAAAATAAAAGCGATCCAATGATCAATGGAAGTAATATATTTCGCAAAATGAGAACCAATAAAATAACCAGCCAAGGGCATAGCACCTTGAAAGAAACCAAAGGCAAGGCCTAACTTAATGGCGTATTCATTGATATGTTCTTTGGATAAGGACATGCCTTTCGCAATGGAAACAGCACTAGCATCCATGGCCAGGCCAATACCACACAATATGATTGATAATAAGTCCATGATTTATCTCCTATTTTTTATTTTCGCGATCAATACACATGATCAGCAAGGCAATCAATAATAGGCCGCAACTGACAAGAATTGTTTTGGTTTGTAGAAAAGGCAAGCACAAATTGCCAATAATAGCACCCACCACAAAACAAATGATCACAAAATAGTAGAGTAAAGCACGTTCAAGACTTTGTCTATCTTTTTCATAAAAAAAGTGGATCAAATGATGTGTGCCACTGCGAATATTACCAATACACATGGTCGTGGCAAAGCTATTGCCATGCAGTTTACGAAAAGCTTGGACTTGAATACCACAGGCTAAGGATGTCAATGAATTGGCAAGCAAATTATAGGAAAGGGGGATCATGGATACGATGGCCAATAAACCAATTTCAATGAGCAAAGTAAACTGACGCCAATGCATAAAATGAATTTTATGGAGATGAATGATTTCGCAAAGGGCAATACCAATACAAAAAAACAGGATAGGGAAGGCATAGTGGAGGCAATGATCCCATTGTCCACTGGAAGCATAAACACCAAATAAGAGGATGTTTCCGGTTTGGGCATTGGCAAAAACTTGGTCTCGTAATAAATAGGAGTAGGCATCCATCAAGCCACCGCTCATAGCTAGAAAAATAGCTAATTCTATCGATTCTGAGGTTTGTTTGGCACGATTCATAGGGATAGTATACAACAAATGGCGAAAAAAAAGAACGCATTTCGATGCGTTCTCAAATGACTAAACAGTACCTTGTGCTTTCATTGCCTCAGCAATCTTTAAGAAAGCAGCAATGTTGGCACCAACAACATAGTCTTTTTCATGACCATATTCTTTGGCAGTATCACGGCAAGTATTGAAGATGTTGACCATGATATCGTGTAAACGAGTGTCGACTTCTTCAGCTGTCCATGATAAGTGTTGTGCGTTTTGTGACATTTCCAATCCAGAACAAGCTACACCACCGGCATTCGAAGCTTTACCTGGGGAATAGAATACACCATGTTGTTTGATGTAATCGATAGCTTCTGGCGTTGTTGGCATGTTCGCACCTTCGCAAAGAGCAAATACACCATTGGCAACTAAGTTCTTTGCATCGTCTAGGCTAACTTCGTTTTGTGTTGCACATGGTAAGGCAATATCACATTTGATGCTCCAAGGACGAGCACCTGGTGTATATGTAGCTTCTGGATGTTTTTCAACATATTCTTTGATACGTCCACGACGAACTTCTTTGATTTCTTTGACAAGATCTAAATCAATTCCGTTTGGATCGTATACAAATCCATTGGAATCAGACATCGTAACAACTTTAGCACCTAATTGCGTTGCTTTTTCACAAGCATAGATGGCAACGTTACCACTACCAGAAATACAAACGGTCTTACCTTTGAAAGAAGTACCATTGTCTTCCAATAAGGCTTCGGTGAAGTAACATAATCCATATCCGGTTGCTTCGGTACGAACCAAAGAACCACCAAAAGTTAATCCTTTACCTGTCAATACACCGCTCCATTCGTTTTTCAAACGTTTGTATTGTCCAAATAAATAACCAACTTCACGTCCACCAACACCGATATCACCAGCAGGAACATCTGTGTCTGGTCCGATGTGACGATATAATTCGGTCATAAAGCTTTGGCAGAAACGCATAACTTCAGCGTCACTCTTGCCTTTTGGATCAAAGTCAGATCCACCTTTTCCACCGCCCATTGGCAATGTTGTCAAGGCATTCTTGAAGATTTGTTCGAATCCTAAGAATTTGATGATACTTACATTTACCGATGGATGGAAGCGAAGACCACCTTTGTAAGGACCAATTGCTGAATTAAATTCAATACGATAACCACGATTGACTTGTGTCACACCATTGTCATCGACCCAAGGGACACGGAAAATGATTTGACGTTCAGGTTCAACCAAACGTTTCATCACATCGTCATCCAATTTTTCTGGATGAACTTCCTGGATGATTTCCAAAGAACGGAATACTTCTTCTACCGCTTCAAGGAATTCAATGTCATTGGGATTTCTTTTCTTAACAGTTTCGTAAATAGCATTTAAATCTGTCATGAATTTCCTCCTGGAATATTGATTCCGCGATTAATATATCATATTCATGAAATGGTTTACAGTACTTTTCATCTTTTTTCATTGTTTTCAAGATGTGGTATCCTATATGTATAGAGAGGTGTCGATTTGTGAACAAAACAACATTGATTCAATATTTTGAATGGTATCTAGCTAATGATGGGTCTTTGTGGAAACAAGTTGCGCAAGAAGCAAAAAAAATTGCAGCTTTGGGTATTGATAAGATTTGGTTGCCTCCTGCCTATAAAGGAGCAAGTGGCAAGAACGATGTGGGATATGGCGTCTATGATATGTATGATCTTGGTGAGTTCAATCAAAAAGGAACCATTCCAACAAAATATGGAACCAAAGATGAATATCTCCAAGCCATTGATGCATGTCATCAAGCCGGTATTGCGGTAATTGCGGATATTGTCTTTAATCATCGAATGGGTGCCGATGCCAAAGAAACGATCCAAGCCCGACAAATGGATTGGAATCATCGAGAACATGCTCTTTCGGATGAAGAGACCGTAGAAGTATGGACGAAATATACGTTCCCAGGCCGTAAGGGAAAGTATTCCGATTTTATATGGAATTGGGATTGTTTTGATGGAACGGATTATGATGCTTTATCCAAACGAAACGAATTGTTGGAATTCAATACAAAACAATGGGATGAAAATGTATCGCATGAAGATGATAATTTTGATTATATCATGGGTGATGATTTGGACTTTTCCAATCCTACTGTCGTAGAAGAACTCTATCGATGGGGAAAATGGTATTGGCAAATGTGTCATGTGGATGGATATCGGTTGGATGCTTGTAAGAGCATTGATTTTGATTTTTTTCCAGGTTGGTTACAGTCACAAGCGAATATGGCGAAAGCGAATCCATTTGCGGTTGGTGAATATTGGAGTGGTAATGTCAATGATCTAAATCAATATCTCAATCATTGTAATCATTGTATGACTTTGTTTGATGTGCCGTTGCATTTTCATTTATTTGATGCTTCCAATAGTTATGATCAATACAATATGGCCACAATTTTTCAGGGAACACTTTCCCAGCAACAACCGGATTATGCGGTAGCTTTTGTTGATAATCACGATACACAACCAGGGCAAGCTTTGCAGTCTTGGATCCAAGGCTGGTTCAAGATTCATGCGTATGCTTTGATTCTTTTGTATCGATGCAAAGTTCCTTGTGTATTTTATGGTGATATGTATGGAATTTCCCATGATCATATTGATCCGGTTCCGTATTTAGCAGAAATGTGTTGGATTCGTAAACATTTTATGAGCGATGATATCGAAGATCGATTGGATGATTGGCATTGTATTGGTTGGATGGTCAGGTCCGAACATCCGATCATTGTGGTCATGACCAATAGTTATCGAAATCAAAAAACCTTTCATGTCGGTGAGCCAAATGAAAAATTCATTGATATCATTACAGGTGACGAAGTAATCATTGATGCCAATGGAAATGGTACTTTTGTTTGTCGAGATGGTCAATGTGGTATATATTTAAGACAGGCAGACGTACAGACAATGAAAGAGGAGGTCAAATAAATGAAAATTGCGATTGGAAATGATCATGGTGCGGTAGAGTATAAAGACATCATTAAAGCTATGTTGACGGAAGAAGGTCATGAAGTCATTGATTGTGGTACCAATAGTACGGATAGTTGTGATTATCCAGATTATGCGAAAGCTGTTGCCGATAAGGTTGTATCTGGAGAAGTAGAAAAAGGTATCGTAATTTGTGGTACAGGTATTGGTATTTCGATTGCAGCCAATAAAGTAAAAGGCATTCGTTGTGGATTGTGCACGAATACGACGATGGCACGTTTAACACGGGAACACAATGATGCCAATGTCTTATCGATGGGACAAAGAATTATTGGAATTGAAACCGCAAAAGATATTGTACACACCTTTTTATCTACACCATTTAGTAATGGAGAACGTCATAAACGTAGAATTGAAAAGATCACTGAAATTGAAAATAATCAGTAAAAACATGAGTCGAACAATGGTTCGACTTCTTTTTTTGAAAAAAATTAAAAAAGGGGTTGCAGAAGGGGGATAGATTTGATAATATAATTGAGCACGCGAAAGCGTGACGATCTTTGAAAACTGAACAGGAAACCAAGAAACACGTCAATTTCGAAAAGGAAAAAAAGATGTCAGAGACATCGTAGAGCTAAATCAAATGAAGAGTTTGATCCTGGCTCAGGATGAACGCTGGCGGCATGCCTAATACATGCAAGTCGAACGGAGAAGGAAGGTGCTTGCATCTTCCGGATCAGTGGCGAACGGGTGAGTAACACGTAGGTAACCTGCCCATGTACCCGGGACAACGGTTGGAAACGACTGCTAAAACCGGATAGGCATATGGAAGGCATCTTCGATATGTTAAAGGGGCCACGGCCCTGGACATGGATGGACCTGCGGTGCATTAGCCAGTTGGTGAGGTAACGGCCCACCAAGGCGACGATGCATAGCCGACCTGAGAGGGCGAACGGCCACATTGGGACTGAGACACGGCCCAAACTCCTACGGGAGGCAGCAGTAGGGAATTTTCGTCAATGGGGGGAACCCTGAACGAGCAATGCCGCGTGAGTGAAGACGGTCTTCGGATTGTAAAGCTCTGTTGCGAGAGAAAAAGGACAGGAAGAGGGAATGCTTCCGGTTTGATGGTATCTCGCCAGAAAGTCACGGCTAACTACGTGCCAGCAGCCGCGGTAATACGTAGGTGGCGAGCGTTATCCGGAATGATTGGGCGTAAAGGGTACGTAGGCGGCCAGATAAGTCTGGTGTGAAAGGCTGCAGCTCAACTGCAGCACTGCACTGGAAACTGTCCGGCTGGAGTGCAGAAGAGGGCGATGGAACTCCATGTGTAGCGGTAAAATGCGTAGATATATGGAAGAACACCGGTGGCGAAGGCGGTCGCCTGGTCTGCAACTGACGCTGAAGTACGAAAGCGTGGGGAGCAAATAGGATTAGATACCCTAGTAGTCCACGCCGTAAACGATGAGAACTAGGTGTTGGGGGAATAACTCAGTGCCGCAGTCAACGCAATAAGTTCTCCGCCTGGGGAGTATGCACGCAAGTGTGAAACTCAAAGGAATTGACGGGGGCCCGCACAAGCGGTGGAGTATGTGGTTTAATTCGAAGCAACGCGAAGAACCTTACCAGGCCTTGACATCCCCTGCAAAGATGCAGAGATGTATCGGAGGCTATCAGGGAGACAGGTGGTGCATGGTTGTCGTCAGCTCGTGTCGTGAGATGTTGGGTTAAGTCCCGCAACGAGCGCAACCCTTGTGATATGTTACCAGTATCAAGTTAGGGACTCATATCAGACTGCCGGTGACAAACCGGAGGAAGGTGGGGATGACGTCAAATCATCATGCCCCTTATGGCCTGGGCCACACACGTACTACAATGGCGGATACAGAGGGCAGCGACAGGGCGACCTGGAGCGAATCCCGAAAAGTCCGTCCCAGTTCGGATTGGAGTCTGCAACCCGACTCCATGAAGTTGGAATCGCTAGTAATCGCGAATCAGCATGTCGCGGTGAATACGTTCTCGGGCCTTGTACACACCGCCCGTCAAACCATGGGAGTCAGTAATACCCGAAGCCGGTGGCATAACCTTAGGGAGTGAGCCGTCGAAGGTAGGACCGATGACTGGGGTTAAGTCGTAACAAGGTATCCCTACGGGAACGTGGGGATGGATCACCTCCTTTCTAAGGAGAAAGCAAGTGTACAGAGAGATGTGCGAAAAGGATTCCTGATCAGTTTTGAGAGATCGGAAGATTTCTCAGAGATGATCTTTGAAAATCGAACAACGAAGAAGACAACAGAAGGTCTATAACGTTTAGTGAAGAAGATTTCATAAACAGTAGTAGAACAGTTCTGAAGAATCTCGAAGAAAACACGAAGAGAACCAAGATCAAGCAAGGAAGGGCGTACGGCGAATGCCTGGCCACTCAATACTGAAGAAGGACGTGCCAAACTGCGAAAAGCGACGGGGAGCTGTTAGGGAGCGAAGATCCATCGATATCCGAATGGGGGAACCCGGCCGATAGAAGATCGGTCATCATATTCTGAATCCATAGGGATATGAGAGGTACGCGGGGAACTGAAACATCTAAGTACCCGCAGGAGAAGAAAATAAGAATGATTCCCTGAGTAGCGGCGAGCGAAAGGGGACCAGCCCAAACCGTCCCGAGGGACGGGGTTGAAGGACTGCCAAAGACGAATGGAGCATAGTGGAACGCGATTGGAAGCGCGGCCGAAGAGGGTGCAAGCCCCGTAGACGACATGCGAAAGGAAGCGGGCAGGATCCTGAGTACGGCGAGACACGAGGAATCTTGTCGGAAGCAGGCGGGACCATCCGCCAAGGCTAAATATAGTTGAGTGAGCGATAGTGGACCAGTACCGTGAGGGAAAGGTGAAAAGAACCGCGGGAGCGGAGTGAAAGAGAACCTGAAACCGTATGCCTACAAGAAGTCAGAGCCCGTTGAAGGGTGATGGCGTGCCTTTTGTAGAATGAACCGGCGAGTTGCGATGAGATGCGAGGTTAAGCGGGAAAACGCGGAGCCGCAGCGAAAGCGAGTCTGAATAGGGCGGAAGTAGAACATCGCAGACCCGAAACCGGGTGATCTAGCCATGAGCAGGTTGAAGTTCAGGTGAAACTGAATGGAGGACCGAACCGACCATCGTTGAAAAGCTGGCGGATGACTTGTGGCTAGGGGAGAAATTCCAATCGAACCCGGAGATAGCTGGTTCTCCCCGAAATAGCTTTAGGGCTAGCGTCGTGAAGAACCTGATCGGAGGTAGAGCACTGAATGAGTGATGGCCCCATCCCGGGGTACTGAACTCAATCAAACTCCGAATGCCGAACAGGATGCACGGCAGTCAGACCGTGAGTGATAAAGTCCATGGTCAAGAGGGAAACAGCCCAGATCGCCAGTTAAGGTCCCAAAATTCCGGCCAAGTGGAAAAGGAAGTGGGGATGCACAGACAACTAGGAGGTTGGCTCAGAAGCAGCCATCCTTGAAAGAGTGCGTAACAGCTCACTAGTCGAGTGACCCTGCGCCGAAAATGTACCGGGGCTAAGCCGGATACCGAAACTGCGGATATCGTAAAGATGTGGTAGGGGAGCGTTGCATGCAGGAAGAAGCCGTACCGAGAGGAGCGGTGGACCGCATGGAAGCGAGAATGCCGGTGTGAGTAGCGAGATGAAGGTGAGAATCCTTCACACCGAAAGCCCAAGGATTCCAGGGGAAGGTTCGTCCGCCCTGGGTAAGTCGGGACCTAACGCGAGGCCGAAAGGCGTAGCGGATGGAAAGCAGGCAGATATTCCTGCACCCGGATGTAGAGCGAAGGAGTGACGGAGACGGGAAGCATGACCCTCTTAACGGATTGAGGGCGAAGCGAGGTAGCGGATGACCAGGCAAATCCGGTCATCGGAACGTGAAGACGTGACAGGGAAGCGAAAGAGCGATCGAGTAGCGAAGACATGCGGACCGGCTTCCAGGAAAAGCTTCTAGCAATGTATGTCCGGCCCGTACCAAAACCGACACAGGTGGGCAGGGAGAGTATCCCGAGGTGAGCGAGAGAACTGTTGCCAAGGAACTCGGCAAAATGACTCCGTAAGTTAGCGAGAAGGAGTGCTCGAAAGAGCCGCAGTGAAGAGGCCCAAGCGACTGTTTAACTAAAACACAGCTCTCTGCGAAGCCGCAAGGCGAAGTATAGAGGGTGACACCTGCCCGGTGCTGGAAGGTTAAGAGGATCTGTGAATCGAAAGAGGAAGCAGTGAGTTGAAGCCCCAGTGAACGGCGGCCGTAACTATAACGGTCCTAAGGTAGCGAAATTCCTTGTCAGGTAAGTTCTGACCCGCACGAAAGGTGTAACGATTTGGGCGCTGTCTCGGCAGCAGACTCGGTGAAATCTTAGTACCTGTGAAAATGCAGGTTACCCGCAACTAGACGGAAAGACCCCATGGAGCTTTACTGCAGCTTGATATTGAACTTTGGTCGTAGACGTACAGGATAGGTGGGAGACAGAGAGACGTGTTCGCCAGAATACGAGGAGTCGCCGGTGGGATACCACTCTTGTGCGATCGGAGTTCTAACCCAGGTCCCTGAGCGGGACCGGGGACCGTGTCAGGCAGGCAGTTTGACTGGGGCGGTCGCCTCCCAAAGAGTAACGGAGGCGCCCAAAGGTACGCTCAGATTGGATGGAAACCAATCGTCGAGTGCAAATGCAGAAGCGTGCTTGACTGTGAGACAAACAGGTCGAACAGGGACGAAAGTCGGGATTAGTGATCCGGCGGTGCCGAATGGAAGGGCCGTCGCTCAACGGATAAAAGCTACCCTGGGGATAACAGGCTGATCTCGCCCAAGAGTTCACATCGACGGCGAGGTTTGGCACCTCGATGTCGGCTCATCGCATCCTGGAGCTGGATTCGGTTCCAAGGGTTGGGCTGTCCGCCCATTAAAGCGGTACGCGAGCTGGGTTCAGAACGTCGTGAGACAGTTCGGTCCCTATCTGTTGTGGGCGTTGGAGATCTGAGGAGAGCTGTCCTCAGTACGAGAGGACCGGGATGGACCTGCCGCTGGTGCACCGGTTGTTCCGCCAGGAGCACAGCCGGGTAGCTAAGCAGGGAAAGGATAAGCGCTGAAAGCATCTAAGCACGAAGCCTACTCCAAGATGAGATCTCCCAAGAAGTAAGACCCCTTAAAGACGATAAGGTAGATAGGCCAGGGATGGAAGTACAGCGATGTACGGAGTTGACTGGTACTAATCGGTCGAGGACTTGATCTGAGAAGAGTCGGAAGCGTTGTTCGATTTTGAGAGAGCATCTCTCAAAGGATCCGGTAGCGATAGCGGAGTGGATACACCTGTTGACATCCCGAACACAGAAGTTAAGCACTCCCGCGGCGAAGATAGTTGGGCCTGCCCCTGCGAACATAGCACGCTGCCGGGTCCTTTTTTTTATGTTGATAAATATTTCTTTCATCGGTATCATATTCTTAGCTATTTTTACGAAAGGATATCTATGAAACAAGGATTTAATAATAAGAAGTATTTAAAGATGCAGTCAAAGCATATCCAAGAGCGCATTGCGCAATTTGACGATAAGTTGTATCTAGAATTTGGTGGAAAATTATTTGATGATTATCATGCTAGTCGTGTATTACCCGGTTTTGAACCAGATAGTAAACTACAAATGCTGATGACCATGAAAGATCAAGCAGAAATAGTCATCGCTATTTGTGCCAAAGACATAGAAAACAATAAGATTCGTGGTGATTTAGGCATTACCTACGATGAAGACGTACTACGTTTGATCAAAGAATTTCAATCACGAGGATTGTATGTAAGCAGTGTCGTTATTACTCAGTATCATCATTCTAAGATGATCGATCGATTTAAAACAAAATTAAAAAGAAGACAGATTCATGTTTATCAACATTATTATATTGAAGGCTATCCAACCAATGTGAAAGCCATTATTTCTGATCAAGGATTTGGCAAAAATGACTTCATTGAAACCACTAAACCATTGGTTGTTGTAACTGCACCAGGACCTGGAAGCGGTAAAATGGCAACATGTTTATCCCAACTCTATCATGAATATAAACATGGCATCAAAGCTGGTTATGCCAAATATGAAACTTTTCCAATTTGGAATTTAGATGTCAATCATCCTGTGAACTTAGCTTATGAAGCAGCCACGGCCGATTTAGCTGATGTGAATATGATTGATCCTTTTCATCTCCAAGCCTATGAAAAAATCACCGTTAACTACAATCGAGATGTCGAGATCTTTCCAGTGCTAAAGAATATTTTTGAAGAAATTTATGGAACTTGTCCATATAAGAGTCCAACCGATATGGGCGTGAATATGGCTGGCTTTGCGATTGAAGATGATCAAGCCTGTTGTGAAGCAAGTCAACAAGAAATCATTCGTCGTTATTTTGAAAGTTATACACGCTATGTGAAAGAACAATGTTCGATAGATGAAGTCAATAAGCAGACCATCATCATGGAGAAAGCAGGTATTTCAATCGAAGATCGAAAATGTGTTGTAGCAGCTCGTGAAAAGGCTAAGATAACCCATAGTTTTTCCGGTGCTGTCGAATTAGCCGATGGAACCATGATTACTGGAAAAACAACCAACTTTATGGGTACCGTATCCAATACTGTAATCAATGCCTTAAAACATTTGGCTCAATTGCCAGATCATGAAGATGTGATTTCACCACAAGCTTTTGGTCCCATTCAAGATTTAAAGACAAAATACTTAGGCAGTGTAAATCCACGTCTTCATATTCAAGAAGTTTTGATTGCGTTATCGTTAAGTGCGGTTCATAACGAAGAGGCTCAAAAAGCACTAGATGTGATTCCGCAATTACGAGGATGTCAAGCTCATTTTACATGTCAATTAAAAGTTGAAGATTTATCAATCTTAACCCAACTTGGTTTAGAAGTGACCTATGAGGCAGATAAACGATAGGAGGAACAATATGGCAAAAGCGTTACCCAGCTCAGGAGCAGGAGCTGTACGAATTATCTTAAAAAATAAGGATGCGTTTGAATTTACGTTGCGAGAAAAAAATGAAGTGGGAAATCGCACGGGCTATTTATATGATGTATTCTATGTGAATGCAACGGGTACATTAAATATGCAAGTAGAAGATGGAAATCCAGTGATTGCTTCTTTAAATTTAGGATTAGGAAAAGTGATTACTTTGTCAAATGACACCAATTTAAAAAAATTGTGTCGATATGTCTTAGAAAATACTAAATAAGATGCGTACATATACGTTATATGTCGTGGTTGATACGTTGGAAGAAAAACAAGTAAATGAGGTTCAATCGGCTTTATCCCAATTGGGAAATTTTCATTTCTCACCCATTCGAGAACAAGCTTCATTGATTTCTTGTTCTGAATTTTATGCCACGATGCAATGTGAAAAAAGGACATGGGAAGCATTGATTCCCCAACTCAATGCCTATTGGACAAAGGATGATGAAACTTGGTTGGATTATGGATATAATACACGAATGTTTCATCCCCATGTTTATTATTTAGAAATCAAATAAAAAAGGGCCATTTGATAAAATCCCCTAAAGTAAGGCAGTACATTTTGTATATTTGTACTGTCTACTTTTAGGGAATCATATCAATTAGCCCTTTTTTCGTAGTTGTCGAAAGACAGTAGGTAATTGATCAATGATATCATCGGGTTGTACACAAGCCGAATCCATATCCACTTTTGCACATTGACTATGGATATATACACCTGTTATAGCTGCTTGTAAGACATTTTTACATTGGCCGTATAAACCTGTTATGATGCCACATAAAATATCGCCACTACCACCTTTGGATAAAGCACTATTTGGTGCATATAAAACATATTGCGATGTTCCTTGAGCCACTACGGTTACATTGGATTTTAATACCAAAGTCACTTCCGGATATGCTTCCACAAAGGGTTGAATACTTGCCAATGGATGTTTCGCAATGGTAGAAACATCTTGATGGGTTAGGTAACTGAATTCTTTGACATGTGGAGTAATGATCGTTGGTGCCTGGCGATGCAACCATTCGGGATGCTCTTGTAAAGCCCATAAGCCATCTGCATCCACAAGAACTGGTTTTGTGCTTGCCAAAGCGGTATGTACCATTTCAATTGTTGATGGAACTTGTCCCATACCATTGCCAAGGGATAGTAAATCAAATTTTTCCATGTTCGTTTGTAGAAAGAGTGGACTCCTACTATCAAAGTTTTCTTGTGGATAGATCAGGCGCATAGCACTATCCATCTTATACGCTAAGATATCTGCAATACTGTTTGGAAGCATCAATGTAAGGGTGCCAATACCACTTTTGTAGCAGGCTTTAGCCGCCATCGTGATGGCTCCATGCATGGCATGTGATCCCCCAATCATCAAAGCTTTTCCAAACGTGCCTTTATGGGCAAGATTGGATCGCTCCGGTAAATGAATGGTCGTCTTGTCGATTAATTGCATGGTGGGTGCATCGTGAATGATACCAATTTCAAAACAATGCAGTTGACCACAAATAGAAGGACCTTGATTGGTAATTTGACCCCATTTGATACAGTCCAGAGACAAAGTGATATCGGCATGGATGGCAATCCCGAGAATTTCACCGGATGTCGCATCCAGACCGCTTGGTACATCGATTGAAATCGTAGGTGAATCATTTTTATTAATATCATCAATCAAAGAATAATACGGTTCTTTGATTTCTCGGCTTAATCCATTGCCAAAGATACAATCTATAATATAGGTATAGATATTGTCTTTCATCATTGTCCAATCGGTTTGGATTGAGACACCCATCTTCTTTAGAATATTTTGTTGGTGAAGATTGGCATCCGAGAAATGTGTGCCTACCAAATAAATATCTACAGGAATATGGGCTTGTATCAATAATCGAGCAATGGCTAAACCATCTCCACCATTATTTCCCGAGCCACATACGACTAATATTTGTTTTGGGTGTTTTGCTTCAATGAAACGAGCACATTCAATAGCTGCATGTTCCATTAATACCAAAGAAGGAATTTGGTAGTGTTCAATTGTTCGTTGATCAAAATCACGTGCTTGCTTAGCTGAACAAATGGTCGTCATTATTCAAAATCGACGGTTTTGGAGTAATCAACCAAAGGAGCGAATTCTTTTTTACAAGCACAGTGTAAGGCATTATTTTGATAGGCATCTAAATTTTCTTTGTCTAAACGAACAATCAAAGCGACATCAAAACTACGATCGGAATGAAGAAAATCTTTACCGACTTCCATTTCATGTACTAAATCAATTTTTCCTTGCATTTTATTTAAAATGGCAGCTAATTGATCCTGATTTTCGGGTGTGGATTCTTTTAATTTAAAAAATACGATATGTGTCATAGTAACCTCACTTTCAATTTTCATGATACACTAGTCAATAAAAAATTGCTTGTATTTTCATCACATGTGTTATAATCATAACTCAAAGGGGACAAGCACTATGGAAAATCAATCCAAAGTAAAAAAGTCGATCATCCTGTCGGGACTTGTTGGAACTGGCGGGCTTTTTGTCGCAAAATTAATCGGAATTATTTATGCGATTCCATTTTCTAGTATCTTAGGAAATGTCAAATATATGGGATATTATGGACAAGCATATAATATATATTCGTATGTATTGAATGTATTTACAGCTGGATTCCCATTTGCGATTGCGACAATGGTTTCTAAATATACTGTATTGGATGATCCAAAAACGGTTTTATTGGTCAAGAAAGTCTCTATTGCGATGTTATCGTTATTGGGCTTTGTTGGCATGTTGTTGTTGATGGCCTTTTCTGGGGTCTTGGCACCATTGATGATTGCTGGTGATCCAACGATCATGGCCAATGTCTTGCGAATCTTAGCCATTGCTTTATTTTTTGTACCGGTATTATCGGCTTTTCGTGGCTATTACCAAGGTTTAAAAGAAATGGGCGAATACGCGTTTTCACAAGCTTTTGAACAAATTTTCCGTGTCGGCTTCTTATTGTCGGCAGCTTGTTTAATGGTTTATGTTCTGCATTGGGAAAGAAAATGGGCCTTATATGCATCGGTCTTATCGACAACGGTAGCAGCCATTGCGGGAATTGTTCAAATTCGTCATTTTGATAAAACACGATCACAAGAAATTATTGATCAAGCACGAGCACAGACGACACCTTCGTTAAAGCGCAATGAGATCATTAAAGAATTGGTTCTTTTAGCAATTCCTTATTTGATTTCTTCTTTATTGGGCTATAGCCAACAAATTTATAATGCGGTTTTATTACCAGCTGGATTAAAAGCATATTATCCAAGTGAAGCCAAAGTTTCTTCGATTATTTCGGCTACAACGTATGTGGGTGTTAAAATGACGGCGATTCCGATGGTTTTGGCACCTGGTTTTACAGCTGCCATCATACCGCATATCACCTCAGCTTTGACTAAACATAATAAACGGTTGATCCAGAAAAATGTAGTGGATTGCTTAGGCGTTGTATTATATATAGGTTTACCAGTATCGTTCTGTTTATTTGCCTATTCCGCACCATTAAACTATACCTTGTTTTATACCGATGATTTGAATACGAGTACCATGGTCTTACAATGGCTAACGTTAGAATCAATCACAGGTACTTTATTGCCAGTAGTAACGAATTTGATGATGGCATTAAAACTACAACCATTGGTTTTAAAAAGAATGATCATCAATGCAATCATAAAAGGTGTATTAATGGTTCCCATGACAATGATGATGGGATTTGGAGGCGCTGTTTTGGCTTCTTTAATTGCGGATGGCTATTTGTTCTTTTCGAATCTTCATCAAATTAAGATACATTATCATATTTCTTATAAACGAGTATGGCAAATTGTTTTCCGTGTATGTATTGGTTTACTGGCTTTATGGATTACTTCGATGCTTTTGACCCATCTTGGTTTAGGTAGTGTTTCATCTCGAAAGATCGTATGTTTCATTACGATGTGTATCAATGGATTGATCAGTCTCATTGTATTCATGATCGTGACAATTGCTTTGAAAGTTCCAGAATTGGCTTTTCATGTACATATTGGACGTCCCAAAAAGGAGGCACAATAAATGTATGATGTAATCGTAATTGGTGCTGGGCATGCTGGTATTGAAGCAGCCATGGCAGCGAGTCGTATGCAGAAACAAACCGCATTATTAACACTGTCTTTGGATATGGCAGGTTCGATGCCTTGTAATCCAAGCGTGGGTGGTCCGGCCAAAGGAATCGTTGTTCGTGAAATTGATGCTTTGGGTGGCTTAATGCCTATCGCAGCGGATCGAACGGCTTTACAGTTTAAAATGTTGAATACGACCAAAGGACCGGGTGTTTGGTCTTTGCGAGTTCAAAGTGATAAAGTTGCTTATAAGAAATTCATGAAAAAAACGTTATCGAATACACCGAATTTGACGGTTGTTGAAAAGATGGCGCATTCTTTGATGATCAAAAATCATCGGATCGAAGGTGTGCGGTGTACCGATGGAACGGAATTATTAGGAAAGACTGTTGTTTTAACAACAGGAACGTATATGTCTTCTTCCGTATTGCGGGGACACACGGCGACAGAATCGGGACCGGAAGAACAACCAACGATACAATCCCTATCGGAAAGTTTACGTAAAGCTGGTATTCGGACATTTCGTTTAAAAACGGGAACGCCACCGCGGGTTTTAACGAGAACGATTGATTTTTCAAAAACGTCTGTACAACCGGGAACAAATGCTTTTTTGCGTTTTAGTGAAACCACGCAACCAGAAGATGTTTTGCCATTTGATCAACAAGAAGTATGTCATTTGATTTATACAACACCGAAAACACATGAAATCATTCGTTCGCATTTGCATGATTCTGCCATGTATTCAGGTTTAGTCAAAGGAGTAGGACCTCGTTATTGTCCAAGTATTGAAGATAAATTGGTGCGATTTGCGGATAAACCACGCCATCAATTGTTCTTAGAACCAGAGTCTTTATCGATGGATACAACCTATGTACAAGGTTTTTCTACGTCTATGCCAATCGACGTACAAGAAGAAATGGTACATTCTTTACCTGGTTTGGAACATTGCACCATAAAAAAATATGCGTATGCGATTGAATATGATGCCATTGATCCTTTGCAGATGAAACCAAATATGGAAAATAAAATTGTTGAAAATTTATTTACGGCAGGACAAGTCAATGGTACAAGTGGATATGAAGAAGCAGCTGGTCAGGGTTTGATGGCTGGTATCAATGCGGCTTTAAAAGTGGATGGAAAACCACCATTCGTGCTACGTCGAGATCAAGCGTATATTGGCGTTATGATTGATGATTTATGCACCAAGGGAACGAAAGAACCCTATCGTTTATTGACGAGTCGTGCGGAATATCGCTTGTTGTTGCGTCATGATAATGCGGAAGAACGCTTGTTGGAGATGGGCTATCAAATCGGTTGTGTATCGAAGGATCGATACGATCAATATTGTCAGAAGCGACAGGCTATTGAACAAGCTAAAGATGTGTTATCACAAACGCATGTGAAAGCGGATCCGGCATTGAATGCGTATTTGACTTCGTTGGGATTTACACCAACGGATCGGGGAATGAAGGAAATCGATTTATTAAAACGACCAAAAGTGACAATTGATGGTCTTTCATCGATTACGGGTGTCAATTTTGGACATTTTATTAATCAGCATATTGAAATCGATGTAAAATATAAGGGGTATATCGAAAAAGCGAAACGTGATGCACGGCATCTACAAGAAATGGAATCCGTTGCTTTACCAGATGATCTGGATTATGCGCATATGGAAAATATTTCTTTAGAAGCACGGCAAAAATTGGATGCTGTTCGTCCCCAAACTTTAGGGCAAGCCAGTCGTATTTCAGGAATCAATCCGAGTGATATTGCGGTATTGGCAATGAAAGTTAGATAGGAGGAGCATATGGCCAAATCTCGTAAGAAGAAAAAAAGATTATCACCTGCAGCTAAGTTGATTATGGTCGTATGTGCCGCTTTAATGATTTTATCTGGTCTTTCAGAGCTAAAGACGATGTATGATCTGCATCGCAGTATTTCAGATACGCAACAGAAACAAAGTGCTTTAAATGCGGAAAAGAAAGAATTAACGAAAAAGAAAAAAAACTTATCGGATCCTGACTATATTGAATATATTGCCCGGGGTAAATATCTTGTGACAAAAGAAGGAGAACAAGTTTTTAAATTTTCTAATAATGATACGAATAACTAAGGAAGTGGCGTTACAGCCACTTTTTCTATGAAAGGAAAAAGTATGACAAAATCAATAAAGATCAATAGTCGTGTTTTGGTGGATTATCTAGATCATAATCATTTATCCATGCCAAAAGATGGTGAATATATCATCAATGAAGATGATTTTGCGAATCTGCTTCGTCATTATAATGAAGATGTATTGCGTGCCTATTTTGCCAATGGAGCCCCTTTAGAATATCGTTATTTTGAATCCAATGGATTGATTTATGATCGTTTAAATAAAGTGGTTACGATTGATCATAAAGAAATTGTTTGTACACCAAGTGAATTGCTCTTGTTGGAGGCATTTCTGCAAAATGCCAATATTGTATTGACACGTGATGTTTTGATTGATTTATTAAGTCATTCAAAAACAGCGATTCAAGATAATACTTTGAGTGTATTTATTATGGGACTTCGTAAAAAAGTAGGAAAGACACGTATTGGGGTTCGCAAAGGGATTGGATATTATTGGATTGGAACCGTGAATAAGCGTAAGTAAGTCATCTGTAAAAAACTTGATTTTTCCTTCGAATCGTTATATCTTAAAACCAATTGAAAGTTTGGGGAGGACAAAGATGAACAGTTTCAATTCTGAAGCATTATTTGTTGAGCGCTTTAAAGAAACAACATCAGACATGTATGGCCGAGATTTCGAAGATACATCAAATGTAGAACGGTATTTGGCTTTGGGTAACATGATTCGTGAATATGCGAATAGTAACTGGAAAGCTACGAAAAACGCTGTCAAGAAGCATCAAACAAAGCAGTTATATTACTTTTCTATGGAATTTTTAATGGGTCGTTTGTTGACAAACAACTTGATGAACTTAGGTATCTACGATACGGTTTGTGAAGGATTAAAAGAATTAGGCATGGATATCAACGATTTAGAAGAAATCGAAAGTGATGCTGGATTAGGAAATGGTGGATTGGGTCGTTTAGCCGCTTGTTTCATGGATTCACTTGCATCATTGAACTATGCTGGAAATGGTAACTGCATTCGTTATCATTATGGATTGTTTAAACAAAAGATTGAAAATGATGAACAAGTAGAAATGCCAGACTGCTGGTTAAAATATGGTAATGTTTGGGAAGTATGGAAACCATATCATGGTGTTCGTGTAAAATTTGGTGGATATGTAGATGGATATATCAATGAACAAGGGAAGTTTGTGACATTTCATCATCCAGATTTTGTGGTACGTGCTGTACCTTATGATGAACCAATTATTGGTTACCATACAAAAACAACAAATACTTTGCGTTTGTGGGACGCAGAAGTTGATGAAGATACGGCTCCTACAGGAAACTTAAATAAATATTTAGATGATGTTACGGCTTTAACGGCAAATGTATATCCAGATGATTCAACACCTGAAGGAAAAGAACTTCGTTTGAAACAAGAATATTTCTTTGTTTGTGCAGGACTTTCGCAAATTATTGAAAGTCATTTACGTGTGTATCCATCTCTAGATAACTTACCAGAAAAAGTAGCGATTCAGTTGAATGATACCCATCCTGTATTGGTTATTCCTGAATTAATGCGTATTTTATGTGATGAATACGATTATGAATGGGATGATGCATGGAAAATCGTCAAGGGAACTGTTGCTTATACAAACCATACGGTCATGGCGGAAGCTTTGGAAAAATGGTCACAAGAAACGGTACAAAAATTGTTACCACGTATTTATATGATCATTGAAGAGATTGATCGTCGTTGGAAGTTTGAAGTCGATCATCTTGGTTTATGTGCGATTTATCCAAATGTTGCAGTATTGCGTGAAGGACAAGTCCATATGGCTAACTTAGCTATTGTTGGTAGTCATAGTGTCAATGGTGTTGCCAAGTTGCATTCAAAAATCTTAGTGGATGATGTATTTAAAGATTTTGTGACAATTGAACCAAGTCTTTTCAATAATAAAACAAATGGTATTACGCATCGTCGTTGGTTGATGTATTGTAATCCACAATTGACAAGTTTATTGGAAGATACAATTGGTGATGAATTTAAAACAGATCCAGAAAAGTTACAAGATTTGATGGCTTATGTCGAAGATCCGGTTCTTCAACAAAAATTCATGGATGTGAAGAAACAACGTAAACAAATTTTGGCCGATTATATCAAGAAGACAATGAATATCGATGTTAATGTGAATTCCATTTTTGATTGTCAGTCAAAACGTTTGCATGCGTATAAACGTCAGTTATTGAATATCTTTAATGTCATGAATATCTATATGCATATGAAAGAGGATCCAAATTATCGTATTTATCCACGAACATTCTTCTTCTCTGCAAAAGCGGCACCAAGCTATTATTTGGCAAAAGAAATCATTAAATTGATCAATATTGTAGCGGATCGTGTAAATAATGATCCAGAAACGAATGAATTCTTAAAAGTTGTCTTCATTCCTAACTACTCTGTTTCTGTTGCTGAAATCTTGATTCCAGCTGCTGATGTATCGGAACAAATTTCTACGGCTGGTAAAGAAGCGAGTGGTACTGGAAATATGAAATATATGATGAATGGTGCTTTAACATTGGGTACTTTAGATGGTGCCAATGTGGAAATCGTGGATCAAGTAGGCGAAGAAAATGCGGAAATCTTTGGTTTGCATGTCGAAGATATCAACCACTTGAAACATGAACAAGCTTATCATTCTTGGGATTATTATCGTAGCCATGATGAGATTCGTCGTGTTATTGATTCGTTACGTAATGGCTATTGGACAAAAGATCCAGATGCATTCCGTTTGATTTATAATGATGTCTTGACACAAGGTGATGAATTCTTTGTATTGGCTGATTTTGGTGGATATTCAAGAGCACAAACACATGTAGAAGCACGTTATCGTGATACGAATAACTGGGCTCGTACGATGTTGATCAACATTGCGAAATCGGGTTACTTCTCAAGTGATCGTACAATTGAAGAATATGCTAGCCAAATTTGGAATTTGGATAAAATTGTATTCTAATCACAAAAGGAGCTTCGGCTCCTTTTTTTAATTACTAGACGTCTATTGATTTTTAGGGTAAAATATGGAAATGAGTGATAGGAGGGTGATCATGAAGTTTTCATTCAAACATGCGATGGCTTCCGTATTGATTTCATCTTCAATGATAATTCCAATGGCAACGCCCATTCTTGCGGAAAGTACAAGCACAACACCAATCACAGAAGTAAAAATCGAAACACCAGAAGATTTTGTGAACTATTGTTTAAGCTTTAAAAAAACAGTCGACAATAAAACCGTTTATGAAGCATTTAAGGTTGTTGATGACACTAACTATCAGACGATCCTAAATAGTGAAACAACATATCAGGAATTGGCCAAAGATGAAACCAAAAAGGATGCCATCGATGAATTGGTCAAAAAGAATACAGAAAATGTATATCCAACCTATGATTCTTTGTTGAAAGCAGCAAAAGATAAGGATGCTTCCATCAAAGCACAACAGGAAGCGGAAAAGAAACAACAGGAAGAACAAGCTGCGCAAGAAAAGGCGGCACAGGAACAAGCTGCGAAAGAAGCAGCTCAGAAAGAAGCCGCTCAAAAAGCGGAACAACAAGCAACCCAAAAAACGACACAAACAACAAGTAGTAGTTCAACAGCTACTAGTTCAACAACGAAAGAAATTACTTCACAACCAACGACGAATACAACGTCCAATACGACTTCTACTACAACAACGAATCCATCATCTTCAACAAATACACAATCAAATACCAATGCGTCTGCAAATACAACAACAGAACAGAAAACACAGACAACAACAGGGCAAGATGATAAGACACAGTCCACAACGACACAAGATGAACATGCAACCGTTGTTGCGAATACACAACCTATTTTAAATACACAAACACTTGTATTTACTGGTTATGCGAATAATGTCAAAGTGACTGTATATGCCCAAGCGGGTGCTTTTGAACAAGGTACACAAATGGTTGTTGTACCATTGGATAGTCAATCGGCATTGGAAGATGCGAAAGCCGTTCTAGGAGATAATGTCGATCAAGCGGTGAGTGTGGATATTTCTTTCTGGAAAGATGGAAAAGAAGTTGAACCAAAGAAAAACGTAGATGTCAAATTATCAACCAATCAATTTGAGTCTGGTACCAATGTATCCGTTATTCATGATTCCGGAGATGGAGAAGTGAAAAGTGTAGGTACGAGTGATGATGCATCCGAAGTGACCATTTCCACAAGTGCCTTTTCACCATATACGATTGCATCCAAAAAAGTGATTGAACCAGCTACGGTACAAGCACAAACAACAATATTGAACCAGTCAACAAGTCAAAAACTTACAACAACAAAGACAACATCGGCAACACCGACTACGCTTTCTGAACAAGCTTTGAACGTTGTGATCAAAGAGAAGACAAGTGCTTCCACAACAGCACAAGCTTTTGTGAATACCTATTTAACAAGTTCAACCGGTGTGGTTTATGAACGTGCTAATTATACCAATTATCAACGCATCTTAAGTTCCAAATCCGCATGGGATCAATTAAGTGCTTCGGAAAAAATTCAAGTCAATTCGATTTTGACTAAACGCATTAGCAAGACCTATACCAAGCTTTATAATGAAGCGAAAGCCATGGATGTGCCAACAACCAATGTCAATACAGCAGTAGCGGACCAATATGTATCCTATACTGTATTATGTGGTATAGCTGTGATTGGTATGATTTCTGTTCGTAAGAAAACAAAAAGTGAATAGCTTTTGGCCCACATGATTGAATGTGGGTTTTTCTTTTTGTATAATAGGACAAGAAAGGTTTTTTGACGGATGAGCGATAGAAATAACGATAAGATCGATTTGTCTCGTGCATATTTTTTAGCCAAATCGAAAGCATATAAACATGGTGGATACAAACAAGCTGAATTTTTGACGCGCAAACATTCTGATTTTGTATCCCATCTTTTTGCGTTCTTAATAGATCTAAATATATGTTTACTCCCTGTTTATATTTGGGTCATTGAATTTTTGTTGATTTTATGTGGTTTGATTCCACCTAACTTTTTTGATTTACTCTTTTATATCATGTATGCGTTGTTGTTTGTGACCAGCATTTTAGGATTAGGTATTTTTACAGCCTATACCCATGGCCAATCTTTTGGTTATGTGTATACCAACTTGAAATTGGTCGATAAAAACAAACGTGAAGTTTCGGGTTTATTCTTGATTTTACGACAAGCCATTGGCTTTGGTATTCCTTTGATGGTCATCGGTTATTTTTTCCAAGTCATCGGGATGATCGTATGGTGGGCCATCAATGCGGTTTGCGTTTGCGCTACCCCTCGCCAACAAACCATCGCGGATTTATTGTTTAAGACCATGCCCGTTCATGAACCACCAATGTCCGAAAAATTAGAAGAAGAAACCGAAGAGTTTATCGATGAACCAATTAAAGTTGTGAAACAACAACCAGAACCATCTCCTGCCATTTCATCGGATTTGGTTTCACCAATTGATTTACATTTACGCTCTAACTATAGTGATGATGGCTATTATGATGTAGAAGATTTATTTAAACAAGCCTTTCAATTGCATATGGAAGTGATTTCCATCACTGATCATAACTGTGCACGTGCCAATGCAGCCGCTGTCCGCTTTGCCCCTATGTATAATATTCAATATATTCCTGGGGTTGAAATTGATACACAGTGGAAAGGCCATCGTGTTCGTATTTTAGGTTACTACATTGATTGGACAAAAGATATTTTTGATGAAATCGAACGAGAATCGTTAATGAGGGAAAAACAAGTATCGATTGAACGTACCCAAAAATTTGAAGATTTCTGTGGTATCCATATTGATGTGGAATCCTTGATGCAGACGTCTCGTTTCCAAACGATTACGGCCCAAGATATCACGAAGATGGTCTTCCATAATAAACGTGTACGTGAATTATCTTTTGTGAAAAAATATTTAGAGTCATCGAAAAATGAAACGCAAGCGCGTCGTCGTTTTGCCCGTGATGTATTTGGCAAAGGCGGTCCATGTTACGTTACAGCTAGTTATCCAGCATTAGGTGATATGGTCAAGGCCATTCACGATGCCGGTGGTATTGCGATTTTATCCAGTTGGAATATGGATCATATTCATGATGAAGAAATTGAAACCATGATGGAACTAGGCATCGACGGTATTGAATGTTTCTCACCACGTATTCATGAAGCAACGATGACTTCCTTGTTGCGCATCGTGAAAAAACATAGTGCCTTTGTGACATGTGGATCGGATTTCCACGGTCCAAATCGTCCAAAATTTAAAATGGGACATTGTTGCTGCCCAGAAAAAGCTTGGCCACTGGTACGAATCTTATCGGAGGCACTCAAGTAAAAGAGTTGAGAGTTTGTATGAGTTGCCGTATAATGAAACAAAAGCAATGAAAAGTAGAGTACATATGGAAATTTGGTAGAGAGTTCTTGGTTGGTGAAAAAGAATAAATGGAAATATGGAAAATGGACTTGGAGCTTTCCTTATGAATCATGAGTAAGGAACGTTTCCCTCGTTACGGGTTTGAGGTGTATCTTTGATACATGAACTAAGGTGGTACCACGAGCTTTCGTCCTTGGATGAAAGCTCTTTTTTTTAAGGAGGAATGAGATATGGAAAAGAAAGGACCTTATTATCTAACAACGGCGATTGCCTATACATCGGGTCGTCCACATATTGGAAATACCTATGAAATCATCTTATCCGATGCGATTGCACGATATAAACGTGCCGAAGGATATGATGTATATTTTCAAACAGGTACTGATGAACATGGTATTAAAATTGAACAAAAAGCCAAAGAAGCCGGCATCAGCCCACAAGAATTTGTGGATCAAGTAGCGGGTCAAATCAAATCCAATTGGGATTTAATGAATGTAAGCTATGACTATTTTGTTCGTACAACCAATAAAGATCATGAAAAAATTGTTCAGAAAGTATTTAAGAAACTCTACGAACAAGGTGATATCTACAAAGGTGAATACGAAGGTTGGTATTGTACACCTTGTGAATCTTTCTGGACAGAATCACAACTAGTGGATGGTTGTTGTCCCGATTGTGGTCGTAAAGTCGAAAAAGCGAAAGAAGAAGCCTATTTTTTTAATATGCAGAAATATGCACCTCGCTTGATCAAATACATTGAAGAACATCCAGACTTTATTCAACCAGAATCTCGTCGTAATGAAATGTTGAATAACTTCTTACGACCTGGCTTGCAAGATCTATGTGTATCTCGTACCTCTTTTACTTGGGGTATTCCCGTAGATTTTGATCCAAAACACGTTATTTATGTATGGATTGATGCTTTGTTTAACTATATTACAACATTAGGCTATGATCCATATTTAAAAGAACAACCAGAGAAATTTAAGAAATTCTGGCCAGGCACACATATCATTGGTAAAGATATCTTGCGTTTTCATACCATTTATTGGCCTATCTTCTTGATGGCTTTGGATTTGCCTTTGCCAAAGAAAGTCTTCGGTCATCCTTGGCTATTGATTGGTGATGACAAGATGTCCAAATCCAAAGGCAATGTAATTTATGCGGAAGATCTAGTGGATGCCTTTGGTGTGGATGCTGTACGTTACTATTGTCTACATGAAATGCCATTTGCCCAAGATGGAACCATTACTTGGCCTTTGATCATTGAACGAATCAACAGTGATTTAGCCAATATCTTAGGTAACTTGGTATCTCGCTCGATTGCGATGTCCAATAAATATTTCGATGGACAAATTACCAATCCAGGTGTATCCGAACCAGTTGATCAAGAATTGATTGATTTGGCGGAAAGCACTTTAGCGAAGGTCACGGAAAAAATGGATGATTTCCATGTAGGTGATGCACTAGATGAAATCTTCACTTTATTGCGTCGTACCAATAAATATATCGATCAAACTGAACCTTGGGTCTTAGCGAAAGATCCAGAGAAAAAAGATCGTTTGGCAACGGTTTTATATAACTTGTTAGAAAGTATTCGTTTCAGTGGTGTATTGTTGTCAAGTTTCTTACCAGAAACCAGTGAAAAGATCTTAGATGCATTACAGACGCAACAACGCGATTTTGATTCCCTTGCCAAATTTGGTCAATTAGAAACCAATCATGCAGTCATCAAAAAGATGCAACCATTATTTGCACGTATTGATGAAAAGAAGTTCTTTGCACAAAAAGCCAAACCAAAAAAGGCAGAAGAACCAAAAATTGACGTGGATGATTTTGCGAAAGTGGAATTAAAAGTAGGAACCATTGTTTCTTGTGAAAAACATCCAAAAGCCGATCGTTTATTGGTGGAACAAATTGATCTGGGTGATGAAACACGTCAAATTGTTAGTGGTATCGCGAAATATTATCAACCAGAAGATCTAGTTGGTAAGCAAGTGGTCGTTGTGACAAACTTAAAACCAGTGAAATTACGTGGTGTTGAATCCAATGGTATGATCTTATGTGCAGCTGATAAGAAGCACTTATCCATTGTCAGTGTGGATCAACCAATGCCTAATGGCACAAAGATTTCATGACACGTGAACAAAAAGCTCTTTTTCAACAACTACAACTAACCGGTCTTGGTCTTGTCATCGGATTGGCGGGATTCTTTCTAAATCACGATGAAATGGTGTGGATTGGCTTGGCTGTACTTGCCTATGGTTTAGTTCGAACTTGGTTCATTGCGAAAATCATACAGAAAGCGAAAGACGAATGATCTTTCGCTTTTTTAGTTAAATATATCAAACTGTCTAGTTGCCAAAAGAAATGAATCATGTTTAAATAGGATGTGCATTATCAAGAGTCGGAGTAGAGGCCTAGCTCTGTGATTCCGCACCAACCTGTTTGAGAGAGGCAAATAAGGTGGTCCAACTAGAACCGATAAGAAGTATATGCGAAAACCATACTTCTTATGAGTATGTTTTTTTATATAAGGAGGAAAAATGAAAAACTACATCTTTACTAGTGAAAGTGTGACCGAAGGTCATCCTGATAAAATTTGTGATTTAGTGGCTGATTCCATCGTCGATGCGGCTCTTGCACAAGATCCATATTCGAATATGGCCGTTGAGTGTACGATCAAAGACGATTTTGTCTTAATTTATGGAGAAGCCAATACCAAAGCCAAATTGGATTATGCCAAGATTGCCTTGGATACCATCCGCGAAATTGGATATACCGAAGACTATCATGTGCATGTCGTCGTAAACCAACAATCACCAGAAATTCATAATGCGGTCAATGGTGATGAAATTGGTGCTGGCGATCAAGGCATCATGTTTGGATATGCTTGTGATGAAAGTGATGAATACATGCCTTTACCAATCTATTTAGCCCATAAATTAGCTCGTCAATTGACCAAAGTACGTCGTCAACATCCAGATGTTTTAGGTCCAGATGGAAAGACACAAGTATCCGTTCAATATGAAAACGATGTTCCAAAACGTATTGATACAATCGTTGTTTCTACACAACACAGTGCCAATGTAACCCAGGATCAAATCAAAGATTTAGTTATGAAAGAAGTCATTGCGCCTTCCATTGATCCAGAAATGTTAGATGAAAATACAAAGTATTTGATCAATCCATCCGGAAGCTTCGTCGTTGGTGGTTCATTTGGTGATAGTGGAACAACTGGACGTAAGATCGTTTGTGATACCTATGGTGGAAAAGGACACATTGGTGGTGGATGTTTCTCCAGTAAAGATCCAACCAAAGTCGATCGTAGTGCGGCATATTATTCTCGTTATGTTGCGAAATCCGTTGTTGCGAGTGGCTTAGCACATAAAGCAGAAGTGGAAGTGGCTTATGCCATTGGTAAAGCCGAACCTGTATCATTAAATATTGATACATTTGGAACAGGTAAATATTCCGATGAAGAAATCTTAGACATCATCGAAAAGAATTTTGACTTCCGTGTAGGTCATATTATCGATGAATTGGATCTTCGTCGCCCAATCTATAAGAAAACAGCTTGTTACGGACACTTTGGTGATCCAACCTTCCCTTGGGAACAAGTAAAAGAATTAAAGTAAAAGACATCCCATGATGTCTTTTTTTCCACTTTGAGTATTTTAATGTTAAAAAGTGAAAAAAGCGAGTATAATCAAAAAATACGTGGAGGTGCAACGATGTATCGAATTGGATTTGACATTGGCAGTACAACGATCAAAGCCGTTGTTTTAAATGAAGACAATGAAATCATGTATCGCAGTTACGAACGACATAAAGCGCAAGTACGTCAGAAAGCATTAGATAAATTAATTGAATTACGAAAATATACCCAAGAACCATTCACATTTGCGATTAGTGGATCCGGTGCGATTGGTTTGAGTGAAATGGCCGGTTTACCTTTTGTCCAAGAAGTATTTGCCTCGGCCATGGCTACAAAAAAATTATATCCCGAAACGGATTGTGCCATTGAATTAGGCGGCGAAGATGCTAAAATCTTGTTCTTTAAAGGCAGTATCGAACAACGAATGAATTCCCAATGTGCTGGTGGTACCGGTGCGTTTATTGATCAGATGGCACAATTGTTGAATATGAGTTTGGAAGAGATGAATGAGGCTAGTCTTCATTATCATCGTATTTATCCAATCGCATCGCGTTGTGGTGTGTTTGCGAAAAGTGATATTCAACCATTGATCAATCAAGGGGTTGCCAAAAGCGATTTATGTGCCAGTATCTTTCAAGCCGTTGTCGGCCAAACGGTAACGTCATTGGCACAAGGACATAAAATTGAAGGAAACATCTTATTTTTAGGCGGTCCATTATACTTCTTATCTGGATTGCGTGATCGTTTCCAAGAAACATTACATTTAAGTGATGATCAAATCAACTGTCCGGATACCGCGATTCACTATGTGGCATTAGGAACGGCTCTTTGTGCCGATAAAACATATACACGTGACGAATTAGAGAAAATTCTATCTGATGCGGTTCATGCACCAATGGAAATGTCCGAATCCGAACCATTGTTTGAATCCGAAGCCGATTATGAAGCCTTCAAAAAACGGCATCAAAGTCATGATGCCAAATATGGAGATTTGGCCACATATACAGGTAAAGCCTATTTAGGTATCGATAGTGGTTCCACTACCACAAAATTGGCATTGATCGGTGAATCCGGAGAAATCCTCTATGATTCCTATTCCTCCAATAAAGGAAATCCATTGGATGTGGTATTAGCGGATTTGAAACAAATATATAAGACCAATCCGGATATTCGTATCTATGGTGCATATGCGACTGGATATGGTGAAGAATTAATGCGACATGCTTTCCATTTGGATGGTGGTGTCGTTGAAACATTGGCTCACTATACCGCGGCCAAAACATTTAATCCCGATGTAGATTATATTCTGGATATTGGTGGCCAAGATATCAAGTGCTTTAAAATTCGTGATGGCCACATTGATGACATTGTCTTAAATGAAGCTTGTTCTTCAGGATGTGGTTCTTTTATTGAAACCTTTGCGAATTCGTTAGGCTATGATTCCAAGACCTTTGCGAAATTGGGATTAAAAGCCAAACATCCTGTAGATCTAGGTACACGTTGTACGGTATTTATGAATAGTGGAGTCAAACAAGCCCAAAAGAATGGCGCTACAGTGGAAGATATTTCGGCTGGCTTATGTCGTTCCGTCGTTCGAAATGCCTTATATAAAGTCATTCGTACACGTAATAAAAATGAGATTGGAAAACATATCGTTGTTCAAGGAGGAACCTTCCAAAACGATGCCGTTTTGCGTTCGTTTGAACAAGAATTGGGCTACAATGTTATTCGTCCAAGTATTGCTCATTTGATGGGTGCGTATGGAGCGGCTTTATATGCACAAAAATTACATCGTACCCCAAGTGCTATTTTAAATGCAGAAGAATTGGATCATTTCAGTCATACATCGGAAAGTCGGGCTTGTGATCTTTGTACTAACCATTGTGCTTTGACGATCAATACCTTCTCGGATGGTTCTCGTTTGATTGCCGGAAATAAATGCGAACGTCCATTGAAATTAAATAAAGCCGAAGTAGAGTTGCCAGATATGTATAAGATCAAGATGGCCATGCTCCAAAAGGTAAGAACCAAATATAAACATAAGAATAAGATTGGAATGCCTTTGGTTTTGAATAATTATGATTTAATGCCATTCTGGGGCCAGTTCTTTGATTCCTTGGGCTATCAGGTGATCTGGTCGTTGCCTAGTACTTTAAAAACCTATCAGTTAGGCCAACAAACCATTCCATCGGATACGGCTTGTTTCCCAGCGAAAGTAACGCATGGCCATATCCAACAATTATTGAATTATCATTTGGATACCATTTTCTATCCTTGTATGACATACAATGTGGATGAAAATTTGGGTGATAATCACTATAACTGTCCAATTGTGGCGTATTATCCACAAGTGATCCAAAATAATATGGATCTAGGCGATACGAAATTTGTTTCGCCATTCTTGTCGTTTGATGATGAAAAGAAATTCATTCAAGCGATTCAAATTCATTTTGAAAAAGCGGGCATTTCTTTTAAGAAAAAAGATATCAAGATTGCGTTGCATGCAGGTATCAATGCCTACAATGAATTTATGTATGAACTCCATATCAAGCACAATGAATTGGTAGAGTTTGCCCGTAAGAATCATTATCCAATTGTCGTTTTGTGTGGTCGTCCATATCATTTGGATCCATTGATCAACCATCAAATCAATCAATTATTGACGCAATTGGGTTTTGTGGTTGTTTCGGAAGAATCCGTGCCAGAACAAGAACCACATCCAACCAATGTATTGAACCAATGGACCTACCATGCACGTTTGTATCAAGCTGCTCACTATGTCTGTGAGAATCCAGATATGCACTTAGTCCAATTGGTAAGTTTTGGGTGTGGTCTAGATGCTGTAACGACCGATGAGGTCAAATCTATTTTAAAATCAGCGGATAAATTCTATACCCAAATCAAGATTGATGAGGTGGATAACTTAGGTGCTGTACGAATTCGGTTACGTTCGTTAAAAGGTGCCATTGAAGAAAAAGCAGAGAAAGGAGCTTAATATGCATACGAATTATACCTCGGATATGAAAAAAGACCATTTGGTCCTTGTTCCCAGTATGTTGCCGATCCATTTTAAGTTTCTAAAACCTGTTTTTGAGATGAATGGCTATCATTTGGAAGTATTGGAAACCGATAATGACAATATTCGCCAAGAAGGTTTAGCCCATGTACATAATGATATGTGCTATCCTGCTTTATTGGTTATTGGTCAAATGATCGATGCTCTAAAAAGTGGTAAATATGATTTAAATCATGTGGCCTTGGCCATTACCCAAACGGGTGGTGGTTGTCGTGCCAGCAACTATTTATCGTTGCTTCGAAAAGCCTTGGAACAAGAAGGTTGGGATTATATTCCCGTTATTTCGGCCAATATGTCGGGTTTGGAAAAAGATAGTGGCATTGATTTTACCTTGCCGTTGATCTTGCGTGTTGTATATGGTGCTTTGTATGGTGATGCATTGATGTGGTTAAAAAATCAGGTACAACCTTATGAAGTACATCCTGGGGATACAGAACGTGTCATTGATGAAATTGTTGATGAATTGATTGGTACCTTTGAAACAGGGGAATATCGTAAATCCAAACGAATCTATAACATCATGATTGATCGTATCAAAAAGGTAGAACGTACCCAAGAGAAGAAGATTCGTGTGGGAATCGTTGGTGAGATTTATATGAAATATTCACCATTAGGTAACCAACATTTGGAAGATTATTTGATGCAAGAAGGTTTTGAACCGGTTTTATCCGGTGTTATGGATTTTGCGTTGTATTCCATTGAAAATGGCATCATCGACTACAACTATTATCATATGCATGCCAAGACGCATTATCTCTATCAGTTGGCAAAGGATATCATCATGCGTATGCAAAAAACGTTCCGTGATGCGGTGAAAGCAGATGGTACCTTTACACCACCGGATGATTTTAGTGAAGTCATTGCCAATGGAAAATCGGTAATCGATCCCGGGGTAAAGATGGGTGAAGGTTGGTTATTGACTAGTGAAGTTGTTTCTTTGGTGAAATCTGGTGTTGATAATGTCATCATGTGCCAGCCATTTGGATGTTTACCAAATCATATCGTCGCCAAGGGAATGACCAAGAAAATCAAGGAAGAATATCCACAAGTCAATATTGCACCGATTGATTATGATCCATCGGCATCGAAGGTCAATCAAGAAAATCGAATTCGTTTGATGATGGCCAATGCCCGTTTGAATGAACAAGCAAAACAGGAGAAGAACCAATGAGTGGTGCAGATCTCATCTATGCCTATTTTTATTTCATTATTTATTCGATGATTGGTTGGGTATGTGAAACGACTTATGTGAGCATTGGTAAAAGGCATTTTGTGAATCGAGGCTTCTTTTATGGTCCGTATATTCCCATTTATGGATTGGGTTCTTTGATTGCTTTATATCCTTTGGGTGGAAATATGCCTAGTGTTACGCCAAATCCGTTTGTGATTTTCTTTGTGGGTGGCTTACTATGTACGATCTTGGAGTATTTTACTTCGTGGTTGATGGAAAAGTTATTCCATATGCGTTGGTGGGATTATTCCCATAAGAAGTTCAATATTCATGGGCGTGTTTGTTTATTGAATAGCACCTTATTTGGAATCATGTTGTTGGTGTTGGTGTATATTGTACATCCGATGTTTGCGAATACATCTGGACAAAAAGTGCCTTGGTCCTTTGTGGAACCGTTTGTACAAATATTTACTGTGATCTTTGTGATCGATGGTATCTTCACTTTGATTAGTTTGATCAAGCGGAAACATGTCATTGAAAAAATGCAAAAAGATATGGAAGCGTTCCAAGCCCAATTTGAACAAGACAAAGCGGTTCGTTTGGCAAAGTGGGATGATATGCGTGCGAAACAAAAAGAAAAACGATTGGCGTATGTGGCTGATTGGGATGAACATAAGGATGAATTTGTCGAGTGGTTAAATCAAAAGGCGGATCTATCCGATCGTGTGCATGCCTTCCATGACAACATGGAAAAACTTCGGAATTTACAACATACGCATGCAGCCAATGCCTTCCCTGAACGTCAAGTGGAAGAAGATTTTGTGGAATTGAAGAAAGTAGCGGATGAATTGCACAAGAAATTGAAATAATCCTTTACAACAAAACAAAATAAGTGCTACTATTACAGAGCAAGTTTGCGCTTGCTCTCTGTTTCGCATAGAAACCAAAAGACCAAAGGGAGGTGTACACATGAAAAAATACGAAATCATGTACATTGTCAACGCATCTTTAGATGACGATCAATTCCAAAAGGTAACGGATCGTTTGAACAACACAATCACCGAAAATGGTGGAACCATTGATTCATTCGATGATTGGGGAATCAAAGAATTTGCGTATGAAATCGATCACATGAAAAAAGGACATTATGCCGTTGTTAATGTAACAACAAACAATGCAGGTATTGCTGAATATCAACGTTTAGCTCGTATCAGCAACAGTGTTGTCCGTATTATGGTTTTAAAAACTGAAGACGAAAAGAAGTAAGAGGTAGATTATGATCAATCGTGTCGTTTTAACAGGTCGTTTGACAAGAGATCTGGAATTGCGTAGAACCCAAAGTGGAACGTCGGTGGTATCGTTTACTTTGGCTGTTGATCGTAATTTTCGTCGAGAAGGTCAGCCCGAAGCTGATTTTATCAACTGTGTTGCATGGAACCGTCAAGCGGAAACCATGGCACAATATTTACATCGTGGATCATTGATTGGTGTGGATGGTCGTCTGCAAACACGTAATTATGAGAATCAACAAGGACAACGTGTCTATGTGACCGAAGTTGTTGTTGATAATTTCACATTCTTGGAATCGCGTGCACAATCGCAACAGGCAGCGGCAACGTATAATCCAAATCCAATGCCTAGTCAGCCACAACAACCAGTCGATTCTTCTTTCGATACTTCATTTGATGAAAATGATACACTCGATATTGCGAGTGATGACTTACCATTCTAGAAAGGAAATGAACATGGCATTTAGAAAACAACGTATGGGCCGTAAAAAGGTTTGTTACTTCACAAAAAATAAAATTACATACATTGACTACAAAGATGTTGAATTGTTAAAACGTTTTATCAATGCAAATGGAAAAATTATTCCTAGACGTGTAACAGGAACACGTGCAAAATATCAAAGAATGCTTGCAAAAGCAATCAAGCGTGCTCGTCAAATGGCTTTATTGCCTTATGTAGTTGATTAATGAGATGCTCTATGAGCATCTTTTTTTATGTTATGGTAAAATAAGAGCATGAACACAAAACAAATAACGCGTGGCGCCATGATGTGTGCCATCTATGGTTTATTATTATTCTTGAATCAACAAACAGCATTAACGATTGAAACGTCTGCCAATTGGCTTTTTGCGTTTCCCGTTCTCATTTATACGTCGATGTATGGTAACTATGGAGGTGGTATTGTATCCATCGCGATGATATTGATGACTTTTTTATTTGGTGGCTTTACCACTTGGTTTTATAGTTGGACGGCTATCTTGATTGGTTACTTATATGGATCGGGCGTTTATCATAAACGAAGTCATATGAGTAATTTTTTATTGACGGCGATTTTATCGATTTTTGCGAGTGCGTTGATCATTTATTTGTGGGCAGGTATTTTTGGCTATAATGTGCATACAGATTTTCAAGAAATCGTAGCTTTATTTCCACAAGTACATTTGCGTGTGATCGTTTTCTTATTTGTGATCGTATTGGGTACCATGCAAGCTTTGGCCATCCATATGGTTGGATTGATGATCTGTCTTCGTTTAAAGATCAATATGGTACCCATCAAACCCATCACCAAGATGTTACCACCACGTTGGTTTGGTTATCTTTCCATCGTGATGTGTGCTCTGTTTCTTTTTAGTCAGAATGTGTTACACTTAAGCGTAGATATAACCGATTTACTCCAAGTAATCGTTATTTTAGACCTCATGGTCTTGGATTATTTCGGTGTTTTATACTTTATGAATAAAGTAATTCAAAAATCGCATCGAAATTGGGCTTTTTTTGCCATTATCGGTGCATTCATTCCATTTGTGAATGTTGTCTGGGTAGCAGCCGGTCTTTTGGATTGTTTATTCGGCTTGCGTGCTCGACATCAATTAGACTCGAGGGAGTAGTATGAAAGATTTTAGAAAATGGACTTCATTGATCATTTTAGCTAGTATTGCTTCTGTCATTTTTATTGTTTATGAGATCAATGGAGGCAATCTATGGGAAATTGTCATGTTGCTGGCCATTATTGCTCTTTTCCTCATTGCTTTTTATGGCTTTTGGTCGACGGTTCGTAAACAAGGCGTCAAGACAGAAGTGGATATTTCGCGGTTTTTAGGAAAAGATGCCAAAGATGCGTTGGATTTCGGTAATATTGGTTTATTGACCTATGATGATGAGTATGTTGTTACATGGGCATCGGATTTCTTTAAAAAACGTAACATTGATATTATCAATAAAAAAGCAACCGCTTGGATTCGTGATATTCGTCATTTGTTTGAAGATAAGGTCGATTCCATTATTGGTCGATACCAAGATTCGTATTATGAAATCATTCGTGCCGATGAGTCCAATGTCCTGTTTGTGCGAGATGTCACGAAATATAAGAAGTTATCAAAAATCTATGAACAAAATAGTATTGTGGTTGGTTTGATCCAATTGGATAATTATATGGAGTATCAAAGCTATGAAAGTGAAGATATGATGGCTTTGATCAATACGCATTTGCGTGTTCCCGTGGTGCAATGGGCACATGATCATGGTATCTTGATTCGCCGATTGCGTTCGGATCGTTTCTTCTTGGTTTTAAATCGTGAAATCTTTAAGGCGTTACAAGCCGAAAATTTCTCTATCTTGCAACTAATCAAGGATGAAGCCAATAAATTGGATGTTTCCATGTCATTAAGTATGGCTTTTGCGTATGGAACAACGGATTTCACAAAATTAGATCGCATGGTCAATGAATTGATTGAATTAGCGCAATCCCGTGGTGGCGATCAAGTGGCTTTCCGAAATGCGAAGGGTTCGGTTCGCTATATTGGTGGCAATAGTGAGAGTGCTTCTAGTCGTTCGAAGGTGCGTGTCCATACGATGGCCCAAACCATTCAAAGTTCGATCAAAGATGCACCAAAAGTCTTCATTGCGGGTCATGTGGATTCGGATTTTGACTGTATGGGAGCTGCGTTAGGTGTTTCGGCATGGGTGAAATCATTAGGTAAACCTGCGTATATCACATTAAAGAATGTGCCTCGGGATACCCAGCTACAAGAAACGATGGATCATTATCATCAAACCATCTTAGATCGTCATACGTTTGTTACGCCAGATGAAGCGTATGAGATGATGGATTTTGATAATGATTTATTGATCATGGTCGATCATGGGGTAGGAGCGATTTCCAGTGCGCAGAAATTTGAAGAACTTTGTAAGAATGTGATCGTCATCGATCATCATCGTCGTGGAGATCATTTTGTTTCGAATGCGAAACTGGCCTATGTAGAAAGTGGTGCTAGCTCGGCTTGTGAATTGATCGTGGAATTGATGCAAAATACGCCTAATCATATTCCTATCTATGAAACTGAAGCAACTATTATGTATTTAGGTATTTTGGTTGATACCAATCGCTTTAAGATCCATACGGATTCACGGACTTTTGAAGCAGCAGCTGCTTTGCGTTCGTGGGGTGCCAATAGTTCGATGGCAGAACAAGCCCTTTGTGTCAATTTTGATGAATTTAGAACGAAAAATCATTTGATTAGTAAAGCGAAACAATATGGCCGATTTATGGTCGTAAGTGTCGATGAGCCACAAGATAAGACGATGTTAGCGAAAGTGGCCCAATCGTTGACTTTGGTCAAAGGTTGTCAGGCATCGTTTGTGATTGCACCATTAAAAGGTAAAGAAAAAGTTACAGCCGTATCGGCTCGAAGTCTGGGTCGTTTCAATGTACAAAAAGTCATGGAAAAACTACAAGGTGGTGGACATTTTTCAGCCGCTGCTGTTGAACGAAATGATTTAACGCCGAGCGAATGTAAAACGATATTATTGGAAGTATTACAGAAGGAGGATGAACAAGATGAAGGTAATCTTGCTTAAAGATATTCGTAAATTAGGTAAAAAAGATGAGATCAAAGAAGTAAGCGATGGGTATGCTCGTAATTATTTGATAAAGAATGGGTATGCGGTTGCTTATACAAAGGGGTCTAAAAAAGTATTAGACAAACAAATGGAAGTGCGCAAAGAAGAAGAAGCAGAATTGAAAAAACAAGCAGAGGCCATCAAAGAACAATTAGAAAATACACCGATTGAATTTTTGTTGAATGCCGGTGCCAATGGCCAAGTGTTTGGTTCGGTTTCGACCAAGAATATTGTGGCTGCTCTACAAAAAAAGGGCATTCAAATTGATAAACATAAAATTTTATTGGATGCACCAATTTCAAGTTTAGGAACAACGCGTGTCAAAGTTGATCTGTATCGCAATCAGGTCATTGGCGAAATCGTCGTAAAAGTTCGCCAAAAGGGGTAAGCCATGGCGCGCGAGTTACCCAATAGTCAACCTTTAGAGTGTGCACTGTTGGGCGCTATGATGATGTGGCCTGAAGTCATCACGATGTGTTTGGATGCGGATCTAGAAGCCGAAGAATTCTATTTGCCAGCGCATCAGCGTTTGTATCAAACCATAATGGATCTGCAAGAAGAAGGTAAACCAGTGGACCAGATCACGGTAATGACTCGTCTTCAAGATCAAGATAAATTGGCAAGTGCCGGGGGAGCGGACTACATTGTTTCTTTAGTGGATACAGCGATTGGTCCTTCTATCGTTCCTTCTTATGTAGAAGAAATTAAGAATAAAGCACAATTGCGGCGTTTGATTCAGACCAGTGATGAAATCACCAATTTAGCTTATACCGATAGTAGTGATATCGATGCGGTCTTAGATCAAGCGGAGCGTTCTATCATGGATGTGACGCGGGTTCGGCGAGGTGCTGAATTTGAATCGAGTCGAGAAATCAGTAATCGAGTCATTGCGGAATTGAATGAATTACGCAATCATCAAGGTGTGACTGGAATTAAAACGGGATTTACCGATTTGGATGCGATCACCAATGGCTTTCAACGGGGGGATCTCATTATTTTAGCGGCTCGTCCTGCCATGGGAAAGTCGGCGTTGGCTTTGAATTTTTTAAATCAAGTGGCAAAACGCAATCCGGGTTGTGTAGCAATGTTTTCCTTGGAAATGCCTAGTGATAGTTTGATGAAGCGTTTATTGAGTTGTGAGAGCCGAGTTTTTGCGGATAAGTTGCGTAGTGGACATTTGAGTGAATCGGATATGTCAAAGTTAAATGCGGCGGCCTCGCATTTGAGTGAGCGTGAAATTTATATTGATGATACATCCAGTATCCGGGTATCTCAAATCTTCTCAAAGTGTCGAAAATTAAAGAGTGAACATGGTCAGCTTTCATTGATTGTCATCGATTATTTACAGTTGATCACGGGTGGTCGGCAAGAATCACGTCAACAAGAGGTATCGGATATTTCACGTAATTTGAAGATTTTAGCGAAAGAAATGGAATGTCCGGTCATTGCGTTATCGCAGTTATCTCGTAAAGTCGAAGAACGAACGGATCATGAACCGCAATTATCCGATTTACGTGAATCGGGTTCCATTGAACAAGATGCGGATATTGTTATGTTCTTATATCGCGAAAACTATTATGAAAAGGATAAGGAAGAAGAGAGTGATACGGAAGTGGTTGATCTTTCATTGGCTAAACATCGGAATGGTGCGATTGGCAAGATTCATCTAGCATTTGAAAAGAGTTTGTCACGATTCACAAACTATGCCAATCAAGGAGACGATATTTATGCGCATTGATTTATTGTGTTCGGGATCCAAGGGAAATAGTTGTTTGATTCGGAGTGATCATGCGCAGATCTTAATTGATTGTGGATCGACCAAAAAATATCTAACGAAAGCGTTTGACCAAGTGGATGCGGATGTCAATGTGTGTGATGGTGTTTTGATTACACATACACATAAGGATCATGTATCTCGTATCAAAGATGTGGCCCATTTGCCAGTGTATTCGTATTGTGATATAGATGATCTTTCCAATCATCATATCGTGTGTCCGAATGAAACATTTGATGTGGGTGATTTTCATATTCGGGTCATTCGTCTATCGCATGATGCACCGAAAACGGTTGGTTACGTGATTGAAACGCAAACGCAAAAGTTAGTATATATTACAGATACGGGTTTTGTTCCCAATGAAGCAAAAGAATATCTGCAAGATGCGGATTATTATATTTTTGAAAGCAATCATGATGTGGCTAAATTGATGCAGACCAGTCGGCCCATGTTTATCAAACAGCGCATATTAGGGGACGATGGACATTTGAATAATGAAGATTCGTCTCATAATTTGATGCAGTTGATCAATTCGCGGACCAAAGAAATTATTTTAGCACATATTTCGCAAGAAGCGAATCATCCGCAATTGGCATTGGATGTATTGGAAGATGCGTTTCGAAAGCAGGGATTTACCCATGCGGGCATGCGTTTGCGGGCTGCTCATCAGTTTGATGTGTGCACAATTCAAGAAGTGTTGTATTGAAAACGCTTTTTTATTTGTTTAAAATATAGAATTGTAAGGAGAAAAAGAACATATGTTAACAGTTATTGATCATCCATTGATTCGTCATAAATTGACGATCATGCGTAATAAAGATACAGGAACAAAAGATTTTCGTCAGAATTTGGACGAAATTGGTGGCTTGATGGTTTATGAAGTTACTCGTGATCTGCCAACGCGTGATATTCAGATTGAAACGCCAATGGCACCATATGTAGGACAGGAATTGGCAAAGAAAGTTGTGATTATGCCTATTTTGCGTGCTGGTTTGGGTATGGTTTCCGGTATCATGGATTTGATTCCAACGGCACAAGTTGCTCATATCGGTATGTTCCGTAATGAAGAAACATTAAAACCACAGGTGTATTTTGAAAAGTATCCAAAGGATTTTCCGGAAGCGGAAGTCATCATTGTGGATCCTATGTTGGCAACGGGTGGTTCCAGTATTGCGGCTATTGATATGGCCAAAGCCCATGGAGCACAATCGATTCGTTTGGTTTGTTTGGTTGGTGCACCAGAAGGTGTCAATGCGGTGGAAAAAGCGCATCCAGATGTACATTTATATTTAGCGGCTTTGGATGAGCGTTTGAATGAACATGGATATATTATTCCTGGTTTAGGAGATGCAGGAGATCGAATTTTCGGTACTAAGTAATGGATGCGATGCATAAAATGACCCATTTCGTGGTGCGCACATCGATTCTATTTGGAAGCATAGCGGCTTTCATTGGTTGGCTTTGTTTTGGTGGAATGGTGGCTATCAGCATTGGAATTGGTCTTGGTATGGGATTGCTTGGATATCGTTCGATTGTCAATTTGACGCAGTCTTTATCCATTGAGGATGGAAAGGCACAAGGACAAAGGGGATATGTGGCTCGTTATGCCATGTATGGTTTGATTTTAGGCATTTGTGCTTGGATGCATCTTTCTATTCTTGGTGTATTAATCGGGTTTTTAATGCATAAGGCCAGTCTTTTGGCTTATGCACAAATAGAAAAGGAGGATCATCATGGGAGAGCAGATTAGTGCGTTAGAGATCCAAATCGGTGGTTTTCATTTGGAAATTCCACAGTCCATCTTGGTGTGGTTTTGCTTATGCATTTTATTTGCGATTTTCTTCTATGTGGCCGGTAAAAAAATAGATCAAGCGGATCCTTCAAAGAAACCAACAGGTGTTGTGTATGTAGCAGAAGAGATGTTAAATGCGATCATGTATGTCATCAAACCAAACTTACGGGAAAAAACATTGGAGTATTTGCCGATTTTTGGAACGTTGTTTTTTATGATGATCGTCAGTAATTTAATGGGTCTTTTGGGTCTACAAAATCCAACATCCAATGTAAGTTTCAATGGAACGTTGGCTTTGTCTTTATTCGTGATGGTACAGTTTTATGGTATTAAAAAAGCGGGTTTGGTATCGCGTTTAAAGGAATGGGCACAGCCATTTTGGTTCTTGTATCCATTGAACTTGATTGGTGAGGTAGCACCGGTTATTTCTTTGACGATGCGTTTGTTTGGAAACATGCTGGCAGGATACATCATCATGATGTTGGTCTATACATTGATGAAGATCACGATGCCGTGGGGTGTGCTTGGTTATATCGCAACGCCATTTTTGCACATGTATTTTGATTGTTTCTCGGCATTCATTCAATCATTTATTTTCTTTACGTTGGGTTCCTATTTTTTAGGAGAGCAAGTAGCGCCAACGGACTAAATAAACAAAAGGAGGACAATAATTTATGTTTAACGAAGAATTTGTGAAAGGTATGGCTTGTTTAGGTGCAGGAATTGCGATGATCGCTGGTTTAGGGCCTGGTATTGGTCAAGGTATTGCGGCGAGTCGTGGTGCCGAAGCAGTTGGTCGTAATCCCGATGCGCAATCGAAGATCAACTCGACCATGGTATTAGGTATTGCCTTAGCCGAAACAACTGGTATCTATTCCTTGGTCATTGCGATTCTATTGATCTTTGTTAAGGCGGCATAGGTCTTATGGTTGATTTTAACGTAGCGAACTACCTGCGTATCAATCTGCAAGATATGATCATGACGTTGATTTCAACGATTTTGATCGTATTATTTGCGAAACATTTTTTTTGGGATAAGATCTTAGCTTTTGTGAAGAAGCGTCAAGATTTGATTCAAGATAATATTGATTCGAGTGAGAATCTAAAAAAAGCAGCACTGGCACAGAAAGAAAAGTACGATGTACAGATGCAACATGCCGGGCAAGATGCGCATGTGATCATTGAAACGGCGCGTGTCAATGCGACACAACAGAAAAAGGAAATCTTGGATCAGGCCAATTCGGAAGCTGCGCGTATAAAAGCCAAAGCGCAGGAAGATATTGATCGGGATCGATTAAAGGCGCAGGATGAAATGAAAGAAGCTATCAGTGATGTTGCCATTGAAGCAGCGAAAAAGCTGGTAGATAAGGAAATGGATGAGTCAACACAGCGTAAGTTCGTTGATGATTTCCTGGCTAAGGCAGGAGATCAACAATGATGGATATGATGCCTTATGCACAGGCTTTATTTGAGCTTGGTACCGAATCACAAAAAGATGATGTGTATTTGGAACAACTCAAAGCGTGTTCCAATGTATGGGTATCGAATCAAAAGCTGGTTGCAGTTTTAAAACATCCGAAGATCAAACGAGAACAAAAGGAACAAATTTTATCAACTTGTTTTGAAAAAGATGTAGATCCTATTGTTTTTCGGTTTCTTCGTGTGTTGAATCAACATGACTTGTGTGCATATATTCCAGAAATATATGAAGCATATAAAAAATGTTATGACAAGTATCATCATATTGAGATGGTCGAAGTCTATTCGGCCGCTGCTTTGGATCCAAAACAAGTCGAAGATCTAAAGAAGGTCTTGTCAGAACGTTTACATAAAACGGTTGAACTGGATGTGAAAGTAGATCCGAAGTTGATTGCTGGATTGAAAGTTCAAACGGCAGATTTTGTGTTAGACAATACGGTATTGGCTAGGGCAAATGAAATGAAAGAACAAATTAAGAAGAGCTAGAGGTGGTACTATGAGTTTAAATCCCGCAGAGATCAGTAAATTGATCAAAGCCCAAATTCAAAATATCGACCAGGATCTAGAAATGACAGAAAGTGGCACGGTCATCAGTATTGGTGATGGAATTGCGACAGTTTATGGTCTTCGTAATGCGATGATGAGTGAATTGTTGTTGTTTCCTCACGATGTGTATGGCATGGTCATGAACTTGGAACAAGAAAATGTTGGTGTCGTTTTATTGGGAGAAAATCCAGATATCAAAGAGGGCGATGCCGTAAAGCGAACCGGTCATATTGTGGAAGTGCCTGTTGGTGATGGTTTATTGGGTCGTGTTGTCAATGCGTTGGGACAAGCCATTGATGGACAAGAACCAATTGCGTATACAAAGACACGTCCTGTAGAGCGAGTGGCACCGGGTGTTATTACGCGTAAAAGTGTTTCGGTTCCTCTGCAAACAGGTTTAAAAGTCATTGATTCCATGATTCCTATTGGTCGTGGTCAGCGAGAGTTGATCATTGGTGATCGTCAAACAGGTAAAACAGCCATTGCGATTGATACCATTTTGAATCAAATGGATACCGATGTGAAATGTATTTATGTTGCGATTGGTCAAAAAGCAAGTACGGTTGCACAAATTGTCGAAAAATTGAAACAAACAGGTGCGATGGCCTATACAACAGTTGTCGTTGCGACGGCTTCGGATTCAGCACCGTTACAATATATTGCACCTTATGCAGGATGTGCTATGGGAGAAGAATGGATGGAAAATGGCGAAGATGTTTTGATCATCTATGATGATTTATCAAAACATGCCGTTGCCTATCGTACACTGTCATTACTTCTTCGTCGTCCACCTGGACGAGAAGCGTATCCGGGTGATGTTTTCTATCTGCATTCTCGTTTATTAGAGCGAGCTGCTCGTTTAAATGAAGACTATGGCAATGGATCTTTAACGGCTTTGCCAATCATTGAAACGCAGGCTGGTGATATTTCCGCCTATATTCCAACCAATGTAATTTCGATTACCGATGGTCAAATTTTCTTAAAGACGGATATGTTTAATGAAGGTATTCGTCCGGCCGTAGATAGTGGTTTGTCGGTTTCTCGGGTTGGATCAGCTGCGCAAATCAAGGCTATGAAGCAGGTGTCTAGTTCCTTGAAATTGGATTTGGCACAATATCATGAAATGGAAGCTTTTGCACGTTTTGGTTCGGAGCTAGATCCAACCACAAAGAAAATCTTGGATCATGGTGCGCGTTTGGAACATTTGTTGGTGCAGAAACAATATCAACCGATGCCTGTGAGTGAACAGGTCATGGTGTTGTATGCAGCGCAACATGGTTATGTAGATAGTATTGATATGGATGCTTTGAGTCAATATGAAACGGATATGCTTTCTTATATCAAGGCAGAATATCCAAATATCTTGGATCAAATTAATCAAAAGGGTCAACTGGATGATGAATTGGAAAAAACGATCAATACAGCGTTAACCGCGTTTGGTCAGGTTTTTTCCGTAGCTGAGGGTCATTCGTATGGCGCAGAGTAGGCAAGCTATACAGTCGCGAATTCGATCGGTAGAGTCTACCCGTAAGATCACGCGTGTTATGCAGTTGATTGCGAGTACGGAATTGACTAAACAACGTCGTCGGATGGAAGAAAATCGAGAGTATGCGAATGGTTTGGAAGATTTATTGGCTTTTGCGGTTCGTTCGAGTGCGGATGATTCCATCTATTTAAGAGAAAATAAAGAGAAACCAAATTTCGTTATTGTCTTTACGTCGGATATGGGTTTATGTGGTGCATACAATGCGAATATCTTCCGTATGTTAGATACACACTCGAAAGATGATATCGTAATGATTGGTACCAATGGTTGTACCTGGGCAAAAGCCAATCATAAAGTTTTGCATAAGGGCATTGAAAATATGAATTTGGATAATGCGTATGAAATTATTTCCAAATTATTGAATGATGCTTTGAAGCGTTTTGAAAATGGCGAAATTGGTAAAATTCAAGTTTTGTATACGCATTTTAAGAATGTGTTAACGTATATTCCAACGTTGGAAACGGTATTACCGGTTCAAAAACAGGAAATAAAGGAAGAAGTACAAGAAGGTGCCAAACAGTTGACGGATTATGAACCGGATCAAGATGAAATGTTGGCACAAATTATTCCGATGGCTGTTAAATCAGCTGTCTATGCGCGTTTTCTAGAATCGAAAACGAGTGAACAAGCGTCTCGTCGTATGGCGATGGAAGCAGCAACGGATAATGCAGATGAGTTGCATGATGAATTGATGTTGGCATATAACCAGGCGCGTCAGGCGGCAATCACCAATGAGATCATTGATATTGTTGGTGGCGCCAATGCCTTATCATAGGGAGGTAATGGATGAATCAGAATATAGGAAAAATTGTACAGATCATTGGCCCAGTTGTCGATGTCGCATTTTCTGAAGATCATTTACCTGATTTATTAACCGCTATTGAAGTACCAAGAAAAGATGCCGATACTTTGGTTTTAGAAGTAGCACAAGGCATTGGTGCCGATCAGGTGCGTTGTATTTCCATGGGATCGACAGATGGTCTAGTTCGAGGAATGGATGCGATCGATACAGGACATCCAATTATGGCTCCTGTTGGTGAACAAGTTCTAGGTCGCATGTTTAATGTCTTAGGACGTCCTATTGATGGATTGGGCGATGTTCCAGATGGTGTTGAATACAAGCCTATTCATCGGGAGGCTCCAGCTTTTGATGAACAATCCACAAAGAGTGAACCATTGGAAACAGGAATCAAAGTCATTGATTTATTAACGCCATATATGCGTGGTGGTAAGATTGGTCTATTTGGTGGTGCCGGTGTTGGTAAAACGGTATTGATCCAGGAATTGATCAACAATATTGCGATGGAACATGGTGGCAAATCAGTCGTTGTTGGTGTTGGTGAACGGACACGTGAAGGAAACGACATGTACAACGAGATGAAAGATAGTGGTGTCTTGGATAAGACCGTCCTTGTTTATGGACAGATGAATGAATCACCAGGCGCCAGAATGCGAGTTGGTTTAACGGGATTGACTATGGCTGAATATTTCCGTGATGAAGAACATCAAGATGTGTTGTTGTTTATTGATAATATTTTCCGTTTTACGCAAGCTGGTTCTGAAGTCAGTGCCCTTTTGGGTCGTATTCCAAGTGCAGCTGGTTATCAGCCAACCTTGGCTACTGAAATGGGACAGCTGCAAGAACGAATTACATCAACGAATGAAGGTTCGATCACCTCGGTACAAGCCGTTTATGTGCCTGCCGATGACTTGACTGACCCAGCTCCAGCGACTGCATTTACCCATTTGGATGCACGTGTTGTCTTGGATCGTAGTATTGCGGCATTGGGAATTTATCCAGCCGTTGATCCATTGGAATCCAGTTCACGAATTTTGGATCCATTGATTGTTGGTGAAAAACATTATCGTGTGGCTCGTGGTGTGCAAAACATCTTACAACGTTACAAAGAGTTACAAGATATCATTGCTATCTTAGGTATGGATGAATTGAGCGAGGAAGATAAGAAAATCGTCAATCGAGCTCGTCGTGTGCGTAATTTCTTATCCCAACCTTTCCATGTAGCGGAAGTATTCTCGGGTATTCCTGGTAAATATGTATCTCTAGAAGATACGGTGGATAGTTTTGATCGGATCTTAAAGGGTGAATTTGATGATTTGCCTGAACAAGCATTCATGATGGTCGGTACGGTTGAAGAGGCCGTAGAAAAAGCCAAAAAGTTAGCTGGTGAGTAATATGATCCATATCAAGGTCGTAACTCCCAGAGGTACCTATCTCGAAAGTGATGTGGATAGTGTGCATATGAAAACGGTAGTTGGGGAAATTACTTTATTACCGAATCATACGCCTTTATTTGCGGCGTTGGTTCCTTGTCGACTGGATCTAAAACAAGAAGCCCCCTATGCATTGGCTGGTGGTTTTACTAAATTTGAAAAAGATCGTTGTTTGATTTTGACCGATGCGATCGAAGGACGAAAAGATATTGATATTGAAAGAGCCAGACAAGCAGCTAAACGAGCACAAGATCGATTGGATAAGAAAGATCCGAAGACCAATATGCAACGGGCACAGTTAGCTTTAGCTCGAGCAATCAATCGAATTAGTGTATATGGAGGATAGAAATATCCTCCTTTTTGGAGGAAAGCATGAATCGTTGTTTTTGGTGTAATGAAAAAAATCCAATTTATGTAGACTATCATGATCACGAATGGGGAAAGCCCCATCATGATGATCAGGATTTATTTGAATTATTGATTTTAGAAACCTTTCAAGCGGGCTTATCTTGGGAAATTATTTTGAATAAACGTGAGAATTTTCGTAAAGCGTTTGATCAGTTTGATATCAATACGATTATGAACTATGATCAAGCAGATATCGAACGATTACGACTGGATCCAGACATCATTCGCAATCGTTTGAAGATCCAAGCTACTATCACAAATGCGAAAGTCTATCGATCCATTCAACAAGAATGGCATTCGTTCGATGCCTATCTTTGGCATTGGACCAATGGAAAAACCATCTATGAAACGGGAAAGACAAGTTCAGATCTATCGGATCAGATTTCCAAAGATCTCAAAAAACGAGGGATGAAGTTTGTGGGAACGACAATCATCTATTCGTATTTGCAGGCTTGTGGCATCATCAATTCGCATGAAGAAACTTGTTTCTTGTATCATAAATAACGTTGCAATTTTGTGTGTCTATGATAAAATAAATGGGCACATGGCATGTTCGGCAAGCGGTTAAGCCACAGCCCTCTCAAGGCTGTATCACGGGTTCGAGTCCCGTACATGCTACCATTGTTACTAACAGGATGATCTCATCCTGTTTTTTTTATGCATTTCGATAGCCCTTTGGAGTTATACCATATTCTCTTAGAAAGAGACGATTGAAATAACTTTGTTGGTTAAATCCACATGAAAAAGCAATATCGGCAATGGAAGCATGCGTGTTTTTTAATAGGGCAGCCGCCTTTTCTAAACGATAGGCATTTAAAAAGTCTATGGGTGAAGTTTCCGTATATTTTTTAAATACAGTCGAACATTTGGAACGGCTGATACCACCAGCTTGAGCAATTTCACTCAGACCGATAGCTTCGCCATAATGTTCATAAATAAAGGTAGCCATTTTCTTTTGGATTCGAAGATCTTCATCATGATCAGCTTCAAGCGGTTCATCATTATGTACGATATAGACCTGACGCAAGATCATCGATACATAGGCTAAGGCCTGGAGAGCATATCCAGAAGGTTTTTCTTGTGCCAAGATTTGTAAATCATCCATTAAATTCGAAATGAGGTGGGCATGACTATTGCGACCATGCATACGAATATGGGTGAAATCTTGATCGGAAATAATAGGTAAGATCAATTGGTGATACAACTCATGAATGGATGACAACATCATTGGGTCAACGGAAAGAGTATGGACAAGACAAGAGGTATCGTCGCTATAAATGCGATGTACTTGATCCTGATTGATGATGCAGATATCTCCCTTTTTTAATAAGAAATCGGATTCGTTGACATGACAATGCATTTGTCCCTGTTTGACTTGGATGAGTTCAAGAGTATCGTGCCAATGCGCTAATTCTTGATGAGGGATCGTAGTGTTAATTTCTCTTTCTGCCAGAGTGACAGGAAGAGTTTCAAAAGTAAATGTTTTCATGTATATATATTGCCATAAAATGTAAAATAATGCAAAAAATAAAGATAATATTACTATAAAATATGGAATTTAAAGAATATTATATAAATACAAAGAAGGTGAGAAACCTGAAAGGAGATAAATATGAATCAATTATTAAGTAGTTTAGAAGTTTTTTATCATAAGTTGCAAGCCTATCACTGGTATGTGAAAGGATTGAATTTCTTCACTTTACATACACAGTTGGAATCGTATTATGACCAGATTGCCCAACAGATCGATACTGTTGCTGAAACGATGTTGATGGTTGGACAAGAACCGATTTCCACACTTTCGGAATTCCTGGAATTATCAACGATCAAAGAAGCAGAACATGGCTATGTTTCTGGTAAAGATGTACTGGTTGCTCTTAAGGCTGACTTTACAGAATTGTACAACCAGGCCAAAGCCATTCAAGCCGAAGGAAATGTGGCGGTATCACCAGTCATGGATGAATTGATTGCATCCTATAGCAAAGCAGTCTGGATGATCTCACAAGCATTGATAGAAGAATAGAAGAGGCAAGAAGCCAGAAAGGAGATAAATATGAATCAATTATTAAGTAGTTTAGAAGTTTTTTATCATAAGTTGCAAGCCTATCACTGGTATGTGAAAGGATTGAATTTCTTCACTTTACATACACAGTTGGAATCGTATTATGACCAGATCGCCCAACAGATCGATACTGTTGCTGAAACGATGTTGATGGTTGGACAAGAACCGGCTTCCACACTTTCGGAATTCCTGGAATTGTCAACGATCCAGGAAGCAGAACATGGCTATGTTTCTGGTAAAGATGTACTGGTTGCTCTTAAGGCTGACTTTACAGAATTGTACAACCAGGCCAAAGCCATTCAAGCCGAAGGAAATGTGGCGGTATCACCAGTCATGGATGAATTGATTGCATCCTATAGCAAAGCAGTCTGGATGATCTCACAAGCATTGATAGAAGAATAGAAGAGGCAAGAAGCCAGAAAGGAGATAAATATGAATCAATTATTAAGTAGTTTAGAAGTTTTTTATCATAAGTTGCAAGCCTATCACTGGTATGTGAAAGGATTGAATTTCTTCACTTTACATACACAGTTGGAATCGTATTATGACCAGATCGCCCAACAGATCGATACTGTTGCTGAAACGATGTTGATGGTTGGACAAGAACCGGCTTCCACACTTTCGGAATTCCTGGAATTGTCAACGATCCAGGAAGCAGAACATGGCTATGTTTCTGGTAAAGATGTACTGGTTGCTCTTAAGGCTGACTTTACAGAATTGTACAACCAGGCCAAAGCCATTCAAGCCGAAGGAGATGTTTTGGTATCGCCAACCATGGATGAATTGATTACTTCGTATAGTAAATCAATCTGGATGATCTCCCAATCACTAATGGAGGAATGATATGTCAATGATCAATACTGAAGTTTCCGATTTTTCGGTCCAAGCATATGTAGATGATACATTTAAAGAAATCACGAAAGCACAGCTTCTAGGAAAATGGAATGTATTCTTCTTTTATCCAGCAGATTTCACATTCGTATGCCCGACCGAACTAGAAGATCTACAAGATCATTATGAACAATTGAAAGAAATTGGCTGTGAGATCTATGCCATATCTTGTGATACCGAGTATGTACACAAAGCATGGCATGATCATTCAGAAGCTATCGCCAAAGTAACCTATCCAATGATCGGGGATCCGACCCATCAGCTTGCTAGAGCATTCCAGGTTCTGATCGAAGCAGATGGTGTCGCTGAACGAGGCACATTTATTATTGATCCCGATGGAAAAATTGTATCTTATGAAGTGAGTTCTGGAAGTGTTGGACGTAATGCAGAAGAACTTTTGAGAAAAGTAGAAGCTTGTCAGTTTGTTCGAAAACATGGCAGTGAAGTTTGTCCAGCGAATTGGAAACCAGGATCAAAAACATTGCGACCAGGCATTGATCTTGTAGGAAAACTATGAGCATTTGAATAGAGCCATGTTTGGATATTTGGTATAGTGAAATCAGGAGGTATCCTATGAAAATCATTGGTTCAAATCTTTGTCCACATTGCATCGAAGCAAAGAATTTCTGTGATAAACACGGAATCGATTATGAATTTATTGATATCAATGCTTCACTGGCAAATTTAAAAATGTTTCTAAAACATCGAGATCAAGATCCACAATATGAAGAGGTCAAGAAAAAAGGACAGATTGGTATTCCTACATTGATCTTAGATGATGGAACTTGGTTACAAGATTGGCGAAGCTATTTAAAAGCAGAACCAGTTGCAGAAGGGCAAGCTTGTGGTTTAGATGGAAAGGGCTGTTAAGCTCTTTCCTTTTTTGTGTTGTTATAGTTTTAAACTATGGAAGAGCTAATTATTAACTATTATTCAAATATCTTCTTTTGCGGTAAAGTAAAGATACTGAAAAGGAGAATGAAGTATGAGTCAAAGACCATATCGTTATGATATCGTAGGTAGTTTTTTGCGCCCAGCCTACTTAAAAGAAGCGCGCGCACAATTTGCGAATGGAGAAATTTCAAAAGATGAATTAACAGCGGTTGAAGATAAGGTCATCAAAGAATTGGTTGAAAAAGAAAAGGCTGTTGGTTTAAAAGCGGTGACCGATGGCGAATTTCGCCGGAGAATGTGGCATTTGGATTTCTTGGAAGAATTAGATGGCGTTCAACATGTAGATCAAACCAATTGGTCGGTTGAATTCAAGGGAGATAAGCCAAAAGGAGCCACTTTAACGTTTACGGATAAAGTGGATTTTCCTGCAGATCATCCTTTCTTATCCCACTTTGCGTATTTGAAATCCATTGCGGGAGATGTAGATTTGAAACAAACCATTCCTTCACCAAGTATGTTGCATTTGATTGCGTGTGTTCGTTCCAGTGATACATATCAACCTATTGCACGCTATAAAGATAATGAAGATTTATTATTGGATGATATAGCGAAAGCATACATTAAAGCCGTCCATGCATTTTATGATTTAGGTTGTCGTTACTTACAATTGGATGATACGTCATGGGGTGAATTCGTGATGCATCCAAGCGTAAAAATTATGCCCAAAAAGGAATCAATGTGGATGAAGTAGGACGCAAATATGTTAAGATGATCAATCAGATCATTGATGCAAAGCCAGCTGATATGACAATTACAATGCATATTTGTCGTGGTAATTTCCGTTCGACTTGGTTCTCAAGTGGTGGTTATGAACCGGTTGCGGATATTCTATTTAAAAACTGTCATGTCGATGGTTTCTTCCTTGAGTACGATTCCGATCGTTCCGGTGATTTTCGACCATTATCATTTATCCAAAATCAAAGAGTGGTATTGGGATTGATTACATCCAAATTCCCAGAATTAGAAGATCCGGAAGCAGTGAAGGCACGTATCCAAGAAGCAACAACATATGTACCATTGGATCAATTGTGCTTATCAACACAATGTGGCTTCTCTTCCACCGAAGAGGGAAATAAGATTACGGATGAGGATCAATGGAAGAAATTGGCATTGATCAAAGAAATTGCCGAAGAAGTTTGGAAAGACTGCTGATATCAGCGGTTTTTTTAATTTATTTAAGAAAAGGACTATAATAAGTATGGGTGATTTACATGGAATTTTTTACAATTCATACATATGATAGAGAGCCAGAGGCTTTAAGCATTGATGATGCAGCGCAAATCCATGATCAAATGATTTTTGAGATGGGAGAAGATTTGGTCGCTAAAGAATATTATCGCCTTTTATTAGAGGCAAGCATTGAATATATTGATATTCGAACCAAATGGGCGATACAAACGAAAGAAGAAAACCATGCCATGAATGATACACGTACGAAAAAACACAATGCGGTTATCTACGGATTGGATGAATTAGCGAATTATCTTTGTTCTATGGGATACCGTTGTGCATGGCGAGATCGCATTGGCTACGAAAAAGATGGAAAGTATTTCCGGAAGCGTTGTGGCGATTTTGGATGTTACTTGGCTTTTTTGGCTTCTCTTTCTACGCGATAATGTAACAAAATTGAAAGTGAAAATGAAAATATTTTCAAAATCAATGGAAATCGAATTCTCTATTTGATATGATGTACCTACATAATAAAAGGAGACGTTTATGACAACAGACAGAATTTCAGGAAAAACAGGATTATTAGCGTTAATTGGATCGCCGGTTGGCCATTCGGGGTCACCGGCTATGTATAATTACAGTTTTGAACGATTGGGATTGGATTATGTCTATGTTGCCTTCGATATCAAAGAAGATAAAGTACCGGAAGCCTTACAAGCCATGCGGACCTTCCACATGCGTGGATGTAATGTCACGATGCCTGACAAAATTGCGGCAGCTCAGAATGTCGATGAACTTTCTCCAGCTGCTAAGATCATTGGCGCGGTCAATACGATTGTCAATGAAGATGGCAAGTTAGTTGGCCATATTACCGATGGGGAAGGTTTCAATAATAATCTTCGTGATCATGGTGTCGAAGTAAAAGATAAGAAAATTACCATTGTTGGAGGCGGCGGAGCAGCTACAGCCATTGAAGTCCAGTTAGCTTTGGATGGCGCACGTGAAATCTCCATCTTCAATATCAAGGATGCTTTCTTCCCACGTATTGAAGAAACGGCGAAAAAAATCATGGATGCCGTTCCTGCATGTAAAGTGAATGTGATTGATTTGGCAGATAAAGAAGCATTTAAGAAAGAAATCTTAGATAGTGATATCTTAGTCAATGCCACGATCGTTGGTATGAAACCAATGGATGATAAATCTGTTGTTGAAGATATGTCGGTCTTCCATGAAGGCTTGGTTGTAGCCGATACAGTATACAATCCAGTGGAAACCAAATTATTAAAAGATGCCAAAGCTCATGGTTGTCAAACCGTTGGTGGTAAGGGCATGTTACTATGGCAAGGCGTAGCCGCCTTCAAGCTGTATACCGGTATGGATATGCCAGTAAAAGAAGTGAAAGAAAAATTCTTTGCGGAATAAAAAAAGATGGATCATATCTAAGATATGATCCATTTTCTTTTTTACATGAAATCGTGACGTTTTAATACTTCGATCACGTTACGTCCTTCGGTTGTACCTTCAATGATACGACGAGCACGTTTACTATCACCAATATTATAAACTTCCACATTGGTATCGGCATATGCTTCTTCTAAGTCTTTTAAAACTGGAGTGCTTGCACGCATACCTAAACAAATGAAGCCATAATCAAATGGTACATCTTCAATTTCGCCTTCTGGATTCTTCACAACGAATTTATCATTGTGTACTTCTTGAAGTGCTGTCTTCGTCATTTGTTTCACGTTGTATTTCTTCATTTTGGTTTGTGTATCACATTTTGTGACAGGATCTAAACCATTACCAATGATTGGTAACATTTCAATCATGGTAACATCGGCACCTTTTTCGGTGAAGTATTCCATGACATCTAGACCAACGGCACCGCCACCAACAACAGCGACTTTCTGACCTTTCATATCTTCTGGATAGGTATCCATACGTTCGATCATCTTTAATACAGTCGCAACACGTGTACCTTCTCTGTCTACTAAATCATGAAGACCTGTAATTGGCGGTAAAGTTGGGCTTGAACCGGTTGCATTAACAATGATATCTGGATTCAAGTTCTTAACCAAATCTACATTGGCTTCGGTATTCTTAAAAATGAATAAATTATGGAGCTTGGAAGCACGATGAATTAAATATTTAGGGAAGTCTTTCATTCTCGTTTTATCTGGAATGTTAGAAATGATTGATGCAAGACCACCCAATTGATTGCTCTTTTCAATCAAGAAAGTTGTACAACCTACTTCTGCAGCGGTACAAGCCGCTTCTAAACCAGCGGTTCCACCACCGACAACAACTACGTTGCAAGGTTTATTGACTTTGTGTTTATAGTAATCGGCACCACTGTTTACAGCTGGATTGACGGTACAACGAATAGGCTGATTCAAACCAATACGATGGCCAGCACAACCAACGTTACAAGAAATACATTTGCGAATATCGTCTTCATGACCAAATTCTACTTTGTTGACCCAGTCCGGATCGGCAATCAAACCACGTCCCATACCGATTAAGTCGGCATCGCCACGAGCTAAGATATCTTCAGCAACTTGAGGATCACGGATGTTTCCAACGGTTACAACTGGTTTGCCATAGGCTTCCTTGACACGACGTGCCATATACGAACGCCATCCATCAGGCATATAGTTGGCATCCAATTGATATTGAATGGAACCATTTAAGCCGGCCGATACATCATACACATCGACATTGTCACCGAAATATTGTAAGTAATCGATACAATCATCCAATGTGTTTCCACCATCTAAGAATTCATCGGCACTGATACGTACGAAAATTGGGAAGAAAGGACCTACTTGTTTACGTACTTCATCGATGACTAAACGTGTAAATCGAGCTCGATTTTCCGCACTACCACCAAATTCATCGGTACGCTTGTTTGTCAATGGACTTAAGAATTGACTCAATAAATAAGAGTGTCCAGCATGGATCTCTACGGCATCAAAACCAGCAATTTGTGCACGCTTTGCGGCTTCTCCATATTTTTTGACGATCACATAGATTTCATCTTTTTCCAATGGACGAGGAATTTCGCCACCTTCTTTACTTGGAATATTAGAAGCAGATACAGGTTGTTCTCCCGTTCTAGATGACATAGCACTGGCACCGGCATGATTTAATTGGATGGAAATGCATGCTCCATGTTTATGAACACGCTCGCATAAATTGAATAAACGAGGGATAAATTCATCACGATCGATGCGTAATTGTGTCGTTCCGTTGGATCCTTGAGGGGAATAGACACTCGCATTTTCAACAGTTAATAAACCAACGCCACCTTTGGCACGTTGTTCATAATAATTAATGTGTAAAAAACTCATTTCGCCACTATGTTCACCAAAGTTTGTACCCATTGGCGTCATGACAATACGATTTTTTGTTGTCATGCGTTGTACTGTAAATGGTGAAAAAATGTGTGAATACTTACTTTTCATTTTTCCTCTCCTTGCTTGTTAAAATACTAACAATTAACCATATACAAGTGTAAAGAACCGGGGAATGAATGTCTAATTCTTATTTTGTTCAAAATTAGTACAAAAAAACTATTAAAAAAGAGCAATCTCACATTGCTCCTGCATTTGTTTTGACATACTCGATCATTTTTCGTACCGCGGGCATTTGCACCGCGTGCTTTAAATAAGCCATATATATCGTATGCATAAATTGTTCTTCCGGGATCAATCGTTTGATTACGATATCATCCCGATAGATGGGTTTGGAGTCACTGGCCAAGGCAATGCCAAAACCATCCGCAACAAAGGCAGCCAAACTGTCTTCATCTGGAAAGGTACTCGTAATATTGGGATGGACATTATATTCTTTGAAGTAATTCACGGTTGTTTTTCCTAAACCCGTTTTGGGATCGTAGCACAAGACGGGATATTTTGAAAAGATCGTATGATCAAGATATTTTTCATTGACCATGGGATGATCTTTTGGCAATAAAACAACCATTTCTTGTTTCAAGATTGGAATAAAAGTGACATCGGGTTGATCTTCTTTACTGGAACCAAACACCAAATCATATTTTTTTTCACGAAGTCCTTTGATGTTCGCATCGGTATATCCTTCATAAAAATTAAATTGGATATTGCGATTATCCACCGATTGTTTGAAATGTTTGACTAAAGAAGGTAAAAACCAATGGGCCAGTGGTGCTACATACGCAATGACGACATGTCCGCCACTTTCAGTAAATTCATGCATCCGCATACGAGCGGTACTGATATCATTCAAGATAATGGTGGCTTGCTCTAAAAAAAGTCGCCCGGCTTTGGTCAATGATACATTTCGACCCTTCTTTTCAAATAAAGATGTTCCTAGTTCTTGTTCCAAGGAAGAAATGGATCGCGAAAGGGAGGGTTCCGAAATATGTAGACTTTCAGCAGCCAAATTGAAGTGTTCCAATGTAGCAGCACGATGAAAATATAATATTTGATTTAATGTCACAATGTTTCTCCTGCAACAATTATATCATCATTAATACATTGAATGTACTGATTTCCAACAAAAATGATATTAGAAATGCAAAGATGGCTAGATTATAATACCCATGGATTGTTAAATTTTTAACATGTGAGACAAAAGGAGAAAGAAAATGACTGAAAGATTAACAGGACACACAGAATTGATTGGTTTAATGGCTTATCCCATTCGTCATTCAAGTTCACCTGCAATGCATAATGAAGCATTCGCATATTTAGGACTTGATTATGCATATTTGGCTTTCGAAGTAGATAACAGCACTTTGGAAGATGCCATCAAAGGATTGCGTGCATTGAAAATGGTTGGTTCCAATGTTTCCATGCCAAACAAAACCGTGGTTGGACAATATTTGGATAAATTATCACCAGCTGCTGAATTATGTGGAGCGGTCAATACGATCACAAATGATAATGGTGTATTGACTGGACATATCACCGATGGAATTGGTTATATGGAATCTTTGAAAGACTATGATATCGATGTCATTGGTAAGAAAATGACGATTGCTGGTGCTGGTGGTGCTGCTACTGCCATTGAAATCCAAGCAGCATTGGATGGTGTAAAAGAAATTTCCATCTTTAATCGTCATGATAAATTCTGGGAAAATGCTCAAGCAACAGTAAAGAAAATCAATGAAAAGACAAACTGTCATGCACAATTGTTTGATTTAGATGATAAAGAAGCTTTGCGTCGTGAAATTGCCGATTCCTATTTATTGGCAAACGCAACTGGTATGGGAATGAAACCATTGGAAGGACAAACTTGGTTGCCAGATACTTCGTATCTACGTCCTGATTTGATCGTAACGGATACAGTATATGCGCCAGCCAAAACAAGATTCTTGGAAATGGCAGAAGAAGTTGGATGCAAGAAAATGAATGGATTTGGCATGATGTTGTTCCAAGGGGCTGCTGGTTTCAAAATGTGGACAGGTCATGATATGCCAATCGAACACATGAAAGAAGTCTTAGGAATTAAATACGAATAATAAAAGAGAGAGAAAAAGGGAGACAAATAAATGAAGAAAAAATATTTGCCTAGTGCATTGATCATGTACTTGAATTACTTTATCCATGGTGTGGGATGCTCTGTTTTAGGACAAGCATTGATCAAAGATGCACTTGCGGCTTCATGGCAAGTGGAAGCCATGGCCATTACAGCTATTTCGGCAGCACTTGGTTTGGGACGATTGATTGCTTTACCATTCGCCGGTCCATTATCGGATAAATTGGGACGTCGTATTTCTACTGCGATTGGTAGTGCTTCGTATGCGATTTACTTGATTGGTTTGGCTTTTGCGTTTAATGCCGGTCCAAATGGTGGATATCAAATTGCGTATATTTGTGCCATTGTTGGTGGTATTGCCAACTCTTTCTTGGATACAGGAATTTATCCAGCTGTTACCGAAATCTTCTATTCGGCACCAGGTGTCGCAACAATGGGAATCAAATTCTTTATTGCGATTTCGCAAATGTTGTTGCCTTTCTTCTTAGGTGTGACAGTTTCAACAACAGCTGCTGGATTGACATCGTATAATCGTTTATTCTGGATTTGTGGTATTGCGTACCTTATTCTATTTGTACTAGTAATGATCTTCCCATTGCCAGATGCTGATCAAAAAGCCGAAGGCAAGAAGGAAGGCTTAGTAGAAAGTTTAAAACATACGCATTTCTCTTTGGAATCCATTGCGATGATCTTGATTGGTTTCACTTGTACGGGTACATTCCAGTTATGGTTAAATTGTGCGCAAAACTTTGCAGTCGAAAATGTGGGTTGGGCCAATCCTTCCATCATGCAAACGTATTATTCCGCTGGTACGATCCTTGCCTTGATCGTGACGGCCTTATTAACACGTAAGATCAAAGATGTTCGTTTTATCTTGGTGTATCCTGCCATCTGCTTGATCACTATGATCGTTGTGTTGATTGGTAAGACACAAAGCTTGATGATCCTTGGTTCTTTCGTTATTGGTTGGGCTGGAGCTGGTGGATTGCTTCAGATTGCGACTTCGGTATGTAATATGTTGTTCCCAAAAATCAAAGGAACTGTAACGGCATTGGTCATGATTGCTTCTTCTTTATGTAACTATACGATCTTAACGGCTGCTTCCAAAATGGCACCGAGCCAAGTCATGGTCATGAATATCGTGATCACTGGTATTGGTGTATTATTGGGATTGTATGTAAACTTACGTTATACGAAAATGGTTGATTCGGTAGAACAAGGATAAAAAAATGAATACAGTACAAGTAAAAAATGTCACAATTGGCGAAGGTCTTCCGAAGATCATCGTGCCAATTGTTGGCCAAACAAAAGATGAAATTATTGCTGCTGCCAAGTCATTTGCGAATGTTGAATTAGACATTGTGGAATGGCGAGTAGATTGGTTTGAAGGTGTATTTGATTTTGATCAAGTCAAGGATGTAGCGCAAGCTTTACGTGATGTCTTGCAAGACACACCCATCTTGTTTACTTTCCGTACCGCAAAAGAGGGTGGCGAAAAAGCCATTGAGCCAGAAGCTTATGTGGAATTGAATCAAAACATTGCCAAAACGGGTTTGGTTGATTTAGTGGATGTAGAAGCTTTTACTGGTGATGACTATGTAGCACAAATCATTGAGGTTGCTCATCAAAACAATGTAAAAGTCGTAGCTTCCAATCATGATTTTGATAAGACACCAGATCAAGCAGATATTGTTTCGCGTTTACGCAAGATGCAGGAACAAGGCGCCGATATCCCAAAGATCGCGGTAATGCCAAATAATAAAAAGGATGTATTGACATTATTAGCAGCTACTGAAGAGATGGCAACAAATTATGCAGATCGGCCAATTATCACCATGTCCATGGCAGGTACGGGATTAATTTCACGTTTGTGTGGTGAGGTATTTGGTTCGGCAGCTACCTTTGGTGCGGTTGGCAAAGTATCAGCACCTGGTCAAATGAATGCCGAAGATCTAAATACGATCTTAACATTGATTCATAAGAGTCTGTAAAAAGCAAGGAAGCATATGTCATCTTCTGCGTGACATGTGCTTTTTGTTTAAGTATAATTTAATTATTAGTCAGAGAGGAAAGTAGGATGAAAGTTCTGAAGTATTTAGAAGAAAATCTCGAAGAAATACTGATGGTGCTCCTTCTGATTGCGATGGCAGTGATCATGGGCATGCAAGTGATTTCGCGTTATTTACTTGGTGTTTCTTTGTCGTGGTCAGAAGAAATCACCCGGTATTTATTTATCTGGTCTGCTTTTTTAAGTGTCAGTCTTTGTACGCGAAAGTGTATTTCGATCAAGATCGATCACTTTATCAAAATGTTTCCAAAACGTGGAGAGGCTATGTTTAAAGTTGTGAACTTGACAATTTCCATTCTCTTCTTTGGGGTATTGATTCCCTATGCCTATCGTTATTTGGTGGCAACCATTGAAAGTGGTCAGTTATCACCTGCATGCGGCATTCCCATGTATTATGTCCAAGCAGCACCTTTCTTTTGTTTCATCTTAACAGGCATTCGTTTGATCCAGCGTTGGTTCATCAATATGGAAATCGTATTGAAGAAGGATGTGGATTTTCCAGAAGAAGGAACATTGGCGGATGAAATTAGCGATACAGTAAAGGAAAAGGGTAAGTAGTATGTCAGTAGGAGTCGTATTTATAATTTTTGCCATTTGTCTATTGATTGCTGTACCGATATCTATTTCATTGGGCATTGTTGCAGTATTACCCGGCTTGTTTGATCCAAGTTTTACCGCAAGTGGTAGTTTTGTGATTCGTTCCATGTTGGGTGGAATCGATAGCTTTCCACTATTGGCCGTACCCATGTTTGTGTTGGCCGGTATCATCATGGCACATGGACAAATTTCAAAGAAATTATTTGATATTTTTGCGTATTTTTTAGGCAATTTAACAGCTGGTATTCCTTGTGCTGTCGTAGTGACCTGCTTATTTTATGGGGCCATTTCCGGTTCGGCACCGGCTACGGTGGCAGCCGTTGGTTCAATGACCATTCCATTTTTGTTGGAACTGGGATATGAAAAGAAATTTTCCATTGCGATCGTTGCGGTAGCTGGTGGTTTAGGTGTTATTATTCCACCAAGCATTCCATTTATCATGTTTGCGATGGCCAGTGGGGAATCGGTCAGTAATTTGTTCATTGCCGGTATCGTGCCTGGTTTATTGATTGGGTTCTTATTGATGGCATATTGCGTTTATTACTGTAAACGACACGGCGAAGATAAAGAAAAGATCAATACGAAAGTCCAAGAATTGCATGAAGCTGGTTTTATGAAAGTGTTCAAAGACGGCTTTTTAGCTTTATTGAGTCCGGTGATTATTTTGGGATGTATTTATTCCGGAATTGCTTCACCAACCGAAGCTGCTGTTATTTCCGTATTCTATGCGTTGATCATTAGTTTATTTGTCTATAAAACACTGAAGTGGAAAGATATTTGGCATATTTTTGTGGAAGCAGTCCATACGTATGCACCTATATTATTTATCTTGGCTGCGGCCGTGGCATTCTCGCGTGTATTGACATTGATGCAAGTGCCACAAACCATTAGTGCTTGGATCTTATCCCACTTTACAAACAAGGTTGTTTTATTGTTGGTGATCAATGCCTTCTTGTTGGTGGTTGGTATGGTCATGGATACAACTCCAGCGATTTTGATCTTGTCACCAATCCTAGTGCCAATTGTCACGCAAGTAGGTATGAATCCAATTCATTTTGGTGTCATGATGGTCGTCAACTTAGCCATCGGTTTTGTGACACCACCAATTGGCGTCAACTTGTTTGTAGCTAGTTCACTAACGGAAGTGCCAGTCATGGATATTGCTCGTAAGGCGATGCCAATGATTGGTATCTTCTTGATTGCGTTATTATTGATTACATTTGTGCCACAAATCAGTTTATGTTTATTAGGAGGGTAGAACAGAATGAAACGATTAAAAAAATTAACTGCCCTTGTAGTAAGCGGTATTTTATCGCTTTCCTTAGCTGGTTGTGGTACCCAAGCCAGTACGGGTACACAACGATATGCTTGGCCATTGGGAACATCGAGTCCAGAAGATACCGTTACCCAGATTTATGCAGAAAAGTTTGCACAAGAAGTTTCACGATTGAGTCAGGGTAAGATGAAAATCCAAGTGTATCCCAATAGTGTTTTGGGTGGGGATCGTGAATTATTGGAAAGTCAAAAGGATGGAGATATTCCTTTTGTGGTTCAAAATACAGCACCACAAGTCACTTTCATGCCAGATATTGCCGTCTTTGATATGCCTCGTGTTTATAATGATATTAACTTGGTACGAACAGCTATTGATGATTCCGAATTTATGGCAAAAATCCAGAAAGTCTACAACGAAGGCGGTTATGAATTATTAGGATATGCCGATCAAGGCTTCCGTGTCATGTCCACCAATAAAAAGATCACGTCCATCGATGATTTTAAAGGACAAAAGATTCGAACAATGGAGAATTCCTATCATATGATGTTCTGGAAACAATTAGGAGCCAGTCCAACACCAATGACTTTTTCGGAAGTTTACATTGGTTTACAGCAAGGAACGATTGATGCCCAAGAAAATCCATATGAAGTCATTGTTTCGAATAAATTGTATGAGCAACAAGATTATGTAGTGGAAACCAATCACTTGCCACATTTGATTTCTTTAACGGTTTCGAGTGAATTTATGAAGTCTTTGCCAAAGAACCAACAAAAGATCATTCGTCAAGCTGCACGAATTGCGAAAGAGTATGCTCGTAAACAATCGGATAAGCGAATTGCTTCACGTATTCAAACCATCAAGGATAGTGGCACCCAAATTATTACATTGGATAGTGCCACCCAAGCCGAAATGGATACGCGAAGTGAAAAAGTGTATGTAGCGATTGAAAAACAAGTGGATGCTTCGTTAGTTCATGCTTATATGAAAGAGGCCAATCGCTAAATCCAACTTGTCGGAAAAATAGAGATAAGGTATAATGATAGCCACATAAACGTGGCTATTTTTTTGAGGTGAAAGATTATGAGTGATACAAAACAATTGGAAGAAATTCGTGAGAAGATTGGTGATACCGATATGCGTATCATCGATGCCTTAGCGGATCGAATGGTATTGATTCAAGACATCATTGCGTATAAAAAAGCAACCGGAATTCCGATTCTTCAACCGGAACAAGAAGCGAAACAAACCAAGGCTTTAGAGGAATATTTAAAAGATAATGAATTTGAAGAAGAAATCTTGGATGTTTTCAAATATATCATGAAGAATTCTCGTCGTGTTCAAGCCAAGGCTTTATTTGATTATAATGTCTTCTTGATTGGTTTCATGGGTGCTGGAAAAACGACAATCGCAAGCGAATTGGAACGTAAATTGGAAATGCATCGAATCGAAATGGATGAGATGATCGTGAAGAAACAAGGTATGTCGATTTCCGAGATTTTTGATGAATATGGTGAAATCTACTTCCGTAATTTGGAATCGAACTGTTTGATTGAACTACAAAAAGTCAAACAAGGCATCATTTCTTGTGGTGGTGGTGTCATCCTTCGTGCCGATAATGCCGATCACATGAAGAAGAATGGTCGTATCGTTTTATTGACTGCCACACCAGAAACCATTTTGGAACGTGTCAAAGATAGTGATGAAAGACCAATTTTAAATAACCATATGAATGTCGAATTTATTTCCGATTTGTTGAATCAACGTAAAGATAAATATCTGGCGGTAGCCGATGTGGTTGTTGCGACCGATGGTAAGAGCACCGATCAGATTTGTGATGAAATCATCGCGAAATTAATTGCGTTTGATCGTGACAAAGAAGCAAAAGAAAAATAAGAACTCAATCCGAGTTCTTTTTTTGTAGATGAATGTTGGAAAGATAATCAATTGTTGCCTGCAAAACGGGACTGATCCATTTTTCTTTGTGGATAAAGATTTGTTTCCAGACATGGAGTTGAATTTCAGGAATGTCTAAATAGACAATTTCATGTTTTTCAATGTAAGGTTCAACGACAAAATCAGGTAAAAAGGATATACCAACATTTTGCGTAATGATTTCACAAATATCTTGGGTTGATGCAAATTCTAGGATGGGTTTGATTTCGAGTTGTTTTTGAGCTAGAAGCGTATCTAATTTGCGACGATAACTCATATTCTTTTCCGTCAAGATAAAATCATATTGGATGAGTTGCTCAACCGAAATCATTTTTTGATTTGCGAGCGGATGATGGCTGGATGCGACAAAATGACATGGAATCTTTTCTTCGTTGGTTACTAAGTGGGTCATATCGTATAAATGATCATCCAAGGTACAGACGATATCGACCTGATTGTGATCGATCATCGAATACATATCAAAGGTACCTCCTGTGGTGATGATCCAATCGATATGTGGGTATTCTTCATGAAATTGTTGAAAGTGTTTGGTGATGAGAGGATCGCATAAAGAATCAGCCATCGCAATGTGGACAGAACCTTGATAGGTATCTTCCTTTTGCGTAATAAAGACTTGCATTTCATGATGAATGGCTTGTGCCATCATGAGTTTTTGATGGCCTTGTTCGGTCAACTTGATTGTATGACCAACACGTTCAAACAGGGGAACATGGAGTTCATTTTCCAATTGATGGATTTGTTGCGAAACGGTCGGCTGGGAATACCCAAGTTTTTTGGCAGCTTTTGAAAAACTATTGAGTTCAGCTACGGTGATAAAAGTTTGAATCAGTTTTGTGTCCATAAGAATTTTCAATGCTTATTATAAAGACTATTAATTGTACAAATATATATTTTTATTTTATATTGGACCATGAGAAAGTCAAGGTGTAACTATGGCGTTTGTACAGTTTATTTATAATTTCTTGTGGGGCGATTTGATTACCATTTCCTTGCCTCACTTTCATGTTGGATTATCCTTATTGGTGTTGATCTTGATTCCTGCGGGTATCTTTTTTACAATTCGGACGCGTTTTTTGCCCATTCGTCATTTTAAAGATATGATCCAGATCACCATGGAAAAGAAAGATCAAGAAGCTCATGCCATCTCGGGATTGGAAGGTTTGATCGTTTCGACCGCTACTCGTGTGGGTATGGGAAATTTAGTCGGCGTTGTCGCTGCTATCAGTGCCGGTGGTGCCGGTGCCGTTTTTTGGATGTGGTTAACGGCTATTGTTGGTTCTTCAACAGCTTTTGTGGAAGCCACATTGGCACAACTCTATCATGAACGAGATCCTTTGTATGGTGGCTATCGTGGGGGTCCTGCTTATTATATTCATGCTTTCTTTACCCGCAAGACCAAGAAAAAGAAAAGTATCATTGCCATCGTATTTGCGTTTTCGGGTTTATTGTGTTGGTTTGGCATTAGTCAAGTTGTTGGTAATTCGGTCTCTTCGGCATTTGAAAATGCATTTCATATTCCACCTATCTATACGACGGTTATCTTGGTCGCTTTAGCGGCTTGTATCGTTTTACGAAAAAACATGACAGTCAAAGTATTGGATGTGATTGTACCAATCATGGCTTGTTTCTATTTTGGCTTGACAATTTATGTCATGGTTCGAAATATCACATCGCTTCCTTCGGTCATCCATGAAATATTTGTTCAAGCGTTTGGTTTGAAACAAATGGTTGCGGGCGGTTTTGGTGCCGTATTGATGAATGGTGTCAAACGTGGTTTATTTTCCAATGAAGCTGGTTCAGGATCTGCGCCTTGTGCTTCAGCTACTAGTCATGTTTCGCATCCGGTCAAGAGTGGCATGCTCCAAAGTTTAAGTGTCTTTATTGATACGATCGTGATTTGTACGTGTACAGCTATGATCATGTTGACTGCGCCACATGCAGTGATCAATGGACTACAAGGTATGGATTTGTTGCAGAGTGCGATGTCCTATCATTTTGGTCAAGTGGGTGTCATCTTTATTGCGATTGTCTTGTGGTTGTTTAGTTTCTCAACGTTTATTGGAATTTTGTATTATGCTCGCAGCAATATCGCCTATATTTTTGGGGATCGTTGGATGCCACAAACTATCTATAAGGTATTGGCTTTATCCCAATTGTTTATTGGTGGACTAGCAACCTATACTTTTGTATGGGATTTGGGAGATATTGGCATTGGTTTGATGACGATCTTTAATATGATCGTTTTGATTCCGATGTCCAAAGAAGCCATTGCATCTTTGAAAGAATATGAAGAACAAACCAATAAAGAAAGGGTACCATCGATGCAAGAAGTATTTGAAAATGAGTCGGTCTAGCAGAAATGCTAGGCCTTTGTGCTATAATGGGCATATGCGCAAAAGAAGTAAAAATATGCGCGTTTCAGTAAGGAGGGTGGCACCTTTCTTTATTTTGTTGAAAGGTTTAAAATCTACGTATGAATGATCATGTAAAGGGAATTTTATTTATATTATTGGCCGCTTTAGGCTTTGCGTTTATGAGCTTTTTTGTGAAGTTGGCAGGAAATGTGCCAACGATGCAGAAGGCCTTTTTCCGAAACATCGTAGCGGTCTTGATTGCGAGTGTTTCTTTGGTTCGATACAAAGGATCGTTGCATGTCGATAAAAGGGATTATTTGCCGTTATTTTTGCGATCGTTGTTTGGTACGATTGGCTTGATCTTTAATTTCTGGGCAATCAGTCGTTTGGCATTGCCCGATGCGAATATCTTAAATAAGATGAGTCCCTTCTTTGCGGTCTTGATGTCTATTTTTATTTTGGGTGAAAGACCCAATTCCATGGATATCCTTACGGTCATTGTTGCGTTTGTCGGCGCCATGTTTGTGGTCAAGCCAACCGCAGGATTGGCCTCATTACCAGCTATTGTGGGATTGATTGGTGGCATGTGTGCAGGAACGGCCTATACTTTTGTGCGTAAATTAGGAAAGCATAATGTGCCAGGACCATTGATTGTCTTTGTTTTTTCGGCCTTTTCATCGATTGTCTGTTTGATCCCGATGCTCATGGATTATCAACCGATGACATTTATCCAATTATTGTGTTTGATCTTAGCAGGCTGTTCAGCTGCTTTGGGCCAATTTAGTGTGACGGCTGCTTATACATTTGCACCGGCCAAAGAAATATCGGTTTTTGATTATTCACAAGTGATCTATGCAGCGATATTGGGCTTTTTGGTTTTCCATGAATGGCCGGATCGAATGAGCTTGATTGGTTATGTGTTGATCATTGGCACAGCTATCGTAAAATGGTATTTGAATACCCATGGAGGAGAGAATGAAACGGTTCAAGAATAATGGCGCGATCTTACAAGCCATCACAGCGGTGGCAAGTATCCTCATTGGTGCAGCCATGTTGTTTTCCAAAAATGTGCAATTCAGTAGTTTGTGTTATGTCTTTTGTATCGTCTTATGGGGCATCGGGATTTATGAGATCGTTTCGTATTTTCTGAGCAAATCGTATCAACACATGTCGGATTATGGGTTTACCTTAGGGGTCTTATTGATCCTATTGGGATTGGTTGGATTGATTCGTATCAATGATATGACGAGAAATGTCAAAGAATATATGCAGTTGTTTTCTTTGATCCAGAGTATTTTTATTCTACAAAATAGTGTGCAGATGTATGCCTTGAAAAGTAAGGCATGGTTGTTGGATCTTATATTTTCGTTATTGATGATCCTTTTATCGATTTTTGCCTTTACCGGACAATTGAAACAATATACATATAGTATTCTTATGTTTGCTGGCATATTTGGATGTATCAGTGTCTTTTTATCGTCAATGGTCGTTCGATCTTTCCATAAAAAGACGATACAAGAAATGCCAAAGGAGAAAGTGGAAGATGAAGAAAAACATTAAATTCGTTGTTTGTGATATTGATAATACGCTGATCGTACCGCATGCTTCGCTGTCTAAACCAGCAAAAAAGATCATTGAATTATTGCGTGCCAAAGGAATCCTATTTGGCTTAGCCAGTGGTCGTCCCTTAGAGGATCTAGACTTTATGATTGAAAACTGGGGCATTGATGTTGATATGATGATTGGGATGAATGGTTCAAGTTTGCGTGATTGTCGAACCAACCAGGAATATAGTTACTATATGATGAAACCAGAGTGGATCAAAGAAACCATTGATTTGATGAAACCGTTTCATGGCAATCCCATTATTTATGAACCAGGTGTGGTCGTTTGTGTTAAAGAAGATGAGATGGTTCAGGTTTCGGCTTCTTCTTCTAATCGAAAGGTCAAGAAGGTCGATGACATTTCGTATTTGTATCGAACGGAGAATGCGAAAATCATGTTCCGAGTACCCGAAAATGAAATGGCAGATGTAGAAGCGTATTTTAAAGCCCATCCGATCCAATCTGGATATGAAGGCTTTAAAACGCAATCGACCTTATATGAATTTGCGAATAAGCATACCAACAAGGGATTTGCACTCAAGAAATATTGTGAATTGAAACAAATACCAGCTTATCAAGTCATGGCTTTTGGTGATACATCGAATGATAATTCGATGTTGGCATATAGTGGTTTGGGTGTTTGTATGAAAAATGGTTCGCAAGATACGAAATCGGTGGCGGATATCATCACAAAAAAGCCTTGTGATCAAGATGGTTGGGCCGATTTTATGATGGGATATGCGATGTAGGAGTCTAGAAATAGACAAAGGATAGCGTATGAAAATAGCACTCGCACAAATGCAGATGTCAAAGAATTGGGATGAAAATGTGGATAAGAGCTTGTCTTTGTTGCGACAAGCAGGACAACAAAAAGTGGATCTGATTGTTTATCCCGAAGTTCAAATGTCGCCTTTTTTTGCTCAATATCGTCATATGGATCCAAACGCAATCGATATAGAGAATCCGATATTTACCCAATTTCGTGAATTGTGTAAACAATATCAAATCATGGCTTGTCCAAATTTTTATTTTCGAGAAGAGGATAAAAAATATGATGCCAGTTTTTTGATTGACAAAGAAGGTCAGATCATAGGTTGTCAAAAGATGGTACATATTGCACAAGTAGATCAATTTTACGAACAAGATTATTACACACCAGCCAATGATGGCTTTCATGTGTTTGGTGATATCGGGATCGTGGTTTGTTTCGATCGGCATTATCCGGAAAGCATTCGTACCGAAGCCTTAAGAGGCGCGGGTTTGATCTTGATTCCAACGGCCAACACCAAAGCGGAACCAATGGAATTATTTGAACAAGAGATTCGGGTCCAAGCGTTTCAAAACTGTTGTTTTGTGGCTATGTGCAATCGCACAGGAAAAGAGGATCAAATGCATTTTGCGGGTGAATCCTTGGTCTGTGATCCGGATGGAAATACGATTGCCCAAGCCGGCTATGAAGAGGAGCTATTGAGCGTAGATATTGATTTGGATCAAGCCAAACAAGCTCGTCAATCTCGTCCGTATTTAAATCTTCGGCACACGGAATGGTACGAATAAGTTTTGAATAAAAACACCAGAAGTCCTTTATTCATGGACTCTCTGGTGTTTTTTTTTATTATTTTCCGGCCTCGACCATTCGATCGATCGCAATTTTGGCTTTTTGCATGATATCTTCCGGCAAAAGGATTTCTTCTTGTTCTTTACCGGTGATGGTATTGTAGACATCGACCAGTGTGGTTTGACGCATATTGTGACATACACATTCGACTGATAAACAATAGAATTTCTTATCCGGGCAGTCAAATTGTAGATGTTGGACGATACTGTTTTCGGTACCAATTACAAATTCTTTTTTATCACTTTCTTTGGCATATTTCATGATCCCTGTGGTACTTCCTGCATAATCGGCCAATGCGGTGACTTCTGGTTTACATTCAGGATGCACTAATATTTCTGCATGAGGATGTTCTTTGCGTGCTCTTTCCACATCTTTTTTGGAGATGCGCCAATGGGTTGGACAACCACCCTGGAAGGTCTTGATGTTTTTTTCAGGTAGTTGTTTGGCAACCCAGGAACCTAAATTTGGATCTGGAATAAACAAGATGTCTTTTTGAGGCATCTTTTTTAATATACGCACGGCACTGCTGGAAGTGACAACCATATCGACAACCGTTTTTAATTCTGAAGTGGTATTGATATAAGCAACGACCGCATATTCCGGATATTTTTCTTTTAACATCAACACATCTTCTTTGGTCATTTGTTGGGCCATAGGACAACCTGTATAGCGATTGGCTAAATAAACGTGCTTATTTGGCGATAAGATCTTTACGGTTTCGGCCATAAAGCGAACACCACACATGACGACATTTTGGTGATGGGTTTTTGAAGCTTGGACACTTAATCCATAAGAATCACCCATATAATCGGCAACTTCTAATATATCTTGACTTTGATAGGCATGGGCCAATATCAGCATATCTTTTTCTTTTTTGATGCGTTTGATTTCATCTTGCATTTCTTTTGTATTCATTTTTTTAACTCCTTGGCAAACAATGACATTATAGAAAGGCTTGTCAATACTGTCAAGTCTATTGTCTTGACAATGGACTTGACAAAGAATATAATGGCCACTGTCAGGAAAGAAGGACAAAACATGAGAACAGATATTTGCATTGTAGGTTGTGGTTGTTCCGGATTATATGCGGCTTTACAATTGTCTAGAAATAAACAAATTCTTATCATCACAAAATCAGATGCCGAAAGTAGTGATTCTTTTTTAGCGCAGGGTGGCATCTGCATGTTGAAAAATGAGCAAGATTATCAATCTTATTTTGAAGATACGATGAAGGCAGGGCATTATGAAAATGATCCAGAATCGGTCGATATCATGATTCGATCGAGTCAAAATGTGATCCATGAATTGATTAGCTATGGTGTCCACTTTCATAAGAATGCCAATGGTAAACTGGATTTTACCCGAGAAGGAGCGCATACACATAAGCGTATCTTGTTTCATGAAGATGAAACGGGAAAAGAAATCACCAAGAATCTATTGAAAAAGGTCATGACTTTGCCCAATGTCACGTTGTTGGAATATACGACTATGATTGATTTGGTGGAAGAAAAGAATACTTGTTATGGCATCATCATGAAGAAAGCGGATGGTACCATTGAAAAAGTATCGGCTGATTATGTGCTGTTGGCCACCGGTGGTGTGGGTGGTGTTTATCGTCATTCTACCAATTTCCGTCATTTAACAGGAGATGGTATTGCCTTAGCTATCAAACATCACATCGCATTAAAGAATATCAATTATGTGCAAATTCATCCAACCACTTTTTATTCACCCAATGAAAAGGATCGTTCCTTTTTGATCAGTGAAAGTGTGCGTGGGGAAGGGGCATTGTTGTATGACAAGAACATGCAACGATTTACCAATGAATTATTACCACGTGATGTTTTGACGGAAAAAATCAAAGCACAAATGAAAAAGGATGGAACCGATCATGTTTGGGAAGATCTTCGTCCCATTGGTCATGAACAATTGATTAGTCATTTTCCTCATATTGTGCAACATTGTCTGGAAATGGGGTATGATCCGGAAAAAGAACCGATTCCAGTTGTTCCTGCGCAACATTATTTTATGGGTGGTATCAAAGTCAATAAACAATCGAAGACTTCGATGGATCATTTATATGCGATTGGCGAAACAGCTTGCAATGGAGTGCATGGTAAGAATCGATTGGCTTCGAATTCTTTGTTGGAGTCTTTGGTGTTTGCTAAAAGGGCAGCCAAAGAAATCAGTGCATCGTATGAAACGTTGCATAATCCCTTGGTTTTTGCCAAGGTCCAAGAAAAAGACTATACGAACATGACGGTCTTGAAAGAAACCTATCGGCATATGGTTCAGACCAAAGTCATGGCTTAGGAGGTAAATATGTTTGATCCAATCACAATGCGTTTGCACGTGGATCCTTTGATCCAAAGTGCTCTTGAAGAAGATATCAATAGTGAAGATGTATCGACCAATTGTGTCATGCCCACATCCAAACAAGGCCAAGTTGACTTGATTGCGAAAGAAGATGGCATTCTTTGTGGGGCTCAAGTTTTCGAGCGTGTGTTTACCCTTCTCGATCCAACCATGAAAGTAGAGTGGCAGGCCAAAGATGGCGACAACATTCACGATCAACAAGTATTGGCACAAGTAAAAGGGGACATTCGAGTCCTATTATCCGGTGAAAGAACGGCTTTGAATTATTTACAACGGATGAGTGGAATTGCCACATATACACATCAGATGGCAAAGTTATTAGAGGGAACGTCCATTCAGCTGTTGGATACACGAAAGACAACGCCAAATATGCGTATTTTTGAAAAATATGCGGTTAAAGTTGGCGGTGGTCATAATCATCGGTATAATTTATCTGATGGTGTGATGTTGAAGGATAATCACATTGATGCGGCTGGTGGTGTTTCACAAGCCATTCAAATGGCAAGGGCCTATGCACCATTTGTACGTAAAATTGAGGTGGAAGTAGAAAATTTAGGCATGGTCAAAGAAGCTGTATCCGCTGGTGCAGACATCATCATGTTAGATAATATGGATCATGATATGATGGCGCAAGCCATATCTTTGATCGATGGTAAAGCAAAGATCGAAATTTCGGGGAATGTAACCAAAGCCAATATTGATCGGATCAAGGATCTTTCCGTTGATTATATTTCAAGTGGGGCTTTGACACATTCAGCACCCATATTGGATGTATCTCTAAAACATTTACACGCTTTGTAGGAGGTATAGAATGACGGGAAAACAACGAAGAGAAGAAATTATTCACATTTTATCGAAACAAGAACAGCCATATTCTGGTACTTTATTGGCTAAACAACTGCAAGTTTCTCGTCAGGTCGTCGTCCAGGATATTGCCTTATTACGCGCTGAGAATAGGCAGATCTTATCGACTAATAAAGGATATATCTTGTTGGCGGAAAATGAAACAACAAGGGTATTCAAAGTTCATCATACCAATGAGCAGGCTCGCGAAGAAATGAATTTGATTGTAGACCTTGGTGGTAAGATCGATGATGTATTTGTATATCATCGTGTGTATGGGTTATTAAAAGCGCCATTGAATATCAAATCACGACGCGATGTAGAAAATTATCTTCATGAAATCGAATGGGGGCATTCGTCTTTATTGATGAATGTGACGGCTGGTTATCATTATCATACGATATCGGCTGAAGATCAAAAGACCTTAGATTTGATTCAAACAGAATTAGATCATGCCGGTTTCTTAGCGCCTCTACAAGATTATGAACCCGTTGATTTTTGGAAAGAGCACTAAAAAAGTTCTCAACAACGAGAACTTTTTATTTGCCTAAACAGAATTTCGAAAATAACGTATCGATGAGGTCTTCTCGATGGACTTCTCCAAAGATTTCTTTTAAATGATCATGGGCCGATTGAATATCGATTTCAACCAAATCGGGTTCCACGCCCATTTCCATGGCTTCCTTGGCATGCAACATATCTTGTTTGGCTTGTTGGATCAAACCAATCTGTCGTTCACTGGATAATAAAGGATGTTCATTGACAACATTGGTTTCAAATAATTGTTTCATGGCATCCAATAAAGGTTCGATTTCATGATTTTGTGCGGAAATCCAGATACCTTCCTGTTGTGTTTCCAACTTGTCTTTTTTATTGTAGACAATGAGGCGTGTCTTTTCTTTTGTTTGGTCTAATAATTTTTGATCTTCCGCATCCAATGGTTTGGATCCATCCAATACGACGATTACTAGTTGTGCTTGTTTCAATTTTTCTTGGGTTTTTTGAATCCCAATTTGTTCAATTTGATCTGTCGAGGCATGCAAGCCTGCGGTATCGATCAAATTAAATTGTGCGGATCCAATATGGATCTGTCCTTCCACTAAATCACGGGTGGTTCCCGCAATATCGGTTACAATGGCTTTATCTTCTTCCAATAAAGCATTTAATAAAGAGCTTTTTCCAACATTGGGTTTACCCACTAAAATGGTATCGATACCTTTTTTCGCTAATTGACCACTTTGGGCACGTGCTAAGATGGCATCGATCTTTTCAAGCCATGTCTTGGTCATGGGTAATAATTCTTCGGTAGTTAATTGAGCGACATCTTCATATTCCGGATAATCAATGTTGACTTCAATTTGTGCAATGATATTTAATAAATCTTCAATCAATGGTTTGATCAATTCGGCTACACTACCGCGAATACCTTGGATGGCCATATTGGATGCAGTATCATTGGTGGCCTCGATCATATCTTCGACTGCTTCGGCTTGGGATAGATCAATACGTCCATGATAGAAAGCCCGTTGGGTAAATTCACCGGGTTTGGCCATTTGTGCACCATGACTGAGGACCATGGTCAATATTTTTCGTGTGATGTATACACCACCGTGGCAATTGATTTCGACAATGTCTTCACGCGTATATGTTTTTGGCGCACGAAAGATTGAAACCAATACTTCATCGACAGGTTGTTTATTTTCATCAATGATATAGCCATAATGCATGGTATAGGATTTGGCCTTGGTGATATCTTTATTAAAAATCGATTGGACAATGGATATCGCATCTTCACCAGATACCCGAACGATGGAAATCGCACCGGGGGCTAGTGCAGTGGATATCGCCGCAATAGTTGTATCAAACATATCTTTATTTTATCATAGATAGAAAGAGGTTAACAGTATGAAGATATATACACAAAAAGATGCACAAAAAGTAGCGAATGCGTTTTTAGCGCATGATGTTTTAGCTATTCCTACGGATACGGTTTATGGTGTGGGCGTCGTTTATGGAGATTTAAATGATCTTTCGCGTTTAAAACATGCCAAACATCGTCCGGAAACCAAGCCCATTCCGATGATGGTTGCGAGTGCTTCGCAAATGAAACAAATTGCGAAAGTGGATGCGCGGACCGAAAAGATCATTGATGCGTTTTTACCAGGCCCATTGACTTTGATCTTGCCTTTAAGAGAAGATGTATCAAAAGAATATACGAATGGGAAGGATACCGTCGCTGTTCGTATTCCGGATGCACCGTTTATTTTAAATGTGATCCAGCGATTGAATAAACCATTATTGGTTAGTAGTGCGAATATTTCAGGACGTCCTGCAGCGATTACTTTTGATCAGGCCAAAGAAAATCTGCCAAATATCGATGGCATCGTCCAAGGCCAATGTCAACAAGGTATGGCAAGTACGATCGTGGATTGTACAAAAGAGCAGTTAGCTATATTACGAGAAGGACCTATTTCACTTTCGGAATTAGAAAACGTAATCTCTGATTGACAAAGTGGATTTGGTTTTGTACGATACACATAAGGCTATGAAAAGGACGAGTACCGATCAATAATGGTCTAGAGAACTCTTGGTTGGTGGAAAAGAGTACAGGATGATGGGGAATAAAACCTTGGAGCTGCTTGTAGTTCCTGCATTAAAGGAAGCACTGTTTATCGACAGTGGCAGAGGTTTAGAAAGTGATTTCTAAACAAAATAGGGTGGTAACACGAACATTTCGTCCCTTGGATGAGATGTTCTTTTTTTATGAGAGAAAAGGAGAAGACATGAAACAAAAACTTACGCAACAAGAACAAGTACGCCGTCAAAAGATGCAAGATTTGATCGATATGGGTATTGATCCATTTGGTCGTCGTTTTGATCGAGATGCGCGTTGTGGTCAAATCACGGAAGAATATGATCGATATACCAAGGAAGAACTAGAAAAATTAGATGTACATGTAACGATTGCTGGTCGTATCATGCGTAAACGTCGTCAAGGAAAAGCCGGATTTATGAATATCCAAGATGTGACAGGAGATATTCAAATCTATGTTCGTAAAGATGAATTGGGCGATGAAATGTATGAGATCTTCAAAAAGAATGATATTGGCGATATCGTTGGTATTGAAGGTACCGTTATGAAAACGGATCATGGACAATTGTCGGTACGTGCCAAGGAATACACGCATTTAGCGAAGTCTTTGCGTCCATTGCCAGAAAAATTCCATGGACTACAAGATACCGAAGAACGTTATCGTCGTCGTTATGTGGATTTGATCATGAATCCAGAAGCAAAGAAAATTGCGCTCACAAGACCAAGAATCATTCGAGCAATCCAAGAATATTTAGATGGTCAAGGATTGATGGAAGTAGAAACACCCGTTCTACAACCAATTTTAGGTGGAGCAGCCGCTCGTCCATTTGTGACCCATCACAATGCCTTGAATATGGATTTCTATTTACGTATTGCGACAGAATTGCCATTGAAACGATTGATCGTTGGTGGTTTGGAAGGTGTGTATGAAATTGGTCGTTTGTTCCGTAATGAAGGAATGGATGCCACGCACAATCCAGAATTCACAACGGTCGAGGCGTATGTTGCCTATAGTGATTTGCATGGCATGATGGATCTAATTGAAGGTATGTTCCGTTTTGTATCCGAAAAAGTATTAGGAACCAATGTGATTACATACCAAGGAACACAATTGGATCTAAGCAAGCCATTTAAACGTATAACAATGTGCGATGCCGTTAAAGAAAAGACAGGTATTGATTTTAAACAAGAAATGTCTTTTGAAGACGCAAAGAAATTAGCTGCTGAACATGATATCGAATTGGAACAAAAACATAATTCCGTAGGTCATATTATTTCCTTATTCTTTGAGAAATATTGTGAAGAAACTATTGAACAACCAACGTTTGTCTATGAATATCCAATTGAAATCAGTCCATTAGCGAAGAAGAATGTAGATGATCCTCGTTTTACAGATCGTTATGAATTGTTTATTTGTGGTCATGAATATGCCAATGCCTTCTCCGAATTGAATGATCCAATTGATCAAAAAGAACGTTTTGAGAAACAATTGGAACTTCGTGATCTTGGTGATGATGAAGCCAATGAAGTGGATACCGATTATGTGGAAGCATTGGAATATGGTATGCCTCCAACTGGTGGTGTAGGTTTAGGAATTGACCGTTTTGTGATGTTACTAACTGATCAAAGAACCATTCGTGAAGTCTTGTTGTTCCCTCATATGAAATTGGTTGGGGATTCAAAAGCAGCGAAACGAGCCAATGCAGCAACATCAGCACCTGTTGAAAAGATTGATTTTTCAAAGGTAGAAATTGAACCATTATTTAAAGAATATGTTGATTTTGATACGTTCAGTAAGAGTGATTTCCGTGCAGTGAAGATCTTAGATTGTGTGGCAGTACCAAAATCAAAGAAATTGTTGCAGTTTACATTGGATGATGGCACGGATACACATCGTACGATCTTAAGTGGAATCCATACTTATTATGAACCAGAAGATTTAATTGGTAAGACAGCGATTGCAATCGTTAATTTACCTCCTCGTAAAATGATGGGTATTGATTCTTGTGGTATGTTGCTCAGTGCCATCCATAAAGAAGCAGGTGAAGAAAAGTTACATCTATTGCTTGTGGATGATCATATTCCAGCCGGAGCAAAATTGTACTAGAAAAGGCACATTACGTGCCTTTTTTTATGTAAACAGAAAAAAACGGAGATTGCTTTCTCCGTTGCTTAGGCATGTTTCTTTCGTAGTATCAATAGAAGACCGAAAGCAAGTACACCTGTTACGATCCATTGCGTTGCATGGGTTTCGATACCAGTTTGTGTGCCTTCTGTTTTTTTCGTTTGTGATCCTTCGCTATTTTTTGTTTGCGTTGTGTTATTGTTAGCATTATTGGTTTTGGATGTTGTTGCTTGTTTTGGATTGGCTGTAAACGTCCATGTACCCGTGAATGTAATATCTGTATCCATGACTTTTTCATTGGCATCATAACCAGTAAATGTCCATACACCATCATCCACCGTCACTTTTGTCGTTTCTGGTTGCGTAGCTGTAACCGTTTCTCCTTCTTGTGCGGTGGTCGATTCTGGTAATAATTTCATGACTTCTTGTGGCAAGGTTTTATCTTGGGTACCACTGACAAATTGATAGGAAACCGAATGCATGGCAGCTAAGTCCAAAGTTAATTGTTGATAGCCTTCTTTATAATTGGTTGCAGTATCGGTTACACCGGCCGTAGCTTCTATCGTAGTTGCACTAGTATCTGTGGTTGCGATAAATGTTTGCGTATACGTATTTCCAGATTGAGTAATCGCACTCGATGCTTGGGCATTATTGACAGAGAAACTTACTTGATTCGTTGTTGGTAAACCTTCCGAATTGTTGTAATCATTATTGATCGTCAATGTGAGGGTAAAGGTTTGTCCTCGTTGGATCGTTCCTTGTACGTCACTTGTTAATGTAAGGTCAGGGGCTACTTTCCAAATTTCAATGTAGGTTGGTATATTGTTCAACGTACTTGGAAAGACATAGTTATCGGCCTGTGGACCGAATGGCGAAAGATTTGAAATATTGATCAGTGTATAGGTACCGGCATTCGCTGATGATAAGGTACCATCACCATCCGAACCGACTAAATTGGTTGGCTTCCCTGTTGTATAATCTTCTCGTGTATATACGTGGTTTAGATCTGTCCAGTCGCCATTGACATAATATTGATCAGATTCAGCAGCCCAGCCCCAGTTAAATACTTTTACGTAGTTGGTTCCATCGTAATAACGACTGTTCACAAACGCAAAGCTTTGATTGGTTGAATAGTGGCCAACATAACTAGCCGGATCATTTTCGGTGGCCAAGACCGGATGGGACATCGTACCCAAAATCAGTCCGGCACAGAAGAGTGCTTGTAAGAATTTTTTCATAGTATATCCCTTTCATTTATTGTAAATCACAACAATTATAACAAATGAAAGTTTTCGTCTTAAACATATATAAAAAATGAAATATATCAATAAATAAAATATATTGATGCATTAAACATATTCTCGATTTGTATACAAATAAAAAAGAATCTGTTCACAAATCAGGAACAGATCCACTTTGTAATTGGACTGCTTGTTGCAGTCATATGCCATCAATTACAGTTCTAAATATTAATACTTTTTTGAATAGTAATCAAATATTATTTTTAGATAAAGTTCTATATGTTCACAATATAAATATAGTTGTAATGCAGATTGCACAAAAAATGAAAAACACGTCAGAACGTGCTATTTTTGTAGGTGGAGATGAATGTATGGTTTTAAAAATGATTTTAATTGCGTTTCTTGTCATTGCCTTTCTATGGCAAAGATGGATATCGTATTTGACTTGGAAACAAAGATCAAAACCACTTCCAGAAGCGGTTTCGACGATTTATACACCCTCGCGGTATGCTAAGTTTTTATCCTATAAGAAGGAGTATGCCAAACTATCTGGTTGGGTACGTCTTGGTACTTTAGCAATCAGTATTTTTTATATTTTGTCCCCTTTCTTTACTTGGTTTGATGGTGCCAATCCATATCTCAGTGCTTTTTTAACGTATATGGTTATGGAACTGATCGAAGAAGGAATCGATATACCGGTTGTTTATTATGAAACGTTTCAAATTGATGAGAAGTATGGTTTAAATAAACAGACCAAATCATCTTGGATCAAAGATCATGTCTTAGATTTTGTGTTTGAAACCTTTGTGATGCTTGTGGTCGGTGGTCTGCTGATTTATTTGTGTACCCATCTATCCACATGGACAAATGGATTTTCGATTTCTTATCGTCAATCGTTTCTCTTTTGTTTGATCATTCTTGCGATTTATCTATTCTTAATGATTGCGATGTCTTTTTTATCTTTGTTGGTGATGCGAAAGAAATATACCTTTACGGAAATGGAAGAAGGACCATTGCGTTCTCAAATCGAAGCCTATGCATCGGAAGCTAAGAAAAAAGTACGACATATCAAGATTTATGACGAATCCAAAAAATCCAATGATAAGAATGCGTTCTTATTAAAGTTTTTATGGATCCGTGAATTTGGGATTGCCGATAACTTTATCCAAGAAAACAGTGAAGACGAATTATTAGCGGTCTTGTTGCATGAAATTGGTCATTTGAAACATAAGAAAAACATTTGGAATTACCTTCATTATGCGTTTTTGGTCTTGTTGTTTTTCTTCTTTGTTTGGCTGATTCCTCATGCTCAAACGATCGTTGATTTGAATACATGGATCAATCAATCTTTTGGTTTGTCACACACCAATTATGTGTTGTCTTTCATGGTTTTTTCTTATGGCTTTGCACCTATATCCTTTGTGCTTGGAATCTATCATAATTTTGTTTCTTGTAAAGAAGAAAAAGAAGCGGATAAAAATGCGGTCAATCATGGGTATGGACAAGCTTTGATTGATACGTTTACTCAATTATCCAGTGATGAATTGATCGATGTGAATCCACATCCTATTGTTGAACGATTGTATTATGATCATCCAGGTATGTATCAACGAATTTCTTATATTCAAGCATGGGAGAATGCACATGCAAGCTAGAAGAGGATTTGTACCCGATGATGAGAAAAACTTTTCGGATACGGCCATGCCCGTACTGCATAAAGCCGCAAAAGACGTGTGCTATTTGATCAATGCGGGGTATGATCGTAAACAAGCTTCTACTTTTGTGGGCAATCATTATTGTTTATCCGAACGGCAACGATTGGCCGTTGCACGCAGTGTTGCGACTGATAAACAATTAACCAATCGCAAAGCCAAAGAAGTATTTGATTTTGGAAAAAAAGATGTATGGATCGATGGATTCAATCAAATCATTACTTTAGAAGTATTATTAAACCATTCCCCTCTATTTTTGGGAATGGATGGAGTTGTTCGGGATTTAGCCTCTTTACGTGGCAACTATCGAATCATTCCACAAACCAAACAAGCCGTTGCTTTATTGTTAGAATGGGTATATGCCTATCATCCTGGAACCATCCATATCCTTTTAGATGCACCGGTTTCTAATTCAGGACGACTCAAAACCAAAATCTATGATGTGGATCCAATGGTAGATGTGCAAATTGTTCAACATGTGGATTTAATTCTTTATGAAAAGGCTAATGTGATCACTTCGGATTCCATTATTTTGGATTCTTGTATTTCTTGGTTTAATTTAATGGTCCTATGTTTGAAAAAAACACATTTTATGGCTTATGACATTGAGTTTTGAACAAAAGCATAATCATAGACTATTTCTTTGGTACGATTCTGCACAAAGGATGGATTGGTGTTCATTGAAAACTTAAGGAAAGTATCGGGGATATGGCATAAAAAAGAAAAGAGGAAATGAATAAAGTCTAGTGAAGCATCATTAGGCAACTGGGTTCGATGGGGTATCAAATAGCGAATGTTATGTGGTAATTGCATCCATGTAAAAGACGAAGAAGAATAAAAAAATACGGTTTAGTCCGTATTTTTTAGTTTCAATAAAATGCGATCGGGCATTTGTTTGATGACAATTTTCACAAGGCTCAAGCCAAGGGTGCGATCGCAATAGTCGGTAAGGACTTGAACGATAAAACAAGCAGGGGTCAAGCCGATGAATTTGGCGAGGATCTGTACGAATACGGTCGATCCACTCGAGGTGATACCACCGAATAAGATGGCGGTAATACAAGCACTCACCAAAGAAGTAGGTAAAGTGATCCATAGACTTGTTAAGAATACATTGTTGGTGCGATGAAACAGTAAACCTGTCAATAAACCTAATAAGATGCCAACTGGGGCATAATAGAGTGAGTAGACATCGCCTAACATCCACATGGCCACACCGCTTAATGCATTGGGAAGCATACCATAGATGGGTCCGCATACGGCCGCAATAAAGAAGGTACCGATACTATCTAAATAAATGGGCAAGTGCAATAGGAGTGCAATTTGGCCACCAATGATGTTGATGGCTATCGCAAAGGCAATGGCACAAACGTGATAGGTACTAATTTTCTTCATGATCAATCACTCGACTTTCAAATAAGGTAAAAAACTTGGATACATCCACTTGGGTCAGAATTTTGGCGTTGGCTGGTTTGTGATAGAAATCATAGGCATCGACCACACTTTCTCCTCGTGTGATACCGTCAGTTTCGATATCGGTATAGGCTTTAAAACCGGAACAAATGGATGGATCAATCACATACGCAATGGCTAAAGGATCGTTAATAACACATCCTTTTAAATGTTCTTGGTGCCAATGGAACGTAAAATAGAAGGATGTGATTTTACGAATAAAATCGGTCACTTTTTTATTTTTTGGTTCCCAGGCATCAAGGATTTCATGGGTCAATACGATTTGTCGGGTCACATCTAGTCCAATCATATGGATCATTTTGGTATGGGCATAGACGATTTTAGCAGCTTCGGGGTCTTCCCAATAATTGTATTCGCCAACGGGTGAACAATTGCCATGGGCTTTATAGGTGCCACCCATGGATATAAACGTGTCAATAGCTTCAAAAGCAGCAGGATCTTTGGCAATGAGCTGGGCAAAATTGGTCATGGGACCAATCGCAATAACGGTACATGGTTCTTGTTTCAGGGTCTTGGATAAAAATTCGATGGCATCCATTTTTTGTTCATATCCTGGAACAGGATCCAGAAAGCTTTCGCCTAAGCCATCCGCGCCATGGGTATCTAAAGCATCAACATAGGGCTTTTTTAATGGTTGGGTAGCTCCTTTATAAATTGGAATGTCTAAACGATGAATGAATTTTAAGATTTTTTTAGCATTTTCAAATCCCATATCGACAGGGGTATTGCCACAGACGATGGTGATACCGATGACTTCGATTTCGGGACTGCTTAAAGCTAACATCAAAGCTAAGCTATCATCGATACCCGGATCACAATCAATAATTACTTTTCTCATTTTGTCTCCTAACTAAAAAAAGTACCAGGTCATAGACTGGTACTTTTATTTCATCATAAAAAGTGCTTGCCTATGATTATACTGGGAGGTCAATAAAAACCAGTTGTCTTATTTATACAAAAAATAGGAATTTTCTGCAAGAAAAGTGTATACCATTTTCATAAAAGATACAATATTGATGAAAGATAAAATAAATATGTGAGGAGGGTGGAAATGTATATCTTAAAGACCATTTCCATGGATAAAATATGGGGAGATGAGCGTTTAAAAGCGTATGGAGCAACGAGTGCGCATACGGGCATTGTTTATTCTTGTGCAGCTATTGAAGGAATCGATAGTCCAGTAGGACAGACGACATTGCGTACATTGATTCAAAAAACACCGACTGCTTTTGGATTATTGCCAAAGGAAGAATATCCAATCATTGTGAGTTTTGATGCTGCCAAAATGGATGTAAGTGTGCAAGTCCATCCGACCGATCGATTTGCACAGGATCAAGAAGGGAAACCATATGGCAAGTGTGAAGCTTGGTATTTTATTGAAGCTCCCAAAAAAGGATGGGTCTATGCGGAAAATGTCGAGGAGTCTAAAGATTCGATCAAAGAGGCAATCGCAAAAAAGGATTTTCATCAGGCATTAAAGAAATATCCAGTGAAGAGTGAGGACTTATTGTTTACGCCGGCTGGCACGGTTCATTGTTTGACAAGTGGTGCTTTGATTTATGAAATTCAACAATCGACCAACATTACCTATCGTTTATATGATTATGATCGAACCGATGAAAAAGGCAACAAACGAGCATTGCATGTAGAAAAAGCTCTGGCAACCATGAATCCGATGAATAAAGAAATCAAACAAACCTTTCATGCTGGTCGACGGGCTTCTTTCTATGCGTTTGATCTTATGCATAAACATATGCAAGATCATATTTCGAATCCAAGTGATATTGCGGCTGTATGCACGGTTTTATCTGGACGCATCTTAGTCGATAATACCTTAGTGGAACCAGGAACGAGTATTTTATTGATGCCAAAAGAAACGGTATCGATTGATGGACAAGCGGATTGTATTATGGCTACTCCAAATCCGTATTGGCGAGAAATAGAATAAAAAAGGGCGAGTCTTTAGGATTCGTCCTTGAGTAGTTCTTGGGCACAAGAGACATCGGTAATCAAAACATTGATGTATTTACCGGCAATGGCTCCTTTGATGGCATTGGCTTTTTTTGTGCCACCACCTATGCCAATGGATAGGGGTACTTTTCTTAGCTTTTGAATGTTGACACCAACCACATTATTATAGGCTTTATATGGTGCGGTCTTTCCTTCGATATCATAAAATTGCATGTTGACCTCACCGACTACTTTTTTACTTAAAAGTTCTTCGACTTCGTGTTCTTTATAATAACCTGTCGCCATGATGGATGATTCATTTTCGTTGGGATAACCAATACCAACGATCGCAATATCTAGATGATTGCCATAGGTCAATACGGAGGTAATGCTTTCTTCTTTGAGTAAACCTTGAAGTAGATGGCGATTGGCTACACGAGCTGGGGCCAATAAAGGAATGGCTTGGCCACTCAATCGATGAGCCATAACATGGGCTAGAGAATTGGAATGCAGATCGTTAGCCATAGATCCCTGGCCGCCAACCAAAGGAACGATGGTAACATCTTTTTTAGTGGGTTTCATGGCATTGATCATATAATATAAGGTACTTCCCATGGAAATGCCAATCGTATCCTGATCTTTAATGTTGTAGTCGAGGTACTGACATGCGGTTTTTCCTAGGGATTGTTTCAAGGCATCTGAGTTGGGTTGTTCATCAATGATGATGCATTCTTTTAAGCTATATTGTTTCTGTAGTTGATTTTCTAGATGCCAATGTTGAATTAAGTCTAAGTTATGAATATGAATGTCGACAATGCCTAGGTCTACGGCGGATTTCAACATGCGAATCACGATGGGACGAGAAATTTGTAGCTGCTTGGCTATATCTTGTTTGTTGATGCCTTGGTTATAATACATATCGCTGATTTTGGTCATCAAACGAATATCATCTACTACTTTTTTCATGCGAACACTCCCTTTTTATTAAAATTATACGAAATTATCAAATTTCAAACAATAAAAAAGGAGAGTGAACCTCTCCCAAGTGATTGATTAGGCGGAAATCAAATCGTTTTCGTAATCGATGATGCGTTGTACTTTTGGCATCGAACGACTGTTTGTATCAAATGTGCAAGATAGATATTCTTTTACCAATTCTTTGGCCAAGTTGATGCCGATGATCTGGCTGCCCATCGTAATGATGTTGGCATTATTGGATAATTCGGCACGTTGTGCTTGATAGACATCGTGAATACAAGCTGCATAGGCGCCTTTGACTTTATTGGCGGCAATGGATACACCAATTCCGGTTCCACACAATAAGATGCCTCGATCGCATGTATGATTAGCTACGTCTTTAGCGACTGCGAAGGCTACGTTGGCGTAGATGGGGTCATCGCTGCCATAGTCAACAACGTCATATCCAAGTCCTTTTGTGAATTCCATTAATTCTTTCTTAAAATCGGTTGCGTTAGGGTCACATCCAAATGCAATTTTCATCTTTCTTTCCTCCTTATTAAATAATGATGAATAATCGATATTTTTGGCATTGCCATAAATTTCTTCTGTTAAAATATCGGCAATGATTTCTAAGCGTCCATGATCTTTCGCAAATTGTAAGATGGAATAGCGTGGACGTACTTTGTAGCCTTCGACAATACTGCGATGGAATAAATCTTTATCAATCCCAATCTCTTTTGGTGAAGTAGGAGCACCACCTTTTTTTAATAATGCCTTGATTTCTGCTGGAGATGCACACCAATCCATCACACCAGCTGGTAAGATATCTTCACACAATTCAAAGATACGAGCAATGACAGGCGTAGCAACACCAACTTGGATACCATGATGATTGGGATTCAATCCACGAGCAATATAATCCATTTCCCAATAATGCGATAACATATGTTCAGCACCGGATGCAGGCCTTGAAATATTGACTAGACCCATGGCTACACCACTGATTGTTAAGGCTTCCATTAAATTGCCGAGGGCTTCTGGATCTCGTTGTGGCAAACCATCTACAGTAGAGAAACATTTATCGAGAGCTTTATCAACCAATTGGACACAAGTGTCACAACGATCATCGCCATTGGCTTTTACGGCTAGATCCCAATCGGTCAATGCCGTGATCTTGCCAACTACATCACCAAAGCCAGCTTGAATCAAATCTTGAGGTGCGGTTTTTAAGATGTCGGTATCACCAATCAAACCATAGGTCAAATGGGCAAGAGGGGAATATTTGTAGCCATGGGAAATGATGGGGGCTCCATCCGCTACATATCCATCCATGGAAGGTGCGGTGGCTACAATAATATATGGCAGTTTGGTACGTGAAGTTACAAATTTGCACGAATCATTGATTACACCGGATCCGACACCAATCACAAGTTCGCAGTCTAGATCTTCTTCCTGTAGGATGCGTCCCAATGTTTTTTCATCGGGAAGCAGAATATCATCACCAACATCAAAAAGTAGTTCTTTTACATGGGAAAACCCATTTGCTTTTAATAATTCAACAGCCTTTTTTCCAGCGATTTCATATGTATGATTGTCAAAAACAACTAAGATGGACGAATCTTTAAAGGGAGCTGCTATTTTTGGTAAATCATTGATAGCTCCTTTTTTAATGTCGATGTCATGAACCGGAAAGGTATGATGCTTGCCACATGTACAATCAAAATCTAGGTCAACCATTTCGTTGATGGGCATATTCAAAATGTTTTTCATTATGTATCCTCCTAAATGTTCTAAGCAAGATATATCTTTGTTTACGGCTTCATTATAGGAGCTCAATTTTTATATGTCAACATAAATATTTACAAAAAGAATAAAAACAAAATAAAAAAGAATAAAACATGAATTAAAATAAAAATATAATTACAAATGTAAATATAAATAAAATATTATAAAAATATCCCATTTCGGAGTATATTGATGGTAGAGGATAAAAGTATGATAAAAATAAAATTAGAAGAAACCAGACCCCATGCTTTAGAAAAGAAAGTATATGAAAGAGAATTGCCAAAAGAGATGCATTTGGATTTTTATGATGATTATGATCCAACACCTGAACAGATTGATGTTCTGCAAGCAAGAGCCAATCCAACCATTGGCATCGATATTACTACAGAACCAATTGATATTCGTGATTTGAATATTCGTGTGCAAGATCATTATGTACCAATACGAATGTATCAATCCAAAGGAGAAAAGCACAAAGCCATTGTTTATATTCATGGTGGTGGTTTTATTGGTGGACAAATCGAGGATAAAGATGCGCAATGTAAATATATGGCACAAATGAGTGATGCGGTCATTATTTCGGTTGGCTATCGTTTGGCACCGGAAACCATGTATCCAGGTGCCATTGAAGATTGTCTAGGTGTCTTGGATTGGGTGGATGCTTTGCGTGCGGATCGAGTCATTATTGGTGGAGACAGTGCTGGTGGAAATTTAGCGGCTTGTTGTATGGCAAGACGAAAGATTGATTATGGCTTTTTAATTTATGCGGCCTTAGATCTTTCAACATATAAAGAAAATCATTGGAATTATCGTTACTATGATATGGAGCCTACGCAGATTTCTATTATTAAGAATCGATTGTATCGATTCCGTAATTTGGCCATAGATATGAAAAAAATGTATGTACCTGAACATAAAGACGTAAAAGATCCGGATATATCTCCGCTTTATATAGAAGATCTTTCAAATTTTCCACCGATATTGATGATTGAAGCGGAATTTGATTATTATCGTCCTTGCAATCAGGCGTTTGAAAAGAAACTATCGAATTGTGAAGTTTTGTATTATGAAGGTTTGGATCATGGCTTTTTTGATCGAATTGGGCAGTTGGAACAAGCAAAAGATTGTATCGATGAAATCGCAAAAAGAGTGAAAGCGCTTTAAAATGACTAAAAAAATATAAACAAAAGCTATTCTGAATGATTTAAATAGACTTTAAGTGAGTATTTAAATATATCACCTTTATATAAAGTATTTCTATATTAATTTAAGTCGTTATAGTTGCTTTCAGTGCTTAAATAGTGCTCGTTTTTGTAAAAATCGTTGTTAAAAGTTACTTCAATAGCCTTTTTCATATCCTCTTTGCTAGCCTCTGTATATGTGTTTAATGTGGTCGTTATATTAGCGTGTCTAAGTAATTTTGACGCCGTGGCAACGTCTACACCACTAGTTACAAGGTTAGAGACTAAAGAATGTCTAAGTGCATGGAAACAGAAATTTTTGTCTAAATCTAATTCTTTTCTCATTCTAGTTACAAATTGTTCTATAATTCGTGGTTCTATATATAAGCCGTATTCATCGGGGCAAGCAATCTCATATGGATTTTGTTCAAACCATTGTATTAATACATCTTTTAACGGTTTAGGCAATGGCAAAATAGTTTTAGATGATTTTGTTTTCATTTTATCCGTTGTATGAAATTCCTCTTTTTTTAAACCGTTATGAACTAGTTGTTTATTGATTGTTACTGTATCATTGGTGATATCAAAATCGCTTTTGTTTAATGCTAACGCCTCACTAATTCTCAAACCTAAATAATATCCAATACATAACAAGCACGCATAAGAACGTTTATTAAAAGGGATATCCCCGTTTGTATTAGGCTTTAAAGTGTAATCAATAATTTTATTAAATTCATCTAGTGTAATAGGTTTTACATTACGTTTTTTATCCGTTCCAATAACTTCAATATCTTTTATAGGGTTAGATGAAACAAAGCCGTTTTTTAGTGCATATTTATATGTGTTTGATAGGATAGCCTTTATCATTATGCAAGTCTGCTTACTTTTTTGAAGATTGTTAAAAAAATATTGCCAATCCCTATAGATTAAACTATCAATCTCATAAATTCCCATGGTGCTCCTAATATGCTTGTTATATAGGATTAAATACGTACTTTTTGAATTATCTGAAAGTTTTTGTTTCCCTACAACGTAGACAAAATTTACAATACAAGACTTCATATATTAGAAGATGTGGACATAATCGCAAAGGGACACCAAAGCATTATATACCCAACAGAAGGCTATTCTATAGGTAACGATTTGCCTATAGAATGGGCTAACGAATCTGTTTACAAACTCTTGAATCTGAAGAATCACAACATTGATAAACATGATGTAAACACGGGGGCGCAATATAAAAGCGTTCCCTTTAACAAAGATGATTCAATATCAGACGGTAAACGACATGATTTTTTGATACGTGAAATAAGCAAATTAAAGAACAAAGGTGTTCAAGATACTGTGATTGAAACATACATACGTGAGGTAAATGAACGCCTATGTGTTCCCCCAATACCAAAAAAGGAACTAGAAACAACCGTTATTGGTGCAATAGAAAGGATGGACGGTATGAATGAAAATATGCACCCACCTAAAGGAATAGTACTATTGTATGGATGGAAAGATACGCTTAAATTATTGAATGAAAAGGGATTGCTATTTAACTTGATTGATGGGTTATTTGAATACGAGATTAACGGGGTAGAGCCCGATTTTACAGAACCTCTATTACAATATTTTTGGGCAGATAAAAGACAATACATAGATAAAGCCCTAGTAAATTATGGAATTTCCCAAAAAGGAAGGGAATTGGGCGGATTCAATAAAAATAGAATTGCCAAAGGACTTCCAAAAGCTACTTACGAGGAAATGTTACAGATAAAAGAACAAGAAAAATCAGAAAATAACGAGGATGGCTAAATATCATCCTTTTTATCATATGTGGACAATTACCACGAATACAAAAGAGGAACACAACACCACACAATATATGGGTTATCTATCTTCTATCTTCTATCTTCTTTCTTCTTTATCTTTACCAAGGTCAAGCAAGGTCAAGCAAGGTTAAGCATGGTCAAGCACTGTGGTGTGTTTTTTGCAATAAATAATTAGATGCACATCTCGTTATAGGAATGAATCAATATGAATATGGGGAGGGCAGAAAACGCCCAAATTATCAACTGTGGGGGATTGTGTTTCACTTGAACATAAACGCATACAAACAAGTGTATAAGCTCGTATAAAGGATTTATAGGGCACATATAAACGGTTTCTATTTTGTATTCAGTGCTCAAAGTTGTTCTTAAATCAACCGTATGAGCGTTATATGTATATTGTGAAATTACGCAAATATATCACAAGCAACTTTCAAGTAACTAAATGAATTAGATGAACCTCGTTGATTTGTGATATCACATAGAAATTCTTTTGAATTTTTAAAAATTTGTATGCCCCAAAACAATTGTTTTTTCTCTGTTTTCTTCATTTCAAGTTATAACCATGATTAAGGTAAAAAAAACGTGGTGTTTGCATAAGCCAATGCCCACTATTTGGAAAATGAAAAAAAGTTGTTGCGATTTTTCGATTTTTGCAACAACTCTTTTTTTAAACTAAACTTATAAAATTACCATAATTAACGCTACTATCATAACTATGAATAGGAATATTCCAATGTGTAAAACTATTGATGCCCATTTTCCCGTTCCATTAAGTATAGAACATAAAAATATTATCAATCCTATGAGATATATAGGATAAATCATATATAACAACGGTTCAACGGCTAATAATGCAAGACTTGTTAACATTCTTATACACCTCTTTTAAATGATATGTAATTCTAATTATTTAGTAAATACCTTTATTGTTTTTTAATGCCACTAAACTTTCATTAATGCATGATAGTTTTGTATTTGTCAACTGAAAACTGACCAACTTCGCAATTGAAAACTGATCAACTACTCACTCTCGAATCGAAGATATTTCATCATATTTCAGGATGAATATCTTCGATTTTTTCTGAATACTTTAATAGCTATTGATTGGTGGTTGAACCATTTTTTGTATTCCAATTCTTTGTTGCCAGAGTTCTATAACTATCTCCAGACATGTCAATCAGGTAAGACATGTATGCCAGTCTGTCAATGATTGCTCCCGTTAATACCTGGTCTTTAAAAACTTCATTCCACCGATCAAATGTCAGATTGGATGTGATGATCATGGCTCCTTTTTCATTTCGGCTGGATAACAGATTGAACAATATCTCTCCTCGTTCTTGGTCGAATGTGCAGTACCCCAGCTCGTCCAGTATGATCAGGTCATAGCTTTCAAATTTTCTTTTGTACATCGTTATTTGATTTTGATTCATCGCTTCTTTCAGTTCTATCAATAGGGTCGGTATGCTTACAAACAATACTTTCTTGCCCTGCTGACATGCTTCTGTTCCCAATGCGATGCTCAGTGCTGTTTTGCCTGTTCCCGGATTGCCAATCAATATGATATTCTGCTTATTGTCGATGAATTCAAGCGTCTCCAGTTCGTGAATTTTTTGTCGGATCTCTATGCTGAGATGTTCTCTTTGATAATCCTGCAAGATCATCTGATAGGGAAACTTTGCCCGTCTTATCCTCGTTTTTATGCTGTTTCTGGTTCGGAGCTCCACTTCATTTTTTAACAGTTCTTCCAAAAAATCTTCAAAGCTCATGTCTTTTAATCGTGCCTCTTTGGCACATTCTTCATAATTGTTACGAATGAATGGAAGACGTAGTATATATGCTGATTCTTTAATGGACATATTGATTTCCTCCAATGAACATTTCACATAATTCGTTGATCTGTTCCATCGTCTTATCATCGACAGCCTGCTGTATCTTTGCCTCCTGTTGTCTGGGTTCAAGTGCTTCGAGCAATGTTTTCAGATCACTGTCGGAATATCTTCTAAGTATTTCTATAAATACTTTGGGTTTTTCTTTATAATATTTATTGAACATATTTTTTAGTTCAGGTTCGCTCTTCAATGCCAGAGAATTCGAGAGCGAACCAGGTTTTCGGGAAAACGTGTGTAGATAGTGCCGAATGTCTATGCGCGTTTTTCCTTTCCCGGCAATACGGGCATGCCGTGCAACGATCTCCTGCTTATACATGATGATCAGATCATTTGGATACAGCTTTGCGATCACCCATTTTTGACACAGATCCTCCGGAACGGAATAACAGTTATTGTCGATATGAACAAATGAATATTTATCCACTCTGTTTTTTGTGATACGGGCCGTCTCATATCTTGGCCGGTATGGTTTAAGATGTTTCTTTTCTTCTTCGATATTCGAATTCTTATTGATCTCAACCAGTTTTTCCTGCAGATAGTCACATGCATTCTCAAATGTATCAAACGCATATTTATAAGCGAATACTTTATTTCGTATCCATTTGACAGCACTTTCAACGGTCCCTTTTTCATTGCCGCTGAAACAGTTGGTCACATTGATGGTGAAATCATAATAGAGTGCCAGCTTTATAAGCTGTTCATTCAGTTGCTTTTCATTTTTTCCAATAAAACGGGCGACCACATTCTTCATATTGTCATAGACACCTTCCTTGAATGATCCACCAAGCATCTCGAAGAAACGTACATGTGAATCCAGGAAGACATCCATCTTCGAATTGCGATACAGATAGGCCCAGCGAAATCCGGATGCAGGACAGACCAGGACGGCCAGGTATCCTTTTATATTCCTGCCATCGATAATCAGTCTTACTTCGCCAAAATCGTATTCAAATCGGTCACAGTAATCATATTTCTGTTTAATAAAAGCTTCTTTTTTTTCATCTCTAATGACTCGCAGCCGATTTCGTATCGTTGTTTCACCAATATCAAATCCCTGATTGATCAACAGCTGGTAGATCTGTCTGTCATTCAAGGCCTGTTTATGACCCGGTCCCAGGAGTCTGGTCTTGTTTTCTTCATCGGCAAGAATCTTGCGCAATTGAATATCCATTTCTTCAGAATACTTTCTAGCAGTCCGTTTTGATGAATCATAGGAAGGATCATCAATTAAAGTTTCAATAACTTTCCGTGTATCCACATTTGGATCCAGTTTCAGCAATTCATCCAAATTACTGCAATAGGATTTCCAGTACTTTCGAATCGTATTTCTGGAAACACCAAATGTTTTGGATATCCGGTTATCGCTCCACCCCTCTTTCTTCAATCGAATGATTTCATACTTTTGCATAATGGTTTTCATCTCCTTTTTTTGCCTCCTTTTGATTATAAAAACCATAAAGAAGCATAATAAAAAAACTGGTCAATTTTGAATTGCGATTTNTACTTTTGCATAATGGTTTTCATCTCCTTTTTTTGCCTCCTTTTGATTATAAAAACCATAAAGAAGCATAATAAAAAAACTGGTCAATTTTGAATTGCGATTTGTCCAAAAATTGATCAATTTTAAATTACAATATACAAGTTTTTCTATATTCAAATACAATGTATCAACAATAGATGCCCCTAATTCATCATCTGCATATTCTTTTATTGCAAGCATAATAACATCTAATGATTTTTTTAATATCTGTTAATTCTTCTACTATTTCTAAATTGTTCATAATTTGTTATCTCCTTTAAATTTTTTAGTGCTCTCTCAGTGCTCAAATAGTGCTCTTTTATAATGCATTTGTATGAAACACTAATATATATGTAATTAAATAACTCCTTTATATAAAGCACGCTAGCAACATTATAATAAGTTGTATGAAACGCTATTTTTAAAAAAAAAATTAAATAGACTATAATTATTGAAGAGAAATATCTATATGGCTTAATAAGCAAAGGCATTGAAAGATCCGGCTTTCTATAAGAAGTCTATAAAATAATATGATGATAGACTTCATCAATACATCCAAAAAAGGAAGGGGGAAAACATAAAAATTGTGTATTGAAATGTACAAATGTCCTTTATATAAAGCGGAATTTTACTATTTAGTTTTGTCACTTTTAAAAATGACAAATTCAAAATTCTAAAGATTGGAAAACGCTTTCAGCTTATTTATAATGAAACTGTAATTCAAGAGAAAACAAATTCCGGAAACAAAAAACTTGAATACAGATAGGGAGAAGAGTTATATGAAATCAAAAGTTCAATCATTCGGACGCTTCCTTAGTGCAATGGTCATGCCTAATATCGGTGCATTCATTGCTTGGGGATTAATTACTGCTTTATTTATTGATTCTGGTTGGCTACCAAACAAACAATTGAATACGATGGTTAGTCCATTCTTGACATTTGTATTGCCATTATTGATTGCGTATCAAGGTGGTAAATTAGTTGGTGGCGATCGTGGTGCTGTTATGGGTGCTATCGCATGTGTTGGTGTCGTCATGGGTGAACCAAACTACACAATGTTGATGGGTGCTATGATCATTGGTCCTTTAGCTGGTTGGGTCATTAAGAAATTTGATGCAGCCATGGATGGACATATCAAACCAGGATTTGAGATGTTAGTCAATAACTTCTCAGTTGGTATCATCGGTATGTTGCTTGCCATCGTTGGCTTCTATTTGATCGGACCTTTCATGGGTGCTATCTTAACTGTCTTAAACGGTGGTGTAAATATCTTAGTACAACATAGTTTGTTGCCATTGGTATCTATCTTCGTAGAACCTGCCAAAGTCTTATTCTTGAATAATGCGATCAACCATGGAATCTTTACTCCATTAGGTGGTGAACAAGTACAAGCAGTTGGTAAGTCAATCTTCTTCATGATTGAAACCAATCCAGGTCCTGGTACAGGTGTCTTGTTAGCTTACTGGTTGTTCTCCAAAGATGAAACCACTAAATCAAGTGCGCCTGGTGCATTGATTATCCACTTGCTTGGTGGTATTCATGAAATTTCTTTCCCATACATTTTGATGAACCCATTATTGTTGTTGGCAACAATTGGTGGAAGTATGTGTGCCATGATTTATAATACCGTCTTTAACTTAGGTTTGTCTGGACCAGCTTCTCCAGGAAGTATCATCGCTTTCGTTGGTATGGCTCCGAAAGGAAGTACATTAGCTGTCTTGTTGAGTGTTGTGATTGCTGCTGGTGTATCTTTCTTAATTGCCAGTCCAATCGTACGTATGTCAAATGGCAAAGGACAAAGCTTAGAAGAAGCTAGTGCACAAATGGCTGATATGAAAGCGGAATCCAAAGGACAAACAACCACATCAACTACAGTTGATTTGGCCAAAGTTACAAAGATCGTCTTTGCTTGTGATGCTGGTATGGGATCCAGTGCTATGGGTGCCGCTGTATTAAAAAAGAAACTACAAGCTGCTGGATTAACAGATATTGATGTTCAACATGCTTCAGTATCAGAAGTTCCAGAAGGAACACAAGTTGTTGTCTGCCATAAAGACTTAGCAGAACGTGCCAAAGAAAGTGCGCCACAAGCTCGTTTGATTACGATCACAAACTTCATGGCTGCGCCAGAATATGATCAATTAGTTAACGAAATCAAAGAAGCGAGAGGTTAATTCGTAAATAAAGGAGAGTTGGTATGGATTTTTCACCACGATCACAAAAAATTGTATCCATGCTTTTGGAGAGTTCTGATCCTGTAAAGGAGCAAGCATTAGCGGATGCTTTGGGATTAAGTAAACGAACGATTCAAAGAGAGCTTGAAGCAGTTGATTATGGTCTACGTCCTTACCATCTTTCCTTGATTCGAAAAAAACGTGTGGGTGTTCAAATTCAAGGTAGTGTTGAGAATAAACAAGCTCTTCATAAGGAATTAAAAATAGATCAGGATATTGATTTTACGAATATTGAAGAGCGTCGGCGCTACTTGTTGTTGGAATTATTAAGAGATCGGACCCCACAGAAATTGATAACATTTGCCGATCGTCTGGGCGTGAGTGAAGCAACCATTGCCAGTGATCTGGAATCGTTGCAAGATTGGTTGCGTCAAAATCATTTGGAGATCATTCGTCGTCCAGGCTTTGGCATTGTTTTAGAAGGAAAAGAAGTTGATTATCGCGAAGCGGTCAATCGATTTATCAATGAAAACAGTGAAGGCTTTTATTCTTTAGATCGTTTTCAACGACAGGAATTGATTGAAAAATCATTTTCCAGTCCATCCCATGCAGGTATTTTATCTTTATTGAATAAAGATACGATCATTAAAGTAATCGATGTACTGGATGCGATGGATGAGCCGTATTTTAAACGAATGACTGATAATGCCTATGTGGCATTGGTTATTCATATTGCCATCAGTATTGATCGTATTCAAAAAGGTGGCATTGCTGAACCAAAGAAAGAACTAAACACAGACAAAAAGGATTTAGCATCGTTGCAATTGGCCAAAAAGATCCATAAAGCGATGGAACGGGCATTTCAAATTCAGATTCCGCAAGTGGAAATCTCCTATTTACAAGTGCATATCCAAGGATCGAAAAAAGATTATTCTACATCTACAATGGTTGATGAATATTTAAATCAAGTGGATGATCAACAAATTCAAATGGTTCATCGTATGATTGAACGATTTGATTCCAAGTATCAATATGACCTAGAACAAGATGATATTTTTGTACGGGGCTTATTAATTCATCTGCAACCGGTATTGATTCGACTACAAAATCATTTGAATATTTTTAATCCATTATTAAAAGATATTCAAGATCAATATCCAGAAGTCTTTGCAAAATGCAAAGAAGCAGCTAAGGTCATTACGGAAGAAACGGGATATGAAATCCAAGATGAAGAAATTGGATATTTGGCTATGCATTTTGGAGCGGCTTTGGAACGACTGCATGAAATGAAAACATATACGCGTATTGTTCGCATTGGTGTCGTTTGTGCTAGTGGTTTTGGTTTAGCTCGTTTGATGGAAACGAATTTACGGATGATATTACCGGATAGCGTTGAACTGGTTCCTTTGGGAACCAATGATATTGATCAAGCATCCAACATCGATTTCTTCGTATCAAGTTTTGATTTAAATCATCCGCAACTGGATTCAATTCGTGTGAATCCGTTGTTTACAGAAGATGATATTTCTCGAATTCGTAAAAAAATCGAGGAATATTCCCATGTGTACAAAGAAACATCGGTGCAAAAAGGCATAGGACAAATGATGAATCAGATAGCGTCTACAGCTATTTCCATCAAAGAAATGTTAGCGAATTATCGACAATTTGATTTACCTGCCGATATACATTTTGATCAACTTGTGGAACAATTAAGTAAAGAAATGAGTGGTGATGCAAAGGCAATTGCTGCAAAGATCACCAGTCGTGAAAAGCTGAGTTCCCAAGTGATTCCGGAGTTGGGAATTTGTTTGTTGCATTGTCGAACTCAAAGTATTCAAGAACCAATCGTTTGGGTTTGTCAATCCAGCATGGGACAATTTCGGCATTCAAGTTTATCACCATCCAAAGCGGTTGTATGGATGATTGCACCAGAAGATGAACATATTCAGATTCATTTGGATGTATTAGGAGCAATTAGTAGTGCATTCGTTTCTTCGCCTGCATTCTTGCATACGATACAAACCGGTACCAAAACAACCATTTTGATGGAATTGGAACGAATTCTACAAAATTATTTTTATCAGATCATTGATCAGAAAAGGAGAACTGCATGAGTGACATTTTATTAAAAGAAAACATTTTGACAAATTGTAAAGCTGCACCGAAAGAAGAAATCGTTAAAAAATTAGGAGACATGCTGAACAAGAGTGGTTATACAACACCAGCTTATACGGAAGCTATGTTGGAAAAAGAAAAAGTATTCAATACACACATTGGTTTTGGATTGGCTATTCCACATGGTGTAGAAGGATCCAATGCAGAAGTCATCAAATCCGGTATTGCGATCATGACATTCCCTCAAGGTATTCAATGGGGTGATCAAGGAACCGTAAAATTGGTTGTAGGTATTGCTGGTAAAGGTGATGAACACATGGATATTTTAAGTAATATTGCCATGAATTGTTCTTCGGAAGAAGCCGTTGCTACGATTGCTGAATCCGATGCAGATAGTATTTATTCATTGTTTACAGCGTAAGGAAGAAAAGAGGTAGAATCGAATATGGAAACAGCCGTACATTTTGGAGCAGGAAAAATTGGACGTGGATTTATTGCCGAATTGTTACATGATACTGGATATCGTGTTGTATTCGTCGATGTTGTCGATGCATTGGTGGATTTGATCAATAAAGATCATGAATATTATTTATTCCAAATTGAAAATAACTACAAAGAAAAGAAGATCGATAATATTGAAGCTCTTTCTTCTATCAAAGAACCAGAAAAAGTTATCGCCGAAATCAATCAAGCAAAAGTCGTTACAACTTCTGTTATGGCAACCAACTTACCAAAAATTGCACCTGTTTTGGCAAAAGGTTTGAAATCTCGTGTTGGCCAAGGTAAAGAAAAAGTTGTTGTTATGGCTTGTGAAAATGCCATGCATGGAACGGATATCTTAGTGAAAGCCATGATTGATTCGGGAGAAATTACCCAAGCTGAATTGGATGAAGTTGGTGTATATCCAAATACTGCTGTTGACCGTATGGTATTTGATGGTGAACACAATGGTCATAAAGGTATCGATATTGGTGTCAATTATGAATTAGCCATTGAAAAAGATAAATTGATCAATCCCGATGATGAACCAATCAAAGGAGCCGAATATACGAGTGATCTAGATCGTCATCTACAAAGAAAAATTTATATGATCAACTGTGGTCATGCGATTTCCGCTTATATTGGTTATGCCAATGGTAAAGACATTGTCCAAGATGTATTAAATGATCCAGAATTAGTGAAAGAAGTACGTGCAGCGGTTATGGAAAGTGCTGCGGCTTTGGAAAAAGAATATGGTTTCTCTCATGAATCATTGGTGGATTATTGTGAAAACATGTTCATTAAACGATTCGGTAATCCAAAAACACATGATGAAGGAGCTCGTGTTGGTCGTGAACCAATTCGTAAGATTTCTTACAACGATCGAATCATGGGTCCAGCCAATATGTGTGAAAAATATGGATTGGATAACTCTGCTTTATTGAAGGGTGTTGCTTATGCATTGCATTTCTATAATAAAGACGATGCCCAAGCTGTTGAGTTACAAAATTACATCAAAGAAAATGGTGTGGAAGCAGCTGTTGAAAAATATGTTGGTTTAAAACCATCCGATCGTATGTTTAAAGTCATTGTTGATGACTACAATGCGATCAAAGTCAATCGATAAAAATGATTTTGGGGTTCATATCCTTGCGATATGAACTCTTTTTTATATTATAATGAATAAAAATAGGAGATATTTATGATATACACAGTTACATTAAATCCTGCTCTAGATTATGTCATTCAAGTGGATCATTTCCAAGCAGGACAAATCAATCGAACCAAAGAAGAACATATGTATTATGGTGGCAAAGGAATCAATGTTTCAAATATTCTTGCTGAATTAGGTTACACCTCAACGGCCCTTGGATTTGTGGCTGGCTTTACCGGTCAGGAACTAGAAAATGGCTTGCAGAAGATGGGTGTTCATACAGATTTTGTACATGTAGAAAAAGGAATGACTCGTATCAATGTGAAAATGAAATCTGATGAAGAAACCGAAATCAATGGAATGGGACCCCAAGTAACGCATCATGATTTTGATGGTTTATTGACAAAAGTATCTCAACTACAAGATGGCGATATGATCATTTTATCGGGAAACATTCCCAAGACGATGGCAGCTGATTCGTATCATAAGATCTTAGATGCCATTACAGCCAATGTGGATATTGTTGTGGATGCAGAAAAAGATCTATTATTAAAAATATTATCGTTTCATCCTTTCTTGATCAAACCGAATAATATTGAACTAGGCGATATGTTTGATGTGCAATTGGATACAGATGAGGATATCATTCAATATGCGAAAAAGCTACAAGCCATGGGTGCACGAAATGTATTGGTTTCCATGGCTGGTGATGGATCTATTTTGGTGGATGAAAGTGGAAACGCACATAAATTAGGTGTTGGTAAGGGTACTGTTGTGAATTCGGTAGGTGCTGGTGATTCGATGGTTGCCGGATTCATTGCAGGATACTTAGATAAACAGGATTATGCCTATGCGCAAAAGTTAGGTACGGCTTGTGGATCGGCCACGGCATTTCATTCGGGTTTGGCAACGAAAGCGCAAATTGATGAAATCTTTAAAACATTGTAGAAAAGAGAAGATGAAACATGGTACATATCGTTGTTGATTTGGAAATGAATGCCATTCCAGCCCGTTGCCAAAAAGAACGACAATATGCCAAGATGGAAATCATTCAAATTGGAGCTGTTGCTTTAAATGACAAATATGAAGAAATAGATTCGTATTCGACCTATGTGAAACCACAATATGATGATAAAGTAGAAGAATTTTATACGCATTTAACCGGGATCACCACAAAAATGATTTCAGATGCTCCGGATTTTAAAACAGCGATTGATGATTTCTTTCTTTGGATCGAACATTTCGAAGGAGAAATTGAAGTGGTTTCCTGGTCAATGAGCGATCGCCAACAAATCTTTCAAGAAGCTCGTTTAAAAGAGTATTCTTTTGATACGTTTGAATCCTATGTGCTGGATCAATGGACGGATCTACAATTGGAATTTGATCGTCTTGAATTTATGGATCATCGAACATCTTTGGCGGATGCCTGTTCAGCTGCTGGATTGTCGATGGAAGGTAAGCTACATAATGGATTGGATGATGCGAGAAATACAGCTCATCTGCTTCATATTCTACGAGATGATGATTTGTATGAAAAGACATTTGGCAAAGTATATAGCTATCAAGAAAAAAGTCGACCGACAACCATTGGGGATGTGATCGACTTTAGTCAATTTCATTTTGATGAGGACAAGAAAAGGGGCTGTAACGAATAGATGAATTTTCGGATTTATCTAGGAGCGGAAGCTCCTTCTTTTATTTTTGTCAGTCTGCCAGGCTCTGCTTTTTATACGATAATGAAAAAATGCCAATTTTTGAGCGCATTAAAACTACTTGCTCATATCTGGCATTTTTTTGTTTGTATAGTAGATGTTAGGAATGGCTTTTTTGATTGGTTTTCTGTTTCTGCATTTTATGTGTATGATATTTGCGCAGATTATGACCGATTGAAACCAGCAGAAGCTCCAATTTGACCATGGTTTTTTTGCGACGCCATAGTCTGTCATATTCCTGATCCTGCTTGATTTGTCCGAATATCCCTTCGGCCTGGATGCTCCGCTGCTTCAACAGTTCCTGCCGCGTTTCCGTCATCAGGTTTTCTCTGATCTCGATCTGCATCTCGGCCAGCTTGTCGGTCCTCTGCAGGGTTCTTCTGTGTTTGGATCGCGTACACTGTGACCGCAAAGGACATCCTTCACAATGTTCATTGTGATAGAACTGGATCGTTCTCGGATATCTGCCTTTGACAGATTCTTTTGTCTGTTCCAGCGTGAATGCATGTCCTCTGCCATGCTGCTCTTCGATATGCTTCGATCTCATGATCCTGTCCAGGGTATCGGTTATCTCTGCCAGATATTCAAAGGAAAATTCCTTGAGGATGGAGAAGCGGTAAGGCAGTTCTTCTTTTTTACAGTATCGATTGAGGCTCTCCAGACGGTCCATGATCCGGATCCATCGTTTTTCCCGGAATTTTTTTGTGGCCTTCATCCATACGAAGGTCATCTTGTTCGCATTGTCTTCGAACTTGGTGCTATCAATATAAAGAATGTCCGCATCGATGGTATCGTTCTTTTCAAAATAGCGGTTCAGATCATAGAAGATCTCTTCGATGGGCATCTTGAGGTCATCATGGATGAAACGATGAAAAGCCATATGGGAAGGTGTCTGACCATCCATGATAAATTGAAAACGGATGTCATAGCGGCAAAGAGAGGCAAGCTTTCGCAAAGAGACATAGCCAAAAGCGAGAAGAACACATTGGAGCATATTCACACTGTCATACCCATGCGAATTTCGATGAGAGAGATCGAAATATTTTAATGGATTGATCGTTTCTATGACCTCTTTCACGGTTCTGGAAATAGCATCATCAGGGATAGAATCTTCGTAAACAAAACGCAAAGGGAATTGAAATGACGGTTGAATTGCGTTAGAAGGTATTTTGTCACAACAAATTATACCAAAAAGGCCGATAGCGATGAACAACAGTTCAAAACCATCGGTCCTTTTTTTGATGAGCTAATTAACGATTACTCGTTACAGCCCTTTTTGGTGGTTGACTGACAAGAACATCCATATCTCCAGAAAGAGTATAGTTTTTTGCTTGAGAAGTAATGATCATACCCATTCCTGCTTTGACTGGATAATCGGTATTATCAATCGTCAATGTACCTTGTCCAGCTAATATGACTACGCAAGAATACATAGGATTATTTAAGGTTTCTTGGCTGTGAATCTTGTACCGATCAATCTGGAAAAATTCATTATCTACATAGGCAATGTGGGTATTACCATCTTGTTTTGTCGTAACCGGATGAATTTCTGGTTCTTGATGAGGTACCGTTGTTACTTCGATAGCTTGTTGGACATGCAACTCTCTTGGCTTACCATCGACTAAACGATCATAATCATAAAGACGATAGGTCATATCGCTGGATTGTTGTACCTCGGCCATCATGAGTTTGCCTTCGATTCCATGAATAATTCCAGGCGGTGTAAAGATGAAATCTTCATCATGAACAGGTTTGCGTACTAATAAAGTATCCCATTCATTATTTTCGATTCGTTGTTTCAATTCTGCTTTGGTTTTGGCGGTATGACCACGAATGATTTTTGAGCCTTCTTCTACATTCAGAAACAAGCAACATTCTGCTTTGCCTTCTCCACTGGATTGGTCATCATTGGGATGGACTTGTACAGATACCGGTTTTGTGACTTCATTGATCTTGATCAGAAGTGGAAATTTATCATGGGTATCTTTCGCAAACAATTCCCGATGATTCGCATATACATCTTTCAAAGTTTGGGATTTGTAAGTACCATTGATGATGACACTTAGACCATGATCATGACCACTGATGACCCAGTATTCACCAATTTTTTTTGAAGGATCGCCAATACCGAAACTATCTTGAATCTTATGACCACCATATAGTTTCTCAATCATAGGCGATTCTAAAAATAAAACTTTATCCATAATTACTCCATATTGGCATGACGACCAAACATTGTATCGGAATCCATATGTTTACGTTCCATCAGCATAAGGATCAATGTATCCATGTATAAGGCTTCCGATTGTTCAAATAAAGATCCCATAGGTTGAATGGATTTTATTTCTCCAGCTTTTGCAGATTTTGGACTTGGTGCACTAATTTCAATGACGACATCCGCCATTTTCGCAATTGGCGATTCTGGATCAATAGTAATCAAAGCGACTTTTGCTCCTACTTCCTTTGCCTTTTGGGCATGATTGACCAAGCTCTTGGTTGAACCAGAACCAGAACAAACAACCAATAAACCGGTCTCATCGATATTTGGCGTACAAGTTTCACCAACAACATAACTATTCAATCCCATATGCATCATACGCATCGCAAAGCCACGAACGGCAAATCCGCTTCGACCGGCACCGGCACAGAAGATTTCTTTGGCATTCAATAATAAATCAACAAATTGATTGGATTTTTCAATATCGATAGTAGGCAATGTTTGATTTAATTCACTTAAGATAATTTTTGCGTATTCTTTATTGTTCATGGTTTGTATCCTCCCTATTTCAAATGTTTCTTTATTTCTTTTGCCATGGCACTTGGATCTTCCGCATTGCAGATGGCACCGCCAACGACGATGATTCCGGCACCTTCTTCAACGATGGCATCAATGGTAGCTAATTTCACACCACCAGCAACCGCTGATTTGGCATTTTTAATAACAGAATTCACAACTTTTAAATCATCCAATGGATCTTTACCCGTTGCTTGAACATCAAAGGCAGTGTGTACACAAATATAATCCACGCCCATTTGATCAACTTCTTTGGTACGCTCGGCTAGATTTTTAACTTCGATCATATCGACCATAACTTTTCTGCCATGTTCTTTGGCACTTTCTACTACACCTTTGATGGTTGCATCATTGGAAACACCTAGTACCGTAACAATATCGGCACCAGCATCGAAGCATTTATCAGCTTCATATTTACCTGCATCCATGATCTTGGCATCGGCCAAAACTTCGATGTTAGGGAATTTTTCTTTAAAAGTACGAACAGGTACCATACCTTGTTCGATAACGAAAGGGGTACCGACTTCCACGACATCGATAGAACCTTGTGTTTGTTCCAATAATTTTATACATTCGTCTAATGTTAGTGTATCTAATGCAGCTTGTAGTTTCATGATTGAACCTCCTCAATTTCTTTACCACCCATAGAATAGAATTTAGACGTAATTTCTACAATAAAAAATTGGCATTTTATGAAACAAGAACAAAATAAAGTTGGTTTTATAGAAATAATGGTCAAAAAGCCAAGTTTTCGGTAAAATAAAGATATGATAAAGAAAATTGAAAATCGCCAACAAGAAATCTATCAAAAGATTTTAACGAATGGGAAAGTCCGTGTCGTTGATTTAGCAAAAGAATATGATGTCAGCATGGAAACCATTCGGAAAGATTTAAATCGTATGGAAAGTCAGGGATTGCTTCATAAAACGCATGGAGGCGCTTGTCGCAAAGAAGACAATAGTGAAGTGGCCGTTAATGTGAAAGTGAATGAAAATGCATCTTTCAAACAAAATCTTGCCAAACGGGCACTGGGAGAAATTCCGGATCATTCTTCTCTTTTTATTGGACCAGGCAGTACGACACTGTCCTTAGCAAAATTACTTCCTTTAAAAAAAGATTTATTGGTGGTCACAAATTCATTGATGATTGCCAATGAGGTCACGAATCAAAAACATGAATTAATTTTTTTGGGTGGAAAAGTACTAAAGAAATCACAATGTGCCACCGGTGCTTTTACTTTGAATTATATTGATGCAATCCATTTTGATGTAGCCTGTTTAGGATGTGATGGTTTTAAGAATAGTCGAGGTCCCACAACTTTTTCTTTTGAAGAAATGGAAGTGAATCAGCATGTTTTACGGCAAGCTGAAAAAAAGATCATATTAGCGGATCAATCTAAATTTGATTGGCAAGGGACCTATATGTACGCACCCTTTGATTCTTTTGATTTATTGATCACTAATCCTATAGATATGGAAAAGAAAAAAAGAATACAGGGATGTAACCTAATCATTGCCAAATAAAAAGTCCTTACATATTTTTCTTCATGTAAGGACTTTTTATATTGTTACCCGATTAATACTAAAATCAAATCTCTTTTTCAATGTTTTTCTCCTTTCCTGAAATTACATTTCTTTCGAATATGTATTTCCTTTGCTCACCTGTATTATAGTCTATAAAACACAATCGAGAAGGAAAGTGGTAAAGTTGGTAGATATAATGGAAAATAAATGGTCCTTACAATTATTACTTCTTCATGTAAGGACCACTTATTGAATAAATCTGTTTGTACTAAAATCAAATCTCATCGCTTCTATTTATCTCCTTTCTATTCTGAAATTGAATTTACATTCCCATTGGTATGTACCTTCCTTTTCTTTACTTGTATTATAGCCGATGATTGGTTTAAAGAAAGGAAAGTGGCATAATTAGTTCAAAAATTGGAAAATGATATTTAGGGATAAATAAATGGTCCTTACAATTATTACTTCTTCATGTAAGGACCACTTATTGAATAAATCTGTTTGTACTAAAATCAAATCTCATCGCTTCTATTTATCTCCTTTCTATTCTGAAATTGAATTTACATTCCCATTGGTATGTACCTTCCTTTTCTTTACTTGTATTATAGCCGATGATTGGTTTAAAGAAAGGAAAGTGGCATAATTAGTTCAAAAATTGGAAAATGATATTTAGGGATAAATAAATGGTCCTTACAATTATTACTTCTTCATGTAAGGACCACTTATTGAATAAATCTGTTTGTACTAAAATCAAATCTCATCGCTTCTATTTATCTCCTTTCCATTTTGAAATTGAATTTACATTCCCATTGGTATGTACCTTCCTTTTCTTTACTTGTATTATAGCCGATGATTGGTTTAAAGAAAGGAAAGTGGCATAATTAGTTCAAAAATTGGAAAATGATATTTAGGGATAAATAAAGGGCCCTTACACTTTTATTACTCTTTGTAAGGACCCTTTATATAGTTGCTCGATTAATACTAAAATCAAATCTCTTTTTCAATGATTTATCTCCTTTCTTGAAATACATTATTTGTATTTCTTTTGTTACTTGTATTATAGCCGATGATTGGTTTAAAGAAAGGAAAGTGGCATAATTGGAAGAAAAGGAGGCATTTTATGTCTGAATTTGATGATATTGTAAAGAAAAAGGTTCTTTCTTATCATTCCGTAGCAGGTGGAGATATCAACGAAGCCTTTCAGATTCAAACCGAAGATGGTACGTTTTTTGTGAAGATGAATACCATTTCAAATTTGGATATGTTTATCCAAGAAAGAAAAGGTATTGAAGCTATGGCGGCTTGTCATGTGATTGGAACACCCCATATCCTACAAAGTGGAACCACCAATCATCATAGTTATTTATTAATGGACTATATCGAAAGTGGAAAACGAATAGAATCGTATTGGCAAGTTTTTGCTCAACAATTGGCCAATATGCATCGAACTTTTGTGGGAAATCAATTTGGTTTTTCTTCCAATAATTACATTGGATCGACACCCCAAATCAATACTTTTTGTGATTCCTGGATCACTTTTTTTAAAGACTATCGTTTGCGACCTATGTTGAATCGAAACAAAGAAAACTTGTATGCATCGGACATCCAACGACTTTCAAAAATCATGGATCATTTAGATGAAATTTTAATTGAACCCGAACAGCCATCCTTGGTCCATGGTGATCTTTGGAGCGGTAATGTGATGACCGGAAAGGATGGAAAAGCCTGGTTGATCGATCCAGCTTGTTACTACGGTGATGCCGAAGTTGATATCGCAATGACCGAATTATTTGGTGGATTTCCGCAAACTTTTTATACAACCTATCGTCAATATGGTTGTTTGCGCTCTGGATACGAAAAACGGAAAAATGTGTATAATTTGTATCATCTATTGAATCATCTCTATTTATTTGGTTATGGATATTATGGATCGGTACTACATTGTATCGAAAAAATTGAGCGTTCATGGTAAGATAAGAACATTAAAAAAGGAGAATCCCTATGAATATTGTTTGTTTAGATTTAGAAGGTGTATTGGTGCCTGAAATTTGGATCGCATTTGCGAAAGAAAGTGGCATTCCTGAATTGACACGTACAACACGTGATGAACCCGATTACGATAAATTGATGAATTGGCGATTGGGTATTTTAAAGGAACATGGTTTGGGTTTAAAAGATGTCCAAAACGTAATCGCAAAAATTGACCCAATGCCTGGCGCAAAAGAATTTTTAGATACATTACGTACTATGACACAAGTCATCATTATCAGTGATACATTTGAAGAATTTGCGAGCCCTTTAATGAAAAAATTAGGGTGGCCAACCATTTTCTGCAACTCATTGGAAGTGAGTGATAGTGGAGAAATTACCGGATTTAAGATGCGTATTGAAAATTCAAAATACACAACCGTGAAAGCTTTACAGTCTATTGGCTTTGAAACCATTGCTTCCGGAGACAGTTTTAACGATTTAGGAATGATCGAAGCATCGAAAGCTGGTTTCTTATTCCGTACAACGGAACAAATCAAAAAAGATCATCCGGAATTACCAGCCTTAGAAACATATGATGAATTATTAGAGCACATCAAAGCGGCATTATAAAAAAGAGCATACGCTCTTTTTTATTGCTCAATTTCATGAAGAAATAAGCCACTCAATAATTTAGGTTCAAACCAAGTTGATTTTGGTGGCATCAATCGATTCGCATCAGCAACCGCAAATAGTTCTTGAATACGAGTTGGATACATCGCAAATGCCACACAAGGATGGTCTTGTGCATTGACTTTTTCTTGTAGAGTATTAAGACCGCGAATGCCACCAATAAATTCAATGCGAGGATTTGTGCGTGGATCACCGATGCCAAGAATCGGTCCTAATACATGTTCTTGTAGATAACTGACATCCAAAGATAAAACGGGGTCAGTCGTATTGGGATTTTTTTCAACCAAGTCATACCATTGATTTTCTATATACATACAAACTTCACCCTTTTGATTCGGATGATGTGAATAAGAAAGTGGAGAAATGGTATAAAATTGATTTAAATGATTCATAAAAACGTCTACGCTCAATCCATTTAGATCTTTCACAAAGCGATTATAATCAAAGATACGAAGTTCTTCTTCACAAAAAGCAACGCTTAAAAAGAAATTGAATTCTTCTTTTCCTGTATAGTTTGGATGTTCTTTTCTTCGTTTTAGGCCGACTTGTACTGCAGATTCACAACGATGATGCCCATCCGCAATATAGGTATAAGGAATCTTATGAAACGCCTCTTCAATAGGTATTGTCTTTTTAACAATCCATACACGATGATGGACACCATCTTCTTTGTCAAAGTCATAGATAGGTTGTGTTTCTTTGATAGATTGGATCAATGCTTGGAGTGGTTCATTTTTTCGATACGCCAAAAAAATGGGACCTGTTTGGGTACTGGTGATATCCACATGATGAATGCGATCGGCCAGCTTTTCTTTGACCGTATTTTCATGCTTCCTACAAATACCCTGTAAATAATCATCGATACTGGATAATCCCACAATACCAGTTTGGCTTCTTCCTGCCATGGTCAATTCATAAATATAGAAGCAAGGATCTGGATCTTGAATAAAGAAGCCTTTGTCCTTATATGTTTCAATCATTTCTTTGGCTTTTTCATAGACATCGTTGGCATACATATCGTGGGTGGGTTCAAATTGTGTTTCGGGACGATCAATTCCTAAGAAAGTATAGGGATGGGTTTCTACATAAGTTCTAGCTTCCGCTCTTGAGAAGACGTCGTAGGGAAGACTCGCAATGCGCGGTGCCATTTCTTGGCTGGGACGGATTGCACGAAAAGGTTTTATAATAGTCATAGATAATTCTCCTGTTTTATATTCATTATAGTCGAAAAAACGAAACCAGTACATGATTGACAACGTTAGTTTCCTAACTTATCATAAACAAGAATCAGGAGGATGTATGGAAGCAATTGCGACGTGGTTTGCGCATACATTGGGACAACATGTATCCGCACAATTTGTGATTTTTATCGTATCGATGATTCCTTTATTGGAATGTCGAGGAGGCTTGATTGTTGCCTCGTTATTAAAAGTGAATATTTGGCAAGCCATTCCGATTTGTGTGATTGGAAATATTATACCTATTCCATTTATATTGTTGTTTATAAAAAGAATCTTTCGTTGGTTAAAACGATTCCGTTGGGCTAAGCCATGGATCGAAAAACTCGAAAAACGAGCAATGAATAAAAGTGAAGGAATGGATCATGGTGAATGGCTAGGTCTTCTATTGTTTGTGGGCATTCCTTTGCCAGGTACCGGTGCTTGGACTGGTTCCTTGATTGCTTCTTTATTAGAAATGGATATCAAAAAAGCATCCAGTGCTATTTTACTCGGTATCCTATTGGCAACCGTGATTATGTCCATCGTATCGTATGGATTATTAGCAGCTGCATTATAGGAAGGTGGAAAAACACCTTCTTTTTGTTTATAATCAAAGTTATGAAATGGATGATTGCTTCAGATATACATGGATCACAGTATTATTGTCAGCAACTTGTTGATCAATTTAAAAAGAATCAATGCGATCGAATGGTTTTATTAGGAGACATTCTCTATCATGGGCCACGAAATGATTTGCCCAAAGGATATGATCCCAAAGGCGTTATTGCGTTATTAAATCCATTGGCATCTTCGATCCTTTGTGTTCGAGGAAATTGTGATAGTGAAGTCGATCAAATGATTTTGGATTTTCCCTTGGTTGAAAATGTTTATATCGATACCGGCAAACATGTGATTTATTGCTGCCATGGACATAAACCATTTCCGAAAGTTCCCATTATCTTTTATGGACATACACATATCCCAGAACATCATAAAGAAGACGATACATTATTTTGTAACCCAGGTTCGATTTCATTGCCAAAAGCAGGAAGCACCCACAGTTACATGTTGTTAGAGAATGATGTACTCACTTGGAAATCACTCGATCATGAAGGGGATGAAACCTATCATGTCTAATATGCGTGTGGAGAAAAGGACCAATGTCCGCAATAGTATCATGCGTCTTTTTGTGGTGATTGTTGCGGTCTCTTTTCAGATTTTCTGGTTATTGAATCTATTTGGTCAGCTTCGTTTTATTTCGCCAAAAATAGGGCAGGCCATCAATAATTTAGCCATCTTAGTTGCTTTGTGGATCTATGGACGCGATAAAAATATTTCCATTAATGTACCTTGGATGGCATTGATCTTGGCCTTTCCTATGTTTGGGATGGGCCTTTACTTTTTAATTGGACGAACCAGCTTGTTTAATCATGTCAAAGAAGTATATGCTCATATTGATTTATTTTTATATCGTTATTTTCATCAAGATTGGTCTATATTGGAAGAAATGGAATCGGTGGACATCGACAGTGCAAAAGACGCTCATCTGATATGGAATTGTGGCCATTTTCCTGTTTATAAGGATACGGCCGTTACCTATTATCCCGAAGCACTTGAGGGTTTCAATGCCCAAATTGAAGATATGAAAAAAGCCCAACATTTTATTTTTATTGAATATCATGCGATTGAAGATGGCTACTCTTTTGGTCAAATGAAAGAAGTACTGATTGAACGAGCAGCGGCTGGTGTAGAAGTACGTATCTTCTATGATGATATGGGCAGTATTGGTTTTTTAAATAAAAGCTTTATAAAAGAAATGGAAAGCTATGGCATTCAATGTCGTGTCTTCAATCCCATTCGCCCTTGGATCTTGGTGTTTATGAATAATCGAGATCATCGTAAAATCACGGTTATTGATGGGCAAATCGGATATACGGGTGGCTATAATTTAGCCGAAGAATATTTTAATCGAACCCATCCTTATGGCTACTGGAAAGATACGGGTATTCGATTGGAAGGAAGTGCCGTTCGTTCGATGACATTGACTTTTTTAGAAATGTGGAATGCGACCAATCCCACCCATCAAGCAATGGCTAACTATCTGATAGCCAAACCTGTTCCTTCCAAAGGCTTTGTTCAACCATATGCAGATTCGCCCTTGGATGATGAATATCTAGGAGAAGATGTATATATGAGCATCGTGAATCATGCCAAAAAATACGTCTATTTTGTGACTCCCTATTTGATCATCACCGAAGAAATGACAAGAGTTTTAACTTTAGCAGCCAAACGCGGTGTAGATGTTCGCATCATTACGCCAGGTACGCCCGATAAACAATTGACCTATATGTTTACCCAATCATTTTATCGTGATCTGGTACGAGGTGGCGTTCGTATCTTTGAATACATTCCCGGATTTCCACATGCGAAAATGTGTATTAGTGATGATACCGTAGCTACATGTGGAACAATTAATTTGGATTATCGCTCGTTATATCTCCATTTTGAAAATGGTGTGTACCTATCTCATGTTGATTGTATTGCGAAAATGAAGAAAGATTTTGATCACATGTTTGATTTATCGAAAGATGTCAGTGAAGACTATAAAGGTGACATCAACATGATCGTTCGAACTTGGCGAGCGATTGTCCGTTTGATTGCTCCTCTATTCTGAAACAATTTTCATTTTAGTTTCAGTATCTTTCAATTCAAGTTGACATTTGGCACCAGATTATCTATATTATAAATACAACAAAGAAGGGAAATAGTAGTTTTCGAAACGGCAGGTAGAGACTTTCTGGCTGGTGAAAAGAAAGAGTACGTCAAAATGAACACATCCTGGAGTTGATCGTGCGAATACAGTAGTGCGATCCGGTTGTCCTCGTTACTGGACCAGAGTGTGATAGCACTTAGAGAGGTCGTCATTGTGAAGTGGCGATGAAGTAAGGTGGAACCACGTATTGAACGTCCTTATAGGGGACGTTTTTTTATTTATTAGGAGGCAGTATGAAACAAATCCAAATTCCTTTGGGCATGCGCGATATTATTTTAGAAGATTGTGCAAAGAAAACCGCTCTACAAAAACGAATTGAAGGTGTTTTTGAATCCTATGGTTATCAACGAATCATGACACCATCGATTGAATTTTTTCAAACCTATCAAAACGCATTCAGTGAAGTGAATGAACAAGATATGTATAAGTTCTTTGACCAGGATGGGCAAATCCTCACATTACGAATGGATATGACCGTACCGATTGCTCGTGTTTGTGCATCCAAATACACAAAGATCAAACCGCCCTATCGAATTCGCTATTGTTCCAATGTATTCAAAGTACGACAAATGTTTGCGGGACAACTTGGTGAAGTCAGTGACTGTGGTGTGGAATTGATTGGTTTGGATTCCAGTCATGATTTGGAAGTTTTAGTTTTAGCTTTGGATACCATGGAAGCTATTGGTGTAGATGACTATCAATTAGAAATTGGTAATAGCGATTTCTTTAAATTAGCTTGTCAAACGCTACAATTGGATGCAGATGTTCAATATGAACTGGCTGATCTTGTGGATCGAAAAAGCATGGTGGAATTAAAAGAATTTGTGAAAAAACTACATCTAGAAGATAAGGAAGCCCATTTCTTTATGGAATTACCATTATTATCAGGTAGTCCAGATGCATTGGATAAAGCCTTGGAATTGAGTTTCAATTCGGCATTGAAAGCCGTCGTACTACAATTGAAATCTCTGTATGAGAAATTATCCGAATTGGGTTATGGCTCTCATATTCAGTTTGATTTAGGAAAAGTTCCACATTTGGATTATTATACCGGTATTATTTTTGAAGGGTATGTCAATGGGGTTGGTCATAGTGTCTTAAGTGGTGGTCGTTATGATTCGTTATTAAAGAAATTTGGTCGTGACTTACCAGCTTGTGGCTTTAGTGTGAAATTGGATTATTTATTATCGGTTGTGAAAGCACCAAAAACCAAAACCATAAAAATTTGTTATCCGGAATCCAAACAAGTGGAAGCCTTGAAAAAAGCACAAGAAGTTCGTAAAACCAATCCAGTGGAATTGGTCATTTGGGATCGTGAAGAAGTGGAGGTCGTCGAATGAGTTTATCAATAGCCTTAACGAAAGGTCGTTTGGAAAAGAAAACCGTAGCCATGTTGGAAGAATGTGGCTATGGCATTGAAAATCTAAAAGATAAAGGACGAGCTTTAGTTTTTGAAGATACCAAAAAAGACATTCGCTATTTTTTAGTAAAGTCCAATGATTGTTTGACCTATGTTGAACACGGCGTTGCTGATTTAGGCGTTGTTGGAAAAGATACCATCTTAGAAGGTGGCAAAGAATATTATGAAATGCTCGATTTGGAAATTGGTAAATGTAAATTCATCGTGGCCAGTTTACCTGACATTGATCTATTGAATAAAGTTGGTCATATCAAAATTGGGACCAAATACCCCAATGTAGCCAAAGCTTATTTTAATGCGAAAGGCATGGATGTTGAAATCATCAAGATCGATGGTTCCGTAGAATTATCACCGATCCTGGGGCTGTGTGATGGCATTGTGGATATCATGGAAACCGGGACGACCCTAAAAGAAAATGGGTTGGTTGTCTTAGATGATGTTTGTCCCATCAGTGCCCGTGTTATCGTAAATAAAGCCAGTTTTAAATTGAAACGACAAGAAGTCATGGATGTGTTAAAAGATTTGGAAAGAATGGTGAAACAAAATGCTGCAGCCCATCAATAAAAATGATTATCAATCGTTATCTTCGTATTTAAAAAGTCGAAGCCAAGAAATTTCCAGTGACATTTTAGTTACGGTATCCAATATATTAAAAGATGTTCGTGAACAGGGAGATGTCGCATGTAAAAAATACACCAAACAATTTGATGGTATTGAAATGGATACATGGAAAGTATCTGAAGAAGAATTAGACGAAGCCATTTCACATTGTGATCCTTTCTTTATGGAATCCATGGAAAAAGCCAAAAAGAATATTGAATATTTTCATCAAGCTCAAGTGGCTCAATCCTACATTCTCCAAGAAGAAAAAGGTGTGTATTTGGGTCAACGGGTCATTCCTTTATCCAGTGTGGGAATTTATGTACCAGGTGGAAGAGCCCAATATCCAAGTAGTGTATTGATGAATGCGATTCCAGCTGCTGTTGCTGGTGTGAAACGCATCGTGATGGTCACACCACCCAATAAAGAAGGAAAAATCAATCCGAATATCGCATTTGCCGCAAAACTTGCCGGTGTGACCGATATTTATAAAATTGGCGGAGCCCAAGCTATAGCTGCCTTAGCCTATGGTACGGAAACCATTCCATCGGTCGATAAGATTTGTGGTCCGGGTAATATTTTTGTGGCAGCCGCGAAGAAATTAGTTTATGGCAAAGTCGATATCGATATGATTGCCGGACCAAGTGAAATCTTAGTCGTGGCTGATGATCATGCCAATCCAGCCTATGCAGCCGCTGATCTTTTATCCCAAGCTGAACATGATCCGATGGCGAGTCCGATTTTATTGGCAACGAGCCAAACCAAAATCGATGAAATTAATGCAGAATTGAAAGTACAATCAGCACAATTGCCAAAGAAAGAAATTGTGGAACAAAGTTTGAAAAATTATGGAAAATCCATTCTTTGTGATTCTATTTCGGAATGTATCGAAATTGCCAATGAAATTGCACCCGAACATTTGGAATTGATGGTTGAAGATCCGATGTCGTATTTAGCCCAAGTTGTCAATGCGGGCAGTGTCTTCATGGGATATTACACTTGTGAAAGTATTGGAGATTATTTTGGTGGAACCAACCACGTATTGCCAACCAATGGCACAGCGCGATTCTCCAGTGCTTTAGGTGTTGATAGTTTTGTGAAACGGTCTTGTTTCTTACATTATTCAAAAGAAGCTTTGGATGCGTATGGACAATATATCATTAAGATGGCACAAGAAGAAAATTTGGATGGTCATGCGAATGCAGTGAAAGTGAGGGTCCAATCATGGGAAAAGAAATAGAAGCATATCAAGCACATACACAAACGGGTATTTTATTGAATGCGAATGAATCACCTTATAATGTATCGGAAAAAGTCATGGAAGAAATGGTCGATGTTTTACCTCCCATTGAAATGAATCGATATCCAGATGATGAATGCACCGAACTTCGTCAAGCCTATGCGCAAGTTAAAGGATTAAAACCGGAACAAATCATTGCCGGGAATGGATCGGATCAATGTTTATCGTTGGTGATGTCAACGTATCTGGATCATGAAAAAACCATGTATACCTTATCTCCTGATTTTGGTATGTTTGATTACTATGCATCAAGTTATGAAGCCAACATTGAAAAATATGTCACCAATGAAGATGGTTCTTTTGATGTCGATGATTTTATTCAACAAGGCAATGAAAAAGGCGTGGATTTGGTTTTATTTTCAAATCCTAACAATCCAACGGGACATTGTGTATCTAGAGAAGATATTTTGAAAATTGTACAAGGCTTTTCTTGTCCTGTTTTGATTGATGAAGCCTATATGGAATTTGGTAATCAATCCGTATTGGATCAGATTGAGCAATATGATAATTTATTGGTTACGCGTACATTATCCAAAGCGTTTGGTTTAGCTGGTCTTCGTGTTGGTTTTGTTTGTGGAAACGCCAAACGCATTGCCCAACTCAATCAACGGAAAGTACCGTATGCGGTCAATACCATTTCTCAAAAGCTCGCGACAATTGTTCTAAAACATTATGAAGATATTTCCATCGTTATCCAACAAACAACTTCATTCCGCGATGAAATGTTGGATAAGTTGATGTTGTATCGCTTTGTGGATTTTTATCCAAGCCAAGCCAACTTTATTTATGGCAAGGCAGAAAATAAAGAATTATTGTTGAAATTATTTAAAGAAGCGGATATCACGATTCGTGATTTTGCGGGTACGGATCATTTCCGTATTTCGATTGGTAATAAACAAGAAAACGAAGCTGTATTGAATGTTATGTCACAATATGTGAGGGAAATGCTATGAGAGAAGCGCAAATCAAGCGAACAACCAAAGAAACCGATATTGAAGTCCATGTGAATTTGGATGGTACGGGGCAAACCCATATTGATACAGGTGTTGGATTCTTTGATCATATGTTAACTCTCTTTGGCTTTCATGCAGGAATTGATTTGGATGTAAAAGCACAAGGCGATTTGTATGTTTGTGATCACCATACAATTGAAGATTGTGGCATTACTTTAGGACAGGCGTTTGCCCAAGCTTTAGGTGATAAAGTAGGTATTACACGATATGGTTCTTTTACTTTGCCAATGGATGAAACGTTAGCCAACGTTACTTTGGATTTTAGTGGTCGTCCATATCTCGTTTATCATTGTGAATTGAAACGCGAACAAGTAGGTACCATGTCTTGTGAAATGGTTGAAGAATTCTTACGGGCGTTTGCGTTTGCGTGTGGTTTGACCTTACATGTAAATGTGTATTATGGCAATAACGATCATCATAAGATCGAAGCCATATTTAAGGCTTTGGGCCATGCGATTAGTCAAGCCATTGTTGTAAATGGAGATCGTGTATACAGTACGAAAGGAAAACTAGAATGATTGGTATTATTGATTATGGCATGGGAAACTTAGCCAGTGTCCAAAATGCATTGAATCATTTAGAGGTAGAAAATAAAATTATTTCTGATCCTACCGCATTAAAAAAATGTGAAAAATTAATTTTACCAGGTGTTGGCGCTTTCCGGGATTCCATGCAAAATATTCATGATTCGGGTATGTATGAGATCATTTGTCAATTGGTCAAAGAAGAGAAGAAACCTTTACTTGGCATTTGTTTAGGTATGCAAGTGTTATTTGAAGCTGGACAAGAAGATGGCTATACACCGGGTTTTGGCTTTTTAAAAGGGCAAGTGATTCCGATGACGGATCCATCGATTCGAATTCCGCATATTGGCTGGAATCAATTGGAAAAAGCCCAAGATCATCCCGTTTTTAATAATATATCGGATCGACCTTTTGTTTACTTTGTACATTCCTATTATGCGAGTGATATGGATTCACAAGATCTATTGGGCTATTGTCACTATGGTCCATATCAGATTCCAGGATTGGTTTATCATGAAAATGTATTGGGTGCACAATTCCATCCGGAAAAAAGTGCAGAAGATGGGTTGAAAATATTAAAGTATTTTGTGGAGGAATTTGTATGATCATATTGCCAGCCATTGATATTATTGATCAAGCGCCTGTGCGTTTGTATCAAGGAGATTATGGAAAAAAAGAAGTGGTGGGCGATAGTGTTTTGACCATCGCAAAACAATTTGAACAAGTAGGAGCTGATTATATCCATCTTGTGGATCTAGATGGGGCCAAAGAAGGTTCGAAGAAGAATGCGAATCTGATTTGTGAAGTAGCTTCTACAGTTTCTGTTCCTTGTGAAATTGGTGGTGGTATTCGCACCATGGAAGATATTACGTATTATTTGGAGCGTGGACTTTCTCGTGTGATCTTAGGAACGGCTGCCATCCATGATCAAGCTTTGTTGAAAGCAGCCATTCAGAAATATGGTGATAAAATTGCCGTTGGTATGGATTGTAAGAATGGATATGTTTGTGGTGCAGGTTGGCTCGAAGATAGCGAATACTATTATCTAGATTTTGCGAAAGAGATGGAGAACTTGGGTGTTCAAACCTTGATTTTTACAGATATTTCTAAGGATGGCACACTACAAGGTCCAAATATGGACATGTTGAAACAATTGAAAGATGCGGTATCGGTACACATTACGGCCAGTGGTGGTATTCGTGATATGTCGCATATTGCCGCTTTAAATGATTTAGATGTATATGGCGCGATTACTGGTAAAGCGATTTATTCCGATACATTAGATTTGAAGGAAGCTATTCAATATTGTAAGGAGCATCATCATGTTGACTAAACGAATTATTCCTTGTTTGGATGTAAAGGATGGAAAAGTTGTCAAGGGCATTAACTTTGTAGGTTTAAAAGAAGTGGGGGATCCCGTCGAATTGGCTCGTAAATATTATGAACAAGGAGCGGATGAATTGGTTTTCTTGGATATTACGGCTACGCATGAACATCGCGATACGATGGTGAATGTGGTGAAGGAAGTTGCCAAAGAAATTTATATGCCATTTACGGTTGGTGGTGGCATTCGTACGATTGAAGATGTTCGTAAGATGTTGCGTGCCGGTGCTGATAAAGTCAGTGTAAATAGTGCGGCTGTCAAAAATCCCAAATTGATTTCAGAAGGTGCGGAACAATTTGGAAACCAATGCATGGTTTTAGCTGTTGATGGCAAGAAACGAGAAGATGGTTCGGGTTGGAATGTCTTTGTCCATGGTGGACGGATCGATACGGGTCTGGATGCGTTAGAATGGATCAAACAAGGTGTTGCCTTGGGTGCTGGAGAAATTTTATTGACAAGCATGGATACGGATGGAACTAAGGCAGGTTATGATCTTGAATTTTGTAAAGCCGTGCGCAATGAAGTTCCTGTTCCTGTGATTGCGAGTGGTGGTTGTGGTTCGTTGCAACATTTCTATGATGTATTTGATCAAGAAGCAGCGGATGCCGCTTTGGCAGCTAGTTTATTTCATTATGATGAATTAACGGTGCGTGATGTCAAAGAATATTTAAAAGAGAAAGGAATTCCAGTACGTTTATGATTCAAATTGATTTTAATAAAGGGGATGGTCTTGTTCCTTGTGTGGTTCAAGATGTAGAGAATGGCCAAGTTTTGATGCTGGGTTATATGAATGAAGAAAGTCTACAAGAAACATTGCGTTCAGGCCTAGCTACGTATTGGTCACGTTCTCGTAAGGAACTATGGAAAAAAGGCGAAACCAGTGGTCATTATCAACATGTCAAAGAAATATTGGTTGATTGTGATGAAGATACGATCTTATTAAAAGTTGTGCAGGATGGAGCAGCCTGCCATACAGGACATCGTACTTGTTTTTATCGGACATTAGAAGGAGAAGAAGTGAAATGAAAGCGTTAGAGCGGGATTATCAAACGGTTGTCGAAAGAAAAGCCAATCCAGAAGAAGGTAGTTATACAACGTATCTTTACAACAAGGGATTGGAAAAAATATTAAAAAAAGTAGGAGAAGAATCAACAGAAGTTGTTATTGCGGCTTTGTCTCAATCTAAAGAAGAATTGATTGGTGAGATTTGTGATCTTTCCTATCATGTGTTGGTGTTAATGGCTGAAAAAGGTATCACATTAGAAGATGTGGAAGCAGAATTAGATCGTCGTGCTGAAAAACAACATAATCTAAAAGCAGAACGTAAGCCAATCGTAAATCGATAAATACCAATTGGGATGTCATTCTTTCCAGATGGATTGAAAGAATGACATCTTTTTTTTATTATACAGGTGTAAAGAGGTTATAACAGAGGGTAGAAAAGCTCTGTAAATGCTCAAGCCGGATGATAAGATAAGAAATGCGAAAATTTTGCATACTTCAGAAGAAGAGAAAGAAAGCTACATCAGGATGAGATATAACGTAGGAAGGAGTTCCCAAATGATAATAGTGAGGAGCTCCTTTCATTTATACAAGTGTGAGAGACAAGGTTTCAAAAAGAGAAATCAAAAGCACTTGGGGGAGGAATCGGCTGATTCCTTTTTTTATGGCATCCTATATCGATAGAATAAATTTTTGAAACAAAATAAATATAACGCTTACATATGATTTTACAAATAATATATTTTTGTTTTTGCATAAATTCAAAAATATTGGTTGTTATGGTGCTTGATTTTCGACATAATGAAGACACCAACAAGGAGGAAGAACTTATGAAAGCGATCGTCCATTTAGAACCAAAAGAATTTATTGAAACTATGTATAAAGAGAAAGGAGAAATGAAAGCTCATCCATATGTATTGGATTGCGGTTTAGCAGCTATGATCTATATGTTTGATGGTACAGACGGTAATACCTATTACTTAGATCGAGCCTTTACAGCTTGTCCAGAAATCATTGATCATCAGAATAAAGAATTGTTGCATGCAGACATCTATCGTAAAGTGGCATTGATTCATTAATACAGAACATAATATGTATCAAAGAAGAGCTAATCGGAATGGTTAGCTCTTTTTCGTGGTATACTGGAACCATGATAAAAGATTTAAAATTGGTTGTTTGCGATATCGATGATACCTTGGTCGTTCGCCATAATTTATTAACACCAAGGGCCAAACGAATGATCAAAACGCTGAAAGAAAAGAATATTTATTTTGGTTTAGCCAGTGGGCGTCCTTTATATGATTTGGATCATATGATGGAAAAATGGCATATTGAACCCGCTGATATGTTAATTGGAATGAATGGATCCAGTCTTCGCGATGCTGTTCATCAAAAAGAATATACATATTATCTAATGAAACCAGAATGGATCAAAGAAACGATTGAGATCATGAAACAGTTTCATGCCAATCCCATTATTTATGAGGATGATACAATTGTTTGTGTCAAACGAGATACAACGGTTATTAGTTCTGCTCTTTCTGGACATCGATCCATCCATAAAGTGGATGATATCGCATATCTCTATCAAAAAGAAAATGCGAAGATCATGTTTCGAATTAAAGCCAATCAAATGGAAGAAGTGGAATCGTATTTTCAAGCCCACCCCAGTCCAAACTATATTGGCTTTAAGACCCAGCCAACGTTATTTGAATTCACCAATATTCATACGGATAAAGGGTATGCATTGCGTCAATATTGTGAAATCAATGGATTATCACCAGAACAAGTCATGGCATTTGGGGATACATCCAATGACAATGGCATGTTGGAATACAGTGGGCTCGGCGTTTGTTTAAAGAATGGTTCAGAAGATACAAAGGCGATTGCCGATGTAGTGACCGATCGACCATGTACAATGGATGGTTGGGCAGATTTTATGGAAAAATATTTTGATAGGAGGCAACAAGATGGTGAATGATTCCATTGGTATATTTGATTCAGGATTGGGAGGAATCAGTGTATTATCCGTTGCCCAAAAGCAATTACCAAAAGAAGATTTTATTTTCTTGGGGGATTCCAAATACAATCCATATGGCACCAAAACCAAAGAAGAGATAACACAACGTTGTTTAGCAATTTGTGATTGGTTTGTATCGCAACATGTGAAAGCAATCGTGATTGCGTGCAACACCGCAACCAGTGCTTGTGTAGACTTACTACGCAATCGCTATGATATTCCCATTATTGGGATGGAACCAGCTTTGAAAGTAGCTTGTGAAATTGGGCCTAAACAACATATTGCGGTATGGGCTACAGAATTGACATTAAAAGAACAAAAGTTTGCACGATTAATGGATCGTTTTGATGATGAACATACCATTTATCGGGTACCATGTCCACAATTGGTTCGTATCGTTGAAGAAGATCAACTGGATAATGAATCCATGATTGAAAGGGTATTAACTGAATATTTACATCAGAGTCCAAAGGTTGATAGTATCGTTTTAGGATGTACTCATTTTTTGTTTTATCGGAATTTTCTAAAGAAACTTTTACCAGAAGATGTACATTTAGTGGATGGCAATTGGGGAACCATTCGTCATTTGGAAGATATTTTAAAACAAAAAGGAGAATTAAATGACCAAGGCGGATCCATCGTTTGGAAAAATACGGATCCATCGAAAATAGATTTATCAAAAAAATTACTAAAAAGAATGGAGGAGATTACATGGGATTAGCATGGAAAGATTATGATGAAAAAAAACAAGCAGAAGTGATGTCTTTTTGTGATGATTATATGGCTTTTCTAAGTAAAGCGAAGACGGAACGTCGATTTGTGCAGCTGGCTATTGAAAAAGCCGAAGCAGCTGGTTATCGCAATATCGAAGAAATCATTCAAAAGAAAGAGTCGTTGCATCCTCAAGATAAAGTGTATATGAATCAGATGAATAAGGCGGTTGCTTTGATGCAAATTGGCGATGATCCTTTAGAAGATGGAATGAATATCTTAGGTGCACATATTGATAGTCCTCGTTTGGATTTGAAACAACATCCGCTCTATGAAGAGGGAGATCTGGCCTATTTTGATACGCATTATTATGGCGGTGTCAAAAAATATCAATGGGTAACCATTCCGTTGGCTATCTATGGTGTGGTTGTTTTGAAAAATGGGCAAACGATCGATGTGGCTATCGGTGATAAAGAAGAAGATCCTGTCTTTGTGATCAGTGACTTATTGATTCATTTGGCTTCGAAACAAATGAATAAAAAAGCGGATCAAGTCGTGGAAGGAGAATCGTTAAATGTGACGATTGGCTCGATTCCTTTGGCAGATGGAAAAGAGGATCCAGTCAAAGCACATATCCTGCAAATCTTAAAAACGAATTATGGATTTGAAGAAGAAGACTTTATCAGTGCGGAATTAGAAGTTGTACCAGCAGGAAAAGCTCGTTCTTGTGGATTGGATAAGAGTTTGATCTTAGCGTATGGACAAGATGATAAGGTTTGTGCCTATTCTTCCTTACGAGCTATGTTGGAAGATCGTCATCTACAACGAACAGCGGCTTGTTTATTGGTAGATAAAGAAGAAGTAGGTTCACAAGGAGCAACTGGTATGCAGTCACAATTTTTTGAGGATTTTGTAGCTGAAGTCTTGTATGCTTTAGGCAAAGATTCAAACTTAGCTGTTCGTCGAACATTGCTTCATTCAGCTATGTTGTCGAGTGATGTATGTGCTGCGCATGATCCAAATTATGCGGATGTATCCAGTCCCAATGATAACCAACCAAAATTTGGCTATGGTTTGGCGTTCAATAAATATACAGGTGCTCGAGGCAAGAGTGGTTGTAACGATGCGAATGCAGAATATATCGCACAATTACGTGCCGTTATGGAAAAAGGAAATGTCCATTGGCAAACCGGTGAATTAGGTAAGGTCGATGCTGGTGGTGGAGGAACCATCGCTTATATCTTGGCTAATTATGGTATGCGTGTCATTGATTGTGGCGTACCACTTCATAATATGCATGCACCCCATGAAGTATCATCCAAAGCCGATGTGTATGAAGCGTATCGCGGCTATAAAGCGTTTATAGAATTTATGAGGTAAGAAAATGAAAAATGAAACGATCACATTAGTGGCAACCGATTTAGATGGAACTTTTTTGGATTCAAAGAAAAAAGTGCCAGCCATTAATCGCGAAGCAATCAGTGGCTTGAAAGATCGCGGTATTTTATTTGGGATTGCTTCTGGACGTCCCATTGAAACCGTTCGTCCGATGATCCATGATTGGGGCATTGAACAAGATGTAAGTTTTATTGTCGGGATGAATGGTGGCGTCTTATATGATCTACGACGTCGTGATAAAGAAGAATATCATTTGATTTCTAGTGATGTGGTACTGAGGATCATTCGTTTTTTTGAAGATTTGGATGTTGAATTTCATGTGGTCATGGGGCCTACTCGTTATACGAGCAAATCCAATGAAAAAACAAGAGCAGATTCCAAGATGTTTGGCGAAACGGAAATTGAAGTCAATATGCATGAATTTATGCAGAATCGGGACATCAATAAATTAATGATGCATTTTGAATCAGATTATATGCCGGTTGTATTAGAAAGAGCCAGTCACTTCTATGATGATCGTGTTGTTGGTTTTGCGACCAGTGATACTTTGTTCGAATATGTGGATCCACATATCAACAAAGGATTTGGAATGAAGAAATTAGCGAAACATTATGGTGTTCCTTTGGAAACAATCATGGCTTTTGGAGATGCACCCAATGATCAAGAAATGTTAGGGTTAGTAGGTTGTGGTGTATGCATGGCCAATGGATCCAAAGAATCCAAAATGAATGCGAGATATGTAACAACGTTGACCAATGATAAAGGGGCTGTTGGTCATTTTATTAAAGAGTATCTATTGGAAAAGGAGAAATAAATGTCAGCATGGGATGAAATTTATTGTCGTATTTGCGAAAATATCTTACGTCAAGGAAAACAAGTACAGAATCGTACGGGCATTGATTCCATCAAGATTCCAAGTGCGTATTTCACCTTGGATGTAGGCGAAGAATTTCCAATTTTAACGACAAAACAATTATTTATTCGACAAGCCGTCTTAGAAATGTTGTGGATTTATCAAGTACAGTCCAATGATGTACGATGGCTACAAGAACGAAATGTTCATATTTGGGATTTATGGGAAATCGATGAAAACGGTGATTGGAAAGATCAAAAAACGGGCAAAGTGTTGAAGCATTTTGATCCAAAATATGCACATACAATTGGTACCGCATATGGTTACATTGTCAAAAAGATGGGTTTGATAGATCGATTGATCGATAGTCTAAAAAATACACCGGATGATCGTCGTCGTGTGATGTCTTTGTGGCAAGATGAATATTTGGATACGGCTGTATTACCAAGCTGTGTTTGGTCAAGCGAATGGGATATCACCGATGGAAAATTGAATGTGTGGGTCCATCAGCGAAGTTGTGATGTACCGTTGGGATTGCCATTCAATGTCACGCAATATGCCGTATTGTTGTGTATGTTAGCGCAAGTAACCGGATTGAAACCAGGTGCGATGAGCTGGTCCATCAAGGATGCGCATATCTATGTGAATCAAGTCGATGGTATTAAAGAACAACTCCATCGATATTATACAAAAAAGCCGTTACCAGCACCTACGTTATGGCTGAATCCAGATATCAAAGATTTCTATGATTTTGATCATAGTAAAGATATTACAGATATTAAATTATTAAATTATCAACATATGGGAAAGATTGCTTTTCCAATATCCCAATAGAAGGAGTGTAATGAAATTAATTGAAATTGCCGCGGTTGGCAAAAATTATGAACTAGGAAAAAATAATGATTTAATTTGGCATTTGAAAGGGGATATGCAGTTTTTTCGGCAAACCACAAAGGGGCAGATTGTTTTGATGGGTCGGAAAACGTATGAGTCATTGCCACATTTGTTGCCAGGTCGCCATCATATTGTCATTTCACGTTCGGATCCGTTTGTAGAACCAGAAGTAGAAGTCTTTTCAACGATTGATGCGTTTATGAAAGCGTATAAAGAAAAGGATGTCGATGTCTATGTGATTGGTGGTGCCCAAATTTATGCACAGATGTTACCGTATGCCGATGAATTGTTGTTGACACACATTCAAGATGCTGAAGATGCCGATGTTTATTTTCCGATGTTTGATTCTTCTTTGTATGAAAAAACGGTCTTAGCAGAAGATGAAGAAAATGATGTGGCATATGAAATTGTAAAGTATACAAAACAAAAAATATAGGAGAGCGAGAAGCTCTCCTTTTTTAAGGGGGAAGGATAAACGAACAATCAAAATTGAATAATAAGCGACTATTCGCCGATAACTTTTACGTTATTGGCTTGTGGTCCTCGATCTGTTTCAACCAAATCATACGAAACGGTTTGGCCTTCTTCAAGATTTTTGAAACCATCAGCTTGAATGGAAGAATAATGAACAAATACATCTTTACCATTGGCATCGATGATAAATCCATATCCTTTTTCGGTGTTAAACCATTTTACTTTCCCTGTTAACATAATTACATCTCCTAAAACTAACTTTCCTTTTTACGAAGGAAAATGGAAAGGTACTCCCCCATGCATAAATTATAATTCAAATATAGAAAAAAATAAATGTATCGATTCGGTTTTTTTTGAAAAGATGAATTGTCAAATTAAGTGCAACACGATGTATGTGAGTCTGTTTCGTTCATAACTTCATTTGGTGTCTTATAGCCAAGGAACTTTCGTGGCCGATTATTCA
>NZ_RJQC01000013.1 GCF_003725415.1 Absicoccus porci | reverse complement strand
CGGTCCAATTGCGGTAATCATCGCGTTCATCTTCAGTATTGGTATGTATCCAGGTCTATAAGATGTGCAAGAGGTCAAATGACCTCTTTTTTTATAGAAACAATCAAAAATGTGAAGAATAATCACGTATGTCGCATAAAAGTGAACAAATGCGTAAATGAAAAAGATGGATTTTTTAACTTATACATATGTACAATGAATATCATTTGACTGCTAGCGATAATGTGGTACGATTGAAATATAAATTGAAAGCGCTTACTAAAACCGCTTTCATAGTGTAGATTGCTTGATAGGGTATCTACATATATAGAATGTCGGCCAACATTTTATTACTACACAATTCATAAGATGAGAAGAGGAGAGAATATTATGAATGCGATTGCTAGTGTAGCCCAGGGCTTCATTGGGCTATTTACAGCTGGTGGTACAACCTTCACAGGTTGGGTCACTGGTATCATTCCACAAGTTGTTTGTTTGCTTACATTTATGAACTCGATCATTAAATTGGTCGGTGAAGAGAAAGTTGAACGCTTCGCAAGAAAGTTGACAAGTATTGCCATCTTGCGTTACACCTTGTTCCCATTGATTGCGGATATGTTCTTAGGAAATCCAATGGCCTATTCGTTTGGACGTTTCCTGGATGAAAAATATAAACCATCTTTCTATGATTCAGCTGTTTCCTTCTGCCATCCTATCACAGGTTTATTCCCACATGCCAATGCCGGTGAATTGTTTGTATTCATGGGTATTGCTGAAGGTGTCAAGAAAGTTGCTGGCAGTTATTCCGATTTAGCAGTCCGCTATTTCATCGTTGGTCTGATCGTGATTGGTATTCGTGGTATCGTAACGGAAAAGATCTACTTCCGTTTAGCAGGCATTAAGAAATAGGGGGAACGAATTATGGCATATAAGAATATCAAGATCACAAAAGGTTCTGCTGGATTTGGTGGACCATTGATCATCGAACCCAATAAACATAAAAATAAAGTATTGTGTGTCACAGGACAACAAATCAGTCCAGTTGCACAAAAAATTGCTGAAATGACCGGTTGTGAATTGGTGGATGGTTTCAAAACAACCGTTCCCGATGATGAAGTAGCCGTTGCGGTTGTCAACTGTGGT
>NZ_RJQC01000012.1 GCF_003725415.1 Absicoccus porci | reverse complement strand
GTCCCTAGGGCTAATAGGCCCGTTTTCCGCAAAGTCTTAATAGAGTATTCTTTACTCTTATTAAGGTTAAGGGATAAAGTCGAGCCTTTAAAGACCTGGCTTATCTTCCCTAGGGTAGGGTTCTTTTCGTCGGGGTCGAGGGCGTATAAGTCGTCAAGGTAGGCCACGAGGATAACCTTGGGAAGCCGGCGCTGGATTTCCTCTAGGGTAGGTCGGAAGCCTAGGGAAAAGAATAAGGGCCCTAGGGGGTCCCCTTGGCGTATCCCTTCGGAAGAAGCCAGGGTCTCGCCGGTAGGGGTGACTAAGACCGAAGGTTCGTTATAAGCCCACGTAGCGGTCTNTATAAAGGGTAGGGGCGAATTTCGCTATAGCACCTGCTATTATAGCACGGCTACTAGCGTTAAAAGCGTTTTTAAGGTCAACAGATGTGACCTTTGTGATTTTATAGGGATTTTTCCCTATAATGGCATCACTAAGAAGAAAAACGGCAGGCTCGACGCCCCCTGGCGAATTCACCCCTAGCTGGCTAGGGAGGAGCATTTCGGGTCGGTATAGGGTAGTTAGGATAGCCTTTGTGGCTACCCTATAAATAAGATCCCCTATAGCGATAGGCCGGATGCCGCCGTCGGGTTTTTCCAGCCCTATAAGCCTTGCGGCGCATAGAAGGCTTCCGCCGGGTGCCGTGCCCTGCCGAATCATGTCCGCCAGTAGGCGTAGTAGCGCTATAACGGGTGATTCCTTGGTGGTTACTAGGTCTAAGAGAGGCCTAGACCACCCACTAAGGCCTGGCGCCTTTTCCCTATTTATAGAGGTAATAGCCCCTATAATAGCGTCTAGGGTAACCGGCGAGCCTGCGGCAGGGCGCGTTTTTCCCTTGAAGGGGTTTTTAGGCCCTATGGGGTGTTTTTCGCGAAGAATGGCGAGTGTTTTAGCGTTATTAGGCGCTAGGGGTGCCGTGTCGTATAGGGCCTTTGCGGCGCGCCCTAGGTAACCCTTCTCTAGTAAGCGTGAGGCCTGCTTAATAGGGTCCGGGCTAGGGCTGTTTTTCTCCCTACTACTATTCCGTAGGGTAGGAATAATAGTAGGAAAGGCCTTTAGGGTAGCTGCTAACTGGCCTTTTTCTAGCCCTAGGCCTAAGACTCTAGGTAGAAGAAGGAAGTGAAGGAGCTGCTTTTCCCTA
>NZ_RJQC01000011.1 GCF_003725415.1 Absicoccus porci | reverse complement strand
ATATGTAAATAAACCCGTTATGATACAAATAACTGTTTGTTCACAACGGGTTTTGTTTATAACATCATAGACACTGATTTATCTGACGCTTACACTTTTTATATGAAATTAACAGAAAAACAGAAGATTGAAATTTATCAGAAGAGAAAACAAGGAACACCTATTCCATGTCTCTCTTTAGAATATGGAATAAACAAGTCTGGTATTAAATATCTTGTTTGTTTAATAGATGCACATGGATTGGATATTGTTAAGCATGATTACCATCGCTACACACCTGAATTCAAATTAAATGCAATCAATAGAGTTCTTATTAATCAAGAGAGTATCAATTCAGTATCCATTAATTTGGGATTATCGAATATCGGAACATTACCAAGATGGATTAAAGAATATACAGAAAATGGGTATACTGTTGTAGAAAAGAAACGAGGTAGAAAGTCTCATGGCAAAGAAGACAGACAATCTGCAGGCGGAAAACAAAGCACTGAAGGAAGAAAATGCGAAGCTACGCAGGCAGAACGAGATTCTTATGATACAACAAGAATACTTAAAAAAATTAGATGCCTTAGTAACGGCAAGAGAGAAGCGAGAAAAGCAGAAATAGCTCAGGCAGTAACGGAACTAAGGCATGAAACCAAACGATCATTATCGTTTATTTTAAATGCGATTAATAGTTCAGACACACTGCCACACATTACCAGAAGTGATTATTACTACTGGTGCAATCATACTGATGCAGATTGGAAATATGCTGATTTGATGAATCGGATTATCACTATTTTCTATACACATAAAGCTAGATATGGATATAGAAGAATGACACTTGCCTTATGGAACGAAGGCATTCATGTAAACCATAAACTAGTACAACGCTTAATGAATAAGATGGGACTGTTAGGTGTTACGCCTAAGGCTAAATATAAGTCATATAAGGGGGATATGAATGGCACAGTAAAGAATTTACTGTTAGATAAAGTAGTTGACGAGGAAGAACATAAGACATACTACAATCGCAATTTCAGTACAACCACAGTAAACGAGAAATGGACAACAGACGTATCGGAATTTCATATAGCTGCAGGTAAGTTGTATTTATCACCAATACTTGACATGTATAATCATGAAATCATTTCCTATAATTTATCAACCAATCCAAACTTTGCACAGACCATGGACATGTTGGATAAAGCATTTAAGCAATATCCAAATTTAAAGGGATTAATATTCCATTCAGATCAAGGATGGCAATATCAGATGCAAGCATATCATAAGAAATTGAAAGATAAAGGAATCATCCAATCAATGTCTAGAAAAGGCAATTGTTTGGACAACTGTGTTATGGAAAACTTCTTTGGAAAGTTAAAAAACGAAATGTTTTATGGACATGAATTCGAATTTAAGACAATAGAGCAGTTAAAAGGCGCAATAGAAGAATACATCAATTATTACAATACAGAACGTATCCAAACCAGATTAAAAGGCCTGACCCCTTGCCAAGCAAGAATTCAAGCCGAGAGTGTAATCTAAACTGTGTAAGTTAGTTAGATGCGTACGGCTAACTAATGAACACAGTTTTTATTATGCCTATCTCATGATATGGTTGA
>NZ_RJQC01000010.1 GCF_003725415.1 Absicoccus porci | reverse complement strand
AATGAAAAAAGATATTACAAAGCTTGTCATCAACATTCTATTCTTAACTGGGCTTATATTCTTTCTGATTCTTGCGATTAAATCGTTCTTTTAAAGAGGTGATACAATGGCTACAAAAGCACAAATAAAAGCAAGCAACAAGTACGATAAAGAGAATACGAAATCTGTATTATTGAAACTGAACAAGAAAACAGATGCTGATATCATTGAAATGCTTGATGCTGTACCATCAAAGATGGGATATATCAAGGACTTGATCAGACAAGATATTGAAGCGCAAAAAAAGACTGGCATATAGCCAGCCTTTTGTTTATAATAGGTTTAGAACAGAGATTCAACGATCTCTAAAACTTCATCAAGAGTGCTTGCTGGGCATTCTTCTTTTTTTATGGGATTTCTCTTCCCAATGTCTACGGTTCTAACATGTTCGCATAATACAGCCCCTGTAGTAGACAGGCCGCTTGGTAGCAAAACATGAGACGGAAAGACTTTAGTATTGTTTGTGATTGGGCAAACAATATACAGTCCCATGATACGATTGTAATCATTATTAGATACAATCAATGCCGGGCGTCTTCCCGCTTGTTCATGTCCGCGTATTGGGTTGAAATCCATAAATACAATATCACCTTGTTTAAACAACATTAAATCACCTCCTTACCTATAGCTTCATCATTCCAAAACTCTTCTTGAGTTGTAGAACCGTCATAAGATGCGAATCTTTCGGCTAATGTCATTGGTCGTCTTTCTTTACGAGACAAAACGATCTTGTTATCTTTAATTTCCATGGATAATTCATCGCCAACATTTAAAGCCAAAAGTCTCATTACAGCCATAGGGAGCCTGATGCCTTGACCATTGCCCCACTTTGACACCTTTACTCCTTTCATAACTTATCCTCCTTTTTATACTTATAGTATATACTATGTTTATACTTTTTTCAATAATCACAAAAAAATCGGGATGACCGCTAAGGCCATCCCTTTTTACTCGATAGAAAATAGTTGATTGATTCAACAATGTACAACTATGTACAACTATGTACAACTATGTACAACAATGTACAACTATGTACAACAATGTACAACTATGTACAACTATGTACAACAATGTACAACAATGTACAACTATGTACAACTATGTACAACAATGTACAACTATGTACAACAATGTACAACTATGTACAACAATGTACAACTATGTACAACAATGTACAACTATGTACAACTATGTACAACTATGTACAACTATGTACAACTATGTACAATTATGCCGTTTTTAGAAACTGTCGAAAAACAATGTACGCAAATATGTAGGCAAATGTTTACTCGAAACTTGCGATATGCCTAAACATAGGCGTTTTTAGCAAAAAATTCATAACTACTCGAAATTGGTAAAAATTACTCGAAACTAGCTAGAATAAATCTTCTGCCAATTCATACGTCTTTTCAAATACGCTAGGCTTGCAAGGATAGTATTCGCCGTCTACACCCTTGATGATGTAATCACCGTAAGTTGCGTAAATCACTCCTTCCAAGGTGTTAACATATGCACCTTCAAGATATCCATCTCTCCAAACCAACGTGATATTACCTTCACCAAATTCAATGATTTTATCACGATTACGGAAGTTTAGTTGCATGGCTTCGATGACCACTGGCTTCTTCCGGTAGTGGAGCGCCATCATTGGCCTTCCTTGGTCTCATTCAGGCATCTAGCTTTTAACCAGTAACCGAGCTCATTGATGTATACGGAATCGCTTGGTACGTCTACTTTTCCA
>NZ_RJQC01000009.1 GCF_003725415.1 Absicoccus porci | reverse complement strand
CGGTCCAATTGCGGTAATCATCGCGTTCATCTTCAGTATTGGTATGTATCCAGGTCTATAAGATGTGCAAGAGGTCAAATGACCTCTTTTTTTTTATAGAAACAATCAAAAATGTGAAGAATAATCACGTATGTCGCATAAAAGTGGACAAATCTCTAAATGAAAAAGATAATTTTTTGCCTATACATATGTGTATGAATAGCATTTAACACCTAGCAATGAGCTTGTTTTCAACAGTTTATAAAAATAAAGATGAGCATATAGTCTGTGGTTAAGGGTTGAATGCTCATTTTTTGTTGCTCAAAAGATTGTATAGGATTTATTTTTCTTTTGAAAATCGAAGTTCGTGTAATCGAAATAGCGTACGAATGTATCGTGTTTGATGTTGCTAGATTGGAACAGATAGTTAAGATAGGAATCATACTTCTCACTGAGGATATTCTGAAGAGAAATAAGAGATTCTGTACAAACCGTCGATATTTCTCAGGATGCGCAGCTTTTACGTAAGATGGTCAATACACTGCAAGTTTGGATCATAGGCTATCCTATGGCCTTTGCAGACTGGATCAAAGGAGGATGAGAGATCGAGAGCCGAATAGATTTTCTTGAGATAAAAATAGCTTATGTTTCGACAGGTTAATCTGGAAATTTTATTTCCAGGATTTACGATCTTTTCGTCAAAATGGAGGATGATCGTATATTCCGCTTTTTAATGGTTTACTTGACCTTTTGCTTGGCAAAGGCCAGCAAATCATCGGTAATCTTCCATAATTCAGAATACTTTCCAATCCGTGTAACATTCTTGATGGTCACTTTTATGCGTTGCGAATACCAATCTGAATAAAATAGGTGGGATCCTTTGATTAGAGATCATCGTTCAATTTCATCATGAGTGCCTCCATAACCATTATCTGAGATATGTAAAACCCCATACAAAAAAATTGAATAGGTTGACATAAAAAAGCGGCAACTAAGCCTCTTTGTTAAATTGTATAAATTATTAACTATCAACAAACATCTGAAATTTACATATGAAATTATAAAAGACATAAAAAATAAAAAAATTACAATAAAAATAAGAATAAACAATTAAAAGTAAATATAAAAGCGCTTTTATTATTGACTTTTATAAACAACGCCCAATATAATGAAATTGTAAAAAATGTCGGCCAACATTTTAAGACTACTCAATTCATAAAAGGAGAAGAGGAGAAAAAAATTATGAATGCGATTGCTAGTGTAGCCCAGGGCTTCATTGGGCTGTTTACAGCTGGTGGTACAACCTTTACGGGTTGGGTCACTGGTATCATCCCACAAGTTGTTTGCTTGCTTACATTTATGAACTCGATCATCAAATTGGTCGGTGAAGAAAAAGTTGAAAAATTTGCTAGAAAGTTGACAAGTATTGCCATCTTGCGTTATACCTTGTTCCCATTGATTGCCATGATGTTTTTAGGAAATCCAATGGCCTATTCGTTTGGGCGTTTCCTGGATGAAAAATATAAACCATCTTTCTATGATTCGGCTGTTTCTTTCTGCCATCCTATAACAGGTTTATTCCCACATGCCAATGCCGGTGAATTGTTTGTATTCGTAGGTATTGCCGAAGGTGTCAAGAAAGTGGCTGGCAGTTATTCCGATTTAGCGGTTCGCTATTTCATCGTTGGTCTGATCGTGATCGGTATTCGTGGTATCGTAACGGAAAAGATCTACTTCCGTTTAGCAGGCATTAAGAAATAGAGGGGGACGAATCATGGCATATAAAAATATCAAGATCACAAAAGGTTCTGCTGGATTTGGTGGACCATTGATCATCGAACCAAATGAACATAAAAATAAAGTATTGTGTGTCACAGGACAACAAATCAGTCCAGTTGCACAAAAAATTGCTGAAATGACAGGTTGTGAATTGGTGGATGGTTTCAAAACAACCGTTCCTGATGATGAAGTAGCCGTTGCGGTTGTCAACTGTGGTGGTACTGCTCGTTGTGGTGTCTATCCAAAGAAACGCATCATGACCGTCAATGTAGAA
>NZ_RJQC01000001.1:436416-931075 GCF_003725415.1 Absicoccus porci | reverse complement strand
AAGGCATCGTTGGGCTATTTGAGCCCTATGGAGTACAGGCAAAGTCTGGGACTAATTTGAAATAACAAGGTCCAAGAATTTGTCCGCACCCCCTTATCAAATTGAATGGAGAGAAGATTGATGAATAAATATTATAGTTATAAAAATTTTCTTGAAAAAAAACTAGTATCAAAATACGGAATCCATAAAATTGGCGACAAAGAATATATGAAATTTTCAAATTTCGGTTTTTTACTTCATGCTTTTCCAGATGTTCAGGCATTCTGTATAGAATATTCGGACAATATGGAACAAGTAAAACAGTGGATATTTCCGGAAGATGGAGAGTTGTTTTACGTTTCCGACATGACTAAAAGTGAAATACTCAATTCTATGATAAAAGAAATAGAGGATAATGTTGATTTGAGTGAAGACAGAATAGAACAAACTATGATTGATTATAAAAGGCTTTAAGACTAGGATTATCTGATATTATTGAATTTATATGTGGAAAATTTCTTAATCATCGAAGAGATGAAATATAAAACGCAAGTAAAATAAAATATGAAAATTTACATAGTAATGCATTGGATTTCAAGATAAAAACAATCATTGGGATATAAGAGTCCAATGGAGTATAGAAAGTAATTAGGATTAATTTGAGAGTCCAGAAAAATGTCTTCACCCCCAGCTGGTCAATTTTGAATTACGATTTATTCAAAAATTGATCAGTTTTAAAGTACAATACACAATAAGGACTTAAATCAATGTCTAAATGTAATTCCTGTTATTATTTCAAATTTAAATACATAGGTTGAAGAAGGAGCTAAGAACCAGCATCTTTTACACAGGTTGATAATATCGACATATAAATATTCGTTGCATTTTCTAATATTGTACAAATTGTATGTTATAATATACACACAAAAGGCTCTATATCCATCCTTTTGTTACTTTGCCTGTTAGCATAGTTTATGATGCTAGCAGGCATTTTTACGGAAATGAATGATTTTCGTTTTCAGTCTATGTTAAGATACCAACATAAGGAAGTGTTAATATGAAAATTGGATTTATTGGTTGTGGCAATATGGCCCAAGCGATGATAAAAGGAATCGTTGAAGCAAAATGGATACAAAATGAAGATATTCTTGTATCCAATCGTACATCGAAAAAGTTAGAAAAAATAAAAGATTTATACGGTGTGAGTACAACGACAGATAATTGTGTCGTAGCTAAAAATAGTGATATTTTAGTATTAAGTGTAAAACCAAAAATATATTCTCTGATTATTGAAGAAATACGTGATGTAGTGAAAGCCGATACTTTGATTGTTAGTATTGCACCAGGTATTACATTACATCAATTAGAAACTCAATTTATACAAACACACAAGATTGTACGTTGTATGCCAAATACACCAGCCATGGTCAATGAAGGTTGTACAGCCTATGTGATGAATGCGAATTGTGATAATACCAATCAACAAATTATCGAAAAACTGCTCTCTTGTTTCGGAATTGCTGCCAGTGTTGATGAATCTTTGATGGATGCCGTAACCGGGCTTTCTGGTTCTAGTCCAGCTTTTGTGTATATGTTTATTGAAGCTTTGGCAGATGGTGCTGTTCATGAAGGAATGCCACGAGAAATGGCCTATCAATTTGCAGCTCAAACAGTCTTAGGCTCGGCCAAACTTGTTCTTGCATCAGGAAATCATCCAGGTATATGTAAAGATCAAGTCTGTTCTCCCGCAGGAACAACGATTGAAGGTGTTCGTACTTTGGAGGCCGATGGTTTTCGATCCAGTGTGATGGAAGCCGTGATTGCCGCTAGTCGAAAATCCAAAGGAGAATAGAAATGCAAACAATTCGTAACGATTTGCGATCGTTTTCTATTCATGATTGGATCATTTTAGCAATGGTTACCAGTATCTTTCTTCCTCATACCCTTTTTTTGGTCGCTTTAACGGTATTAGACGTATATATATTGTGGAAAGATAAAATGATTCCAACACTCATGGAAAATCAGACAGGGAAGAAGTATATCTATTTATTTTTACTCTTATCTGGGATAGTCAGTTTGATCAATATCAATGGATATGGATTAACGATTACATTAGGCTTTTTAGGATTGTTTGCTTTTATCGGATACTATCAAGGGCATATCCATGAAAAGTTGTTTATGTATATCATTGAGTGGACAACCCTTTGTTCCCTGATCAATGGCATGTATGCCTTAGTACAATTTGCGCAAATATCCCATGCTGGTGGATATTCGTTTTTTGATTTTCATATATTTAATAGTCCGAAACGAAGAATCATGACTACGTTTCAAAATGCGAATATTTATGCTTTGATGCTAGATATGGTATTGGCTTGTATTTTATATCGGTTTCTTCAAACTAAGAAAGTATCTTTGAAAATATGGTATGTGATCCTTGCGTTGTTTCAATTTGGATTAGTTTTATTAACGGGATGCCGATCGGCATTGGTTCCCTTGGTTATTGTGATTCCAATTTTATTAATATGTTTCAGGAAAAAGATTCTATTAGGAGTTTATTGTTTGTGTTTGGTTGGTTTGTTGGCTTTGATCATTCATATGCCAACATTGATTCCTCGATTTGATGATACGAGTACCATTACCAGTCGATTTACGATATGGTCCTACGCATGGGAGGGAATCAAACAAAGGCCATTGTTTGGTCGAGGACCATGGACGTTTCATTTATTGCATCCTATTTATAAAAATCACATTGGATCGCATGCGCATAATATTTATATCGACATGGTTTTATCCCATGGAATCGTCGGTACTGGGATATTAACTGGATATGTGGGTGTACAAATTCAAAATATAAAAAAATTATATACATCTCATCGAACCTTATTTGGTTTGATTTTAGCGTTAACTAGTATTGTCGCTATTATGGGATTGGTTGATGGCACGATTGAACCATTAAAGACGATGATGTTTTTTATGATGATCGTAACCAGTTATTCCATGAAAAAATAAGAAGAAGACAGACAGGAAAGGAGTCGTACATGTTACGGAAAATTTTTGTCTGTCTTTTTTTAATTCCGTTTATCATTGGTGCTACGATTGATTTTGAATCAAAAATTGCACATTATGAGAAAGCTGTCCGTGTTGTGTCAAAAGCACAAGCACCTACCGTTTCCAAAGAAATGCGCGACTTGTACATACAGTTGCAACAGAAAAAAAGTGAATGTAAAAAGCTACAAAAAGAGTTGATACTGAAAAACAAAAGATTAGAAAAAGAGGTTTTAAAAATAAAGTTGAATATTTCCAAGAAAGAGTGTCAAAATACGATAGCGGTCATTGGTATTCGTACGTATTTGCGACATCGTAAAACGCAAAAAGATATTTCAATGATGAAGCAGAAATATCATAAAATGATAAAACAACGAAATAAAAATACGTTGCGCATCAGAAAAATCAAAAAGAAGATAAAAAAATGTGATAGTTGGATGCAACGATTAAGTAAGTGCCAAGAGCAATTGGGCAACCGTTTTCAAAATGAATTTCAAGGAATTATTGATGAAGGGACGCCTCAATGGCAAAAAATGATTCCTGGTGAGAAAAACCTTCCTGTCTATGGTTCGGTCATGACCGAAAAACAAACTACCAATTATGCTTGTCCATTGGACAATGCACTTCGTTTGGATGGTTATAGTACAGGTTGGATTCCTTTTATTCAAAATGGTACAATAAGCGCAGGTACGTGGTCTTATCCTGGTGGTGGATTGCATTTAGGACTGGATGTTGCTTCGCCTTTATATAGTCCAATCCAAGCGGGTGCGAATGGTCTTGTATTATATGCGGATGCACCGGTTCCAACAAATTGTGGTTATTTAGGCAATTATTGTGGTTGGCCATATGGCGGAGGAAATACCATTTGTATGTTGATGGCTGTCAATGAGCAACTCTTTGCAGTGAGTTTGAATCATTTATCCAATGAAATTCATGTGGTAGCTGGTCAACAAATTCATCAAGGCGATATCATAGCGAAATCAGGGAATAGTGGAAATTCGACGGGACCACATACACATATTGAAGTTTTTCGCTTACGAATTTCGGTACAAGCAGCGGTTGCTCGATTTCGTCAAGGTGCTGATTTTGCGTGGGGCTGTGGATGGAATCAACCAGCGACTTGTTCCGATATTGCTTGTCGCATTCGTCCAGAATCTGTATTTTAAGGAGCTTAATTATGAATCCTGATTTTTTAAACCGAATTCAATCGTATATACCCAATGAAATGGATGATTTTTTATCTTCTTTAGATCGACCCATGTATCGGGGATTACGTGTGAATCCACAAAAATGGAAAAAACCAAAACTTTCTTTAAAAAGAGCACCATTTTCAGAAAATGAATACTATGTCGATGAAGCTTTGGGAAATCATCCCTATCATTTAGCAGGGTTATTTTATCTGCAAGAACCAAGTGCATCCAGTGCCGTTGAGATCTTAGATGTGCAACCCGATGATGTGGTATTGGATCTTTGTGCTGCACCAGGTGGTAAAAGTACGCAAATTGCTTCTAAATTAGATACAGGTTTTTTAGTTGCGAATGAATATGATAGTAAACGTGCACGCATTCTGCTTTCAAATATGGAACGAATGGGTATAGAACATATGATGGTTTTAAATAATGATCCATCTCAATTGGTAACTAAATTTGCTCGTTGTTTTGATCGTATTCTTGTAGATGCTCCATGTAGTGGCGAAGGAATGATGAAAAAGCATGATGAAGCGATGGATCAATGGTCGGTGGAACATATTCAATTTTGTGCGAAGCGACAGAAACAAATTTTGGAGAGTGCTTATCAATTATTAAAAGGAAACGGGACCATGGTGTATTCCACTTGCACCTATGCGAAAGAAGAGAATGAAGATGTGATACAGTGGTTTCTAGATACATATCCCGATATGGAATTGATAGATCCGGGTGTTTCTTTTGGCCGGTCGGGGTTTATAAAAAACACGATTCGAATTTTTCCTATGGATAAAGGGGAGGGGCATTTTGTTGCGAAACTACATAAAAAAAGTGGAGCAACGAATCGTTTGCCTGTTCAAAAATCCATGCCAATCGATGCCATCACCAAAGAGTTTTTTATAGAACAATTGGGTTTTGTGCCAAAATATCATGAAATGCAAAAGGATAAAATTTATGTGATGGATCATTCCTTTATTCAAACGAAAGGATTGCACTGTTTACGCCAAGGCATTTTTGCAGGAGAGCGTATCAAAAAACGTTTTGAACCAGCGCATGCTTTTTATATGAATGCAAAATGGATCGATACATATAAAAATCGAACCAATCTTTCATTGGAGGAAATCGATGCGTTTATGCATGGTTTGGAAATTGAGCATCCAAGTCAGAAGGGCTATATTGCTGTATGCGTAGATGGGTATCCATTTGGCTTTGGAAAAAGCGATGGTAAACATATCAAAAATAAGATTCCCAAAGGATTGCGTTTGCTTCCTAATTCACATATTAAAAGGCGTTGCTTATAAGACAACGCCTTATAGAAAATGAATGACACTAGCATCAAAAGAGGATGTATTGGCAATGCCTGTATACATCATGAGTTGTTTGAGTTCTTCATTCATTCGTTGGATTTTGTTGATAACACCTTGTGAGCCATCTTTTAATAAAGGGCTAAGAATGCCTCTTCCGACACTGACAGCATCGGCTCCCAATGCCAATGCTTTATAGGCATCATAGCCACTATTCATACCACAATCTACAAAGATCTTTACGTCTTTGTCCTGCAAAGCTTTTTTTATGTCTGGCAATAGAGCAAGTGGCGGTATACCATAAGGAATTCTTCCATGATGATGAGAAATAACGATACCAGCACATCCTGCATTGGCTGCCTTACAAGCATCCTGCACACTGAGTACTCCTTTGGCAATAAAAGGAATACTTGCTGCATTCACATATGTATTTAGATCTTCTTGAGTAATCGGTCCTAAAGGGATGGCATCGACAATATCAAAGTTTCCATCGTTTCCGACAATATGATCAATATCAATGCCAACTGCAATGGCACCGTGATTTTTCGCAAATTGAATTTCAGATAGAATGCGAGCGTGGTCAGCAAATGGTTTAATGATACGAATCGAACCCGGTGCATACTTCACGATTTCTTCATATTCTTCATTGCTTTCCATACCGACCCAATTCAAAAGATGTAAATCAGTCGCTGCTTTGGCAGATTCTTCCATAGGGGTACGACCGGTAATGCCAGCTTTATTTAAATGGGAAAAAGCTGGCATCATAATGGGACTATCATACATGTTTCCGAATATTTTGGTATGTAAATCGGGTAGATTGGCATCGATGACACGCATTTCGACCATGATTCAATCCAAATAGTTTCGATTGATGATATTGGCATCATCAGCATGACCACTTGTTACAGGAATTAAACCAGGTGGGCCTGGCCATTTTGGATTTGACATATTGGTCTCCTTTTTAAAAAAGTAGCATGTTTGCGTATGCTACTTTGTATGATTTATAATTCTTTGGCAATTTCTTGAGCAATGTTGTAATAGTTTTCTAAATCAGTTGCTTTTGGACTGAATACATGCGAAATGGCATCATGTACATTTTCAAGTCCCGCATCTGTTAATGCTTGATCAATTTGTGAAGGTACTTTTGGGAACCAACCAAAGGCACCAAAGCCTAATCCTTTTTTGCCTTTTAGTTTTGCAGCACGAAGATGTGTCAAGAAAGCACCAACGCTATAAGAAATATCATTATTGTAGGTACCAGAACCGACACAAATCAATTTCGCATCAACGATTTCTTTAAAAATAATCGATGATTTTGTAGTTGATAATGGATAGATTTTTACATCCATACCGGCATCGCCGAAACCTTCGGCAAGAGCTTCAGCCATTTGTTGGGTATGTTTCCATACGGTTTGATAGACAATAACTACCTTATTCGATGGGGTTAAATTGGCATAATCTTCATAAGCGGCTAGAATATCGGGTACATATTGTTTCCAAATAATACCATGTGCAGGCATGATAGTTTCAATCTCAATGTTTAAGCTTTTAATAAAGTTTAACTTTGCTTTGACTTGTGCTGTATAAGGAAGCACGATATTTGCGAAGTATTCTTTGGCTTGATCAAGGCAGAATCCTTTATCCAAGTTTTCATCCGTTAATTGATAATTGACAATGTGCTGTCCGAAAGCATCATTAGAGAATACTGTTTTTAGTTCTGGACAATAGGTCAGCATATTGTCTGGCCAGTGAATCATCTGCATTTCGACAAATACGAAATTATATTTTCCAGTATTTAAGGTATCTTTTGTCTTTAATGCCTGGATTTCAAAATCAATTGGAAATTGTGCTTTGATATTGCGTACACCACCAACGGATGCATAGATTTTCGCATTTGGATAAATGGCTTTGATTTCTAACAAACCACCCGAATGATCAGGTTCTGCATGCTGCATGATAATATTATCAACCGGACGATCTCCTAATACAGATTGAATGCGTTCGATGCAATCCTGACTAAATTCTTCTTCGACTGTGTCAATCAATGTGACTTGGTCATCTACAATTAAATAAGCATTATACGTACATCCTTCATCAATGGGATAGAGTTCGCCGTGAAAATGACGATTGTTGATATCACGGGCACCAACCCAATATACAGAATCCATGAGTTGTTTTGCTTTTTTCATTTTCTAACCTCGTTTCTTTCCATGTTTTAGTGTATTCGTTTTTGTTGGAAATGTCCATAATGGGGAGAAAAAGAAAATATAAAAAAATTAGCACTTTTGTGTTGACAGTGCTAAAGATTGTGCTATACTACAGTTAGCAGTTGAATAAGTAGAGTGCTAAAGGAGGCGTGCCCTATGGATTATGAACACATGTCAGAAAGATTACAGAAAGTATTGATGGATGCTGCTAATGATGCACAATCGAAACAACATCCTAGCGTCGATACAATTGATTTGTTAGCGGCTATTTTTAAAGATGATATTCTGGATGGTTTGTTTGAACGTGTCGGTATCGATAAAAATAGAGCATTAGAAATCATTCGTGATGAAGAAGGTCATATTGCGTCTAGTCCTTCTCAAAATCTCAATTTTTCAACAACGGTTCAAAGATCGTTAGAGAAAGCTGAAAAATGGGCAAAAGCGCATGATGAAACGTATTTATCGGTTGCGAGTGTTTGGTTAGCTTTGATGTTCAATGAATCATATATTTCAAAACGTTTGGTACGTGAGTTCCATTTAAACGAAAAAGCTTGTCAAGAAGCAGAACTACAACGTCGAAATGGTAAAAAGTATGATTCTCCAAATGCAGAAGACAATGTGGAAGCTTTAAAGAAATATGGTCGTGATCTAGTACAGGATGTTCGTGATGGTAAGATCGATCCAATTATTGGTCGTGATGATGAGATTCGTCGTGTGATGCAAATCTTATCCCGGAAAACAAAGAATAATCCAGTTTTAATTGGTGAGCCAGGCGTTGGTAAAACAGCTGTTGTTGAAGGCTTAGCTTGGCGTATCATGAAGGGCGATGTACCAGAATCTCTTAAAGATAAACGATTGATTGAATTGGATATGGGATCGTTGATTGCAGGTGCCAAATATCGTGGAGAATTTGAGGAACGATTAAAATCCATTTTGGATGAAGTCAAGAAAAGCAATGGTCAAATCTTGTTGTTTATTGATGAAATCCATAATCTAGTAGGTGCTGGTAAAACGGAAGGTTCCATGGATGCAGCTAACTTATTAAAGCCAATGTTGGCACGTGGTGAGTTGCATTGTATTGGTGCCACAACATTTAATGAGTATCGTAAATATATTGAAAAAGATGCAGCTTTGGAACGTCGTTTCCAACGTGTTATGGTACAAGAACCAAGTGTCCAAGATACCATTAGTATCTTACGTGGTTTGAAAGATCGTTTTGAAAGTTTCCATGGTGTAAAGATCAAAGATGAAGCATTAATTAGTGCAGCTACTTTATCCGATCGTTATATTACCGATCGTTTCTTACCAGATAAAGCGATTGATTTAGTTGATGAAGCTTGTGCCACTTTGAAGGTAGAAATGGAAAGTATGCCACAAGAGTTGGATGAATTAGAGCGTAAGATCTTGCAGTTACAAATTGAAAAGACTTCTTTACAAAAAGAAACCGATAAGAAAGCTATTGAACGTCGCGATGAAATTGAAGAAGAATTGGGTCAATTGAAAGTACAACGTGATGAAATGCGGTCAAGATGGGAAGATGAAAAAGCAGCCTTAGCCAATTCGCAAGAAGATAAAAAGGCTTTGGAAAAAGCTCGTTTGGATTTGCAACAAGCACAAAATGATGCACGTTATGAAGAAGCAGCTCGTCTTCAATATGGTGTCATTCCAGAATTAGAGAAGAAAATTCAAAAAGCCGATAGTTTGAAAAAAGACGATAATGCATTGATTCAAGAAACGGTTGATGAAGAAATGATTGCCAAGATCGTTTCCAAATGGACAGGGGTTGAAGTGAGTCGATTGGTTGAATCGGAGCGTAAGAAATTATTGCGGTTGAAAGATAATCTATCCAAACGTGTCGTTGGTCAAGATGAGGCGTTAGAGTTAGTAACGGATGCAATCTTGCGTAGTAAAGCACAAATTCAAGATGAAAATCGACCAATTGGTTCATTCATGTTCTTAGGTCCTACAGGTGTTGGTAAGACCGAGGTCGCAAAGGCATTGGCTGAACAATTGTTTGATGATGAACGTCATATTGTTCGTATTGATATGTCCGAATATATGGAGAAACATAGTGTGTCGCGTTTAATCGGTGCGCCTCCTGGATATGTCGGATATGATGAAGGTGGACAATTAACAGAAGCTGTTCGTCGAAATCCTTATAGTATTGTACTATTTGATGAGATTGAAAAAGCCCATCCAGATGTATTCAATGTCTTATTGCAAGTATTGGATGATGGTCGAGTCACAGATTCCAAAGGTGTAACAGTTGACTTTAAGAATACCATCATTATTATGACAAGTAACTTAGGTAGTCAATATGCATTTGAGAATATCAGTAATGACGAGCGTCGAGAAAAATATTTGAATGAAGTAAAACGTCATTTTAAACCAGAATTTATCAATCGTATTGATGAAATTGTGGTATTTAATGCATTGGATGAAAGTGCTTTCGTTCAAATTGCGCGTAAGTTTAAAAATGAATTATCACATCGTTTAGCCGAACGTGATATTCAATTAGAAGTAACGGATGCTGTTTATCAGCGCATTGCTAAAATGGGTGTAGATCCAGTGTTTGGTGCTCGTCCAATGAAGCGATATATTCAACGACAAATTGAAACGCAAATTGCTAAGAAGATCATTGAAACTGGTACGATCAAAGATGCGACGATTCATGTTGATTATGTCGATGGTCAATACCAAATCGAAGTACAAAGTGCTTCAAAAATGACGGCGTAAACACAACGTTTACGCCTTTTTTGGCGTATAATGGAATTAATGAAAAGGAAGTGTTTGTATGACAGATATTGAGCAATTGCATCAATGGATCGATGCTTCAAACAATATTGTATTTTTTGGTGGTGCTGGTGTTTCAACAGAAAGTAATATTCCTGATTTTCGAAGCGATAATGGGTTATATAAAAAACAATATCGTTATCCAGCGGAACAGATGATTAGTCATTCATTTTTTCTTTCTAATCCAGAAGAATTTTACGAATTTTATTTTAATCAAATGATTTTTCCAGATGCCCAACCAAATGCGGCGCATAAAGCTTTAGCAAAACTAGAAAAAATGGGAAAATTAAAGGCAATCGTAACACAGAATATTGATGGATTACATCAAAAAGCAGGATCCAAAGTGGTTTATGAATTGCATGGTTCCGTGTTAAAAAATACGTGTATGCATTGTCATGCACATTATGATCTAGAACAAACTATCGCTGCTCGTGATGAGAAGGGGATTCCACGCTGTCCAAAGTGTGGAAATATCATTAAACCGAATGTTGTTTTATATGAAGAAGGATTGGATGAAGGTACAATATATGCAGCGGTTGATGCGATTGAAAAGGCTGATTTGTTGATTGTTGGAGGAACAAGCTTAGTGGTTTATCCGGCAGCGGGATTGATTCGTTATTTCCGTGGCAAACACTTGGTTTTGATTAATCGGGATGCAACGCCGATGGATGATCAAGCAGATTTAGTGATTCATGATTCCATTGGAAAAGTATTGTCAAATGCGATTTAATTTTGATTGACATAGCCATTTTCTTTGTGTAGAATAAAGTGGCTATGGAGCCGTATCGAAGTGGACATAACGGGCCCGATTGGAATTCGGGTAGGCTTAACGGCCCCGAGGGTTCGAATCCCTCCGGCTCCGCCAGATTTGACAAATAGACCTGTTTTAAGGTATTATCATACACATTGAAACTGAATGGTATATCATTCAGTTTTTTTATATGTGGAAAGGATACCTTTATGAGAACGAAATATATACGAATGATTACATGGTTTGTGTTGAGCTTTATCTGTTGTTTTTCGCAAGTTTCTGTTGTATCGGCAAAAGATACCTTACCTTCTGGTTCCTATCAGATTAGTCATATTTCCAATACGGCCTTGATGATGAATCAAAATGTACAATTATCAACTGTTGCGAATGATAGTACGCAAAAATGGGATATTATCAATCAAGACGATGGAACCTTTTTGATTAAAAACCAAGCGAGTCAACAAGTGTTGACCTATTCAAAAAAGCAAGTTCAAATGGAAGATGAAAATGATTCAAAGAAACAAGAATGGTTAATTGAAAAAGTGGGCGATCACTATCAAGTAACAAGCCAAGCCAATAAGAAATATACACTGAGTGTGAATGGGCAAACGGTGTGTGCTACTAAAGCTGAAAATGCCGAATGGAATATTGAGTCAACGTCTACTTGGACAGGTCCTGTATTAAGTGCTAGTGCTGGATCTATTGAAGGACCTTCCGGTAAAGAAACGTATTATAATTTAGATATGTCAAGTGTTGTATCCAATTTAAAGGCACATGGTGTACAAGGGGACTATTGGGAAAGAGCCGATGGTGCTAAAATGTATGGGGCATATGTCATGGTGGCAGCGAATTTGAGCATTCGACCATATGGAACAATCCTTCCTACTTCTTTGGGTATGGGAATTGTTTGTGATACGGGTTCATTTGCGCAAAGCAATGCCACTCAATTAGATGTTGCTACGGATTGGTAGGTGAAAGAATATGGAAATCAATATTTTGGAATGTATTGACGGAGCTAAACAAGCGAAAGGATTAACTGTTATTATTGATGTATTTCGAGCATTTAGTTTAGAGTGTTATTTGTTTCAACAAGGAGCGGAGCGAATTATTCCGATTGGTGATTTAGATCAAGCCTTTGCCTTAAAAGCAAAACATCCAGATTGGTATTTATTTGGTGAGCGAAAAGGTGCGAAAGTAGATGGATGTGATTTTGGAAATTCACCATGCGAAGTCGCAAATATTGATTTTTCGCATAAAACGATCATTCATACAACTTCTGCAGGAACACAAGGTATTGTGAATGCAAAAGGGGCTGATGAAATTGTTACGGCTTCTATAGTGAATGCGAAAGCAGTGACTAAATATATCCAGCAAAAGAATCCGGACTGTGTTTCCATTGTGGCAATGGGTAACCAAGGCGTTTCACGTGCTGATGAAGATCTTTTATGTGCAAAGTATATAAAGGCATTACTGGAAAAGAAGGAATTTCCAATCGAGCAAGAAGTAGAAGCTTTGAAAAATGGCGCTGGTGCTAAATTTTTTGATCCAGCAAATCTTATTTTTCCGGAAGAAGATTTTGCATTGTGTACAGACGTCAATCGTTTTGATTTTGTGATCCAAGTGACAAAGAACGGAAATGTTGTTGAGAAGAATCGATAAAATATCGATTCTTTTCTTTTGACAAAGAGTGCCATTCTTGCATTTTTAAATAAAATAACATAAACTTTTCTTGTAGTTAGACATGAGTCTTTCGAAATGAAAAGTTTGATATGAAAAACATTTGCATGTGATGTGACCGCAAAATTTAATTGAGGTCTATTTTTTATATTTTAATTGGAAGAATGGTTGGATGCATTTGTATTTCTAGTTGGAGGTTATAATGTGGAGATATCGTTGTAAGTCACATTTGATCAGTATGTTGATAGGCTTTGCCGTGGGTTGTGTGATTGCGTTTATTTCGGTAAATCAACATATGGATGTGTACATGTCTTTATATCCAAGTGAAGTCATTTCTTATATTCAACAAAATCAACTTATGTTTTATGCGATGAGCGGATTGTCCATTGCCGGTATCGTTAATATTATTCGTTTAATGGAATTTGTTGGTGAAAAATGGAATATTTCACCATTTATCATCATCATGTTGATGATCTTTGTGCCAGAAGTATTCTTATATATTGGTATTGCCCTTGTCATTCCAGTAGCCATTGCTTGTATTGTAGGTATGATTCAACTCAAGTTTGGAAAAGCTGGAGATTTTACTTCCGGTGTTTTAACGCCAGATCAGGAATTGGTCCGGATGTATACATTGCGGCATCCATTAAAAATGGAAGTCAAAGAATTGGCTGATATGTGCCGTAAGACATCACAAAAAATCCAATTGATTTATACTTTGGGCTTGATTGCTGTCGTCTGTGTGATTTTCTTAGTTAGCAATATTTGGATATTGATCGTTGGATTTTTGGTGTTCTTATTTTCTTTCAATATTCTATCGCGTTATCGTTCCAGTAATATCGTGCCTATTGTTTCTTTATTGTATGATCAATGTGATCCAGAAATGTGTGCGTCTGCCATTATCATGTATTCTACAAGAGGCAAAAAGGTACATTTACAGATGCATACCATATTAGCACAATGTTTAATTTACATGGATGAACCAGAACTTGCGCAAGATGTTTTAACGAGATTTCCAAAGAAAGATAAAATGAGTGTCATTCAATATTGGACATTGATGGCTTATATTTATTATTTATTAAAAGATGAACATTCTATCGAACGTTGTAAGGAAGAATTGAAAAAAGTAACACAACGTACTACTTTTTCAAGCGTGATGGCTACTAGTGAAGAAATGGCTTCTATCCAGAATAAGATTGACTTGATGAATGGTGAATTAAATACTTGTCGAAAATATTATTTAAAGCGATTGCAAACCGCACGAGTTGCTTGTCAACAAGTGGATGCTAGTTATTATATTGGTTTGATTTCGTTTGTTGAACAAGATTATCCATTGGCAGATGTATATTTTAAACGAGTGGTTGCCATGGGAAATAAAATGAGTTTTGTTTCCAAAGCACAAGGATATTTAGATAAATTATCACAAATGAATATCAATCCAGCAGAAGAACAAGTCTAAAAAGCCTATCCATCAAATAGATAGGTTTTTTTGCATGAGATAGAGGACAATATTTAAAGAAATCGATGCCAATGATTCCGTAAAACCAGTCATATGACCAAGCCAAATGTAGGTCATTAAACAAAAAAGAAAAGTTGTGATAAGAACAATACACCATTTTTTAGATATTATGGCTAGAACAGGTAATGTTTTGAGCCATTCATAAACTGTTGCTCCAAAACTGAAGATAAATAGCCAAACATGTAAATCGTTGATCCAAAAAGGATAAGAAGGAAAATAAGGAATAAAAACACATATGAGCATGCCTAAACAATATAAAGCATGCCTTTTTTTATTATAGGGGATGGAAAGAGTATCCCAGATTTGTAATGGATAGATCAAGAATCCATATAAAGTGCTGCATGCCCATAATAGAACATAAAATCGCAAATGTAGGGTGTTTGCAATGTAGGTGAAATTATCATACCAGATATTGATCAATAACAAACTCAAAAGATTGATTAGAGGATTGATCAAATAGGCATGGATTGGATTCCATTTTTTCAACATAAAAATATTTTAAAATAATTTAGCTCTTTTGTCGATTCTCCACGTATTAGTATATAGAAAACATAAAAGAGGGTGAAGATGATGAAAGATTGGATCGATATCGTATATTCATCTCCACAGATGATAAAACTCAAATTAAAAGATCAAACGTGGCTTGATATGGGTGTTTTTCACAAAATGGAGGTGGATCAAAATTGTATAACCGGCATATGGGAAGCAGAGTCACAAATAATCACTTATCAAATAGGTGATTTTCTTCGATTGGGTGATGTTTTTGTACAACATGTTTTTGAAGAACAAGAAGGATATATATTCTTGCATCATTTATTTGAAGATATGATCAATGCGAATCGTAATAAACCAGTGATCATGGAACCTGATTTTGTGTTTGTAAGTCCATATGGAGATTCGTTTCGTTATATCGTTGCACCAGTAGGAGTGGAACAATGGATGCAACAGAACGATATATGTAAGGTTTGGATTTCATACATATGTGAACATCTACAAACAACGACATCTTTTGAAATCATTGGTTTCTTAATGAAATTCTCACAAAGTAAGGAAGCTTCCTTAACCAATTTAGTGATGGGACTCGATGCCGTTCGTCATAAGTACTATCCAACACGTTTTTTTCGAAGAAAACGACATCAAACATTTAAAGTGGCTGAGCCTATGCATGTGGTGTATCAATCGAATATGGAACCAGCAAGGACAATGGATTCAAGGGATACACAAACTCATATTTTAGGACAGCTGAATCAATCAGTGGCCTATCTTTCTATAAATGATCAGCGATATGATCTACTGTATGAAGTGAATTTGATTGGTCGATCCATGGCATGTGATATTCGTTTAACCGATAAAGAAATTTCTATGAAACACGCAAAAATTTTATGCCAGAATAGTCGATTTTATATCATGGATCTAAAATCCAGTAATGGCACATTTTTAAATGATAAGAAAGTGCAGCGAAAAATGCGTCTGAAAGATGGTATGATTCTTCGCTTTGCGAATCAAACAGGGGTGTTCCATGAAGTATCAACGGATTCATCTATTTAAACATACCGAAACTTCATGGGTGGTTTTGGTCAAAGATGTACGAACCGGTAAAAAATATGTAGAAAAAGGGGTTTTAAAAAGAGCCAATCCTATTTTGATTCATCAATGGCGAAAAGAACTAGATGTTCTTTCCCATTGGCAGGATCCGTATATTCCTGAACTTGTTGATGTAAAAGAAAATGATGTTGCATATATGCTTGTAGAAACTTATATTCAGGCAGAAACTCTGGATGTATGGATCAGAAAGCATCCATTATTAAAAACACATTACCGGCAACGATTTATTTGTCAAATGATGCATTGGATGGAATCGCTCCATCAACTAGGATATGTATATGTGGATCTGAAGCCTCAAAATCTCTTAGTTCATTCATCCCATGTGTATTTGATTGATTTTAACTCCTGTATTGAAATAGGAAATGAAGCAATCGTATCGGCTTCGGCATTTAATCAAGACGTACAAAAGCATAAAAGGGAAAAGATCGATCAAATGGGATTAAAAAAGATGATTCGTTTTCTATATCCAATGAGTCATTTATTACCTGCCTCAAAAACATTCTTTCTATGGACCCTTCGTTTGAAAAGATTGGTAGTTGCTCTTATCTTGTTGAATCTGTCTGTCTTCTTGGTGACTCCTTCTTTTCATTCGAAATGGAATAGAATTGATATTTATTTATCTTCGGGATCGAGTCAGGATTTTCTTTTGGCTTACAAAGCCCAAGAAAATGCTAATCTATATGTATGGATAGAAAATGGATGGATTTCAAAGGATGTCTATGAAAATCCCAAAACGGCTGCCTTTTTAATTCATCAGGCTATACAAACAAAAGATCGTTCAATTTGTGAATATATCAATCAACACATTCCGATTTCTACAAAGGAAAAAATTCTCGATGAATCAGCAGATTTATTGGAATGGGTGGATGACCCGCCGACACAGACTTGGCTTGATCATTATGTAGAACATCTATCAAAGAAACAATCGATGTCTAAAATGGACGCTTTTCTTCTCTATTGTTTAAAACATCACATCATCGTATCTGAAAAGGCCTGGAAACAAATGATTCAATGGCCAAGTTCGAAACCAATTTCTGATTCTTTTGCGAATCATTTTCTTGAATATTGTTTATTTTTACGATCCCAGAAAAGAGAAATCACACAATTACCATCTACTTTAGTACATTTTTTTAAGCAAGAAGGACATGATAGTGAATTCTATCAATTATGGAGGCAAATAAGATGAATGCAGTTTGGATGCCAATGATCATGCTTGCGAATCCCATGATGCAAGTCGATAGCACTCTAATGAATGAAAGGGTCGAAGATGTTGCGTTTGTCGACCAAGAATCGGAAAAAAGAAACCAAGAATTACCAAATTGTACATATTCGGTTGAAAACAATGGGTATACATCCGAAGCACAAATTAATATACAGTGTACCGGTAATTTGTTGGATCAATCCACATTGATTATTGAACATAATAAACAAACGGAATTTTTACAAGCACAAACCGAAATGACATATTTATGTAAAGATGCTGGAACATATTTTGCTTACATACAATGTCAGGATAGAAAAGGGGATATCCAGACATGGCATTATATGGATGAAAAGTCACAAATCAATCGCATAGCGGATGAGGATGATACAAAGACAGCAGAAGAAAATCAACCATTACAATCCAGTGTACCATTGTATGAAAATGCAAATACAGGAGTTAACTATACTGTCGAAAGTGTTGTTCAAGAAGAAAGCCAATATCAATTACCAGTACCAATAAAACAACAATCATTAAACAATGTATCTTTAGTGGAGCCAGAATCGTTTCATTTGGAAAATCAATCTCAAATGGAAAAAATCACAGGAAATGAAACCGATTTTCTTTTACCATCTACTATTGATGATTTTGGAAACAAAAGTATGACTAAAAAGATAATTGCTGAAGATGGAACTGTGAAAACAGAAGAAAGAATTATCTCTCAAACATTGACACCCAATCTGGAGGTGCAAAATCGAACTTGGATCGTAGAAGATCAACAACAAATTCACTTACAACAAAAGTCGCAACAATTATCAACATCTTCATTTCAAATCATAACGATGAAAAATCGTTTGGTTCGTGTGGTATTCGGCCCAGATGAAAAAATTGTCTGGATCAAGATCAATGGGAAAAAAATACAACCATCCAGTATTGGTCAGGATCGAATGCATCATTCATATGTGGAATTTCGTGTTTTAAAGAAGAAATGCATTATCGAAGTAAAAATGAAAGATAGTAGTGGTCAGGCCAGAAAAGTGAAAAAGATCATTCATCCCGTTTTAACAAAACGTAAATTTTCAAAATCGGAATTATGGTTTCAAACGTTATGGTTGAAATGGCTACATGGATAAAGTTGTCCTATTTTATGATGATCGATGTGAAATGATTGAAATCGAGACCATACAAGTGTTTCGCAATCTAAAGTTTGTGAAAATGAAAGGGAAGATTTATGTCAATCAACGATGTCTGCAAAGAAATCAAGGCATGATATTTGGAGAGTATCGCATTCTTTGGATCAAAGAAGATTGGCATATCATACCGATAAAACATATTTTTTCCTTTGGTCGAAAGTTAGGCCTGTCTACGCATGTTTCCGTTGAACATTTTCGTATCGAAAACAAACAATTGATTGATCTTTCAAGTACCAATGGCACCTATGTAAATGGGAAAAGAGTCAAAGAAAAAGTTTTACAAGATGGTGACTGGATTCAAGTTGCAGAATATAGCATGTATTTATTTGGCTCTATTCTTATGATCAATACAAGAGTAAAAAACGCCATACAACGGTGTGAATCCGTTCCTGTTGAAAATAGGGAAGTTTGGACCATACAAGATGAAGAATATACATTCTCACAAGAAAATATTTCAATGTCCATTCAAGTGCCACATTGTATGCCTGCCCCTGTAAAACCAAAACGAATACAAATATTTGGGCCATCTTTATCTATTTTACTGTCTGGTGGGTTACTAAGTATAGGATATTATCTGTTTCAGTCGGAACAAAAGTATCAAATACCAACCTTGCTTTTGACCAATATGTCTATGTTTGTAGCCTTCTTATTTTATGGAGCGTTGAATTATCGTTCCCAATGGAAACAACTGCAAAAGGATTATGTAGAAAATGATCAAAACTATCTATCTTATCTAACAAAAATGGAAAGCAAAGTACAAAAAGCTCGCCAAGATTTAAAACATCAAGAAGAAAAGTACCTACAATTATGTTCTTGCCAAAAAGAAACATATGGTATTCGTCATCCTTTATATGTGGGGAATACTTTACAATCCTGGATTACTTTCGATTTTCCAGAACCGGCCTATGATCAAATGAATCACCATCTGTATCAATGTCTGCAAGAAAAAGTGGATGTATATTCACAAAATATGCAACGAAGTGTATTTCTTCAAAAAGGACAAACCATTTGGATTGAATCTAATGATTCAATGATTGGTTCTTCGTTATTTGCACAGTGGGTTTGGCAACATCCTTGTCAAGATGAAAAATGGATCTGGGTAGATCCTCATATGAAAGGGGATGAACGTTGTTTTGGATTCGGCTATTGTCAGTGGCAGCATCAGCCCTTATTAGTGACTTCACAAGAAGAATTATTGGATTTCATTATGGAAATGAAATGTAGTCATTTATGGATCTTTTCAACTATACCACTACAAATTCAAGTCGAAGCAACTGTGATTTTTTGTACAACGCAAGATATTACTGTATCCATTGATCAGAAAATATCAAACATAACTTCTAAGAAGATTGATCTTCGCCCAATTGCCAAGGGAAGTCCATGTTCCCAAAGCTTTTGGATGAGCATTAAAAATGCTTCACCTCAAACCGATTGTTGTTTACGGATTCCCATTGGTTTAAGTGATCAAGGAAAGGAAATATGGATCGATTTAGATGAAAAGAAACAAGGTCCACATATTCTAGTGGCAGGGATGACTGGATCCGGAAAATCAGAATGGATTTCCATGTTGCTGATGCAATTGATCATACGGAATACACCAGAGCAGTTGCAGTATATTCTTATTGATTTTAAAGGGGGTGCGTTTGGACAAGCTTTTTATCAATTTGCTCATTGTGCTGGAATGGTTACCAATTTAGAAGAAAGTGCCGTACAAAGATGGATAGAAAGTTTACGTTCAGAAATGCGACATCGTCAATGTATTTTGCGCGATCTTATCAAATTACATCCACATCAGATTGCTCATATTGATGCATACAATCAGATTCATAAGAAAAAAATGAGTCATGTATTGATTGTGATGGATGAATTTGCACAGTTTAAAATGCGCTATCCAGAAGCAATGAATGAAATTAAAGAGATTGCGCGTATTGGTCGTTCTCTTGGAATTCATCTGGTTTTGGCCACACAAAAACCCATGGGAATCGTTGATGAACAAATTCTATCTAACTTTCGATTGCGAATTTGTTTGAAAGTGAATAGTGAATCAGATAGTCGTGAAGTGTTACATAATGCACAGGCTGCTCATTTAAAACAAGCAGGTGCTTTTGTAGGATTCGTAGATGATTTCTATATGAAAGGACAAGGTTTTTGGATCCATGAACAGAAAGCGGATGCGTATTGGATTGGATATGCAGATGGCAAAATGATAGGTCAATCGCATGATAAGAAGGAAACAACCTTTCAATTCCTAACTAATACGTTGTTGGCAAAACCTCAAAATCATCATTGGATTATTCAGCCAGATTTAAAAACACAGTCTTTGTCGGATATGATGATTGATCTTCCTTGGAAACAACAACAAATTGCTTGGTATCCAAAACCGGGCGAAAAGATTCTTTTATATTATGAGCAGGAAAAGCAACGGGATGAATGGTTGTTGGCTATGATGACACACTTAAAAAATGAAAGAATCTGCATGGTTCATTTACCTACGTTGGAATCTTATAGTGCCAATGAAGAAATCTCCTTTTTCTTTATTGATGCGATCGATCATATGGATATTACAGAATATATGTCGAATCCAATCGGTATGATCATCTGTATTCATTCGTATTGGATGACTTTGGATGCTTTTCAAAGTCAATGGGACTATATATTATGTTTATCTTGGAAAAATATGGATATGGTACGAAGTGTTTTTCATACCTTTCAAATTCCAAAGGCTGACCAAGGATTGATATGGATCGATGATCGGTTAGCTCAGTTCTATTATGTGAAATCAAAGCCACCAATCAAAATCAAAAAAGTTAAGAAGCAAACTTCATTGAAAGTGGGACGAACCGTTCGCCTGCAAAAAGATATCGATTGGCAACATCAACATCCCTTACTCATTCTATATGTACAACAATCTTGTTTTGCATATATCCAGCAATTGATTCAGAAATGGTTGTTGATTGATCCGCTTTTACAAGTAAGTAACGATTTTAATATAGAAGCAGATATTTATGTTTGTGATGTATTTGATTGTATGCCTATTTTAACGGATGCCAGTTATATACAGAAACAATATGACTTCGATCTTATGTGGGTTGGTTTGGGATATCGTGAATATTCGTATTTGATTCATCGTATATCTCCGGAAGAAGCAGGAGATATCTATTTTTGGCAAGATCGATATGTATGGAGTTTTCAATATGAATGAAATAGTGATTTATATTCGTGAATTTGATGTATCTCAATGGCTAACTTTTTATTTAACAGATTCCTATATATTTTCACAGTTTTTAGAAGATACACAAAATATTTGGAATCATCATGTATCGTATCAACGATGTTTTTACTGTATGGATACACAACGTTTTGTGGATATGGATGCCGATGGAAAAACCAATGGCATTCGATCGGGTGATCATCTTATTTTAGTTTAGAAAGGAATAACATGAAAATTAAAGTTGAAATTCAAGAAGTGTATCAAAGCGCCATGTATTTGAAGCAAAAAGCAGAAACATATGATCAAATGATCATACAAATGAATCAGATGATGCATCAAATGCAAAGTGTTTGGCAAGGCAAAGATAATGAGGCATTTATTGCAAAAGTGGAAGCATTTCAGCCACAATTGAAACGTATGACATCAATCATTGAGCAGTATAGTGCATTTATTCGTTCAAGTGCCATGCAATATGAGCAACTACAACAAGAACGTGCTATGGCAGCAGGAAGGTTGGCTTAGCTATGGCATATGTGCAAATTTCTGCTGACGATGTATTGAATTATGCGAATCGATTAAAGACAAGCGAAAATCAAATACAAACTGTATTTCAAGAAGTGGATGCGAAGATGAACTATCTGAATGGAATTTGGACATCGCCTGCTTCTGCGTCGTTAATCAGTCAATTTCAATCCTTACGTCCGGTATTTCATTCCTATCTTCAAGCAATTGAAACGTATGTACAATTTCTACAACAAACAGCGGCATCTTATCAAGAGAATGAGCAACAATTGGCTAGTCGCATCCAATGAAATCCATATCCTATTATGAATCTCTCATTCGGGATTTGGTTGATATCCAAAGAGAAGTAGCTGTAAACTTTCCAGCCAATGAACGAATGGCTATTCAAAATGCGATTGGTCAAGTACTGATCCTTGCTCAAAAACAAATAGATGAGTTAAAGAATGAACATTGATACGGAAGTTTATCGACATGTATCCAATCGATTGATGAAATACTGTATCCCTTTATCATTTACTCAATCGCATCTTTCTATAAGACATCAAGATATTCTATCACGTCTACAAAAAATAGCTTCTTTTTATTCACAAAGTGCTATTGTCTATGAACAAAAAGAAGCACGCTTAACAAATTCATATTTTCAAGATGGATATTTAACATATACGGGATCGATTCATCCACACTTTGATAATATCATCAAAAAAGAAGGAAAGACCATTACTGGCTCCGGTAAAATCAGTTATGCTGCTAGTCAATATGCATATACAAAGAATGGTAAATATGGTTATGTTCTTTTAAATGCTGATATTGGCCAATGGAAAGCGAATGGTGCAGTAGATATTCACGTATGGAAAAATAAAGTGATTAATCCATCTATATATCTTTCTGGATCAACGAGCTTAAGTCTTCTTAGTGGAACGGCATCGGCACGGATTGGCCAATCGATGATTTATGGAACTGCTTCTGCATCTGGTCAAGTAGGCGTTGTATATGCGAAAGCAAAAGCGGTATTAAGTGCGAGTGAACAAACACTAGATTTGGACGTGGGTGCAGCTGCCTTACAAGGTGAAGTAAAATCTTCTTTTCAGTTTTTTGATGCAAAGATAACACTGACAGGATCCGGATCGATTGGGAGTGCACAAGCAAATGTTAGTTACCATCATAAAACAAGAGAATGGGAATTTGGGTCAAAACTTGGCTTTATCTGTGGCCTTGGATTTAAAGTTAAAGTGGAGTATTAGAAGGAGGTTAGAATGAAAGAATTATTACCCTTAGGTACTGTGGTAACTTTAAAACAAGGGAAAAAACGTTTAATGATCGTTGGACGTCTTCAAAATCAAGTGGGTTCCGATAAGATTTATGATTATGCAGCTGTCTTATGGCCAGAAGGTGTTTTAGATTCTTCTCACTTTTATCTTTTTAATGATGAAAACATCCAAACTCTATATTACATTGGATTGCAAGATACAGAAGAATTCAATTATCGATATGTGCTCGAAGAACAACAAAAAAAACACACCTGACATTTCTGTCAGGTGTATAAATTACGAATTTGATGAATTACTACTGGATTCAGCAAGTTCTGGATGATTAACTAAATATTCTGGATTATTGGAACGTAAATAATCAAATATATCTTGGTCATGTACTTCAAAGTTATACTTCTTTAAATAATATTTCATACATTCAGAACTTAGATCGGAATCCGATGATAAACTATCTTTTAATTTTGAAACGAGCTTGCTATATGAATTTGTTTGAAGGATTGCGACATAAGCCGTATTTGAATCTTCGTCATCACTCGTAAATACTTCGTCAACAAGACCTGTATTGGATTGATTGTATAAAGTTTTTACTAAACGAGTAGGTACACCACTCGTTTTGGTGGTAATCAATGTAGCACTGTCTGAAAAATTGGAATCTGAACTTTGATATTTGGAAATAACATCTTTTTGTGCTGTTCCTTTTTTTAATTCAGCAAGTGCTTGATTGGCTTTCTTTTCACTATCACATTGAATGATGATAGCCATGGAAGGTTTATATTTTTTCTTGATGGCTTTTTTATTGTCTTGGAAATATTTATCTAATAATTTATCTGCTTGGATGGTAGGCAATATGACTTCATTGATATACGTCTTTTTTGTATATCCTTGTGCTTTGATTTGTTTTTCGAAGTCATCCGAAGCCGATGTATAACTTTCATATTGTTTTTCAGCTTCCTCTTTCATCGCTTTGGTTTTACCTACTTCTTTATTATAGATAATACTTTGAATATGTGTCATTCCATCGGATGTACCACTGGTATTCTTTAATAAAGTATATACATCATTTTTTGTATATGATGTATCACCGACTGTCATTAATGTGGAATCACCATTGGACACAGAAGTATTGTGACCAGAACATCCAGTTAGCATAAGGGCACATAAACTGATCGTTAGGATACGCTTTTTATTCATTGGAAGCATCTCCTTTCAATTGCTCATTGATATAAGCATTTAATTTCTTTTTCGTGGTTTTATCTTTAATAGAGATTTTTAATTTCTTTGCATTGGCCTGCACAATTTTAGTGGATAAACCTGTATTGTCATTTAAGATTGCATTCAGCAATTGACGTTTGATGGTCGTATTCTTACTTTTATGAATTTGATTTACATCTGTTTCATTGACGTGAACTTTATACAAAGTTGTTGTACCAGCATCACTGTCAGTGACCGTGATCCAATCGGAGGTTTCTCCTTTTTTTAATTTTAAAGCGGCTTCAATAACGCTAGAATCTAAAGAACTGCTACTGCTGTCTTTATCATCTTCATCAATATAACCATATACACCCTTATCGCTAGCTGTTGTATCTTCAGAATAGGTGGTTGCCGTTTTCGCGAAACTTTCTTTTTGTAGGGCACTATCAATGTTAACTTTCTTCTTTTGTTCGTCGGATGTTAAATTGCTTGCATCGGATACAGACATCGTAATGATAGATATTGTACGTGGTTTTTTTGAGACGACTGCTTTAGATAAGCTGGCAAAATGATTATCGACATAGTTTTCATTCATTTGGGCTTCTTTTACGCTTTCTAAACAATAGTCATCCAAATCATCATAACTTGAATATCCATATGCATATAATTCTTGTTCAATAATTTGTTTGTAATTATCTGAATCTTGTTGTTTCGCATAACTTACAATATTGTCCTGCAATGTCTTTGCATCATTTTTAATTTTATCTGTTTCTTTTACTGTTTGAGAAACGACTGCATTTTTATATAAATTATAGAGAAGTTCTCCATCATCTTTGGAAAGATCAGAATATATTTCATCCGCTGTAACGTTGCCGCCAGTCACGCTCATGACTACATCGGAATCTCCATATTTCATTGAAGAAACATTATATTTGTTGCTGTCATAGATGAAATAGGAAACAAAACCAATGATCACAATGGCAATTACAACGACAAACCAATTGTCTCTAAGAAATTGACCCATATGTCATAACCTCCTTGAAAGTCTTTTCAATTATACGAAAAATAGGTCTAAATTGCAATGTGCGTAACAATTGAGATTTATAGGGAACTTTGGTATGATATGCCAGTGAAAAGAGGAAAGAATAATGGTAGAATTAGCAATTCATGATCTTCATGTATCAGTCGAAGAGAAAGAAATTTTAAAAGGATTAGATCTTACCATTCAAAGTGGTGAACGCCATGCGTTAATGGGGCCAAATGGAAATGGAAAAAGTACATTGTTGGCTGCCATCATGGGAAATCCTAAATATACAGTAACACAAGGTACAATTACCTTAGACGGAAAGGATATTTTATCCATGCCTGTTGATCAAAGAAGTAAAGCAGGATTGTTCTTGGGTATGCAATATCCACCTGAAATCTCAGGTGTAACCAATTCGGATTTCTTGCGAAGTGCCATCAATGCACGTCGTGAAAAACCAATTGGATTGTTCCAATTTATCAAACAAATGGAAGGAGCTATCAGCTCACTCCAAATGAAATCAGATCTAGCCCATCGATTTGTAAATGATGGCTTTTCTGGTGGCGAAAAGAAAAGAAATGAAATTGTTCAAATGACCATGTTGAAACCAAGCATTGCGATGTTGGATGAAATCGATTCTGGCTTGGATGTCGATGCTTTACGAATCGTGGCCGATGCGGTTATGAAATCACAAGAAGAATGTGATTCTGGCTTGATCATTGTTTCTCACTATGCAAGATTTTTAGAATATCTAAAACCAACACATGCACATATCTTGATCGATGGTCAAATCGTTGCAAGTGGTGATGCCACATTGGTTGAAAAAGTAGATAAAGAAGGATATGAGTGGATCGAAGAAGAAGTAGGTGTACAAGCTAAAAAAGAAGAAAAGAAGCAACCTGTATCCTTAGGGGCATGTGCTGTTAAGCAAGGGGTGTAAGCATATGGAAACCGTATTAAAAGATAACTTTTATGAAACGATCTCCATTCATCAGAAACAAGAACATATAATTTCTGTTCAACCTCATAGCAAAGGTACATTATTTGTGACAATTGCACCCGATGCCAATGCATATGCCTTCCAAATGAATGTACAAGCCAGTGCAAATATCAATGTTTTTATTTATAATCAAGCGCAAAATGCCTTGGATCTTAATATAAAAGTTAATGTATATCAGGATGCCACCTGTCATATGGGATTCTTAGATATGGAAGATGCACCGGTTGATTGGCACCATTTTGTTGACTTAGTTGAACCAGGTGCCCAATATGAAATTTTATCTGGTCAGTTATGTATGGCCAATCAAGCCAAAATCTGCGATATGGAAGTACGTCATGATGCACCATATACAGATGGAGAGATTAAAAATTTTGCCGTTTTATTGGAGCATGGACATTACGAAATGGTGGCCAATGGTAACATCTTAAAGGGCTGTAAAAGTGCACAATCTCATCAAGCAACCCGGGTTTTGACGTTGGGAAAAGACCATATGACAAAATGTATTCCCTTATTGTTGATTGATGAAAATGATGTAAAAGCAAGTCATGCACTGACAGTAGGCCAACCAGATGAAGATCAAATGTATTATTTACAATCACGCGGTTTAACCAAAAAACAAGCAATCGGTTTGTTGAGTGTTGGTTATTTTTTGCCCGTGTTAGACTTAATTGAAGATAAAGATTTAAAACAACAATTACAACAAGAAATGGAAAGCAAGGTGGGACTGTATGGAAATCAATAAGATACGAAACGACTTTCCAATTCTACAAAGAGAAATGTCGGGTCATCCGATGATTTATTTAGATAACAGTGCCACTACATTAAAACCTCAACCAGTTATTGATGCGGTTGTTCATTATTATACCTATTTAGGAGCGAATGCCCATCGTGGCGATTATGAAATGAGTGCGCAAGTCGATGCGGCTTTTGAAGGTGCTCGTGATACCGCTCAAAAATTCATCAATGCAAAATATCGTGAAGAAGTTGCTTTCACATCCGGATCCAGTGAGGGACTAAATGAAATTGCGCTCATGTTAATTGATCAGGTGCTAAAAGATGGCGATGGCGTATTGACGGATCAAGCCGAACATGCCTCCAGTGTCCTGCCTTGGTTTAAAGCTAAAAAAGATTTGGATATCGAATATATTCCTTTAGATGAGGAAGGCAAAATTACGATTGATAATTTTAAGAAAGTTCTCACACCAAGTATTAAAGTGGTTTGTGTAGCCCAAATTTCAAACGTATTGGGATTTGAGGCACCTATTAAAGAAATGGCAAAATTATGTCATGAAAATGGGACGATCATAATTGTCGATGGTGCACAGAGTGCACCACATATGAAAATTGATGTACAAGATCTCGATGTAGATTTCTTTGTTTTATCCGCTCATAAATTATGTGGTCCAACAGGAATTGGTATCATGTATGGAAAAAAGAAATATTTTGATGCGTTAGAACCTGTATTTTATGGTGGGGAATCCAATGCACGTTTTTATAAAGATGGTACAGTGACCTTAAAGAAATCGCCTTTAAAATTTGAAAGTGGAACACAACCCATTGAAGGTGCAATTGGTATGGCAGCGGCCATGAAGTATGTTTCTTCCATCGGTTTTGATGATATTCATGCTCATGAAGTTGCTTTAAAGAAACATTTATTGGAAGCATTAGCCGATTGTGATCATGTGAAAATCTATAATGCCAATGCACGATCCGGTATTGTCACATTTAATGTATATGATCATGGTAAGATGATTCCAGCGCAAGATGTGGCTAGTTTCTTAAATACACGTGGTATTGCCGTTCGTTCAGGCACACATTGTGCCAAATTATTACCGGAAGTAATTAATGCGTTTGGTACGGTGCGAGCAAGCTTTTATATCTATAATACATTCGAAGAAGTGGATGCATTAGCTGCTGGTTTGAAAGAAGCGACATTAGAAAAATGTATCAATATTTTCTTTTAAGGAGGACAGAACATGGAAATCGATCCGAATTTAATGCGTGATATCATCATGGATCATTATGAGTATCCACGTAATCATGAATTAACAAATGATAGAAAATATTTATCCAAACATATGGATAGTGAATCTTGTATTGATGATATTACAGTACAAGCAGATATTGAAGATAATGTGATCAAGGATGTACGTTTTGATGGTGTTGCTTGTACCATTTCTACAGCATCTACATCCATCATGACAGAACTTGTCAAAGGCAAAACTGTCGATCAAGCAAAAGAAATTATTGATAACTATTTTGCGATGATCGATGATAGACCATATGATAGCGATATGATGGAAGAAGCCATTGCGTTTAAAAACGTAGGTAAACAAGCCAATCGAATTAATTGTGCCACAATTGGTTGGAAGGCATTGCGTGATATCATCACGGAAAGTGAGGAGAAGTAATGGCAGACGAAAAAGAAATTAAATTATCAACAGATTATGAGTATGGCTTTCATGATAAGGATGTCAGTGTTTTTAATACCGGCAAAGGCTTAAATGAAGAAGTTGTTCGTACCATTTCAAAAGCGAAAAAAGAACCCGAATGGATGTTAGATATTCGTTTGAAAGCGTACCATTCTTTTGTGGAACAAAAAAATCCCGATTGGGGACCAGACTTAAGCCATATTAATTTTGATGATTATATTTATTACATTAAACCTAGTGAAAAAGAAGAACACAATTGGGATGAAGTACCAGAAACGATTCGAAATACCTTTAATAAATTAGGTATTCCAGAAGCAGAACAAAAATATTTAGCCGGTGTTTCTACACAATATGAAAGTGAAGTTGTATATCATAACATGTTGGAAGAAGTGCAAGAAAATGGTGTTATTTTCTTGGATACAGATACCGCTGTCAAAACATGCCCAGATTTGGTAAAGGATTATTTTGGAAAAGTCGTTCCCTATACGGACAACAAATATGCAGCATTAAATACTGCTGTTTGGTCAGGTGGTGTGTTTATTTATGTACCACCTGGAGTACATCTCGAAAAACCGTTACAATCGTATTTCCGTATCAATACAATGCAGATGGGACAATTTGAACGTACCTTGATCATTGTGGATGAAGGAGCCGATATCAACTATGTAGAAGGTTGTACGGCACCGGTATATTCTAAAGATTCTTTGCATGCGGCTGTAGTTGAAATCTTTGTGAAAAAGAATGCACATTGTCGGTATTCAACAGTACAAAACTGGTCAAGCAATATTTTGAATTTGGTTACGCAACGAGCTATTGTCTCTGAAAATGGTCATATGGAATGGGTAGATGGAAATATTGGATCACATATCAATATGAAATATCCTTGTACCATTCTTGCAGAACCATATGCCAAAGGAACAGCTATTTCTATTGCGGTTGGTTCACAAGGCCAAAAACAAGATACAGGAAGTAAAATGATTCATTTGGCACCACATACGAAAGGTACCATGATTTCGAAATCGGTAGCTCGTAATGGTGGAGAAGTCAATTTCCGTGGTTGGGTTCGCATGAATAAAAATGCAGATCATTCCAAGTGCAAAGTCGAATGTGATACACTGATCTTGGATGAGAAGTCAAGAAGTGATACCGTTCCACTAAATATACTACAGAATGAAACATCACAAATTGAACACGAAGCAACTGTATCCAATGTGGATGAAGAACAACTATTCTATTTAATGTCACGTGGATTGACGGAAGAGCAAGCAACTGAAATGATCGTCATGGGATTCTTGGAACCATTTACTCGTGAATTACCAATGGAATATGCAGTTGAATTGAATCAGTTATTAAAACTAGATATGTCCAATTCGATTGGATAATCAATGGTCCATCTTTGGGATGGACTTTTTTTAAAAGTGATAGAAAGATAGAGGCGATTCAATGACAGTAAAAAACAACGTGGAAATGTTTTGGAAACATTTTCAATCCGAAGAAAATACTATTATTCAAAGTCTAAAAGATAAATCATATAAACAGTTACAAGAATCCATTGAAAAAATGGATGATGAAGCCATGGAAAAATTTGGTGCCCATTTCTTTGTAGAAGATAGCAGCGAATATCTTGAACTGGTGTTTGATCCCGGTCCTAATAAAACGAGCCAATATTTGACTCGATATTGTGTCGAACAAGCACCTCAAGCTATTCGTTCAAAATGGATACTAAATGATGTATTACCACCTATGTCACAAAAAGCAATTGAGGCACAAGTTAAGATCAAAGATCAAGAATATTATTTGAATGACTTTTTTGTCTTTTATACGGTAGATACTAAGAACAAAATGATTGCTTGTGATGTATATAATCCAAGCTATTCGTTGATTGATAATACCGAAAGAAAAAAAGAAATGAGTATGTACCTTGTGGAATTGGCCATTGGGGAAAATGCATATGAAGCTTATCTTTCGAAAGTGGATTTTATCGATCAACCTGATGACCAAAGAGATTTTTGTAACTTGATCGAATTCTATGAAAAAATTGATGAAATCGTAAAAAAAGAAAAGTGGCCAACCTATGAACATCCAACCGATATTTATTCGGTGTATCGACCAATTAAAGAAATTGCTGATGATTCTTTACGCAAAGATATGAAATATATTTTTACGACCCATCCATTGTTGATTGAAGAATCTATTTCTCAACAACATGATGTTGTTTCTGATTTGAAAGCCAAAGATGGAGAATTTGGCTATATTTATTATTTGAATCCTTTTCATTCAAAGGAAGATGCGATATTGCGTCAAAATTTATCCAAACAATTGGATGAACAAATGACAAAAATCGGGGCAGCAAAAGTCATTGGAGGAGCTATTGGAAAAAGCTACGCTTATATTGATTTGATTATTTATGATACAAAATCTTTTAAAAAAGCCCTACAGAATCTGCAAGGCCAATTAAGCAAAAATTTAGCTTTTCATTATCAACCGTTTTAACTATGAATGTCATCACAGGCATCTAATAAACGTTGTTTCCGTTTGTGGTCCAATTCCATGGTTGGATCTGTAAAGAATCGAGCTAAGATATCTGCATCTTTGATCAATTCACAATATGGCGAATCATATTGTTCTTTATGACTGTGTTGGGCAATAGCGTAACAAATATCGTCGATTTCTTTGGTTTTAAATAAATCCGTTTCAGTAAGATATCGATTCGCTAAAATACTGCTCAAACGAGCATGTTCATCATGGGAACAATTTTGAGTGAATTGTGCAAAATCATGGAATAATGCGATGATCTTAGCTATTTCGACATTCTGGTTTCGTGCCATCGCTAAGATGGTAATACAGGTGTCCACTTGAGCTGTATGGGTCAAAGCTTCTTGACGTAAAGGCTCATTATAGATTTTTGTGTATTTTGTATAGACATAGTCTTTTACTTGTTCATATCGTTGTAGAGATTTCATAAACTTATTATAGTTTTCAAATAGGTCGATGTCAAAAGTGTGATAACGGTTACATGGACGATGAATATACATTGTAACTTGTGTAAAAAAAATGTATAATTATATTCGGCTTAGATTCAAGGAGGAATAGTATGAGCAATATGGCTATTATCTCTTTATCTGGGATAGCAGGACTTGTGATTGGAATTATCGCAATGGTGATTTATTCCAAAGCAGGTTTGAATAAGAATCAGCAAAATGCCGAAAGAATCTTAAAAGATGCCGAAAATGAGGCACAATCTCGTATTAAACAGGCGGTTTTAGATGGAAAAACACAAGCACATGATTTGCGTGTGGAAGCTGAAAAAGAAATCAAAGAGCGAAAACAAGAAAACACGGATTTCGAAAACAAATTAATTCGTCGAGAAGACAGTTTGAATTTTCGTGATGAAGCGTTGACGCAAAAAGAACGCCAGGTTAATGACAAGATGCAGAAAGTAACTGATAAACTGTCATCACTAGATCAAAAAGAGAAAACATTACAAGAACAAATTGATAAACAAATCGATGTCCTAGAAGGCGTGGCTAAAATGTCGAGTCAAGATGCCAAAAAGGAATTATTTGCGAAAGTCGAAAAGAAGATGCAGCATGAAACAATTGCATACATCAAAGATAAGGAAGATGAAGCAAAAGAAACCGCAAATCGAAAGGCACAGGAAATCATTGCCTTAGCCATCGAACGGATGTCACAAACCGAAACCCAGGAACGTACGGTTAGTGTTGTTTCTATTCCGAGTGAAGAAATGAAAGGGCGTATCATTGGTCGTGAAGGTCGAAACATTCGTGCTTTTGAAAAAATGACAGGTGTGGAATTGAACATTGATGATACACCAGATGTGATTACCATTACATGTTTTAATCCCGTTCGTCGTGAAATTGCACGTCTTGCCCTTGAACATTTAATTCGCGATGGCCGCATCCAACCAGGACGAATTGAAGATGTTGTGAAAAAGTACCAAAAAGAAGTCGATCAGGAAATCCTAAAAGCTGGAGAAGAAGCCGTTTATAAATTAGGAATTGGTCGAATTGATCGCGAAATTGTAAAGCAACTCGGTGTATTGAAATATCGTTATTCATATGGCCAAAATGCTTTGCAGCATTCAATGGAAGTAGCTTATTTAGCAGGTAGTATGGCTGCTGAATTGGGCTTAAATCAACATATTGCGAAACGTGCTGGTTTACTTCATGATATTGGTAAAGCTTTGAATGTGGAAGAACATGATGGCTCTCATGTTGAATTAGGATATAAGTTCTGTAAGAAGCATGGTGAAAAAGATATCGTATTAAATGCGATTCAATCCCATCATGGAGATGTGGAACCTAAATATTTGACAAGTCATTTGGTTATCGCGGCTGATACAATCAGTGCAGCTCGTCCAGGTGCACGTAAAGAAAGCGCACAAGCCTATATTGAACGTTTAGAGAACTTAGAGAAAATTGCGAAAGAACATGAAGGCGTTAAGGCTGCCTATGCAATTCAAGCTGGTCGAGAGATTCGTGTAATGGTCAATCCAGAAGAAGTGGATGATTTGACATGTATTAAATTATCACGAGATATTAAAGACCAAATTGAGGAAGAATTGACATATCCAGGACAAATCAAAGTAAATATTATTCGTGAAGTTCGCGCACAAGAAATTGCTAAATAAAATTAACTAATTTAATTAGTTGTAACTTACCGTTTTAACTTGAATCCTTTTCTATTTGTTCTATACTGTTTTTAGAGGAAATTTTAAAGGAGGACATAATTATGGCTGTAACTATTGATAAGGATACTTGCATCGGTTGTGGTGCTTGCGTGGGAGGATGCCCAGTTGGAGCACTTTCAATGGATGATGAAGGAAAATCTCAATGTGATGCAGGAACTTGCATCGATTGTGGATCTTGTGTAGGAACTTGCCCAGTTAGTGCAATTACTCAATAAGAATTCGTATCCATTAGGAGTCAGGCCAAACAGCTTGGCTCCTTCTTTTTTTTGCATGAAAGGAATGACATATGAAAATAAAATCTGATTGGATCTTACCCGATTTAAAAGCTGCACAAAAACGAACCAAAAAGGCCGTACCTTATATAAATCATTTTGAATTAGAAGACTATGTTCGATATATCGGCAAAGGGAAAAAGTATTATATTTCTACTTTTGGTTGCCAAGCTAATCAGCGAGACAGTGAAACACTGGCTGGTATTCTTGATGCGATGAATTTTGAGCCAAGTGAATCACCAGAAAAAGCCGATGTAGTATTGATCAATACTTGTGCGGTTCGTCAAAATGCGGAAGAAAAAGTTTTGGGGCAAGTTGGCAATTTAAAACGAGTATATCGTGAAAATAAAGATCTTGTGATTGGTGTTTGTGGATGCATGGCTCAAGAGGAAAAATTGGTTCATACCATTATCGACAAATATCCACAAGTTCGTTTGATGTTTGGTACACATAATATTCAAGATTTACCAAACATGCTTTATAAAGTGATGTATCAACATGAACGTTTGATCCAAATCTATTCCAAAGAAGGAGAAGTGTATGAAAACTTACCTGTTCATCGCTTTGGAAATAATAAAGCATGGGTCAATATCATGTATGGATGTGATAAATTTTGTACCTATTGTATCGTCCCTTATACACGAGGAAAAGAACGATCACGGACGATGGATGAAATCTTAAAAGAAGTTAACGAACTGAAAAATGATGGATATAAAGAAATCACTTTGTTGGGACAAAATGTGAATGCATATGGTAAAGATTTATCTGCAGATTATGATTTTGCGACACTACTCGCAAAAGTTGCTGAAACAGAAATACCGCGTATTCGTTTTATGACCAGTCATCCTTGGGACTTTTCAGATGCCATGATTGATGCGATAGCTAAATATGACAATATTATGCCATTTGTACATTTGCCAATGCAATCGGGTGATACGGATGTGTTGAAAAAAATGGGTCGACGTTATACCGCTGAATCGTATAAAACCTTATTTGATAAAATCAAGAATCGTATCCCTGGTGTAGCCATCAGTACGGATATTATCGTTGGTTTTCCAAATGAGACCGATGAACAATTTCAACATACATTAGATATGGTCAATTATTGTAAATTTGATAATTGTTTTACCTTTATTTATTCACCAAGAGAAGGAACACCAGCTGCGAAAATGGAAGATACCATTCCCATGGAAGAAAAATCCAAACGATTAGCTATCCTGAATCAAACGTGGAATAAATATGCTTTGGAAAAGAATAAACAATATGAAGGAAAAGTTGTGAAAGTCTTAGTGGACGGTCCAAGCAAAAAAGATCCTTCTACATTTACTGGTTATTCGCCTGAAAACAAAATAATCAATTTTACAGGTGAAAACATCAAAGCTGGTGATTTTGTCGATGTTTATATCGAAAGAGCAAAAACCTTCTCTATGGATGGAAAAGCATTGTGCTATAATAAAAACAAATAAGTAAGTAAGGAGGGTTTATGCCTACTCATAAGCCAAATGCAAAGAAAGAAACGATTCGGATCTTCATGCTGGGTGGACAAGATGAAGATGGAAAAAATATGATGTGTATCGAAATTGATGGCGATATCTACGTCATAGAAGCAGGCATCAAATTTCCGGATCCAAAAGAATCATTAGGAATTGAATATGTAATTCAAGATATTTCCTATTTAATTGAACACAAAGATCGTGTTGTAGGTGTATTTATTACGCATGGACACGATGATGTTGTTAGTGCGCTGCCATATTTGTTGGCAGAAGTGCCATCCCATGTCTATACTTGTCCATTGGCAGCTCGACAAATTCAAAAAAAGAATCGACAGATGAAAGTAAAAGGGGCTCATATTCATACCGTCAAGCGACACGATATTCGTAAAATTGGCGGAAGAAAAGTTGTATTTTTCCCAATTACCCATGCCTATCCAGGAACTTTTGGGGTAGCTATCCTAACCAATCAGGGATATATTGTATATTCTGGTGAGTTTATCGAGGATTACGATGATTTGTCGGATAATTATCGTGGTAGTTTATCGGCTTTATCTAAATTAGGTACAGAAGGTGTATTTGTACTACTACAAGAAAGCAAAGGAGCGGATCGTCCAGGCCATACTTCACCAAATCATCGATTGGCACCTTATTTTTCACAAATACTGGAACAAAATGATCATCGTCGGGTATTTGTAAGTGTCTATCTACAAAGTATTTATCGCATGCAAGAAGTTATTAAAACTTGTATTAAGTATCATCGTAAAATGTTGTTCTTTACCGAAGAACAACAAGAAATGATGGAAAACTTAAAAGCGATTGGTTATGAAGTGCCGGAAGAACTAATCATTGATAAAAAACATTTCAATAATGATTTAAAAGATATTGTGGTGATCATCGCTCAACAAGGACCGATTCTTTTTCGAACAATCAATAATATCATTAATAATGAAGTCAAACCATTTGAATTTCACGAAGATGACATCCTATGTATAGCTAGTCCAATCGTTCCGGGAGCTGAACGTGTTTTCAGTTCGATGGAAAATGATCTTTATAAAGAAGGCGGCGAAATGGAAATATTAACAAGTCATACAGTTTCTATGCATCCTTCCATCGAAGATCTGAAAATGATGTTATTTTTATTGCGACCAAAATACTATATCCCTGTAAAAGGGCAATATCGTCTATTGTATGCCAATGCCCAATTAGCCATGGATATGGGATATAATCCTAATAATATTTTGATTTTAGATAATGGACAAGTAGCTCAATTTGAAAATGGCCGATTGGTTTCCTGCCGAATGGAAATGGAACTACAAGAAACACCAATTGATGGAAATAAAGATTGGGATATGGCTGGTGTCGTATTAAAAGATCGAGAAATTTTATCAACCGATGGAGTCATAATCTTAGCGGTTGGTATTGATGCCAAAACAAAGAAGATCATCAATGGCCCTGATGTACAAACGCGTGGATTGATTTATTTGCGTGATGCGGAGTATATCACCAAAGATGTTGCCAAGATTATGGAAGACACCATTACCGCGGATGTTGAAAAGAAGAAATATGACAACATGGAAACACGAGGCCATATTCGTGATAAAGTCACAAAATATCTTTTAAAGCAAACGAAGAAACGGCCTATGATCCTTCCTGTGATCATGGAAATCAATAGTAAAAAATAAAAAGGTGGTGATTCGATGGCAAATGCCAAGCGAAAAAAAAGAACAAGAAAAAAAACCACGAAAAAAAATAGATCAACAAAAAAGACACAATCGAATGCACTTCGAATGTGTCTTCTGCTTTTCATTGCGACCATGGCCATTTTGGCTATGATCCAAGTCGGTATAGTAGGTGGCTTCCTTTATCGTTTGGTTGCTCTTTTTGTGGGCATTTTTACAATACCTGTGTTGGTTCTTGTTGTGATTGTCTGCCTATTGCATCTAATTCGTTTTTCATTTGAACGAATCAAACCAAGATATTGGGTCGCAACGTGTTTATTCTTGATGGCAGGGCTGTTATTTGTATCGATTCAAGAATTCTCTGATTTAGGTCGCAACTATTGGTTTGGAATTCAATTTGTGTTCAGACATCTAATTCCCATTTTAAGTGGAGAAGTCATTACGCAAGGCGGACTGATTGGAACACTATTGTTTGGTGTATTGGGATCGATGTTTGATGTGGTTGGTTCTTATATATTTGCGATTTTATTCTTATTGATGAGCATTCTCTTATTTGGTTATGATTCTATCGTTCAGTTGGTGAATGAACCCAAAAAAGAGAAACAAACGAAAAAGAAAAGAAAACCAGTTAATAAGCCAATCATCGATGATACATGGGAGGATGAAGAACCCGATGAACCGGAATCACTCTTTATCGATGCAGATTCGAAAAAAGAAGTTTCAAAACCTGTCTCCATTCCTGAACCGATTGATTCCGCAAATATAAAACCGGTTATCGAAACAAAACCCGTGGAACAGTCAAGGACAACCTTCCATTTCGGAGAAGATGTATACAAAGACTACAAACTTCCATCGTTAAGTGTTTTGAATCCCATTGAAAAGAAATCTAAAAATAATGTGAATGCCGCTACTGCCAAGGAACAAGGTAAGAAATTGATTGAAATACTAAACGAATTTGGTGTTGGCGCGGAATTAGTACAGATTCATATTGGTCCAAGCGTAACTAAGTTTGAAATCAAACCCGAATTAGGTGTACGTGTAAACAAGATTTCGAATCTTCAATACGATATTAAAATGGGATTAGCAGCTACGGATATTCGTATCGAAGCACCAATTCCAGGAAAGAATGCTGTGGGCATTGAAATTCCAAATGTGGAAAAAACCAGTGTACAAATGAAAGATTTGATGCGTGGTATTCCTGCCAAATATGCAGATAAAAAATTGTTATTTTGTTTAGGAAAAGATTTGATGGGAACCAATGTGTATGGACAATTGAATCGAATGCCACACTTATTGATTGCCGGAGCGACTGGATCAGGAAAATCAGTTTGTGTTAATTCCATTATCTGTTCTTTATTGATGCGAACTCGACCAGATGAAGTTAAGTTAGTACTGATTGATCCCAAAAAAGTAGAATTTACCCCTTATCAAGATGTACCACATTTATTAGCACCGGTGATCACCGATGGCGATATGGCCAATAAAGCGTTAAAAGTTATCGTCAATATGATGGATCATCGGTATGATGTATTTGGTCAGACAGGTGTTCGTAATATTACTGCCTATAATAAAATGGTGGCTGCTCATCCAGAAGAACATCTACAACCTATGCCAAGCATTGTCGTAATTATTGACGAATTGGCTGATTTAATGTTAGTGGCTGCTAAAGAAGTCGAAGCAAGCATTCAACGCATTACCCAATTGGCTCGTGCTGCTGGTATCCATTTGGTTGTGGCTACGCAAAGACCGAGTGTCGATGTTATTACAGGTGTGATCAAAGCCAATATTCCAAGTCGTATTGCGTTTGCGGTTTCACAAGCTGTCGATTCTCGAACCATCATTGATCAAGTCGGAGCCGAACGATTGTTAGGCTATGGAGATATGTTATATAAACCGAATGGGGAAACAACTTGTCATCGTATCCAAGGTGTATTTATTACGGATGAAGAAGTCAATCGTATTGCAGAATACGTAAAATCGCAAGGGAAACCACAATATGATGACGCTTTTATTCAACTCAAAGATATTGCTTCACAAGGAGGACAAGTACAAGCCGTTTCATCCGATCCCATGTATGAAGATGTAAAAAAATTCGTGATTCAATCGAATCGCGCAAGTACATCCTTGATTCAACGACGTTTTTCCGTGGGATATTCTCGTGCTGCTCGTTTGATGGATTCTTTAGAAAAAGAAGGCATCATTGGTCCTGCCAATGGCAGCAAGCCTCGAAAGATTTTAGTGCATAATACTTTGGAAGACGAATCAGAATCCGTATAATAATCGTGGAGGATATCTTTATGAATGTATTTCTACATGGAAAAAATATACAAGATGAATGTATTTCAAATATTGTAAGTTTGGGAGATTTTGTTTTTGTGAGTGGACAAATTGGACAGGGTCAAACAATCGAGCAACAAGCTCGAACTGCTTGTGAAAAATTGGATGGACAACTTTCTTTGATGGATTTGGAAATGCGTCACATTGTAAAAACAACAATCTACTTAAAACATTTAGAAGATCGTGCTACGTTCTTGGATGTGTATAAACAGTTTTTTGAAGCCCCCTATCCAGCATGTACAATTATTGGTGTAGATCATCTTCCAGAAGATGCATTAGTACAAATTGAAGCATTTGCTTTGAATACATTACGTTATGAGAATTCTATGAAAGATTCACATTGTGCAGGATGTGATGGTTGCTAAAAATGCAATGCATATTGGCGTGAATAAAAGTAGGTTTTTTCAATTTGTTTGGGATTCTTACAATTCAGATGTGTATGATCTAAGAAATGGATCGTGCACATTTTTTCTTGATATTCAATATGCGAAATAGCGTACATATTTACATAGGTATCTTCCATATGTTCAACGGTAGAAACGGGGAAATACAGTAAATGTTGATTGACAAGAATAGGAATACGACGAAAACGTGACATATTATATTTATAGGCTTCCATACGGCCTTTTAGCGTAGATCCATTCTCTAAACAAATTCGATCCAGATATTTTTTGATATTTGTATCTGTTTCATAAGTAGTTTGATCTTCTTTCACAAGACAAACGCGACTTTTCATATAATCATAGTAAATAAAATTTGGCATAAAAAAATCACCTCGATTGATAGAATATCAATGCAAAGTGAATTTTTTGTTTAGATGAGGAAATTTTCTACATTAAATTTTGATCATAAATGGCACGAGCACCACCAACATATTTAGGACGACGTCGTGCACAAGTTAAACGAGCTTGTCCAATGGTATCGAAAGAAATACGTAAAGGAACAACAACAGGATGAATGTGCATACCAATTAGAGTACTACCAATATCGATTCCTGCATCGGCTTGGGCATGGATATCCTCAACAACAACGGCATCTTTCATTTCTTCATAGGCTACCGTTCCCAAAGCACCACCTGCATGATTAGGTTGAGGAATGGCATTGACCTGTTCTAAATTATACTTTTTCATAACAGATTCATTGACAACTAAAGCACGATTTAAATGTTCACAACATTGTACGGCTAGATCAATTTTTCTTGGCTCTAATACATGAACGATACCTTCATAAATGACTTTGGCAACATCCACATTTGTGTGAGTGCCAATCATTTCGCCTAAGACTTCAGAAGAAGAGCAACCAACGACAAAAAGCTGACCTTCATGTAGATGTGCGGCATCACAAACTTCATCAACAGCCTGTTCTACTTGTTTTTGTATTGTATCTAGATTCATTAAAAATCCCTCCGTTTCTATTATAATCGCTCCTATGAAAAAGAAAAAGTATAATGCAGATGAAAACAGTTGCATGATATAATGATAATGAAGACAGGCAGTGGAGGATACTATGAAATATCAAATACAAGGCGATTCCGATTGTCCATTGGTTCATATCCATTTGGATAAAAATGAAGTTGTTAAAATTGAACGAGGGGCCATGGCCTATCTTTCAAATGTTGAATTGAGTGGTAAGATGAATTCCAAAAAGAAGGGTGTTGGCGGTTTGATCAGTGCCATGGGACGTAGCCTGACAAGTGGTGAAAGCCTATTTATGACACATGCTAAAGGCTTAACGAATGATGCTTTTATTGGTGTAGCTCCTTCAGCACCAGGAAAAATACAGTGTTTAAAAGTGGATTCCATGCATCAATATTGTTTAAACACAGGTGCTTTTCTTTGTTGTGATGATAGTGTTTCCTATGTGATGAAAAAACAAACGGTCGGTAAAGCTTTATTAGGTGGAACCGGTGGGTTCTTTATCATGGCAACAGAAGGCACTGGAGATGTCATGGTCAATGCCTTTGGTGATCTCTTGGCTTTAGAAGTTCGTTCAGATCATCCGATAACGATTGATAATGAACATGTTGTTGCTTGGGATGCTTCTTTAGATTATGATATTCGCATTGCGAGCGGTACATTCGGATTTACAACGGGTGAAGGATTAGTTAATGAATTTCATGGCAATGGTAAGGTTTTGATTCAAACCCGCAATATTCATAATTTAGCACAGGCCATTCAACCATTTATTCAAACTTCTTCAAATTAATCAACATAGGGTATATCTCTTTTGATATGCCCTTTTCTTATAGAAATAAGATATGGAGGAATCAAAGTGGCAATCATACAATTTGATTGGGTAGTCAATGGTTTGCCTGTTCAAGTGCAATATGATCAAAAAGATATTGATAATCTATGGAAGCCATGGATACAAAGTTTAGAAGCAAAAAATGGCAGAACCATTGTATTTTTAGCGGCACCACCAGGAGCTGGAAAATCTACATTGTTACTTTTATTGGAACAATTATCCAATCGTGTACAAGGTTTGGGAATGGATGGCTTTCATTATTCCAATCATTATTTAGAAACACATACCACACAACGAAAGGGCAAATCTCTTCTTTTAAAATCCATTAAAGGGGGACCTGAAACATTTGATGTCGATGGACTGTTTGAAAAAATCAGCCAAATGAAAAGCCAAGATGTTCTTTGGCCCATTTATGATCGTACGATACATGACGTGATCAAAGATCAGATTCATGTGACCAAAGATATCATTATTATTGAAGGAAATTATTTATTATTGGATCAAGAGCCATGGAATCAATTGTATCCTTTATGTGATACCAGTGTTTTGCTTCATGAAGACCTAAAAGTATTGAAGCAAAGATTGATACAAAGAAAAATACAAGGTGGTCTGACAAAAGAAGAAGCCATAAAATTTTATGAGAAGAGTGACAAATATAATGTAAATATGGTTTGTGCTCATTCTCAATCTGCTAATTTAGATGTGTATATAAAAAATGGTCGTTTTTATCGTATAGGGCAATGAACCTATACGTTTTTTTGTCATTTAAAAAAAAAGCACGTATTTGAATATAGAGGAGGGAAAAAATGAAACGATCGAATGTGCGGACTTCTACTTACTTTTAACTGGATCAAAAGTAAGATAGAAAGAGAGAAAAGGAAATGTATACACAACAAAAAAGAAAAGAGAGTCGAGCATCGAATGTAAAATTATTAGCTATGGCAGGTGCTTTTACAGTGATTGGACTTGGAACCAATGCGGTGATTCAAGCCGATGAAGTGGATCAGGCTCCTATACCTGTAGAAGAAACAGAAAAAGTATCGAGTGATACCACAGAAACCACAAAGACACAGGATGCAGAAATACCTGCATCGGTAGATATGGTTACACAAGAGCAGGCTGTATCCACAATCAATGATGCACAGGAAAAGCTGGCAGAAGAGGTCGATGCAGCGAAAAAGAGTGATGTGGTTGTCAATCAAAGCGATACCGAAAAGGTAACTATCAATGATCAAAATGCGACAGAAAAAACAAATGCCATGTTAAAAGAATTAAATGATGCATCCCTTAGTGTAAATGAGGCTAAAGAAGCGATGGATATCATTCATGCGGATCAAGAAGCATTGCAGGAATCAACAAGTAAAATGGAAACGGTGCGTAAGGATGCTTTGAGCTTAATTGAACAAAACAAAAATAAAGCGGCAAATCTACAAGCAAAAATTGTGATTTCGGATCTTCCAGATAAGGACTATACACCAGAATATGTAAGTCTAGAAGGATTAACAGGTCAAGCTTTGCGTGATGCGATTCATCAGAATCAATTGGCGTATTCGTCGGCTATTTCACAAGCGATTGCTGATCAAGATCATTTAACTGCTAATTTACGACAACAATTGGAAGCCTATCGTCAAGCATTAGCAGATTATGAATCGGGTGAATCCGCAAAGAAAAGCGGTATTCAGTGGACCAATAACACAACGGTTGTGGCTGAGACGGCTCAAAAGATGACCGGTAATGAAAATGTTGTTGATTTTGCAAGTGGATCATTAAAAGATGCAGCACGCTATGCCATCCAGTCGAATGCTTTGAATCAGAATACCGATGCCCAATTTAATAATATTTTTAAAATCAATGGCAGTGGATCTGTATTGATCCGTAATACATCCAATGGCGATGTTCGATTAACTTTCAGCAATATCAAGGCACCAAGTAATACGGGTACTTATGTTGCAATTTGGGGAAAAAATAATGGAGCCATTGCTTGGGGTGTATTTGCTACGTATTCTGGAACAGGAAGTGGTGGCAATACTGGCGAAGGCGGAAATACAAGTGGTGGCTGGTCTGGTTCTGGTCGTATCTTGGATTTTGTTCGATCGTATGATTACAAGGTTGAAACAACGGGTGAAGTAGCGACATTTACTTTTAATGATATTGATAATGATCAATTGATTTCCAATTTAGGCGGTGTTGAAGGTGCAAAAAATGTAGAAAAAGGAAAAAATGTGACGCAGAGTAGTGCGGGTTATTCAGCAGGTAGTGGAGATGTTTCACAGTCATCGGGTAATATCTTGGACTCAAATAGTGTTCGATGGACTTGGAGCCAAACTGCAAAGCGTACGTTTATTGGTAGTCATTCTACATCTGGAAATAATTCATCCATTGTTGCAGGTATCTTTGGCGAAGACTCCATGATTGCGATTCAACCAGAAGAAATTGAATTATCTTTTAAAAAGGGAGTAGTCACACCACCAAAAATAGAATTATCTGTACCAAATTATGAAGTAAAGAAAACCCCAACAATTGAACAACCACCAACTATTTCAAAAATAAAAACATCGACAAAGAATACAACTGTAGACACGGGTGTTGAAATGGATTTGTTTATGTCAGAAATGATGACAGCTTTAGCTGCATTGGGTGGTGTTCTGATTAAAAAACGCATATAAAAAAGGAGCTGTAACGAATAGGTGAATTTTTAAATTTATCTAGGAGCGAGAGTGTAAGCTAAACTGTGTAAGTTAGTTAGATGCATACGACTGACTAATGAACACAGTTTTTATTATACACTTATGACATAGCTAAAATAAAAAGAAACTCTGCCGATATGCAGGATGCTCGCAAAGAAATCTTTGGTCCATTGTTTGAAAGTATGCTTCAGGGAGAAATGGATAATCATCTTNAGCTAAAATAAAAAGAAACTCTGCCGATATGCAGGATGCTCGCAAAGAAATCTTTGGTCCATTGTTTGAAAGTATGCTTCAGGGAGAAATGGATAATCATCTTGGTTATAAATCCAATTCAAAAGAACCCAAATCTACAAAAAACAGAAGAAACGGATCCAATCCTAAAACATTGAAAACTTCGATGGGCGAAGTAAAGATCAATACCCCTAGAGATCGGGATGGTTCTTTTGAACCGGTAGTCATTCCGAAAAGAACGAAAGATGTCTCCGAGATTGAAGGAAAGGTGTTGGCCATGTATGCACGCGGCATGTCACAGCGTGACATTTCTGCTACGATCGAAGACATCTACGGATTCAAAGTATCCCATGAAATGATTTCAGATATAACGGATGCGGTCCTTCCTGAAGTAGAAGAATGGCGAAACAGGCCTCTTAAAAAGTGCTATCCATTCATATTCGTCGATTGTATGTATGTTTCCGTAAGAAGTGAATATGAAGCCAAGGAAGAAGCTGTTTATACGATATTGGGCTATGATCTGGAAGGACATAAAGAAATCCTTGGTTTATGGATGGATGCCACAGAATCTAAGAACTATTGGATGCAGGTATTTGACGAAATCAAATCCCGAGGCGTTGAAGATATCTTCTTTATTTCCATGGATGGTGTATCCGGACTTGAATCCGGTGCCAAGGCCATCTTTCCAGGAGTCGTGGTACAGCGGTGCATCGTCCATCTGATTCGCAATTCCATCAGATACGTACCATCAAAGGATTATAAAAAATTCACGGCTGATCTGAAGAAAGTTTATGGTGCTGTATCACTGAAAGCAGCACGAACAGCGTTTGAAAAATTCTGTGATAACTGGAACCAGTATCCCGGTGCCGTAGAAGTTTGGAAAAGAAACTTTGTCCATGTAGAACAGCTGTTTGATTATGGATCTGCTGTTCGAAAAGTCATGTATACGACAAATGCGATCGAATCGGTAAATTCCTCCTTTCGAAAAGTGACGAAAAAAGGGTCATTTCCAAATCATGAATCTGTATTCAAGTTTCTATATTTACGAGCAAAGGAACTTCAAAAGAAATGGGGTAAAGGCCATCTAAATGGCTGGTCATTGGTTCTCAATCAATTGCTTGTCAATGACAATTTTAAAGACAGGATCACTAAATACATCAAATATTAAAAATCAAAATAAAATGTCAATCTTGAAATCGGCAATCAAAAAGGCTAGTCAGAAAATAAATATTTCAGCTAGCCTTTTAAGCATATATTCAAATAAATCAGGATATTTGAATTGAAAATTCCCATTTCAAATAGACATGAACAAAAAAAACAAATCTAAAATTTAATTAGACACTTTTCTTGACAAACCCAGGAGCGGAAGCTCCTTCTTTTATTTTTGTCAGTCTGCCACGCTCTGCTTTTTATACGATAATGAAAAAATGCTAATTTTTGAGCGCATTAAAACTACTTGCTCATATCTGGCATCGGCCGGCGTCTTTCTGGGAAAGCATCCATAGGCTCTGTGATATCCTTCCATAAAAGGAATGTATGTATTCCGGTCATTGGCATCACCGGATACATAGATATGGCGGATGTAGCCGTTGCTGCTGCCCATCTGTACATTGTATCCGGGCTTGAATACATTGGTATGATTATAATAGTCGTATTTCATATGCATGAAGGTGGCATCCGGATCGGTCTTCGAAAAACTGTTCCGTCCTTTTGCCAGCTTATAGTAAATGGAATATTTCAGTATCTTTTCTGCGTCTTCTGCAAATCCTTCCTTATAGCGCTGCAAAGGATGTTTCGCATGTCCTCTGCTATGCTGCTCTTCGATATGCTTCGATCTCATGATCCTGTCCAGGGTATCGGTTATCTCTGCCAGATATTCAAAGGAAAATTCCTTGAGGATGGAGAAGCGGTAAGGCAGTTCTTCTTTTTTACAGTATCGATTGAGGCTCTCCAGACGGTCCATGATCCGGATCCATCGTTTTTCCCGGAATTTTTTTGTGGCCTTCATCCATACGAAGGTCATCTTGTTCGCATTGGCTTCGAACTTGGTGCCATCAATATAAAGAATGTCCGCATCGATGGTATCGTTCTTTTCAAAATAGCGGTTCAGATCATAGAAGATCTCTTCGATGGGCATCTTGAGGTCATCATGGATGAAACGATGAAAAGCCATATGGGAAGGTGTCTGACCATCCATGATAAATTGAAAACGGATGTCATAGCGGCAAAGAGAAGCAAGCTTTCGCAAAGAGACATAGCCAAAAGCGAGAAGAACACATTGGAGCATATTCACACTGTCATACCCATGCGAATTTCGATGAGAAAGATCGAAATATTTTAATGGATTGATCCTTTCTACGACCTCTTTCACGGTTCTGGAAATAGCATCATCAGGGATAGAATCTTCGTAAACAAAACGCAAAGGGAATTAAAATGACGGTTGAATTGCGTTAGAAGGTATTTTGACACAACAAAATTATACCAAAAAGGCCGATGGCGATGAACAACAGTTCAAAACCATCGGTCTTTTTTTATGAGCTAATTAATGATTACTCGTTACAGCTCCTTTATTCGTGAATGGCAGGGGTAGCAGGAGTTGAACCCACATCAACGGTTTTGGAGACCGCTGTTCTACCATTGAACTATACCCCTAAGTACTTGTTTATTCTATCATAGAACATCAATGAGTGCAAATAGAAACTGCTTATTTTTCATATCCTGATTTTTTTATTCGGTATTTAGGAAAATATGCTATTCTAAATGTAAAGTATAAATCAAATCAATGTAAATAATATTAAAATGTGGGAGATAGTTATGGAAAATGTAACGATGATTCTAAGCCTTTTATGCGGTGTGGCCTTGTTTCTTTATGGAATGGGTGAAATGGGAGATGGCCTGAAAAAAGTTGCTGGTAATCAATTGGAGTTGATTCTATATCGCTTGACAAATTCTCCTTGGAAAGGCTTTTTATTAGGTACAGGAGTCACTTGTGTGATTCAATCTTCATCAGCTACTACAGTAATGGTTGTTGGCTTTGTGAATTCAGGAATGATGAAGGTCTCACAAGCCATTGGAGTCATCTTAGGAGCAAATATTGGTACAGCTATTACTGGATGGGTGGTATGTTTGTCCTATATTGATGCAGGAAATGGTATTGCCGCTTTGATTTCGAGTACAACGATTGCAGCTATGGTCGCTATCGTTGGTATTCTATTACATATGTTCGCAAAACGCGATACTTTGGTGCATTTAGGAACAATCATGTTAGGGTTTGCGGTTCTTATGACAGGTATGTCAATGATGTCGAGTGCTGTTACGCCATTAAAAACCAATCCGGTTTTCATTTCTATGATGACCTCTTTGACAAATCCAGTCATTGGTATTCTATTTGGTATTGCTTTCGCTGCTGTTCTACAAAGTGTATCCGCTTCTGTCGGAGTTCTGCAAGCTTTAAGTGTTACCGGCGCTATTTCCTTTCAAGCAGCTTATCCAATGATCTTAGGCATGGGAATTGGTGCTTCAACACCTATTTTATTGGCTGCCATTGGAGCAAATCGAAATGGACATCGTACATCTTTGGTTTATTTACTTGTATGTACGATCGGTATGATTTTAGGATGCATTTATTATCCCGTTGATGCCTTTGTTCATTTTGGATTGAATGATGTTGTCATGAATCCTTTCTCGATTGCTGCACTAAACACGATTTATCGAATCGTTGTTATGACGATCATGCTCCCATTTGTGAAAGGAATTGAATACTTGATTTATAAATTTGTTCCAATTACAGATGAAGAAAAAGAAAGTCGTGCTAATTTTGATTTATTGGAAGAACGGTTTTTATCCAATCCTGATGTTGCTTACGAACAAAGTATGATCGTTATGTCAGATATGGCCAATGACACAAGAAAAAATGTAAAGCGTGCACTTTCGTTAATGGATCATTACGATGAACATAATTATACACGTACGGTTGAATTGGAATCGACATTAAATAAATACGAAGATAAATTAGGAAATTATTTAGTGAAGCTCATGTCGGCTGGTGTGAATTTAGAACAAAGCAAAATAATCAACAAATCGCTACAAGCCATTAGTGATTTTGAAAAAATTTCTGATTATGCCTTGGATTTTGCTCAAGTTGTTCGTCATTTACATAATACAAAAAGAACTTTTTCTTCACGAGCTACGGATGAAATGACCGTCATCATGGAGGCAACAAGAGAAATCGTTGATATTACCGTAGATAGCTTTTTGAATAATGACGATGAATCTATCAAGAAGGTGTTTCCATTACGTGAATTGATTACTTTAGATTGTAATGAAGCCAAAAAACAACATGTATTACGAATCAAAGGTGGCGAATGTGACCAATCCAAAGGATATGAATTATATGATTTATTAAATTGTATGTTACGAATGAGTGAGCATTGTGCTTCTTTAGCGTTGGATGTTATTAAAGAAGCCGAACAAGATTTTAATGTACATCGTTTTTTACATAAGTATGAAGAACAGAATAAAAGTGAATATCGCGACATGCTCCATCATTATGAAGAAAAGTATTCTTTTGAATTAGAAAGTAAATCTTGATTTGGTTGACAGAACAAATTTATACCGTATACTTTTATTTGTCAGAAAAAAGGAGGCTATTCTATGAAGAGCCAAGTCGTAGTAGGTACACAATGGGGAGATGAAGGAAAGGGGAAAATCGTCGATGTATTAGCTGAAAAAGCGGATATGATCGTTCGTTTCCAAGGTGGTGATAATGCTGGTCACACAGTGGTAGTCAATGGAAAAAAACATGTTTTGCATTTATTACCAAGTGGTGTTCTGCATGAAGATGCTATCTGTATTATTGGACCCGGCGTTGTCTGTAACCCTTTTGTATTATTAGAAGAAATGAAAACATTAGAAGCATCTGGTTTATCAACGGATCATATTATTATTAGTGATCGCGCCCAGATGTTAATGCCATATCATAAGTATCAAGATAAATTAGAAGAAGAAGCAAGCGGTAATCGCATTGGTACGACACAACGCGGTATTGGACCTTGTTGTGCCGATAAATATGCGCGTACTGGCATTCGCTTCCACGAATTTATCAATTTTGAAACGTTTAAAGAACGTCTAAAAGAATGCTTGACCTTTAAAAACAAGCTCTTTACAAAGGTATATGGTGCGGATCCTATGGATTATGAGGAGATGGTTGCATCTTTTGAAAAAATTCATGATTTGATCGTACCAAGAATTAAAGAAACTACCCATATGGTCAATGCAGCCATTGATGAAAATAAACGTGTATTGTTTGAAGGTGCGCAAGCAGCTATGCTTGATATTAATTATGGAACCTACCCATTTGTAACTTCTTCAAGTCCAACAGCAGGTGGTGTTACAACCGGTGCTGGAGTAGCTCCAAGCAAAATTAAAACAGTGGTTGGTGTCGTTAAGGCTTACTCTACCCGTGTAGGTGAAGGTCCATTTGTAACGGAATTATTAGATGAACAAGGCGATTGGATTCGTGAGCACGGATTTGAATATGGTGCGACTACAGGAAGACCTAGACGTTGTGGCTGGTTGGATCTGTTAGTTGTAAAACACGCAAATATGATGAATGGGTTAACGGATATCGTTATCACTAAAATTGATGTTTTGACTGGTTTGGATACAATTAAAGCGTGTGTTGGTTATGAAATAGATGGTAAAGTCTATGATTATATCCCAAGTGATCAGGCAGATGTTGCTAAAGCAAAATCAGTTTATAAGGAATTTAAAGGTTGGACAGAAGATATCTCCAAGATGAGCAAATATGAAGAATTGCCACAAGCTGCAAAAGACTATTTAGCCTTTATTGAAGATTTTGTGGGCGTGCGAATTTCGATGGTATCAGTTGGTCCCGATCGTGTCAATAATATTTATATTCATGAAATCGATTAGGCAAAGCCTATTCGATTTTTTTTACAAAATATGACCACTTATTACATTATATTAAACAATTATGCCACTATCCTAAAATTAAATAAAAGTATGCTAAAATAATATTAGGAAGAGAATGATGTTGTGCATCAGATAATAAATGAGGGTGGTCAGTATGAAACTCAAACGATTACGGGATCTGAGAGAAGACCACGATTTAACGCAAGCAGATATCGCTCAGCTTTTACATGTGAGCTCGCGAACGTATGCACGTTATGAAAGTGGGGAGCGTTCGATTCCATTAGAACAACTCATTCGTTTGGCAAACTATTATGATCTAAGCGTGGATTATATTTTAGGTCGAACCAATAAAAAACCAATTAATAAATAAGGCACTGTAAAGTGCCTTATTTATTGTATCGCATCTCATAACAAAGAATCGCAGCTGCTACGGCAACATTTAAACTTTCAAATTGCTCCATTTCAATATGAACCAATTGATCACAGAGATTTAAAATGTCATCACAAATGCCATGACCTTCATGACCTAAGACGATTCCGAAAGTTTCAGGAACGACAATATCTTGTAAGTTTTGTGAATCTTTATGAAGTGCTGAACCAAATATCCGTATGTTTTGTTTCTGTAAATTTTTGATTGTTTCCATCAGATCGACATACGCAAAATCTAAATGAAACAAACTACCTTGTGTTGATTGAATGGTCTTTGGATTATACACATCTGCACAATGCTTAGAAAGAAATATTTTATCATATCCAAAACTATAGGCCGTACGAAATATTGTACCTACATTACCAGGATCTTGCACATCATCTAATAAAAGAACACGTTTGATGTCCTTTTTTGTATGATTTACTTTATGACAAACTCCAATATATTTTGCATCCGATTGTTGATGGCTTAATCGATTTATGACCGGTTGGGTACAAACGATTTGCGGAAAGTCAATGGATAGGGTAGAACCTTCTGCCACATACAATTCATCCAGAACTTGTGCTTGTAAAGCTTCCTGGATCATGTGACTTCCTTCGACCAAGAAATATCCAGTTTTATCGCGATCTTTCTTTTTCAGTAATTTTGCTCGTTCTTTGATCCGTTTATTTTGTGTTGAAGTAATGATCTGCATAAAATAATTTTAGCATTTTATTGAAAGGTTGTTTAAAATTTTGTATAATTTTATACGTTAAAACGATGAAAAGGAGTAGTAATTGTCTCTACCATGAAAGAGAGTCGAAACCTTGGCTGTGAGTTTTGATCATGAGTTGGCAACGAATTCACCTTGGAGTAGAAGTTAAAACCTTCTCCGTTTCATACGGTTATCATGGTAATTAAGTGCGTAAAAGACGAAACAGGATGGTACCGCGAAGTAAATTCGTTCCTGTAACGTCTTTTTTTTATTTTAGAAAGGAACTGAATATGATGAATTTTGATGATTTGCATCAAGAAGCAAAAAAGAAAATTCTTGAAGCGAAAGATTTAAAAGATTTAAATGATCTACGTGTGTATTATTTAGGAAAAAAAGGTCCTGTACAAGCATTGATGAAAAACATGAAAGATCTTCCTAGAGCAGAAAAGCCTGCCTTTGGAAAAAAAGTCAATGAATTGAAGAAAGATCTAAATCAGCGAATCGAAGAGAAACGTAATGAATTAACCGTCTTGGAAATGAATCACAAGATTGAAAAAGAAAAAATTGATATCACTTTATCAGGTCGTCGTACTCAATCAGCGAATCTTCATCCATTGACTTTAGTAACTGAACAATTGGAAGATTTATTCATTGGTTTAGGCTATCAAGTGATTGAAGGACCCGATATCACAGATGATGAATATTGTTTTGAACGGGCGAATATCCCTAAGGATCATCCAGCTCGTGCGATGCAAGATTCTTTGTATATCAATGAAAAGGACTTATTACGTACGCATACGACCGCAATCCAAATGGCTGTTCTAGAACAAAACGCACCAAATTTACCTATTAAAGTTGTATGTCCAGGAAAAGTATATCGTCGTGATGATGATGATGCGACACATTCTCATCAATTCATGCAAATGGAAGGTTTAGTTGTTGGTAAACATGTCACCTTGTCTGATTTAAAAGGAACATTGGAATTCTTGGCAAGAAAAATGTTTGGTCAAGATCGTCAGATTCGTTTTCGTCCAAGCTTTTTCCCATTTACAGAACCTAGCGTAGAAGTTGATGTTAGTTGCCACATTTGTAATGGAAAAGGATGTCCAACATGTAAAGGAACTGGATGGATCGAGATTTTAGGTGCTGGAGAAGTGCATCCAAACGTATTAAAAATGGCTGGTTATGATCCAAATGAATGTTCTGGTTTTGCCTTTGGTGTTGGTATTGAACGAATTGCAATGTTGAAATATGGTATTGACGATATTCGTCATTTCTATACAAATGATCAACGCTTCAGTGATTTGTTTGATCGTTTTGAATAAGATGGGGAGGATATGAAATATGTTAATAAGTAGAAAATGGCTAGAACAATACATGGATATATCTGACCTTTCTATGGAAGAAATTGCAGATAAAGTAACGAGAGCTGGTTTCGAAGTAGAAGCCATGTATCCTATGAGCCAAGGAACTAACTTAGTGATTGGTGAAGTTTTAACTTGTGAACCACATCCAGATAGTGATCATCTAAACTGCACTACAGTGAATGTGGGTGATGCAGTTTTAGATATTGTCTGTGGAGCTCCCAATGTAGCTGCGGGACAAAAAGTCATCGTAGCACGTGTTGGTGCACAACTACCAGATGGTGAAATTAAAGCCGGTGTCATTCGTGGACAAAAAAGTAATGGTATGATTTGTTCTTTAACAGAATTAGGTGTAGACAAACATAGTTTAAGTGAAAAACAAATCAATGGCATTGAAGTATTGCCAGCCGATGCACCCGTAGGAAATTCGGATCCACTAAAATATTTAGGATTGGATGATGTGATTTTGGATATTGGCTTAACACCAAATAGAAATGATTGCCAAGCTGCTTTTAATATGGCTTTGGAAATCGGAGCTATTTTAGATCGACCTGTTCAAATTCCTGAATTTGATCATGTTGCCGATCAAGGAACAACTACCCAATTAAAAGTCGATAGTTTGACTGCAAAATGTCCATCTTTTTTAGGCAAAGTGATTGGTTCAATCACAATTAAAGAAAGTCCTCAATGGATGAAAGATTTATTACGTGCAAGTGGTGTCCATAGTATCAATAATGTTGTCGATATTTCAAACATTGTTATGTTAGAAACAGGACAGCCAATGCACTTTTACAATAAAGATGCTATTCATGATCAAGAAATTACAGTAGCTGATGGATTTGATGAAGACTATACCGCATTGGATGGTATCACTTATCATCTACAACCTGAAGATATCGTAATCACCAATCAAGGAAAGCCAATTGGTATTGCTGGCATCATGGGTGGCGATGATTCCAAAATTGAAGATGATACCAAAGGCTTGATCATTGAATGTGCACAATTTGATCATGTTTCAATTCGAAATACAGCTCGTCGTTTGAATTTAAACACAGAAGCATCCATTCGTTACCAAAAAGGAATCGAACCATTAGCTAGTCAAAAGGCATTGGATCGTGCTGTACAATTGTTGATTGAATATGCGGATGCCAAAGATATTGAAGAAACTGTTGTATATGGAAACAATGGGTATGAGCCAAAAACTTTGACTTGTACATTGGATCAAATCAACAATCGTTTAGGTACAGATTTTGACGAAGAGGAAGTTTTTGATGTTTTCCGTCGTTTACATTTTGAACCAAAAAAAGTAAACGATACCTTTGTTTGTTCGATTCCAAGTTCACGTACCGACATGGAAGGTATAGCCGACTTGAGCGAAGAAATCATTCGTATCTTAGGTTATGATCGTTTACCAAGTACATTGCCAATGTTGGAAATGACAGAAGGTAAACTCAATCCAAAACAACAAATGATTCGATATGTTCGTACCATGATGACACAACGTGGCCTACAAGAAGCCATTACCTATACTTTGATTTCAACGGAAAAGAAAGACAATGCCATTTTACCAGTTGGAGAAGCAACAGAATTGGCTTTACCAATCAGTGAAGAACGACATTGGATTCGTACGAGTGTCTTGCCTAGTTTATTGGATGTCGTAGCATATAATAAGGCTCATTCAATCACAAATGTAAATGTTTTTGAATTAAGTGATGTAGAAAATCTAGATACATACAAAAAACACTTAGCCTTTGTTTTATCAGGAAATCTGCAAGAAACACGATGGGATGGTTTTTCAATTCCAGCTGATTTCTATACAGCCAAGGGATTGGTAGAAGAACTTTTGGATCATGTGGGCGTTGCTGCACAACGAATTCAATATAAAGAAAATCATTCCGATGTGACGCATTTCCATCCATATCGTTCTTGTGAAGTATGGATCGATAAAGAAATGGTTGGATATATTGGTCAAATTCATCCGCAATATGGCAAAGATACAAAATGTGATGATGTTGTTATGGCAGAATTGGATTTGGATGCCATCATTGATGTAAAAAAGTCAAAAATTAAATTTACACCAATTAGTAAATATCAAAGTGTGACTCGTGATGTGGCTTGCGTCATTGAACGAAATATTCCCGTTGGTGATATTGTAACAGCTATTCAAAGAAATGGTCGTTTAAACAAAGAAAATATCATTCAAAATGTAGAAGTATTCGATGTCTATCAAGGTACGCCAATGCCAAAGAATTTGAAATCGGTCGCATTCTCTATCCTGTTCCAATCCAATAAAGAAACATTGAAAGATGAAGACATCAATGAATTATTCAATAAGATCCTTGATATGTTAGAAAAGGATTATGGAGCACAACTTAGAAAATAATCAATGGACACGTATGATTTTATACGTGTCTTTTCTATGTTAAGATATTCTCATGCAAACGAAGAAAAATATGATCGATATTTATCATCAAATAGGCATTCAAAAAGGTTCAATTGTATGTTTACAAGTGAATATGAATGCCATCCATAGTATTTTAGGTCAAGCACAAACCTGTATTGAATCCCTAATGGAAGTAGTGACAAATTCTGGATGTATCATCGTTCCGACTTTTGATACTTCAAGTTTAGATCCTAGCTGCTTAGATGGAATTGATTATGAAAAATGGAAACCACTACGCAAAGAAGAACCGGGTTATCGTCGCCGATTAACGGGTTGCGATGCATTTGGAATTCAATTTTTACGCAATCCCAAAGTACGACGTTCTAAACATCCCAGCTATAGTTTTGCGTATTGGGGAAATTATGACGAATCTCGCTTAGAAGCAAAGCCGGATTTTCCTGTTTCTTTTAATCAAGCGCTTTGGCCTATGCAAAATGAAAACGCAATGAATGTTTTGATTGGATACGACGAAACGAAAAGTGTACTACCCTACGCAATCGCAAAAAAGCAGAATATAGGAACGTGGATGGTTCAAAGAGCCAAAGTCGGAATGAGTGATCCTCCGGTATTTGAAACATTTATGAGTCTTTCTTTAGAAAAAAAAGAACAAGCGAAATGTTTAGAAGCTTGTTCCATTCATCGATATATGTTTGATGATGTTGCTTATACGTGTTTACATCTAGATAATTCATCTGTGAAATAAACGGCAACCCTTTCCATTGTTGACTGTATCTCTTTGGAGAAATACGAAAGATGAAGAGAATCAAGATCTAAAACGCCAAGTAGTTGATCGTCATGAATTAAGGGAATAACTAGTTCAGAATTGGTATTGGAATCACAAGCGATATGGCCGGTAAATGTATGAACATCATCTACGCATAGCACATGCTTTTCTTTCGCACATGTACCGACGACACCATGACCATAAGGTATGCGTGTACAGGCAACTTTTCCTTGGAATGGACCAAGGGTTAATGAGGAATGTTTATCGGTATAGTCATAAATACCCACCCAGTTGATATCGTATGTATAAAAAATAACGGCTAATAAATTTGAAATGTTGCTAATAGGTGGTAATGTGGGGTCAATGATGGATTGACATTGCTGTAATAAAATTTTGTTCATAAAAACATATTATCATAAAATTGGAATTTTTTTTAAAAAAGTACTTGTCAAAAGGGAAGAAATATGATTAAATTAAAAAGCGCTTGAGAGAGCGACGATTTTTGAAAACTGAACAGGAAACCAAGAAACACGTCAATTTCGAAAAGGAAAAAAAGATGTCAGAGACATCGTAGAGCTAAATCAAATGAAGAGTTTGNGACGATTTTTGAAAACTGAACAGGAAACCAAGAAACACGTCAATTTCGAAAAGGAAAAAAAGATGTCAGAGACATCGTAGAGCTAAATCAAATGAAGAGTTTGATCCTGGCTCAGGATGAACGCTGGCGGCATGCCTAATACATGCAAGTCGAACGGAGAAGGAAGGTGCTTGCATCTTCCGGATCAGTGGCGAACGGGTGAGTAACACGTAGGTAACCTGCCCATGTACCCGGGACAACGGTTGGAAACGACTGCTAAAACCGGATAGGCATATGGAAGGCATCTTCGATATGTTAAAGGGGCCACGGCCCTGGACATGGATGGACCTGCGGTGCATTAGCCAGTTGGTGAGGTAACGGCCCACCAAGGCGACGATGCATAGCCGACCTGAGAGGGCGAACGGCCACATTGGGACTGAGACACGGCCCAAACTCCTACGGGAGGCAGCAGTAGGGAATTTTCGTCAATGGGGGGAACCCTGAACGAGCAATGCCGCGTGAGTGAAGACGGTCTTCGGATTGTAAAGCTCTGTTGCGAGAGAAAAAGGACAGGAAGAGGGAATGCTTCCGGTTTGATGGTATCTCGCCAGAAAGTCACGGCTAACTACGTGCCAGCAGCCGCGGTAATACGTAGGTGGCGAGCGTTATCCGGAATGATTGGGCGTAAAGGGTACGTAGGCGGCCAGATAAGTCTGGTGTGAAAGGCTGCAGCTCAACTGCAGCACTGCACTGGAAACTGTCCGGCTGGAGTGCAGAAGAGGGCGATGGAACTCCATGTGTAGCGGTAAAATGCGTAGATATATGGAAGAACACCGGTGGCGAAGGCGGTCGCCTGGTCTGCAACTGACGCTGAAGTACGAAAGCGTGGGGAGCAAATAGGATTAGATACCCTAGTAGTCCACGCCGTAAACGATGAGAACTAGGTGTTGGGGGAATAACTCAGTGCCGCAGTCAACGCAATAAGTTCTCCGCCTGGGGAGTATGCACGCAAGTGTGAAACTCAAAGGAATTGACGGGGGCCCGCACAAGCGGTGGAGTATGTGGTTTAATTCGAAGCAACGCGAAGAACCTTACCAGGCCTTGACATCCCCTGCAAAGATGCAGAGATGTATCGGAGGCTATCAGGGAGACAGGTGGTGCATGGTTGTCGTCAGCTCGTGTCGTGAGATGTTGGGTTAAGTCCCGCAACGAGCGCAACCCTTGTGATATGTTACCAGTATCAAGTTAGGGACTCATATCAGACTGCCGGTGACAAACCGGAGGAAGGTGGGGATGACGTCAAATCATCATGCCCCTTATGGCCTGGGCCACACACGTACTACAATGGCGGATACAGAGGGCAGCGACAGGGCGACCTGGAGCGAATCCCGAAAAGTCCGTCCCAGTTCGGATTGGAGTCTGCAACCCGACTCCATGAAGTTGGAATCGCTAGTAATCGCGAATCAGCATGTCGCGGTGAATACGTTCTCGGGCCTTGTACACACCGCCCGTCAAACCATGGGAGTCAGTAATACCCGAAGCCGGTGGCATAACCTTAGGGAGTGAGCCGTCGAAGGTAGGACCGATGACTGGGGTTAAGTCGTAACAAGGTATCCCTACGGGAACGTGGGGATGGATCACCTCCTTTCTAAGGAGAAAGCAAGTGTACAGAGAGATGTGCGAAAAGGATTCCTGATCAGTTTTGAGAGATCGGAAGATTTCTCAGAGATGATCTTTGAAAATCGAACAACGAAGAAGACAACAGAAGGTCTATAACGTTTAGTGAAGAAGATTTCATAAACAGTAGTAGAACAGTTCTGAAGAATCTCGAAGAAAACACGAAGAGAACCAAGATCAAGCAAGGAAGGGCGTACGGCGAATGCCTGGCCACTCAATACTGAAGAAGGACGTGCCAAACTGCGAAAAGCGACGGGGAGCTGTTAGGGAGCGAAGATCCATCGATATCCGAATGGGGGAACCCGGCCGATAGAAGATCGGTCATCATATTCTGAATCCATAGGGATATGAGAGGTACGCGGGGAACTGAAACATCTAAGTACCCGCAGGAGAAGAAAATAAGAATGATTCCCTGAGTAGCGGCGAGCGAAAGGGGACCAGCCCAAACCGTCCCGAGGGACGGGGTTGAAGGACTGCCAAAGACGAATGGAGCATAGTGGAACGCGATTGGAAGCGCGGCCGAAGAGGGTGCAAGCCCCGTAGACGACATGCGAAAGGAAGCGGGCAGGATCCTGAGTACGGCGAGACACGAGGAATCTTGTCGGAAGCAGGCGGGACCATCCGCCAAGGCTAAATATAGTTGAGTGAGCGATAGTGGACCAGTACCGTGAGGGAAAGGTGAAAAGAACCGCGGGAGCGGAGTGAAAGAGAACCTGAAACCGTATGCCTACAAGAAGTCAGAGCCCGTTGAAGGGTGATGGCGTGCCTTTTGTAGAATGAACCGGCGAGTTGCGATGAGATGCGAGGTTAAGCGGGAAAACGCGGAGCCGCAGCGAAAGCGAGTCTGAATAGGGCGGAAGTAGAACATCGCAGACCCGAAACCGGGTGATCTAGCCATGAGCAGGTTGAAGTTCAGGTGAAACTGAATGGAGGACCGAACCGACCATCGTTGAAAAGCTGGCGGATGACTTGTGGCTAGGGGAGAAATTCCAATCGAACCCGGAGATAGCTGGTTCTCCCCGAAATAGCTTTAGGGCTAGCGTCGTGAAGAACCTGATCGGAGGTAGAGCACTGAATGAGTGATGGCCCCATCCCGGGGTACTGAACTCAATCAAACTCCGAATGCCGAACAGGATGCACGGCAGTCAGACCGTGAGTGATAAAGTCCATGGTCAAGAGGGAAACAGCCCAGATCGCCAGTTAAGGTCCCAAAATTCCGGCCAAGTGGAAAAGGAAGTGGGGATGCACAGACAACTAGGAGGTTGGCTCAGAAGCAGCCATCCTTGAAAGAGTGCGTAACAGCTCACTAGTCGAGTGACCCTGCGCCGAAAATGTACCGGGGCTAAGCCGGATACCGAAACTGCGGATATCGTAAAGATGTGGTAGGGGAGCGTTGCATGCAGGAAGAAGCCGTACCGAGAGGAGCGGTGGACCGCATGGAAGCGAGAATGCCGGTGTGAGTAGCGAGATGAAGGTGAGAATCCTTCACACCGAAAGCCCAAGGATTCCAGGGGAAGGTTCGTCCGCCCTGGGTAAGTCGGGACCTAACGCGAGGCCGAAAGGCGTAGCGGATGGAAAGCAGGCAGATATTCCTGCACCCGGATGTAGAGCGAAGGAGTGACGGAGACGGGAAGCATGACCCTCTTAACGGATTGAGGGCGAAGCGAGGTAGCGGATGACCAGGCAAATCCGGTCATCGGAACGTGAAGACGTGACAGGGAAGCGAAAGAGCGATCGAGTAGCGAAGACATGCGGACCGGCTTCCAGGAAAAGCTTCTAGCAATGTATGTCCGGCCCGTACCAAAACCGACACAGGTGGGCAGGGAGAGTATCCCGAGGTGAGCGAGAGAACTGTTGCCAAGGAACTCGGCAAAATGACTCCGTAAGTTAGCGAGAAGGAGTGCTCGAAAGAGCCGCAGTGAAGAGGCCCAAGCGACTGTTTAACTAAAACACAGCTCTCTGCGAAGCCGCAAGGCGAAGTATAGAGGGTGACACCTGCCCGGTGCTGGAAGGTTAAGAGGATCTGTGAATCGAAAGAGGAAGCAGTGAGTTGAAGCCCCAGTGAACGGCGGCCGTAACTATAACGGTCCTAAGGTAGCGAAATTCCTTGTCAGGTAAGTTCTGACCCGCACGAAAGGTGTAACGATTTGGGCGCTGTCTCGGCAGCAGACTCGGTGAAATCTTAGTACCTGTGAAAATGCAGGTTACCCGCAACTAGACGGAAAGACCCCATGGAGCTTTACTGCAGCTTGATATTGAACTTTGGTCGTAGACGTACAGGATAGGTGGGAGACAGAGAGACGTGTTCGCCAGAATACGAGGAGTCGCCGGTGGGATACCACTCTTGTGCGATCGGAGTTCTAACCCAGGTCCCTGAGCGGGACCGGGGACCGTGTCAGGCAGGCAGTTTGACTGGGGCGGTCGCCTCCCAAAGAGTAACGGAGGCGCCCAAAGGTACGCTCAGATTGGATGGAAACCAATCGTCGAGTGCAAATGCAGAAGCGTGCTTGACTGTGAGACAAACAGGTCGAACAGGGACGAAAGTCGGGATTAGTGATCCGGCGGTGCCGAATGGAAGGGCCGTCGCTCAACGGATAAAAGCTACCCTGGGGATAACAGGCTGATCTCGCCCAAGAGTTCACATCGACGGCGAGGTTTGGCACCTCGATGTCGGCTCATCGCATCCTGGAGCTGGATTCGGTTCCAAGGGTTGGGCTGTCCGCCCATTAAAGCGGTACGCGAGCTGGGTTCAGAACGTCGTGAGACAGTTCGGTCCCTATCTGTTGTGGGCGTTGGAGATCTGAGGAGAGCTGTCCTCAGTACGAGAGGACCGGGATGGACCTGCCGCTGGTGCACCGGTTGTTCCGCCAGGAGCACAGCCGGGTAGCTAAGCAGGGAAAGGATAAGCGCTGAAAGCATCTAAGCACGAAGCCTACTCCAAGATGAGATCTCCCAAGAAGTAAGACCCCTTAAAGACGATAAGGTAGATAGGCCAGGGATGGAAGTACAGCGATGTACGGAGTTGACTGGTACTAATCGGTCGAGGACTTGATCTGAGAAGAGTCGGAAGCGTTGTTCGATTTTGAGAGAGCATCTCTCAAAGGATCCGGTAGCGATAGCGGAGTGGATACACCTGTTGACATCCCGAACACAGAAGTTAAGCACTCCCGCGGCGAAGATAGTTGGGCCTGCCCCTGCGAACATAGCACGCTGCCGGGTCCTTTTTTTTATTTGTGAAGGTTTTATGTCAATTCTTCGATTATTTATTACTACCAACCCTATAAGAAAGTTTTTTTCTTTGACTTATTTTGTGCAGCCATCATTAGTCTTGTTGATTTAGCCTTTCCACAAATCTTACGTCAATTAACAAATACTTTATTTACACAATCTAAAGAGATGATTCTTCACACTTTACCTTTTTTGGCTATTCTTTTTTAATTGGTTATATTATTCAATCTTTATGTTTTTATTATGTCAGTTGCCAAGGGCATATAATGGGAGCGCAAATGGAAAGAGATATGCGTAAAGATCTATTTGATCAATATGAACGTCTTTCCTTTTCATTTTATGATCAACATAATACAGGAAATATGATAAGCCGATTGGTCAGTGATTTATTTGATATTTCAGAAATAGCACATCATGGACCTGAAAATCTGTTCATATCATTAATTAAAATTGTTGGATCATTTATTTTCTTATTTATGATGCAATGGAAATTGGCACTCATACTACTTATCATTGTCATTGTGATGTTGATTGTTTCTTATCATCAAAATCAACATATGCAAGAAACTTTCCTAGATAACCGTAGAAAAATTGGTTCTATTAATGAAACCTTAGAGGATAGTTTAGGCGGAATCCGTATTGTACAAGCTTTTACAAATGAAGCAATAGAAAGAGACAAATTTGAGAAAGGGAACGAAGCTTTTCTACTTTCAAAAAAAGATAATTACCATGCGATGGGATCTTTTCAGAGTATGATCACATTCTTTATTGGTCTAATGTATGTAGTCACTATGATCATGGGTGGGTATTTTATAGCACAAAGAGAAATGCAACCATAAGATTTAGCTATCTATGCCATTTATATCGGCATATTTGTAAGTCTTATACAGATATTAGTCGAGCTTACCGAAATGTTATAAAAAGGGTTTTCTGGATTTCGTCGTTTTTATGAAATTTTACAGATTCAACCCGAGATTTTTGACCAAAAGAATGCATTACCTTTAGAAAACCCATATGCGGATATACAATTCAATCATGTTTCATTTCATTATGAAGCAGAAAACCAAGTGCTAAAAGATATTCATTTTACTATCCCACATGGAAAATCGATTGCGTTAGTTGGTCCGAGCGGTGGGGGCAAGACAACGATTTGTTCTTTGATTCCACGGTTTTATGATGTCACGAAGGGAAAAATCGAAATCGGACAACAAAATATTAAAGATGTCCAATTAAAATCGTTACGACAAGCCATTGGTATTGTGCAACAAGATGTATATTTGTTTGCAGGTACCATTCGTGAGAACATTCTATATGGAAATCCAAAAGCAACCGAAGAAGAGATGATAGAAGCTGCAAAAAAAGCACATATTCATTCATTTATTTGTTCTTTACCAAAAGGTTATTATACATATGTAGGTCAAAGAGGGACACGATTATCGGGTGGGCAAAAACAAAGAATTTCGATTACACGTATTTTTTTGAAAAACCCTCCCATATTAATTCTAGACGAAGCAACCAGTGCTTTAGATAATGAGAGCGAACATTATATTCAGGAAAGTTTAGATCATTTATCCAAAAATCGAACCACATTAGTGATTGCTCATCGATTATCAACCATTAAAAATGCAGATCTTATTTTGGTGATTGAAAATGGTAAGATAACAGAGACGGGTACCCATCAACAATTGCTTCAAAATAGAAAGACCTATGCGCACTATGTAGCTTTGGATAATGCATAGAATTATAGAATAGATTTAATATTAGTGATAGAATAAAATAAGGAAAAGAGGCAAATTTTATGCGAATGCGAACCAATTTTGAGGCTTACTTTGATGACTTTGACTGTATCAACGTATTTATGTCAAAAAATTTTTATAATGGAAATAGTTCTATTTTTCATTTGAAAGATACACATGATCGAATCATTCCATTAACCATACGCTATCGTTCAGAACTCTATAATGGCTACGTCCATTATGATTTATCTTTAAATGCTTCTTCGATTCAAATGGGTGAGGAATATACTATTTATGATGAACATTGCCGTACAGCAATAGTAAAATATGGACACATCGTAAAAACAGTAAAATTTAATGATACTTATACATATCGTGGAAAAGACTTAGGTTTACACTATACACCAACGTGTTCTACTTTTAAATTATGGTCACCAACGGCTTATTCCATCTTATTGTTTTTAAATCATGATGGAAACGAAGAAGTCTATTCGATGAAACGAAATGCCAAGGGACTGTATGAAGTCAGTGTTCATAAAAATTGTTTAAGTGATCCCTATTACTTTTTGGTTCGTGTCAATGGAAGTTGGCGAAAAATTGTGGATCCTTATACGAGTTTTAGCGGACCCAACTCGAAATATTCGGTAGTGATGGATATGAGTCTTTTGGATCTTCCAGAAAAAGTGAAAATGCCTCCGTTACACAATAATTGTGATGCGATCGTATATGAAGCGAGTATTCGAGATATGACTTCTATGCCCGATATTGGAGTCAGTTATCCAAAAAAGTTTCAGGGATTTACGCAAGAAAACGAGACTACGAAAGAAAAATGTACGGGATTTAGTTATTTGCGTTCCTTAGGCATCACACATGTTCAATTGATGCCTGTCTTTGATTTTGGTTCCGTCGATGAAGTATATCCAAATATCTTTTATAACTGGGGATACGACCCCGTGCAATTTCGTTGTTTAGAGGGTAGCTATGACATCAATCCCATAGATGCTACGAGCCGAGTGAAAGCTTTTGCACAATTAGTGGCAAATTGCCATAAAGCTGGTATTCGTGTCAACTTGGATTTAGTTTTTAATCATGTGTATGATAAAGAAACATTTTCTTTAGAAAATCTGGTTCCGAATTATTACTTTTTAATGAATCGAGAAGGAGCTTTTTCAAATGGTTCTTTTTGTGGCAATGATTATGATTCACAAGCACCCATGGCTCGCGAATATCTAGTTGAAACCTGTCGACGTATCGTGGAATGGTTTGATGTGGATGGTTTCCGTTTCGATTTGATGGGAATTTTAGATATCAACGTCATGAATGAGATTGCATCTGTGTGTAAGAAAATCAAACCCGATTTTATGATCTATGGAGAAGGTTGGAATATGCCAAGCTTTGTTTCAGAAGATCTTCGTGCCACGCAAAAAAACCAGCATAAAATGCCGCATATTGGTCATTTTTCAGATAGTTTTCGTAATGTTGTACGAGGTTCGGATGGACAATTGACACAAAAAGGATTTTCAAGTGGGGATACATCTATGATTTATTCCATGATGGATCGTATGAGTGCTTCAGGAAATACATATGATTCCCCTGAAAAAGTCATTAATTATGTGGAATGTCATGATAATCATACTTTATGGGATAAAAATCAAATTTGTTGCAGTGATGAAAATAAAGAAATCCGTAAAAAACGACAAGTATTAGCTACTGCCATGGTATTATTATCGCAAGGTGTACCATTTATTCATTCAGGACAGGAATTCTGCCGAACCAAACAAGGACTTGGTAACTCCTATAATCGATCGGATAATTATAATAAAATCGATTATGATCGTCGTAATTTGTTTCAGGATGTTGTCAATCAAACCAAAACATTGATTCAAATTCGTAAAGATCATCCTTGTTTCCGTTTGTCAACAGTAGAGAAAACACGTGAAAATACTCGTTTCCAAACGATTGAAGATGATGTTCTCATTTATGAATGTAATGATAAAGAAGATAGTTGTATCTCTTTTTTCAATCCAACCGGAAAGACTTATCATTATGTTGTCTCAGATGATGTACAGATTTTGTTTGACAATGGAAACGATAATAAAAATGTGACAAGAGAGATAACGATTGCTCCTTATGCCGTTGTTGTTGGAGAATACCAATAAAATTTGCAAAGCAAAATAAAATTGCATATAATCATTTCAATACAAAGGAGAGAAATATGGCAAAATTTTTTGAAGAACCATCAAGAACTTTTAATGAATATTTATTAGTACCAGGATACACGGGTGAGAATTGTACACCGGATCGTGTAAGTTTAAAGACCCCATTGGTTAAATTTAAAAAAGGCGAAGAGCCAGCCATTTCAATGAATATTCCTATGGTTTCAGCTATTATGCAAGCTGTCAGTGGTGAAAAATTAGCTTGTGCCTTAGCACAAGAAGGTGGCATTAGTTTTATTTATGGATCTCAAACAATAGAATCCCAAGCGGCTATGGTTCGTCGTGTAAAAGCAACGAAAGCTGGATTTGTAGGTTCTGATTCCAATGTTTCACCAGAAGATACATTGGCTGATGTTTTAGCATTAAAAAAAGAAACAGGACATGCTACGATGGCAGTTACGGAGAATGGTGAAGCCAATGGCAAATTACTTGGTATTGTAACCAGCCGTGATTATCGAATTAGTCGGATGGATCCTTCAGAAAAAGTGAAGAATTTTATGACTCCATTTGATAAATTAATTGTTGGTGATGAAGATATTTCTTTATCAGAAGCCAACGATATCATTTGGGATCATAAATTAAATCAATTGCCTATCGTCGATAAAGACCAGAAATTAGTTGCGTTCGTATTTAGAAAAGATTATGAAAGTCATAAAGATCATCCATTAGAACTATTGGATGACAAAAAAAGATACATTGTAGGAGCTGGTATCAATACACGTGATTATGAGCAGCGTGTACCAGCCTTAGTAGAAGCAGGAGCTGATGTATTGTGTATTGATTCTAGTGAGGGATTTAGTGCATGGCAAGCTAATACGATCAAATGGATTCGTGATCACTATGGAGATTCAGTCAAAGTCGGAGCCGGTAATGTTGTCGATGAAGAAGGATTCCGCTTCTTAGCTGAAGCTGGTGCTGATTTTGTGAAAATTGGTATTGGTGGTGGTTCCATCTGTATCACTCGTGAACAAAAAGGAATTGGACGAGGACAGGCAACGGCTACATTAGATGTAGCACGAGCTCGTGATAAATATTTTGAAGAAACAGGTATTTATGTACCAATTTGTAGTGATGGCGGTATTGTTTATGATTATCACATTACTTTAGCGTTAGCATTTGGTGCTGATTTTGTGATGTTAGGTCGTTACTTTGCTCGTTTTGATGAAGCACCAAACAAATTGGTTACTGTCAACGGCAATTACATGAAAGAATATTGGGGCGAAGGTTCTGCTCGTGCCCGGAACTGGCAACGTTATGATATGGGTGGCGATAAGAAGATGGCTTTCGTAGAAGGTGTAGATTCGTATATTCCATATGCCGGTTCATTGAAAGATAATGTCCAAATCACATTATCAAAAGTTCGTCATACGATGTGCAACTGTGGATGCTTAACCATCCCAGAATTACAGAAAAATGCAAAAATCACTTTGGTTTCACAAACAAGTATTGTTGAAGGTGGAGCTCACGATGTTGTTGTTCGTGATGAGCATTTTGATGCCAAAGAAAAATAAGGATTTTGAAGATGGGTATGTTATATCCATCTTTTTATATGGTAGAATTCAACTATGGATCAACAAACGAATTTATTAATGAATATCAGTGTATTGTATCGCAGTACACAAAAATATTATGATCGAAATTTACAAGATTTACATTTGACCTACGCACAAATACCCATCTTGATCATGATTTATGAAAATGAAGGTATTTCTATGCGAGATATTTCCCAAATAGGTGTTTATGATAAAGGAACCATATCAAAAAGTGTTAAACACTTAGAGCAGCAAGGATTTATTTGTGTTCGATCATCAAAAGTAGATAAACGAAATAAAGAGTTATACACATCGGATTTTGCGAAACAATCCATGGCACAAGTGTATTCCATTCGAAGAGATTGGTGGCAACATTTAATGCAAGGAATTGATGATGTTTCTTTTCGACAGTTTTTACCATCTTATGATCGAATGGCAAATAATGCGAAAGAATATGCAGAGTCTATTGCATCGCAATTGCCGTTTTTTCATTGGCAGAAAGTTTCATTAACACACTATCCACATAAATTAAGTACGGTCTTATATACTGCCGGAAGCAATTTTCGTTGTCCATTTGATCGATATCCTGAATTGATTTTTATCCAAGAGGGTATGAAAGAATTATCGCGCCAAGAAATCATTGAATACTTAGAGAATCGAAGGAATGTTTTAGAGGCTGTTTGTATTGAAGGTGGCGAACCAATGATGGATCCACGCTTATCTGATTTTCTTGCGTTGATTAAATCCATGGGCTATTTCGTAAAAGTTACAACGAATGGATCCTTTCCAGATCGATTGGAAACATTAATCCAAAAAAAATGTATTGATTTTGTGAGTTTAGATATCAAAAATAGTCCAGGCCAATATGCGAAATCCATTGGGATGGAACATTTTGATATCCAACCAATTGAAAAGACCCTGAATATACTTCGAAAAGATTTCATTGATTACCAAATTGAGTTATATCTAAACCAAGAATATCACACCATGGCTTCGTTAAAATCATTAGCCAAATGGCTTTCTGGTATGAAAAAAATTGTTCTTCATACCGATATTGAAAGTTTACCAACCGTTAGTAAACAACTACATAATTTTAATCCGATTCAAATAGATAAAATTGTCCAATTATTTCAAGAACAAAAACTAGAAGTGGAGGTACAAGCTAAATGATCCAAGTGATTAAACGTGACAATAGTGTGGTTGCTTTTGATATTCATAAAATCGAAGCAGCCATTCAAAAGGCTTTTGCCTCATTAAATAAAGAAACAGATGATTCCATTATTGAACTATTAAGTTTACGAGTGACAAGCGAATTTTCAGAACAAATCAAAGATGGGAAGATTCCCGTTGAACAGATTCAAGATTGTGTGGAATATGTTTTATCCGTAACAGGATATGCCGATGTTGCGAAGGCTTATATCCTCTATCGAAAACAACGAGAAAATGTGAGAGAATTCCAAAAAGTATCACAAGTTCATAAGAAAATAATGGATGCTTATTTACATGTTGACAAAACATTACCAAATGATGATCGATTGTCGACATACTCCATTGGAGGATTGATCCTTTCCAATTCTGGTGCCATTACCAAAAACTATTGGACCCATTTCATATATGATGAACAAATTGTACAAGCCCATGAACAAGGTGATATTTATATTCATGATTTGGATATGTTGACAGGAGATAGTTGTGGTTGGTCCATTCGTCCATTATTAGAACATGGTTTAAGTGGTTTGGATCATAAAATTGATTCGCGGCCACCAAAACATTTATTTTCAGCCTGTAATCAATTGATCAATTTTTTAGGTATCTTGCAAAATGAATGGGCAGGTGCCCAATGCATTCCGAGTTTTGATACATATTTAGCTCCCTTTGTGAAAGTGGATCATTTGGATGAAAAAAATATCCAGCAATGTATAGAAACCTTTATCTATGGGGTCAATATACCTGCTCGATGGGGTTCACAAGCACCATTTTCTACAATCTCTTTTGATTGGACAGTACCAGAAGACTTGAAGAATCAAAAAGTCTTGATTGGTGGGGTCAAACAAAACTTTGTTTATGGGGACTGTCTTGCGGAAATGAAAATGATTCAAAAAGCTTTCTTTAAAACCTTATTGGAAGCTGACCAATCGGGACGCAGTTTTCCTTTTCCAATCCCAAACATTAATATAAAAGAAGATTTTGATTGGCAAGATGATGATTTAAATGCATTGTTGTTTGAAGTAGCTGCTAAATATGGAAGTCCGTATTTTGCCCATCATTCTCGTTATGAACGAGAAACGATGACGGATTATCATCGATTGTATGAAAAGCCAAGTGGTTTTTTTGGATATGGAGAAAATCAAGGGTCTATTGGTATGGTCACCATCAATATGCCACGGTTAACACATCAATCGAAAAATGAGCAAGATTTCTTTGAAAAATTGGATAAATTAATGGATTTGGTTGCTCGTACGTTAGATGTCAAAAGACAAATTCTCAATCAATTCTTACAAGCAGGTTTATATCCATATACACGACATTATTTGAACTCTTTTGATACTTGTTTTGGTACTTTTGGTGTTATTGGTATGAATGAAGCTTGTGAAATGGCAAACTGGATTCAATCCGATTTAGGAAATGAACAGGCACAAGATTTTGTAGTAAAGGTATTGACCCATATGAAAAATCGATTATATCTTTACCAAGAAAAATACCATTCCTTTTTTAATTTGGAAGCAACTCCAGGAGAAAGAGTATCGTATGAATTGGTACAGAAAGATCGTGAATGGTTGCCCGATAACGCAAAGAGTTACTATACAAATTCAGCTAATTTACCAGTGAATTATACCGATGATGTATTTGAGGCTTTAACGATTCAACAACGATTCTTACCGTTATTTACAGGTGGTGCAGCTTTTCATGTTTATATTCCTGAACGAATTGTTCATTGGCAAGATTGCATGCATTTAGTTCATCAAATGATTGATCACTATCTGGTTCCTTATTTTACGATTTCACCTACTTATTCTATTTGTAACAAGGATGGGTATATTCCTGGTTCGAATTCGGTTTGTCCTGTATGTAATGAAAAAGTGGAAGTTTGGGCACGTATGGCCGGATATTATCAGCCCATACAATATTGGAATGAATCGAAAAGACAAGAATTTATAGAAAGACAAGATTATCAATTGGCCTAATGTGTATAGCTTGCATGAAAAGGAGATAGAAATTATAATATGAGTATGACAGAGGATGAATTGATGAAAGAATTGGCTGGGCCAATTATTGAGAAATTAAAAGAAGTCGATAAAGAAATGGGAGACCAAAATATGTCAGAGGTTCCTCAGGTTCATTTTGTACGAAATCATTTGCAATTACCTACTGAAATTGATGGTTTTGAGATCACTGATGAATTTTTAGAGAAATTGGAACAATATATCCAAGATGAATTGGAATCTTTCCATAAGCCTTCTGTTTTACATTAAATCTAAGATTTTAAACGCAGAGCAATCTGCGTTTTTTTAATAAGTAATAAAGCATCATTTGATATTCATTTTACAAATATCTTGGTATCATATAAGTAGAACTTAAAGGAGAATTATATGTTATTTATTACACTTTTAGTGATTTTGATTATCCTAATGACGCTTATGATTCGAGTCGTACCACAAGGAAGTTCTTATGTTGTGCAACGATTGGGCCGTTACTATACAACATGGGATTCTGGACCACATATCAAAGTTCCATTGATTGATCAAGTGGCTCGAAAAGTACTTTTGAAAGAACAAGTAGCTGATTTTGCTCCACAACCAGTAATCACAAAAGATAATGTGACGATGCAAATCGATAGTGTTGTTTATTTTAAAATCACAAATCCTCAATTGTATGCATATGGGGTAGAAAATCCCATCATGGCTATGGAAAATTTAACAGCAACCACATTGCGAAATATCATAGGTGATATGGAATTGGATGCGACATTGACTAGTCGCGAAGCTATCAATTCCCAGATGTTGCAGATTATTGATTTAGCCACTGATCCCTGGGGAATCAAAGTAACGCGTGTTGAATTAAAAAACATCCAGCCACCAACAGCCATTCGTGAAGCCATGGAAAAACAAATGAAAGCCGAACGTGAAAAACGTGCAGCCATCTTAACAGCTGAAGGTGAAAAACAATCCATGATCTTGGAAGCGGAAGGTCATAATCAATCGGCATTATTAAATGCAGAAGCCGAAAAACAAGCTATGATTTTACGGGCTGAAGCGGAGAAAGAAAAAGAAATCAAAGAGGCAGAAGGTCGAGCAGAAGCTATTCGTAAAGTGCAAGAAGCTACGGCTGAATCCATCAAAAAAATTAGAGAAGCCGGTGCAGATGAAGCAGTCATTAAATTGAAAAGTTTAGATACCTTAGCGAAAATGTCTGATGGACAAGCAACGAAAATCATTATTCCATCGGATATTCAAAATCTTGTTGGTTTGATTGAAGGCGTGAAAGAGGGAACACAATCATGATTGCTGGAATCATTGTCCTTATTGTTATTATTTGTATTATTGTAAAACAACAAATCAAGCATCCACATAAACCAAAACAAGATGTTACTTGTGAAAAAGAATATGGACATGATCATAAGGAACAACCGGATCGTTATATTGTACATGATGAGCCAGAACAAGGTTATGTGATTTTAAATGGTGTAAAACGTCGTATTGAAGATTGCAAAGATTTATAAGAAATAGGTCAATTGACCTATTTCTTACTTGATTTTTATAATTGTATAGTATATACTAACTAAGCATGCGGGTGTGGTGAAACTGGCAGACACGATAGACTTAGGATCTATTGCTCACGCGTGCAGGTTCGAGTCCTGTCACCCGCACCATAGACTAAAAAAGGAGCTGTAACGAGTAATCGTTAATCAGCTCATCAAAAAAAGGACCGATGGTTTTGAACTGTTGTTCATCGCCATCGGCCTTTTTGGGTTGGGGGTGCGGACAAATTCTTGGACCTTGTTATTTCAAATTAGTCCCAGACTTTGCCTGTACTCCATAGGGCTCAAATAGCCCAACGATGCCTTTATTCTTTTGGTATTGTACCATATGATATAATCATTGATAATCTCTACAAACGTTTCAATTGTTACACCAACAAAATTTCGGCCATAAAACATCTCATTCTTCATCCTGCCAAAGAATCCTTCACATGCCGAATTATCCGGTGAGCAACCTTTCTTAGACATGCTTCTGGTATATCCATACTTATTCATTCTATTAATCCATCCAGGCCATCGGTAATGACACCCCCGATCGCTATGAACTATTGGTTTCTCATCTTCTTTTAGCTTAGAATGATAATCATCCAACATGCTATTGACCAAATCTGCATTAGGGTTGGTACTTACGGTCCAACTTGGTATCATTCCATCAAAACAGTCTACTATTGGTGAAAGATATACTTTTCCTGCAGGTATTGAGAATTCTGTGATATCTGTCAGCACCCTTTCATTGGGTTTTTCTGAATGAAAATCTCTATTGATAATATTCTCTGCCGCTTCACTTATTTCTCCTTGATAGGAGCTATACTTTGTATATTGTAATTTAAAACTGATCAATTTTTGGACAAATCGCAATTCAAAATTGACCAGTTTTTTTATTATGCTTCTTTATGGTTTTTATAATCAAAAGGAGGCAAAAAAAGGAGATGAAAACCATTATGCAAAAGTATGAAATTATTCGGTTAAAGAAAGAGGGGTGGAGCGATAACCGGATATCCAAAACATTTGGTGTTTCCAGAAATACGATTCGAAAGTACTGGAAATCCTATTGCAGTAATTTGGATGAATTGCTGAAACTGGATCCAAATGTGGATACACGGAAAGTTATTGAAACTTTAATTGATGATCCTTCCTATGATTCATCAAAACGGACTGCTAGAAAGTATTCTGAAGAAATGGATATTCAATTGCGCAAGATTCTTGCCGATGAAGAAAACAAGACCAGACTACTGGGACCGGGTCATAAACAGGCCTTGAATGACAGACAGATCTACCAGCTGTTGATCAATCAGGGATTTGATATTGGTGAAACAACGATACGAAAACGGCTGCGAGTCATTAGAGATGAAAAAAAAGAAGCTTTTATTAAACAGAAATATGATTACTGTGACCGATTTGAATACGATTTTGGCGAAGTAAGACTGATTATCGATGGCAGGAATATAAAAGGATACCTGGCCGTCCTGGTCTGTCCTGCATCCGGATTTCGCTGGGCCTATCTGTATCGCAATTCGAAGATGGATGTCTTCCTGGATTCACATGTACGTTTCTTCGAGATGCTTGGTGGATCATTCAAGGAAGGTGTCTATGACAATATGAAGAATGTGGTCGCCCGTTTTATTGGAAAAAATGAAAAGCAACTGAATGAACAGCTTATAAAGCTGGCACTCTATTATGATTTCACCATCAATGTGACCAACTGTTTCAGCGGCAATGAAAAAGGGACCGTTGAAAGTGCTGTCAAATGGATACGAAATAAAGTATTCGCTTATAAATATGCGTTTGATACATTTGAGAATGCATGTGACTATCTGCAGGAAAAACTGGTTGAGATCAATAAGAATTCGAATATCGAAGAAGAAAAGAAACATCTTAAACCATACCGGCCAAGATATGAGACGGCCCGTATCACAAAAAACAGAGTGGATAAATATTCATTTGTTCATATCGACAATAACTGTTATTCCGTTCCGGAGGATCTGTGTCAAAAATGGGTGATCGCAAAGCTGTATCCAAATGATCTGATCATCATGTATAAGCAGGAGATCGTTGCACGGCATGCCCGTATTGCCGGGAAAGGAAAAACGCGCATAGACATTCGGCACTATCTACACACGTTTTCCCGAAAACCTGGTTCGCTCTCGAATTCTCTGGCATTGAAGAGCGAACCTGAACTAAAAAATATGTTCAATAAATATTATAAAGAAAAACCCAAAGTATTTATAGAAATACTTAGAAGATATTCCGACAGTGATCTGAAAACATTGCTCGAAGCACTTGAACCCAGACAACAGGAGGCAAAGATACAGCAGGCTGTCGATGATAAGACGATGGAACAGATCAACGAATTATGTGAAATGTTCATTGGAGGAAATCAATATGTCCATTAAAGAATCAGCATATATACTACGTCTTCCATTCATTCGTAACAATTATGAAGAATGTGCCAAAGAGGCACGATTAAAAGACATGAGCTTTGAAGATTTTTTGGAAGAACTGTTAAAAAATGAAGTGGAGCTCCGAACCAGAAACAGCATAAAAACGAGGATAAGACGGGCAAAGTTTCCCTATCAGATGATCTTGCAGGATTATCAAAGAGAACATCTCAGCATAGAGATCCGACAAAAAATTCACGAACTGGAGACGCTTGAATTCATCGACAATAAGCAGAATATCATATTGATTGGCAATCCGGGAACAGGCAAAACAGCACTGAGCATCGCATTGGGAACAGAAGCATGTCAGCAGGGCAAGAAAGTATTGTTTGTAAGCATACCGACCCTATTGATAGAACTGAAAGAAGCGATGAATCAAAATCAAATAACGATGTACAAAAGAAAATTTGAAAGCTATGACCTGGTCATACTGGACGAGCTGGGGTACTGCACATTCGACCAAGAACGAGGAGAGATATTGTTCAATCTGTTATCCAGCCGAAATGAAAAAGGAGCCATGATCATCACATCCAATCTGACATTTGATCGGTGGAATGAAGTTTTTAAAGACCAGGTATTAACGGGAGCAATCATTGACAGACTGGCATACATGTCTTACCTGATTGACATGTCTGGAGATAGTTATAGAACTCTGGCAACAAAGAATTGGAATACAAAAAATGGTTCAACCACCAATCAATAGCTATTAAAGTATTCAGAAAAAATCGAAGATATTCATCCTGAAATATGATGAAATATCTTCGATTCGAGAGTGAGTAGTTGATCAGTTTTCAATTGCGAAGTTGGTCAGTTTTCAGTTGACAAATACATACTTCTTAGGGTTTGTCAAGAAAAGTGTGTATTTAATATTTTATGATCGATTTTAATAAGTTCTAAATCTTGTTTTGAAATGATGTTTTATGCCGAGAAAACTTGTTTATAATGAGCGACCCTAATGTACGCTTAAAACGGCCAGCTGAAAATTGATTTTTTTGACTGGCCGTTTTTTCAGGTTCTTAGGGGCGGAGGCTCATTGTAAACAAGGAAATTGGAATATATATCATTTCAAGATTCAGTATTGAATGTACTTTTCGATACGATCCTTAAACTGATCGTTGACCAACAATTGATTCAATACCATCGACCAATTATTCAGATGTCCTTTCTCCCATTTTTTCTGTAGTTCTTTCACCCGTAAATAGAGCAGCTTGAATACGGCTTCATGATTTGGAAATGACCCTTTTTTCGTCACTTTTCGAAAGGAGGAATTTACCGATTCGATCGCATTTGTCGTATACATAACTTTTCGAACAGCAGATCCATAATCAAACAGCTGTTCTACATGAAGGAAATTCCTTTTCCATACTTCGATCGCTCCAGGATATTGTTTCCAGTTGTCGCAGAATGTGTCGAACGCAGTCTTAGCTGCTTTTAGTGAAGAGGCTCCATATACTTTTTTAAGATCGGATGTGAATTTTTTGTAGTCCTTAGTTGGTACATATCGGATGGAGTTCCGAATCAGATGAACGATACATCTTTGTACGACAACTCCGGGGAAAATAGCTTTGGCACCCGATTCAAGACCGGATACGCCATCCATAGAAATGAAAAAGATATCTTCGACTCCTCGTGCCTTGATCTCATCAAATACCTGCATCCAGTAGTTCTTTGATTCCGTGGAATCCATCCACAAACCAAGAATTTCCTTTTGTCCCTGCAGGTCATACCCAAGAATCACATAAACAGCTTCTTCTTTGGCTTCATAATCGTTTCTGACAGAAACATACATACAGTCGACAAAAACAAATGGGTAACATTTTTTGAGCGGTCTGTTCTGCCATTCTTCCACTTCGGGAAGGATAGCATTGGTTATATCCGAGATCATATCGTGTGATACTTTAAAACCATAAATATCCTCGATCGTTGATGAGATATCACGTTGTGACATTCCACGTGCATACATGGATAATACCTTTCCTTCGATATCGGAAACATCCTTTGATCGTTTGGGAACAATGACTGGTTCGAAGGATCCATTCCTGTCTCTTGGCGCATTGATTTCTACTTCTCCCATTGTGGTTTTTAAAGTTTTGGGATTGGAACCATTTCTTCTGTTCTTTGTAGATTTTGGCTCTTTTGAATTGGATTTATAACCAAGATGATTGTCCATTTCCCCCTGAAGCATGCCTTCAAACAATGGACCAAAGATTTCTTTGAGAGCATCCTGCATATCGGCTAATGAATCACAGTCATATTCTTTAAGGATTTCATTGGCAATCTTGACAGCGGCGGGATTTCTTTTAATTTTACTCATTTCATTCATTTTCCTTTTTCTCCTTCAACCATATCATGAGATAGGCATAATAAAAACTGTGTTCATTAGTTAGCCGTACGCATCTAACTAACTTACACAGTTTAGATTACACTCTCACTTCTTATGTTTTCTGGCTTTTACTACTAGATTATTATCTTTCATGATTTGTCTTACTATTTTTTCAGATACAATGATATTATCTTTTCTCAGTAGTGCATGAATCCTTCTATAACCATATCTTCCCTTGTTTTCTTTGAATAATTCAATAATTTTTATCTTTATTGCCTCATATTTATAAGGTGATTGTTGTATCTTGTGCTGATAAAAGTAACTGCTCTTGGATATCTGAAGTTTTGCAAGAAGCAGTGACAATGCATATTTATTCCTTAGGGCATCGATTATCATTGTCTTCTCTGTGTTTTTCAGTCTTAACAGATCGATGCCCTGATCTTTTTTTAATATTTCTATTGTCTGTTTTAATATATCGTTTTCTAGCTCCAGATCTCTTATCTTAGCTGCCAGTTCAATATTATTATCGGAACCCTTATCAGCATCTTCATTAACGATCAAAGTTCCTCTTGGCAAATCTTTCTTTTTATTCATTATAGCCGCTGCACCTCCAGATAAATACAGCTTTCTCCAACTATAAATACTCGTCCTTGAATATCCGTATTCTTCTGATATTGATTTTATGTCTTCTCCTTCTTCAAAGCAACGGTGAAGTATTTCAAGTTTTATTTCTAATGATGGATGACGCCTGTGCCCTGGTGAATCTGTAGCATCATATTTCTTGCGTTTCTTTTCGATATCTCGATTCTTGATCCAAGTATACATATTTTGTCTGCTTGGATATCCGAGTTTATGAATTACCTTAGCTATCGATCCAGTTTCATCATACAATTGAAGTGCTTTCTTTTTCTCTTCCTCCGTAAACGACATTTTTCTTTCTCCCTGTCATCGTCGGTCCAAGAATTTGTCCGCACCCCCTCTCTCATTATCCATGATTCTATTTTTTACGAGTACTATCGTAAAAAAACGGGAAGAAGGCAAACATCATCGGGTTGCTCTTACCCATGTGGCCAGAAAACTGATTCGTATCATTTTCTTTTTAGAAAAAAACGATACTGATTATGACCCTAAGAAAATGAGGTAGCCATTTTCTTATAGACCATTAGACCATTTTTTAAAATTGACCTTTTGTTAGGTCTTTTTGTCATGTCTTTTTATAATTCTTGTCTTTTTGCTTGATTTTTAATAGTTAATCTCCTAATTATTATAACTTGGTTTATTTAATATATTTTATCATACGTAAAGCTAATGAAAATATTTTATCCTACCTTAGTCAATCTTTCTCAATCACATCTTCCTTTGGTAACAATTAATTTTCTGATTTATTCATGCAATATTATCTATTATAAACATCTTTTATGCGTACAAAATACCTTATAACAGAGGGATGAATATGAGAACAACTCAAAAGATATTATGTATTATCACTGATATGGAATGTTCTGCAACTTTATAGTCCAATTTGGTCATTTGTTAAAATATAGTTATAATTAATATATATAAAGTATTTTTTTACTGGGAGGGAATTTAAAATGAGTGACGTAGAAAAGAATACAGAACAAATTAAATCAGAAACAAGTGATCCAGAAACTTCCGTTTCTGAACAGGAACAGAATGTGACACCACCTTTACCAGAGCAGTCTGAAAAAGCAGAGAAACCGAAAAACAAGAAAAAGTTAACACGAAATATTATCATTGTTTTAGTTGCTGCTTGTATTGTCATTGTTATTGCATTGTTTGCAACCACAGATCTTAGAGCATATAACAAAGCAGTCAGAGAATATAACAACGAAGAATTTAAAGAGGCTGAAAGTACATTTAAATCTTTAGGAGATTATAAAGATTCCAAGGACTATTTGGATAAATGTAAATATGAACTTTCTGTAGATGGACAATTTATGCGCGCATTGAAGAAAGGGCTTCAGAAACGTTGGAGTATTACCGATAGTGATGAAAATGAAGAGCTTGACGATGATGATGCTGCTAAAGAATGGATTGATGCAGAACTAGATAGCATTGGTTCCTTCAAAAACAAAACTTTCGACGATTCAAAACTACAGGATGCAGCAAAACAATATATAGAAGCTTTAAATGATAGTAAAAAATCACTTGCCTATTATAATAGTGATTATTATACATACACTACACAATGGGAAAACGCATATAATAAACGTACTGTGTTGATTAAATCTTTTGTAGATGATTATGGATTAAAAGTCGATGATAAATATCAAGATGATTTGGATGACATTTTAGATGATGCGAAAACAACTCAGAGTGCTCAAGCTGATGAAGATCAACTTAATTCTGACTTGGAGAAATCTATCAAATCTATTCAGTTTACTGCAAAGAATGAGGGCGATGCAGAATTCCCATATTATAGTTATTTTATTACTTTTACTAATAAGACACAGAAAACGTTTAAGTCGCTTAACTTTGATGTAAATGTGAAAGATGAGAACGGGAATATCATTGACACTGGAGATAGCGATTATTCATCGAATAACCTTTCTCCAGGCAAACAGGTAACACTTGACGTTTATTTTGATAATGATGAAACAGATTATAGTGGATATACTATAGAGTATGTACCTCATTATGGAACCACTGATGGTTTGTCCACAGAATTTTAATCAACATGACAATCAATAGGGAAAAGACATCTGCCAGAAAATCCAATAAATCTTTTTCAATTTTATAAAAGGAAAATGAGAGTGGAATTTAACTATATAAGTTAGTTAGATGTGTGAGAGGGGGGGTTGTCAAGAAAAGTGTGTATTTAATATTTTATGATCGATTTTAATAAGTTCTAAATCTTGTTTTGAAATGATGTTTTATGCCGAGAAAACTTGTTTATAATGAGCGACCCTAATGTACGCTTAAAACGGCCAGCTGAAAATTGATTTTTTTGACTGGCCGTTTTTTCAGGTTCTTAGGGGCGGAGGCTCATTGTAAACAAGGAAATTGGAATAAATATCATTTCAAGATTCAGTATTGAAGGGTTTGTCAAGAAAAGTGTGTATTTAATATTTTATAGTCGATTTTGATAAGTTCTCGATCTTGTTTTTAAAATGATGTTTTATGCCGAGAAAACTTGTTTATAATGATCGACCCTAAGGTATGCTTAAAACGGCCAGCTGAAAATTGATTTTTTTGACTGGCCGTTTTTTCGGGTTCTTAGGGGCGGAGTCTCATTGTAAACAAGGAAATTGGAATAAATATCATTTCAAGATTCAGTATTGAATGTACTTTTCGATACGATCCTTAAACTGATCGTTGACCAACAATTGATTCAATACCATCGACCAATTATTCAAATGTCCTTTGTCCCATTTTTTCTGTAGTTCCTTCACCCGTAAATAGAGCAGCTTGAATACAGCTTCATGATTTGGAAATGACCCTTTTTTCGTCACTTTTCGAAAGGAGGAATTTACCGATTCGATCGCATTTGTCGTATACATGACTTTTCGAACAGCAGATCCATAATCAAACAGCTGTTCTACATGAAGGAAATTCCTTTTCCATACTTCGATCGCTCCAGGATATTGTTTCCAGTTGTCGCAGAATGTGTCGAACGCAGTCTTAGCTGCTTTTAGTGAAGAGGCTCCATATACTTTTTTAAGATCGGCAGTGAATTTTTTGTAGTCCTTGGTTGGTACATATCGGATGGAGTTCCGAATCAGATGAACGATACATCTTTGTACGACAACTCCGGGGAAAATAGCTTTGGCACCCGATTCAAGACCGGATACGCCATCCATAGAAATGAAAAAGATATCTTCGACTCCTCGTGCCTTGATCTCATCAAATACCTGCATCCAGTAGTTCTTTGATTCCGTGGAATCCATCCACAAACCAAGAATTTCCTTTTGTCCCTGCAGGTCATACCCAAGAATCACATAAACGGCTTCTTCTTTGGCTTCATAATCGTTTCTGACAGAAACATACATACAGTCGACAAAAACAAATGGGTAACATTTTTTGAGCGGTCTGTTCTGCCATTCTTCCACTTCCGGAAGGATAGCATTGGTTATATCCGAGATCATATCGTGTGATACTTTAAAACCATAAATATCCTCGATCGTTGATGAGATATCACGTTGTGACATTCCACGTGCATACATGGATAATACCTTTCCTTCGATATCGGAAACATCCTTTGATCGTTTGGGAACAATGACTGGTTCGAAGGATCCATTCCTGTCTCTTGGCGCATTGATTTCTACTTCTCCCATTGTGGTTTTTAAAGTTTTGGGATTGGAACCATTTCTTCTGTTCTTTGTAGATTTTGGCTCTTTTGAATTGGATTTATAACCAAGATGATTGTCCATTTCCCCCTGAAGCATGCCTTCAAACAATGGACCAAAGATTTCTTTGAGAGCATCCTGCATATCGGTTAATGAATCACAGTCATATTCTTTAAGGATTTCATTGGCAATCTTGACAGCGGCGGGATTTCTTTTAATTTTACTCATTTCATTCATTTTCCTTTTTCTCCTTCAACCATATCATGAGATAGGCATAATAAAAACTGTGTTCATTAGTTAGCCGTACGCATCTAACTAACTTACACAGTTTAGATTACACTCTCGTATTGAATGTACTTTTCGATACGATGTTTAAACTGATCGTTGACCAACAATTGATTCAATACCATCGACCAATTATTCAGATGGCCTTTATCCCATTTCTTTTGAAGTTCCTTTGCTCGTAAACTCGTAAATATAGAAGCTTGAATACAAATTCATGATTTGGAAACGATCCTTTTTTCGTTACTTTTCGAAATGATGAATTAACGGATTCAATCGCATTTGTCGTATACATCACCTTTCTGACTGCTGATTCATAATCAAACAGCTGTTCTACATGGACAAAGTTTCTTTTCCAAACTTCAACGGCACCGGGATACTGGTTCCAGTTATCACAGAAGTTTTCAAACGCTGTTCGTGCTGCTTTCAGTGATACAGCACCATAAACTTTCTTCAGATCGGCCCTGAATTTTTTATAATCCTTTGATGGTACGTATCTGATGGAATTGCGAATCAGATGGACGATGCACCGCTGTACCACGACTACTGGAAAGATGGCCTTGGCACCGGATTCAAGTCCGGATACACCATCCATGGAAATAAAGAAGATATCTTCAACGCCTCGGGATTTGATTTCGTCAAATACCTGCATCCAATAGTTCTTAGATTCTGTGACATCCATCCATAAACCAAGGATTTTTTTATGTCCTTCCAGATCATAGCCCAATATCGTATAAACAGCTTCTTCCTTGGCTTCATATTCATTTCTTACGGAAACATACATACAATCGACGAATATGAATGGATAGCACTTTTTAAGAGGCCTGTTTCGCCATTCTTCTACTTCAGGAAGGACCGCATCCGTTATATCTGAAATCATTTCATGGGATATCTTGAATCCGTAGATGTCTTCGATCGTAGCAGAAATGTCACGCTGTGACATGCCGCGTGCATACATGGCCAATACCTTTCCTTCAATCTCGGAGACATCTTTCGTTCTTTTCGGAATGACTACCGGTTCAAAAGAACCATCCCGATCTCTAGGGGTATTGATCTTTACTTCGCCTATCGAAGTTTTCAAGGTTTTAGGATTGGATCCGTTTCTTCTGTTTTTTGTAGATTTGGGTTCTTTTGAATTGGATTTATAACCAAGATGATTATCCATTTCTCCCTGAAGCATACTTTCAAACAATGGACCAAAGATTTCTTTGCGAGCATCCTGCATATCGGCAGAGTTTCTTTTTTATTTTAGCCATGTCATAAGTGTATAATAAAAACTGTGTTCATTAGTCAGTCGTATGCATCTAACTAACTTACACAGTTTAGCTTACACTCTCTAAAGGAGTTTCTATCAGATTGTTTCAGATTTCCTCAAAGACTTCAGAACCCTGATGGCATACCGGGCATTCTTCCGGCGGTGTCACACCTTCACAGACATAACCGCAAACCTTACATTTCCAGGTCTTCACCTCATCAAAGACTTCTGCGCCCTGATGGCAAACTGGGCACTCCTTCGGTGGTTCTTCTCCTTCATAGACATAACCGCAGATTCGGCACTTCCATTTTCTCTTCTTTTCTCCCGGCTTCGTGATTTCCACATAGTCGCTCTCCGAGTTCTTCTGTTCATTCAACCTCCGGTATTTCTCTGCACTCTCTCCGAGGTCATTTTCTCTGTTGTGATAGGACGTGTGCAGGAGCTTTTCTGCAAGATTCGAAAGAGGCTTCCCATAGAAAGTTTCGTACAAGTCTTTCAGTTCCTGGTTTCTCGTACTTACCTTCTCATCCATTGCTGCATCTTTTGCATACAGTCCCTGAATGCGTTCTTTTCTCGCATCATCTGCCGTTTCAAGGTGTTTCGGCTGACCGCCACCGCCGATGCAGCCACCTGGGCACGTCATGACTTCAATGAAATCAAAGTCGCTAAGTTTCTGTTCTTCAAGGAAAAGCCGTACATTCGCTGTTCCGTAGATTACCGCAACACGAACAGCAAGCGAGTCTGTAAGTTGCACGGAAGTTGTACGGATTCCCTCATATCCTCGGACCGCAGAAAGTTGGAGAAGGTTCTTCGATGCTGGTTTATTATTGAGGTATTCATACGCTGCCCTGAGAGCAGCTTCCATGACTCCACCAGTTGCACCGAAGATTACACCGGCACCGCTCTTCTCAGACATCAGGGAATCGAAATCCGATTCTGGCAGTTCTTTATAATCAATACCTGCATCCTTTGCCCAGGCAATGAGCTCTCTGGTAGTGATACAGAGATCCATATCACGGAGAGAGGGTTCATTCCAATAAGTAGCGGAACTATTCATTTCCTCGCGGCGAATCTCAAACTTCTTTGCTGTGCAAGGGGTCAGACATACGTTCATGATTGTTTTCGGATCGATACCCTGTTTCTTTGCATACCAGGACTTGATGGTCGGTCCTTGCATACCAATCGGACTCTTTGCTGAAGAAATGTTTGGCAGAAGATCTGGATAGTAGGTTTCTACAAACTTTACCCAGGCCGGGCAGCACGATGTGAACTGTGGTAGTGGTGCACTCTTCTTCGTCACACGTGAGAGCAGCTCCGAAGCTTCTTCGACAATGGTCATATCCGCTGCAAAGTCTGTGTCCAGTACAATGTCGAAGCCAAGGGCTCGAAGCAAGGCAACCATCTTTCCTTCGGAAAATGTGCCTGGATCCTCCCCGAACCCCTCACCGATGGAAACACGGACAGATGGTGAGGTAGAGACAATCACAAGCTTTTCTGAATCAGCAATCGCCGCTTTCAGAGTATCAACTTCGCTCTTCTCGGTAATTGAATTCACAGGGCAGACATTTGCGCATTGTCCACAATGGACACAGATTGGCACATCGTTGGTCTTGGATAGATCATAATAGGTCAGGACTGAAATCTCATCTCTGCACACGTCACGGCATTTGCCACAGCGGATACAGAGATCTTCATGTCGTTCAATTGAGGGATTGTCCGGATCGATTGGTACCCGGATATCCGGTGAAAGGTGTTTTGTCATACTTGCCTCTTTCTTCAGTACGATTGAGATGTTCACGTATACAAATTAGCGAATCGTGTTTTCCAGTTACTACACTCGTCTGTTGTTATCGTACCTTAACCTTCTGCTGCAGGCAGGTTTCTGTATTTTCTAGTTAAAGAGAAGGTACTCATTTCCTATATTTCCAGTGAAGATCATACAATCCTAAATTTTTTGCTGAGACTGTATTCGACTTTGGACGGAATCTTTTGATCTACTCTGCTCACAATTAACCCTTTGTCTTCCAGTATTTCAATTGTCTGGATGAAGGCATGTGCGTCATTTCTTTCGGCTTTCTTTGCTGCAGCTCATTGAAAGGAACAGTTTCTTCTGACGATAGGTACATGGACGATTAGACTGTCACGACTTTCTGAGATGTTAGAAAGGAACATTTGCCATATGAATCTTTTTTTTGTGGATTGATACTAGGATCAATACATATCGTACTGGTATGTCCTATTTGATATCATTATACATGAAAAAACAAAGAAAAAAGCAACTTCATGAAAAGGAGATGTGATGGAGTTTGTTCCACCAAATGATCAAGTTGAAATTTCCTCTGTAAGGAAGGGTGAAGGCAGAAATCAAATGACAATTTGAAGAAAAAAGCCTGAAAAGTTATTATCTAGACGACAGTAAGATTGCATCTTCTGAAGTAGCAAATTTCCTGGATACACCAGAACTTGATAAAAAATTTGTTCACAACAAAATTATTCCAAAAAGGCCGATGGCAATGAACAATCGTTCAAAATCATCGAACCTTTTAATGAGCAGATTCACGATTCTCGTTACCGGTTTTTTTCTCCATTGGATGGACAAGATACTTTTGCGACTTTTTCGATGACATGATGTAAGGTATCTACAAGTTCAGAATCGGCTGCTTTATAATACATTTCTTTACCATGCCTTTCACTTGTGATCAAACCGGCATCTTTTAATAAACGTAAATGATGGGAAACCGCTGGACTGGACATATCAACAGCGGCGGCAATATTAATCACACATTCCTGTGCATGACAAAGAAACCAAAAGATACGTAGTCGCGTGGGATCACCTAATTGTTTCATGGCAGCAGCAACTGTATTAATTGTTTCTGGACTTGGAATATGTTCAATAATTTCTTGTTCGTTTTCCTGATGATGATGAGGCAATGTTTTCGTCATAAAAATCTCCTTGTTTGTATTTTATCATTTTCGTCAAGAAAAAGATTAAATAAATGTTTAATCATGGTTGACTTCATTCTAGGGTGTGCTATTATAAAAGTACAATTAAACAATTGTTAAATCGTTGAAAGGATGATTACTATGAAAAAAAGCTACAAAATTGATGTTGATTGTGCCAATTGTGCCAATAAAATGGAACAAGCCGCCAAAGCTACTGAAGGTGTAAAAGATGCGACTGTTAACTTTATGATGTTAAAAATGAAAGTTGAATTTGAAGATGGTGTAGAACCAAAAACAGTGATGGAACAAGTGCGAAAGAATTGTAAACGTGTGGAAGACGATTGCGAGATCTTCCTATGAACAAAAAACAAAAGAAAAATTTAATTCGTATCCTGGTTTCCGCCGGATTGATGATTTTTCTGCACTTTGTACCTGCTTCTGGATGGATACGTTTTGTCCTGTACATGATTCCTTATCTGCTCATTGGATATGATATTTTATGGAAAGCTATCAAAGGGATTATCCATCGACAACCGTTTGATGAGTGTCTTTTGATGGCAATCGCAACCGTAGGTGCTATGGCTCTAGCCATTAGTGAAAATGGTGACTATACCGAAGCCATTGCGGTTATGTTGTTTTATCAAATAGGAGAGTGGTTTCAATCCTATGCCGTTGGCAAAAGTCGTAAAAATATTACGGATCTAATGGATATTGCACCCGAATACGCCAATATAGAACAAGATGGACATTTAGAACAAGTGGATCCGGATGATGTCGAAATTGGATCAACCATAGTTGTGAAAACAGGCGAAAAGATTCCCATTGATGGAGTTGTTTTGGATGGAAAAGCATCTTTGGATACAGCTGCATTGACAGGTGAATCTTTACCTCGTTCGGTACACCAAGGCGATGAAGTCATTAGTGGTTGTATCAATATGGATGGGGTTTTAAAAATTTGCACGACGAAAGCATTTGAAGATTCAACCGTTGCGAAAGTGCTGGAATTGATTGAAGACGCGAGTTCCCATAAATCACATTCGGAAAATTTTATTACAAAATTTGCTCGTGTTTATACACCAATTGTTGTATATTCCGCGATCGCATTAGCATTTATTCCGCCGCTTATTCAATGTTTGATGCATACACAAGCCCAATGGGGAACCTTCTTGTATCGTGCCTTGACCTTTTTAGTTATAAGTTGTCCATGTGCTTTAGTTATCAGTATTCCATTGAGTTTCTTTGCCGGAATCGGTGCAGCTAGTCATGAAGGCATTTTGGTCAAAGGGTCTAATTATTTAGAGATCTTATCAGAAATTAAGACGGTCGTATTTGATAAAACAGGTACATTGACCAAAGGTGTATTTGAAGTCACAAATATCCATCCAGAAAAAATTTCTGCGGATGAATTGCTTCATATGGCTGCCCATGTGGAACGGTATTCGACTCATCCTATTGCGAATTCTTTAAAGAAAGCCTATCCAAATGAGGATGATGATTGTGTAATTTCGGATGCAAAGGAAATAGCTGGACAAGGCATGCAAGCCATGGTCAATGGCAAACTTGTTTGTGTTGGAAACGCTAAAATGATGGATGCAATGGGTATTTGTTGGCAAGATTGTAAAGATGCAGGAACCATTATTCATATCGCAATTGATGGAGTATATGCTGGTCATATCCATATTTCCGATGTGATCAAACCGCATACAAAACAAGCAATTTCGGAATTACGAAAAAATGGCATTACCGATGTTGTGATGCTGACGGGTGACTCACAAAAAGTGGCCCAACGCGTTGCAGAAGAAATAGGCATTCAGAATGTCTATAGTGAATTATTACCACAAGATAAAGTCAAAAAAGTAGAAAATTTACTACAAAACAAAGCAAAAGAAAATGATCGTTTGGCTTTTGTAGGCGATGGTATCAATGATGCACCCGTCTTATCTCGTGCGGATATTGGTGTCGCTATGGGTGCCATGGGAAGTGATGCAGCTATTGAAGCGGCTGATGTCGTATTGATGGATGATGATCCATTAAAATTAGCGACGGCTATTCATATTTCCCGAAAATGTTTACGTCTTGTAAAGGAAAATATTTGGTTTGCGATTGGTGTTAAAGTACTATGCCTAATTCTAAGTGCGTTTGGTCTTGCCAATATGTGGTTAGCTATTTTTGCGGATGTAGGCGTTATGATCCTTGCCGTTTTGAATGCTATGCGATGCATGTTTATACATTCGATAGAACCAAATTCCTAAAACATGTTAAAATAAATGCATGAGACAACAAAAACAACGAAGACAGCTCATGCTTCTAATGATGATTTTCGTATGTGTCATCGGATTGATTTTAGCTATTCTTTCCATGTCTACAACAACGAAGAAAACAAGTGATTCCTATTATGATTTAGATGCGTTTGGTTATAAAAACGGTTTGATGACATTTAATGATTCCAATTATTCCACACAAACAGGAATCGATGTTTCCAGCCATCAAGGCTCCATTGATTGGGATGCTGTGAAAACAAGTGACATTTCTTTTGCGATGATTCGATGTGGATATCGAGGTGCAAGTGAAGGTGCTTTATATGAAGACAGTGCGTTTGTTTCTAATATCAAAGCAGCCAAAGCTGCGGGTTTAAAAGTAGGCGTTTACTGGTTTTCCAGTGCGATTACTGTTTCAGAAGCCAAAGAAGAGGCTGATTATGTTCTTTCTTTGATTTCAGATTATGATCTCGATATGCCCGTTGCCTTTGATATGGAACGATTAGAAGGTCAAAGCAGTCGAATTGATAATCTAACGAAGAGTGAAAAAACCAATATTGCGAATGCATTTATATCACGACTGAAAAAGAAAGGATATCAGACATTGGTATACGGAAATACTTCGTGGTTATCCAATGACATTCAAGTGAAGAAGATCAATTCCGATATATGGTTAGCATCTTATAGTGATACGCTCAAGTATAAAAAAGCATTCACAATGTGGCAGTATACACAGAAAGGATCCGTAGATGGCATCTCCGGATCGGTTGATATTGACTTATATATTCAGAAAAAGTAAACATTTGAATATTAAGAATGAATCATTTAAAATAATGGACAGAGGGAAGCGCGTATGTCAGATTTCACTAAAATTGCGATCATGCATTCATTAATTGAATTGTTAGAGGAAAAAGAGTTTACGAAAATTACCGTGAAAGATATTGTGACTCGATGTGGAATCAATCGCAATACTTTCTATTATCATTTTGAAGATATCTATGATCTTTTGGGTCAAACCTTTCAATATTTGATTGATCAAACCAATCTACAAAACATCAATCTGAACAATTGGCAGGAGATGTTAGAAGATATCCTCCAACAAGTGGAAAAATGGAAATTAGCAGGACGCCATATTTTTAATTCATTAAGTACACATGATTTATATCGTTATATGCATGAAATCTATTGGGTATCGTTTGAAAACTATTTTACCCCTATTTTTGATGAAATGAATGTACCTCAAGATGATCGCATTTTCTTTTTAACAGCCTTAACAGATACCATGATTGGTTTCACATTGGAATGGGCTGAAAAAGATTTTAATGAGCAATTTGCACATACAAATATTCAAAAAGTAGCAGAATGGCTGAAACGTATTTTAGCGTTGGATCCAATCCAATAGTCTATTGAATTTTTGATTCGTTCGTGATACTATTCATTTGATTTATCGGTGATAAAAACAAGTACAATCGTATTTATGGAATAAGAGATAAGGTGGTTGGTGCAAACCTTACACAGGATTTGATTGGAAGCTATTTTGGAGATAAACGTATTTCGGCGTTAACGAATAATCAAGGGCATCTATCAAACATAGATGAACTAGGATGGTACCGCGTAATTTACGTTCCTAGAAATAGGAACGTTTTTTAATGGAGGAAAAGATGAAACAATTAACAGGCAACCAAGTTAGACAAATGTTTTTGGATTATTTTAAACAACATGGTCATATGATCGAACCCGGCGCAAGTTTGATTCCAGTCAACGATCCAACCCTATTATGGATCAATGCCGGTGTTGCTGCTTTAAAGAAATACTTTGATGGAAGTGAAAAACCAGCTTCAAACCGCATTGCAAATGCCCAGAAGAGTATTCGTACCAATGATATTGAAAATGTAGGTAAAACAGCTCGCCATCATACTTTCTTTGAAATGTTGGGAAATTTTTCCATTGGTGACTATTTTAAAACCGAAGCCATTCATTTCGCATGGGAATTTCTAACAAGTGAAGAATGGATGGGCATTGATAAAGATCGTTTATATATTACTGTATATACGTACGATGATGATGCTTATAACGTTTGGACCAAAGAATGTGGTGTTGATCCAAGTCATATGTTACGAACCATGGACAATTTCTGGGAAATTGGTAAAGGACCTGGTGGACCCGATAGCGAAATCTTCTTTGATCGTGGTGAAAAATACGATCCAGAAGGATTGGGTGAAAAATTGTTCTTCGATGAGATGGAAAATGATCGCTATGTAGAAGTTTGGAATATTGTATTCTCTCAATTTGATTGTGATCCATCCATTGATCGTAAAGACTATAAAGAATTACCACAAAAGAATATTGATACCGGTATGGGACTGGAACGATTGGTTGCATTGATTCAAGATGGTGAAACCAACTTTGATACTGACTTGTTCCTGCCAATTATTCATGCCACTGAAAAATTAGCAAAATATCCATATGAAGGCGAATATAAAATGGCCTATCGTGTCATTGCCGACCATATTCGTACCATTACTTTTGCGATGAGCGATGGAGCTAATTTCTCTAATTCTGGTCGTGGATATGTATTGCGCCGTGTTCTTCGAAGAGCCGTTCGTTATGGTTTGAAATTAGGATTGGACGAACCATTCTTATATAAATTAGTACCTGTCGTTGCAGATACCATGCAAGATTTCTATCCTTATCTACAAGAACATGTAGCCTACAATCAAAAATTGATTGAAGTAGAGGAAAAGACATTTAAGAAAACGTTGAAAAACGGACAAGCATTATTGGATGCAGAAATCCAAAAATGTGATGGCCATTTACCAGGTACAGTCGTATTTAAACTCTATGATACTTATGGATTCCCATTTGAATTGACGCAAGAAATTGCGCAAGAATCCAATGTTTCCGTCGATCGTGAAGAATTCGACGTAGAAATGAATAAACAAAAAGAACGTGCACGTAATGCTCGTAACACTAAGGAATCCTTTGGTGAACAACATGAAGCTTTGATGGCATTCACAAAACCAAGCACATTCATTGGTTATGATCAATATACATGTGAAGGTAAAGTAATAGGTTTATTTAAAGATGGTGAATCAGTGGACTCATTGAGTGATGAAGGTCAAGTCATTCTGGATCAAACGGTTTTCTATGCAGAAAGCGGTGGACAAACAGCTGATACGGGAACAATGACTGGTGATGGTGTGGAATTGGATGTCACTGATGTACAAAAAGCACCAAATAAACAACCATTGCATACCGTAAAAATCAATGCCGGTCAATTATCCATCGGCGATACGGTAACTTGTCAAATTAATGTAGAACAAAGAAAAAATACCACTGCCAATCACTCGGCTACTCACTTGTTGCAGGCGGCTCTACAAAAAGTTGTAGGATCGCATATTCATCAAGCCGGATCCTATAACTGTGCGGATTATTTACGATTTGATTTTAACCACTATGAAAAAGTCAGTGACGAACAATTAGCTCAAGTCGAAGATCTTGTGAATGAGTATATTGCGGCTGGCTATCCAGTTACCAAAGAAATCATGGATATTGAAGAAGCTAAAAAATCAGGTGCGATGGCATTGTTTAATGAAAAATATGGAGATCGCGTACGTGTCGTAACGATGGGTGATGTATCCAAAGAATTCTGTGCTGGTTGTCATGTCAACAATACTTCGGAAATTGGCGTATGTAAGATTATTAGCGAAGAATCGGTTGGATCCGATGTTCGTCGTATTACTGCTAAAACGAAATTAGCCGCATACAATGAATTTGCACAAGAACATCGCATGTTGGAAAATATCGCGATGAGTGCAAAACAAAAGACCATTAAAGATATCGATCATAAAGTAGCACAAAGCTATGAACAAATGAAAGAGCTTCAAAAAGAAATTGCGAATTTGCAGAATCAAATGTTTGCTTTAAAAGCCAAAGATTGGGCAAACGATATTGAAGATTGGGGCGCTATTCATGTTTTGATCAAGGAAGTAGAAGGTATGGATGCCAAAGCTTTGAAAGATATCGTTTCCAATACCAAGGCACAAGATGAAAAGGTTGTATGTTTCTTTGTGAATAAGAACCATGGAAAACTTGTCTTTGTCGCTGGTGCGGGAAAAGAAGCTGTTGCAAAGGGTGTTCATGCTGGAAAACTTTTGAAAGCTGCTGCACAAATCTGCCAAGGAAATGGTGGTGGAAAACCAGATATGGCACAAGCCGGTGGTAAAGATGCTAGCAAAGTAGAAGAAGCTTTAGAAAATTTAAAAGCTAGCTTGCATACATTTGCGTAAACTGGTTTATTTATAGAAAAATATTGTGTATAATTATATATATTTATTAAGGGAGTGTGATGATGATGAAAGACGTTACAGAAACAATGACTTTCACTACTGAAGAAATTCGTCGTGAGAACATCAAAACCATTTTGCGTGAAGTCAGCGATGCGCTAGAAGAACGCGGATATAGTTCTGTAAACCAAATTGCAGGTTATTTAATTAGTAATGATCCTGCTTATATTTCTTCACATAAGAATGCACGTAACTTGATTCAACGTATTGAACGATATGAAATCATTGAAGAATTAGTGCGCGCCTATCTGGAGAAGTAATGGAACGCATTATCGGATTAGATTTAGGAAGCAAAACATGTGGTGTGTCAATTAGTGATTCTTCACGTTTTATTGCGAGAGCTCTCACAACCATTCGATTTGAATCAGATGATTATGATGATTGTTTTGATCAAATTTTAGAACTTTTAGAGAAAGAAAAAGTCAAAGAGGTTGTATTAGGATTACCGAAACATATGAATGGTGATATTGGTGAGCGAGGACAACTTTCCATTGATTTTGCGAATGAGCTTGAGAAGGAAGGAATTACGTGTCATCTTTGGGATGAACGATTAACGACTGTCAGTGCTGAGCGATTGTTGATCTCGGGGGATGTTTCGCGTAAAAAGCGCAAGAAAATCATTGATCAAATGGCCGCTGTAGAAATTTTACAGAGTTACTTAGATCGACAACGTAACGGGGGTTAGTTTTGATCCCCCGTGTTTTTTGTAGAAGGAGGATTCTATCATGTTAGATTCAAATTGCTTATATGTGACTGATGAAAATGGACAAGAAAAAAAGATGATTATCTTGTTTACTTTTGATTCGCCCGATTATGGACAACAATATGTTGTTTTTCAAGATCCAAATCTAGAAGATGGCCAAGTCTACGCTTCACGATATGATTCTGAGGGCAATTTACTCCCAATTGAAAGTGATGAAGAATGGGATATGGTAGAAGAAGTCATCAACACCTTTGTGGAGGATGAAGAAAATGCGTAAATCCAAGAATAAACATCGACCGGTGATCATCGTTGTTTTGATTCTTGTAATTTTCGTTGTCGCTTGTGGTGGTTATTATTTTTATGAATTGACACCCATTAGTGATGGTTCGAAAACCATTGATTTTGCGATCCAAGAAGGCGAATCCTATGACAATGTATTAAATAATCTGGAAAAGAAAGGTCTGATTCGATCCGCTCGGATTGCGAGTCTTTATTCTAAGATTCATACACAAGAATCCTACTATGCCGGTGATTACGAAATCAACAACGGCATGAATACAGGAGCAGTTTTACAATATATTTCGAATGTTAAGAATACGAATAAAGAACAAATCAAAATTACAGTTCCAGAAGGAAAGTGGGCCAAAGAAATTGCTGCTATGATCGCTGCAAAATATCCAAAGTATTCTACTGAAGAGATTCTGAAAAAATGGAATGATATCAGTTATATCAAGAAATTGGCCAAAGATTATTCCTTTTTAGATGTGGATACACTCAATAACTCCAATTATAAAGTAAAATTAGAAGGCTATTTATTCCCAGATACGTATGCTTTAAATAAAGATATGACCATAGATGAAATTACACGTGTATTTCTTGATCGATTTCAAGACGTGTATGAAACCTATAAGTCAGATATTGAGAACAGTGGATATTCCTTGCAACAGATTCTGACGCTTGCAAGTATTGTTCAATTTGAATCCGCAACGAAAAGTGATATGAAAAAAATTGCGGGTGTTTTCTATAATCGATTGGATGATAATATGAAGCTGCAATCCAGTGTAACCGTATGTTATGCATTATATGATGATTTTAAAGATGCACAAGATTGCGAAGTCAATACCGATGTGGATTCACCATATAATACGTACGAACACAATGGATTGCCAATTGGTCCTATTTTAAATCCAGGTGAAGATGCGATTGATGCGGTCTTACATCCAACCAAATCGGATTATTTATATTTTGTAGCTGACATCAATGGAGATGGAAAAGTATATTATTCCAAGACTCTTGAAGAGCATGAAAAAAAGATGGAAGAATTAGGTCTGAATTTGGACAACCAATAGATATGTGATATAATCACTGTGCAAAAAAATAAGGAGTGGTAACATGGCAGAAGAAAAAAATTATGTAACACAAGAAGGTTATAATGCATTAGTTGCAGAACAAAATAATTTAATTCATAATGTACGAAATGAAGTCATCATCGAGCTACAAGAAGCACGTGCACAAGGTGACTTGTCCGAAAATGCCGATTATGATGCAGCCCGTGATCATCAAGCTCGTGTTGAAGCACGTATTCAAGAATTGGAAGCAATGATCAAAAATGCGGTCATTGTCAATGATGTAGAAAAAGAATCCGGTGAAAAAAAGGTGAAATTTGGATCTACAGTCAAGATTTTAGATTTATCTGATAATACCGAATTAGAATTCCAAATTGTTGGTAGTCAAGAAGCCGATCCACTAAAAGGAAAACTTTCCAATGCAACACCACTAGGAGAAACTTTGATTGGTGCCAAAGTTGGTCAAACTGTAACCGTTCATCATGTGGAAGAGCCATATGATGTGAAAATCTTGGAAATTAAATAATTTTCGTCATTTTGTCATTAATAAACGTAATAGAGAAGGGTGATTTGTATGAAAAGAACGCTTCTCTTTTTTTGTATCTTTGCGTTTTTTGTATTTGCGTATGTAGGTCGCTATCAACCCATTTCCTTAGATTTGGTTTCTCCTTCGACAAAGACCGTAGAAATTAAGGGAGAAGTTAAAAAACCAGGTGTTTATACAATCAAATGGGATGGGACTATCAAAGATCTCATTCAAGCAGCTGGTGGTTTGTGTCCGGAAGCCGATACCTCATCTATTGCGATGTTAAAAGAAATGAATCCCAAAGAAGTGATCGTAATTCCTCGAAAATCAGCTACCACTTTGAAGAAGGTATCGCTCAATACAGCCACGGAACAAGAACTACAAACCTTACCAGGCATTGGTCCAGCCATGGCTAGTCGAATCATCGAATATCGCAAAACCAAATCTTTCACTTCCCTAGAAGAAATCAAAGAAGTCAAAGGAATTGGTGATAAGATGTATGAAAAAATCAAGGATCGGATTTGTTTATGAAGATAGCCAGTTTGTTTTTATCTTGCGGCTTTTGGGCATTAATGGCTACGCACGATTCATTTTGTATTGGATTTTTAGGCATTCTCTTTTTCCTTTTTTTATGGCTTCGCTTTCATAAACGAGGACTTCTTTGGATTTGGGTAGGACTGATTGCCTTATCATTGTGGTTATGTCGGCCCATTCAACAAGAAGTTCATCCAGGTGTCTATCACATTTACCAAATCAAACAAAATTATGTGTTGGCAAGAAATAAAAAAACATCCATCATTGTGTATGGTATTGAAGATCCTAATTTCTATGACTGTTACTATGTTTCCAGAGTAGAACGCATTGATCATTTAAAAAACATCCATCAATTTTCTTTTTCAGACTTTATGGCCAAACAAAATATACAGTATTGTGGCTATTCTAGTTCTAAACAGTTTGTATCCAGTTCTCATTCTTTGAAAAGTCAGCTATATAGTCGATGGAAAGACAATAAAGTGATTCAATCCAATTTATACGGCATTTATCAAGAAGAAACGCCTTCTATCGTGACACGACTCGGCTTACCCGTGATTGGTATTTTCTATATCTTGAAACGAAGAATACAAAAGTATATTTCTAAAGAAAAAGCCCAAATTCTATTATTGATCCTTATGTTAGGGTATGGATATCTATTTCTGTTTACTGTTTCTTTCGTTCGTTTCTTTTTACTGTTCTTTTATACAAGCATCTTTAAAAAACGTGAATGGGCATTATCTGCATCGATTGTCACGTTTCTCTGTTTTTTGCCAGGATATGCTACGGATTTTGTTTTCGTATTTCCTATTGTTTATCGTTTGCTTTCCTATACCAAAAAGCGAAAACAACATCGTGCTTTTGTGCTGGCAATCAGTCAATTGATTTATTTTCATGAACTCAATATTCCCTTGCTTCTCTGTTTTTCTTGGATACGAATGATCCATAGTTATATTGTCTTATTTTCTTTGCTCCCATTTGGACAAAGTTTTTCAAATTTATGGTATGATTGGATTCAAAAATTTCCTTTGTCTCATTTTCATTATGTACCTGGATTATTGTTTTATATTCTTGTGATCCTGTTTGTGATAATTCCCAAAAAACGCAAAATGGTTTGTATTGCACTCTGCATACTTCCATGGATACAACCCTATATGGATCCCTTTTTTCATGTGTATATGATTGATATTGGACAAGGTGATTGCACATTAATTCTCGAACCATTTCATCAAAGTGCTGTTATGATTGATTGTGGTCAAAGTTTTTATCGAGACAATGTAAAAGAAATTATTATTCCTGTTCTAAAAGACCTACAAGTCAAACAATTAGATGCATTAATTTTAACGCATTCCGATTTTGATCATGATGGTGGAGCTTCTGAACTTGAAAAATCCATGCCAATCAAACAAGTCATTCGTTCACGTGATGAAATCCCAAAGGTGAAGTATCCCTTTTTTTCTTTATTACCCAAAAGAGATGCGTCGGATACCAATGACGAAAGCATCGTATCTTATTTTTCCTATGATGGTTTTCAATATTTATGGATGGGTGATGCCAGTATGCAAGTAGAACAAGCATTGATGAATCAATATGATTTGACAGTGGATGTCTTAAAACTAGGTCATCATGGATCCAATACCTCAAGCAGTATGACATTCTTAGATCAGTTACGACCAACTGTTGGCTTGGTTTCGGTTGGTAAAAAGAATCATTATGGACATCCATCCAGTATGGTCATCAGTAATTGCCATACGTTAGGCATTCATATCTTTGAAACCCGTCGACATGGAATGATCCATCTTTTCAGTTTTAAAGGAATACTTTGCGTAGAAACCGCAACACATTTGATTGGTATCGTCAAGACACGTATAATAAAACCATGAACTACATTTTACATGGAACGGATACTAGTCGAATCGAACAACGAATGGAAGCCATTAAACGGAAACATGATATCCAACAAGCCTTGGATTTTGATTGTCAACAAACAGAACAAGCAATGATTCTTCATGAAATGGATAGTCTTTCGATTTTTGATGAAAAGAAAATGATAGTCTTACATCATTGCACCTTTTTGGCAATGAAAGATACGACAAAGTATGATATCGAAGCCTTTATCAAACGAACCGATGCATCCGATCAATTGATCATGGTTTTTTGTGCGGATTGTGAAAAACTCTATGAACGACGCAAAACCGTAAAAAAACTGGCGAGCCTATCAACGGTATATGCCTGCATGCCATTGGATGATCAATCACGACGATCGTTTGTGATAGAAAAAGCAAAAGCAAAAGGTATGCAGCTCGATCGTCAAACTTTGGATTGGATTTGTTCAAGAATTGGTTATGATTCATTGCATATTGAAAGTGAAATAGAGAAGTTAAGCATCTATTCAAAAAAACCAACTGTTGCGGATTGTCAACAACTGATCACTCCGGAACCAACTGACAATATCTTTAAGATGGTCGATGCTTTATTTTCACGAAATGCGTTATTACTATTATCTTATTATCGTAATTTTCGTCAACAAAACATGGAACCCGTTGCCATTGTTGCTTTATTGGCCGGTCAAATTCGTTTCTTATTTCAAGTACACGTATATTTAGAATCTGGTAAATCACAAGCAGAAATTGCCAAGATCTTGCATGCGCATCCCTATCGCGTAAAGATCAATGCGCAACGGGCACAAAATTTTACTTCACAAGAATTAATGGATCAATTGGTTTTATTAGCGACATTTGATCAAGAAATGAAACGAGGACAAGTTGATAAAGACGATGGATTTGAACAGTTTGTATTAAAAATGTTAGAGGCATAAAAAAAGGCACCCATGATGGTGCTTTTTACATTATTGAATCGAATTGATTGCTTTAGCCAAACGTGATTTTTGACGTGAAGCATAGTTTTTGTGATGTACCCCTTTGGCTACAGCACTATCTAATTTTGAGCAGCATTCGCTATAAGCAGCAATCGCAGCTTCTTTATCTTGAGCATCAACAGCAGCTAATACTTTTTTGATGCTTGTTTTCAATGCTGATTTTCTAGATACCATCAACTTATGCGCTTTGTTGTTGGTTTTTACACGTTTTTTCTTTGATTGAATCTGTGGCATGGACTGCACCTCCTGACATAATTCGCAAAAGGATTATAGCAAATTCTATTCTTCTTTGCAACACAAGAGTGTAAAAATAAGGTATAATAGGCAAGTTGAAAGGAGCATGCTCTATGTCAAAGAATCAAGTATTATTTATGGGTACACCACAAATTGCTGCCGATGTTCTGCAAGCAATGCTCGATGCAAAGATCGAAGTAGCTATGGTCATTACCCAACCGGATAAACGCGTCGGACGTAAACACGTACTCCAATATTCTCCTGTAAAGGAATTAGCTATACAATATGGTATTCCTTGTTTTCAACCCTATAAAATCAAGGAAGACTTTCAACCTATATTAGATCAACACCCTGATTTGATCGTTACATGTGCCTATGGACAAATCGTACCCGATGAAGTATTGATGGCACCTACGTATGGTTGTGTCAATCTACATGGATCGTTATTGCCAAAATATCGTGGTGGCGCACCCATTCAAAGAGCTGTTTGGGATGGTGAAACAATCAGTGGTATGTCATTGATGAAAATGGTTTCGGGATTGGATGCTGGACCGGTTTTTGATACACAAATGATTGAAATTCAACCTGAAGATACATCCACTACCATATTTGAAAAAATGGGAAAAGCCGCTGGACAATTATTGATCAAAGATTTTGATCGTATATGTTCAGAGCACGCAACATATATCAAACAAGACGAAAGCCAGGTCACCTATGCACCTATTATCACAAAAGCAGAAGAACATCTTGATTTCCATCAAGAAGATACACGAATCATCAATCAAATTCGTGCTTTATCCGATCATCCCGGTGCATATATATATGTAGGAAAGAAAAAGTTGAAGTTATTTCAACCAACCTATAAAAAGGGAGGAGCTGTTCATCCTTTGGGAACGATTCTTGGTTTACAAGATGATCAATATGCCATTGCCTTACACGAAGGTATCTTGTTGTGTGGTGTGTGTCAAATGGAAGGAAAACCACAAATGAAGGCCAAAGATTTTTATAATGGTCAAGGACGAAATTTAGTTGGCAAAATAGCAGAATAGGAGAGTGGACATGGATCAAAAACATATACGAAATTTTTCAATTATTGCCCATATCGATCATGGTAAATCCACTTTAGCGGATCGCATTCTAGAATTGACACAAACCGTTGAAAAACGCGAAATGAAAGATCAGATCCTGGATTCCATGGATTTGGAACGAGAACGCGGTATCACTATTAAATTAAATGCCGTACAACTTCGTTATCATGCGAAAAATGGGGAAGACTATCTCTTTCATTTGATTGATACACCCGGTCATGTGGACTTTTCTTATGAAGTATCTCGATCGTTGGCAGCCTGTGATGGAGCTATTTTAGTTGTCGATGCAGCCCAAGGTGTGCAAGCACAAACATTGGCCAATGTCTATCTAGCCTTAGAAAATGATTTGGAAATTATTCCTGTCATCAATAAGATTGATTTACCAAGTGCACAACCAGAAGTTGTCAAAAAAGAAATTGAAGATTTGATTGGTTTGGATTGTTCCAACGCTGTTGAAATATCTGCAAAAACCGGAAAAAATGTTGATCAAGTCTTAGAGGCCATTGTTCATGATTTACCGGCACCAAGTGGCGATCCACAAGCACCGCTTCAAGCGTTGGTCTTTGATTCACTCTACGATTCTTATCGTGGCGTGATTGCGTTTGTATCGATTAAAAATGGAACAATCAAACCGCATGACACGATTCGCTTTATGGCTACAGGAGCCGAATATGAAGTCTTAGAAGTCGGTGTTCATACTCCAAAAGAAGTGACAGAATCTCAATTAAATACAGGTGATGTTGGATGGATCTCAGCGGCTATCAAAAATATTGAAGATGTTCGTGTGGGTGATACGATCACCAATGCCAATCAACCAGCTGATCAACCGCTTCAAGGCTATCGAGAAATGAATCCTATGGTCTATTGTGGACTCTATCCAGTTGATAATGCTCGTTATGATGATTTAAAAGAAGCCTTAGAAAAATTAAAGTTGAATGATGCCTCGCTTCATTTTGAACCCGAAACCTCTCAAGCGTTGGGATTTGGCTTTCGATGTGGCTTCTTAGGCTTGCTTCATATGGATGTGGTGGAAGAACGTCTAGAACGCGAATACAATCTGCAACTGATTGCCACCAGTCCTTCGGTTATTTATCATGTTTATAAAACGGATGGTACGATGGAACCCATCGATAATCCAAGCGCATTACCACCAGCACAAAAGATCAATCGTATCGAGGAACCTTATGTTCGCGCTGAAATTCTAGTACCTAATGAATATGTAGGACCTATGATGGAATTATGCCAGAAAAAACGTGGGGAATATGTGGATCTACAAGTATTAGATGATATTCGTATGCAACTGGTGTATGAATTACCATTGAGTGAAATCATCTTTGATTTCTTCGATAAGATGAAAAGTGCTACCAAAGGCTATGCCTCTTTGGATTATGAACTCATTGGATATCGACCATCGAATCTAGTCAAGATGGATATCTTGTTGAATGGTCAAGTGGTGGATGCCTTATCTACCATTGTTTATAAAGATTTTGCGTTTAATCGTGGTAATGCAATGGCCATCAAGTTGAAGGAATTGATTCCGCGCCAACAATTTGAAATTCCCGTCCAAGCGGCAATTGGTGGTAAAGTGATTGCGCGTACCAACATCAAAGCTTTACGTAAGAATGTATTAGCGAAATGCTATGGTGGTGATATTTCGCGTAAGAAGAAATTGCTGGAAAAACAAAAAGAAGGAAAGAAACGAATGAAGATGGTTGGCTCGGTCGAAATTCCACAGGAAGCTTTCATGGCTGTTCTTTCCATGGATGATGACTAATGCATGTATATGTGCATATTCCATTCTGTGAATCCATTTGTGCGTATTGCGATTTTTATCGATATAAAACCAATGCTTCTATCCAGAAACAATGGTTTACTCGTATCCTGGAAGAAATTGACGCATTGTCTTTTTCGTCTATTGATACATTATATTTTGGTGGAGGAACACCCAGCAGTTTAGCCAATGATATGTTAGTAAGAATAGCGGAAAAATTCATTCCCTATCTTGCTCAATCGTATGAATGGACAATAGAATGCAATCCAGAAACATTGACCCAAGAAAAAATACGATTATACGCTAATTTAGGTATCAATCGTATCAGTTTAGGGGTTCAATCGTTTCAATTGGATATCTTGCATGCATTAGGCAGAAAACATACACTAGAAGATATCTTTCGATGTATCCAACAATGTAGAGACAATGGTATCCATAATATATCTATTGATTTGATGTATGGTTTACCTCATCAAACATTGAAAGATCTACAAAAAGATATTGATATCTTTCTAAAGCTGGATCTTCCTCATTTATCGATTTATTCCTTGCAGATAGAACCCAATTCGATTTTTGGTAAACAAGGCGTGCAACCATGTGATCCAGATTTAGAAGCCGATATGTATGAAAGGATTCGACAAGATTTGACCCAAACAGGATATGAACAATATGAAATTAGTTCGTATTGTAAAGAAGGTATGTATTCTCGACATAATTTATGTTATTGGGATGATTCCGATTTTCTTGGGATTGGTTGTGGCGCTTCGGGACGAATCCATGGCAAACGATATGATCAGAACCAATCGTTACAAGCCTATATCCAAAATGGATCGATACGGGAATATGTGGAATCCAATCCGCCATTTGAAGCCATTATGATGAGTTTGCGTACGGCTTTCGGATTGGACATACAAACATGGAATCAAAAATATCAGCGTGATTTTGAAAAAGAATATCAACGCGTCTTAAAGAAGTATGCGAAACAATTAAAAATTCGGAATGGCCGATGTGTTTGTACACCTTCTGGCTTAGAAATATTAAACACAATCTTGGTTGAATTCTTAGAAGATTCATGATATTATAGTTTTGCTTTTGTACTAGGAACAGGGAACATCCGACCCTTTGCTTGGTAGAAAAGGACAGTACGAGGAGGATATTATGTTACTGAAATCAGAAAAAGATGCAATTATCAAAAAGTATGCGATTCATGAAGGAGATACAGGTTCTCCAGAAGTTCAAGTTGCGATTTTAACCGCAGAAATCAATCGTTTGACAGAACATTTCAAAGAACACAAACATGATTATCATTCACAACGTGGTTTGATGAAAAAGGTTGGACGTCGTAAAAACTTATTGGCTTACTTACAACGTAAGGATTTGGATCGTTATAAAAAACTTATTGCTGAATTAGGATTAAGAAAGTAATCGCTTGGCGATTGCTTTTTTTTCTATCTTTTTTTAGATTTCTATGATACGATTCATTAGGTTAAATGAGGTGAAAATAAAAAATATGGCGAAACAAGAGTTTCATTTTGATTTCTGTGGTCGGGGGATCACAGTCGAAACAGGGGAAATCGCTAAGCAAGCGGATGGCGCTGTTATCGTTCGTTATGGCGATACGGTTACATTATCCACAGCTTGTGCGAGTCATCAAGCCAAGGAAGGTATTGACTTTTTCCCACTAACAGTAAGTTTTGAAGAAAAATTATATTCGGTTGGAAGAATTCCAGGCGGATTTTTACGAAGAGAAGGACGTCCAAGTGAACATGCGACATTAACAGCACGTATGATTGATCGTCCCATTCGTCCTTTATTTGCAGAAGGATTCCGTAATGAAGTACAAGTTGTCAATACGGTATTGAGTGTGGATCCTGATTATCCAAGCGAAATGGCAGCTATGCTTGGTGCTAGTTTAGCTTTGTGTATTTCGGATATTCCATTCAATGGTCCAATTGCTGGTGTGCATGTTGGTCGTGTCAATGGTGAATTTATTGCCAATCCAACAGTTGCGCAACAAGAACAAAGTGATATTGACTTAACGGTTGCTGGAACAGCTAAAGCATTAAATATGGTCGAAGCCGGAGCCAAAGAAGTCAGTGAAGAAGATATGTTGGCTGCTCTGATGTTTGGACATGAACAAGTAAAGAAATTGTGCGCATTTGAAGAAGAAGTCATTCAAGCTTGCGGCAAACCAAAACGAGAAATCGAATTGTACAAGGTGGATCCAGAAGTCGATGCCGCTGTACGTGAAGGCTTTGAAGCCAAGATTCGTGAAGCTGTATCCATTAAAGAAAAATTGGATCGATACAATAAAATTGATGAATTGACCGATGAAGCTGCAGCGATGATCGAAGCCAAAGAATATGCATCGGAAAAAGAACAAGCCAATGCCGTTAAGCAAGCACGTGAAATTTGTCATGGTATTGAAGCGGATGAGGTTCGTCGTTTGATCATTGAAGATAAGGTTCGTCCCGATGGTCGTAAAATTGATGAGATTCGTCCATTGAATTCACAAGTAGATTTGTTGCCTCGTGTTCACGGTTCGGCTCTGTTTACACGTGGTGAAACACAAGTATTATCCACTACCACATTGGGTGCTTTAAATGAAAATCAGATCATTGATGACCTAACAACCAATGAATCCAAACGATTCATGCATCAATATAATTTCCCACCTTATTGTGTCGGTGAAACGGGCCGTATGGGCAGTCCTGGACGTCGTGAAATTGGTCATGGTGCATTGGGTGAACGTGCTCTAAAACAAGTATTACCTTCGGAAGAAGAATTCCCATACACGATTCGTACGGTTGCTGATGTCATGGAAAGTAATGGATCATCTTCACAAGCAAGTATTTGTGCCGGTACGATGTCATTGATGGCAGCTGGCGTTCCAATCAAAGCACCAGTCGCAGGTATTGCAATGGGATTGATCATGGATGACGAAACCGGAAAATATACGGTATTGACCGATATCCAAGGTATGGAAGATCACTTTGGTGATATGGACTTTAAAGTAGCTGGAACCAAAAATGGTATTACAGCACTACAAATGGATATCAAAACAACAGGTATTACTCGAGATATTTTTAAAGAAGCGTTAGCACAAGCTCATAAAGCACGTTTAGAAATTCTTGATAATATGTTGGCAGCCATTCCAGAGCCTCGTAAGGAATTGAGTCCGTATGCACCAAAAATGGGTACAATGAAAATTGATCCAGAAAAGATCAAAGATGTCATTGGTCCAGGTGGAAAGATGATCAATGAAATCATCGAAAAATGCGATGATGTGAAGATTGATATCGATGATGATGGTCATGTCGTAATCTATCATATGGATCAAGCTGCTATCGATAAAGCGAAAGAAATGATCAATAATATCGTACGAGTTGCCAAGGTCGGAGATGTGTACACAGCCAAAGTGGTTCGTATTGAAAAATTTGGTGCATTTGTTAACTTGTTTGGCAATACCGATGGCTTGCTTCACATTTCTAAGATCAGTCATCATCATATTGATAAAGTTGAAGATGTATTGAAGATTGGCGATACCATTGATGTCAAAGTAACGGAAATTGATCGAAAAGGTCGTATCAATGTAAGTGCGAAGGCATTATTGCCAAAACCAAAAACCGAAGATCAGCCAAAGAAAGAAGAGGCATAAGACTTGTTGAAACATACAAGTCTTTTTTTACGGAGTGATTCAGTTTGTTTTCATCGTTAGTTATGATAAAATAAGCCTCGTGTATAAGGAGGACTCATCATGCGAATGCGAAAGATCCCATGGGCTGTTGAATATTTAGAGCAGGCGCAATGTCGTATCAAAGTGCCAGAACAATATAAAGGGAAATGGAAGCAATTCTTAGATACCGAGGTTCTTCATGTAGAAATTGGTTGTGGCAAAGGCAATTATTCTTTAGGTATGTCAAAGCTCTATCCACAAGAGGGATTTGTCGCTATTGAAAAAAATGATAGTGCAGCCGGTGTTGCAGCTAAAAAATATGATACCGACACCGAAAAAGGCAAGTTATGTTTAATTCGTGGTGATGCACAAGCTTTGAATGAATGGTTTGACAAACAGGAAATCGATGTCATTCATTTGAATTTTTCGGATCCATGGCCAAAAAAACGATATGCAAAACGGCGCTTATCGAATACACGTTTCTTAGAACAATATAAAGAAGTGTTAGCTTTGGATGGGCAAATTCAAATGAAAACAGACAATGCGAAACTGTTTGCATATTCTTTACTTGAATTTCAGAATGCGGGTTTTCAGATGATTGATGTGAATGTGGATTACCGTAAGGAACCACATCCAGAAGATGTACAAACCGAATACGAAGAAAAATTTATCGCAAAAGGACAACCAATTTATCGTTGTGTTTGGAAACGGTGATATAATGAAGCCGGTACATACAAATGAAGATTATGTGAAAGTCATGCTGCAAGATTCGATTTCGGTTTTTTTATTCACAGGATTTGGATGTTCCGATTGTGTAGGAATGGATACGATCATTGCACATATCCAACCAAAATTTGCGAATGTATCCTTTTATAAAGTAGAACGAGATGAATTATCTGATTTATGTAGAGACCTTGGAGTGATGAGCGTCCCAAGTTTTATTGCTTATCGAGATGGTCATGAAATCAGTCGATATGTCACACCATTTCGAAAAACCGAACAAGAAGTGATGGATTATGTAGCGATGACGGTGGAAAAGGAGTATGGAAATGCCAAAATTTAAGAATTTAATGAAATCTATTTTTGATGAAGATATTGATGTGGATCAAGAAGAAATGGAAGAGGAAAAGGAAGAACCCAAAAAAGTCGAGGAGCCTGCTCCACAACCAATGGTCGTGAAACCGGAAGCACCAGCAGAACCAAAAAAACCAGTGGAGCCACAACCTGTGCAACAACCCAATCCGATTTCTTTAGCGGATGTTGTTTTGGATCCTGTACCTGAGAAAAAAGCGACACAATTTGGTTCTTTAGATATTCAAAAAGTACAAAAGAAAGATACGAGTCCAACATATAAAAAACCGTATCATTTTGATCGCAGTAAATTGAATCAAGATGCAAAACCAGTACGGAAAAAACAACCAGAATATAATTATCAAAGTATTATGAGTCCAATCTTTGGCAATACCTCCGATGATAAAAAAGATTACGATAAGATCCATAATGCGGTGGAATTGGAAAAACCAGTCGTTTCTTCGGCTTTGGAACAAGTCATTTCTCCAATGTTTGGCCAAGACATTCCAAGTTATCGAAAAGAAAATGAGATTCCACGCAAGGATCCCGATACGGTTGGTCAAAAAGTAAACGATGCAACCGAAGCGATTGCGTTAGATGACATCTTAGAAAAAACAGATGAAGAAAAGCCAAAACAAGAGAAGCTTTTTGCTTCGAAAAACTAAGGGGTGAAAGTATGGCATATCATTTTGTAGGAATCAAAGGAACTGGAATGGCGGCATTAGCTTGTATTTTACACGATGAAGGATATCCCGTTACTGGTTCAGATATCGATAAATATATTTTTACGCAAGATGGATTAACCGAACGCGGTATTCCATTTGGCTCTTTTGATGCCAAGAATATTCATGATGGCGATATAGTGATCATGGGTGGTGCCTTTGATCAAACCAATCCAGAAATTAAAGCAGCTCAAGAAAATCCAAATGTACAAGCCTATTGGTACTTTGACTTTCTTGGCGAATTTGCGAAAAATTATGAATCCATCAGTGTAGCAGGAACACATGGAAAAAGCACGACAACGGGACTTTTAGGATGGATCCTTCCGCGTTATGCGAAAACGGGTTACTTGATTGGGGATGGACATGGCCATATGCCGAAGGGCAGTGAATATTTTGTGTTTGAATCTTGTGAATTTAAGCGACATTTCTTGTGCTATCATCCCGATTATGCATTGATCACCAATGTGGAATTGGATCATATCGATTACTATAAAGATATGGATGATTATGTATCCGCCTTTCAACAATTTGCCGATCAAGTTCAAAAGAAGATCGTTTATTATGGTGACGATCCTTGGCTACCAACCTTAAAGTATAAAGTACCAACAGTTACTTATGGTCTTAAGGATGGCAACGATTATCAAGCCATTCATATTGAACAAGGTCCATTTGGTATGCATTTTGATGTAAAACATGAAGGAAAAGAGATTGCCCACATTTCTTTACATGAAACGTCTTCGACTTTCTTACAAGATGCATTGGGATGCTTTGCGATGGCCCACACTTTAGGTATGAAAGTGGAAGATATCGTTGATGGTTTGGAAACATTTAAAGGTATTGCTCGTCGAAGCGTCATTGAAGAAGTAAAAGACTCCGTTTTAGTCGATGACTATGCCCATCATCCAACGGCCATTCGCTATATGATTGATGCTGCTCGTAAAAAATATCCAGGCAAGAAAGTGATTGCTTTGTATAAACCGGATCGATATAGTCGTTTACAGTATTTCTTGCAGGGATTTGCCGATAGTTTAAATATGGCCGATGAAGTTGTATTGTGTGATTTCCCTAAAAATGCAATTCGTGAAACACCAGATATTACCGTAACGATTCAAGATTTATTGGCCTTGTGTCCAAAGGGACGCTTGTTGGATGTTGATGAACCTTCTGCTGAAGTCTTAGAAACCATGGGACCAGCTGTTTACTTATTTATGTCAAGTAAAGATATCTATTTATTAAAAGATATGTTAAAGAAACGTTTGGAAGAGGATTAGTCCTCTTCTTTTTTTTGTTCGAAAGAGCTTTCAGAATTATGAAAAAATTTTTCATTTACGGTGGATAGACCAAAAATAAAGTGTTATAATGCATTCGAGGTGATGATGTGACAATGGATCAATTATTAGGAGCTATTGCTCAATTATTTCGATATCTTTTACCCGTTGCTGGCGTTGTTGCTCTTGTGTATTTAGCCATTTTATTTAAAAAGGTCATCGAAACTTTGAAAGAATTTGATAAAACGCTTGCCATCGTCAATGAACAGGTACGTAAATTAGATACCCCATTGGAGACCATCGAGAATGTGTCAAAGAGTGTGGATGATGTCAATGCGAAGGCACGTGAAGTCGTTGTCGAAACAGCAAAATCCTTGGATAAAGGATCGAAGCAAGTAAAGGAATGGTTAGCTGACAAAAAAGCAGATGGTACCATCAAAGAAAATGTGGAAAAAGTGAAGTCAGTGGCCAATGATGTAAAGGACACGGTCGTTGAGAAAGTCAATGAGAAAAGAGAAGATCGCCGTGAATTTCCAGTGTATCATAGTCAGGAGGAAGAATAATGGCAGAAGAAAAGAAAAATGTAGTCGATGAACTCGAAGAAAAGTCATTAAAAGAATTGGATTCGTTCCGCGAAGAAGATAATGAAGAAAACGAAAAAGTCGTCGATGAAGGAAAGAAACAAATCAAAGATGTTTTTGATGATCTGCGACAAATCTTAAAGGAAAATTCGGATCCGGAAAAGATCAAAGAAAATCTGACGAATGCAAAAGATAATGTCTTAAATATCGTAGATACAACACGTAAGAAAGCGGTAGAAGTATCCAATAGTGATAATTTCAAACAAACCATTGCTGCCAGCAAAGATTTGATTGAAGGAGCAACGGGTTTGATCGTGGATGGTTTTAAAACAACAACCGATATCTTAATGTCTAATGATAAGATTGCCGATTTGGTTGATAAGGCTGATAAACGATTGGATATTGTTCGTGAAAGCGAAGGATTAAAGAAAGGTGTCGATGCAGCCGAAGAGCTAACGGATAAGTTCAATAAAGCTGTATTTGGTGGTATCCAGAAATTTTTTGATAAGAAAGACGAAGGTAGCGAATGAAAAGAATAACGATATACGATGTCGCAAAAGAGGCGGATGTATCTTTGGCCACGGTATCCCGGGTAATCAACGACAGTAATGTTGTTCGTGAAGATACGCGGATCCGTGTTCAAAAAGCCATTGAGAAATTAGGCTATAAACCCAATGCGATTGCACAAGGACTGGCTTTATCCAAAACAACGACCGTATCCATCGTTATGGGCGAAAAAATGTTCCCTTATCATGCAAAGATTTTAAATGGTTTGATGGATGTGGCAAAGATTTATAATTACAATATTATGTTTCATACAACATCCAAGGGCATTTCTAAGATGCAAGATGTCATTGAATCTATTATTAAATCTAGAGTAGATGGTGTTATCTTATTTAATGACAATTTTTCTGAAGATGAATTGGAAGTTTTAAATGAATATCAAATTCCTATGGTCATTGTTGGCAGCAAGATTCCGAAAACGAATATTGCCAATGTTGGAAATGTCTATGTTGATTTTGAACAAATGGCCTATGATCTAGTCAATACGTGTTTCGAAAAAGGAATTGAGGATATTGCCTTAGTAGAAGATAAGCTGAATCTTTCCATGATGGAGCAATTAAAAAATGGAATTGATAAAGCATATGAAGAAAAGGGAAAGAAATTTGAAAAATACATTTCTTACGATGATTCATATAAATCTTCGTATGTCTTCTTAACAGAGCATTTCAAGCAGATGAAACCAAGTCAAATGGTCATCACCTTGCGTGATTCACAAGCCATTGCGGTATTGAATGCGTCTAGTGAAGCCGGGTATAAAGTACCCGATGATTATGAACTGATTTGTGTTCTGAATAATAAATATCTAAACATGGTTCGTCCGCATATTTCATCCTATAATATTCCTGAATATGATATGGGTGCTGTAGCGATGCGTTTATTGACGAAGATGTTGGTAGAAGATAAAGATAAGAAACAACCATTAAATAAAGAAATTGAGATGACCTATAGTTTCTTGAAACGAAGTTCTGTGAAGTAAGTCGAATCGTTGGATTCGGCTTTTTTTTGATTCTATAGTTAGTTCCTGCTAACATATAGTTAGTTAACACTAATAGGAGAGATTATGTCAGAAATCGATATCATGCATCAGGCAGCGCCGACACTCGCAGGGATCAAAGCCGGTAGCTTATTTAACTGTCCCTATCACGATCACCAATCGTTAGTGGAAGATTGTGTACGACTGAACCGTATTTTAGTACCTAAAGGAATTCGGTTGGTTCCGATACGCATTCTAAATGATCGTGTACTTGTTTATGTCTATCGTTCCAAAGACATTGAAAAAATCTTATCCGATAAACAAGTAGAACATGTATTAGAACAATATGGATACACCAATAAACAACCCACTCATTGTGTGGCTCATTTGGTGCATCGACTCCAAGAAGACAGTAGTTTTCCTCATGAAGTAGGTATCTTTTTAGGATATCCCATTGAAGATGTGATTGGTTTTATTGAAAAAAGAGAATGTAAATGGATTGGTTGTTGGAAAGTGTATGGTGATGTACAAAAAGCCAAACGACAATTTGATCAAATCCATCAATGTATGACATCGTATCGAACAATGGTACAACATGGCATTGCCATGCAATCGGCTATTGTATCCGATGAAAAGAGGCGATAAACATGCATCGGTTTACGATGACAATAGAATCTTTTGAGTTTGGTCTAATCAGTTTATTTATTGTATTGCTTATTGTAAATGGTTTGTTTTTCATCAAGCACCATATCTTACAATGAAGCAAAAAGAAGGAAAGGGAAAAGGATGAACGCGTTTTTAAAGGTTGAAGGTTTATGTAAAGAATATGGGAATGGCGATTCTTTACAACAAGTATTAAAAGAAGTTAGTTTTTCTTTGAATAAAAGTAAATTTTGTGTGTTGTTAGGTCCTTCCGGTTCTGGAAAATCAACCCTTCTCAATATCATTGGTGGCATTGATACAGCCGATTGCGGAACTATCCAAATTGGCAATACCGTATTAGAAACGATGGATGATAAGCATTTGACCCAATATCGAAGGAAATATGTCGGTTATGTATTCCAAATGTATCATTTGATTCCCAATCTAACCGTCACAGAAAATATTGAAACGGGAGCCTATATTGCCGATGATCCATTGGACGTTCGTGAATTGATCCAAATTCTTGGTTTATGGGATCATCGAGACAAATTTCCCAATCAATTATCCGGCGGTCAACAACAACGTGTATCCATTGGGCGTGCAATTGTTAAAAATCCTAGTTTATTATTATGTGATGAACCAACTGGTGCTTTGGATTATCATACATCTAAAGAAATTCTTGCATTGATCGAAACAATCAATGCTCGATATGGGAACACCATATTGATGGTCACCCATAATGAAGCCATTTGTCCAATGGCAGATCATATCGTTCATTTGCATGATGGTCAGATACGTAGTGATACGGTCAATCATGAAAAAGTAACTGCAGCTGAATTGGAATGGTGATGGTCATGAGAAATCCCTTACAAAAACGCATCGTACGAGAATTGCGAACGGAATGGAAAAAATATCTTGTAGTGAGTGTATTTATGATCTTGACCATTGGTTTTGTATCGGCTATATATGTGACTAATGGCAGTATATTAGCTACCGCAAAAAACAGTCAATCCATCTATCATTTAGAAGATGGCCATTTTGAATTGAAAAAGAAAGCTAGTGCTGTGTTACAAAAAAAGATTGCGAGCGGAGAAAAAGCGGATATAAAAGCTTATTATCAAAAACAAGCTTATAAAAAAATAGATGCCACAATTCCTGAAGCCGATCGACAAGCCGCTTACAAACAAGCCGAGCAAGAAATTGATTCGGAATATCAGAAAGCAATTGATGAATACGATTTGAATGATTCTGCTTTTATGTCACAAAAAGTAAAGATATATCCTAATTTCTTTAAAGAAACAACCGAAAAAATAAATCATAAATCGAGTACCATTCGTATTTATACCATTCGAAAATCTATTAATAGGGCTTGTGTAATGGAAGGCTCCCTTCCAAAAAAGAATAATGAAATTGCGATTGATCGCATGCATGCAGATAATGCGGGTATAAAAGTCGGTGATACTTTGAAAATTGGCCATCAAACTTTTATCGTAAGTGGTTTAGTAGCTAATGTCGATTATACGGCACTTTTTCAAAAAAATAGTGATGTTATGTTTGATGCGTTGACCTTCGACGTAGGACTGGTCACTAACCGTGCTTTTGCTTCCATTGATACGACAATACATTATAATTACGCATACAAGTTTACCAACCAAAAAGGATCGAATTCGAAGGCAGCGTATGACTTTTTAGCAGCATTGATAACACAAACCGAAACAAACAATAATAAAATCGAAGATTTTTTACCGGCTTATATCAATCAAGCCATTCAATTCACGCAAGAAGATATGGGATCTGACCGTGCTATGTGTGGGATGATTCTCTATATATTGATTGTGGTGATGGCTTTTATCTTTGCTATCACCATCAGCAGTACCATCACAAAAGAAGCTTCCGTAATTGGTACATTACGGTCATTGGGTTATACGAAAAAAGAACTATGGAACCATTTTATGATCATGCCCATGCTGGTGATGTTATTTGCTTGTTGCATCGGAAATCTTTTAGGCTATACAATCTTAAAAAATGTAGTGGTCCAGTTATATTACAACAGTTACAGTCTACCAACGTATCATACATTGTTTTCATGGGATGCGTTTATCCAGACGACGGCCGTCCCTTTGTGTTTGATGTTGGTGATTGATGGATGTATGATCCATAAAAAGCTGCAGTTGTCGCCTTTATCCTTTTTAAGAAATGATTTAAGCAAAGCCAAACAACCCCATACCATCCCTTTGCGTCATGGTTCGTTCATGCATCGTATCCGTGCGCGTGTTTTCCTACAAAATATCCCAGCTTATTTGATTTTATTTATTGGTATTTTCTTCGTAATGCTCATGCTCTCCATAGCCATTGGTTTACCAGACACCTTGTCGTATTATCAAAACAATGTTTCTTCTTTGATGCTGGCAAAAAATGAAACCATATTAAACGATGAAAATATACAGACCCATGTTGCGTCCGCTGAATCTTTTTTCCAAAAGACACTGGAATATAAAACCGATTCTTTTCGAGAAGATGTATCCGTATTTGGCGTACAGCCGAATAGTTCCTATGTAAAATCGAAACAAATCAAACAATTAAAAAGACATCAAATATTGATCAGTCAAAGCATTCATGATAAATATGACGTTCAGGTAGGTGATACAATCACTTTACACGGTAAATATGATTCTTCCACCTACAAATTAAAAGTTGCTGGTATCTATAATTATTCCGGCTCTTTGGCTATTTTTATGTCCAATACCCAATTTAGATCTATGTTTGATGAATATGCAAAAGGATGGTTCTCTAATAAAAAAATAAATGAGATCGATCGTGATTCGATAGCGACAACCATCACGAAAAAAGATGTCATAAAAGTTGCGAAACAACTCGATCATTCCATGGGTTCTTTTATGAAGTATTTCCAATATCTATGTACGGGATGTGCAGTCATCTTATTGTATTTGTTGACAAAACTGATTATTGAACGAAATGAAAAAGCGATTTCGATGACCAAGATATTGGGGTATACCACCAAGGAAATTGTGAAGATCTACATTGTTCCTACAACCATTGTCGTATTCCTTTCTGTTCTGGTGAGCACGTTCATGAGTGAATGGCTTATGATCTGGATTTGGAAAGCAATGATGCAAAGGATGGATGGTTGGTTCGCATTTGTATTAAGCACCTACGGAAAGATCTATATGATACTTTTGGTTTTTGTTGGCTATCTGTTCGTGATGATGCTGGATATCCAACGTATCCGTAAAATACCGATGGATTCGGTATTAAAAAATAATAGCTAAGGGACAGGAGAATGTCCCTTTTTATGATATACTCTCTATGTATGGAAATTATTTTTATCAATGAAGCAAAAGATCCGATGATGTATCGGTTTAAAAAAGATTATCAAGCCATCTTAGAAAAAGCTTGTGAGGTATTACATCGACCCGGTGATTGGTCTTTATCGGTGATTTATGTGACGCCTGAACGAATTCATGAAATCAATCGAGACTATCGAAACATCGATCGGGCAACCGATGTAATTAGTTTTGCCTTGCAAGATGATCTGGACGATGCCTATACACAAGAAGATCAATACGAACTGGGCGATATCTTTATCAATGTCGATGCCATTCGTTCGCAAGCAAAAGAATATGGACATTCGATTCGTCGTGAAGCTTGTTTCTTATTTTGTCATGGACTGTTGCATTTGATGGGATATGATCATATGACGCCTGAAGATGAAAAAGAAATGTTTGGATTACAGGATGTGATTTTGGATGAAATGGTTTCTCGGTAGATTTTACTATGCCTATTGTGGCTTTTTAACGTGTTTGAAAGATCGCAGTATTCGTTACCAAATGATTTTTGGTTTGATCGTCATCCTATGTGGTTTTCTCTTTCATTTGAATCAAGAAGAATGGCTCAAAGTCATTTGGTGTATTGGTCTTGTGATTGCAGCCGAAGTGACCAATTCTTGTATTGAACGATGTGTGGATTATATTAGTTTAAAACGTGATCCACGAGCCAAGCGCATCAAAGATATGGCTGCTTTTGGGGTATTGATCATCAGTATTTGTGCAGCCATCACAGGACTCATGATCTTTGTTCCTAAAATTTTCTAGGAGGTAATACTATATGTATAAATCAGGATTTATTGCGATCGTTGGTCGTCCTAATGCAGGCAAAAGCACATTGATGAATCAATTACTGAAAGAAAAAATTGCCATCATGTCGGATAAGCCCAATACGACACGAAATAATATTGCGGGTATTTTGACTAAGCCCGATGCGCAATATGTGTTTGTGGATACACCCGGTATCCATAAACCCCAGCAACAATTGGGCCGCGTCCTAAATAAGAATGCGTATTCGGCGATGGAAGATTGTGATGTCTTGGCATGGATCGTCGATGGAAATGAAAACTATGGTGCCGGAGATACGTTTATTTTAGAACGCATTCAAGCTCTTCATAAACCAGTCATCTTATTGATTAATAAAATTGATCAAATGAACAAAGAAAAACTCATGGAAGTTTGTTTAAATTGGTCAAAGGTTTATGATTTTGATGAAATCATTCCAATCAGTGCGAAAAAAGCAGATAATTTGATGGAGGTTTTAAAAGTCATGAAATCGTATCTAAAAGAAGGACCGGCCTTATTTCCAGAAGAAATGACAAGTGATCATGATTTGAATTTTCGCATGTGTGAAATTGTTCGTGAAAAGATCCTGTTGCGTACGCATGAAGAAATTCCTCATAGTGTAGCGGTTTTATTAGAAAAAAGTGAACAAAAACCAAATGGTTATCATCTTCAAATGTTGGTAATCGTCGATAAGAAAAGTCAAAAGGGTATTTTGATTGGTAAGCAGGGAAGAATGATTCGTTCCATTCGTTTGGCAGCCCAAAAAGAATTAAGTGACTTATTGGGACAGCGTGTGGAATTGGAATTATACGTTCGTGTCGAACAAAATTGGCGAAACCACGAAGATAAGATCAAAGCATTCGGATTGGATGAATTTGATGACGACTAGAGACATCGATGCCTTGGTTTTAAAAAATGAAGAATATCGGGAAAAAGATGCTATTGTCACGGTATTGACATCTCAGGAAATTTTACGCATACGAGCACGTGGCGTACAATCGCTGCAATCCAAAAATCGTGTAATATGTCAACCATATAGTTGGGTACATATCACCATCGATGAAAAAGCCAATCGTTTTCCTTTGTTGCTGTATGGAACAACCAAACGCTTTTACTTCCATATTTTGGAAGATCTCGAAATACAGACTACGTGTCAGGTTCTCAATGATCTGGTGCATTTAGGCCCGATTCATACATCATTTATGAATTTGGTGAACACTTGTTGGCAAGCATTTAATACCCATACCAATGGATATACGTATGCCTGTCTTTGTTTAAAAGAAATCATTCACTATCAAGGTATTGATCCTTGTGTGGATCATTGTGTGAAATGTGAGCGAACCGATCATATTGAAGCGCTATCCATCAAACAAGGTGGTTTTCTATGTTCATATTGTAATCCATCGCATGTGGGTAAAAAATCCAAAGCGGATTTAATTCAGATTCATTCCTTATTTCATGTGCAGCCAACGGCCTATGCATCCTTTTGTGAACTGTATACATTGACATTATCTGATTTTATCCAATGGGCTTCTTGGATTGGATATCATTTAAATTTAAAACTACCAAGCTTACGATTTTTAACTTCAATTTCGGATGAAATTGGTATATACTATTAAGGTACATCTTTGTACCTTTTTTTGTCATGGTACAAATAGAAATGGAGACTAATAATGAGTGGATTGTCATTTAATGATGTGGTAGCACACATGAAAAATGCCGGATTCGTTTACCAAGGATCAGAGATCTATGGTGGCTTGTCCAATACATGGGATTTCGGTCCGTTAGGAATCGAGCTCAAAGATAATATTAAAAAAGCATGGTGGAAACGTTTCATCCATGAAGATCCAAATAATGTCGGAATTCAATCAGCCATTCTGATGAACCCAGAAGTATGGGTAGCCAGTGGTCATGTTGGTGGTTTTAGTGATCCTTTGATGGATTGTAAAGAATGTAAATCCCGTTTCCGTGCGGATCAATTGATTGAAGAAGCTACACACAATGAAGTCAGTGCAGCAGGTATGTCCAATGAAGAAATGGAACAATTTATCAAAGATCATGATATTACCTGTCCAAAATGTGGAGCTAAAAACTTTACAGGGATTCGTCAATTTAATTTGATGTTCAAAACATACCAAGGTGTTTTGGAAGATGCTAAAAATACCATTTATTTGCGTCCAGAAACCGCACAAGGTATCTTTGTGAATTTCAAAAATGTGCAACGTTCCATGCGTAAAAAGATTCCATTTGGCATTGGCCAAATTGGTAAATCATTCCGTAATGAGATTACTCCAGGAAATTTCATTTTCCGTACGCGTGAATTTGAACAGATGGAATTGGAATTCTTCTGTAAACCAGGAACGGATAAAGAATGGTTTGATTACTATTGTAAAGCCTGTGTACAATTCTTAAAGGATTTAGGCTTGGATGAAAAGAATATTCGTTTGCGTGCCCATGATCCAGAAGAATTAGCGCATTATTCCAATGGTACAAGTGATATTGAATACAACTTCCATGATCCAATTGGTTGGGGTGAACTATGGGGCATTGCCGATCGTACGGATTTTGACTTAAAAGCCCATCAAGAACATAGTAAACAATCGCTAGAATATTTTGATCCACAAACCAATGAAAAATATATTCCATATGTTATTGAACCAAGTGTTGGTGTTGAACGATTGATCTTGGCTGTCATGTCAGAAGCTTACGAAATCGAACATTTAGAAAAAGAAGATCGTACGGTATTGAAGTTACATCCATTCTTAGCCCCATATAAAGTGGCTATTTTACCATTATCTAAGAAATTAAAAGAACCAGCTATGGATGTCTTTAAACAATTATGCGATGTATGCAGCTGTACCTATGATGAAACGGGAAGCATCGGTAAACGATATCGTCGTCAAGATGCGATTGGAACACCATTCTGTGTAACCGTTGATTTTGATACACAAGAAGATCAATGTGTAACGATTCGTGATCGTGATACGATGGAACAAGTTCGAATTCCATTGACGGAATTGGAAACCTATATCACAAAGCGTATTCAATTATAGTAGGTGATGGGATTGCGTTGGATCAATGAACAAGATTTAAAAGCGATACGTGCACAAGCCGATATCGTAGATATCATGTCGCGGTATTTGTCGCTATCGAAAAAAGGAAAAAACTATGAGGCGCTATGTCCGTTTCATGATGATCATGATCCAAGTCTTTCGATTTCTACGGACAAACAAATCTTTAAATGTTTTGTATGTGGTGCCGGTGGTGATGTATTTGGATTCGTACAGAAAATAGAGAATATTTCTTTTCCGGAAGCAGTTGCGAAAGTAGCCGAAATGATTGGTTATCCATTGACGATGCCGACAAGTGCCTATAAGCCTAAAGCCGATCCCAACCAATCCTATTATGATATCTTGCAGGCTTATATTTCATATATGCAGTATGAACTAAAAAGCGAAGCAGGTATGCTTGCTTTGGACTATTTGCATCGTCGTAAGCTCAATGAAGATGTTTTATATCGTTTTGAGATTGGATATGCTCCGGATATCCAGGCTTCGCAAAAGTATTTTGATGCGAAACAATACGATGCCAAAACTTTAAAAGAATTAGGTTTGATACAAAATGGACACGCCTTATTTCATGATCGATTTGTGATTCCGATTCACGATGCGAATGGCCATCCGATTGGTTTTACGGCTCGTAAATTAACCAATACAGGAGATGAGCCCAAATATATCAATAGTCCGCAAACCAAACTGTATGAAAAAGGCCACGTGATCTTTAATTATCATCGTGCCAAAACGTTTGCGCACAAAGCCCATCGTGTTATTTTGGTAGAAGGAGCCATGGATGTGTTGGCTTTTGAAAAAGCCGATATCCATGAAAGTATTGCTTGTTTAGGCACGGCATGTACGACAGAACAACTGGAATTGATTCAACGATTGCGGGTACCAGTGACCATTTGTTACGATGGAGATTCTGCCGGTCAAAATGCCACGTACAAATTTGGTAAAAAAGCGCTTGCTCAGAACATGGAGATCGTGGTTGTTCAAAACCATACCAATAAGGATCCCGATGAAATCTTTGATCAAGGGGGAAAAGCCGAATTATCCGCTTTTGTGTCCCGAACCATTTCTTTTATTGATTTTCTTTTTGATTATTTATTGACTAAATATAATCTGGATAACTACGAAGATAGAAAGGCCTATGCGCTAGAAATTTTTGAAGCCATTGAAAAAATGGCCAATTCTTTTGAAAAAGAAACTTATTTGGCACAATTGAAACAAAAAACAGGCTTTGATTTTCATACGATGGTCAAACAGCCTGTGCAGCCAAAAAGAAAAAAACAACGTTCAATGCCTATCCATCTCACACAACCCATGTCGGGACGAGATATCGCAGAACGTGCAATAGTCAATTGTATATTATTGAGCAAATCGGCATGTCAGCGATTTCGTGATGAAATTGGCTTTTTTAAAGATCCGAAATGCCAGAAATTATCGTTATATATTTATGATGTCTATCGAACCTATGATCGATTGGACATGGATCAATTAATGGCACAGATTACCGATGAAGAAATTCGCTCGTTTTTGATGCAGATATGGAATGACCCCTATCGAAAAACTGCTTTTGACCAAGCGTATTTTAACGATAGTATGAAAAAGATCAAACTATGCACTCTGCAAGAACGGATCGATGCGATCAACGCGAAGATCAAAACGGTGGCCGATCCCATCGAAAAAGCCAAACTGTCAGTCGATAAACAACGATTGTTACATGAACAAGGGAGGATAAGTTATGGCAACGAAAAGCAAAATGAAAGCATTTAAATCCGTTGACGAAAGTAAAGCATATTTATTGAAGGCCAATGAAAACAATGAAGACATTTCGCAAAATGAGTTCATGGATGCGATCAATGATTTGAAATTAACCGATGAAGAGATGGATGATCTTTTTGATTGGTGTGATGCTAACGATATTCAGTTCATTGATGATTCCCAAGATGAATTAGAACCCGTAGAAGACGAAAATGATGATTCTGTCAGCGAAGACATTTCTCAATTGGAAAAAACGTTTGCGAACTCATCACATTCAAAGATCAATGATCCTGTGAAAATGTACTTAAAGGAAATTGGTCAAATTCCGCTTTTGGATCCAAAGGAAGAACCAATCATTGCCAAACGAATCCAAGAAGGGGATGAAGAAGCCAAACAAATTTTGATTTCTTCCAACTTACGTTTGGTTGTCTCGATTGCGAAAAAATATGTCGGTCGTGGCATGTTGTTCTTGGATTTGATCCAAGAAGGCAATTGTGGCTTGATCAAAGCCGTCGACAAATTTGATTATAAAAAAGGTTTTAAATTTTCTACCTATGCAACATGGTGGATTCGTCAAAGTATTACGCGTGCGATTGCCGATCAGGCACGTACGATTCGTATTCCCGTACATATGGTGGAAACCATCAATAAGTTAACGCGTATTCAACGTCAATTGGTTCAAGATTTAGGCCGTGATCCATTACCAGAAGAAATTGCTGAAAAGATGGAAAACATTACCGCCGACAAGGTTCGTGAAATTCAAAAGATTGCTTTGGATCCCGTATCCTTAGAGACACCAATTGGTGAAGAAGACGATTCTCATTTGGGTGACTTCATTGAAGATAAAGAAACCTTATCGCCAGATGATTATACAAACAATCAGTTATTAAAAGATGAAATCGATAATATCTTGCAAGGTTTGACCGAACGAGAAGAAAAGGTATTGCGCTTACGGTTTGGTTTGGAAGATGGTCGTACCCGTACATTGGAAGAAGTTGGTAAGGAATTCAATGTAACCCGTGAACGTATTCGTCAAATTGAAGCCAAGGCGATTCGTAAATTGAAAAAACCAAATCGTGCAAAACGTTTGAAAGATTTCATGAAATCATGATTTCAAAACGTTTGGAGCATGTGGTTGATTGGGTAGAAGGAAATGTGTTAGCGGATATTGGCTGTGATCATGGGTACGTATGTATCGAATCGATCAAACAGCACAAGGTAACAAAGGCCTATGCGTGTGATATTGCGCCAAAGCCTTTGGCTCGGGCACAAGCGGAAGTCAAATCTGCTCATCTAGAAGAGCAGATCCAATGTTTATTATTAGATGGTATGGTTGGTTTACCAGAAGATGTTGATATAGTGGTGATTGCTGGAATGGGTGGTCATACGATCATCGATATCTTAGAAAAGGCAACCTTGCATCGGGGTATGCATTTCTTGATTTCTCCTCATTCGGATACGGAGCTAGTTCGTAAGTTTCTGATTTCGCATGGTTTTACCATAGAAAAAGAAAAGATGGTTTATGATAAACACTATTATCCCATCCTTGCGTGTACCTATACGCAATCCGAACAAGTTTTATCGGATTTTCAAATTCGCTATGGCTATCAGGTAGAATCTTCACAAGACTATGTATCCTATCTGCAAAAACAAGAGATGAAGTATCAACAACTTTTCCTTCGGGTTCCAAAAAAACGAAAAGAGTTCGAAAAAGAACTAGAAATTCTACAAAAAAGAGATACATTATAGGATCTTTCCTATTTGTATCTCTTCTTTTTTGGTGATTTTACCTTGTAGATATGCAATGACTTGATTGGTCAAATAGGGTGGTGTGCTTGCACCGGAAGTTACGGCAATGGTAGAACAAGAATGTAAAATTTTCAAATCAATATCTTTAAATGTTTGTACTTTCATGCGCAAAGGAATTTTGGCACTTTTACCAATTTCCAATAGCTTTTGCGTATTGTTGCTGGACGGATCACCCACAACAATCAAAGCATCCACTGCTTGATCTTTTAAGTCTAAGATGGCTTGTTGACGAATGCGTGTCGCATTACAGATTTCATCATGAAATACGGCCTGTGGATATTTGGCTTTGATAGCTTGAAAAATAAGGTCAATATCTTCAATGGACATGGTTGTTTGATTAGTCACAAAAATATGAGGGTTCGTAATATTGGGAATTTTTGTATTCTGGACCAAATGGACCGCTGCACTCAATGTATAAATGGATTCTGCTTCTGGATGTCGATATTTACCAATATATAACACATCGAATCCTTCTTGTAGTTTTTGTTGGACGATTTTTTGTGTCTGTAACACAAAAGGACAACTTGCATCAATCACATGCAAGCCTTTTTGGATAGCTTTTTCTTTTACTTGCGGATGAATTCCATGGGCTGTAAAAATAACGATGCCTTCATGAATTGCATCCAATAATTCAAGACGCGTTTTCGAAGAATCTTCAATCGTTTGAATATTCTCTTGTTCTAGGGCTTTTTTGACATAGGCATTGTGCACTAAATTACCTAATATCGTAATTTTTTCATCCGGATATTGTTTTCGAGCTTGCTTAGCCATGTCGATAGCTTTCAATACACCACCACAATATCCTTGTGGTTTTACTTTAATGATTCGCATACTTTTATTATACGAACTCGTGATTTGTTTTCAAAGTTTTTGTGTGTTACGATAGACACGTTTTAAAGGAGGTTCAACATGACATACAGCACAATTGTACAACGTATCATGGAAATCGAACATTTTAAAGAATTGACCCCCATTCAAAGTGAAATCTTAAATATGTCAAATAAAACACGTGATGTGATTGGTATATCATCTACAGGTTCTGGAAAAACTCATGCGTTTTTTATGCCCATCATGGAACAAATTGATCCAAATAAAAATGAGGTACAAGCCGTCATTTCTACACCTACGCGAGAACTTGCCTATCAATTGTATGAACGCTGCAAAAAATTAACCGATGTCTTAGGCATGCGCGTTAAATTAGTAACTGGTGGCAGTGAAAAGAAAACGAGTACGCTATTACCTCATATTGTGATTGGAACACCCGGACGGATGAAAGATGTCTTTCTACAAGATAAGATCTTACGTCTCGATACCGCAAAAGTCATGGTTATCGATGAAGCCGATATGACCTTGGAATTTGGCTTTTTAGAAGATATTGATACGATTCTTTCGCATATGAACAAAAAGATCCAGTTGATGGTTTTTTCAGCCACTGTACCTGAAGCTTTAAAACCATTCTTAAAGAAATATCTTCATGATCCGTACATGATCCAAATCGATGAAAAAGAAAATTTCCAAGCCAATGTGAAACATATTTTGGTGCCATGTAAACATAAAACATATAGCGAGAAACTACTGGATATTTTACCGGCTATTCAACCCTATGTGTGTTTGATTTTTGCGAATACCAATGAAGAAGCAGAAGAACTTGCGAAGGTTTTACGTGCGCATGATTATGATCTTGTTGAAATTCATGGTTCGATGGAATCACGGGAACGGTTGAAATCCATCCGTTTGATCAATGCCCAGAAAAAATCATATATTGTGGCAACTGATATTGCGGCACGAGGGATTGATCTTGATGGCGTGACCCATGTCATTTCGTGTGGTTTCCCCAAAGACTTGAAATATTATATTCATCGAGCCGGTCGTACGGGAAGAGCCAATCGAGATGGTATTTGTATTGCTTTATACCAAGACAAAGATGCAAAAGCCATTCAAACCTTATCTAAAGAAGTAAAATTTCATCATGAAGATGTGAAAAAAGGACAATGGGTAGAATTAAAACCTTATTTTCCGAAAAAGAAACCGCATCAAAAAGATGAATTTGATGAAGAAATTGAACGAATTGTTCATCGTAAAAAACAAAAGGTCAAACCGGGCTATAAGAAGAAACAAAAACAGGAAATTGATCGTTTGAAGCGAAAGAGAAAGCGTCAAATGATTCAAAAAGATATTCAGAGACAGAAAAAGGAACGGGCAAAACAGAAACAGCGAGAGAAGGCGAATCGTTCATGATTTATTTGGGCAGTCATGTAGGCATGAAAGCACCGGATTATTTTTATGGATCCATTCAGGAATCACTCTCTTATGGTGCCAATGCCTGTATGATCTATACGGGTGCGCCAAGTAATACAAGACGCAAACCCATTGAAGCCTTAAAGATTGATTCCGCCCATCAATTGATGAAAGAAAATGGATGGGATCCGCAACGGGTCATCGTCCATGCTCCTTATCTGATTAATTTAGCGAATACGATCAAACCAGAAACGGCACAGTTTGGTCAAGAATTTCTTGCTAAAGAGATGCTGCGTGTCCAAGCTTTTGGTGCTACCATTTTGGTCTTGCATCCAGGGGCTAGTTTAAAAGCCGATGTGGAAGTAGCCATTCAATCGGTGATTGATCGATTAAATGTGGTATTGGATGCGGATGATTCTTCCGTTTGTATCGCTTTAGAAACCATGGCTGGTAAAGGATCCGAATTGGGGTCTACATTTGAGCAATTGGCCCAAATTCGAGCAGGTATCCATAAACAAGAACGTATCAAGATTTGTTTGGATACGTGTCATATTCATGATGCGGGCTATGATGTCCGCTCTTTTGATTCGATTTTAGAGCAATTTGATGCTATTTTGGGATTGGATCAATTAGCCTGTATGCATATCAATGATTCCAAGAATGAAAGAGGCGCGCATAAGGATCGACATGCCAATATTGGTAAAGGATATATTGGGTTGGATTGTTTGCATGCCATCGTTCATCATCCAAAGTTAAAAGATATCACCAAAATATTGGAAACGCCCTATATCGAAGGGCAGCCACCGTATAAAGAAGAGATTGTGGCGTTACGAAAGGAATAACTATGGGATTTCAAACGTTATTCTTTCTCTTTGGTTTTTTTCCTTTGGCTTTTATCAGTCAATATTTGACCAAAGACATGAAAAAAAGAAATATATGGCTTGTCATTTTTAGTTTGTTTTTTTATGGTTGGGCGAATTTTACCCACATTGGTGTGTTGATCTTATCCATTGTATGGAACTATTTGACGGGTCTTTGGATGGAACAGTCAGAAAAGAAAAAATCAGTTCTCATCAGTGGCATCGTAGTGGATCTATTGGTATTGATGGCTTTTAAATATACGCATTTTTTCTTTGGAATCCAGCCATCGAGCATACCGATTGGTTTATCCTTTTTTACTTTTAGTGAAATATCCTATTTGGTCGATGTATATGAAACACGTACGCCAGCAAGTCACAATTTATTAGATTATACCGTCTATGTAAGCTACTTTGGTAAGATTAGTATGGGACCCATCGTACCGTATCACGAGATGATCAATCAACTCCAAGATCGTACGATTCAATGGACAAATATTGGTCAGGGAAGTATTCGGTTTTTAAAAGGATTGGTCAAAAAAGTGATTTTTGCGGATTCTTTGGCATTGGCCTTTACGAGTTTGCAAACAACGACTTCACTTTTTGGAGCCTGGTTACTGGCATTAACGTATACGTTTCAGATCTATTTTGATTTTAGTGGGTATAGTGATATGGCCATTGGTTTGAGTGAAATGTTAGGTTTTCATATTCAACCGAATTTTCGCCATCCGTATATCGCTTCCAGCATTCAGGATTTTTGGCGTCGTTGGCATATTTCTTTATCCACCTGGTTTCGGGATTATTTGTATATTCCCTTAGGCGGTAATCGAAGTCATTATATCCGCAATATATGGATTGTTTGGTTTTGTACTGGTTTTTGGCATGGTGCCAATTGGACTTTCATTGTATGGGGATTGTATTATGGTGCTCTTTTATTATTGGAACATTATTATTTGAAACCGTATTTAAAGGATCATCCATTGATTGGCCACTTGTATACGTTTGTTTTGGTGATGATTGGCTGGGTCTTCTTCTTTAGTCCGAGTCTTTCTCATGCTTTGCATCTATTGGCTTTGATGTTTCATATTGGACAAGTTTCTTGGATCCAAGGGATGGATGCCTTTATCTTTCGTTCGCATTGGCTTCTGTATGTGGCTTGTTTTATTTTTATGCTACCGTATTGGGATCATATCGAGCATGTATGTATTCATAAAGTCAATACCTGGTGGATGGTTGGTTTCTATGGTTTGAGTTTTATTGTTTGTGTTTGTATGATGGTTGGTAGTACCTATCAAACCTTTTTGTATGCAGCTTTTTAGGAGAGAGAAATGAAACAGAAACAATTTGCGAAACGATGGGGAACATGTTTTGTCGTTGTTCTTTGTTTGATGTTGGTAATCAATCTACTTTGGCCAGATACCAAGGAATCTACGATTGAAAATCGATCGTTGCAGCAATTTCCGACTTGGTCATGGCAAAATGTATGGGATGGACAATATCAATCTTCAATCAGTACGTGGTTTGCGGATCAATTTGTAGGTCGGAATGTATGGATCCATGGTCGTTATCTTTTTTTGAAAGCAACCCAAAATAAAAAAATCAATGATGTCTTTCTTGCGAAAGGACAATTGATTCAGGATAGCGCCAAGCCGTACTGGTCACAGATCAATCGCAATATCAAAGCCATCAATACACTAGCGCAGAATACAGGTATTCCAACTTCGTTTGTGTTAGCACCAACAGCTTTATCCATCCAAAAAGATAAGATCGATCCAGCAGCAATCTCGTATGATCAAAATGCGATGACGGATCGCATTGATAAGAAATTGGATACCTCTATTCAAACCGTTGATGTTCGTAAACGATTGAAAAAACATGCACAAGAATATATTTACTATAAAACCGATCATCATTGGACGAGTTTAGGTGCATTTTATGCATTCCAAGCTTTGTATCCAGAAACAAAAAAATCAGATTATAAACAAATGCTTGTTTCTAATTCGTTTCATGGTACACTGTCTCATACAACAGGTAGCGTGGGCATCACGGATTCTATTCATATTTTTGTGCCTAAAAATCAACCCGATTATTTAGTGACCAATGAAGATGATGGAACGCAATCTCGTACGTGGTATCATTCCAAAGCCATCGCATCCAATGATCAATATGCTGTATTTGGCAATGGCAATCATGCTTTGGTTCGATTGGAAATGGATACAAATGCCACGGGACATCTGTTGTTGATCAAAGATAGTTATGCGAATGCCTTGATTCCTTTCTTAATTCCATATTATAAATCCATCACTGTGGTGGATCCGCGCTATTATTATGGAAATTTGCATCAATTGATCGAACAAGATCAAATTGATTCGATGATGTATGTCTATAATGTAAATACATTCATTGAGGATGATTCATTGGCAGATTGCTTGGAGTAGGAGGAAGAGTATGCGAATTTATATTTTTGTAGTGATTTTATATGCATTGGCGGCAGTAGTATATGGCATGAGCTTAAAAGCCATTCAATTAACGGATGAAGGTCAAAAAAATGTGAAGACAGATATTGCCCTAATGGTCGTTGTGGCTTTGGGTTTGGCCTATGCAGGTCATACATATGTACAAAGTGCGACATCGAATCATTTTATCTTATTGATTTTATTGAGTGTGGCGTATATTGCTTGTATTGGTTATCATTCGTATTTAATGGTGCAATATGCCCAAAAGAAAGAGGACTAGATGATCTAGTCCTCTTTAAATGCATCAATTTCTTGTTTTAAACGTTGAACCATTTGATCTTGCGGTATCTTTTCGATGATTTCACCTTTTTTGATCAATAGGCCTTCATTTTTTCCACCGGCAATCGCAATATCTGCGTGTTTTGCTTCACCGGGACCATTGACGGCACATCCCATGATCGCAACGGTGACATTTTTATGAACGGTTTTTAAATAGTCTTCCATTTCATTGACAACGGGTTCCATATTCCATTGGGTACGACCACAAGTAGGACACGCAATCAAATTGGGCACATGATGAATTAAATGACAGTCTTTTAAAAGTTCTTTGGCCATGATGATTTCTTGACCTGGATCACCATTGACGGATATCCGAATGGTATTGCCAATGCCATCCAGTAATAAATTGCCTAAGGCCAAAGAGGATTTAATGGCACTGGTCAGTGCCGTACCGGCTTCGGTTACACCTAGATGTAAAGGATAGGGAAAGGTTTCACTAGCTAAACGATAGGCTTCAATACAAAGAAGTGGATCACTGGATTTAAAAGACAGTACGGTATTATAGAAATCATGTTCTTCTAAGATCTTGACATGGCGCATGGCACTTTCAACCATACCTTGTGCAGTTGGTTTTCCATATTTTTCGTGGATGTCTTTTTCTAAAGAACCACCATTGATGCCAATCCGAATGGGAACATGATATTTTTTACAAGCTTCTACGACTTTTTCGACATTTTCTTTCTTACCAATATTTCCTGGATTTAAACGAATTTTATTGGCACCGGCCTCAATACAGGCAAGGGCGAGTTTATAGTCAAAGTGAATATCGGCAACCAAAGGAATATGAATGTTTTGAACAATGGTTTTGATGGCTTTGGCATCGTTCATGTCCATACAACTAACACGAATGAGTTCACATCCCAAAGATTCGAGTTGACGAATTTGGGTGATGACTTCATCGGCTTTTTCGGTTTTGATGTTGCACATTGATTGAATCACAACGTGATTGTTGCCGCCAATGGCTAAATCTTTCACATGAACTTGAAGAGTTTCTGTTCGTTTCATAATTTACCTCATTTCTTTTTTAGTATACATAGTTTTAGATAGAAAGTTAAGGAAAGGTGGTTTTATGTCCCTGATCGTTTTATGTGGTTATTCTGGTAGTGGTAAGACAACCATTGCGAATGTTCTTCAAGAAAAATACGGATATCATCGGATCATTACATATACGACCCGACCGAAAAGAGAACAGGAAGTGAATGGAAAAGATTATCATTTTATCTCAGAAGAGGAATTTAAACAAATGATCCATCAAGATTTCTTTTTTGAATGGACGTATTTTAATGATGCCTATTATGGATCTTTGAAAAGGGATTATCAACAAGAGAAGGCGGTTGTTATTTTAGATCCGACGGGTGTTAAAAAGATAGTAGAAATGGATCCAGATTGCATGGTGTTTGAATTATGCATTTCAAAAGAATTGGCAATTAAACGATTGAAACAACGAAAAGAAAATATCGAAAAACGTCGATGCAAAGATGAAGAAGCTTTTGCACAATTGAATTCTTTGCGGAATCGGATCATTTTAATTCCAATCGAAGAAAACGATACGGTAGAAGATGTTGTGAAAAAAATCAAGAAAAAGCGTATAATAAAAGTCTAGGAGGAAGATCGTGATTTATACGGAGTTAACAAGAAAGGCATTAATGGTTGCGTACAAAGCACATAAGGATCAATTAGATAAAGCGGGCAAGCCGTATATTTTTCATTCGTATCATTTGGCGGAACAAATGAATGATGAATACACTTGTTGTACGGCTCTTTTACATGATACGGTCGAAGATGCCAATGTGACCATAGAAGCGATTCGCAAGATGTTTCCGCGCGAAGTCGCCGATGCGGTTGAATTATTAACACATGATAAACATGTACCGTATATGTCGTATGTAAAGAATTTGAAGTCTAATCCGATTGCGAAAAAGGTAAAGTTGGCCGATTTAAAACATAATATGGATGTCAGCCGGTTTCGTGGGGTATCACTCACCAGCCAAGAAAAAGAAGCGATTCGACATCGGATTGCCACCAAGTATCAACCAGCATCGGATTATTTATCACGATAATGCCAATTTTTAGGCAAAAGAAGCCGATATGTATGATCCTATTCTGTTCTTGTATATACTATAAGTAGTTCAACTACTTCAATACCAGAAAGGGGATAGAAATGAAATTGGATTATAGTAGAAATCGATTCATTATATAAGAGGTCCTTACATGTTAAATGATGTGAGGACTTTTTAATTGGTGTGCCATGATTGTTTTGTGTATAATAGACAAAGTAGAGGAGGTAGTGGTATGCCGCATTTGCGAAAACCAAGCCATTTACGTAAGATACGTGGCATGGATGAAGAAATATCCCACCGTATTCTCTTATTATCTTCTTTTATTGTGGTTATATTTTTGGTGGTTTTTATTCGCTTGATCTATATTCAAGTGTTTTCATACAATGATTATGTACAGAAAAAGGATGACTATACATCGATTCGTCAATATGTGAATGCACCGCGTGGTCAGATTTATGACTGTAAAGGGCGTGTATTAGCGAAAACGGTTGTTAGCCATAATATTGTTTATACATCACCCAAAAATATGTCGAGTGAAGATTATAAATTATATGCGAAACGTTTGGTCGAAGTATTTAATATTGATACCGATGATTTTTCAGAAACCGATAAAAAGGAAGCCTATATTACGTGGAAATCGTTTTTATCCCCTTCGAATTCAGAATATGCTGCCAATAATTTATTGACGAAATCAGAGTTGAATGCATATAAATCTGGATTGTGGGGAACCAATGCAGAAACACGGCGACATCAGATTTTGATGAAACGAATTGGCAAGAAACAAATCAAGGAAATGTCGGCGAAGCAATTAAAGATTGCGGTTATTTATCAACGAATGACGGAAAATGCTTCTACTGGACAAGAAAATGTAATCTTGGAAGATGTAGGGGATGATGATGTCGCATATTTAGTTGAGCATAAGAGTGATTTTCCTGGCTTTGATGTGGACTTTGGTGGTTGGAAACGAGAATATCCATATGGTGAAACATTATCGGATGTATTAGGAACGGTTTCCACAAGTACTCAAGGTTTACCTTCGGAAAATGCGAATTATTATTTGCAGAGAGGTTTCCAATACAATGCGACGGTTGGTAAATCTGGATTAGAGTATGAATACAATGATGTCTTATCCGGTCAAGCGCAAGTATCAAAGATCACATATGATTCCAATGGTTTGGCTAAGAAAACGGTTGTACAATCTGCTGTCAAGGGGGATGATGTGTATTTATCCATTGATATTGATTTGCAGCAAAAATTAGATGAAACCGTGAAATCTGTCCTACAAGAAAAAGGTGGTTCGCCCAATCGTGAGAATTTCTCAACGCTATTTATGTGTATGATGGATCCAAATTCAGGATCAGTACTGGCAATGTCGGGTTATCAGAAAGATTTGGATTCTGGAAAAATGACCTATTTTGCTTCGGGTTGTTATGCATCTTTAGCCAATCCGGGTTCAAGTGTGAAAGGCGCAACGGTTTATATGGGTTTGAGTGAAGGCGCTGTGAAACCGGGCGAGATCACCGTTGACCAGACAATGAATATTGGTGGTCAGGAATTCAGTAGTTATGAAGATCATGGTCCGGTCGATGATATTCAGGCATTGGCTGTATCAAGTAACGTTTATATGGCCAACATTGCGATTCGACTCGGTGGAGATACGTATAAGGAAGGTGAATCACTCCATATCAATGATGTCACCGGTACCTTGAACAAGATGCGATCGTATTATTCGATGTTTGGTTTAGGCAATAAGACCGGTCTGGATGTACCTGATGAAGTGAGTGGGTACATGGGTGTTGGCTTTGAACCAGGTATGCTTCTAAACTATGCGATTGGTCAGATGGATATGTATACACCCGTACAGTTGATGGAATATGTATCAACCATTGCGACAGGTGGTAAGATGTATCAGCCAAGTTTGATGAAATACATCAAAGAAGTCAATAGTGATCAAGTCATTCAAACAGGTGGAGGTGTCTTAAAGAGCACGTTACCTGAAAAGAACAAGGCGTATTTGAATCGTGTCCAACAAGGTTTCCGAGCGGTTGTTTCGGAGGGTAATGCAAGTGATGATCTACAGAATATGGATGTAGAAGTTGCTGGTAAGACTGGTACAGCCGAGGTCAATCAATGGACAACAGTCGACTTTGTAGGGTATGCACCATATGAAAATCCAACGGTATCGTTTGCGTGTGTAGCACCAACATCATCTGTCAACTTACAAAGCGTATCGGAAAATACATGTACGTATGATGTGGTTCCTACTGTATTAGAAAAGTATTTTGAATTATATCCGGCATCATAAAAAAAGAGCACAACTTTCCATTATGGAAGCTGTGCTTTTTTAGAGTATAGAGATAGACAAAAAGAAAGATATGCACAAAAATATTCGCTAAATTAACTTTATTTGTTGCTAGACTGTTTTAAGCAAATGTTCCATAACGATATTCATTATAGGCATCCTTCAGTGAAATTGGCAGTTCTGCATATACAAGCTCTTCCTCTTTATATGCTTTTGTCTGCCGTATATCATCAAATACATATTTGGCAACTTTATCTCTATCGATATCGTACATGGTTTTCTTTCGATACGTGATGAAATCAAGGTATTGTTGAAAATACCTTGTAGCACAACCATGGGTTCGGGCTATCAAGGATGTGATCTCTGCATCCAGTTGATTGAGATCTCCTAGATGATTGCCCAGATCTGTTGTATATCGTGTGCCTCTAGGATCTGTTTTGATTTGATCGATCTCTACACCTAGATCATTCGCAAACAAGCGAATGCATGGTTTAGAATCAGCAACGATGAGTTCAGGATCATCAAATTTGTATTTACAGTCCTTATATTTTTCAAAGGTCTCCACACCTAGACCGACGATATTCAAGAACATGTTATCCTGACTGTCTATAGCGGATACGATACAAACTTTATGATGGCTAATTCCGGAATAAGCAGCATCCAATTGCACTTTGCCAGTTACTCTTTTTTTGGCAAGTTCACTAACAGCAGCATAAAGTTTATGCCGCATGCGAAAACAAGTGTGAATGCTCAAGCCAAGAAAATGTGCTTCATGTCGAAGCGCCATACCGGACAATTCATAGTCAAAAAATTGGAGCCACAGATTTTCTGGTATGCGGTTATGAAAAAAAACGTATTTGTATTCATGCTGAAACTCTTATGAGGACAGCAAACAATGGTAATTGGTTTATCATCATCTGTAAGATTTTGTTTCAATATCAGATAAATCTCATCGTATACAGGATGAATTCTATTTTCGGGAATACTGGATATCCTATCGATCAATCTGGATCTTTGAGTCATAACAGGCACCTCAACCTTCTTTACAACTCAATCATAGATCTAATATTGANATGAGGACAGCAAACAATGGTAATTGGTTTATCATCATCTGTAAGATTTTGTTTCAATATCAGATAAATCTCATCGTATACAGGATGAATTCTATTTTCGGGAATACTGGATATCCTATCGATCAATCTGGATCTTTGAGTCATAACAGGCACCTCAACCTTCTTTACAACTCAATCATAGATCTAATATTGACATATATGATGTCATTTACTTATCTAGCAACATTTATGGTGAATTTAGCCAAAATATTTATCAAAATAATCAATGTATGCTAAAATAATAGGTAAAATAAATAAAGTACAAATTCCAATCGCAATTATATATATTTATTTTGTAAACCCCTTTTCACTTCAAAGCAATAGGCAAATTAAAATAAATTTTGATGGAGGTGATCTATCCTCCGATGCAGGTCTTCTTTTGATAAAAGAATTCGCTGCAAAGATCGGCTTTACAAAGCTGATCAAAAAAAAGTTTAAACCAATGATAAGTCTATCCGGTTTCACAAAGACCATGAAAACTTATTACAGATGATCTATCAGATCATCTCTGCATATTTTCAGGATGACTGTGCGGATGAACTGACTCTGGATCCTGTTTTCAATGTCATTCTTGATAAAGAAAGTCTGGCATCGTAGCCAACATTATCAAGATTTTTCAACCGTATGGATGAAGATACTCTGGTACAGTTTAATGACATTGATAAAAATCTTAGGGATATCATTTATTCCATAAAATGCCCGGAGCATGTGCTTCTGGATTTAGACAGCACTCTTTTTGGTACTTATGGCAGGCAGGAAGGAGAAGGATTCAACTTCCATTATCAGGCACATGGATATCATCCATTACTATGCTATGACGGACTGACTGGAGACCTGATTAAAAGCGGAACTCCGAGATGGAACGCTCCATTGCAGCAATGGGGCAGATAAATTTATGGAATCTATTTTTCAGGAATACCTGGAAAGGGGCATTAAAACTTATCTTCGTGGCGACAGCGGATTCTCTTCCCCAAAACTTTATGAAACCTGTGAGAGTAATGGCTGCTCCTATGCTATCCGTTTAAAACAGAATCTCGCACTCATTGCCCTGGCTTCAGACAAATAGGAAGATTTGTACCAAACCACTCAAAAGGATCAGATCAGCTATGCATTAACTTATGGCGAATTTATGTATCAGGCAGGTTCATGGAAATATCCAAGACGTGTAGTTTTCAAAATTGAGAAACCATACGGACAGCTGACACACATGTACACTTTTTTGTTACAAACATGGATATGGAACCTTATCAGATCATCCAGTTTTATTGTGGTAGGGGAAAGATGGAAAACTTCATTAAGAAAAGCAAAAGTGGATTTGACTTTGCTGCTGTCAGCAGTCATTCCAAAATAGTAAATGCAAACCGTATGAGACTTCATATGCTTGCCTACAACCTATTCAATTGGTTCAAGCGACTGGTACTGCCAGCCAGTATGCGGAAGCAACAGGTGGACACCATTCGCTTAAAGCTAATAAAGATTGCTGCAAGGGCAATCCATTCAGCAAGATCTATCATATTTAAACTGTATAGCAGCTGTCCTTATAAAAAGGAGTTCTACAGGACATTGGCAAATATCCATCAGCTGTTTGTACAGTTGGAATAGAAACTATTAACGTACCTTGACAGTTCCAAAGTAACTTAATCAAGCTTCACAGGGGGTAGTCTGTACATTTTTGGGGATGATTCGATTGAATTCAAGGAAACTGTTTCAAGGCTTTGCAGTATTGAGCATTTTTATATGCTCATGAATAATTCAGGTAAAATATTCGGAAAGGAGATAATCTTATGCTGAGTATAAAAGTTATTTGTAAGAAATTGTTGGAGGTGCATAATCATGAGTGAGTATAGTATCCTTCCGTTGATCAATTCATCGTTTCAACCGGGTGAAGCGAATAAGATAGTAGCTGGTTTTGAAGACAGGGATTTTCAGGAGATTGCACGTGCTGAATATTATTATTTTACCGGACAGGCAGAAAAATGCAGTCATATAGCAGAACGTTACCTGGTGAGCCATAATATAAAACTGAAGATGTCATCCTGCCTGTTATATGTATATTCTAATATGACACTTGGCAGAGCAGTTGCTTCCAGAAAAGGGATGAGGGAGATTCAGGAATGTCTTGAAAAAGAAATGAAAAATCCTTCATCCGCTGAGAATAGGGCTATCAGTGTATTTGCGGGATATATGTCTTCTGTACTTTTACATCTTCCTGTAAATGAACTTCCGGATGTGGGGCTTTATGCACCAACATTGCCGCCTGGAATTAAGATGTTTTCTGCTTATGTAACAGCCCACATGGCATATTTAAAAGGAGAGTATGGAAGAGCACTTGGAATTTGTGAGGCGGTACTAATGTTCAGGAATGGTACATATCCTATTAGTATGATTTATCTGTATTGTATGATTGCAATGTGTCAAATGAATCTGAAATATCAGCAGAAAGCAAAAGATGCATTGATGGTGGCATGGAATATGGCGAAAGAAGACGAATTTCTGGAACCTTTTATTGAACATCATGGTTTGCTGCAGGGACTTCTTGAGTCATGTATCCGCAAGGAAGATTCAGAACTGTATAACAAATTATCTGATAAAGTCATTGCATTTAGCAGGGGATGGATGGCAATCCACAATCCGATGTCAGAAAATTCAGTAACGGACGCATTATCCACCGTGGAATTTTCGATTGCCATGCTGGCAAGCCGTGACTGGAATAACCAGGAAATCGCCGATTATCTGGGATTTTCACCAAATACGGTTAAAACTTATCTGAGCAGGATTTATGTGAAACTGAATATAAAAAAGAGGGATGAATTAAAAAATCATATGCTGAAATAGGCAGAATATACTTTTTGGTATCGAAACGGAGATTACGTTGAAGAAGTCAATATGATAAAATTTTTTTATACAGAAATCACCAACAAAATTTGATATTTATAGGGGGTATTATGTTGAAATTAGATGATGAACGTAAATCTACGGTCAACAGCATTAAGCCTGTAACGGATTATGCTAACTATAATTTGTTTCAAATGGACATAAGGTATGAATACAATTTGATTCAGATTATTAATGAGATTAGCACGTATAATCATTCGGAGCATCCAATATTGAATGACCAAATAGTAAGTGCCGCTATTTTCAGAGAAGCAATGGGAATTCCTGGAAAAATTGATTTTAATTCTTTTGGATGTACTGCTTTTAAAATGGTAGATAATAACACCGTCAGAATGGGCAGAAACTATGATTTTAAAAATGATACTTCGTGTATGCTTGTTAAGTGCCATCCAAAAGGCATGCATTCTTCTGTTGCCTTTGCAGCATTAGATAATATTCATGCAAATCATTTGGACAATAACTATGAAAAATATGCATGTTTAGCGGCTCCTTTTATTTGTTTGGATGGGATAAACAGTGCAGGAGTTTCTATAGCCGTCCTGACTCTTGATAGTGAGCCAGTATTTGAGCATGATGATAATAAGTCTACGATTGCGACAACATTGGCGATTAGAGCTGTATTAGATGAAGCAGATAGTGCGGATCATGCTGTAAGAATATTAGAAAGATATAATATGTATGCCACAGGAGGGAGAGATTATCATTTCTTTATACTTGATGCAGATGGCAACTGCCGTGTTGTTGAATATATTTATGATGATGAATCTGGAAATCGAACGTTTAAATCTATATATGAAGTTAAAAGCTATGGACACAAAGAAGAATTACAGTGTGCTACGAATTTCTTTATAAACTATATAGATAAAGTTGCACCGGGAAAGAAAAATGGCATCTATGGACATGGAAAAGACAGGTATAATGCTGTGTTGGATATCATAGACAAACACAATAATAATTGTGGAAATGATGAGGTCTGGGAAGCTTTAAAAGCAAGCGCACAGCTTCCTGGAGACGATGCGACAAGTAATACACAATGGTCTGTTGTATATGAAAATATTTCTGCTCTTAATCCATTTTCTGATTTTAACGCTACTGCACAAATCGCTTTAAAAAGAGATTTTAGAAACAAGTGGAGTTATGATTCATTAAAAGGTATAAGAAAACTTTGAGGCAATTAGAGAAGAATAGCGAACCAAACGGCATTTTGTAAAGTTTCTTGAGGGAATACTGGATATCCTATCGATCAATCTGGATCTTTGAGTCATAACAGGCACCTCAACCTTCTTTACAACTCAATCATAGATCTAATATTGACATATATGATGTCATTTACTTATCTAGCAACATTTATGGTGAATTTAGCCAAAATATTTATCAAAAAAATCAATGTATGCTAAAATAATAAGTGAAAATAAATAAAGTACAAATTCCTACCGCAATTATATATACGAAAAAGAGAAAGGAGCGATGAAAGAGAATCGGCAGGTTACGATTTCGAATTCAGATATAGAGCATCCAATGGATTGCAATAACAAATGAACAGAGAAGATATCGTTAAGTAAAATAGAAACAATAAATAAGAACACAATGAAGTGAAAAAAATTGGTTGATCACATCGGCAAAAAAATAGCTGTAAATCAAAATTAAAAATGAAATTAAATCAATGAATTGTAAAAAAAATAGAATCAACCCCATATGGTGTATGCAAAATACACAATAGAAAGATATCGAAAGAAAACCAAAAATTCGAAGTGTATCCTATTTCAGATTCAGTAAAAAAGAACAGAACAATCATTCAATGAAAGAGCGTATTTTTGTATTATTTTTTGAACAACAATTTTAAGAGGGAGGACTACTGATGCAGAAAGGTATTAAAAAACTGCTCAGTGTTTTGATCGTTTTCGGTATGGTCGTTTCAACGTTCACTTCTTCCGTTACACCAACGTATGGAGAAGATATTAAAGAACAACCAACAACGGCAGAAACGCCATCGACCGAGGAGGCGAATCAAACAACTGAATCGAATGTTCCACAAAAGACAGATACATCTCCGTCTGAACAAACGACAACAGAACCACAGGCAACAACGGAAGTTGAGACAACCCCACAGGAAGAACCAACAACCCAAACAGCAACCAATGAAGAGGATACAAACACAACAAGCAATGAAGAAGAAAAAGTATCCTATCCCGCACAAAATTTTTCGAAGAGTGCAGGGAAAATAACGGTTCATGTCAGTGCGGTGGAAGGAATATTCCCGGAAGGCACGACAATGACAATCACGCCTGTATCGAGTACGAAAGCAACACAAATTGCGAAACAAACGATTACAGGAAATGAAAAAGTAGAAGATGCGATTGGTGTAGATATTACATTCTATGATTCTTCGGGCAAAGAAATCGAGCCAAAAGATGGACAGGGTGTACAAGTAAACATGCAATTAAATGAGAGTTTGAAGGGTAAAGATTTTACCGTTGTCCATCAAGAAGACAATGGTACCGTTCAAACCGTATCTCAGAATGCTTCCGCACAAGGCGCAACTTTTCAAGCCAATGCCTTTTCTATCTATGTAATTACTGGTATTGGAACGGAGGATGAAGATCCTGCCGTGGCGACGTATCAATTCCACGATGCCAATGGTGATGTATATTCTACTCAAAAGGTGAAAAATGGTGAAATTTTAACAGCACCAGAAACACCAGAAAAAGAAGGTAATATTTTTAAAGGATGGGCAACCAGTCAAGGTGCGAGTGAAGCCAACTTTGATATTACGAAACCGGTCACGGTTGAGAAGACTTCGACAGTTGACGTATATCCTGTCTTTTCACAAAAGTTATATGTATTCTTTACAGATAAGACAGGTCGTGTTTTCAATACCAAAGAGGGAGCACCTGGTGATGTCATTACGACTTCCGATGTTTCGGTACCATTGGGATCAGAAGAATCCGTAACTGGTTGGTATACAGATAAAGCGTTGACCAACGCAGTTACTGAGGTAACTTTATCGGATCACAATGTGACATTATATCCGAAAATTGAAAAAGGTCATTATTTATATTTTTCAACCGGAGATAATGCTTCATATATCGAACCGGAATTTGTAGCCGCTGGAAAACAAACCCAAAAACCAAACGATCCAACGCGTCCAGGTTATACATTTAAAGGGTGGTCGACCACAGAGGGTGGATCCGTAAACTATCATTTTGGACAAATGATGAGTGATAATCAAACGATCTATGCCGTATGGTCTGCCAATACGGATACATCTTATACAGTCATCTATTGGAAACAATCCATCAATGATAGTAAGGATGCAACCGATAGCAGTAAGACCTATGATTACGAAAATTCCGAAACACGTACAGGCCAAACCGGAGATGTGGTTTCTCCATCTTATTCGGATCGAAATCAAGACTATACGGGTTTCCGTTACAATGCATCGAAATCCACGTCCGTTAGTATCAATGGTGATGGGACAACCGTATTAAATGTTTATTACGATCGTGTTTCGATGACCATCCATTTCCAAGAACGGTCTTTTTGGGGTGGTACTACGACGCTTTATACCTTTACCGGTTTATATGGCCAGACATTGGAACAGAATGGATATAGCTGGCCATCACCAGGTAATGGAAAATGTTGGCAAGAGAGTGATAATACTATACTTACTTTCTTGGATGCGTTTATTTTTGACAAGCTGACACATACAACGGATGGAAACGGAAATCAAACATTAACGCTAACAAAAGAGGATTACTCTGCAGTACGTACCATTCACCATTACAAACAAAATTTAAATGGCTCCTATACGACACCTACCAATTCTACGCAGGCAGGTAATGGAAGCTTTACGTTCACGAATAAATATACGGGATTTACGGTTTCCCAATATCGTTTAGGAAGTAATGGTTCATGGACAAATACCAGTGCAGGTCAATCGGTACGTGGAAGCAGACAAGATCTTTATGTGCGGTATACAAGAAATAGTTATGAATTGGCATTCTATAACTATAATGGTGTATCGAGAGAGGAATCCGTTCTGTATGAACAATCATTAAATTCGTTTGCGAACTATACACCAGCTCGTCCTTCGGGAATTCCAGATAGTTTTACTTTCCAGGGATGGTATAAAGATCCCGAAACGACACAAAAATTTGATTTCCATTCGGTGATGCCAGCAGCGGGGTTGACCCTGTATGCAAAATGGGCAGCACCGACGTATACGGCAACCATTCATACGACAATGAGTGGTGATGGAATGACAATTCCAATCGATGTCCAGTATGGAGAAAAAATCAATCCTTCGCTTTTACCAACGGTAAAAGATGCAGATGGAAATATTCTATCGGAAGGATCTGGCACCATTATCATGATTCCAGAAAATACGGAATGGATTGGTTGGGCAACCAAAGATGGCAATAACTACACGACCTTTAATTTGGATACTCAACTCTATAGTGATCTTGTGTTGTATCCACATTATCTAAGTACGCAAAAGTATACGATCACCTATGATGCGAATGGTGGTGGCGGAAGCGTTACCGATCCTAAACACTATGTAAATGGAACGTATGCAGACATTCAATCGGGCAAAGGCTTGACGGCACCAAATAAGAAATCATTCTTATATTGGGCAACAGATAAAAACGGATCTGGCACTACTTATTATCCAGGCGATAAAATAGAAGTGACTGGTAATATGACGTTGTATGCAATCTATGGCGATCCTGCCAAGACAACAAGTTTGACGTATCATTCGAATTATCCAGATGGTGTTGAATTAACAAAAAAACAAACGATCAATAATTCGGATGAATTAGAAAACAACGTATCGTTCAAGGCCTATACCAATACAGAAGCTGGATTTGCAGTTCCAAATGGATATTACTTTGATGGCTGGAAAGATAGTAGTGGAAAATCAATCCAAGCCGGTGAAACTATTTTGGTCGACAATACAAGTGATAACGACTTGTATGCACAATGGAAAAAGAAAAAATCACTCGTGATCCAAGTCACTGGAAATGAGGCATCTCATGTCTATGATGGAAAGAGTCATTCTGCTAGTGGTTATACATTATCTTATACGGTAGATGGAAAAGCTACTTCGGGTCTACCTTCTGGATTGACATTGGATGAATCGGCTGCCCAAGCAAAAGCAGCTACTGGTAAAAAAGCCGGCACGTATGCGATGGGCTTGACGGCTGGTGATTTTGAAGTAACTGGCAATGATTTGAATAAGTATTCGATTTCGATTCAAGTCAGTGATGGTCATTTGTTGGTGACAAAACGTCAGGTGACTTTAACTTCCGAAAGTGCCACAAAGAAATACGACGGTAAGGCACTCACGAAACCAGATGTGACAGTAAGTGGGGCTGGATTCGTTGATGATGAAGTTTCAAATATTAAAGCGACGGGTTCGATCACCAAAGTAGGTTCTACCAAGAATACGATTACCTATACAGAAAATAGTGACTTTGATAAAGAGAACTACGATATCAATATCAAAGAAGGTACATTAACGATTACACAAAATATAGATGAAATCGTGGTTACGGCGCACAATGCATCCAAGATTTATGATGGTACCCCTTTGACTGAATCAAACTATAAGGTAAAGGGATTACCAGATGGATTTACAGCAAAAGTGACAACAAGCGGTAGTATCACAGATTTTGGTGAAATCAATAATGTGATTCAAACGGTTGTAATCAAAGATAGCGATGGCAAGGATGTAACGGATCAATTTGCGAATATTGTACAAAAAAATGGTATATTAACGATTACGAAACGGCATGTGACCCTAATATCTGAGAGTGCCAGCAAGGCATATGATGGTAAAGAATTAACTAAACCAGATGTTACTGTAGGCGGCGATGGCTTTGTCGAGGGCGAAGTTAGTGATATTAAAGCCATTGGATCTATAACAGAGGTTGGTAATGTAGCCAATACGATTACCTATACAACGCATGATGGTTTCAAAGAAAGTAATTACGAAATCACCAAAAACGAAGGTACATTAACGATTACGCCAAATACCGATAAAATTACTGTCACAGCTAAGAGTAATGAAAAGACGTATGATGGCAAAGCATTAAGTCAAGATGGTTATAAAGTCACTGGATTGCCAGATGGATTCACTGTAAAAGTGACAACAGAAGGCAGTATCACAGATGTTGGTAGTACAGAAAACAAGATTGCATCTGTCAAGATCCTGAAGGGTGACGAAGATGTAACGGATCAGTTCTCGAATATCGAGACGAAAAATGGAACATTAACTGTCAACAAACGTAAAGTGAACTTGACATCGGATAGTGCAAGCAAGGCATATGATGGAACGGCATTGAAATCATCTGATGTTACAGTAACAGGTGATGGTTTTGTCGAAGGTGAAGCTGATAATATTCGTGCGACTGGATCAATCACAAAGGTTGGTTCTACAACGAATACGATTGCGTATGATACACATGATGGTTTCAAAGAAAGGAATTACGAAATCACCAAAAATGAAGGTACATTAACGATTACGCCAAATACCGATAAAATTACTGTCACAGCTAAGAGTAATGAAAAGACGTATGATGGCAAAGCATTAAGTCAAGATGGTTATAAAGTCACTGGATTGCCAGATGGATTCACTGTAAAAGTGACAACAGAAGGCAGTATCACAGATGTTGGTAGTACAGAAAACAAGATTGCATCTGTCAAGATCCTGAAGGGTGACGAAGATGTAACGGATCAGTTCTCGAATATCGAGACGAAAAATGGAACATTAACTGTCAACAAACGTAAAGTGAACTTGACATCGGATAGTGCAAGCAAGGCATATGATGGAACGGCATTGAAATCATCTGATGTTACAGTAACAGGTGATGGTTTTGTCGAAGGTGAAGCTGATAATATTCGTGCGACTGGATCAATCACAAAGGTTGGTTCTACAACGAATACGATTGCGTATGATACACATGATGGTTTCAAAGAAAGGAATTACGAAATCACCAAAAATGAAGGTACATTAACGATTACGCCAAATACCGATAAAATTACTGTTACAGCTAAGAGTAATGAAAAGACGTATGATGGCAAAGCATTAAGTCAAGATGGTTATAAAGTCACTGGATTGCCAGATGGATTCACTGTAAAAGTGACAACAGAAGGCAGTATCACAGATGTTGGTAGTACAGAAAACAAGATTGCATCTGTCAAGATCCTGAAGGGTGACGAAGATGTAACGGATCAGTTCTCGAATATCGAGACGAAAAATGGAACATTAACTGTGAATCCTCGAAAGGTTACTTTAACATCAGAAAGTGATAGCAAGACCTATGATGGTACGCCATTAACCAACTCAAAAGTGACAGTATGTGGCGATGGCTTTGTCGAAGGTGAAGTCAGTGATATCAAGGCAACAGGTTCGCAAATGTATGTTGGTTCATCAGATAATGACATTACATACAAGAAGGAAAAGAACTTCAAAGATAAGAACTACATCATCACATTAAATAAAGGTAAATTGACCGTTACGGATAAAGATGTTCCTTCGGATTTAGTTGTAACGAAGAAACACGATTCAAAGACATATAAAGTCGGCGATACGATTACATTCACGATTGAAGTAACGAATATTTACGACAAGGCAAAAACCATTACGATTGTTGAACAAGATGACGTTCAAATTACAGGTGAAAAGGTATTTACAAATGTTGCACCAGGAGCAACCGTTAAGACAACGGCGACCCATGTTGTAACAAAAGAAGATGTAGATGCCAAAGAGTATAAGAATGTTGTTACGGCAAAATTCGATGGTGGTAAAGACTTTGATGGTCATGATAAGGAAGATCAATTTGATCGATTAGAAATTTCGAAGACGGTTACAAGTACACCTAAGGATGGTCAATTATATCGAAATGGTGAAACGATTTCGTATAAGATTACGGTTAAGAATACTGGTACAACGGTAGCGAAGAATGTAAATGTTACTGATGACTTAACAGGATTGAATGAAACTGTTGATGAATTAGGTGCTGGGGAAGAAAAATCCTTTGATACAACGTATGTTGTTACGGATAAAGACGTACGTGCTGGTCATATCAAGAATGTGGCTACAGCTACTTCTGATGGCAATGATCCAGTAAAAGATGAAGTGGATACACCAGTAGAAACGGCGAAACCAAGCTTAATCGTTGAAAAGACATCCGATAAAGATCATCCAGTTAAATTAAATGAAACGATTCATTACACGGTTACGGTAACCAATAATGGTAATGTTACGATTGAAAATGTGACAGTGGATGATGAATTAACTGATAATCATTGGAAAGCTGGTACATTAAAGCCAGGTGAGTCCAAAACATTCGATACGCAATATACAGTGAAAGCGGAAGATATAGCCAAAGGAAAAGTCGTTAATGTAGCTACCGCGGATGGTAGAGATTCGACTGGTGATAAACCAGATGTGACTCCAGGTGAAGTAATGAATGAAACGGAAAAGAGTCAGCCTCATCTGACCTTAACGAAGACAACAACAAGCACACCACAAAATAAAGACGGTTATACAAAGGGTGAAACAATCACATATCGTATAAAAGCCGAAAATGATGGTAATGTTGAGTTGCGTGATATTAAGGTAGAAGATCCTCTCACAAAGGATATTTGGTCGATCGAATCCTTACAACCAGGTGAATCGAAGACATGGACAACAAGTTATATTGTAACCGAAGCAGATCAAGTCAAAGGTTCGGTTGTGAATGATGTAACCGCAACCGCAAAAACATCAAAAGGCGATGATCCAATCATCGTTCCAGGACATACATCCGATAAAGTATTAACACCTGCGAAAGTGACAAAAGAAACCAAGAATAACGACACGACAAATACAGGTGTAGCTACTTTTGGAGGCACATATGCCGCTGCGATGTTAGCTGCTGCCGGATTACTGATGAGTCTAAAACGAAGAAGAGACGATGAATAATCATTGTTTTGATTCGAATGAAAAAGTGGGTTTGACCCACTTTTTCAATGTATGATGAATTGTTCTTGCACAATGAAAGCAATTTTGATACAATTCTATCGTTAACGTGGAAAGGTGTGAGACGAATGAGAGATCGTATTACTTTTAAGTGTTCTGTATGTGGAGAAGAAAACTACATTGGTACTCGTAATAAAAAGAAACATCCTGATCGCATGACAATCAAAAAATATTGTCCAAAATGCAATAAAATGACTGAACATAAGGAGAAAAGATAAAAAAGACCGTTTTCGGTCTTTTTTATATATGTGAACGTTATGAAAGTAATTACACGTATGCTTGGTCCCATCGATACCAATTGCTATGTTTTGATTAATGAAGGACATGCACTGGTTATTGATCCGGGTGGACCATTTGATGATTTGGATGCCATTTTAAAATCTGAGAATGCCGTATTGGATGCCATCGCATTGACCCATGCACATTTTGATCATATTGGTGGAATTCCCAGTATTTTAGAAAAACATCCCGTACCTGTTTATGTGTATTCCAGTGAATTTGATTTCTTTGATGATGACAAATTGAACGTATCATCTTACTTTGGTATGCCTTTTCGATGCAAAGTTTCACCAACGGCTCTAACACTGCCAAAATGTAAAATTGGTGCCTTTGAATTGGAAGTTCTTCATACACCAGGACATACACGAGGTTCTTGTGTATTTTTGATTGATCAGTATATGTTTTCGGGAGATACACTATTTATGGGTTCTTGTGGAAGGGTAGACATGCCAACTGGTTCGTATTCACAAATGAATGAATCGCTTCATACCCTAAAGAAACTCTATATCAACTATATCGTATATCCTGGACATGGACCGGCATCGACCCTGGAACATGAAAAACAATGGAATTCCATGATGGAATAATGGAAGTACATATTTTGTACTTCTTTTTTTTCTGTCCGTATTAGAGTACATGGAAGAACTATTAGATGCATTGATTCAATTAGCCCTTGATAAACGAGCCAGTGATATTCATTTTACTTGTAGTCATGGACAGTTACATATTCAATTACGTACGATGCAAGGATTAATAGATATTTATCAAAATGTATGGAAACCTGCTTTTTTTGAATTCTTGAAATTTCATGCTCGTTTTGATTTGACCAATCCATGGATACCGCAAAGTGGACAATTTGTCTATCATGATATTTTTTGTCGATTCAGTGTCATCTACAATCACGATATCCAAACAGGTGTTTTGCGCTTGCTTCATACGCAAATGGATCTGAAAATTGAAGATTTAACGTTGGATGTATCACAACGACAGTTCTTACATCAATTAACAACCATTCGTCAAGGTTTGGTTTTATGTGTAGGACCCACCAATTCAGGAAAGACCACTACCTTGCATGCCATTCTACATGAAATTGCTCTAAATAAACGTTATAAAGTGGTGAGCTTAGAAGATCCCATTGAAATTGACGATCCATCCTATCTACAATTGGAAATCAATCCATCTCAAGGATTTACGTATGAATGCGGAATCGAAGAATTATTACGACACGATCCCGATGTGATTTTGATTGGAGAAACGCGTAATAGTTATACAGCGAAGATGGTCATACGCGCGGCGTTGACGGGACATATGGTCTTTACAACGTTACATGCCAAAAATGGAAAAGAAAGTATTTCACGTATGATGGATTTTGGTATTGCCAAATACGAGTTAAAAACAACGCTAACAGCCATCTTAGCCCAACGATTATATATGTCTTCTGCTTCTTCCAAACAATGTATTTATGAATTGCTGACAGGAAAGGAACTGCGCTATGTCTTGGAAAACGATGCCTATTCACCGACGCATATCACTTTGGATCAAGCCATTCGCAAAGCTCTTATCCAAGGAGATATCACTGACAAACAAGCCGAATTGGACATACAAGATCTCAAAGGATGAAATCAAACAATTTGCGTTATTGAATCAACATGGTTTGGATACGGCAACCATGATTGAATTAAGTTTTAAAGAACACAAAAAAATATTAGCTGGTTTGGCTCAAGGAAAATCATTGGTTGACATGTTGTGTGTCAATACCAAAGAACCATATTTTCAAACCTTACATATTTTATGCCAATCACTGCCTTTTGATAAAGCCATCCGTTGTGCGGATGCTTTAGATACAGTTCAATCTGAATTAACGACAAAAGTTCTACGCGCACTGGCCTATCCAACCTTTCTCTTTCTTTTTTCCTATGGACTCATTCTCTTCTTTTCACAAACGATCATACCGTCTTTGTTGACTTATGATTCCTCCTCTACATCCATGGGATTGGTCCGTGCGCTTCAGATTGGCTATACCTTTTTATTTGTGCTGTTACTTTTATTGATTCTTGGTTTTATTTGTCGACATTGGATTCCATTCCTACAGAATAAAATCGAAACATTGCCCTTGTTTCGATCCATTGATTATTATTCGTTTTCTTTAATATGGTGTGCTCTATTAGAAAATGGTTGTTCGACTCAAGTATGCATTCAAACGATGACCAAAATGAAAGCAACCAAGACCAATGCGATACATATTCAATCGCAATTAGAAAAAGGGGTATCCTTGTTGGATGCACTTCATAGCGAATTTGGAAAGGATCCATTATTTATGCGTTGTATTCAATTGGGAATGAACAGTTCCAATTTGCTACATATTTTACCCATCTATCAATCGCGTAGATTATATGACATACAAGCACACATCAAAAAATATATTTTATTTGTTCAATTGTTTTCTTATACTAGTGTGGCTATCTTGGTGTTGGTTTTCTATCAAGTTTTATTATTACCGTTAAATTTATTACAGACGTTCTAGGAGGTTGCATGAAAAAGAAAAATGCGTTTACGGTATTAGAAATGATGATTGTCATGTTGATTGTTGCGGTTCTTTTATTGATTACTTTACCTAATATCCAGCAAAAAGAAAAAATTATTCGTGCCAAAGGATGTAATGCCTTATTGGATATTGTGAACTCGCAAATCCTATTGTATGAAATTGATCACGATAAAACACCGACTTCTGTATCGGATCTAATTTCGGGTGGCTATCTCAAAAAAGGACAAGATACATGTCCCAATGGCAAGCAGGTGGTGATCGTGAATGGAGATGCGAAAGCCCAATAATGGATTTACTATGCTACAAACTCTATTTGTATTGATGATTTTTTGTATCCTGGCCATACAAGTAAGACCCTATCGTCCGAGTTTGCGTTTGTTTATGAAACAAATGTTGGATCAAAGCATCCTCATGCAAGAAAGAGCCATGCGTGAAAAACGGGAAGTATCCGTAATTTGGTCGGATCATTCGGTTTCTTTCGATGGACATTCGCTTCGTTATCCATCTAGTGTATCTTGTGAGTCGGCTACCTATCACTACAATGCGAAAGGAAATATCTCGAATGCGTTAACCATTACCTGTTATCAAGGAAAAACATCGAGTCGTTTGATTTTTCAATTGGGATCTGGACGTGGTCGCCTTGAATAAAAATGGTTTCACTTTGGCCGAAGCTCTCTTGGCTTTTTTGATTGTAACCATTTGTGTATTGTTGGTGGTAATGATGGCGGGTTTAGCCAAATCCAATGCAGAAAGCAGGATCGATGATGAAATCGAAACGAAATGGTTTTACGCTGATTGAAGCTTTATTGTCTTTGTATGTATCGCTATTAGTAAGTATGTTGGCGTTTGTTTTGATTCTGAGTGTGTATCATATGTATACATCTCGCCAAACCATTCAGATAGAAGTTGCTATCCTTCAGTTACGACAACGCTGTGCTTTAGCCACTTGCCATGTACAAGAAGGTATATTGATTATTGATATGAACCATGAAACCTATCAAATCGGTTATGATAAGCATCGTTTGGTCAAACAACCAGGCTATGAAATATGGATGGAGAATATTGATGGGGCAACATTTCAGAAACAAGAAAAGGGAATTTATCTTACGATTGATCAGCAAGGAAACAAACAAACCTATCAGATCTATGAATGGGTATAGCACCTGGATCGCATTGGTTTGTTTTGTGTTATTGATGCAAATAATGAGTGTTTTATCCTTAGAGACTTTACAGCAAGTTGCTTTGGTTCAATGTGGAAAACAAAATGTGATTGATTTATCGTGTATATCTTACGCTAAGGCCATGATACGTCAAAACCAAATGGCTCTGCGTTGTGGAACGTCGCGAATGGATGAAAAGAATGTGTCTATTGATGGCATATCGGTTTCCTTCCACGATCATAAAACCTATGTGGAATGTACCTATGCCAAAGCCAATCGTATCGTGACCATGAAGATTTATTATGATGATCAAGCAATCATTTCGATGGATATTGACTCTGTTTTAAAAAAAAGGTAAAATCGAAGCATAGGCGAAGAATTAGAGTAGTAAAGGTATCATTTGTTTGTAGAGACTTGATGGTTGGTGAAAATCAGGAAGAAATGACCTTGAACTTGCTAAGGAGCTGATAAGTAATGTTATCCGTTCTCTTGCGTTAAAAGAGTTGAGTGATCAAATGTTATATTTGATAACTAAGGTGGTACCGCGTTTCAAACGTCCTTAGATAAGGGCGTTTTTTTATTGTAGGAGGAGAAAAATGTACGATCATCAGACAATTGAGAAAAAATGGCAAAAGAGATGGTTAGATGAGAAAACATTTAAATGTGATACATCTGATTTTTCTAAGCCAAAGTATTATGTATTGGATATGTTCCCGTATCCAAGTGGCCAAGGTTTACATGTAGGTCATCCAGAAGGATATACGGCAACTGATATTATTGCTCGTAAAAAAAGAATGGAAGGATATAATGTTCTGCATCCAATGGGATGGGATGCCTTTGGTTTGCCAGCTGAACAATATGCCATCCAGACAGGACATCATCCGGCTACCTTTACGAAACGAAATATCGATCATTTCCGTACCCAAATCCAATCCTTAGGATTTAGTTACGATTGGGATCGTGAAGTCAATACGTCCGATCCATCCTATTATAAATGGACACAATGGATCTTTTTGCAGTTGTATAAGAAAGGTCTAGCCTATGTTGATGAAATTCCCGTCAACTGGTGTCCAGAATTAAAAGCCGTTTTAGCCAACGAAGAGGTCATTGATGGTAAGAGCGAACGTGGCGGATATCCAGTGATTCGTAAGCCCATGCGTCAATGGGTATTAAAAATCACAGCCTATGCCGAACGTTTATTGGATGATTTGAAATTATTGGATTGGCCACAATCCACCATTGAAATGCAAAAAAATTGGATTGGTAAATCACAAGGTGCGAATGTTATTTTCAAGATTGATGGATACGACAAAGAATTTACGGTCTTCACCACTCGTTGTGATACATTATTTGGAGCTACCTATTGTGTTATGTCTCCGGAACATCCATTTGTCGATGAAATCACGACACCAGAACAAAAAGAAGCCGTTGATGCCTATAAAAAGATTTGTGCAACCAAATCCGATTTGGAACGTACAGATCTGAACAAAGATAAGACCGGTGTATTTACTGGTGCATATGCCATTAATCCAGTCAACGGAAAGAAGATCCCAATCTGGATTTCTGACTATGTATTGGCAAGCTATGGAACCGGAGCTATCATGGCTGTTCCTGCCCATGATACACGTGACTATGAATTTGCGAAAAAATTTGATTTACCAATCATTCAAGTATTGGCTGGTGGTGATATTTCCAAAGAAGCCTATACCGAAGATGGTGTACATATCAATTCCGAATGGTTGGATGGTTTGAACAAAGAAGATGCCATTAAGAAGATGTTGGCATGGTTGGAAGAACATCATTGTGGTGAAGCTAAAACAACCTATAAACTTCGTGATTGGTTATTCTCTAGACAAAGATATTGGGGAGAACCAATTCCTATCATCAATATGGAAGATGGTACGCAACGCGCTGTTGAATTGGATGAATTGCCATTGGAATTACCAGCTACAAATAATTATCAACCAAGCGATAATGGCGAAAGTCCATTGGCACATTTAACCGATTGGGTCAATGTCGAAATCGATGGGGTGAAAGGAAAACGTGAAACCAATACGATGCCACAATGGGCTGGTTCTTGCTGGTATTATTTACGTTATATCGATCCACATAATGATAAAGCTTTAGCAGATCCAAAACTATTAAAACACTGGTTACCAGTTGATTTATATGTCGGTGGTGCTGAACATGCTGTATTGCACTTATTGTATTCTCGTTTCTGGCACAAAGTTTTATACGATTGTGGTGTAGTTCCTACACCAGAACCTTTCCAAAAATTATTCCATCAAGGTATGATTTTAGGATCCAATGGTGAAAAGATGAGTAAATCTCGTGGCAATGTTGTTAATCCAGATGATATTGTCAAATCTCATGGTGCGGATGCCTTACGTGTATATGAAATGTTTATGGGACCTTTGGAATCTGCTTTACCTTGGTCAACAACAGGTCTAGATGGTACACGTAAATGGTTGGAACGTGTCAATCGTTTCTTTACGGAAGTTGCCAATATCACCGATACAAACGATGGTGCTCTAGATAAGAGCTACAACGCAACCGTTAAGAAAGTCAGTCATGATATCGATGCATTGCGTTTTAATACCGCTATCTCACAAATGATGGTTTTCATCAATGATGCCTATAAAGCCAAATCCATTCCTCGTGAATATGCCGAAGGTTTTGTGAAGATGTTCAGTTGTTTTGCACCACATCTAGGTGAAGAATTATGGGCAACCGTATTTGGTCATAAAGATACCATTGCGTATGAACCATGGCCAACCTATGATGAATCGAAGTTGGTTGAAAAATCCGTTACTGTTATTGCTCAAGTTAATGGTAAAGTACGTGGTAAATTTGAAATGCCAGTAGGCAGTGATGATCAATCGTTACAAGATGGAGCTTTGGCATTGCAGAATGTACAACGACAATTGGAAGGCAAAGAAATCAAGAAGATCATTGTTGTCAAAGGTAAAGTTGTCAACATTGTTGCTAAGTAGGTGATAGAATGAAACGTAAAAAAATAATTGGTCTTATTATTGCGTTAGTCGTTATCGCCGCTGTCTTCTTTGGTATCTACAAAGCCAATCAACCAACCACAATGGTGGGTTCCAAAGAATATACGGTAACGGTTGTGGATGATAAAGGAAACAAAAAGACATATGAAGCATCTACAGATAAGAAATATCTAGGAGCGGCCTTGAAGGAATTGGATAAAAATTCCGATGAATTCTCCATCAAAGGAACCAAGAGTGAATACGGAACGTATATCACCACGGTCAATGGCTTAAAAGCTGATTATAATAAAGATAAGGCTTATTGGTCTATTTATGTCAATGGTAAATATGGTCAAAATGGTGTGGATTCCCAAACCGTAAAGAAGAACGATAAATTCCGTCTTGTTTATGAAAAAGGCAACTAATTGGGATACACATACATTGGTTTTGATGGCATTGCTGACCGCCATCTTAGAAACTTCCAAGATGGCGATGGCAGCCATTCCGAATGTAGAGCCTGTAACCTTGTTGTTGATTGTTTACACGCTTTATTTTGGATGGAAGACATTATTGATCGTAGCGGTCTACATTCTTCTAGAAACAATGATTTGGGGCTTTAATGTATGGGTCTTTATGTACCTCTACATTTGGCCCTTTCTTGTTTTTTTGGTCATGAAACTCAAACGCTGGGATTCTACCATTACGTTTAGTATCCTTGCCGCCGCTTTTGGCCTGTTCTTTGGCGCCATGTGTGCACTTGTCTATTTCTTTATTGGTGGTTTCAATATGATGATTTCTTGGTGGATCAGCGGCATTCCTTTCGATATTCTTCATGGCATCAGCAATTTTTGGATGGTCTTCTTATTGTATAAGCCTGTCTGTAAAGTCATGGATCATTTTTTAATTAAACAATAAAAAAAGATATATTAAATAATAGCGGGGTTGACCCCCACCTTTAAATTCCTGGCGAGGTTGATTACCTCGCCAAGTTTAAAAAATGATTTTGGATCATACCCCGCTATAATTTAAAGCACCTAAAAAAGCAGAAACGAGCGTAAAACTCATTTCTGCCTTTTATTATCCAAAGAGAGAATTGGCATAACGGACACTTTCCATAGCATCTTTACCATAATAATCTGCACCAATCGCATCCGCATATTCTTGGGTCATGACAGCACCACCCACCATGACTTTGGTATCGGGTTTCTTTTCATGAAGCAATTGGATGGTTTGTTCCATGCTGACAACTGTTGTTGTCATTAAAGCACTTAAACCAACCAAAGAAATGTTTTCTTTAATCGCTGTATCAACAATAACTTCCGGGTCTACATCTTTACCAAGATCAATGACTTGATAGCCATAATTTTCCAACATGACTTTCACAATGTTTTTGCCAATATCATGAATATCGCCTTTGACCGTTGCCAAAATAATTCGTCCCTTAATTTTTTGCGGGGTATCCGCCATCGATTGTTTGATGACTTCAAACGCGGCTTTTGCGGCATCCGCACTCATCAACAACTGTGGCAAAAAGATGGTTTTCTTTTCAAATCCTTGTCCCACAATATCCAAGGCCGGAATCAATTCTTGATCAATGATATCCAATCCATTTTTAGTTTGGATTTCTTTTTCACATAAGATTTTGGCTTGTTCAACCAAACCATGTTGAACCGCACTGGATAACGTTTCTTCAACATTCTGTTTTGTTTTTTTAGCCGAATGGATCGTTTCTATCTTTTCATCCGGGACATCTGCATAGGTAGAAATATAATCCATACATTGTGGATCCATATTTAATAGGGCACAACTCGCACGATACGCACGCATCATACTTTCATTGCCCGGATTGATAATGGCACAAGATAGACCGTTGTTGATGGCCATGGTCAAAAAATGCGAGTTGATGATTTCGCGATGTGGTAAACCAAATGAAATATTGGAAACACCTAAAATACTATGACAATGCAGTTGTTCCGTGATCATACGAATCGTATCTAAGGTAATTTTGGCACTGGCCGTATTGGAAGAAATGGTCATAGCCAACGCATCCAATACGATATCCTTTTTTTCGATTCCATAAGTAGCTGCTGTATTTACAATTTTTTGTGCTACTTCATATCGATCCTGTGCTGTTTCGGGAATGCCTTGTTCATCCAAACATAAACCAACGATTACACCGCCATATTTTTTCACCAAAGGAAAAATTACATCCATGTTTTCTTGCTTTCCATTCACAGAATTGATCATTGGCTTGCCATTATATAAACGTAAAGCCTTTTCTAAAGCAATCGGATCCGACGTATCAATTTGTAGAGGAAGGGAAGTAATGCTTTGAAGATTGGTCATGACTTCACACATCATACTGGGTTCATCAATATCGGGAAGACCCACATTGACATCCAAGACCATAGCGCCATCTTCTTCTTGTTTTAAGCCAACGCCTAAAATGTAGTTGATATCATGATCACGTAAAGCCTGTTTAAAACGTTTCTTTCCGGTTGGATTGATACGTTCACCAATGATAACTGGTTTCGGTCCAATTTCTACGACTTGCGAACCCGAAGAAATCACACTGCGATTTTTCTTTGTGTTTGTTTGGAATGGTTTCTGTTTGACCATATGGATCATGCGTTCAATATATTCTGGAGTCGTACCACAACAACCACCCATAACTTGTACACCCATATCGGCAATTTCGGCCATCGTTGAAGCAAACATTTCCGCTTTTAGATCATAGACGGTACGACCATGAATCTGCGATGGTAAGCCTGCATTGGGATTCACAATGATAGGTAAAGAAGAAGCATCAATTAAACGTTGAATGACACCTTTCATTTGAATAGGGCCTACCCCGCAATTGACGCCTAGGGCATCCACGCCTAAACCTTCTAACATGGCAACCATGGATTCAACGGTTGCACCGGTCATCAACGTTCCACTTTCATCATAGGTGTTGGTGATACATACAGGAAGATCACAATTTTCTTTGGCTGCCAATACAGCAGCTTTGGATTCATAGCTATCATTCATTGTTTCAATCAAAACCAAATCGGCTCCGGCTTGTGCCCCGGCTTGAATGACTTCACCAAAAATAGAGACAGCTTCTTCAAACGCAAGATCACCCATGGGTGCTAATAATTTACCCGTAGGACCAATATCTAAAGCAACAAAGGCATCGGGATTGATTGCATCACGTGCTGCTTTCGCAATTTCTACGGCTTTTTTGGTAATCCTTTGCGTATCCTTTCCAAATTTGATTCGATTCAATCCAAATGTGTTTGTGTTGATGATGGTTGAACCTGCTTTTAAATACGCTTCCATATACGATTGGACTTCATCGGGATGGGTCAAATTCCATGTTTCTGGTAGTTCGCCGCTTGCCAGTCCCATATCTTGCAGCATCGTACCCGTCGCTCCATCACAAAAGAGCCATTCTTTTCCTAAACGATCCAAAAATGTTTTCATTATGTATTCCTCCTAAACGAACAATTGGTTTTCTCACAGACTTCACAGCCAGCCAAGATACAAGGTTCTTCTTTGGTTGAACAACCAATCAATGCAGTTACAGATTTCGATGGCATCATCAATAAGGTATCGGTCAGCGTTATACCAGTTGTATGAGGTAAATCTAATAATTGGCTGAATTGGGTTTGAAAACTTAAATCAAAATCGCCATATCCAGGTGAAAATCGAGGGCGACAATAATAGCCTTGACCTAACATGGTTTCTTTGATTTCTTGATTGACCGTATCGGCCCAGGCTTCTGCATAGGCAGCTCCAATGGCTTGGTAAATCGCAACTTCTACCATATGGGAAATTTCTGCTCGCCGAATCAATTGATCAATGGCAGGACCAATGGTCACGCCCATTAGACACACTTTGTCACATCCAGCTAAATTTCGATACAAACTTTTCGATTGGATATGCATGGTTTCAATAACTAATGTATCTTCTTGAAAAATAAGTGGGAAGACACGGACGCTTTTTCTTGGCGTGGAACGTTGAATGACGTTTTTTTTGCAACGTTCGATCAACGTATTGATTTGTTTATCGGGTTGGATTTTTTGATAGCCAAGATATCGTTGGATTTCACTATTTTTTAATTCGATCATAATCAATAATAGAAGACAAATTCTGAATGATACCAGCAGCAATATCGGGACGATTCATAGAATATACATGGATATGATTGATTCCATTGGAAATCAAATCAATAATTTGTTCGGAAGCATAAATGATACCGGCTTGTTTCATGGTTTCTTCACTATCGCCAAAACGATCGACCATACGACGGAATTTATGTGGGATGGTTGCACCACTCAAAGCCACACTGCGAGCAACTTGGCGCTTTTTCGTAATAGGCATGATACCCGCTAACACGGGAACGGTAATACCGGCTTCACGAATCTTAAACATAAAATTGTAGAAAGTATCATTATCAAAAAACATTTGCGTTGTTAAAAAATCCAAACCAGCATCCACTTTTTCTTTTAAATGTTGAATGTCTTCGGATTGTCTTTCACATTCCACATGACCTTCTGGATAACAAGCGCCGCCAATGCATAGGTTGGGATTGATTGCTTTGATATCACGAATCAAGTCAATCGCATGGGTATAATCGGGACTCACTTTACCGTCTTTTGGTAGGTCGCCACGTAAAGCCATGATACTGTCAATGCCTAAATCTTCATAGGTATGGACGACGGATGCCACTTGTTCTTTTGTCGAAGACACACAAGTTAAGTGAGCGAGTACAGGGGTAGATGTCTTATTTTGGATATCTGCCGCTAAGTGGGCGGTGTTTTTATTATTGGTGCCACCAGCTCCATAGGTTACCGACATGAAGTTTGGATGCAAATCCGCAATTTGACGGGCTGCTTTTTCTACTTCATCAAAATTGGTTTCTTTTTTGGGAGGGAAGACCTCAAAAGAAATGGTTACTTTATTATTATTTAAAATATCAATGATAGACATATATTTCCTTCTTTCTATTTTCCTATTATACGATGAAATAACGTTTAAAAAGAATATTAAATTTTTTTAGATGTTTCATATATAAAATCTATACCAAAATAGAAAAGTGTTTGCGTTTGTGAGAATGAATATGTTATGATGCAACCAAGGCAAAGAACAAGACAAGGCATAGAAAGGATAGTTTAGAGAACAGTTGGTTGGTGAAAAACTGTCTATCGGCTATGGAATACAGCTTGGGAGCTGCTTGTATATCCTGCATTAAAGGATGAACTGGAAACAGTCACGAAGGTCTAAAGAGTGATCTTTAGATAAATTAGGGTGGTAACACGAACATTTCGTCCCTTGGATGATATGTTCTTTTTTTATGAGAAGGAGACAGACATGGAACTTTTTGAAGAATTAGAATGGCGTGGCTTGATTGATAATGTCACAAGTCCTGAAGTTAAAGATGTCATCAACAATGAAAAGGTGACATTCTATATTGGTACTGATCCAACAGCCGATAGTTTGCATATTGGTCATTATTCAAGCTTATTAATGGCAAAACGTTTGCAGCAACATGGCCATCATCCCATTATGTTAGTGGGTGGTGCGACAGGTTTTATTGGAGATCCAAAAGCAACCGGTGAGCGACAAATGTTGACCCCGGAAGTTCTAAAGCACAACTTTGATGCCCTCCATGATCAGATTCAAAAATTGTTTGGTTTTGAGATGGTCAATAACTTGGATTGGACCAAAGATGTTACAATCATTGATTTTTTACGTGATTATGGAAAATTATTCAATATCACCTATATGTTGAATAAAGAAACCGTTAAAAAACGTTTAGAATCGGGTATTTCTTATACGGAATTCTCGTATATGATCTTGCAGTCATTAGACTTCTATACATTATACAAAACGAAGAATTGTACCTTACAGATTGGTGGACAAGATCAATGGGGCAATATTACATCCGGTTTGGAATTGATTCGTAAAAAATGCGGAGCCGATGCCAAAGCGTATGGTTTGACAATGCCTTTGATCACCAAAGCCGATGGAACGAAGTTTGGTAAGAGTGAAACGGGAACGGTTTGGTTGGATCCAGAAAAAACCAGTCCATATGATTTATACCAATTCTTATTTAATACGGAAGATGCCAAGGTTATTGAATATTTAAAGAAATTGACCTTCCTTACCAAAGAAGAAATTGATGCCTTAGAAGTATCCTTAAAAGAGGCACCTCATAAACGAGAAGCACAAAAAGCCTTAGCCAGTGAAGTTGTCCGTGATCTGCATGGTCAAGAAGCTTTGGATTCGGCATTAAAGATTACCAATGCTTTATTCCGAGGAAAATTGGCGGATTTGGATACATCCGAACGTCATGATGCAGTCAAGAATATGGAAAAAACATCTTGTCCAGATAACCAAATCTTAGAAGATGTTTTGGTCAATACACATATTGCTTCTTCCAAACGAGAAGCACGTGAATGGATCAAAGGAAATTCCATCAGTGTCAATGGTGTCAAAGTACAAGATGTGCATGCCATCATTTCTTCGAAAGATGCCTATGTGGATGGTTGTGTGATCATTCGCCGAGGAAAGAAACGTTACTATTGCTTGGAACTACAATAATATTTACCTTGATAAGTATCCAAACGGGCCATTCGTTTATCAATTTCATTGAGAACGATGGTCTTTTTTATTGTCCAAGTGGGCAGGATCAATTCATCGGCTAAGCCATCACCTGTTAATCGTTCAATGATCATATCGGGTGGTAAGACTTCCAATTGCGATACTACAATATCTACATAGTCTTCTAAAGAAAGAATCGGAAAGGGATGGATTTCGTATTCTTTGGCTAATTGGGTTCCTTTTAATAGATGTAACATATGGATCTTGATCGCATCGGGATGATGAGCAGCAACGGCTGTGGCACTGTCAATCATATCTTCTTTGGATTCACCAGGTAACGAATTCATTAAATGGACACATGTTTTGATGGGTGTATGCCGAATCTTTGCTAGTTGATCCCAGACAATTTGTGTACCATGACAACGATTGAGATGTTTCATAGTTTTTTCATGAATGCTTTGTAAGCCCAATTCGATCCAGACTTCTTTTTTTGAAGCTTGTTTAGCGAGATAATCCAGAACATCGGGTTCCAAACAGTCGGCTCGTGTGGCGACGGCTACACCTGTCACCGTCGGATCATTAAAAAATGGATCATAGATGGATCGTAAAACATCCAATGGTGCATACGTATTGGAAAAGGATTGGAAATAGGCAAAACCTAAACAATGGGGCCATTTTTGTCGCATGCGCTCTAGACCCGTTTGGTATTGAATCGAAAGAGTATCTTGAAAATGAAGAATGCTGTCTCCAGAACCCAAAGCCGAACAAAACGTACAACCACCCATTCCTTTTGTACCATCTCGATTGGGACAGGTAAATCCTGCATTTAAGGGAACTTTGGCTACTTTATGTCCATAGGTGTGTTTGAAGTAATAATTCATCGTTTGGTAGCGTTTATTGTCATCGGAATAGGGGTAGGGATTTTTCATTGTTTCACCTTCCTTAAGCCATTCGATATACCTTGGCTGATCGTCATAAATAAAATTGCAATGGCGATATAATTGATATGATAACGCCAGATGGGTTCATAATAATCCATATAGACAAAGAGATTCATTACAAGCATGTACCGGATAAAGTGACAAAGGATAAAGGCATAGATACCATAGATGGAAATCAGGATTACACTGTCTTTCTTCCATTTGGAATCTGAAAAGAGATGGACATGATTGCCAATATGCATACTAATCAAAACATAACTCCAATAGGCTCCTAACATGTGTAATATACGAGCAAGAGCGGATCCGGAATGAATATCTAAAAAGGCAAAAACGTGGCGACTAATAACCATTGCACTATATATTTGCATCAACATCAGTACAATAACGGTTCCGTCAATCAACAAGAAATAGATTCGTAATGGAGTATATTTTCCTTTGTAAAGATGGGCATACCAAGTTAGATTGAGAATTTGATGCACAATAAATAATACAAAGAGGATTGCACCAATCACTTCATGGAATGTATCCCCAAAAAATTGATAACCCATTAAAAGGAGTAAGCCAATGCTTAATAAAATATCTATGAATCTTTTTTGTTTCATGTTTCAACTATAACAACTAATGTTGAATTAAGCTAGTCCTTGTAGAATGTAGTCATACCCAATGAAATATGGTATACTTTTTATAGAAACAATAACAACTTTGGGAGGTGTTATTATGAAAGTTAATATTGTAGGAAAAAACGTGAAGGTTACACCGGCTATTGCCGAAAAGGTCAACAAAAAGCTGGATCACTTGACGAAGTATTTCTTGATCGACGATAACGTCACTGCCAAAGTGTTGATTCGGACCTATCCGGTTGGCCAGAAAATCGAGGTCACGATTCCAACAAAATATGCAATATTACGTGCTGAAGTTGTAGATGATGATTTGTATGCTGCCATTGATTTAGCCATTGACAAACTAGAAGATCAGATTCGTCGTCAAAAAACACGTCTGCAAAGAAAGAATCGATTATCTTTAGCAGAGGCATTCCTTGATGAAGAGGAATCTGCAGGAGATGATATTGATGAAGTTGTCAAAACAAAATCCATTGAACCGCAAGAAATGAGCTTGGATGAAGCCATCATGAAAATGGAATTATTAGGACATGATTTCTTCATTTATACCGATGATGAAACAGAAAAGATAGCGGTTGTCTATAAACGTAAAGATGGCGATTATGGATTGATTGAAACGGAGTAGAGGAATTTTTCCTCTACTTCTTTTTTTTGAAACTTTCTAAGAATCCGGGTCATAGATGCTGCTATCCCGAACTTGCATCAGTTGATCGATCAAATGGGAATGATAAATTAGATCTAATACTTTAACATCACTGCTGTTTTTATGGATGATTTCTTCAATCGTGGATAAACGATATAACAAAGTATTTCTATGAATTCCCAATTCTTGTGCGGCTTTTGATACCTTGGATCCAGTTAAAAAATAGGTAATACAAGTTTGTAGGAGTTGTGTGTGATTGACCGTATCATATGTTTTTAATAAATGATATTCGTTACATATCAAAGAAGGCCATTCTTTTGATGGATAATGTGCAATCATATCATAATATTCATATTGATAAAATGGATACAAGATTTCATTTTTATGGATCAATACACCAAGTTCTCGAGCACGTAGGGCTTGATGAAAATATACTTTGAGCTCGGATAAATCATAAAAGGTTCGACTGATTCCGATTTTTACTGGAAAGTCGATCAGAAGTTGTTGAATTTGTTTTATGTATGTGTTTTTTATATTTTCATCATTAAAATTAAGCACGGTCAAAATCTGATCTGCATAGATAAAAGAAGTGACATCTTGTGCAATCTTATTGATTTCATTGCTTAAATAAATATAGTGGCTTTTATCCGTTGGACAAATGATGGATAACACTTGAAAATAACTTTTAAAATCCCATTGAAATTGAAGAATCTCATTTTCAATCTCTAATTTATTGTTTTCGTTGATATGCAATAAGTTCAAATAAAAGTATTCTCTACGTGAATTGTAAATGGAATCGTTTGTTGTTTTGCTGGCAAGCAGAGGGCACAAGACCTTGCATACCAAATTTGATTTTTGTATATCGATGTCTTCCAGTTTATGATTGATCTCAAAAATAATAATATAGCCATATACAACATTATTTTTAGCTATCCGACCTAAGATCCGTGGAATGTTCTTTCCTAGATTTGTTTTATATAAAAAGGATTTGTTTTGAGAAAACAATCGTTTGGATGCAGAATCTTCTCGAAAGGAAAGAATGGATTCTTTTGAACAGCAATGATACTTTTTCGCATAATTCCAGACATCGTCATTAAAATCGGTATCGGTGCTCATGGCAATCACTTTAAAATAGGTATTTGTGATCATGATGGGATTATCAAATATCTTTTTTTGAATATTTTCAATCAAAGAAGAAAAACTTAAATCGGTAGTCACCATATCAAATAAGGCAATCTTTTCTTTTTCGAGCATAGAAATTTATTCCTTTCATTTGTGCAAATTGCACAAATATTATAGAACAATTCGTTTGTTTTAACATGTGAAAAAAATAACAAGAATATTAAAATAGGTATAGTTCAATCAACAGGAGGTATAAAAATGAATTTTGACAAATTATTTGAACCCGGTCAAATTGGTTCTTTACAGTTGAAAAACCGTTTTGTGATGGGAGCCATGGGTGTTGGTTTTGCTGAATTGGGTGGTACCCCGACTGCACGAACAAAAGCCTATTATGAAGCACGTGCCAAAGGGGGATATGGCTTGATCATCACTGAGGTCACACGTGTACAAGATAGTGAATTTTGTACACCATTTGAGCCTTCGTTAGGTGATGATAAGCATATTGCAGCTTGGAAGGAAGTCACCGATGCGATCCATCAGCAGGGAGCTTGTGTATTTCCACAATTGCATCAACCAGGAAGACAATATACAAAAACCATATTAGGACATGAAGTATCTGCCCCTTCTCCATTAGCCTGTCCAATCTTTGATGAAGTGCCCCATGAACTCACGACAGAAGAAGTTTGGGATAATATCCATATGTTTGGTGATGCTGCTTTGCGAGCAAAAAAAGCAGGCTTTGATGGTGTGGAAATTCATGCTGGCCATGGCTATTTAGTCCAACAATTTTTATCTCAATTTACCAATCGACGATTTGATGAATTTGGTGGTAGTTTAGAAAACCGTGCTCGTTTTGCGTGTGAAATCTGCAAGGATGTCAAACGCAAATGTGGAGACGACTATCCTGTCATCATCAAATTGTCGGGTGAAGAAAAAGTACCTGGAGGAATGACGATTTCCGATACCAAGATCTTTGCAAAATATTTCGAGGAAGCTGGATATGATGCCATCGAAGTGACAATTTGTACCTATGCATCTTTAGATTGGATGTCCGCACCAGAAGATGAACCGATGGGATTTAATGCAAACAATGCCAAAGCCATTCGCGAAAGTGTACATATTCCGGTGATTGCGATCAATCGTATCAATACCCCAGAAATTGCCGAAGATATCTTGGAAACAGGCAAAGCCGATTTTGTATCCATTTCCAGACAATCTTTAGCTGACCCTGAATTTCCGAATAAAACGAAGGAGGGAAGAATTTCTGAAATTTCTCCTTGTATCAATTGTTTACAATCTTGTATGGGATATATGACGGATCCCAATCATTTACAAGCTTGTTGTTTGGTCAATCCACGTGTAGGACATGAAGCAGAATATACATTTGATCCAGTGGATCATCCGAAAAATGTGGTTGTTGTTGGTTCTGGTCCAGCTGGCTTGTATACAGCCTATGTTGCCAGCAAAAAAGGACATCAAGTGAAGGTCATTGAAGCACAAGGAAAATTGGGTGGTCAATTCCGCATTGCCGCATTGCCACCAGCTAAATCTTTGTTGGCCAATCCATTGCGTTTCTGGATCCAAGAAGGAAAGAAACAAGGCGTTGAATATATGACCAATACCACAGCTACAAAAGAATTGATTGCCGATTTACATCCCGATGCGGTTGTGTTAGCGACAGGTGCAAAACAGTCAAAACCACCAATTGAAGGCATTGATGGTGAACATGTCTTTATGGCCAATGATGTCATTGAGGGTAAAGTTCGTGTCGGTCACAATGTATTGATCGTCGGCGGTGGTTTGGTTGGATTGGAATGTGCCGATTTCTTAAGAGAGCGGGCCGGTCGTCATAGTACCATCATCGATCAGATCCCTACCATCAATTATGGTGTATTGGGTGTGGGCACACACTTAAAAGCACGTCTTGATTCCAATGATACCGCCTATATTTTGGGAGCTACCATTAAAAAGTTCACAAAGGATGGCGTTGTCTATGAACAGGATCATAAAGAAAAAGAAGCGACTGGCTTTGATAGTATCATCATTGCGATGGGATCCAAATCCTATAATCCACTGGAAGCCGAGATAAAAGATCTATGTCCAGAAGTTTATGTGATTGGTGATGCTTCACTAGCTGGACAAGCCAACAAGGCAACCGAAGAAGCGGCAGCTGTAGCATTCCACCTATGATTTTTTAAGTATATTTTATTTATTTCTAGTGTAAGTGTTTACATTTTTAAAAAAATAATGTATTATGTGAATGGATAAAGTTTGAGATCAGGCTCAATCTCAAATGCTCACATGCGACGCATCCTTCCTTAACGTATGTGGGATATTTATTCATATCGATTCCTTTCGGTATTGTAAAAGACGTCTTTGGACGTCTTTTACTTTGCATGAAAGTTTTGAGTTGACAAATAAAACGTATTTTATACAATGGAAAAGGTTAAGGAGAAAAGAATATGATTAGTTCAAATGATTTGAAACCCGGACAAACAATTGCGGTAGATAATGACATTTATGTTGTATTAGATACATCTCAAAACAAAACAGCTCGTAGTGCAATGGTCGTTAAGGCAAAGGTACGTAATTTACGTACTGGCAGCAATGTTGAATTATCTTGGGGTGGTGGCGAAAAGGTACAACCAGCCGAAATTGAAAAGCGCGAGATGCAATATTTATATGATACAGAAGATTCTTTGGTTTTCATGGACAATGAAACCTATGATCAAATTGAAATTCCAAAGGATCGTTTAACTTGGGAGCGTCAATTCATGAAACCAGAAGATACCGTCAATATCACAAGTTATGAAGGAGAGATCTTAGGGGTTCAATTACCAGATAAAGTAACTTTACAAGTTGTGGAAGCTGAACCTGCTGTCAAAGGTGATACAGCTACATCTGCATTGAAAAATGCGGTTTTGGAAACAGGCTTACAAGTAAAAGTACCTTTGTTTATCAATCAAGATGAAATGATCGTCATCAATACATCAGATGGTAAGTATTCGGGTCGTGCAAAATAATTGAGGTCATGCATGACCTTTTTTTTTGAGGAAAATAATGATAAGATAGCACCACGGGGGATATAAAATGCAAATTTTTAGTAGTGTTCTTACCAATGTTTTGGCAAGTTTATACCAAGAATTTTTCAGTGCATTGGTTTTTGCTTTTTTATTTATGTTTTTATATATGTTCGCGCAACAAAATGGGGGATATAAGCGAGCAATCAAGATTTTTTTTATCAATTTTCAAAAACATAAAAGTTATCGATATATTTTCTATTTTGCTTTTTATTGTGCAATGATATTATTCCGAACGTTATTATGTCGACAATTATGGGTTGATCCATTGAATAATGTACTAGGTAGTTGGAGCTTATATGACAGTCAAGGACATATACAGACGGAAGGAATTGAAAACTTTATTTTATTTATTCCATTCACCATTTTATATTTTTGGATGATTTCTCAAATGAAAGAATATAAAACGCGTTGGATCTTGGTTCATTCCATTACCTATTCGTTTTTATTTTCGATTTGTATTGAATTATTACAATTATTATTGAAACTGGGTTCATTTCAATTATCTGATCTATTCTACAACACCTTAGGTGGTTTTGTTGGTGGAATTATTTATGTATGTGCACATAAAAAAAGTGATCATGAAAATAAAGAAGGGAAAGAAGAAGTATGAAAGTTCGCGTTGTTACTGAAAGTGGCGGCTGTTTGACACAGGAACAAGGAAAACAATATGATATTGATATTTTGCCCATGCAAATCTATATCGGTGATAAAACCTATGATGATGGTATCGATATAACGACGGAAGGTTTATTTGATATCATGGATACGGGAGCGTATGCGATGACAAGTCAGCCAAAACCAGCTCGTGCTCGCGCTTTATTTGAACAATATGTCAAAGATGGTGTCACGGATGTTGTTGCTGTTCATATGTCACCAGGACTATCTGGGACTCGTGCCTTGGTTGAATCCACAGGACGTGAATATGGTATAAAAGTACATACGATGGATACCTATACAACATTAGCGGTTGAGGGATATTGGGCGAAAGCTGCCAGAGAGCTTGTTGAAAAAGGGGTAGATCCTGATGAGATCGTGCGTCGTTTAAATGTTTCCATCGAAAAATCCAAAGGATATTTAGAACCCTATGATCTGAATCATTTAGCTAAGGGTGGTCGTTTGACACCGTTTGCAGCGAAATTTGCGGGTATGCTGCAAATTAAACCAATTTGTGAAGTTTCGTATCGCACCCAAGGAAAAGTAGGAATGCGAGCGAAAGTTAGAACGATGACAAAATCGGTCAAGACAGCTGTTAAGTTTTGTTGCGAAGATGTGGATGATCCGGATAATTATGTTTTCTTTTTGATGGATTCACGCAATCCTGAAGGAAAAGAAGTGGCTCGACAAGAGTTGAAAAAGTATTTTCCAACGGCCGTTTGGCAAGAAGATGTTTTATCACCAGTCATCAATGCACATGCGGGAATGAAATCGGTTGCGATGCAATATGCACCAATCGTGGAAGGAACGACTGTTCGCTAGAAGCCTTGAAAAAAGGCTTTTTTCCTTTATATATAGTTATTTTTTTCGTATAATTAATGGGATGAAATCGGGAGGTCATTATGGCTAAATATTCAAGAATGAAACGTTATCAAGGATTGCGGGAATCGTTAGATCGTGAAACGACACAAACGCAACAACCTTCTACAAATAAAAATTTAGAACGATTGAGTCGTGTTGCTTCGGCCAATCAAACCTTATCGCATGCAGATCAACCACAAAGAAAAAGAGAAGAAAATTTGCATACGGTCACACAAGAATTACCAACCAGTCCAGTGATGGATCATTTGTTTGATGAGGTCAAACAATACAATATTGAAAATGGCAATACGGTATCGGATGATACCCAAATCAATATCTTAAAACAATTGGATGGCACACAAGTAATGCATCGTAATGAGCATTTCATGCCCATGGAGCAACAAGAAGAAGATTTGGGATCGACCATGGAATTACCGGTTTCAAAGATTCAAGAAAAGGTCAATGAAAAGCCAAAGAAACAAGCCGCTGACTATGAAGATGGTACCGATATTTTACCTATGCGAGATGAACCATTGCCTGTACATCCTGTGGTAGATGAACCAGTTGAAGAACCAAAACCAGAACCAGAAACAGATAAACAAACAACCAAAGAAAAAATCGTTTTAACTCATGATGATTTTGATTTTGATGAGGATGATATTGACAGTCAAGATTTCGATGAGGATGAAGATGTTCCTGCACGTTCCGAAAGAATAGAAGAAGATACGGTTGAAGAAGAAAAACCGGTAAAAAAACCAAAACCCAAAACAAAGCCAAAGAAGGTAAAGAAGAAAAAGGTCAAGAAACAAAAAAAGGCCAAAGAAAAGAAGCCGGCCAAGGAAGCAAAACCAAAAGCGAAAAATAGAACAGGTACCATTTTAAATGTTGTATTGATCGTGTTAGTGATTTTGTTAGTGATTGCGATTGCGGCAACGTATATGATGATGAAAAATTTAGGTGCTTAATATGAATCACAAAATTAATATTGCGATTGATGGTACCAGTGGCGTAGGAAAAAGTACGATTGCGGATATCGTTGCTCAAAAACTAGATATGACACATTTGGATACCGGTGCCATGTATCGTTGCGTTGCATATTACTTGGTTTCCAATCATGTGGATATTCAGGATTCTACTGCTTTAGAAAAAGCTTTACATGACATTCATATTCGTTTTGATGATAAAGTTGTTTATTTGAATGATGTGGATGTATCCAAAGCAATTCGTACGAATGAAATTTCCATGGCAACTTCCAAAGTTGCAGCTTTAGAACCGGTTCGTAAAAAAATGGTTGCCCTTCAACAAGAGATTGCCAAAGAAAAAGGATATATCTTAGATGGTCGGGATATTTGTACCGTGGTTTTACCAGATGCAGAAGTCAAGATCTTTATGTCGGCCAGTCCATCGGCTCGTGCGGATCGTCGATACAAAGAATATATCAATCAAGGAATCGATGCGGACTATGATGAAATCTTGCATGATATCGAACAAAGAGATTATCAAGATAGTCATCGTGCCATTAGTCCTTTAAAAAAAGCGGAAGATGCAACAGAAATTGATACATCAAACATGGGTATACAACAAGTTGTAGAAGCTGTATTAAAATTGATACCAGTGGATGCATAGAAAGGAGATTCGCTATGTTACGTGGAACAGTCGCTATTGTTGGTCGTCCCAATGTGGGAAAATCAACGATTTTTAATCGTTTGATTGGTCAACGCAAAAGCATTGTCGATGATACTCCGGGGGTAACTCGTGATCGTATCTATGGCGAAGTGGAATGGTTGACACAATCATTTCGACTCATTGATACAGGTGGTATTCAATTGGTAAATCAGGCATTTGGTGATGAAATCAATATGCAAGTGGATATTGCGATTGAAGAAGCCGATGTGATTTTGTTTATCACCAGTGCCAAAGAAGGTGTGACTTCGGATGATGTCTTGATTGCTAGAAAGTTGCAAAAAGCGAATAAACCAGTAATCTTAGCTGTCAATAAATCCGACAATGAAACCTTACAAATGATGCAATATGATTTTTATCAATTGGGACTGGGAGATCCAATGGTATTATCAGGTGCCCATGGTATTGGAATTGGGGATGTCTTAGATAAAATTATGGAGTTACTACCTAAAAAACAGATTCGTCCGTACGAAGGTATTACTTCATTTTGTGTCATTGGACAACCAAATGTAGGAAAGAGTTCTTTGGTCAATGCCTTATTGCATGAACAACGTGTTATTGTATCGAACATCGAAGGAACTACACGAGATGCTATCGATACCCCATTTACATACGATGGACAAGAATACATCATTATTGATACAGCAGGTATTCGTAAGCGTGGTAAGATTTATGAAAATATTGAAAAATATTCTTTATTGCGTGCATTGCAGGCAATTGATCGTTCTGATGTGGCTTTATTTTTGATTGATGGTGAAAAAGGTATACGGGAGCAAGATAAACATGTGGCTGGATTGGCACATGATGCCGGCAAAGGCGTCATTATTGTTTATAATAAATGGGATACGGTTGATAAAAACGAGAGAACGATGCATGAAATCGAAACAAAGATTCGTAATCAGTTTTTGTATTTGGATTATGCACCGATTGCGTTTGTTTCAGCCAAAACCCATAGTAAAGTCAATCAATTATTGCCTTTGATCAATGAAGTGCATGATGCATGTTGTTTGAGAATTCCCACAAATGTATTGAATGATGTCGTCTTGGATGCACAAATGTTGAATCCACCAAAACCACATAATGGTCGTCAATTAAAGATTTATTATGCTTCCCAAGTGGCAGTAGAACCACCAACAATCGTATTATTTGTGAATGATCCGGAATTACTGCATTTTAGTTACAAACGGTATATCGAAAATAAACTAAGAGAAGCATTTTTGTTTACGGGTACGCCCATCAAAATTTTGGCACGGGCTAGAACATAAGAGGTTTATATGCGAACAGTGATTATAGGTAGTGGTAGCTGGGGAACGGCTTTAGGACAAGTATTGGCAGATAACCAACAGGATGTGATCGTTTATGGTCGTAATCAAGCGGAAGTCAGTGATATCAATGAAAATCATCATAATACCAAGTATTTTAAAGAGACGGAATTAAATCCATTATTGACAGCTACACAGGATTTGTCAGTTGTAGAAGGGGCTGATTTTGTTCTATTGGCCGTTCCGACGATTGCGATTGAGGATATGTGCAAGAAAATTGATGGATATTTAAAGCCGAATACGATCGTCATTAATGTGTCCAAAGGTTTTCATCCAGAAACGAATGAGAGAATGAGTGATGTCATTCGACGTTCCATTTCATCGAATAAACTAAGTTCGGTTGTTTCTTTGATTGGTCCTTCCCATGCGGAAGAAGTTGTGATTCGTCAATTGACGACGATTGATGCCATCAGTTTAAAGATGGAAGATGCCAAACAGGTACAAATGTTGTTTTCAAATCGCTATTTTCGTATTTATACCGGATCGGATGAAATTGGCAGTGAATTAGGAGCCGCCTTAAAAAATGTCATGGCTATCGCTTCCGGAATTTTATCGGGTCTTGGCTATCAGGATAATACGAGAGCGGCATTGATTACACGGGGTCTTCAAGAGATGGTTCGTTATGGAACGTTCTTTGGTGGTCAAGAACGTACGTTCATGGGACTGACTGGAATTGGTGATTTAATTGTTACTTGTACAAGTAAGCATTCGCGTAATTTTGAGTGTGGATATCAAATTGGTCAAGAAAATACAGTGGATAATTTTTGGGCAAATAACACCAAAACAGTCGAGGGTGTTCGTACCGCTAAGATCGTACATCGGGTAGCTGAAAAAAATCATATTTCTATGCCAATTTGTGAGGAAGTCTATCAAATTTTATACAATCATAAAAAACCAGATACGTGTGCAGATAGTTTAATGTTGCGTGATTTAAAAGAGGAGTTTCGATGAGTAAATTTGTGAATAAAGATTCACTTGCACAGAGTGTTTCGACGCAATTGAATCTTTCCAAAGCAGATGGACTAAAGGCAGTTAATATCATTTTTGATGAAATGAGTGAAGCATTGCAGGATGATGGAAATGTGGATATTACATCATTTGGAAAGTTTGAAATTTTCCATCGTAAAGAACGTATGGGAATCAACCCGATTACGAAAGAAAAGATGATGATCCATGCTTCGAAATTGCCAAAGTTTCGTCCGTCACAAACATTAAAGAATAAATGTAATGAGAAGTAGACATCTACTTCTTTTTTTGACATAAATAGTGTTAAAAATACAGATATAGTATCGGTAGAGGTGATGATCATGGAATATAATCTAATTATCAAAGAAGATCCCTATACTGGTGGTTTTATCGTGTATTTTGATGGTTTGCCAGGTTGTATGTCCAAAAGTAAAACAATGACTGGTGCCATTGAAAAAGCTTATCATGAATTAAGCATTTGGAAGCAAGGTGCGATGCATTCAGGATTTGCTTGTTTTTCTGCATGTTTATTTCTATAATGTTTTAGGAGGATTCTTTTATGGAAGTAATACAATTAAGACCCGCATTCAAAGATTATCTTTGGGGTGGTCGTCGCTTAGTTGATGAATATGATAAGAAAGCAGATTGTGATCCGGTGGCTGAATCGTGGGAATTATCGGCTCATAAAGATGGGAGCAGTACCATTGTTGGGGGTGCCTACGATGGTATGTTGTTTAAAGATTATATTGATCAACATGCAAAAGATCTGTGGGGCACAAAAGTAGCCAAGGATGCAACATTTCCTATCTTGATCAAATTTATTGATGCGAAACAACCATTGAGCATACAAGTGCATCCGGATGATACGTATGCATGGGAACATGAACATGAACCTGGCAAAAATGAATTTTGGTATGTCATGGAAGCAGATCCAGATTCTTTCTTATATTATGGTGTAAAAGAACCAATGACAAAAGAAGAATATCGAGCGCATATTCAAGATGATACGATTTGTGATTATTTGAATAAAGTACATGTCACAAAAGGGGATTGTTTCTTTATTCAAGCAGGTACGATCCATGCGATTGGTGCCGGATTGATGATTGCTGAAATTCAACAATCGTCCAATTCAACTTATCGTGTTTATGATTTTGGACGGGTTGGTAAAGATGGCAAACCACGCCAATTGCATATTGATAAAGCTGTTGATGTTTCTAATTTAACGCCATCTGGTAAAAATGGAGAAGCAGAGGGACCTTTGATCCAGAAGAATGGGTATACAGAACAAGTTTTAACCAAAAATAATTATTTTACTTGTACAAAATATCATGTGGATACAACCTATACGGAAACCGTCACAAAAATGAGTTTTCAAGGTCTTACCATATTGGATGGGCAAGGGGCCCTATCCTATGATGATCAAGTCCTTCCTTTACGAAAAGGAGATTCGGTTTTTATCCCGGCACAAGATGGCAAGTATGAAATGAGTGGCAATTTGACTTGGATTCAAACTGTACTATGATCGAAGAATAAAAATGGATCAGAATTGGTCCATTTTTTCATGGAGGCAGGAATGAAAAAACATTTGACAAAAAAAGAAATGATCAGGGTTTGTCAAGAAAAGTGTGTATTTAATATTTTATAGTCGATTTTGATAAGTTCTCGATCTTGTTTTTAAAATGATGTTTTATGCCGAGAAAACTTGTTTATAATGATCGACCCTAAGGTATGCTTAAAACGGCCAGCTGAAAATTGATTTTTTTGACTGGCCGTTTTTTCGGGTTCTTAGGGGCGGAGTCTCATTGTAAACAAGGAACTTGGAATATATATCATTTCAAGATTCAGTATTGAATGTACTTTTCGATACGATCCTTAAACTGATCGTTGACCAACAATTGATTCAATACCATCGACCAATTATNTGGAATATATATCATTTCAAGATTCAGTATTGAATGTACTTTTCGATACGATCCTTAAACTGATCGTTGACCAACAATTGATTCAATACCATCGACCAATTATTCAAATGTCCTTTGTCCCATTTTTTCTGTAGTTCCTTCACCCGTAAATAGAGCAGCTTGAATACAGCTTCATGATTTGGAAATGACCCTTTTTTCGTCACTTTTCGAAAGGAGGAATTTACCGATTCGATCGCATTTGTCGTATACATGACTTTTCGAACAGCAGATCCATAATCAAACAGCTGTTCTACATGAAGGAAATTCCTTTTCCATACTTCGATCGCTCCAGGATATTGTTTCCAGTTGTCGCAGAATGTGTCGAACGCAGTCTTAGCTGCTTTTAGTGAAGAGGCTCCATATACTTTTTTAAGATCGGCAGTGAATTTTTTGTAGTCCTTGGTTGGTACATATCGGATGGAGTTCCGAATCAGATGAACGATACATCTTTGTACGACAACTCCGGGGAAAATAGCTTTGGCACCCGATTCAAGACCGGATACGCCATCCATAGAAATGAAAAAGATATCTTCGACTCCTCGTGCCTTGATCTCATCAAATACCTGCATCCAGTAGTTCTTTGATTCCGTGGAATCCATCCACAAACCAAGAATTTCCTTTTGTCCCTGCAGGTCATACCCAAGAATCACATAAACGGCTTCTTCTTTGGCTTCATAATCGTTTCTGACAGAAACATACATACAGTCGACAAAAACAAATGGGTAACATTTTTTGAGCGGTCTGTTCTGCCATTCTTCCACTTCCGGAAGGATAGCATTGGTTATATCCGAGATCATATCATGGGATACTTTAAAACCATAAATATCCTCGATCGTTGATGAGATATCCCGTTGTGACATTCCACGTGCATACATGGATAATACCTTTCCTTCGANATCATATCATGGGATACTTTAAAACCATAAATATCCTCGATCGTTGATGAGATATCCCGTTGTGACATTCCACGTGCATACATGGATAATACCTTTCCTTCGATATCGGAAACATCCTTTGATCGTTTGGGAACAATGACTGGTTCGAAGGATCCATTCCTGTCTCTTGGCGCATTGATTTCTACTTCTCCCATTGTGGTTTTTAAAGTTTTGGGATTGGAACCATTTCTTCTGTTCTTTGTAGATTTTGGCTCTTTTGAATTGGATTTATAACCAAGATGATTGTCCATTTCTCCCTGAAGCATGCCTTCAAACAATGGACCAAAGATTTCTTTGAGAGCATCCTGCATATCGGCTAATGAATCACAGTCATATTCTTTAAGGATTTCATTGGCAATCTTGACAGCGGCGGGATTTCTTTTAATTTTACTCATTTCATTCATTTTCCTTTTTCTCCTTCAACCATATCATGAGATAGGCATAATAAAAACTGTGTTCATTAGTTAGCCGTACGCATCTAACTAACTTACACAGTTTAGATTACACTCTCAATGATCACATTATCCAGCATGTTGTTTGGATTGTTTTTTGGTGCAGGAAATTTGATCTTTCCTGCATATCTAGGCCAGCAATCGGGAACGCATATCGTACCCGCTGTAATTGGTTTTTTAATTACAGGCGTTGGAATGCCCTTATTGGCGGTTGCTTCACTTGGAATCACTGGTAGTCATGGTCTATTGGATCTGAGTTCACGAATCCATCCTCGATTTGGCTTCTTGTTTACTTGTCTTTTGTATTTGACGATTGGGCCTTTTTTTGCAGCACCACGCTGTGTAACGGTCCCGTTTGAAATGGGATTCAATACTTTATTTACCCATCGGATATCACCACAATTGGCTCTGTTTCTATTTTCTTTTCTCTTTACCGGAGCCATGCTTTGGTTTAGTCTTCGTCCCGGTAAAATTATGGATTGGATCGGTAAATTATTAAATCCATTATTTTTGTTCATCTTATCCATTCTTTTAATTCAGGCTTTATCGCATCCTTATCCATTACATCCTTCCACTAAACTGTATGCCACGGCGCCGATGATGCAAGGCATCTTAAACGGATATAATACGATGGATGTTTTGGCTGGATTAGCATTTGGTATTATTGTAGTTCAGGTCATTCAAAAATATGGAATCACCGATCCGAAAGCAATAGCGAACAATACCTTAAAAGCAGGTATCTTGTGTTCGGTGATGATGGCCATCATCTACATCTTAACGGCTGTGGTTGGCGCATATAGCCTAGGATATTCCACCTTAGCCGACAATGGAGGCATCGTATTATCTCATATTGCGGTTCACTTTTTTTCTCAACAAGGAATGATCCTTTTGGCAACCATTGTGTTGTTTGCTTGCCTGAAAACAGATATTGGATTAGCAACCAGTTTTTCAACGACCTTTCATGAGATGTTTCCATCCATTTCCTACAAACAATGGGTTATCTTCTTTAGCGGTTGTATGTTGTTGATTGCGAATTTGGGATTGGACACCATTATTCAATATTCGGTCCCTATTTTAATGTTGTTATATCCTTTAGCCATTATGTTGGTGTTGCTCTCTTTAACTCGAACATCGAAAGTCGTTGCACGATGGACCATGAGCGGAACTTTGATTGGTTCTTTGATTGAATGCATCCGGACCTTACCCTTTTCATTTGGATGGATCACCTATGCGAATGCACATATTCCTTTATTTCAAATTGGTTTTGGTTGGCTCTACCCTATGTTGATAGGTTTGATCCTTGGATGTATCTTTAAAAAAAAGAAACGCAAAGAAAATAAAATATGATAGGATATTTCATGCGGGGTGAAAAGAATCAATGAAATCAGAAGAGTATTTGATGTGTGAAAAAAATTGGGTTTTTTATACGCTGATCCTCATTTCTGGATATTATGGTGCCTTTACGTATGTATTGCGAGGTAATGTTTTTTGTAATGCACAAACAGGGAATGTTGTTTTGATGGGCATGGCATTGGGATCCGGGAATATCCGTCATGGATTATACTATCTCATTCCGATTGGTGCATATATGTTGGGATCTTTGGTTTCGGAACTATTGCCAAATCCTATCAAACATACACTTTCGATTCGTTGGGATACTTTATTGTTGTTCATCGAAATGTTGGTTGTTTTGGGGTTGGGATTCATTCCGGAGAGTGCACCTGTACAAATCTCACAAGTAGCCATTAATTTTATTGCTTCAATGCAATATAATACCTTTCGGCAAGCACAAGGAACGCCCATGGCCACAACATTTGCGACCAATCATATTCGTCAAATTGGCATTGGCATCGCAAAAGAAATTAAGGGAAAAGATACAACGCATCGAAAGAAATTATTTAAACATATTCGTATGTTGCTTTGTTTCTTATCTGGTGCGACGATTGGTACTGTATTGTGTCATTTGTTTTTGGGCCGGGCGATATGGGTAACATTGATTCCATTAGGAATCTTGTTGAGCCAATTTATTAAAGAAGATGTACATATGGAATCTTTAGAACAAGTGCCACATGGACATTGATTGATAAGACAGGATTGTACTGTTAATGACAGTGCAACCTTTTTTTATTTAAGGGAGCATTGTCATTAAAGCTACAGAATCTATTTGATTGCATATACGTAGATTTAAAAATAATGAGAAAAACGAGGTCAATGTGATAAGACCCTTGTCCAGTAGATAGTGGAAATATCGTAAATAACTACCAAGCAAGGGCAATCATTTACCTTGTTTTTGGTTTATAAACAGAAAAAGTACTTACAATATACCCTACCAGGGTATAAAAAGAGGATATTAAATGGCAGAAAATGTTTTGGAAGTTAAAGATTTAAAGAAACAATATCATACAAAAAATGGCACGGCGGATGCCGTGAAGGGCATTTCATTTCATGTTCAGAAAGGAGCAATTTTTGGATTTCTTGGTGCCAATGGCGCAGGTAAGTCTACGACCATCAACATGGTAACAACCCAGCTATTGCCTACCTCTGGACAAATTATTTACGACGGAAAGGATATGACATCCAATGTTGTGGGTATTCGTCGGAAGATTGGAGTTGTAGCCCAACACAGCAACCTAGAGCGCGGCTTGAATGTCGAAGACAATTTATATTTTCATGGTCGATATTTTGGTATGGATCCCCAAACGATACAAGAACGATCAGAAGAATTATTAAAGAAATTTGGCCTGTGGGATCGTCGCAAAGATTATGTAAAGAGTTTTTATGGTGGTATGGCCCAAAGATTGAAAATTGCCCGTGCTATGTTGCATGATCCAGAAATCTTATTTTTGGATGAGCCAACAACAGGTCTAGATCCTAACTATCGAAAGATCTTATGGGATCAAATGTTGAAGATGAACAAAGAAGGAACAACGATATTTCTTACGACACATTATTCTTACGACACATTATATGGAAGAGGTTGAAAATTTTTGTCAACACGTTGCTATCATGAAAAAAAGTGAAATGTTGGCGTATGGTACGGTCAACGAATTGGAAGAACAGTCGGGTACAACTTCATTAAATGATGTATTCCTAGTTTTGACCAATTGTGATGGTGTCGATGATCGTAAGAGTGCAAATGGGGAGGAATAAGAAATGGATGAGAAAAAACTAACGAGAATTGCTTTTTGAGCCATGGTCAAACGAGACCTTTTGGTACAATGGCGCGATAAAGGAGAATTTATTTTCCGTGTTGCCATGTTACCATTCATTTTGATTTTGGTGTATGGATTTATGCTTCCGACTGTTGGCATTTTACCAGCAACATTCCCAACACATATGTTTTGTGGCATGATTGGTATGTCGATGTTGATTACAGGGATTCATGGAACAGACGTTCCTGTTTCTATGGACTTCCATAATTTACGTGAAATTGAGGATCGTTTATTAGCATCTGTATCTACTCGTACTGTAGCTTATGCCAAGATGTTTGTCGGAATTTTAGAATCGTTCATTGGTGGTTTGATCGTTTTACCCATTTCTTTGATTTTCATGGGATCAAAAATAACGATTCAAATGACACTGTCTAGTCTTCCACTCTTGATACTCGTTTTAGTTCTTACAGCTATGGCTTCTGCTGCACTTGGACTTTTGGTTGGTACTATTGTGAAACCAAGTCAAATTGCTGCTATGTTTCCTGGATTTTTGATGCCTGTCGTCTTTCTTGGTAGTATCTTCTATACTTGGAATCAACTGGCACCATTACCAGTGATGCAGGGAATTACCCTTTATCGATCCATTGACTTGGATCAATGAAGCGATTCGGGCAATCTTAACACCATAAACTTTAAGTTTACCTCTTTCCATGACGATGATTGGCATTGTGGTATGGGAATCATTGCGATGAAACGGTTTGATCGTATGGTTTACAATCATTAGAAAGTTGATGAAATTCATCAGCTTTTTTTATATTTATAAATGTAATAAAAATATTGATATATTAAATGTGATATGATAAATTCCAATTGTCATATAAATAGTGACAATGCTATAGGAGGACAAAACAATGAAAAAAATCGCAATTGTAGCCGCAGGAGGCCGTGTTGCCAATAAAGTTATTAGTGAAGCCGTGAATCGTGGTTTCGATGTAACCGCTTTTGGTCGTAAAGATGAAAATCATACCCAAGCGCAAACGTATATAAAGAAAGATATTTTTGATTTGACGAAAGAAGATCTTGCTGGATTTGATGCAGTCGTGGATGCTTTTGGTGCATGGACAGAAGAAACCCTTCCACAACATTCCACAACTTTAGCTCATCTTTGTGATATTGTATCCGGAACGCAAGTTCGATTATTGATTGTTGGTGGAGCCGGTTCCTTATACGTGAATCCCGAACACACTATGACTCTATCCGAAACACCAGATTTTCCGAATGCATTTCAACCATTGGCCAATGCCATGGCGAAAGCTTTAGGGGAACTTCGTCAACGCAACGATGTACAATGGACTTATATTTCACCGGCTGCTGATTTCCAAGCCGATGGCAAAAGAACCAAACTCTATTTACGAGGTGGTGAAGAATTAAAATTAAATGATCGTGGTGAGTCCATCATTTCCTATGCAGACTATGCGATTGCCATGGTCGATGAAATCGAAATAGGAAATCATCGACAAGAACGAATTTCGATCGTTCGCGCGTAAAGGATATATAGAAGGAAGGTGCACACAATGAATAAAATCGATGCATTAAAAAAAGTATTGAAAGAAGCCGATGCTGTTGTGATTGGTGCAGGAGCTGGTTTATCAACATCGGCCGGATTGACATATTCCGGTTCGCGTTTTAAACAATATTTTTGGGATTTTGAAGAAAAATACGGATATCATGACATGTATTCTTTAGGCTTCTATCCATATGATTCTATGGAAGAATTCTGGGGCTTTTGGTGCCGATCCATTTGGATCAATCGATATGCACCCATTCCTTCTTCGGTTTATCAAAATTTGTTTGATTTAGTAAAAGATAAAGATTATTTTGTCTTAACGACCAATGTGGATCATTGTTTCCAAAAGAGTGGATTTGATAAGCATCGTCTTTTCTATACGCAAGGTGATTATGGTTTGTTCCAAAGCAGTAAACCAAATGAAATCACACGAACCAAAACCTATGATAATTATGAGATCATTAAGAAAATGATACTTGCAGAAAGTTTTGAAATTAGCGAGAATGGAGAACTCATCATTCCTGAAAATAAGAAGATCCAAATGAAGATACCGTCGGAATTGGTACCTACATGTCCGGATGATGGAGCTTTGATGACTACCAATCTTCGCTGTGATGATACTTTTGTCCAAGATGATGGATGGTATCAAGCCAATGATCGATATGCCGATTTTTTGAGAAGACATCGTCATTTGAAAACATTATTTTTAGAGATAGGTGTGGGCAACAATACCCCAGGTATCATCAAATATCGATTTTGGCAGATGACCTACGAATGGCCTGATGGAACATATGCTTGTTTGAATCTGGGTCAAGCGGGTGCACCACGTGAAATACATGCCAAATCCATTTGTATCAATGATGATATTGGCAAAGTGATCAAAGAATTGTTGTAGGAGGTTAGCCATGACACAAGAAGAAAGAAGAATCTATCTAATTCAAGCTCTACAGAAAAAAATGCCCGAATATCGTGACTATACCATTCCAATCAATGAACAGGATCAGAAAGATTTGCTTCGAGCTTTATTTAATATTCGTTTACCAGCTCCTGCTTCTTCTACTTTTTATGAAGTACAAGATGCCTACTTATCCCAACGAGCCATTGAAAAGGGCATCACAAAAATCGATGATCTAAAACCAGTAGAAACAGATGAACGCCTATATCTATGGCAAGGGGATATCACTACATTAGCATGTGATGCCATCATCAATGCTGCCAATAACCAGATGACTGGATGTTATCGTCCGCTTCATAATTGTGAAGACAACATTGTGGGTAGTTTTGCAGGTTGTCAGTTACGATATGATACATATCTAAAAATGGAAGAAATGAAAGAAAAATATGGGCAAGAATATGAACAGCCAACGGCTGTACCAATGATCACTTCTGCCTATAATTTACCATCCAAATATATCATTCATGTCGTGGGACCTATTGTATATCCCTATCTGATGAATAAACATAAAATACAATTGGCTGCATGTTATCGAGCCAGTTTGGATCTAGCTGCTCAAAATGGTTGTAAGAATATCGCATTTTGTTGTATATCAACAGGTGTATTTCTATTTCCACAAGATAAAGCAGCAGAGATTGCGGTAAAGACAGTAAAAGAATGGTTAGATGAACATCCAAATAATTCTTTAAAACAGGTCATCTTTAATGTGTTCAAGGATTCAGATCGTAAGATTTATCAAAACTTATTATGTAAATGAAGATGCTTGTAGTGAACCCAGAAAGTTGGACAAAATGAAGTTCAACAGGAGGGTTCACTTTTTCTATGAAATTGACAGAAAAACAGAAAAAAGAAATTTATNGTAGCCTAATGTAGTGAACCCAGAAAGTTGGACAAAATGAAGTTCAACAGGAGGGTTCACTTTTTCTATGAAATTGACAGAAAAACAGAAAAAAGAAATTTATCAAAAACGTAAAAACGGGAAGACCGTTTCTTCACTTTCTGAAGAGTACGAAGTAAATAAATCGCGTATCAATTATCTTATTCGTCTGATCGATGCACATGGTCTAGAAAGCACGAAGCATTGTTCACATCACTATGCTTCAGAATTTAAATTAACTGCAATTAATAGAGTATTAATAAATGATGAAAGTATAACGTCTGTATCTATTGATCTTGGATTATCAGACAAAGGCACTTTAACAAGATGGATTAAAGAATTCGAAGAAAATGAGTATACTGTTGTTGTAAAGAAACGAGGGAGAAAGTCTCATGAAAAAGAAGACGAACAATCTGCAAGCGGAGAACAAAGCACTGAAGGAAGAGAATGCAAAGTTACGCAAGCAGAACGAGATTCTTATGATACGGCAAGAATACTTAAAAAAATTAGATGCCTTAGTTACGGCAAAAGAAAAGCGAGAAAACAAGAAATAGCACAGGTAGTAACGGAGCTAAGGCAGGAAACAAAGCGTTCATTGTCATTTATATTGAATGCGATCAACAGTTCAGATACACTGCCGCATATCAGTAGAAGTGATTATTATTACTGGTGTACTCATTCGGATCCAGATTGGAAATATGATGAACTGATGAACAGGATAATAACCATTTTCTATGATCATAAAACACGATATGGATATAGACGAATAACACTGGCTCTATCAAATGCTGGATTCCATGTAAACCATAAATTAATACAACGATTGATGAACAAAATGGGATTAGCCGGAGCAACACCACGGGCGAAATATCGGTCATATAAAGGAGATATGAATGGGACAGTAAAGAATTTACTGCTAGATAAGGTAGTGGATGAAGAAGAACATAAAACATACTACACTCGCAATTTCAAGACAAAGACCGTCAACGAAAAATGGACAACCGATGTTTCGGAATTTCATATAGCAGCCGGCAAATTGTATCTATCTCCAATCCTGGATATGTATAGTCATGAGATCGTGTCATATAATTTATCCACAAGCCCTAACTTTGCACAAATAACAGACATGTTGGATAAAGCATTTCAGAAACATCTCAATCTGGACGGATTGATCTTCCATTCTGATCAAGGCTGGCAATATCAGATGCAGGCCTATCATAAAAGACTGGAAGAGAAAGGAATCATTCAATCCATGTCAAGGAAAGGCAATTGCCTGGATAACTGTGTCATGGAAAACTTTTTTGGGAAGTTGAAAAATGAAATGTTTTATGGACATGAATATGAATTTACAACAATAGATGAACTACGCAACGCAATTAAAGAATACATAGACTATTACAATACAGAGCGCATACAAACACGATTAAAAGGCTTGACCCCTTGCCAAGCAAGAAATCAAGCCTTAATCTCTATTTAGCTTTGTTCAAAATTTGGGGTTCACTACAGCTTTTGGCATCTTTTTTTATTATAGACGACTTAAAAAAGTAGGTGGTAAAATATAAACAGATAAATGAGGAGATGAAGACCCAATGAATGAACTACAAAAAGATGGAAGTATTTATGTACCATATGAAGATCGTACGGGTGAAGAATCCGATGTATTCTTTACGCGTGATCTATCGGCCCAAGGTCTTGTCAAAGCTTACGAAAGTGTGAATGGAAATATTACAGGTAAGACAGGTATCAAACTGCATACAGGTGAGCAACATGGACCTAATATCATTCCCCATGATTGGGTAAAATACTTAATGGAAACAGAAAAGGAATTGAAAGATGCTTCTATTGTAGAAACCAATACATATTATGAAGGAGATCGATATACAACACCTCAGCATCGGAAAACATTAGAAGTTAATGGTTGGACATTTTGTCCTGTGGATATTATGGATGAAGAGGGAACAGCACTCTTACCTATTCATGGTGGTAAATGGATGAAAGAAATGTCGGTAGGATCACATATGTTGGATTATGATTCGATGGTCATCTTAACGCATTTTAAAGGTCATACGCAAGGTGGTTTTGGTGGATCCAATAAGAATATTGGCATTGGTTGTGCCGATGGCCACATTGGTAAGAAGTGGATCCATACTTATGAAGGACAAGATCAATGGTCCATTGCGAAAGAAGAATTTATGGAACGAATTACAGAATCGACCAAAGCGACCATTGATTATTTCAAAGATCATATCCTCTATGTTAATGTGATGCGTAATATGTCGGTATCCTGTGATTGTGAAGGTATTCATGCACAACCGGTTGTAACGCCAAATGTAGGTATCTTAGCTTCACGTGATATTCTGGCTATCGATCAAGCTTGTGTGGATTTAGTCTATGCGATGAAAGAAGAAGATCATCATGATTTAGTCGAACGAATTGAAAGTCGCCATGGTTTACGTCAATTATCGTATATGAAAGAAATGGGTATGGGTAACAATCGTTATCGTTTGATTGATTTGGATCACGATAGAAAACAGATTTCTACGCAAGAAGCCGTTGCTGATGTTGTACCATTTGTGAATGAATGAGAGGAATAGATATGACAAATCTGATTAAAGGCATTGAACATATTTGCATCAAATGCAAGGATAAAGAAGAGTTTGCGAAAGTAACCGAATTTTATACGACAATTTTAGGTATGGATATCCTGAGAAGTTGGGGTGATGAAGAACATCCATATGCGACGTTTGATACAGGAAATGGTGGTATTGAAGTTTTTACTGAAGATGTCGAAGACCTTCCACAGGGAGCCATTCGCCATTTTGCCCTGGCTACAGATGATGTGGATGGTTGTGTTGCAGCCGTACAAAAAGCTGGATATCCAATCACGAAAGGACCGGATACGCTTGTGCTTCCAAGTGATCCGCCATATCAATTACGAATGGCATTTTGTATAGGTCCCGTTGGTGAAGAGATTGAGTTCTTCCAGGGATTTGGTACACCAAAAACAGAATAATTTGACATGGGACTGGTAGGAAATCCAGTCTTTTTACGTGTAAAAAAAATATATATTAACATATCGGTTAAAGTTATGGATATCGTATTGATTGCAAAAGCACTTTCAAATGAGACTCGGTTACATATTCTAACATAGTTAAAAGAACCGGAAAAATACTTTCTACCACAGGAAATGTATATTCCGGAAGGGGAATCATTTGATTGTGGTGTATGTGTTGGTAGTATCACTGAAAAAGCGGGAATCTCGCAATCCACTATTTCCAGTTATTTGGAAATGATGCGAAGAGCTGGCTTATTGGAATCGGGTCACTATGGAAAATGGACCTATTATCGAAGAAAGGAAGATTTCATCCAGCAGCTTGGTGACTACATCAAACAGGAATTGTGATGGCAGGGAATCGGCCCTGCTTATCTTTTGTTTCTTACATATCTACAATTAGCGAAATATAGTAGGATATACAATGGAATTTCATGGACCTATTATTCGACCAGGAACCGATGCAGATAGTGTTTTTATTGAGGTAACAGCTGGATGTACACATAATGGTTGTACTTTTTGTAATTTCTATAGAGATACACCTTTTTATGTTGCTCCTTTTGAACAAATTGAAAAAGATCTACAAGAAGCGAAACAAGCCTATCCAAATGCCAAAAAGGTATGGGCAAGTGGAGGAAAACCATTTGCGCTTAGCACTGAAAAACTAATTGCTTTAGGAAAGTTGATTTCTAAGTATTATCCAGATGCGATTGTATCTACGTATGCACGTATCGATGATATTTTTCAAAAAACAGTCGAAGACTTGAAGGCGATTCATGCTAGCGGTATTGATGATGTGATGATTGGAATCGATTCAGGGGATGATGCGGTTTTATCTTTTGTGAATAAAGGATATATAGCTAAAGATATTGTAACGGAATGTCAGAAATTAGATGAGGCTACGTTTCCTCATCGTATGATTTATTTAGGTAGATTGGCAGGAAAAGGAAACTTGTTCAAAGTGCTCGAAAAAGTGCACATATATTCAATCAGATTCATCCTTACTATATGATCATTACCAATGTAACCATTATGCCAGGAACCCAGCTTTATCAACAAAGAGAAAATGGTGAATTTGTCGAAAGTACGGAAAAAGAACGATTATTGGAAATTTGCGAATTGATTGCGCAATTAAAAAATCCAATCGTGGTTGATAGTGAAACATCTAGCAGTTCGGTTTTTTTGTTGCCCATCTTCCAAAAGAAAAGACTTCATTAATGGAAGCTTTGGATAGTTATATTCGACGTTTTTCCATACAAGATGAAGAACTATGGAAGGTAAGACGAGTCAATACACAATATATTTAAGAAAGGAGACATAAGAATGAACAACTGGTTTCAAAAACAGAATTAGGTGGTATTTCGGTACGTAATCATTTTGTTCGATCGGCCACTATGGAAGGTATGGCTACATCGGATGGACGTCCTACCAAAGCAATTGCAAAATTATATACAAATCTAGCAGATCATCATGTTGGTACAATTATCACGAGTTATACGTATATTACAGATTATGAACAACCCAATAAAAATCAATTGGGTATTTATTCGGATGCTTTGATTCCGGATTATCAGAAAGTAACAGAACAAGTCCATCAACATGGAGGGAAGATCGTGATGCAGATCGTTCATGGATCATCGCTTAGTCAGGGATATCCAAAAAAGGCATGTATTTTAGGGCCATCTGCTATTCCCAATCCAGATTCAGGTCTTGTTCCGCAAAAAATGACAATGGAAGATATTCATCAAGTAACAATGTTATTTGCGGATGCTGCCCAACGTGTCAAGAAAGCTGGGTTTGATGGGGTAGAAATACATGCGGCTCATGGCTACCTGTTATCGCAATTCATCTCACCACTATTCAATCATCGTAGAGATGCGTATGGTGGTTCGCTTGAAAATCGCTTTCGTTTCTTGGATGAAGTCTATCAAGCCATCCGTCAACGTGTAGGTGCGGATTATCCGGTATGGATCAAACTCAATTCATCCGATGAAGAACCAGGTGGATTATCAAATGATGATTTTATTTGGATGGGGAAACAATTAGTCCAACAAGGAATGAATGCGATTGAAGTGAATGGTAATAAATGGCAAATGCATCCTTTCAAAGAACATGCGTATTATTTTGATGTGGCTTCTAGATTACAGAAAGAGGTAAAAACGGATATTATCTTAACGGGTGGTTTACGCAATCGAGAGGATATAGAGAAGGCTACAAAAGCTGGTATCTCCTATTTTGGCTTTGCGAGACCATTTATTCAAAATATTGACTTTTTAAAGACATCGGAGAAATAATCATGAAACATATATATTAATTTTAGAAACAAGTCCTCGTATTCATGGTAATTCCAATATGTTAGCACAAGCATTTGCACGAGGTGCAACAGAAGTTGGTCACGAAGTAGAAACCATTTCTTTAGTGGGAAAAAAGATTGGTTTTTGTCTCGGATGTTGGGGCTGTTTAAAAACACATCGTTGTGTTATTCATGATGATGCCGATTGGATTGTACAGAAAATGAAAGATGCCGATGTTTTAGTGTTTGCCACACCTATTTATTACTATGAAATGAGTGGTCAAATGAAAGTCTTATTGGATCGCACCAATTGTTTATATACAGCAAATTATCATTTCAAAGACATTTATCTTTTGACAACAGCTGAAGCAACAGATCCTTCTACACCAAACAATGCGGTAAATGGTTTGAAAGGTTGGCTTCGTGTTTTTTCTAAAGCAAAACTGGTTGGTCATGTATTTGCAGGTGGCACAACGACGGATGGCAACATTGCCAATCATCCACAACTAGGGATTGCTTATCAAACGGGAAAGAATATATAGTTTAAAACTATGATAGACCTAGTTTTTTCGTATTATACAAAAAGAAATCGATAAAATATAATAATCCCAACAACAGGAGGATGTTATATGAGTCTACAAACACCATTTCGATACGATTATGTAGGAAGTTTCCTACGGCCAGAAAAACTAAAAGCGGCAAGAGCCCAATTTGATCAAGGGTTGCTGACATACGACAAATTAAAAGAAGTGGAGGACCAAGCCATTACAGATTTGATTACCAAAATTAAATCGCTTGGTTATCATGTGATCACCGATGGGGAATTTCGAAGAGCCACTTGGCATCTTGACTTCATGTGGGGATTTGATGGCATTGGCCATACGCCAACCAAAACTGGATTGCCATTTCATGATGAAGCAGCAATGATCGATGATACCTATTTAACCGGTAAAGTTGGTCTTTCTAAGAAACATCCATTTATAGATCATTTTAAGTTTGTAAAACAATTTGAAGATGAAAATACAATAGCTAAACAAACGATTCCGGCACCGGCACAATTTTTAGCTCAATTCACAATGCCTTTCAATCGAATCGCAACCGAAAAATACTATGATTCGGATACCGATTTGATATCCGATATAGTCGCTGCTTATGGAGCGTTCATTCAAGATCTTTATGATGCAGGATGTCGCAATCTTCAGTTGGACGATTGCACCTGGGGAATGATGGCAGATCATTCCGGCCATTTAGCATATGGCGTTTCACAAGAAGGGTTATTGGATATCCAAAAGACACATAAAGATATCAATAATCAAGTGATTGCGAATGCACCAAAAGATTTGATCATCAATACGCATGTGTGTCGAGGTAATTTCCATTCAACCTATGCCAATAGTGGTGCTTACGATCCTGTAGCCGATGTCTTATTTGGTCAGGAAAATGTGAACGCCTACTATTTGGAGTTTGATGATGAACGCTCTGGTGGCTTTGAGCCACTAGCAAAAGTATCCGATGATAAAAAAGTCGTATTGGGTTTAGTAACAACCAAGTCACCAAAACTTGAAAACAAAGAAGAAGTGATTGCACGTATTCATGAAGCCGAAAAATATGTTCCATTGAATCGTTTATATTTAAGTCCTCAATGTGGTTTTGCTTCTTGTGAGATTGGTAATAAACTAACCGAAGAGCAACAATGGTCAAAACTGAAATTGGTCAAAGAAATTGCCCAAGAGGTATGGCCAAAGAATGTCGAGTAAAATCGGCATTTTTTTGTTGAATAAATGATCATACTATGTATAATAGTAGCTAGCTACTTTTATAAGTAGTTAACTACATAACGGAGAAATATATGAAAAAGTATGTCATTAGGCCATCTATTAAAATGGTCAATACAGCCATCGAAAGACGAATCAACGAACAAAATGCGGTCTATCATTTGACCCAATCGCAAGGATTGGTGGTTATTTATTTAGCGGATCAAACAAACTATACGGCCACTCAAACAGAGATTATGGAATTGTTGGGCGTAGCACATACAACAACTCTCAATTTATTAAAGAGCATGGAACGGAAGGGAATGATCAAGATTCAAAAGAATCCACAGGATCGACGTGCCAATTTAGTGACGTTGATTTGGGGAGATCCTTCTATCTATGATCAATTAAATAAAAATGCCGAAGACAATGAAACAACCTTATTAAAAGGATTTACCAAAACCGAAATACAATGTTTTAAAGACTTTTTATCGCGAGCTTATGACAATTTAATGGAGGGTTGAAAGAGGTTATCGAGATGGTCCATCGAATGTTTCCTCAATTTGATTCCGATTCAAAGGGATCAAGACCATAAGTTGCGTACTTATGAGATTGCACAGCAAACGCTCGATATCCTGCAGCACAAACCGGTGAAAAAGAAACGTCGTACAAGTAAAAAGAAACCAACATCAAAAGATATCACCGCTTATCTTGATTTATAGAATTGCACCTTCTGAAGAAGTAGAAATACTTCTTCTTTTTTTTATGTATGTTGTCTTGCTTCATAATCAAAATAATATTTGCCCTTTTTTATTTAATATTAGAAAGAAGGTGTTTTCACTAAAAGCCCTCTTTAATTTCTTTTTGCCCTTTTTAATTTAACAAAAACAGTTCATGTTTCGATACAACTAATAAAGGAAGAAGATGTGCTCAAAATAAGCATTTTTTGATGATTTCGTACAACTATAAGGGGCTTTTGTGAAAATGACAAAGTCTAGATTGATCCAAAAAGTACAACTAAAAAGGGGAAACGTGATTTTAAAATGGATTGATTTTTTAATAATGAATAAACGCTACAAGCAGTAATGAGTCTACTCGTGGCTATTAAAGGAAAATTTCATTCAAAAAATAATTGCAATATGGAGCGTATTTGAAATATGTTTTGTGAGTCTAATGTCAAAAGGTTATAATTATTATAGAAATCTTGAAAGGATCATAGCCATTTAGTTATGCATCGTAGCATAGTTTAAGCCCGTGTCCTTGCCACTCAAAAAAGAAGAAGGTGAGATCATGCTATTAGAAGAAGAAAAGAAATGGATACTAAAGAATGTACCAAATGGTGAAAAAATCATCAATATGAAAAATCCAAATGATGTGATAGGCGCATTATGTGACTATTCTGTAGCAGCAATGACACGCGATGATGAACCTACTCAAAAAACATATGAGGCGGAAGCTATCATGGATCGGATTGCTAACGATGACGATGACTGGCCTAAATGGGATGGTGATAATTAAAATGCAAGAAGTAAATAAGTCGGATGAAATACCTGAATATGTTGAATGTCCATTGTATAAGAAAACAATTGGTATCGGTGCTTGTATAGACGTTCAAGAAGTAGCAGCGCGTCACATTAAAGAAAGAATACTACCTAATGAAATTCGAGAAATAATAGGCTTCAGATCTATATGTTTGAATTGTGAAAATAATCTAGACAAAAAGTATGAAAGATAATAAGAATTACTGATATTGGATTATTTTAATCTTGTTATTAACAAGTTGAAAATGGACGATCTGTTAACTCAGAAAATATAATGCAATTGATCGTCAATTTTCTAAATGGCTGGATGTTTATTATATGGAGGCAATGATATGGAAAACCAAAAAAAGAATATAAAACCCGAAGAAATATGGTCATATTATTTAGATGATAGCAAGATGCCATCACCAGAAGAAGTAGCAAATTTCCCTGATACAAAGGAACTCGACCGAAAAGTCGATGAGGAATGTAAGAAAATTGCAAAAGAATGTGGACTTTAAAAAAAACAGCCAACTAGGCGGAAAAAGAGTAATTAGTTACCGATATCATAAGGAAAGTCGAGTGATTACAATGCTAGATGAAAAAATCAAAGAATATGATAAAAGGTTTGGCGGTTTTCCGACCATGATATTTATAGGGTACGAAGATGATGAAATTATCAAAATTATAGACGATTGCCTAAAGCAAGAGAAAGATGTCTATGAGGCTGGATATCTTACTTTAGATGATGATATCGAATATTGATACTTACAAAGTCACATTGATTGCTACTGTTTTTGATATAAAAATCAACGTTCTAGTTCTATATATAATAGAAATTAGATATGAAGAGAAGTCACCATATCGACGTTCCTGAACCGTCTTCAGTTTTAGAAATTTTTATATAAGCCCCCTCTGTAATCCATAGAAAAGTTGTATGATTATTCTAAAAAGGTAAGGTCGTATATGGTAATCATAAAGAACGTTAAACAAACGAATAATATTGTCGAATTTGACTATTACCCAGAAGGCGATTTAAGGACCGTTATGAAGCCTTTTGGTATTGAATGTTGTAATCAGGAGTGACCAAGTATGTGCTAAAACATACAAGTAATAGATACTGGAATTCTCGTTTGGAATTAGTTCCAGATGTAAATAATGCACAGAATGTGACGAAATCATAATACGCAGATGACGTTTTAAAAGGGCAGGTGTTAAATTATGAGAGCAGACCATAACTTAAGAAAATTTTGTGGACATCCAGAGTGGTATACACATGAATTGGGGCATATGTTTATACCAACTGAAGAATGCCCAGATAATGCAAAAAAGGCCATGGATGAATATAATTCTTATACATTTCCGGAAGAGTACAAAAAAAGCAAAATGAAAAAGTACGATTGATATGGGTTTGTCAAGAAAAGTGTGTATTTAATATTTTATAGTCGATTTTGATAAGTTCTCGATCTTGTTTTTAAAATGATGTTTTATGCCGAGAAAACTTGTTTATAATGATCGACCCTAAGGTATGCTTAAAACGGCCAGCTGAAAATTGATTTTTTTGACTGGCCGTTTTTTCGGGTTCTTAGGGGCGGAGTCTCATTGTAAACAAGGAAATTGGAATATATATCATTTCAAGATTCAGTATTGAATGTACTTTTCGATACGATCCTTAAACTGATCGTTGACCAACAATTGATTCAATACCATCGACCAATTATNTGGAATATATATCATTTCAAGATTCAGTATTGAATGTACTTTTCGATACGATCCTTAAACTGATCGTTGACCAACAATTGATTCAATACCATCGACCAATTATTCAAATGTCCTTTGTCCCATTTTTTCTGTAGTTCCTTCACCCGTAAATAGAGCAGCTTGAATACAGCTTCATGATTTGGAAATGACCCTTTTTTCGTCACTTTTCGAAAGGAGGAATTTACCGATTCGATCGCATTTGTCGTATACATGACTTTTCGAACAGCAGATCCATAATCAAACAGCTGTTCTACATGAAGGAAATTCCTTTTCCATACTTCGATCGCTCCAGGATATTGTTTCCAGTTGTCGCAGAATGTGTCGAACGCAGTCTTAGCTGCTTTTAGTGAAGAGGCTCCATATACTTTTTTAAGATCGGCAGTGAATTTTTTGTAGTCCTTGGTTGGTACATATCGGATGGAGTTCCGAATCAGATGAACGATACATCTTTGTACGACAACTCCGGGGAAAATAGCTTTGGCACCCGATTCAAGACCGGATACGCCATCCATAGAAATGAAAAAGATATCTTCGACTCCTCGTGCCTTGATCTCATCAAATACCTGCATCCAGTAGTTCTTTGATTCCGTGGAATCCATCCACAAACCAAGAATTTCCTTTTGTCCCTGCAGGTCATACCCAAGAATCACATAAACGGCTTCTTCTTTGGCTTCATAATCGTTTCTGACAGAAACATACATACAGTCGACAAAAACAAATGGGTAACATTTTTTGAGCGGTCTGTTCTGCCATTCTTCCACTTCCGGAAGGATAGCATTGGTTATATCCGAGATCATATCATGGGATACTTTAAAACCATAAATATCCTCGATCGTTGATGAGATATCCCGTTGTGACATTCCACGTGCATACATGGATAATACCTTTCCTTCGANATCATATCATGTGATACTTTAAAACCATAAATATCCTCGATCGTTGATGAGATATCACGTTGTGACATTCCACGTGCATACATGGATAATACCTTTCCTTCGATATCGGAAACATCCTTTGATCGTTTGGGAACAATGACTGGTTCGAAGGATCCATTCCTGTCTCTTGGCGCATTGATTTCTACTTCTCCCATTGTGGTTTTTAAAGTTTTGGGATTGGAACCATTTCTTCTGTTCTTTGTAGATTTTGGCTCTTTTGAATTGGATTTATAACCAAGATGATTGTCCATTTCCCCCTGAAGCATGCCTTCAAACAATGGACCAAAGATTTCTTTGAGAGCATCCTGCATATCGGTTAATGAATCACAGTCATATTCTTTAAGGATTTCATTGGCAATCTTGACAGCGGCGGGATTTCTTTTAATTTTACTCATTTCATTCATTTTCCTTTTTCTCCTTCAACCATATCATGAGATAGGCATAATAAAAACTGTGTTCATTAGTTAGCCGTACGCATCTAACTAACTTACACAGTTTAGATTACACTCTCGCTTTCGCTGTTTCGACGATACTGTATATCGCTGCACTCGCTTTCGCTCCTTGTGGTCCTCCATTGAACAGCCAGTTTTTTCTGCCGACCGTGAATGGCCGTATAGCTCTTTCAGCTATGCTGTTGGTCATTGGTATATTTCCATCTTCCAGATATTTGATGAGTCCTGCTTTCTGGTTTAGAGCATAATGAAAAGCCTTTCCGCATTTTGATGACGCAAGTACTTTGTCCTTATTTGTTTCTATCCACGCAAAAAATTCTTCGACCATTGGCGCCTGTATCTCTTTCCGTTTCCTTTGTCTGGTCTCTGCATCAAGATCTTCTAATAATGCTTCTTCATGGAAGATCTTCTGCAGTTTCTCGATGGCCTGTTTTGGATAGGTGGCATTCATTGACTTCAGATCCTTTGGCAGGGCATCGGTGAAATATCTTCTCAGATGTGCCCAGCAGTAACAGTGTTCTACTCCGTTGATCTGATCATATCCTGCATACGCATCGGTGATCAATGATCCACTGAATCCTTCCAGGTATTCCTTTGCCTGGATACCTTTCCGGTTCGGCTGATAATCGAACAATCGTATCGGTGTCTTCGAATATTTATGCGTTGTATATACCCACATATATGACTTTGAAGTATTCTTCTTGTCTTTTTCTTTGAGCACCTGGACCGTTGTTTCATCCGCATGGATATACTTCTGATCAATCAATATGGAATGCATCCTGCGAATCAAAGGATATAGCCATTCTCTGGCAGCAATGACCATCCAGCTTGACATGGTGGCACGGCTCAATTCTGCTCCCAGGTGCTTCCATGTCTGCTCCTGCCGGTAAAGTGTCACTGCATTCACATACTTCTGTACCATGATATATGCCACACTGTCTGCGGATGCATAGCTGTGCGGTATCACATTGGCCGGTACTTCTGCTTTAATCATATGGGGCTTGCCATGTTTCCTGCAGTTTCTGCATTCATATGTCGTTCGATATACTTCGACCAGTTCCAGTTTTGGCGGTGTGAACTTCAATTCATTGCGTACGAACTCTTCACCGACACGGACCATCTCAGATCCACATTGTTCACAGTACCGGTCTTCTTTGGGGATATCCAGCAGTCGTTTGATCTTTGGCAGGTTCTTAAATTTTGCACTGATCTCGCCAGGCACTTTTTTATGTTTCTTCTTGCGTTTATAGGTGATATCCACATATCCGGGATTCTCTCCCAGTATCGTTTCGGCCTCATCAAATAAAGAAAGCTGCTCAAAACCAAGTGACCTTGCCGTCTCACTTTTGGTTCCGAACAGTTTTTTTCGGTAATATTCATTGGTTTCCTTCAATAAGAAATTTTCCTGTTGAAGCAGTTCAACCTGTTTCTTCAATTCATCATATACAGTCATCATATCTGCATATAACTGCTTTGTCTGAAGATATAATTCTTTGTAGTCTTGATCATTGATCTGGCCTGTTTTCATCATCTATATTATACCATAATATGCTTTATATATCGCGTTTTTGAGCGATTTATATCACACTTTTTGGACTGACTTTTTTGATGACCTTCGGCTGTTCGATCTCTAATCCTTCCAGCAGCCATCGAAGCTGCTGATGTGTAAGATCTTTGACTTCTTTCTGTTTTCTAGGCCATCTGAACCGTCCGTCTTCCAAACGTTTATACATCAAAAGAAAACCATCACCATCCCAATACAATGCCTTGATCCGATCATTCTTCCTTCCACAAAAAAGAAACAGACTGCTTGAAAACGGATCCAATTGAAATTCTTCCTGGACGATGGCGGAAAGACCATCAATTGACTTTCGCATATCGGTATGACCACAAGCTAAATAGATGTGATCGAGTTTGTTTAGATCTAACATTTTGATGCCGCTCTAAATAATTTGATCAGAAATTCTTCCGATACATCTTCTGACATTTCGATATCCACATTACCGATATGGATAGATATGGAATCAGTATGTGCAGCAGGCAATGAAGATACAGGTATTTCTTCAAAACAGGTATTTTTATTTTTTGATGACCAGTCAACTGGAAGATTTGAATTTTTCTTCGGGATATCTTCGATCGCCATCTTTCGAATCTTGGCCAGATAATAGTAATAGCTTTTTTCACTGATATTGTTCTGTTTACAAAATTCTGTATTTGTGAGACCACTGGCCCGGCACTTATGGATCACTTCAAGCCAGTATTCGATCTTCACCTGTTTCACAGGAGATAATTCAGCCTTCATATAATTTAGACTCCGATCTAGAATTTTTTAAAGTTCTTGGAGCAGCTCTAAAAACTCTAATTGAATTCACTAAAATTATCGGAGATTTATTGATGAATTGGAATCCACTGTTTTATCTGACGCTTACATTAAAGAGAACATTTAATAACATATAAAGGGAGAGTACAATGCCAAATAATAATCAAAGAGAAGAATTACATCGTGCTATATGGAGCATAGCTGATGATCTACGAGGAGCCGTAGATGGTTGGGATTTTAAAAATTATGTTCTTGGCACGATGTTTTATCGTTATATATCAGAAGATTTGACATATTATATCAATCAGGGCGAATGGGATGCAGGAAACACCGATTTTGATTATGCAAAAATGTCAGATGATGAAGCAGAAGAAGCACGAGAAGGACTGGTAAATGAAAAGGGATATTTTATCTTGCCAAGTGAACTTTTTTCCAATGTTTGTAGTCGTGCTGAAAAAGATGAAAACTTAAACGAAACATTAGAAAAAGTATTCCGACATATTGAAGAATCCGCATCTGGTACAGAATCAGAAGCTGATTTTTCTGGATTGTTTGATGATTTTGATGTTAATAGCAATAAATTGGGAAATACTGTTGCACAAAGAAACAAACGACTTGCTAAATTGCTGATTGGTATTCGCGATATGAAGCTGGGTTCTATCTCAGATCATGATATTGATGCGTTTGGAGATGCTTATGAATATTTGATGTCTATGTATGCGTCTAATGCAGGTAAGTCTGGAGGTGAGTTTTTCACACCTTCACAGGTTTCAGTACTTTTGACAAAATTGGGAACTGTAGGCAAAACATCTATCAATAAAGTTTACGAAATTAAGACTCGCTATTTAATACAATTTAATGTTGCATAACCCTTGAGGTGTCGGGGTGTCGTTTGAGGTGTCGGTCCCGTACCGGCTTATTTTTTTATACGGAGGTTTTATACATGCCAACAATTACAAAGAAGCAGCTGGAAGATTATAATAAACTGTGTGAAGATAGGACATACGGAAGAATACTTACACCGGATGGCTTGAGGATGATTTGCGAAGCTAACAAGTGTGAACCGGAAGTCATTGGGAAGCAGATGCTAGAGATATACGCAAAATTTAAAAGTGAAGGGGTGTTTTAGATGACAGATTACAAGTTTATAAAATTTTTGAAAGATAAGAAGATGGTTGATGCATATCAGTATTATGAAGCATGTAGTTATAAATTGTATTTGGCCCAATTGAGCCTATCGGCATTAAATAATGTTGTTGCAGATTATCAGAAAAAAGAAACAGATGTGGCAGAAGAATTTTATAGAGATGCAGCCACGAAAGGTAAAGGAACATATTCTGCGCATACCAATAGTGTTAATTATTTAGGAGTGGAAGCATCTCCCACAGTGATTATGGATAAGCTCACAATGGAGATATTGAGCTTATTGCATAATTTCTTTGACACGTTTGCTCAGTGGTTAAATGCAAGTCTATTTGCAGAAGATGGATTACCGATGGAGCGAGTATCGCTTACAAAGGTTGCAGGAAAGATGGCTTCTTTCCCTGAATATACAGGACAATTTATAACGGACGTAATTGCGCTGCCAACTAATCAGGAGTATCTCTATATTGCTGACTATAACAATACATTAAAGCATAGACGTCAGATATATGTTGAAAACAAGTTTGATATTTTAGCAGTCAAAGGGAGCGTTGCAGTACCAGAGTTTGAAAAAGACGGAAGACCGCATGTCAAAGAAAATGCGCTTGATTTGTTGAAAAAGAAAATAAATTTTTGCAGCAGTATCTTGGACGATTCCAAGACATACATAGAGACCTTTTTCGCCAATGTAGACAATCAACATGTTGCACATAGATTATATAACCCGAAAACTTATTTATTCTTTGGAAGCGAAGAGGATTATAAGGCTATGCGCTCCCCAGTTAATCATTATCACTATATAGAGGTGGATGCAGCCAATATTCAAGATTCATATCAAGTCCTTCTTGTCTGCGACCGAATGAACGGTTCGGAGGAGGAGAGCATTGAGGTATTCAATTCTCCGTATCCAATTATTATGCTTAGAGACTCTGCGTCCGAAAGAATTGTTGGGATAATGAAGCCAGACGATGGAGTGTCATTAAGCATTAAGGATGAAAAAGAAGTATATTATCGAAAATACACGCCACAAACCACTGGATATGAGCATGAAATGTTTATGGCTATCTGTCAGGATGAGCCATTCCACTATTATCCATTTTTATCAGATATGACTGGTGGATATGCTTTGCCTGAACATGATGAGAACGAACAAGATTCAAAATAGAGATTAGCAACTTCAAGTTGCTAGATGCAAATTCAGGTTTTCGATTTTTTCTTCCATAGCAAGTAAAATGTAATCAGAAAGAGAGGTGATTGATATGTTTGGTGAGAAGCTAAAAGCCAGAAGAGAAGAAAAAGGACTGTCCCAAGACGACGTGGCCGATTTCTTCGGTGAGAACTTTAGCCGTCAGGCTGTATCTAAATGGGAGCGTGACGGTGGTTATCCAGAAGTAGAGAAGCTACTCGTTCTGGCGGCTAAACTCGACATCTCACTCGATGCGCTTTTTGAAGACGAATTGAACTATTTGAAAAAGAAGCAACCAGATGATTTCTTGAAAAAATATCCGGGTTTACTTGCTGGACTTCAAGTATTTATCGACAACTTGGAAAAAATATAATTGCGGAGGTTATCCTATGGAAGAAAAAAGAAATGTGTTTAGTGATGAAGTAGCTATTAAAATTGTTGATAGTGTCAAGGAAATTATCCTTGAGCTAATAAAGAGGACGTTGCCTGCAAATCCTCAGATTGAACAGAAGTAAAAAACAGCCTCACTACTGGAGTAAAATCCAGTGGTGGGGCTGTACTTTTATGCCTTGATTTCCTGACCGTTCTTGAAGGTGAAGCGGATGTCGTCAGTGCTGTAGACTGTTGCGTATTCTACAAGACTATTCCAGCTGTCAATGCTGAACTCTTCCAAGGAGTCCGGCAGCTGCTTGAAGGTTTTGAGGAAGGATTCGTATTCAGCTCTTTGTAGTTGCATCTGTTGCAGGTCGGCCATGACCTGTTCGAGCCTTGCTTTTGATTTGTCGAATTTTGTCGAAAGGCTGTCGTAGCGTTTCTGGTATTCGGTTTGGTCTAGGGCAACGGTAGCATTTTCTCTAATGGCGGCTTGGACCATCTCGGAAATAAGCTGTGTCTCTTCGAGCAGCTCATCCTGTTCTTTTTCCAATACTGTGGTATCAAGGATGGCGGACATCATTTCTTCAGCATCGGCAATGACACTGTCCTTGCAGGAGAGCAGCTGGTTTGCTGCGGAAAGGAATGCTGCCTTGATGTCATCTTCGTAAAGGTGAGGCGTATCGCAGCGCTCATCATTATCGAATTTGTGATTGCATTGCCAGATGACCTTACGGTATTTGCTGTTGGAATGCCAGACCTTTGAGCCGTACCAGCTTCCGCAGCAGCCGCATTTTATTTTAGTGGAGAAGATGTGAACTCCACTGTGGTATTTCTTGCCTCGACCTCGCTTCAATATCTCACGCTGGACCATTTCGAATACTTCCGGCTCGATAATGGCTTCGTGGTTATTCTCTACATAATACTGTGGGATTTCTCCTTCATTGACCTTGGTCTTCTTAGTAAGGAAGTCAGTAGTGTAGGACTTCTGCAAAAGGGCATCACCTTTGTACTTTTCGTTTGTGAGAATGCTTTTTACAGCTGATTGGTTCCAGTTTGTTTTGCCGCCCGGTGTCAGGATGCCGTCATCGGTGAGCTGTTTTGCTATCCCGTGATAGGTCATTCCCTGAAGGAACATACTGTAAATTCGTTTGATGGTAACGGCCTGTTCTGGATTTACTACAAGGTTTCCGTCTGGGCCACGGTCGTAGCCAAGAAATCTCTTGAAGGGAACGGTGACCTTACCGTCTGCAAATCGCTTTCGCTGGCCCCATGTACAGTTCTCTGAAATGGAGCGGCTTTCTTCCTGTGCCAGTGAGGACATGATGGTAAGCAGCAGCTCGCCTTTGCTGTCGAAGGTCCAGATGTTTTCCTTCTCGAAGTAGACTTCTACGCCTTTTTCCTTGAGCTTACGGATGGTAGTCAAGCTGTCTACCGTGTTTCTGGCAAATCGGCTGACCGACTTGGTGACGATTAGGTCTATCTTGCCATCAAGGGCATCAGCAATCATATTCTTGAAGCCCTCTCGACGTTTGGTGCTGGTTCCGGTGATACCTTCATCGGTATAGACATCCACGAACTCCCAATCGTCACGGCCTTTGATGTAGTTGGTATAATAATCAATCTGCGCAGCGTAGCTGGTGAACTGGTCATCATGGTCGGTGGAAACACGGGCATATCCAGCAGTCCTGCGCTTTTTCTGTTCTGTAATCGGCGTAGCTGTAAACTTTGTCAGCGTAGCCGGTATGGTTTTTACTTTCCTGTTGACGCCCAATATTTCTCACTCCTTATCTTTTTCATTTTGTCGCTCATTTCTTGTTTGCGCTCATCTGTCCAGCGCTCCTTCATGAGCCGTCGCATATGCTCTTTGTATTCCTCGGTATGCTTGTGGCCTCGACGCTTTAATGGCTCCCATGTCCTGACGATTTTGCTTCCATCCTTCATGTGGATGGTCGCCTCATAAGTATCGGTCATATAAATGGCTTCAATCTTATCGTGGAAGGCATCAGCGTCAAATTCGGGTGTACCAGCAGCATCGGCTATAAATTGTTTTGCTGTCTCTTCTGGCAGCTTGCTTTTATTTCCGCAGCTGGTTCCGTTTACACAATGCCAGTAAGTGAATTTTGTGCCATCCACATAGGTTCTGGATTGTCTTCGGAAGTTACCGCCACAGTTAGGGCAGCGGAAGTAGCCGGTGAATGGATTCTGGTCTTTTTTCCTGAAGTTCTTACCTTTATGAAGTTCGCCCCAAGCCTTACGACGCTCATCAGACCAGCAATCTGTTCTGGCAGTGGATTTCCACTTGTGGTTTACAATATGGCCATCATAGAAGTAGAAGTCCAGCTGGTCGTCACCAACAACTACAATCTTTTCAACCTTATCCAAGAAGACATCCTCGTCAAATTCTGAAAGGCCAAGAACAGTAGTACAGCACTGTTTGAGCGTCTTTTCCGGGATAGTTTTGGCGCTACAGGCCTTCGCACCTTTGTCGCTCTTGCTGCGGCATATCCAGACATAGTAAACTTCGTCCGGATTCTTGCGTTGGCGCTTTCCACTGCGTCGGTAGCTCATGCCGCATTTGCTGCATTTTACCTTGCTGGTAAAGCAGGTGGTGTTAATGCTCCAGTTTGCAAACACACCAAGGGACCTGCGCCTTTTGATTTCTTCTTGGACCGTATCGAAGGTTTCTTTGTCGATGATAGCCTCGTGGGTGTTCTCAACATAATACTGTGGCAACTCACCCTTATTCTTTCTGGTTTTCTTTGTCAGTGGGTCAACCACATATTCCTTTTGAAAGAGAAGGTTACCAGTGTAGGTAATGTTTCCAAGAATCTGGCGGATGGATGTATTTCCAAAGTGCTGTCCCTTATAGGACTTTACACCCATTTCTTCGAGCTGCTTTTCTGTGGCCTCAGCGGAGAGACCTTTGAGAAAATTGTTGAAGATGAGTTTTACGATTTTGGCTTCTTCTGGTTCAATGACAAGATGGTCACCTTCCCAGCGATAGCCGTAAATCATAAAGCGACCGTTTGGAATTCCCTGTTCGAAACGTTTTCTGGTGCCCCATTTGACATTGTTGCTGATACTGATGCTTTCTTCCTGTGCAAAGGATGCCAGAAGCGTCAGCATGACCTCGCCATCGCCGGAGAGTGAATTGATGTGTTCCTTTTCAAAGCGGACTTCAATTCCAAGCTCCTTTAGGTGACGGACTGTCTGGAGAAGGTCTACGGTGTTTCTTGCAAAACGGGAGATGGACTTGGTAAGAATAATGTCTATCTTGCCAGCTTCGCAATCTGCCATAAGCCTTTGAAATTCTTCTCGATTTGTTTGTGTGCCGGTGATACCGTCATCTGCATATACGCCAACGTACTCCCATTCAGGATTGCGCTGAATCAGTTCACTGTAGTAACTGACCTGAGCTGATAAAGAATGGTGGAGCCTCTCTGTTTCCATTGAAACTCTGGCGTATGCAGCGACCTTTTTTCTGGTCGGCAGCGTCGGTATCTTTGGCTCGATTTTGTTGATTTTTCGCATGAAATCAGCTCCTTTCCATTACTATACATCACTCTAAAAGGCTATATAGTCAAGCCATCTGTGGCAAATAATGTACCCAATAGTGGCTGGTATTTTTCCAGCATCTTTGTATCAATTATGGCGTACTGTTCAGGGGTAATGAGGCCCTTGTTGAGCATATTCTGGAAGAGATTCATGCTTGCCTGATAGCGTTTTTCACGCTCGAATTGTTCATCAGTCATTGGTGCTGCCGGTTCCGAATCGGTCGGTGATGTAGCAGGCGTGAGAACAGTATTTTCTTTTTGCATTGCCATAAGCAGTAAACTCCTTTCCGCAGCAGGCGCAGGTAAAGGAGTAGATGGCTTTCTTATTCACCATATCCTGATGGCTGTTCCACCACTTAACACGGCACTCATTGCTGCAAAACTTGATAGGCTTTCTTCCGGGAGTCTGGGTCAGCGGCTTTCCGCAGCAAAGACAGCAATCACTATCTGGACGACTACTAACTGTGCGTTCTGCTTTTGTACCGGAGAGATTATTTCTTCTGCAATAGGCTGACACCTGATTCTTCGTAAGACCGAGAGCTTCAGCGATGGTGGCATAGCCGTATCCTTTCTCTCTTAGAAGATGTATCTGTTGTTTCTGTTCGCTTGTCATAGCTTGCCTCCAATCTGAGGAAGTTCCTCACTACTAAATGGAGGCGAGATAGCGGTTTGGCCGAAAAAAAGATAAAATTATCTGCCTCCACTATCCAATGGAGGTGAAGTGAGCTTTTGAGCCATCAAAAATAAAAAAAGAGGGCCTGCAGGAGAAAACTCCCACAGACCCTGTGAAAAGGTGTGCCTTATAACTTCTTTGCAAAATCGAGAGAAATCCATCCAGCTCCGGATTTCAGCTTGCCCCAGAGGGTAGCACCTTCACCCTTGGATTCCTGAACGATTGTAAAGATTCCCTTGCCAGTGAACTGACCGGTTCTTCCATAGTTGGTACCCGGTCCTTTGCGGATATTCAGATTAGAGATATCAATCTGAACTTTATAGGAAGTATCCTTGGAAGGAGTGGGTGCCGGTGTGGATACAGCTGGGTAGACAACATTGCCGGAAGCATCAAATACCTTGTAACCGGAATTCTCATCTGCTTTTTTCTTGGCATTGGCCAGTACCTTATAGGCACCCAGCTGACTCTTGGAATCGGACCAAGTTTTGCGGACACGGTACATCTGAGTTGCTGGCTGCTTTGTACCTCCATCAGAAGGAGCAGAGCCAGAGCCCATAGCTGCTTTTACATCCTTACGGAATCCAGCCATCGTGTAAGAAAGGCCAAGACCTCTCCAGAGATGTTCCGGGTCTCCGTGATTGGAGGCAATGCCACGGGCATGACCTTCTTTATGAGAAATGATGACGCCATCAGCAGTAGGATTCAGCCCATACTGCTTGCAGAGCATTGCGAAAAGCTCTACGGCAGCGTTGTAGGTTCTCTTTGCAGAAGCCTTTGCAGTTGCAAGGTCGCTGCAGGTAAAAGTAGAGCCACCGGTGTATTTGATGCAGGCAGGTTCACACATTTCAACACCGATATGAGTATTGTTTGCTGCACCACCTGCATGCCAGCCACGATGATTCCAAGGAAGTGTCTGATAGACAGTGCCATCGTTACCATCAATAAAACCGTGGACGCAGGCATTATTGTAGCTAGGGCTGTTCCAGTTGTTAATGAAAACGGATGCCCTTGGCTGAGGACATCCGACGGAGTGGAGCATAAGTCCTTTTACAGTGATTTTTCTTCCTGCGGTATAGCAGGGGTTCTTTGTAAGAATAGATTGTACGAGCTTCATTTTATTCACCATCCTTTGCGCTTCTGTCGTGAAGCTGTTCTAATACGACTTTGATTTTTTCAGGGACCGGAAGTCCGAGACGAGCAGCGTTTTCCAGAATGCTGACACCTTCATTGGAAATGTAGAAGAAGATGACCGCTGTACGAAGAACACTGCCAGAGCCGATGACGTGAGCATCAAGAATACTGCCAATGCCAACGAGCAAGAAAATAAGCACCTTTCTACAGATACCTTTGAAGCCGACCTCGCTGGAGAGGGTGTGATTACTAATGGCGCACATGACGCCAGTGACATAGTCGATGGCTACAAATGCGATGAGTGCGTAGAGCAATCCATCCCAACCTCCGAGGAAGTAGCCGAGCCAGCCGCCAATGCCGGTAAAGACGAGTTGAATCGTGTTCCAGAATTCTTTCATTGATAAGTACCTCCATTTCTGAAATTAGATATAAGAAAAGCAGCTACCATCTGATAGCTGCGGATAAAAATTAAGCAGTCCTTTTCCACATGTAGCATGTGATATAGGGCTGCAGGTTATTGTGGGCACTGCCGGAACCAGCTGCGGCAGTGGAACCAGAGACAGTGTGCGAGTGAGAACCGGCGCTGGTAGTTGTCTTGTTGCTGACAGCAGTATAGCCGGAAGTGGCGTCGATAAGCACTCGATTGCCACCGCTGGTACCCCATGAGGCTTTCTGGTTCTTTAAGTCATGGGTATGCCCACCAGCGTTTGCTGTTGCCAGCGTACCTTTTGCATGCGTATGAGAAGGCATCTGCGCTGTGGTCAGTGTGACAGTAGAAGCACCACCTGTTTTTTCTACTGTTGCAAAGTTTGTGTCGTTTGCATTCACACCGACTGGAACACGGCCCGTTCCCCAAGCCACCCAAGTGCCTCCAAAGTAGGTGGAAGGGTTGGTATTCTTGACACTCATGTAGATACTTCCGACAGGATAAAGAGCACCTGTGAATTCCTTGATGTAATCCTTCAGCAATTTGCCGTAGACCTTTACATCCCATTTTTCAGATACCTCAAAGCAATTGTCTGTTTCAGATACCTTACCAACGGCCACACCCTTGCCACCACTTTTAAAGTCCATGACTACCGATGCCGTAGATACGATGTCAGTGATGCTGATAGTTGAGAATGCATCCTTCAAATCATAGCGGACCTCATAGGAGGTCTCGGTGGAAATCTTACCGCCACCAAAGGTGAAGGCCGTACCGGAATTGAAGCTGGCAGAGGCATTGGTCCACGTGCTGCTTCCGGAGACTCGGTAGTAGGTGGAGCGAGTCACTGTATTCTTGGAGCTGCAGGAAGCAAAGCTGTAGGATACCGTTCCTTTGATGTAGGTTCCATCATCGGTGAGCGTGCCTCCACTATTACAACGCTGTGAGTTGTAGGAACTAAAAGAAGGTGGACTGTAGGCAATGACAGAAATCGACACGGTTGCTGCAGCAGAGGTTCTTCCTCTGGAGTCTGTTACGGTTGCTGTGAAGGTAATCGTTCCGGATGAGTTAAGGAAGCCTGTCGTGAGTGAACTCTGTGTTCCAGAGTAGCCGCCACCACTGATACTGTAGGACTTTATAGTGGAACCGTAGATTCCAGCAGCACCATTTATCGTTAGCGTTGCTTTCGACTTCGACTGCACATAGATACCCCAAGCGGCAGGGACAGAGCCGTCCACACGAGTAGCAGTCAGACTGCTGATGGTAGGCTTGACGGAGGAAGGAACCGTCAAAGTTAGCGTGCAGGTTTTGGTTCCAATCTTAGATGAGCCATTGTAGGTATCGCAGGTAATCGTACAAGTACCGCTTGTCGTGCTTGGTATCTGATTTGCCAGTGTGAGAGCTGGTGTCCATGATACCGAGGTAGAGGTGGTCTTTGTCGTGATGGTACCTGTAGAATTGCCAAAGGCATAGGTCAGCGTATGGGTGAAGGAGGAAGAAGCCCTTGAGATAGTAATCGTTGTGGCGCTTCCCATATTCACTGAGGTGGCTGTTACCGAGGAGGCTCTTGGAATGGTATTCAGCGTATGTGTTCCACTTGCTGAAACACTGACTGCATAGGTATAAACACCGGCCTCGCAACTCAGATTGAAGGATTTTGTACCATCCGAATTATGAGCGATGGTCAAAGAGCCGGAGGCAACAACAGTGCCATTTTTCAGCTGGATACGGTTATCCGTAGACGATGAATAAACCGTAGTACCATTGATAACAGCCTTAAATCCACCAGACATGACCCAGCCGCTTGCAGAGCCAGAACCTTTGAGGGTCCATGCAATAGTTGATGTATTGTTTGCTATATTCTGACTGGACAATGTCCAAGAGAGAGTAACAGAGCGGCCTTCTTTCTGGCCGGTTGTAATACTTCCGCTGGAAGCCATAATGAATCACTCCTTTACGATGCCGGGCCTCTCCATTTGATAGAGAGGTTACCGTTACTTCTTGGGATAAAATCAAACCATCCTCTGGTCTCATTTCCAAGGGATAGTTTGTTACGAATCTCCGCATTGGTGATGACCAAGCTGTTATTGGAGATATATGCGATTTTCTGACCGTTCTCTTTGAAGGCCAGTTCATTGTTGGAGAGCTCGGCAGTGAAGGCGTTTCCGACCTTGCCAAGCTCAATAAGAGCTCCTTTGAAGCGGATATATTCTTCAAGGAGCTCTTGATTGGTAGCGATATTGTCCTTCAGTTCGTCTGTGATAGTGGAGAAGTCCATACGGATTTCGCTACTGTTTTGTGTAATCGTAGATTGGAAATCCTGCTGGATAGTTGCCATTTCCGAGCGTGAGATATAATCTTCACGGACAGCGAGACGAATCTGCTCTGAGGATTTTGAAATCTCCGAATAGCACTCACGCACATTTTCCTGAAGGGCTGCGATGTCATCCTCGTATCCAGCAACATTCTGGAAAGAGGCCTGACAGGAAGTGATAAGTGCCATAGGACCACCTCCTAGTTGGAAATATCACACTGCAGTGTCAGCAAGCTGTCGATATCGGCAGCGGAGAGATAGATGACCTTGCCAGTCTTACCAAAGGTGACTGCATTGCCATCCTTATCCTGTGCATACCAGTTATAGGTCAGAGACTGCTTTTCTGTGGCATCCGCCCAAGCGCTGCCAGAATATTTCTGGAGCGTGACGGTCTTTGCTGAGTGACTGATTTTATACCAGAAGGCACCGGTCGCAGGATTGGAAGGTGCTGTCTCACTGATAGGGCCGAGCAGCGCATCCACTTCCTGCTGATTGGTGCGGACGATAACGTAAGGGCAGACACCACCCTGATTGTTCTTTACCGTAAAGCCTCCGATAGAAAGAAGCTCAGATACATACGGGTCAGATTTATCTTCAACAGTGATGACATCTACATAGGACTTGCCGCCATAGGTCATCGTGCAGCGGTAGGACTGAATGTTTACGATGTCGCTTCCAGAGACCGTCAAGGTAGCGGAGGTCGCACCGGAGATATTGGTCCATTTGCCGCCAGTGTACTTTGCCCACTGATAAGTAGCACTGGTGATAGCAGTCGTTCCAGAATAGGCAGAGGTTGCAAGTGACAGGCTGCCGGACTGGTTCATCACGATAGTGCCGTTTGGCGCATAAACGGAGAAGACAACAGCACTGGTACCATTACTTCCTCTGGTGGACTTGGCCCATGCAAACTTCTTCACAACTGTTTTTCCAGAGATAGTGAAGGTCAAATCAACGGTACCGTTGACCACATTTGCACCGCCGAGTGTAGCAGATGCTGCAACAGAAAGAACGATGGAACCAGCAGCAGATGCAGTTGCCGCAGTATTGGTCTTTAGGGTCATACCAGAAGGCAGCGTTCCAACGGAGCAGGTACAGGCAGTCTGTGTGATGCCAACATATCCGGTAAACGGAATCGTGATATCAAGAGCTGCAGTTGCTGCACCAGAAGAGGAGCACGCAATGGTCTGGGCCTCATTACCGAGAATGATAGAAAGTCCGCCGGTTCCTGCTGCACCCGGAGAACCCGGAGAGCCTTTGCTGCCGTCATACATCTTGGTAATAGAAATGGTGTCATAAACATCTGCATCGTCTGTAAGGAGCTTGATTTGAGCGACATTATCGACGAATACGGTGTGCGCAGGCTTTACGACGAGCGTTCCACCCGTGATGCTGGTATTGTCGGAGGTTGTCGGATAATCTGCCCATGCACCAGAGCTGTTTTTATACTGCCACTTGGAAATGGAGACACCCTGAATCTGAGCTGTCAAGGTTGCCTGAGAAGCACCAACGAGCGCAGAAGAAGCATTGTACTTGAATACATAGGTATCCGCTGTCACATAGGCGAGCTTTGCGTTCTCTGCATTGCGCACCAAAGTGTAGGTAATATCCGATGTGATATTGACCGTGTTCTTGGTCTCGGAATCGTAGTAGCTGATATAGCAGATGTAGGTAATCATCCCGGTGGAAGAGGTAGCCAGCACATTGCTGTTGACCTTCAGGATTCCTCCGGTAACTTTCTCATTGGAATTCAGTGCTGTCTCAGCGCCGCTTCCGTCCTTACGTTTCCATGTAATAGTCAGACCAGAGGAGTTAAGAGCCACATTGGTCTGGTCAAGGAAAACGACCGGCGTCAGTGTAAGATTTGTGCTGACCCAGCTTGGTGCGTAGGTGTGAGGCAGCACATTCGGGTTTTCGCTCTGCGTCTTAGGCAGATTGGAAGTGATATAAGCCGACAGCTTTCGTTGGTCTGTAATGTCCACGAAGGTCTGCTGGCTGGAAGTTAAGATTGTAGGCATTTTCTGGCCCTCCTTTATACAGATACTTCACAGTAGAAGGATGCATTATCCTGTACATCCTCTGTGGTTACGATGATTGATTTCATTCCAGTGTGGGTGGAATCCCACTGTGCATCCGATTCCTCATTACCGGATTTCCTATGCCAGACAAAAGCAGTATCCGGAAGAGTTGCAGTGATATCCTTATCCCATGAGTACACCTTGCAGGAAAGACGACTATTCTGGTCTTTGTCCTTAAAGATGCTGACGCCATCCACGATGAGCTCCGTGCGGTACATCTTAGAAGCAGCGATGCCATCGACCTTACCGGAAATACCCTCAATAGTAGCAGTCTGACCGAGCAGTTCATCTTCGATGGCTGTAAGGTTTTCATTTTGCTTTGCAGAAATCGTAGTCAGCTTGATACCGCTGGCTCCAATGGTGATGGTGTTGCCAGAAGGATTTAAGTAATCTACGGTCTTGCTCATGCAGGCGTAGCGCCCATCAATGCCATGAGGCAGAGACAGGCAGTCCACAAATTGTCTGGCGTGGATGCTGCCGATATCAGCTCCGGTGTCTGATTCATCTACAATGGTCAGCTCCATGCTTGTGATACCGGCGATAAGCTCTGCCAGACGAGCATTGGCTTTGCGGAGCAGGTTTCCCGGAAGCGTGACATTTTCCCAGACTTCCGTGGTCCATATCCAGCCGATTTCTTTTACAGCGGCATCATCGTAGATATAATTTTGGCCACCGTTTACAGAGGTGATGTCGATACGTTCATCGGATTCGACCTCATTTCCTTCTTCATCGGTGGTCTTTTTCTTTGCCCCAAGTGGGATGAGAGCAGTGATTCGCTCTGTATGGTCACGGGTAATTTTGACATCCATGAGGTTTTTGCCATATTCCACAGTCTGGATAGAATGAACATTGAACTCAGCAAGGTAATCCAGAATCTTCCCGGAATCTGTGTAACGGACCATCAAGTAGCCGCCATGCGTATTGATGAGCTTACTTTTGATGGCATCCAATGTGCAGGAATACTCGGAATTGCTGTAGCTGATATAGTCGTTGTTATCCGTGACGGTGATATTACCAAGTTTGAAACGCTTCTTTTCTTCAACGGCCTTATTGTGCACGGACAGGAAATACTCCAGCAGGCCTTCGAGGGTCCCCTTATAGGAGAAGGGCGGCTGCTGACTATCCTTGAGATAGGCAAGAGCCGACTCACAGGTCCAAGTATGCGTATTGTAAAAATCGCTGCCGTCATTTAGAGCACGGCCTTCAAATACGGTGTTGTCATCCTTTTTGCAAACAATGGTGGATGCCATCGGGTGGATGGAATCCAGATAAGGATGATTAAAAGGGGCAGACAGTGTCAGGCTGTCGATGTTTTCTGCATCCTCGGTCATCTTTGCTTCTGTAATAGCAAGCTGGGATAACTGCGGATGATAGAAAAGCTGACCATCAACATATATACGAAAGATACTCATAGGCGTCCCTCCCTGAAGCGGAAGGTCGTCGTACCGGTTCCTTTGATGGTGACGGTATTCCTGCCAGCTTGTAGCTCAAATTCTGGAAGCGTCCAAGTGCCAGCACTGAGAGACTTCCTAAAAGTATCACTGCCGATGCTCCAGCTAAGAGCTGTTTCTGCTGTGGTCGTGATGACTGGGACCACAGGCATAAAGTCATTTTCGATGATAAGAGTGCCGGAACCAGTCAGGTTAACGACCGTCTCATCAATGTGATAGCGATAAGAGTCGGCATCCTCACTGGCAATCACCAGCTGACCTTTTCCGGAGATAGGGTCATATTCCGAAGTAATCTCCAAGGTTCCGATAGCATAAAGCTCAGGTTCTTCGCTGGTCGATACCTTTACGAGCTGACCGGCATAGCGGTTTGCTATCTCAGCAATCATCTGGTCATATTTTGTTCTGGTTCCCAGCATGGAAAACGTCAAAGAAAAGCTCCGAGGCTGATACGATACACGCCCCAGAGCTTCTGTATAACGAATGGGAGAATTCCTTCCCGGCACCACAATCGTATTGGTTTGCGACTGCGGCACGGGAAAGGAGATAGTTTCTCGGAGCCAGCCCATGCCAGCGACTGATGCTCCGTTTAATCTGATATCAGGTGTCATAGACTGAGCCTCCTTTGTAGTTTTTGGGCTTTGCCAAGCTCACCGTCGATTGCCGGGAGCAGATGGCCTACGAGTGTACCGTCCTCAAGGTAGATACCCTTGCTGGAATTATCTGCGATGACCGCCAGATATTTTTCCATTGCACTGGTATTGAGATGATTGGAAATCATCGCTTCCAGCTGCTTGTAGAAACCGGCCAGAGGAAGGATTGCTTCTGCACCGGCCTCACCACCAGCCATCAAGGAAGAACCGTTCATACCAAAGATGGTAGGGCTGGTCATGATACCACCTTCCTTATACCAATCGATAGAAAGGTGAGGAACAGAAGGCGGAGCGATGGAAAGTTTACCGGATACCCTGAAATGTGGCAGCTTGATATGCGGCAGTGAAATCTTCATGCCAGAGAAAAATCCTTTGATGGCATCCACCACACCTTTGACCTTGTTCTTTGCAGCCTCGATAGGAGTAGTGATAGCAGATTTTATACCGTTCCATACCGAGGTGGCGGTCGATTTAATTCCATTAAAGATACTGGTGACAGTGCTCTTTACGGAATTAAATACACTGGTGACCGTCGACTTGATAGCATTGACCGGAGTCGTGACTGCAGTTTTTACTGCATTCCACACGGTGGTCGCTATGCTCTTTATCGCATTGAATACCGTCGTTACGACAGATTTGATGGCATTGACGACTGTGGTCACCACCGTTTTTATTGCATTCCATACGGTAGTAAAAACGGTCTTGATGGCATTCATCACGGTGCTGATAACGGATGCCACTGCATTGATGACTGTTGTTACCTTGGATTTAATAGCATCCCAGACTGCGATGATAATTTCTTTACAGTTCTCCCAGATAAAGCGGAATGGGAGAGTGATGATATCAACCGCAGCTTCCAGAATAGAACCAATCAGCATGATGCCTGTCTGAACGACGTTTTTAATGATCTCCCAGATTCCAGTGAAGAAGGAAACGATGCCATTCCAGATTCCTTCAAAGAAGGTCTTTATATTGGTCCAGACCTCATTCCAGCTAGTGCCAAACCAGCCGAGTACGACATCTGCAACACCCTTGATGACATTCAGGATATTGGTGAAGAAGCTGCTGATTCCGTTCCAGATGGAAGAAAAGATTTCCTTCACGCCAGTCCATGCCTGAGACCAGTTTCCGGTAAAGATACCGATAAAGACATCAAGGATACCAGTGATGACACCAGTCACCGTGGAGAGGATATTGGCGATGTGATTAAACACTCCTTCAAAGATAGGAGCGAGAATCTGACAAAATCCATCCCAGACTGTTTTTAGTACATCTACGATATCTGTAAACTGAAATCCTAGCGCATTTAGTCTGTCTACGATTCCTTGACAGAAGCCAGAAATAGTATCTTTGATACGATTCCATGTTCCGATAATGGCATCACGGAAACCTTCGTTGGTCCTCCAAAGATGAACAAAGGCGGCCACCAAAACAGCGATGACTGCAACAACTGCCAACACGGGAGCAGAGACTCCACCAAGTGCAGCGCCCAGCTTACCAAGGACACCGGTTCCGCCTTGGATGGCGACTTTTAATTTGCTGACGCCATTGGCCAGTTTTACGAATCCCTGCATTGCCACACCGATTTTCGATATGGTCGTTCCGATGATAATTAGCAGTGGTCCGATGGAGGCGACCAAAAGCGCAATGGTAACAACGGTCCTTTTGGTTCCTTCATCCATGCCGTTTAGCTTGTCGACGAAGCCTTGGAGCTTCGAGACGATAGAACGGATGGCAGGCATCAGGATATCACCAAAGGAAATGGCAAGCTCCTGAAGCTGTGATTTTAAGATGGTGAGCTGACCAGCAAGATTGTCCTGCATGGTCATAGCCATCTTTTCTGCGGAACCGTCACAGTTATCGATTGCAGAGGATAGCTTCTCGATATCGCCCTCGCCAGCATTCATCAGAGCGAGGAAGCCAGACATGGCATTCTTACCGACAAGGGATTCTGCAGCTTGTGCCTTTTCAGATTCCGTTAGGTTTCCGAAAGCAGAACGACAGTCAGCCAAAATATCGGAAAGGTCACGCATGGAGCCATCCGCATTTGTGGTGGCGATTGTGACATCTCCGATAGCCTTACCACTAATTTTTACATCACCGGCAAGGTTATTCATGATAGTACGAAGGGCGGTACCTGCCTGAGAAGACTTGATACCGGCATTGGCCATAAGACCGATAGCTTCAGCTGTATCCTCAGCAGAGAAACCAAGTGCGCCAGCGATAGGAGCACAGTATTTGAAGGTTTCACCCATCATGGATACGTTCGTATTTGCATTGGAAGATGCTGCAGCGAGGATGTCAGCAAAATGGCCGGAGTCCTTTGCAGAAAGTCCGAAAGCAGTAAGGGCATCGGTCACGATGTCAGAGGTTGTTGCTAGGTCTTCACCAGAGGCAGCAGCCAAGTTCATGACACCTTCGATACCGCCAAGCATATCCTCCGTTTTCCAGCCAGCCATTGCCATGTAGTTCATGGCAATGGCTGCTTCTGTTGCAGAGAACTTGGTTTTGGAACCCATCTCACGGGCTTTGCTACGAAGGGCATCGAAGTCCTTACCTGTAGCACCAGAAACAGCAGCCACCTGACTCATAGCGGAGTCAAAGTCAGCTGCTGTCTTTACTGCGGCGACACCAACACCACCAATTACAGTGGTGACGCCCATCATCTTTTTACCAGCACCAGCGATGGAGTTACCAACGGCCTCCATCTTCTGACCAGCCACATCTATTTTAGAAAGCGCAGTGCTTGTAGTGGCAGCTTCCTGCTGCAGGCGTCGTAATTCTTCCTCAGTCTCTACGATTTCACGCTGGAGAGCGTCATATTTGTCCTGACCGAGTTCGCCGTTTTCCAGCTGTTGTTTTGCCTGCTCCTGTGCTGCCTTGAGGGAATCCAGCTTTTCTTTTGTGGCTCCGATGGCATCTTTTAAGAGTCGTTGCTTCTGAGAGAGTAGTTCCGTATTGGAAGGGTCCAGCTTCAAGAGGCGGTTGACGTCCTTCAGGGCAGACTGCGTGGATTTGATTGAAGTATTGACCGACTTTAAGGCTTTATCTAGGCCGGTCGTATCACCGCCGATTTCAACAGTGATACCTTTGATTCGGTTTGCCACGTGTACGTCACCTCCTTAGAATTTATCGAAGTCCTCCTGTGTTGCGATTTGCTGATATTTCACATCGTCGTTTGCCTTTTCCGTCCAGATGTCCATCACCATTCCGATGGTTAGAAGGTCAAGGTCTCGGATGGAAATACCGATTTCTATGCAACGCAGGAGGAACAACGGTGTGGTCATTTCCCTGCTACTGCGATGAAGTTTTTTTTAGATTCGATTTCGGTCTGAAGATTCATGCCCCAGAGTTCAAGAATCTCTGGAAGCACCTCGTAGATAGAGAACATCTCGAATTCATCCAGCCAGTCCTCAATGGTGGCAGGAATGCTGTGGTCTGCATGATAGGCCATGATATAGGCCACGTTCTCGAAAATCTCCAAGTCCTCAATCTCGAAGGAAGAACCATCATCCGAATTGCCCTTGTAGGAAGACTCAAGGCGTGAAAGGTCCTTGAAGATGTCACGCTTGAACTTCATACGATAGAGTCTGGGGATGGTAGCAGAGGAACGGAACTTGACCTGCTTATCACCGATAGCGATTGTTTTTTCTAACATGTCTTGCGTCCTCCTTATCCTTCTGTCTTAGGTACCGGCACATAGACCTGCTGATACCAATTCTTATAGGTTTCTGCGTCAGTCTCATCACCGGTGCGGCTCTTTACAAGACCATCTTCTCTAGGGTCAGCAGTAAGCGTGAGCTTCTCCTTACCCGGTTCGATGGTATCTTCCTTGGTCTCAGACTCGATGGACGGACGAGAGGAAGTGCAGTTATAGAGCACATGACGGATGCTTCTGACATCGCCATCAAACTCGAAGAGCAAAGCAAACTTCTCAAGCTCGGTGATGTTTGCGTTCTCAATAAGCACGCCATTGTTGTCCAGTTCTTCCTTCAAGATTTCTGTACGGAACCATTCAGGAATGAGTGCGATTTCCAAATCACCGCTGTAACCGTTGTTTGCAGTGGAACGGAAATATACAATACCGTCAGCATAGAACGGAGAGCTATCACCCTCGGCATCCAAGCTGATGCTGACTGCGCCGGGGATAGCTTTCGGCTTTGCGTAGGTAAAGGAGCCGTCCTCGCCACGAGTGAGCTTGGCGGCATGAACATTTTTCAGGTTATATTTGACTTTATTACCCATGTTGATTAAACCTCCATTTCAAATGTGTAGAGGACTTCATAGAGCTTCTCGCTCTCAATCCAGACCTCTGTTTTATTATAAAAAATGCCGTGCTCATCAAGCACAGCTTCCAGTGTTGCTTCCAATGCTGGGTCCTTACTATCACAGTAGAGCTCGATATGGACCTCACTTACTTTGTAGTAGACACGGCCATCTGCGGAGAAGTTATCGCTTCCCGGAAGCAGGTAGCAGATGAAGGGTGGATTTGGCGATTCGCCCTCAGCAAAGTGGTCATAGGCAAAGGGCAGGGCCATCTCCGATAGGATTTGCAGTAATCTATCCATTCTTCAGACACCTCTCAATTTCAGATTCCAGTTCTTTAATACCAGCTTCCTCTGCAGGAGCGATATGGGAACGACCAGCCACACGACCACCGCCACGCTTGGCATGACCAAATTCCAGAAGGTGGGCTAACTGATAGCGATTTCTGGAATACACCGTGACCTCCAGCGATTTGGAGGTTTCCTTGGTGTTCTTCACAGACCAGCTCTTGCTGTAGGCACCGGTGTCTTTTGGAGCAGAACCTTGGATTTGCTTCTTTACCGTATTACCGGCTTTTTTGACAGCGGCCTTCATATCTACTGTGGCGAGGTCTGCATATTCGGTCAGTTCCTTCATAACGGCATCAGCAAGGCCATCAATCTTAACTTTCTGGGCCATGTCATCGCCTCACTTTCTGGCAGGAGAGCTTGATGCATTTCCTCTTGAAATTCATGTGGTCTACAGCCAAGATGTCGTATAACTCGCTTCCAAATTGCACCCGGTAACCAGTAGAGGTGAGGGCTGCAGCTTTCTTACAGTAGCGGATAGTGAAATCAATCTTAGAATCATCGACCACAAGACCGGCATCAGTGGATTCCTTTCCGGCTTCCGCACTAACAGTGGCATAGCAGGTGTAGTAGTCTTTCCAAGCGTTCTTTCGATTTCCGATGGCATCCGAGATGACCTCATTCTTCTGGATGAAGATACGGACATTGAGTAGCTCGATATTCATCAGAAGGCCTCCTTTCTGGAACCGAAGAGAAGAGAGCGCAAAGTCAGTGTCAGAGCATGATGGTCTGCTTCCTCACGGTGCTCGTAGAGATAGGCCACAGCATAATAGACTGCGGGCTTTGCGTTTTCGCTTTCTTCAAAGGCATCTTCATCTTGCCTTGTGATATCCATGCAGAGGCGTGTAGCCGATGTGATGAGCGTTTCGATGAGGGAATCGTCATCGTCAAAGTCCACTCGGAGATACTGTTTCATTTCTTCTAAAGTGACAATCATCGTTATCGCCTCCAATCATAAAATGAGGCAGCGCCACCCGGAGATGACGCCACCTTTATCCTTAGCCCTTAGAAGAACCAGTAACCTTCAGAATCTGAACAGCCTCCGGAAGGATGAGCTTACCATCGACACGCTCCTTGGCCACGAAGCCAATCATACCGTTACCTGCGAAGAGCTCAGTGAGCTGCTTGAAGGAACGGGTACCACGGTCACCGATGTTGTAGTAGTTGTAATCACCGAAGGCCATCATGTTTGCAGGGCAGAACGGAGACGTATAGATGTCATAGCCCATGAGCTTGTCCGGCTCACCGGCAACGCAGGAAGGCTGCCACATGAAAGCACCGTTGTTGTCCTTGAAGGAACGGATAGCTGCAACAGCTGCATCGTTCATGATGAAGGATGCGTTCTTTCTGTAAGGGCGCTTCAGTGCATAGATGAGGTCGATGACATCCTCCGGCTTCGGAGTAGCTACGGTCTTAGCAAGGGTACCGCCACCAGTCTCAGCGAAAAGGCCAAGAGGCTGACCTTTACCAGTACCATTGAGGAAGGCATCCTCCTCGGCATTGGCCAGAGCCTTACCAAACTGGTCGATGATGTAATTCTCAAGACCGAAGGCGTTATCATACAACAGTTCCTCGGTTACCTTGATAGCGACATGGAGCTTGTGGGCATCCAGCAAAATCTGGTCGAAGGTCGCATCCGTAAACTGAAGTGCGCCGCCTTCCTCAATCCATGCTGCAGCAGGCTTGGTCGCCGCAATATTGATTTTGTGCTCGCCGGAAGTGGTAATCTTATGGCCCAGCTTACGCATGATGTTCTCTTCATTCAGAACATCGATAAGACGATGGTCATATTCCTCCGGAACAAGGTAGCCGCCATCGGCATCGACACCTTCCTGCAGGATATTAGATACCTGACGGAAGTTGGTACGAAGTGCCTGAAGCATGCCAGTCTTATATTCATCAGAAGCACGACCGGTCTTTGCAGGCTTTTCAGCAGCAGTAACAGGCTTAGAAGTGAGAGGCTTGTTTACCGGCTTATTGAGCTCTGCCTCCAGTGCTTCCTGTCTTTCAAGACGAGCGATTTCCTTGCCAAGGTCAGCGATTTCCTGTTCCATTCTGGAGTAGGTCGCATCGTCCTCGGCAGTAAGAGTACCTTTCTCGGTACGGTGAGAATCAAGAAATGCCTTTGCAGCATTCCATGCAGTGTTGCGCTTTTCACGCAGTTCTAAAATAGTCATAATCGAATACCTCCATTAAATGTGTTGTTTGATTAGGTCAAGACGCTCCATGAGTGTATCTACGGAGCGTTCCGGTGTTTCGGGTTTCTTGATACGGCATTTGGCAGCCAGCTTATCCATAAGGGAGTTGGTCACAGCTGCACGGGAGAAGAGCATCGGACCAGTAGCGTTATTTTCTACCGGTGTTTCTGCTGGTCTTGTCAGGATTTCATCCGCAAAGCCCATATCAATGGCCGTATGTGCATCCATCCAAGTCTCTGCATCCATGAGATGGGAGAGCTTGGCACGACTCATACCAGTCTTGATTTCGTAGGCATTGATGATGGATTCCTTGACTTCATCCAGCATGGCGATAGCCTTCTGCATCTCAGTAGTGTCGCCCATAGCAGCCGTCATCGGGTTATGAATCATGAGCATGGATACCGGAGATACCAGCACCTTCGTGCCTGCCATAGCGATGACGGATGCAGCAGAGGCTGCGATGCCATCAATCTTTACGGTGACATTGCCGGGATATTCCATCATCATGTTGTAAATCTGGGCTGCGGCCACACAATCTCCTCCCGGAGAGTTAATCCAAATGGTGATGTCTCCGTTTCCGGCAAACAGCTCATCTCGAAAGAGCTTAGGTGTGACATCATCGTCAAACCAGCTTTCCTCTGCGATGGTGCCGTTTAGAAACAGCGTCCTCTCCAGTGTCTGCTCCTGCGTCTCCTGATTGGTCACCGTCTGATTCTTCCACTTCCAGAACTTCTTCATCGTTCTCGTCCTCCTTTCCAGCAGCAGTGGTCGCTGCGAATATTCCTGCATCCTCCAGCTTGGTCATGTTTCCGTTGATGAGATATAAGTCACCACCAAGTTCCGGTGGGATGAGGTCTAGGTTTTCAAGTTCACGGATATCATTTGCGGACATCCAGCCGTTCTGCCTTGCAGTGGCGTAACCGTTCATACGGCTTTGGTAATCGCCACGTAAGAGGCCGTCGACATTGAACTTTACAAAATAAGCAGCCTTCTCAGATTCAGATAGAAGGGCACGGTTAATGGACTGTTCCCAACGGACAATCCAAGGTTCCAAGGTGTACTTCACAAATTCGAGAGATTGCTGCTCAATATTAGAAAAGCTCGATTTCTCTAGGTCACCGACCATGTGGGGCGGCACTCTAAAGATTCGAGCTATTTCATCAATCTGAAATTTTCTGGTCTCCAAAAACTGTGCTTCATTCGGGGAGATGGAGATAGGAGTATATTTCATGCCTTCTTCCAAAACTGCCACTTTATGAGAGTTGTTTCCAGAGAAGCCTTTGGTCCAGCTTTCTCTGACAGCTTCCGGATTTTTAACGGTACCGGGATACTCCAAAATGCCTCCCGGTGTGGCTCCGTTTGCAAAGAACTTAGCACCATATTCCTCCGTGGCGATAGCAAGACCGATAGCGTTCTTCGCCATAGCGATGGGAGAGTAACCGACCAGACCATCAAAGCCGAGGCCCGGAACATGGAGCACATCCGACGGCTTTAGGATGACCGTTCCATTTTTCATGGTAGGTGCATCGGAGTCCTGCATCTGATATTGGTAGTAGAGGTGACCTTTATCGTCACGGTCTACGCTCATTCGGTTGGCCATCAGCGGATAGAGAGCGACGACTTCACCTTTGCCATTTCGGATAATCTGCGCATAGGCATTTCCGTAAAGGAGCAGGTGTGTCATCAAGGTCTCTCGGAAGACAAAGGAGGTCATTTCCGGATTTGGCTCATCGTGAATCAGTCGATACAGTGGATGCTTGATAGCTTTTTCTTTGCCACCGGTGCCGGTGTATTGATACACATGGACTGGCAGGCCAGCGATGGACTCGGAGAGAATCCTGACGCAGGCATAGACTGCAGTCATCTGCATAGCGCTTCGTTCATTGACGGATTTGCCAGAGCTGCTGCCACCAAAGAGAAAACGGTAGGCGCTACCATTGGTGCTATTGGTGGGCTTGTCTCTGGAATGAAACAGTCCTGATAAGAATCCCATAGGTCATCACTTCCTTTCAGATAAACAAAATGCCTCTGTCATCGTAGACAGAAGCACCGGTATTATTTCCACAGCGGATAGCACGGTCAAGTCCCATGATAGTAGCGACAGCACCGTCGATTTTCTCTGTGGATTTTTCTTTGTCGGCTTTTACATTGCCAGCCGGGTCAGTACGGATATAGATGTTATCCATCATCCAGCGGAGCACCGGATGACCACCGTGGGCCAGCTTTTGTTCCAGTGTCAGTTTCATGAGCTCCTTGGTCGGTGGGGACATATCCTTAAATCCCTGACCGAAAGGAACAACGGTAAAGCCCATGCCCTCAAGGTTCTGTACCATCTGGACAGCTCCCCAGCGGTCAAAGGCTATCTCTCTAATATTGAAGCGTTCTCCAAGTCGCTCGATGAATTTCTCGATATAACCATAGTGGACGACATTTCCTTCGGTGGTCTCCAGAAAGCCTTGTCGTTCCCAGACATCGTAAGGAACGTGGTCTCGTCGGACTCGAAGCTCCAGCGTATCTTCCGGTATCCAAAAGTACGGAAGGATGCAGAACTTATCATCCTCATCCACCGGAGGGAAGACCAGCACAAAGGCAGTAATATCCGTTGTGGAAGATAGGTCCAGACCACCATAGCAGACACGGCCCTCCAAGGATTCTTCATCAACCTTGAAGGAGCAAGCATCCCATTTCTCCATCGGCATCCAGCGGACAGCCTGCTTGACCCATTGATTGAGCCTAAGCTGCCTAAAGGAATTCTCCTCACCGGGATTCTGCTTGGCAGATTCACAGGCAGCTTCGACTTTATCGATACCGACTGTGATACCAAGAGAAGGATTGGCTTTCTTCCAGACCTCTGGGTCCGTCCAGTCATCGGTTTCATCGGCACCGTAGATGACAGGATAGAAGGTCGGGTCAATCTTTCTGCCTTCTAGGATATCCTTAGCTTTCTGGTGCGTTTCATAGCAGATGCTGTTGGTATCTGTTCCGGCTGTCGTGATAAGGAAGTAGAGAGGCTGTGTTCTGGCATCTCCGGAGCCCTTGGTCATAACATCAAAGAGCTTTCGATTCGGCTGAGTGTGCAGCTCATCAAAAACAACTCCGTGAATATTAAAACCGTGCTTGGAGTAGGCTTCTGCAGATAGTACCTGATAGAAGCTGTTGGTCGGTTGGTAGACGATACGCTTCTGGGAAGCGAGGATTTTTACTCGTCTATTCAGTGCAGGACACATACGCACCATATCGGCAGCTACATCAAAAACGATAGTTGCCTGCTGGCGGTCAGCTGCACAGCCATAAACCTCAGCTCGTTCTTCACCATCACCACAGGTAAGAAGCAGGGCGACGGCAGCAGCAAGCTCGGACTTTCCCATTTTCTTAGGAATTTCTACATAGGCAGTATTGAACTGGCGATAGCCATTTGGCTTTAAGGTTCCGAAGATATCTCTGATAATCTGTTCCTGCCAGTCGATGAGCTCAAAGGGCTTACCGGCCCACGTGCCTTTGGTATGGCAGAGACACTCAATAAAATTGACTGCGTAATCCGCCATCTGTTTACTATAGGTGGAGTCCGCAGCCATGAAGCGTGTCGGTGTGTAGTTTTCAAGTTTACGCAAATGTATGCGCCTCCTTTCGCAGAAATAAAAATAGCCGCCCGGTGGCGACGTCTATAACGAGGAACAGCCCCATCCGGGACCGTCCTGCCTGATATTCTTTTCAGGTGGTTAGTTGTGTTCGTTCAGAAGAATGCAAAGCGCCATTTCTGCTTCTTTGCAGGTTGGTTTAACGTCCCAACCTCTGTCGTAGTTGGCAATCCACTCGCCGTCCATCTTCAGGCTGAGCTTGGAAATCTTACCGCCGTTGATGCCGTAGTCTTCGCTTGGCTCATCAAAGTGCTTGACCCAGTATTTAACCTTCTTGTATTCTCCGTCCTTTGTTGGGATTCCGATGATTCCTTCTTTCCACATATGTTTGTCCTCCTTGTGTGTTTCTTTCCTTTTGGTAGTACTATATATCACTCTAAAAGCACATAATAGCAAGCTAATTTGGGGCATATAGTACACAAATATCTGAGGGAAAAACTGTGTAATTTATAACGAGGAAAACAGGTCCTGAGATCTGCTTCCTTCGGCAGAAGGCGTTGTTATTTTACCGTCATCTTAATTGCAGGGATGAGGGCATGTTCGCCGGTCTTCCAATCAGTGTAGCGTGCCTTTACCGTGGTAAGGCCTGCCATGCTGATTCCTTGCTTTTCGAAGGCTGCGAGGGTTTCGATGAGGCTTGAGAAGGTGGAGCTGATGGTGAATTCGGTGATGTCGTTGGCTCTCAAGGTCTGGGCGATTTCTTCGATGTCGTAATCCCAAATGACCTCGTTGAAGTCGATGAGCTCGTTTCCGGTTTCCTTGCTGGTTCTGTAAGCCCAGAATAAGGTTCCGTTGATTCCGAGTTCCTTCAGGCTTCTTGCATTCTGCTCGATGGCTTCTTCAAATGTTCTGATTTCTTTCATGGTAGGTTCCTCCTAAAAATGTGTTTTCCCTTTTGGTAGTACTATATATCACTCTAAAGGCACATAATAGCAAGTCAATTCGAGCCATATAGTACACAAATATCCGTAGGAAAATCTGTGTATTTTAGTCGTCGATTGGAACCTTTTTGCAGTGGTCAACGCCGTAAATGACGTTGAGTCCGGAGCCGTTGTCCCAAGCTACCATGATGCTTCCGGTATCGTCGACACCAATGACGGTGCCTCGTGTGCCCACTGGTGGGGCCTGTGCGTCGTCCATCTGGACCAGCTCCACACGGGTGCCTGCTGGGTAAAGGCGGCGCTGACGGGCCACCTGTTCCTTACTTGGAAATTGCATGGCCTTCACCTCCTTTGAATGCGCTGTTGCCCGGAAGATGTCTCATCAGGATTTTGCGGTCTGTTTTGTACTCGTCACCAATGAAGCCGAGGCGGAGAAGGAAGCAGCGGAAAGCGTAGCGCTCATTGTCCACCGGCTTTGCAGTAGCGCTGATTCGTTTCTGCTCCTTGCTCATTTTGCAAAGGGCTGCAATCAGTGCGCTGTAGGCGTGAATCTCATCCGGCTCAGGAAGTTCTTTGAACCAAGGGAAGGAAATGCTGTCCTCGTTCAGTTCAAAGCGCAGGTCCTCGATGTGAAGGGCATGCTTGATGAGGGAGCCTTTGGCATCTAGAAGGTTGGTGAGGTTTCCGACCTTGACCTTGTCAAGTGGAAGGGTAATGGTAAGTCCAGTCTTTTCTGCAGGAGCTTCTTCAGCTTCCGGTTCCTCAGCCGGGTGGAAGTCTGTCTCTTCCGGACGATAGCCGCCTGCATCCAAGAGGGTCAGAAGCTCGTCGAATTCTTCCTTGGTCATGGTGTCCGGGCCTTCGATGTTTCCTTCTCGTGTCAGAAGAAGGTCACCAATCTGGTAGCCATAGGAAGGGGCTCTCAGGTATTTCGGTTTGGTGTTCTTGTACTCGCCAAGCAGGGCTGCCAGCGGCTTTCTTTCGGTTACGTTTAAGATGATGTTCATGTAGGTATCCTCCTTTGTTTTGGTAGTACATATATCACTCTGAAGGCACATAATAGCAAGCGATATCGAAGAAAAACATCGACAAATATGTGCCTTCTGGATTGTGTACTATACCTACTTACAAAAGAGTGGCATCCTCAGCTTTCGGTGCGATTTCATCATAGGAATAGGTCAAGCCATCACGGATGACGGAGACCTTTGCAGAGGAACCGACCTGCTCAATGTAGCGCTTGACGATAACATCACAGAACTTTTCATCCAGCTCGATGGTGTGGCAGATACGACCGGTCTGTTCACAGGCGATAAGCGTGCTGCCAGAACCACCAAATGGGTCAAGGACCAGAGAATTGGTCATGCTGGAATTCATAATCGGATAAGCCAGAAGAGGGATAGGCTTCATGGTCGGATGGTCGCCGTTCTTCTTGGGCTTATCAAATTCCCAGATGGTTGTTTCCTTGCGTCCGGTATACCACTGATGTTTGCCGGATTTCTTCCATCCGAAGAGGCAAGGCTCATGCATCCACTGATAAGGGCTGCGTCCGAGGACAAGGGACTGCTTTTTCCAGATGCAGCAGCCAGAAAGGTAGAAACCAGCATCAGCAAATGCTCTGCGGAAGTTAAGACCCTCGGTGTCAGCATGGAAGACGTAGATAGAAGCGTCATCCGCCATTGACTCATACATGCGAGTGTAGGCATCCAGTAGGAACTGATAGAAGGCACTGTTTTCCATATTGTCGTTCTTAATCTTACCGGCGCTTCCTTCGTAATTGACATTGTACGGAGGGTCCGTCACGACCAGATTTGCCAGCTTACCATTCATCAGAAGCTCATAGGTCTCAGACTTTGTGGAATCGCCACAGACCAGACGGTGGTCACCAAGGAGCCACAGGTCACCAGCCTTGGAGAAGGTAGGTTTTGCAAGCTCGGCATCCACATCGAAGTCATCATCCTGAACACCTTTCTTTGTATCTTCTCTAAACAGGTCCTCCAGTTCTTCTGGCTCAAAACCGGTAAGGGAGACATCGAAGTCTGCACCCTGCAGGTCAGCAATGAGGAGGGCCAACTTGTCGTTATCCCATTCACCGCTGATTTTGTTGAGCGCAACATTCAGAGCTTTTTCCTTCTCTTCATCCATTTCGACGATGACGCATTCCACCTCGGTAATGCCCATATCGATGAGAACCTTCAATCTCTGGTGACCACCAACGACACGAGAAGTGGTGGAGTTCCAGATGACCGGCTCCACATATCCGAACTGCTCGATGGAGCGTTTCAGTTTTTCATATTCTTTGTCACCGGGCTTCAAATCCTTACGGGGATTGTAATCCGCAGGAAGAAGCTGCGAGACGTTTTTCTTTTCAATCTGCATGGTATTCCTCCTTAGAACAATCCCCATTCAGCGAACTTTTCAAATCCGCCGATGGATTTTATATATTCCGCAGCGATAGCCACCAGCTCACTGTAGGGATGACCATCAATCGTGTCATCACCGATAGCGCAGCAGATGGTTACCGGCTGTCCAGTTTCCTGAGCTTTTAGGAAAGCGTAGATGTTGAGCGTGACATCTGCCTTTGACAGGTCCTTCCCATGAAGGCCACCGCCAGTAACAGAGTCAGCCATATCACTTCCGAGCTTTCTGTTGGTAGCACCGCTGTCCACATCAATGCCGCCAGTCCAATCACCGAGCGGATTTACCTCAGCATGCGGATATTTCTGTTTTAGTTCCGAAGTAGCTGCATGGCTCTGACAGAGGATGAGTCTTGCTTCGTCGAGGATATACTTTCCATCAAAGGGATAGGTGCTGTAGATTTCTCTGGCAATCTTCGAGATTTCCTTCTGTTCCTCTGTAAGCGGCATGCCCTTGAAGATGCCGTTATCACCGCAGCGGATGTCCTTGGCCTGATTCTTAGCAAGATGGGCATCCTGCGGAACAATCTGAATGAAGACACGAATGCCGGGAGCAAGACGCTCTACGATAAAAGCGACATCCGTCTTATCGATAGGAGCAGAGGTTTCGATAACGACATGACCATAGCCATGTCCGATGAGAACCTCAACAGCGATTTTAGGAGCATCGTCTGTTTTATAAGCAAGGTCGACGATGGCTCCGGCAATCCTGTCTGCAATCTTATCCGGATGCGCTGGATTTACTTTTTCAATCATAGTTAATTTCCTTTCCGTGCCAGTAGGAGACGCTCCATCACATCATCCTGTGGAGTAGCGCCGTTATATTCAGTGGCACAATTTTCTTTTACGATTTGGTATATCTCCATCCAGAGACGATTGGTCTGGCTCATGAAGTTCTGACTCATGGCCACATAGGGAGACTGGATGGCATTGCCGGTCGTCGGATGCTTGGCAAGGAATCCAAACTCTGTGATGGCTTCCTCACACTGAATCCAACGAGCAACACTCATGGCATAGCGCTCTAAAAGCTCCGGAGAGACGAGAGCAGCGCAGCCACGTTCATGCAGCCAGTTCCATGTTTTCTTGTAGACATCTGCAGCAACGAGCTTTTTGCCGTTCTTTTGCTTGGCAGATAGCATCTTGGATGGTTTGGGCATCGGCTGACCTTCTAAATCGACGGTGCTGTCTGTAAAGTCGATGACAGTCAACTCACGTTTGCCCGGATTTCCCTCAGCGATTCTCTCAGCTAAGGGCTTTTTCTTGGCTCCAGCGCCGATACGAGCGCCGCCACGGTTGGTACCGTCCTTAGCCATTTTTTACACCTCCAGTTCAGGGGCCTATATACCCCGTTTGAAATTGCGACTTTGTGCGTGAGACCCCACGCCCGTTCCCCGGTGACTTCACCGTAGAGAAGTGGACCGCCCCTACCGGTTGTGCCAGCGGTCGCCGTGTTCCGCATGAATCTTGGCATGGCAGGATTTGCAAAGAGCCATCAAGTTCTCTCTATCGTGCGTGCCGCCTTGGGAGAGGGGCTTCACATGGTGTATCTGCTCGGTTGGTGTGTAGACACCGTTCTCAAGGCACCTCTCACAAAGAGGGTGGGCAGCAGCATAGCTGTCACGGATACGTTTCCATGCACGCCCGTAGCGACGCTTGGCATTCGGGTCTCTGTCGTACTTCTCGTAGCGTTTGGCTTCCTTCTTTTCATGCTCCGGACAGAAGCGTCCGTCTGTCAGATTTGGGCAGCCGGGATAGGAGCAGGGACGTTTTGGTTTTCTTGGCATCGTATTCCTCCTTCCGTTTGGGTATAAGAAAAGCCCTGCAGGACTCGTCCCACAAGGCTTTCTGCGATTCTCACTTTCGCTAGTATAATAATATCAGAAGAGCTTAGTGTCTTTCTATGTCATTTCATGTCCACCTTCATAGAAAGCCGGAACTTTTACTTCTTCCAGTGCCTTTCCATGAAGTTTGTGGATATAACGAAGCTCGTATCCCATATCAACAGCAATCTGCTCCCATGTGATAAAGCAGAGGTAGCGTTCCTCAAGTAAGGTCTGGTATTCGGTATTGCCGACCTGTTTGATAACCTCTACGATTTCCTTCTTTAATGCCACAAGTTCTACGACGTCTTTACTGATTTCATCCTCCAGCTCGATGATGTCAAGAATGGCGGATTCCATTCGAGAGCCTTCACGGTTAGGGCTCTTTGGCATATCGGAGTAGGACGGTGTGCAACGGGTAGCTAATTCATTTAAGGAATCTATCTGTAACAGTTTGCTTTTGATTCTATTATCCAAGTAGCGTGCTTGAGATAAGTATTCTTTTGCAGTCATTGATTGGTACCTCCGAAAAAATAGATTTCCCTCGGATTGGCACGGATTGTCGTATTTTGTCGAAGATTGTCATAGGTTTGCTTTTACTGCATCGATAAGGGCGTTCTGGGTCAGCTCCTTTTTGGAGAGAGCCTTTAAGATGCGCTCATCAATGGTTCCTTTTGTGATGATGTGTTCTATTACCACGGTTCCGGAAGTCTGGCCCTGTCTCCAGAGACGGGCGTTGGTCTGCTGATACAATTCCAGTGACCATGTCAGCCCGAACCAGATGAGGGTGGAACCACCAGCCTGCAGGTTAAGTCCATGACCGGCAGAGGCTGGGTGGATGACTGCTACCGGTATCTTTCCGGCATTCCAGTCGGTGATGTCCTTGCTGGATTTTATTTCTCTCACATCAAAGCGTTTCTTGATACGGGAGAGGTCGTGCTTGAACCAATAAGCCACAAGGACCGGTTTGCCGTTTGCGGATTCGATGATATCCTCCAGAGCATCCAGTTTTCTGTCGTGGAACTCAATGGTGTCACCGGTATCCGAATAAATAGCTCCGTTGGCAAGCTGGGATAACTTTCCGGTGAGAGAAGCAGCATTGGCAGCAGTAATTTCTCCATCAGGGAGCTCCAGCACCAGCTCCTGCTTCAAGTCCTCGTATCGGGTCACTTCATCATCGGATAAATGGACCTCATATTCGGAGGAGATGAGCTCTGGCATCTTCAGGTGGTCTGTTGATTTCATGGAGATGGTGATATCAGAAATCTGGCTATAGATGCGTTCTTCAGCATAAGGCTGCGGATTATAGGAATAGATAATTTGGCCATTCCTCTTGTCCGGCACAAAGTAGTTGTTTCGGTACTCTGTAATGAAGCGTCCGAGGCGTTTTCCTAAATCCAGCAGTCGGAACTCGGCCCATAAATCCATCAGACCGTTGGAAGAGGGGGTTCCGGTCAGACCGATGATACGCTTGACGCTTGGTCTTACCTTCAACAGGGACTTGAACCTCTTAGAATTGTGATTCTTGAAGGATGAGAGCTCGTCGATGACCACCATATCGTAGTCAAAGGGAAAGCCGCTGGACTCAATGAGCCATTGCAGGTTTTCTCTGTTGATGATGGTGATGTCTGCACCTGCCATCAAAGCTGCTTTTCGCTCTTTTGGTGTCCCCACACAGACGGCGAAGGTCAGAGATTTTAGGTGCTGCCATTTTCTGATTTCTGCAGGCCATGTATCTCTGGCAACTCGAAGTGGGGCGACTACCAGAATGCGATGGGCCTCAAAGCTGTCGAATAGAAGGTCTGCGATGGCAGTCAGGGAGATGACCGTCTTTCCAAGACCCATATCGAGCAGGACTGCTGCCACAGGATGTGTCTCAATATAATCGATGGCGTAGGCCTGATAATCATGAGGTGCGAAGTTCATCAATCATCCCTCCAATCTGCTCTATGCTGTCAATCACATACACACGAAAGCCCAGAGAGCGAAGGAGCCTGTGACGTGCTTTTTGCAATGGGCGTGGGGATTCTCCTGGTGCCTTTAATTCTGCAAAGGCAAACTTCCCATCAGGTAATAAGATAAGGCGGTCGGGCATCCCTGCGAAAGAAGGAGACACGAACTTCGGTGCGATACCACCAGCCTTTTTTACTGCGGTTGTCAATTTCTTTTCTATCGTTTTTTCTAACATACTTGTCCTCCATCAGGCCGTTAATTTGAAGAGGTGCAAGGTGTATCAATGGTATTTTCCATACTTTTTCTTATTGATATTTTTATAGGCCTAAGAAAAGTTTTATATAACACATTGATACACCTTGTCATTTATGGCCTTAATTCATAAAATCCTCGTCTGCACCAGTGTCCTCACGTAAGCGCAGACCCTTAAAGTAACGCTTTCTGCTCACGGTGATTCGCTCAAAGCCAGCCTTCTCCAGAGCAAAGTAGAAGTCAGCGGTACTGCGCACATACTCGTTGCAGTCCAGAGAATAGTTGCGGTACGCCTGATAAAGAGAAGAGGAGCTTTCTTTATAAGACGGGTCGACCTCACATTTATCTGCAAGGAAGTGACCGAACCAGTCGTTCTGGCTACGGTATTCATCAATGGCTTTCTGCACTAGGTCCGGCACGGGAATCTGGTAATCAGACTCGATGACCTTCTTGGCACCTTCGATGACCCACGCCAAAATGCTGCCGCCAGCGTTGTCGTAAAGGTACTCACTATAATTTTTGATGTCGCTGCTGCCGGTAATCTTGGCATTGAACGGGATGACGATGAGTCGTCTCCAAATGCCATCATCGGATGCGGAGACACGGGGCAGATGATTGGTGTAAAGCACCAGTGTGTGGCAAGGCTTGAAGGAGAACGGGTCCTTGTATTTCTTTTCTGCAAAGACATCATCAGTGGAGCAGAGCTGCTTGACGGTGGAATCGTTCAGACGAGCACCTTCCTGCATCTCGGCTGCAATGAGGAGTCTTTTACCTTTGACCTCAGCCATTTCCGGCTTGATGTTTCTTCGGCATCCGACAGTGAGCGTATCTGCAGAAATGTTACCGGAGTAAAGACCGAGCACTCTGGAGATAGCATTCCAGAAGGTGGACTTACCATTGCGTCCATCACCGTAGGCAATGATGAGTGCTTCCACATAGACCTTGCCGATAGCAGCCAGACCACAAATCATCTGAACATAATCGATGAGTTCCTGATTACCCTGAAAGATGAGGTCAAGGCAGTCCAGCCAAATCTGCTGGCCCTTGTAGTTCGGTGACACCGATGTGATTTTGGTAATGAAATCCTCCGGCAGGTGTTCTCTGGCACCGGCCATTCCTTTACGCAGGTCATAAGTTGCTTCCGGTGTACACATAGCAAAGCAATCAGCATCAAGGTCACGAGGCGAGATTTCCAGCATCGGGCGAGATTCCTTCAGCGTAGAAGTAATGTTCTTGGAATCCCTGCGCTTTACAGAAAACTGCTGATATGCCTTTGCAGCCAGAAATTCCTGATAGGCTTCCAGCTGGTCCTCGTTCATCAACTGCTCTGCCTTGTTCTTTGTCATGGAATCAAGCAGAGACTGTGCGCCGGAGTTCTTCAGCTTATCGAGTGCTTCGAGCATATCATTGCCAGCTTCCTTCAGCTGTCTTCTTGTAAGTTCGTGAGCCGCTGCCTGCGCACCCGGTTCGGATTCCTGCCAGTAATGGTCAGAGTATCGGATGAAGTGGGTGGCCGGAGAATAGCGGAGCTCGCCGGAGAAGTATTTGGCTAACACCTCAGCCTGTCCAACATCGGAGAAGTCTCCCGGTTTGTAACAGGAAGGGTCGTTATATACTTCCGGTGCAATGTAGCCATCCTGCTGGGAGAGTCTTGCATAAAAGCGCTGGGCACTGTGCCAGATGGTAGCAAGCTCGGATGCCTCCAGCGGAGGTACGCACTTTGCTGATTCTTCGATGAATGCCTGATATGCCTTGTCGCTGTCTCCGTATTTTTTGATGACACGACCGGCAAAACGGGACATGGTGGCATTGCGGCTTCCTTCAGGAATAGCAGCACCGTCGTATTGACCGTCCGGTAAATCTTCATCAAACAGGTCCTCATCCAAGAACTCAGTCAGATTCATGCGGCCCGGATAGAGAGCGACATCTGCTGTAGTCGTTCCAAAGAAGAATCGTGCGGCATCCAGTGCCTGCGTATCGAAATATGGGAAGATGGAATTGACCAGCTTCTTCATATCGCTGTAAAGAGAGGCATCGGATACATATTCGATTGGGAATAGGACATGGAACTTTGGTCTTGCAGCCTTTCCGTTTTTCTCACGGTTGTTGTAGCGGCTATAGTGGATAGCAAAGCTGACACCCGGAAAGGCCTGCATGATATCGTCGGGAGTGACCCAGTCATCCGGATTCTCAGAGTGGTCGTTATCGCAATCTACAGGAAGGCAGTCGCTGCCGATAAAGTTATCACCATTGCGGTAGCTGTTTTTATATTCGGCGCAGACATAGTCATGGCAGATGGCAGCTTTCAGACTGTCCTCATCTAAGATGACATGCTTATGCGGATAGGAGCAGTTACCGGGATTACCGGTAACGTCCGCAGAATAAATGGTGAACATTAGTCATACACCTCCTTGGATTCCTCTTCCAGAACCTTGGTGATAAATTTCAAAGCTCGAATCATAGTCTCCAGCTCGCAGTCACCACCGAGGCAAACCTCAAAACCGTTACTGCCGCAGCGAGTAGTATAGCTATGGATTTCCATGTCCGTACAGGCTGCATCCTGAATACGGAAATAGGTGCGACCACCATGACCGGTATCACCACCACGATAGCCGGTGGTTCCTGCTTCGACCTCTAAAATGTTGCAGCTGACGACATCTCTGCTATAGGTCGTGATTTCGGTTCCGTCTTTTAATATTCTTGAATTTTCTTTTACTTCGTACATGTGTTAAACCTCCTCAAGATTCTCAGTGAAATAGCGCAGGCGGTAATTCTTCCACTTGGCTCGTTTGATTTCTGCTTCCATGCCGGAAGAGATATGACTTCCAAAGACCCAGACCTCAGAACATTTGCTCATGATGGCATTTCCGAAGAAAAGACCAAGTTCACGTTCCTTCGGGTCGGTATCATTCAAAAACTGTGGAAACAGCAGGTGTGGTGCGATGGGGATGTATCCTTGTTCCACTGCAAAGCGGCTGTAGGCTCTGGCAGCAGCTACGTTCTTTTCGGTGTCTCCGGCAAAGGGAGAGCAGATATATACGATTGGTCTGAAAGCACGCAGTGCACGGGTCTCACTCTCGATAGAGCAAAGAGCGCCGTAAGCAGTAGGGTCAGAATATCCTTCGCTGTTGTATTTGCTGATTGACACGTCAGGTTCCTCCTTTCCGGATGGACATATAAAAAGGACGTCCACCTCTAATATCCAATGGAGGTGAACGCCTAATTTGAGCCACATATATTTAATCTTTTTTATAAAAAGGTGTCGCATAGCCATCGGCTCTTAAAAGTAGCCCCTTGGCCCAAGGTGGAGTACGGCCCATTTGTTCACAGACCGCATCCAAGGACATGAGAGGGCCTGCTTCAATGACCACTTCATCGTGGATGTGCATGACAATGGAGCAGCAGCGGAGTGTCTGCATGGCATAGCAGAGAATATCACGGGCCGTTGCCTGCACGATGTTCTCGACAAATTTCGGACCATAGGAATCGAGACGCTCCCACTTCTTGGTGCCGCCGACACCTTCATAGGTAATACACTGACCACCGAACTTATTTGTTCCAATCTTCGGTTTCACATATGCGAGCTTTCTTCCCGACGGGAGAGTGATAAAGAGCATACCACTCCTGCAGGAGAAGGTCAGACCATAGTCGGAAGTGGTGTGCTTGAACTTTACGGCTTCCATGACAGCTCGGTCCACATCCCACCAGAATTTAACGATGTTCGGGTTGGACTGCCTCCATGCATCGACCAGTGGTGGGAGTTCCTCATCAGTGAGCCCCATATCCAATGCTCCCATAGCTTTTAAGGCCCCGACCGAGCCTCCGTAACCGAGGGCAAGTTCAGCGATTTTGCCTTTTTGTCTGAGGTGACCATTGATACCGTGCTTCTCGACAGGGACCTTGAACATCTGGCTGGCAGAAGCACAGTAGATATCTCCGCCTTTGGCAAAGACCTCTTGACGCCATTTTTCACCGGCAAACCATGCGATGACACGGGCTTCGATAGCAGAAAAGTCAGCTACAAGAAATTTAGTGCCTTCTCTGGGAATAAAGGCGGTACGGATGAGCTGGGAAAGTGTATCCGGCACATCTTCGTAGAGAAGTTCCACAGCTTCAAAGTTGCCGGAGCGCACCAGAGAACGAGCCTCTGCAAGGTCCGAAAGATGGTTTTGCGGTAGGTTCTGCAGCTGGATGTTACGACCGGAGAATCTGCCGGTTCGATTGGCACCATAAAACTGGAACATGCCACGAGCACGACCATCTGCGCACACGGTCTTTTCCATCGCCTGATATTTACGGACGGAAGACTTAGCCAGCTGCTGTCTTAAAGTAAGCACCTGTGAGAGCTTTGGAGGAGCAGACTTTAGGAGCTCTGCCACAGCCTTTTTGCCAAGAGTATCTGTTTCCAAACCATTGTCAGAAAGCCAAGCCTTCATCTGCTGGACGGAGTTAGGATTCTCCAGCTCCGTGATTTTCTTCATGGTTTCGGTCAGTTCCGTTCTGGAGCGAGTATCCATTTCGATGGCAGCAGCAACAAGCTCCATATCCAAACGTACACCACGGTCGTTGATTTCTTGGTCCATGTGGTATTCATCCCAGACCTGAGCTGGTACTGGAAACTTCGCAAGCCTCTGCTGGATACCCATTTCGGTCTCCACATCACGGATATTATATTTTTTGAACATGGCCCATTTGTCCGGAGCATGGGAAGGGCGATTTCTTGTACGCTGCCCATTGGTTTTTGTGGGAGCACAAGGCTGGCAGAAGTATTTGATGAGGTCTTTTCCTTCTGAGAGCTTCTGCTTTTCCAGACCCAGAACAGCGCCGACACCTTCCAAGGAGAGTGGGAGTCCCATCGTGGCAGCCCATATCATGGAGCAACGCCAGCTTTCCGGCTCCAGATATTCTCCAGTCGGATAACCTAAGAAGCGAGAGAGGCAGATACGTTCAAAAGTAGCGTTGAAGGCCCACTTGATGACAGTTTCATCCTCCAAGGCAAGAAGGACATCTTTGGGAATCTGTTCACCACAGGCGAGGTCGATAACCTGAACGGGCTGGCTGTCGACACTGTAGGCAAAGAGTAAGATTTCAAAATTGGGAGATTCTACATAACGATAGACACCGGTCTTCTGAAGAGGCACATCGCTGTAGGTCTCAATATCAATACTGAGTGTTTTCATGAGGTTGTCCTTTCTACAAAACAGGCAGCAGAGAAATCCCTGCCGCCTGCCGTGTTACTGTTTATCTTTATTGGATTTGTATTTATTGATGTCACGGCGGATATGGTATACCGCATAGCGGATAAGGTAGAGAATGACTTTTCCTACGTTGTAGATGATGAAACCATATACCGCTACCAAAAAGGTATAGGCGATGACACTGCCAATAAAGAGATTCAATGTTTCTACAAATTCATTCATAGATTGTCTCCTTTTGTCGAAAAATGTCGATGGCGGCAGTGGGGGCCACCGCCATCGGGTTGATAGATTACTTAAAGTCCCTCATGCGCTTCTCGTGGTATTCGAGGTCACGCTTGTCCTTTTCCTGTTCACGCTTTTCACGCTTGTGGTCATTGATGATGCTCTGAATGATAGAGACCGCAGTAGCAAGTCCCACACAAGCGAAGCAGCCGATACAGATGTTTACAAGAATCGTACTAATCATGATTGTCTCCATAGTTTGTCACCTCCATTAATCAAGGAAATCATCATCGTCATCAGTTGCAAAGTCGGATTCAGCAGATGCCTTACCGCCAAGAGGCTCGCCATCACGAATCTTCTGCAGATTGTTAAGGCCGCAGGCGATGCCCTTATTACCAGAGCTGTTGAAAGCATAGAAGCTGATGCTGGCACGACCGTAGACTCCGGAGTAAACCTCAGAACGAGTGAGGATAGGATTGCGGTCTGCATCCACGATGCCCGGAGCAGAAGTGGCGTTGGCATTTACAAAGTAGCTGCCAGCATATGCAGGGTCATCCGGTCTCTCAAGGTCTCCGTCACGAAGAGGAGTCTTAAGTACGGAAAGCGCCGGTACAGACTTGCCGTTGCCCTTGAGCTTGGATTCGCCTTCACGGTAGGCTGCCTCGATAGCTGCTTCAATCTTAGCGACAGTCTTGGTGTCAGACTTCGGGATAATCAGGCTGACACTGTACTTCGGAGTGCCGCCGTTGATTGATTTCGGTTCCCAGACGTTGGCGTAGCTCCAGCGTGTGTTAGGACCAGTGATAACCTTCATGGGATTTGTCATTTTTACATTCTTACTCATTGTCGTATTCCTCCATAAAATCATTTTTTGCTGTGTTCATTGCCGGGCGCTTATCGCTCTCCGGCACAAGAGTAGGTTTGCCTTGTGGCTTTTCAATATATGCTGCAAGGAGCTCTTCGAAGCGAGACTTACCGAGCAGCTTTTGCATGGCTGTGATACCAAGCAGTTTCTTTTCGTAAGGGTCAAAACCAGCAGCTTCGACAGCTTTCGACACGGCGTCTTCACTGGTGTATCTGCGGTTGGAGCGACCCTCGACCAGCTTCCAGCCAGTCCATTCTTTACCGCTGATTGCCTGCTGGAGTGCATACTCCTTGATGTCACCTGCCCAAGAGACTAGTTCGTCGACACGGGAGAGGATGAATTCAATTTCCGAATCCTCCAACAGTGGCGGCAGCTTGAAATCGTGCTGTGCGAGTAGGAGATTGGCTTCAGCTCTAGCTCGGCATTCATGCTTTGCTTTACAGAATCCGCACCATTCACCACATAGGAAGTTTCCATCACCGGCAAAGGCAAGGTCTGCGGTAGGCTTCAAAACTTCATCGGCCCACTGGTACAAGTCATCCTTGCTGACTTCGTAGGTGGAAACGTTCTGACGTCTAGGCTGGTAGATGGTCATGCTGACCGTATCGATGTCGTAGATGTCATCGAACAGTTCCAATGCACCAAGGGCGTAGCACTTCATCTGCGGATTGTCCTCAGCGGATACGAGAATTCCAAGACCGTGTTTATAGTCAATCACGTGCATGGTGCCGTCGCTGATGAGAATGGCATCCGAGGTTCCGAAGCCTTGTTCCACCCAGTGAGAGAAGTCCACTCGCTGTTCAATCAGAACAACAGGGTCAGAGCAAGTCTGTTTGGCCTCTTCCAAAAGCTCCATGATGAAGCTGGCATAGCCGGTAGCGCAATCCTCCATCTCAGCGTTGTACCAGTCGAGATTCTCGGTCGGGTCTGTAGCTTCCATGCCGAGTGCCTTGCGGAGCTTGTACTCACAAAGGGAGTGGGCATCGGTGCCTTCTGCAGCATAGTTGCTGCCTTTATCCTCATAGGTTTCGCAGAGCCTTGCTGACGGTGGACAGTGGAGCCAGCGGTCAGAAGAGGATGCGGAGAGGATTGCATGTCCTTTAGGTGGCATATTAGAGCACCTCCGCTTCCCTGAGCAGGGCTTCATAATGTTTCGGGTCTACGAGTGACAACTTGCTTGCACCGTACTTTTTAAGAAGTTCTCGAATTTCAGCTGTATGACCGGCACGAGATTTATCAGCCAGAACAGCTCGAACCTCCTCAAGTGTCAATGCAGGTTTCGCAGGAGCAGCAGGGGCTTCTGCTGTTTCAGCAGCTTCGAATACTCCTCCAAACTGCTGTGCGAGCCAGTTTGCTGCGTCGTTAATAGCAGCGGCAGCATTTCTCAGCTCTTCGATGGTCATAGCCATATCGCTCATTTTTGACATTTACTGTTCCTCCTTCCTCGGATTGTCTGTGTGCGGCGAGGACGCTCATGTTCCTTGCCATTCTGCCGGACACGATGCTAATTGCGGTTAAAACCTGAATTACTTCAGCATCGCCTCGGCTGTTTCTGTAATGAGACTGCTTCACGGTAGTCACCTCCATTCTGTAAGGTGTTTTGTTCTGTGCCTTACACTTACCAATGGAGGTGAGCTGCCGGATTGAGCCATTATTTTTGAAAAAATTTTGAAAGTTGATAAAACAGCTTTCGGTTAGGTCTTAGTACCCACGGATATTTCGCAGTTCATCACGGTATCGCTTCATCTGGTGTGCAAAGGTTCTCTGTGGTCTGCCGAGTGCCTCAGCGATAGCACGGTCAGATTTTTCGTCTTTGAGAAGCTGGAGAATGAGACCGGCATCTGGGTCAAGTTCGTGCAGGCGCTGAACCAGCTGTTCCAGAAGGAGCTTGTCCGCAATGATATCTGCTGCAAGAGGAGCAGTATCGGGGATGCTGTCAAGCATCGAACAAGTATCGCCGCTATCGTTCTCAGTTTCGTAGTCGAGAGACAGCATATCTCCTGCACAGCGAAACTCGCAGGTTAAGCAGTCACCATCGCAGAGCCAGAACTTACTTTTGGGGCAGCTGCACTGTCCGTGCTCCTGCATGCGATGTCGAAACGTGTCGTAATAACGGGTTTGTTCACGATAGAACTCTTCAGGGACTTCCACCCATTCCTTGGTGGATTTCAAATAGATACGGTACTGTTTACTCTGATTTACGTTTTTTGCCATTATTTTTTCCTCCTGTGATTGGCGTAGATTTGTGACCAGCCACAGGTGGAAACAGAGTTTTCCGGCATATTTCGCTGTAGAGTTCATTGTTCGTTCATGTTCACTACATTGAAAATAATGTCAGAAAGTGTTATAATGATTTAGTGGGGTTTGTTTGGGGTTGTTCTGATTTATGTTCATCAGATTCAACGGTCAACAGACATCAAAAAATCCCTGTGGCTTTTCACAGGGATAGAAAATAGTAAGTTGAGTAGGCCTGCCATTCACAGTTGAGTAAGTTGAGTAGGTAACTTTGATTAGAGGGACAATCAATGACAAAAAATGAAAATTTAAGACTGTGTGGCGGTACATTCTTCACCTTACTTTTAGAGGCAAGAAAGCAACTGCTGGGAGCAAATGAACACTACGCAGGGAAAAAAGATGGATTAACTGAATATGAAACTTTGATTGGTCTGGCTAGAGTGATACGTTCAGATTTAGCGACACCGATGCCGACTGAAATCAAGACGATTCAAGGTAACGCATCAGAATATAAAAAATGCAAGAATGCAGGTGGAGGCTACTTTCCGTTCGGTGATAAAACAGCATTGAGAGTTTTTGACGAAAGAGTGAAGAATGAGTATGCCGATACCTTGAGAAAAATGTGCTGCTTTGTAGAGGGATTCATTGATGCCGGAGGAGATATAAAAAAAGACGAGCTGCTCGTGAAAGCACTCGTCGAACTAATATCGTTAGATAATTGCATAGATGAAAGTCAATCCTTTTATGTTAAGGAAGATGGAGCAACAATGCAGAAGAAAGATGTTGTTGCTATGAAAGAGATTTCCCTGCAGCCATTCCTGCTAGGAGTATTTCATTACGCTGTATGTAATGTTGATAATACAGTAGGGGCAAAAACATTTGATGTTTGGTGTCCATCCTCAGGTGGAGGTAAAAGGGCTTACACTGGAGATATTGGTGTTAATTGGCCTGTTGATATTAAACTGAGTTACGTTGAACCTAAAGATGATGGCGTTGCCGATAATAAAGCAGATAAATCGCCAGATGATATTATCGTTGAAGAAGTCTATGAAGAACCTCGTCAGGAGGAAGCAAAGTCAAAACAGCAAATGGTTTTCAACTTTAATGTGACTGGAAATAATAATAGTTTCATTCAGCATGTCGATAGCATTACGAACAATTATTATGGAGGGCAGAAAAAAGATGGAGAATAAATTACAGCCATCACAACCGGGAGCTTTGCAAACGCAAACACCGAATACAACATTTAATTTGCCCGGTAACAATAATACGTTAGTAGCTCATACGGACGCAGTGAATAATACCTATAGTGTAATGATGGTGGGTGGAGCACCACCCATGCCGGGAAGTCCTAACGCAGCGCATACCATTGCATTAAATACAGATTTTTATAATCTTCTGGTTGTCGGGGATGATGAATTAAATCCTCAGTACTGTCATTGCCTTGTTCGTAAGGATAGAGCAATAACGGAAAGTACGTCAAAAGAATTGAAAGCAGCTTATGCGACTTTGTCGGATGATGCAATTTCGGTGTTGAAAACCTATCCAGCAATTATTGCGACTGAGAACCACGCTTATGGAAAAACGGACGCAGACCACTATGCAGCTTATGGGTTGATTGTTGATGTGAAAATTCAGGACAATGGTATCAAAGTATATTATCAAATACTCAACTGGATACCACAGCAGAAAATAAATGAACTTCGGTTTGAACTCGGAATCGAAGGCTGCAGCGGAACGAATGAATTGAATCGTATGCACTGGGCAATAAAAAAGATAAATGCAGTAGAGGTATTAAGAGAAGCTGGGATACAAGTCTTTTCTTTATAAATACGCAACCACTCATCTGGAATCGAACATGGAGGAATAATATGAGTGCAGAATATGAAAACATGCAAGTTGAAAAATGGGTAAACCTTGAAGATGTAGCAGAACACCTAAGTTTGAGTCAGGATACAGTCCGTACTTGGATAAAAGAAGGAAAATTACCTGTATATAAAGCTGGAAAACGATATAAATTCAAAATCTCTGAAGTTGACGAATGGGTCAGAGAAGGAAAAATTAAAGAATAGAAGCAGGAGGTAGATTTGCATATGAACCCTAAAATGAAATCAGCAATAGAAAAAATAACGTTAAACGATGCCACATTTTCCAATGAGGTTATAGAACCGACGTATGTAAATTTCTTCTATGGGAAGAATGGTGCAGGCAAATCTACCATTGCACGAACGTTTAAGGCAAACGATGAACATTTACAGTGGCAAGCTGGGAGGGCATCAACTGAATATGATGTTCTTGTGTATGATACAGATTTTATAAATGCTAACTTGCGTAACTATGGAAATCTTGCTGGTGTATTCACCGTGAACGAAACTAATATTGCTATTCAAGAGCAGGTCGATACACTCAATGCAGAACGCAAGAAAATGGGTGAGGAATATAACGGACATAAGGCCGCTATAGACCAGAAAACAGCGGATAAGAATACCGCTTTATCGACATTTCAATCAGACTGCTGGAGCAAGAGTGCGGAAGCCAGAACACTATTTGATGAAGCTATTAAGGGTAAGAAAAAGGCTGCATTATTCGCTCAAGAAATTTTAGCAATTACGCCGGTTGCTCATGATGTTGAAGATTTAAAAACTCTATATGGGACCGTTTTTTCTGGCGATGCACAGCAGTACAACATGCTGTCTAAGGCAGGTAAAGTTACCTATGCATCCTTGCCGGGATATGAATTGATGGGCAAACCAATCTCCAGCAGCAGTGATACGGACTTTGCAAAATTTATTAAAGCCCTAAAAGCTACTGATTGGGTACGAAGTGGTCATACTCATTTTGCTGGCCAGACAGACGGAAAGTGCCCATATTGCCAGCAAAAACTCCCGTCTAACTTTGATAAAGAAATAGCTGCATGCTTCGACGCACAGTATCAAGATGACATCTCTGCGATTAATGCTTTTCAAAGAACATATGAATCAGAGATGGATTCCGTTGTAGCAACGCTGGAGGGCAATGTATCTGCTGCTATGCCGGGATTAGACTTGTCGGAATATGAAGTAAAAGTTCAGCTTCTTGTGGATGCGATAACCATTAATAAACAGAGAATTGCAGCAAAGATTAAAGAGCCGACATCCATTGCTTCCTTAGAAGACACTGATAGTTTGCTCATTGAGATTGGCACTCTGATTGATGGCTTTAATAAGAAAATCAAAGAAAATAATGAGATAGTCAGAGACCTCAAAACAAAGAAGGTTCTATGCAAAAAGCAGGTGTGGGAGTATCTTGCAGAGCTTTTGAAAACCGACGTTGCTGCGTACAACAAGGCCTTGACTGATTTGGATGTTGAAATCAAATCACTGAAAGGTAAAATGGAGCAGCTAAAAAAGGATGCTACTGCTAAGAAGGAAGAGGCCAATGAACTAAACAAACAGATTGTGAATACTGAGGCTACTATCGATAGCATCAATGTGCTGCTTGATAATTCAGGCTTTGAAGGTTTCCACCTTCGTGCAAAGGATGGTGTAGCAAATACATATGAGGTCATTCGTCCGGATGGAACTGTTGCAGAAAAACTGAGCGAGGGTGAAAGAAACTTTATTGCATTCTTGTATTATTATCACCTTGTGAAAGGAAGCCTTAGCAGCGAAGCTGTAAAAGATAAAATAGTTGTTATCGATGACCCGGTATCCAGTATGGATAGTGGAGCACTGTTCATCGTCAGTGCTTTGGTCAGAGAGATGATTGAGGTTTGTTACAACAATACAGACTACCGAAGCAATAAGGTCGATGGCGACTATATTAAGCAGGTTTTCATTCTGACTCACAATGTTTATTTCCATAAGGAAATTACTCATCACCAAGCAAAGAGATACCACAGTGTTTCGTTTTATATGATTCGAAAGGTAGAAAACATTTCTTCTGTAAAACTTTGTGTGCGTCAGAGCCAGAGGGTGCCTACCGAGCAAGAAAACTATAATCCGATTCAGAACTCGTATGCAGCTCTTTGGGATGAATACAAGGAGCTGAAAACGGCAAATACCGTGAAGAATGTAATCCGCCATATTCTTGAATACTACTTTATTCAGATATGTGGCTACGAAGGAAATGACCTTCACAAGATTGTTCTGGAACAGAATAAGCCGTTGTTTGTGGATGAAGTGGAAGGACAGAAGCCGAATTACGACCGATATAATCTTGCTTCAAGCATGCTCACATATATGAATGACGGCCCGGCTGTTATCAGTGATGGCTTCAACTATATTGATGATGGCAGTGATGTGGAACAGTGCAAGAAGGTGTTTGAGCTGATTTTCACCGCTATGCATCAGGAACAGCACTATAAGATGATGATGGGAATCGAGGACTAAGTCCTGATTATTGGATATCTAAAAATATAAAATTAACATTGACTAAGAAGCTCTTAGTCTGAATGGAGGAAAATATAATGGCACAAAAGCAGACAATCGATGCAATGTGGGATGATTCCCCTATCGATGTATCAACAGAGGTCAATTTTATCTGGTCCATCGCAAACAAACTGCGTGGTACATACCAGAGTGATAAATACAAGGATGTAATCATTCCAATGGTTATCATCAGACGTTTTGAGTGTGCACTGGAACCTACCAAGGACAAGGTGGTAGCACAGTTCAAAGCGAATCCGAACTATCCGGCAAAGGCGATGTATCGTATTTCTGGTTTTCAGTTCTACAATACTAGTGAGTTTACACTGGCCGAGCTGATTAATGATGCAGACCATTTGGCTGCAAACTTCAAAGCATATTTGCAGAGCTTTTCACCGAATGTTCAGGAGATTATTGTATCTGCTGAGAAAGGTCTCGACTTTTATAAGCAAATTGACAAGATGGATAAGAACAATCGTCTGCTCAGTGTTGTTAAGGCTTTCTCTGAATTGGATTTGAATCCTCGTACTATCGACAATGTAAAGATGGGATATATTTTCGAGGACCTCATCCGTAGATTCTCTGAAAATGCAGAGGCTGGTGACCACTATACTGGCCGTGACATTATCAAGTTGATGGTAAACATTCTCTTGGCTGAAGGCTGCGACGATATTTTCGATGACGGTAAAGTTATTACAGTTTTGGACCAAGCGTGCGGAACCGGCGGTATGCTTTCCACGGGATACAACTTCATCAAGCGTTATAACCCGACAGCTGACGTGCGCCTTTTTGGTCAGGAAATTAATCCTGAATCTTATGCTATTTGTCTTGCAGAGATGCTTATCAAAGGACAGAATGCGGAAAATATCTGTTATCAGGATACCATGAAGAAGGACCGCTTTGAGGGAACGAAGATGCGTTTCGTAATTGAAAATCCTCCTTTTGGTACACCTTGGGGCGGTAAAGATGCTGCTGAAGGTGTAGAAAAGGCTGTTAATGACGAATATGCCAAGGGATTTGACGGACGCTGGGGCGCTGGACTTCCGGGTTCCGGTGATATGCAGATGTTGTTCCTTCAGTCAGCTATTGACAAGATGGATGACAATTTTGGTAGAGCAGCTGTTATTGAAAACGGTAGCCCACTCTTTAATGGTGGTACATCTTCTGGTGAGAGCCAGATAAGGAAATGGATGCTGGAAAATGATTTGATTGAGGCGATTATAGGCCTTCCGGTCGATTTGTTCTACAATACTGGAATTGCCACTTATATTTGGGTGCTCTCAAAAAATAAGCGTCCTGAAAGAAAGGGTAAAGTACAACTTATTGATGCATCTTCATTTTGCCATAGATTACGTAAAGCGCTAGGAGACAAAAGAAACGAAATCTCTCCTGAAGATAGAACTGAAATCACTAAACTATATGCCAATTTTGAAGAGAATGAGTTTAGTAGAATTTTCAGAAATGAGGAATTTATATATAAAGAGTATGTTGTTATGCAGCCGCTGCAGAGAAGCTACAGCATTACGCATGATAGAATTATGGCTATGCTTACAAAGGGAGCTCTTTCTTCGTTGTATGATGAAGGCAAAGTTAATGAGCTCCAGAATGCAGAAGAATTAAGTGGAAAAGAGCAGAAAAAGTTGGAGCAGTTCCTTGAAAATAAAGATACATATGATGCTATTTTAGAAGCGTTAGAGGACTCGGTTTCTAACGATATCTATTACTCACCGAGTGAGTTTAATCCAGTGCTACGAAAGGTGCTTGCCGCAATCACCACAGATAAGAAACTGCTTGATAAAATTGCTGATGGTCTTTCCACTATGGATAAGAAAGCAGTAATACAAAAAGATAGAAAAGGAAATATTCTCTTTGATAAAGAAACTAAGGATACAGAAATAGTTCCATATGAAGAGGATATTAATAGTTATATGGAAAGAGAGGTACTTCCATATATTCCGGATGCAACAGCATTCTTTGAAGAAAACCTTACAGCAAAGAAACCTGTTATAAAGACTGGTGCAGAGATTCCATTTACTAGAACTTTTTATAGATATCAGGCACCAGCTACAAGTGAGGTACTAGAAAATCGTTTCACGGAATTAGAACAATCCGTTAGTAAACAAGTTGAAGAATTGTTCGGGTAAGGTGGTGCAAAAATGGATGCAATGATTGAAAGTGGAATCCAATGGCTGGGCAAATATCCGGCTTCATGGAAGCTAAAAAAAATAAAATACTGCCTTCAGGAAAGAATCGAAAAAAATAATCCTGTCCAAACAAGTGATATTCTTTCGTTAACTGCTAAACAAGGAGTCATTCCGCATGACCAAAAAGAAGGAGGCGGTAACAAGCCTAAAGAAGATTTAAGTGGTTATCGTTTGGCTTATCCGGGCGATATAGTCATGAACAGCATGAACATACTCTCTGGTTCGGTTGGATTATCTAAATATTTTGGATGTGTTAGTCCAGTTTATTATATGTTGAGACCGCTTCGTAACAACGAAGATGTTCGATTTTATAATTATATTTTCCAAACAACTATATTTCAGAGGAGTTTGTTTGGTTTGGGAAACGGGATTTTAATGAAAGAATCGAACAATGGTAAATTGAATACGATTAGGATGCGAATCCCTATGGATAAATTTGGGGGTTTGTATATTCCTGTGGCTCCAATCGAAACACAAAGAAGGATATCTGACTATTTAGATATTCAATGTGAAAAAATTGAAGCACTAATAGCAAACATTCAGCAACAGGTTGAGGTATTGGAATCATATAAGAAAACCGTAATCACAGAGTGTGTGACTAAAGGTCTTAATCAGAGTGTTGACTATAAAGAAACCAACATTCAATGGATTGGAAAGATGCCAAATCACTGGAAATGTGTTCGAGGGAAATACATTCTTAAGTATATTCAGAAAACAACTCGAGAAGATGATGGTGTAATTACCTGCTTTAGAGATGGAGAAGTGACTCTTAGAAGTAATCGTAGAGAAGATGGATTTACAATGGCTGATAAAGAAATCGGCTATCAAGGAATTGATGTTGGTGATTTAGTTGTTCACGGTATGGATGGTTTTGCTGGAGCGATTGGAATTTCTGACTCTAGAGGAAAAGCATCACCAGTTTTAAATGTGCTGGATACAGAGCAGAACAAACGATACATTATGTATTATTTAAGAAGTATGGCATACAGTGATGTTTTCTTAGCTATGTCAACCGGTATTCGTGTTCGTTCTTGTGACTTGAGATGGAACAAACTATCAGAATTGTTTTATCCTGTTCCTCCAGTTGATGAGCAAAACAGAATTGTGGAACATATCGATAGTGTGCTTTGCAAAGTTGATGCTGTAATCACAGCGAAAAGAGAACAGCTTGAAACACTGGATGAATATAAGAAAACAATGATTTACGAGTATGTCACAGGCAAGAAGGAGGTGCCAGCTGATGCTTAAAATGGGCGGATGGTGTTGGTACCTGTCCGGGCAAGAGGACAAGCTGGAAAAGCATAAATGTGGCAAATGGATGTACTTTTTTGACGACCAAGAGTTCGCTCAGAAAATATGCGAAGCAGCGATTGAAGCAGGTGCCTGCTATGAATGCAAATGCACAGATATGGAAGTGCAGATGATGGATACTGGAGTTATCTGTTTTTACCTTAATGGTGACGATATAGAGAATCATTACCGTGTTATCGACTTTATGATTCAGCATGATTTGATTCGCAAGACTAAATCGGGTCGATACTATAACAATAGTTTTAAATTTGATGACCAGACAAGAGCTGGTGAATACGGAGCCGATTTCGAAGGAAAGATAAAGTTGAATGAATTTATCAATCTCGAAACCGGAGAGCATATCAGGAAGGAGGCGTGAGCGATGGATAAGAATATAACTGTTGAAACTACAGAATTTGATGCAGAAAAACATGCAGAAAATACAGCAAAGCGAGTATCTGCTTATAGCGAGATGCTTATTCATCACACATCAATCGTTTCTGAAAAGGAATATCAGAAGTTTCTTCTTGAGAGATTGGAAAAGGATAATGGCTACATTATTCGTAAGGCGAGTAACTTTGACCGATACTTTGCAGTCGACCGTGAGATTCTGTTCAAGTTTCTTGAAGATACACAGCACGAAACGATGGATTACTTGAGAAAAATATATAAGGCTGATTTGGAGGATACCATTGTCAGCTTTATCAATGCAGAAGCAACAAAGACTCGTGGAAGTCTTTTGGATGTGCTGAAGCATGGAATTGAAATTTCCAATCAGAAGCTGGAATTGATGTATACAAAACCAGCAACTACATTCAATCCTGATTTGACCAGAAAGTATGGTCAGAATATTTTCTCTGCAATGGAAGAAGTGTGGGCCAGTGATAAGGAACGAATCGATGTTGTTATCTTCCTGAATGGATTAGCTATCATTGCATTCGAGTTGAAGTGTAACGCAGCAGGTCAGTCTTATCAGGATGCGATTTACCAGTTCAGAACTGACCGTAGTCCTAAGACCCGTCTTTTTATGTTCAAAGCAGGTACTCTCGTAAACTTTGCAATGGACTTGGAAGAAGTGTATATGACGACAAAACTTGCAGGTGATGCAACGTTCTTCCTTCCATTCAATATGGGTAACGGAGAGGGCGTAACTGCAGGTGCTGGTAATCCGGTATTCGAAGATAAATATAGCGTATCCTACATGTGGGAAGATATCCTGACAAAGGATACGATTCTGGATTTAATCAGCAAGTTTATTTTTGTTGAGACAAAAGAAAAAGTTGATGATAAAACCGGAAAAATCAAGCGTTCTGAAAATTTGATTTTCCCTCGTTATCATCAGCTTGATGTCATCCGAAAAGTACTCGCTGATGTTAGAGAAAATCGTACTTCTCAGAATTATCTGATTCAGCATAGTGCTGGTTCCGGTAAAACAAATTCAATCGCATGGCTGGCACACCGTTTGACTTCTCTTCATGACGCAGAGAACAAGATTATCTTTGATAATATTATCATTGTAACTGACCGAGTTGTTGTTGACCGCCAGCTCCAGAAAGCAATCATGGGAATGGAGCATAAGGCTGGACTGATTCGTGTTATGGATGATAAGTGCAACTCTGCTGACCTTGCGATTGCATTGAATGGTAATACAAAGATAATTGCAACGACAATACAAAAGTTCCCTTATATCGTGGATAGCGTAAAAGGACTTGAAAATAAGAGCTTTGCTGTAATCATCGATGAGGCGCATTCGTCTACTGCTGGTAAAGATATGGCAGCAGTTACAATGTCTCTTGGTTCTGGTGACCAGACTGAGGCAGATGTTGAAGACATGATTTCCAGTGAAATTAAGAGAAACGGTAAGCAGGCCAATGTATCGATTTTTGCATTCACAGCAACACCTAAACCGACGACAATTCAGTTGTTTGGACGCTTGAATAAGCATGGACAGAGAGAAGCATTCCATGTTTACTCAATGAAGCAGGCTATCGAAGAAGGATTTATTCTTGATGTTCTCCAGAACTATACAGAGTATTCAACCTTCTATCAGCTTAACAAGGAAATCGAAGATGACCCTCGTTGTAAAACAAATGCTGCTAAGAGACAGATTGCTCGTTTCATAGAACTACACGAAACCAATATCGCACAGCGTGTTGAGGTAATTGTTGAGCATTTCCGTACAACAGTAATGCAGGAACTCGGCGGACAGGCTAAGGCAATGGTTATCACAGCCTCAAGACAGGGCGCTGTGAAATATCGTCAGGCTTTTGAGGAGTACATCACTAAGAAAGGTTATGATGGAATTCATGCGCTTGTTGCATTTTCTGGAAAAGTAAAACTTCCGGATGATGATAAAGAGTATACCGAAGCATCTATCAATGGATTCCCAGAGGATAGACTAACAAAAGAATTCGATACAGATAACTATCAGGTGCTTTTGGTAGCAAATAAATATCAGACCGGTTTTGACCAGCCAAAGCTGTGTGCGATGTATGTGCTGAAAAAGTTGAAGGGTGTAAATGCTGTTCAGACTCTTTCCAGACTGAATCGTATCTGTGCTCCGTATGATAAGAAGACCTTTGTACTGGACTTCGTAAATACATATGAAGATATCAAAGCAGCGTTTGCTCCGTACTACACAACGACACTGTTGGCAAATTCGGTAACGCCAAATGCCATTTATGATTTGGAAGCGACTATCGATGCCTATGCACTGTTTGACCCGGCAGATATTGAAGCTGCGAATGATATTCTCTATTCACAGAAAGTGACAGGAAAGCAGAAGCAGAGATTGACATTCTTCCTTCAGAAAAGTAAGAAGCTGCTGGAACATTATGAATATGAAACCCAGCGTCAGGCTGTGGCGGATATGCGTGGATTTGTTCGCTACTATGAGTTCCTTCTTCAGGTTTCCAGCTTTGAAGACACTGATTTGCATAAGAAGTACAACTTCATCTCGTACCTGTTAGCTTATATCAATATCAAGCATCCGGGCGGTGGATTCAATTTGGATGGTAAGATTAAGGCATCCCAATTTGTCCAGAAAAAGGGCGAAGAACATCTTTCTTCTGACCTCGTAGCAAAGCCTGTAATGAAACTACCAACGGCGGAGCATTTTGGCCTCACGGAGGATAAGGAAAAGAGACTGTCTGAAATTATTGACGAAATTAATAGCAGAACCGGCAAGAACTATGATAATGATGTTGTTGTAAAGGCTATGCTGCAGATTAGAGATATCCTGATGAAATCAGACAAGCTCAAGACCAGTGCTAAAAATAATACGCAGCAAGACTTCGAGTTCTCTTATTTCGATGATATTGATGATGCGCTCATTGAGGGATTATCGCAGAATCAAGACTTCTTCTCAATGCTGCTGTCGAATGATGAAATGAAACGTCAGGTGCTGGGTATTTTCTCAGGGGAGATTTATAAGAGTCTCAGAGAATCATTGTAAAGGCGGTGAAAAACAGTGTTCGACAAATTTCGACTAAAAGAGGTGCTGGTAGAGTATAAAAAGCGTTTTGTACAGCAGCAGTGGCCTAATGAAAAATATAAATGGGAAGCTGTACAATGCTTCCAGTTGAATTGGGATGTTAATTCAGATGACTTTGCGCAGATGCTTACAAAGGCTCTTGCGCAGACTGCTAATTTGCTTGCGTCTGTGAACAACTTCCCAGCAAGAATGATTACAAAGTTTGCGGAGATTGCTCCGGAAGAAGTGCGCTCGATGTATATCGAACTCTATGATGAGAGTAAAGATTTATACGAGAGAGTGGCTAACTTCAAAAATAAATCTAATACATTGTTAGAGCGCTACGGAAACGGAGCAGCGCAGCATTATCAGTATGAGAATGCGATAATGACATATTTGTGGCTGCGTTATCCGGATAAATATTACATCTATAAATTGAGCGAAGTGAAAGCTGTCTCATCGGAACTTGAAAGCGATTATCGTTTCAAGAAGGGAGCCTATGCGGATAACATCAGAAACTTTGTGGCATTCTATGATGAGATATGCGCTGAACTGCAGCAGGATGATGAGCTTAGAAATCTGCTTAATTCCCAGATTACATCTACATGCTATCCTGACCCAGAGTTACGCACACTGACAATTGATGTAGGATTCTTCATTTCTCGCTATTGGAACAAAGAGGAAGAAGGGCCTAAAGCTGACGAGTGGTGGCCGACTGACTATACTCCGGCATTAACAGTCGAAGATTGGATTGGACTTCTCGGTGATTCAGAAGTGTTCAATGACAGTAGTCTCGAAATTATGAAAAGAATGAAGGACTACGGCGGTAAGGCAACCTGTACTCAGCTTGCTGTAAAGTATGGTGAAACAAAGAACTTTTATAACAGCGGTTCTCAGGCTCTTGCAAGACGTGTAATTGCAAAAACGGGATGCCCTGTTATGGCTAGAGATGATGAAAGTTCTCGCTTGTGGCCGGTTTTATATGTTGGTAAAGATGCTAATAAGGATGAAGAAGGTTCTTATGTATGGAAACTTCGAGATGAGTTAGCATCAGCTCTTGACCACGTAGATTTGACAAATGTCCCATTATACGCACAGCTACCTGAAGGAGAAGATGGACAGCACTACTGGTTCTTAAATGCGAATCCGAAAATGTGGAGCATGTCCAGCATGCCGGTGGGAGAAGTTCAGGATTATACCTTGTTTAACGATAATGGAAACAAGCGTAGAATCTTCCAAAACTTCATTGACGCAAAAGCCGGTGATATGGTTATTGGCTATGAGTCCACTCCAGTGAAGCAGATTGTAGCTGTATTCCGTGTAAGCGCAGAGCAGGATGGACAGAGAATCTATTTCGAGAAGCTGGAAGGCTTATCATCACCGATAGATTTTGCAACATTGAAGGCTTGTCCTGAGCTTGAGAAGATGGAATACTTTAGTATCACTCAGGGTAGTCTGTTCAAATTAACAAAGGGTGAATACGAATTTATCATCGACCTGATTCGTGAAGAGAATCCAGCGCCTACATCTGAGAAGACGAAAGATGAGTATTCGAAAGAAAAATTCCTAGAACAGGTTTATATGACCGAGGCAAAATATGACCGTCTTGTAGCTGTTCTCACAAAGAAGAAAAACATCATCCTTCAGGGTGCACCCGGTGTCGGAAAGACTTATGCAGCTAAGCGTCTGGCTTATTCGATTATGGGTGAGAAAGATGATGACCGCATCGAGTTTGTGCAATTCCATCAGAACTATTCCTATGAAGATTTCATGATGGGTTATAAGCCAGTCGAGGATGGTTTTGAACTGAAATATGGTATTTTCTATAGGTTCTGTCAGAAAGCAGCAAACCATCCAGATAAGGATTATTTCTTTATCATTGATGAGATTAACCGAGGAAACATGAGTAAAATCTTCGGTGAATTGCTGATGTTGATTGAAGCGGATTACAGAGAAACAAAGGCAACATTGGCCTATAACGGTCTCAGCTTCTCTGTTCCAAAACGTCTGCATATCATTGGTATGATGAACACTGCTGATAGAAGTTTGGCGATGATTGATTATGCACTTCGCCGCCGATTTAGCTTTTTTGATATGGAACCGGGCTTTGATTCGGAAGGCTTTATTAAGTATCAGGAAGGATTCGCAAATGACACATTCAATACTCTGATTGACCGCATTAAGGAACTGAACAGAGAAATTGCAAAAGACAAATCGTTGGGTAAGGGATTCTGCATTGGTCATAGTTATTTCTGCAATGTGGATGAATGCACAGATGAGTGGATGCAAGATGTGGTTGATTTTGATGTGCTACCAATGTTAGCAGAATACTGGTTTGACGATGCCGATAAGCTGCAGCGTTGGGAGAATATTTTGCATGGTGTATTTCAATGACAAAGGATAAAAGCATTCTAATCAATAATATTTATCACATGCTTTCTTACGCCTTTCAGACGCTGAATCAGGAGACCTACGATGATGTTGCAGTGGAGTCTTTTGATGAAATGTATAATCTGCTGGCTGCAATCCTAGCTAAAGGCATAGGGTTGCAGTTAAAGCAGGGCCTATACAGAGAATATATAAGCCGTCAGGAAGAGCTGCCTGTTATGCGTGGTAAAATAAATATGCCGGGTACAATAAAAAATAAGCTGGCACATGAAAGAGTGCTCACCTGCGATTTTGATGAACTGTCAGAAAATAATACGTTAAACCAAATCCTGAAAACGACAGTGATGCTCCTTCTGCGAAACGGAAAAGTGCAAGCAAAGTACAAGGATGACTTGAAGAAAAAAATGCTGTACTTTTCCAATGTGGATGTTATTGAGCCCACAGGGATAAAATGGTCGTCCATTCGTTTTCAGCGTAATAATCAAACGTATAGAATGCTGGTTAGTATCTGTCAGTTGATTATTGAAGGAATGCTTATTACGACAGATGCAGGTGATTATAGATTGGCATCCTTTGTAGATGAGCAGCGTATGTGCAGGCTGTATGAAAAATTTATTCTGGAGTATTACAGCAGACATTATCCAGCTTTGTCTGTCAGTGCATCACAGATTCCGTGGGCACTTGATGATGGCGTTGGGACTATGCTTCCGGTTATGCAAAGTGATATTCATCTACAGCGTGGAAATACGGTGCTTATCATTGATGCAAAATACTATAGCCACACGACACAAGTCCAGTTTGATAAGCATACTCTTCATTCAAACAACCTGTATCAGATTTTTACCTATGTAAAAAATCGCAGCTATCAATTTGGAGAAGAAGATAATACAGTTTCAGGTATGCTTCTTTATGCTAAAACGGAAGAAGAAATCCAGCCGGACAACGTGTATCAGATGCACGGTAGTCAAATAAGTGTAAAGACGCTTGATTTGAATCTACCGTTTTCAGAGATTGCCGCACAGATGGATAGAATTGCGGAAGCACACTTTACCGGCATTATAAAAGCTAATTAGATGGGAGGACGGCTTGTGAACAATCAAGATAAAATAAAAGCTATTCAAGCAGTTTTGTCCCATCCGGGAAATGAGTCTGTTTATTACGACCTGCTAGAACAGTTAGGAGACCTAAAGGTAAATTATTCTGATTATATGGTAACTGAACCAATTAACTGCAATGAGGAACTTCAGCGTGTCCCTACTGCTGATTATGAGCTTTGTACAGCATTGCTTACTGCTTTGCTGAGAGAAGACCATTTTAGTAATGGCTCTTTTGCAAGAAGAAAGCAGGCCGGTCAGGTTGATTCCTTGTTGGAACGTATGGTTGAAACTTTGCAGGATTAAACCTTTTAATTTTGCCATACTTTTTAATTATTGATAAAAGAGGTGTCGCTTTGGTAGCAGAAACAACAGCATACCGAACACAAAATGCCAAAATGGGCTGCTATCAAAGTGGCCCTACATACAGGAAAGAACCCAGAAATAGCGCTATTTCACGCTGTTTCTGGGCTTTCAACTACATATATGCTTGTATCAAAGATTGCGTCTTGATAGATCCCGCGTGCGGTTCAGGGTCGCTACTTCTTAAATCTGAAGCAGTATTAGGCAAAGATGCTGTTCGTGTAGGTTTCTTTGGACAAGAAATCAATATCACAACATACAATCTTTGTCGCATCAACATGTTCCTTCATAATATCGAATTTGATAAGTTTGACATTCAGTGTGGTGATACATTGATTGACCCAAAACATTGGGATGACGAACCGTTTGAACTGATTGTTTCCAATCCGCCTTATTCAATAAAATGGGTAGGGGATGATGATGCAACACTGATCAATGATCCTCGATTTTCTCCTGCAGGTGTATTAGCACCAAAAAGCAAAGCGGATCTGGCTTTTATCATGCATAGTTTGTCATGGTTAGCACCTAATGGCGTTGCTTCAATCGTTTGTTTTCCTGGCATTATGTATCGAGGTGGTAAAGAAAAGAAGATTCGACAGTATTTGGTAGATGGAAACTTCATTGACTGCGTAATTCAGCTACCAAGTAATCTTTTCTTTGGTACTTCGATTGCTACCTGCATCATGGTCTTAAAGAAAGATAAAAAGGATTCAAATATCTTATTTATTGATGCTTCAAATGAATTCACAAAAGCAACAAACAATAATATTTTAACCGATGAAAATATCGATAAGATTGTAGAAACCTTTGCCAAAAGGGAAGAAGTAGAGCACTTTGCTCATTTGGCTATTGGCAAAGAAATTCAGGAAAATGAATATAACTTATCTGTATCAACTTATGTAGAACCAGAAGATACAAGAGAAAAGGTTGATATCGTTAAATTGAATGCTGAAATAAAAGAAATTGTTGCTCGTGAGCAGAAACTACGTGATGAGATCGATAAGATCATTGCTGAGATCGAAAATGGAGAGACATTATGAGTAGATTAGACGATTTAATTCAGGAATACTGTCCGGATGGCGTGAAATTTAAAACGCTTGGTGAATTAGGTCATTTTTATGGTGGAATCACTGGTAAGTCAAAGAAAGATTTTGTTGATGGAAATGCTGTTTTTATTTCATATAAAAATGTTTATCAAAACCCTGCTTTGGATATTCATCCTTCTGATAGAGTAAAAATATCAGAAGAAGAAAACCAAAGAACGTTAAAGTTAGGAGACATTATTTTTACTGGTTCTTCTGAAACGCCGGATGAATGCGGATTTTCATCGGTTATTACCGAACAACCGACTGAACCTTTATATTTAAATAGTTTTTGTTTTTTCTTTAGATTAGATAATCCTGAAATATTAATTCCAGATTTTGCTAAACACTTGTTTAGATCTGATAATCTACGCTATCAAATTAGGAAAACTGCAAATGGAGTTACTCGTTTTAATGTTTCGAAAGATAAAATGAGTAGAGTTAAGGTTCCGCTACCGGCCCTGCCGGTACAGCGTGAAATTGTCCGTATATTGGACGAGTTCACGCTGCTATCAGCCGAGCTTGCAGCTCGGAAGAAGCAGTATGAATATTATAGAGATACTTTGCTAAATAATAATGCAGAAATTCCTAAAATAAAATTAGGAGAATTTGCTGTAATTAGTCGTGGAGGTAATTTTCAAAAGAAAGACTTTGTTGATAATGGTTTACCTTGTATTCATTATGGTCAAATTTATACCCATTATGGAACATATGCTGATACAACATTGACAACAATCAATGAAGAAGCATATAGCAATTCAAAAAAAGCCAAGAAAAATGATATTGTTATGGCTGTTACAAGTGAAAATATTGAAGATGTTTGCAAATCTGTAGCGTGGTTAGGAGATAAAGATATAGCTGTTAGCGGACATACAGCAATTATTAGTCATCAACAAAATGCTAAATATTTGTCTTATTACTTTTCTTCAAATGCTTTCTTCAAGCAAAAGAAAAAACTAGCACATGGCACAAAAGTAATTGAAGTTACTCCGAATACATTAGCCAATATTGAAGTTCCTTTACCTTCTTTGGAGGTACAAAATCGTCTAGTTGAAGTTCTCGACAACTTTAACTCTATTTGTTCTGATTTGAATATTGGTTTGCCTGCTGAAATAGAAGCACGACAAAAACAATATGAATTTTATCGTAATCAGCTCTTGACATTCGCTGAGAATGGCAACACCATCTTGACGAACAACGAACAACGAACAACGAACAACGAACAACGAACAACGAAGGAATCTGATTAAGTTGCTTCAGTACGTGTTCGGATATGCAAATGTTTTATTAAGTGATATAGCTGAATATCAAAAGGAACGAATTGATGCTTCACTTTTGGATGCTTCAACATATGTTGGGGTTGATAATTTACTTCAAAACAAGGCAGGAATCAAAAAATCAGAATATGTTCCTACAGAGGGAAGACTTATTAATTATCACAAAGGAGATGTGTTGATTGGTAATATCAGACCATATTTAAGAAAAATATGGCTGGCCAAAAACGATGGTGGTACAAACGGTGACGTTTTAGATATTACAATTAAAAATAATCAAATAGTAACTTCAAAATTTCTATATTATGTTTTGTCTTCTGAGTCGTTTTTTGATTATGATATGCAATATGCAAAGGGTGCTAAAATGCCGCGTGGAGATAAAAAAGCGGTAATGAATTACACATTTACAATTCCTACCATAGAAAGACAAAAAGAGATTGTTGCAATTCTCGATAAATTTGATGACCTTTGCAATGATCTAAGTGCTGGAATTCCTGCAGAGATTGAAGCCAATCAAAAGCGATATGAATACTATCGAAATCAATTATTGACATTTAAAGAATTAAAATGAAAGGTGATAATGAATTATGATGTCTAAAACCCATCTAACTGTAGGTATGGCAGATGCTTTAGCCTTTACAAGTATAAATACTCCAGCTGAATGTGCGATAGCAATTGCTGGTGGAGCTATCGGAGGAGTTTTAGCGGATGTTGATACATTAGATAATGATTATCATGCAGATGCATTAATTGGAGAATTATTAGCATTCGGAACTTTGGGTATTGTTTTTGTTCTGGACCATTTCTTTAAATGGGGTATTTGTAATTCTATAGCAGGTAAAATAGCCAATAAAGTCTTTATGTGGCTCGGATTTATTGCAACAATAGAATTATTTATTTATAGAGTTTTAGTGATTATGTCATTGATTTAATTGGAGGTGATGTCCATGTCCTATTTTAATATTGTTGCTGAAACGACGAAAAATACAGTCATTACTGAATATAAATCAAATAAAAAACGGGTCAATAATTATCAAAATGAAGCAGATCTAGAAAAAGAATTTATCCAGATGTTGACCGAACAGGGTTATGATTATTTACCCATTCATTCTGAAAATGATTTGATCAATAATTTGCGAGATCGAATTGAAAGATTGAATGACTATCAATTTTCTTCGGATGAATGGAAACGATTCTTTAATGAATCAATTGCTAATCCAAACGAACATATCATAGAAAAGACTCGGAAAATTCAGGAAGACTATGTACAAGTATTAAAACGTGATGATGGTACATCAAAAAACATTCGTTTGATCGATAAGACTCATATTCAGAACAATTATCTACAGGTCATCAATCAGTATGAGAATGGAAAAGAAAATGGTGCAAGATACGATAATCGCTATGATGTAACGATTCTTGTTAATGGATTGCCTTTGGTTCATATTGAATTGAAAAGGCGTGGTGTACCAATTCGCGAAGCATTCAATCAGATTGATCGCTATCAACGAGATTCTTTCTGGGCTGGATGTGGTCTGTATGAATATGTACAGATCTTTGTCATTTCGAATGGTACTAATACCAAGTATTACTCTAATAGTACGCGTTCCAATGCAATCAGTGATGCCAGATCCAGCCGAACCAGACAGAATAAAACAAGCAACAGCTTTGAATTTACATCTTTCTGGTCAGATGCCAACAATAAGATCATTCCAGATTTGTTTGATTTTACACGAACTTTCTTTAATCGGCATACATTGTTGGCTGTATTAACAAAATATTGCATCTTTACATCTGAAAATTTATTGATGGTCATGCGTCCTTATCAGATCACGGCAACTGAACGGATCTTGAATCGTATTGAGATTGCGAATAATTATAAGAAATACGGTACGGTTGCCGGTGGGGGATATATCTGGCATACAACCGGATCGGGGAAAACATTGACTTCATTCAAAACAGCCCGATTGGCAACACAGATTCCGTATATCGATAAGGTATTGTTTGTTGTAGACCGTAAGGATCTGGATTATCAGACAATGAAAGAATACGATCGTTTTGAAAAAGGAGCTGCCAACAGCAATACTTCAACGGCTGTGTTGAAACGGCAACTGGAAGATCCAAATGCGAAGATCATCATCACAACGATCCAGAAATTATCGACTTTCTGCAAGAAGAATCCCAAACATCCGGTCTATTCTAAACATATCGTTGTGATCTTTGATGAATGTCATCGGTCACAGTTTGGTGATATGCATAAGCTGATCGTTAAGAATTTCAAGAAGTATCATTTGTTTGGTTTTACAGGCACACCTACTCATTCGTAGATGCAGCAAAGATGTATTACACAGAATTCAAACGGCAGATGGCAAAAGACCCTTCCAAGAAATTGCGTATCGCAACAATATACAGTTATGCTCCCAATGAAGAAGTGAAGATGATCGGTGCTCTGGATGAAGAAAATTCAGAAGATACGAACAATCTGGATGCATCAAGCCGTGATTTCTTGGAAAATGCGATCAAAGATTATAATGAGATGTTCAACACGAATTATGATACATCCAGTGATAAATTCCAGAATTATTATAAAGACGTTTCTCTTCGCATGAAGAATAGGGAACTGGACCTTTTGATCGTGGTCAATATGTTTTTGACCGGTTTTGATGCAACGACATTGAATACATTATGGGTCGATAAGAACTTGAAGATGCATGGACTGATCCAGGCATTCAGCCGGACCAATCGTATCCTCAATTCGATCAAGACATTTGGAAATATCGTTTGTTTCCGTAATCTGCAAAAAGAAGTTGATGATGCGATCTCGTTGTTTGGCGATAAAGATGCTGGCGGTATCGTATTGATGAAACGATTCACCGATTACTACAATGGATTTGATGAAAATGGCAAACACAATCCAGGATATGTAGAGATGATCGAAAAATTATGCAGTAAATTTCCATTATCTGATCCACGAATTACTGGTGAAAACAATCAGAAAGAATTTGTCACATTATTTGGTGCTATTCTTCGTATGCGGAATTTGCTTTCATCATTCGATGATTTTAAAGGAAATGAGATCATTTCTGAACGTGATTTCCAGGATTATATGGGAAGATATCAGGATATCCATGATTCATTGACTCCAAAGATAAAAGATAAAAAAGACATTGCTGATGATCTGGTTTTCGAAACGGAATTGATCCGTCAGATCGAGGTCAACATTGATTACATCCTGATGCTTGTCGAAAAATATAAAGAAGATCATTGTGAAGACAAGGATCTATTGATCACGATTCGTAAAGCAGTAGATTCCAGTTCAGAACTGCGAAGCAAGAAAGAATTGATCGATGATTTTATCAGTACTGTCAATGAGGTTGATGATGTCATTTCGTCCTGGAAATCCTATGTCAGTGAACAAATGATAAAGGATCTGGATCAGATCGTTGCGGATGAACGGTTAAAGCCAAAAGAAACAGAAAAATTTATCCATAATTCATTTTCCGATGGCATGATCAAAGAGACGGGTACAGGCATTGATTCTCTGATGCCGCCAATGAGCCGTTTCGGCGGTGGAGGGAATCGAGCCAAGAAAAAACATGTTGTTATCGACAAATTAAAAGGATTCTTTAATAAATATCAAGGTATCGCACCAACGATATAAAAATATGGCATAGCATTCGTGTTGAGTGCTATGCTTTTTTACTTGTTGCCTTACGCATTATGCTTAGCTTTACTCACACAAATCACGTCTTTTTCATAAAGTCAATATTATATTAATTATACATGACTATCTGTGTAGAATTTTGGACACACATAAAATGATCCATTGTTTTCACAAAAAATAAGAGAAATAATATATATGTAAAGAGACGATATTGATTCAAATTGTAAAGATCATACAGCATTGATAGAAATAGCATCTAAAACAGATAATGCAGTTATTGTTCTTTGTTGTGAGTATTTCCTGATTCTTTGCGAAGCTCACGCTTGTATTTATAATACGTGTTTCTGGCGATGCCTAATTCTTTCATCAATTCTGTATCGGGCAAGCTTCCATTGAAATCTTTGCTTAATTGCAGGATCTGTTTTTTCATCAATACGGATTTTTTGGTCGTAAGCCGCTGTCCTTTTTTGATTCCCATATGGCTTTCGTTCAGTTCCGATGCAACTTTTCTTGTCAGTATATACGCTGAGAGACGCTGCTTTTCTAACAGATAGTGACGGATCATATATTCCAGCAGCTGTTTATATCTGTCTTTTTTTTGATTGGAATAGACCTTGTTTCTTGAATCAAAGTCTGCTTCCAATTTCATGATAAAGTCCATATTGCATTGCGAACCGCGTTCAAATATGACCTTAGTTTGATTTTGAAATAATTGCAGACAGCGATCCGCTAATTTTGAAATATCAAGATCTCCCAGATCCTCTCTTTGGGCAATTAAAAAGTCATGTTTTGCTCCAATACCGATATATGGAAATGCTTCTGGAAACAAGTCTATCGCATCGTAAAAACATACGGTCGTGTCTCTAAAAGTATCCAAATTTTCCCATGGCTTCAGATCAGTAAATTCGATATCTTCATGAGATGCATACAAAGCATTTGCGAGCACTTTCATAGCTTCTGTCAGTTTTCTATCCTTTGGACAATAATAATATATCTTCATATATTTCATTTTATAATAGAAATAATGCAGAAACAAGTATTTAAACATATATTAATCAATTGATATTATTAATTTCTTGATATACGATAATTATAGAAGGATATAGATGAAAGAAGGAATGATGATGCTGCTTCCTGTACAATTTCGACCATTCAATGATGAGATGCCGCTCAGCTGGATGCAGAGAATGGCACTTGCCAATGGATTTGATGACCTTAGAGAGATGATGCATATTATTGGCATTATTTCTAAACCATACGACTATCCATCATCTGATCATTGGAAAGATGTCGCAAAAATGCTTTACGACCAAGAATGGATCAAATCATATCAAGATGAAGTAAAAAAAGCATCTTTATTGATCGATAACATGATAACAAAGAAAATTTATATCTGTCCACAATGCTTGAACGAAGAATTACAACAATATGGACAGTTCTACTATCATATGCAGCATCATTATATTGGAGCACATACGTGCTGGAAACATCATTGCAATCTGGCTTCGATTGATCCGATAGATTATCTGATTTTTGAGAAAGATCCCCATTTACAACCTGATCGGGGAATCTATGATCCGAATAAAGAACAGCAGATCCTGTCGCTTGTCGATGATCCGGAAATGCTCTTTGAAGAGTTGATACGATATCAGATCTGGATCCTTATGAAGCAAACAGATAAAAATCTAGATGATATAAACCAACCATCAGACATACCGTTAAATGCAGAATATATGGATCGTTTTGATGATGTACCGGAACTGTTGTTTGATGTTGTTAAAGGAAAACATGCCCATATAAAAGATGAAGCAACGAAAACATACATCTTCAAATGTTTATTTGACGATTATCATTCATATATCCATTTGATCGATCGATTAAAGAACCGGAAAAGACCTGCCTACATCGATCTGATGGATATTCTGGCTATGAAAGGAAGTGTGCTATATGCTCACCAAGACAAACGTCTATAAATTGGAAGAAGGAAGAGGAAAGGGACATGGTGCTGAATACAAACCTTGGATCGAAACAAGGGAAGTATCAAGCATTGGAACATGCTCGAATCCTATAGACTGGAAAACAGGTCGTACCGTTGAATTGTTATCGCAGGGAGAATCCATTTTCTGGCATATCCTACGATGGGATGACACAGTAGACGACATTCGGGAACAATACCCTTTGGATATCGAAACGACATTGAAGATCTGCGATGACTTCAACATCAAACATCCGCATGATCGAAAAACATATATGACCAGTGATTTTTATGTCACATATAAAGATGGGACCGAAAAGATCTTCAGTGTCAAGAATTCAAGAAATGTGCTGAAGAAAAAACGTACCAAGGAAAAGCTTTCTGTTGAGGCCTGTTACTGGAAAAAGTATCGTAATATCGATTATGAGGTCGTCTTCAAGGACGAAATGAACCAGATATTAGCTGAAAACATTCGCTTTGTCTGTGTATATTATGATCGATCCAGAGTGTTTGATAAAGTTTCACTGTTGAAGCATCTGATTGCAACCAAGCAGATCAAGGTAGACATGGAAACACAATTGCTGGATATCCCCGTATTGCTTGAAACCTATGCAAATACATTGATGTCATTCAACAATCACTGATGGAAAGGAGAAACAATATGGCAAAAGTAAAACTGGATATTGGTTATGTGATCCACGATATGGATGAAGATAAAGATTACCGCATCATTTACAAAGCAAACAATTACATTGCAGCTATTCTGATGACCGAACGGGATGGAAAATTCGAAATCGATGAGTTTGATCAGAATACACTGCTAGAGATGGTCAAAAACCATTTAGTTGCTGTTCGTGAGCCGAACTTCAAATACTTTGATCCGGATGCTTTATCAGAAAAGAACAGAGCAATCTACGAAAGAAATCGTGATATAGTCAATCAAGTAGAAAAAGAATATGGACCTTGTTATTTTGAACTGATGACCCGAAAACCAAAACCTTTGATCAAAGAATTGAGTAAAAAATATAATATAAAACCTCGTGCAGTAATTTATACTTTAAAAGCATATTTATCTGCAGGAATGAACGAATATTCACTTCTCTCAAAAAAAGGTGAACATGATTCTTCTAATATAAAATATCAATCGAAAACCGGGCGTAAATCAACGTACGGAAATATGGGTGTTACTTTGACTGGTGATATCATAAAAATATTTGATGAAGCAACTAAAAAATATCTATCTGGAAGAGAAAAAACCTACCAAAATGTATACGATTGGATGTGTGCAACCTACTTTGTTCAAAGAATAGAGAAAGAAGATAAATACGGAAAGTCTTATGAATATAAGCTTCTCCCTATAGACCAGCGTCCAACCAAACGCCAGATGGAGAACTATATTCGAAAACATACGACCAAGAAACAAAGAGATATTGCCAAGACATCAAGGCGTGAATATCGCAACAATAAACGACTGTTGGTCAGTGATAATCTTTACAATGTGCATGGTCCAGGTGATGTCGTTGAGATGGATGAGGTCGAAATGGATGTATCGTTGGTCAGTGAAGCAGATCCAACCAAGGTGATTGGACGTCCAATTGTGCATGTGATGATTGATATCTATTCACGAATGATCATCGCCGTATCGGTTTCATTGGAAAATAACTCAGTTTTAGGCTTGACCAACTGTCTGATCAACCTTGCTGAAGACAACAAAGCATTATGCCGCCGTTTCGGTCTGGAATTGAAGGATGGTCTATGGGATATTAACATCATCCCTAATAAGATCCGTTCAGACAGAGGTTCGGAATACCGTTCAAAAGAAGCAAAACGTATATTCAGAGAACTGGGTATTACATTGGATCTTGAACCGCCCGCTATGGGTTCGATGAAAGGGCAAGTTGAACAGCTTTTTCATCAGTATCATTCCGTCCAGAATGATGTATTGGAAGGAAACGGCTTGATCACGAAAAGGCATGATTCCAATCACCATAACAACGCGGTGTTGACATTAAATGATATCTGGATCTTTGTGATCAATCAGACGATTGCACATAATATGCTGACGATGAAAGAATATCCATTGACAAAGGATATGATCCGTAAGAAAGTTCATCCAAATCCACTGGAGATCTGGAATTACGGATGTACAAAGTTCGGCGCCCCTAGACCAATGATCGACAAGAAACAGTTTGAATACATCATCCGTAAACCTGTAACAGCCAAATTAAGCAGAAAAGGTATTTTCTGGAATGGTCTGTATTATTACAACAATTCTGATGTACGTTTATTGGATCGGATACAGGTCTTAGGCAACACCAAAGAATCATTCTCCTGCCGTGTAGATGAACGCGATATCGGCACTTTATGGTATATCAATGATGGCCGTATAGAAGTAGCCGAACTGAATATGATGCGAAACGGAAATGCTGAATATAACGGTATGTCTTTACGTGCTTATGAAGAATTCAAGAAAGCTAAGAAACAGCTCATTGCTGAAAATGCGCACAAGGATGAAGAAATCCGTGTTGCGCGCCGTATGGGACTGGAAGCAACCGTCAATAATGCCAGACAGGCAGTTGCCAATATTCCTGTTTCAAAAGATAAGACAAAAGGTATCCGTGAATCCAGAAAATTGGAATCAGAAACCAATTTGGAAAAAAACAGTATCCAAAGTCGTCTTCAGAATGAAACCAAAGCCATCGAATCCAAATCGAATGACTTATTGATTGATGCATCTAAACAAAAGAAAACTGAAGAAAAAGTTAAGAATGAGTATGATCTGGAAAATGAGACCAGCATTGAAAATATTCTTAAACAAATAAACAACGAAATGTGGTAGAAAGGAGCTGAGCTTCAATGAAAATTTTTAAATGGAAATACAAATACGAAGATGTTGATGAAAACCAAAATCAATATACGATTGAAGAATGTAAAAGAAATGGATTTGTTGATGCAAAATATATCGAATCAGGCAATCCTGGATTTAATGGAAATCCATTTATCGAAGCCTTACCACGGCCAAGAAATATGAAACAAAGCAGTCCTTATTTCCGTCCGATTGCACCTGTCGATCATTTAAAATTTAAAGATCTGACCATAGAAAAAAAGAAGGAAGATGTGTTGAGTTTAAAAAATCTTCGTCTTCCATTATCCTTTCAAAAAGAGCTTGAATTTGTGAATTATGATGTAATGACCTATTCTTATTCATTGCGAAATATTTATTACTGGGATAACCATGTGTTTGATGAAACCATTGAACAAAATGATTTTGAGATGCAGACCAAATCAAAAGGCAGGGTAGAGGATTCAGCGCCTAGCGGCTTCTCTTTATTGGGAGCATCTGGCTGTGGCAAATCCACCGCAATCAAAGAGCTTTTTAGTAATATGCCGCAATTAATTGCTCATCATCCTGAACCAGGCATGATCATTCCGCAAATTACATATATCGTCGTCCCATGTGTGCCGAACAGTAATTTTAAAGTTCTATATAAAGAGATTGGAGAAGCTATCGATTTTGCACTTGGAAATGCAGAACCGTGTTATGAACTTCTTATCGCTAAACAAAGAAATTTGGGCGACATGCAGATGAAAGTATGTGAACTGATCGAGAAATTTTCCATCGGTACGATTGTTTTTGATGAAATTCAGCTTGTAAATTTCTCAAAAAATAAAGATAACACCTATGAAGCTCTTTTATCTATCGTCAACAAGACAAAAGTCGCATTGAGCGTTGTCGGTACAGAAGATGCATATAATCTGCTTTTTTCTAGACTTCGAAACGCTAGACGAAGTGGAGAGTACATTGATGCTTCAGCTTATACTCAGGACAAAAAATTCTTCTCTAAGCTCACTTGGATCATGTTCCAATGGCAATGGTTTGATGAACCAGTTAGATGGACTCAGGAATTAAGTGATACCTTGCTTGAATGTTCAAAGGGATTGATCAATCAATTGATCTGGATCTATAAATGGATGAATCTGGAATATATCGAAGCGAAGGCAAACGGTCAAAATGTCGTTGTCGATTGCGATTATATCCGTAAGATCAACGACAAACATTTTAGACATATGAAGAGCCAATTAGATCTTATGGTACAGCAGCAAATCGAACAGCAGGAAGATCAAAAGATCATTGATGCAGCGAAAGGAATATCCAATCAAAATTATGAACCCGAAGATATTTCATCCCTTGATCCAATGCATGAAGCAAAGATCACTGCCGAGGTTATCGAGATGGTCCATCGAATGTTTCCTCAATTTGACTCCGATTCAATAGGTGATGCCACAAAACAGGTGATTGAAAGGGATCAAGACCATAAGTTGCGTACTTATGAGATTGCACAGCAAACGCTCGATATCCTGCAGCACAAACCGGTGAAAAAGAAACGTCGTACAAGTAAAAAGAAACCAACATCAAAAGATATTACTGCTTATCTTGATTTATAGAATCAATTTGTTAACGAAGAAGTATTTCTATTTCTTCGTTTTTATTTCTTTACTTTATCTTTTGCGTTAATTAGTTGTAGTAAGAAAAGTAGAATATTTTCATAAATGTGTTAGCTAGTTGGTAAATGTGGTAACTAGTTGTATCAAAACAGTTCACGCACGGCGGAAATGTAACAAAAAAATATTACTTCGCATAATATATATTATGTAACAAAAATATTTTTTTCGCTGAGTTTCATTCTTAAATTTAAAACCAAAAAAATTTTTTTCTCAAATTTTCTCAAAAATGAACTTTATCCTCATTTAAACCAAAAAAAGATAAAATTAAAAAATCTAATAAAAATGTACTTTTCAAAAAAATAATACATTAAAAAAACATGTATCATCGTAAATATGGTACATGTTTTTTGTAGATCAAGTTATTATTTTATAAAGTTGTTAATCTTCTTTTAGAGTTTCACATAATGGAAGTAATTCGTCAAGCTTTTTAACGATACGATGCTGTTAATGAGTGGCACAAGTTCTGGTGTGCATATTCCATCTTTCTAGAATATTCTATGATATTAAACTTCGATATTAAACTTCCTTTAATTCGTACTTTTGAATAATAAATAATTACTATTTCAATTGAACTTTTCATGTTTAAAATGAAAAGTTTATCATTTTTAAAAGTTTATTTTTCAGATTGTGGATTAAACGTCATTTATACTTTACTTAAAGCTTATTTTAAACATCTCATGAAAAGTTCATTCTTTTTAAGTTTTCACAAAAAAAGAAGCAATTCAATGCTTCTTAATATACATGAATTTTATTGCTTCTTTTGCGGTCTCGTGCTGTTGTTTTACTGGCGATATGGTAGCTTTTCCATCATTCTTTTGTAAACCATAGGATCCGAATTGTGAGTGATTTCCACCTTTGATGATTTTTATGATTGTATTTTCAGGAAGATCATGACGATATTTGTGCCAATGATTCCGATTCATGATATGATCGTGGCTACCATAAATAGCTAAACAAGATAGATTTGTATCCGACAAATCTTGTGTACTATAGGCGCCTAGTAACAAGAGTCCTTTCAAATCGTGTGGATGTTGGTCTGCATATTTAGCTGCCATGGCACCGCCCAAAGAATGTCCACCAATATACCAATTCGAAATATCTTTTGTTGTTTGTATATATGATTCGGCGGCATTGATATCAAATACGGCTAGATTCAAAGGCATCTTTACTAATACACAATAGATACCTTTTTCAGCTAAATCTTGCATCAAGGGTGCGTATGCTTGATATTCTACCTTTCCACCTGGATAAAAAATAAGACCTGTCTCCGTTTTTTGATTTGGTTGAAAAAGAGTCGCAGAAGGTTCTTCTTTTACGATGACGGTAGATGTTGAATTCAATGCATTTTTTGCCACGGAATCCATCGAATATCCATCTTGGAGGTAAAGAATGCATCCAAGAATAGCACATACAATACCAACTACAAAAATTCGTTTAAAGATTTTATTTTTGTTTTTCATGAGATCTTTTATTATCGAATAAAATGAATTCGATCGATATCAAAACGATCTTGTTGCGAATGTTGTTGTACTGGATAACCAATTGGAATCAATGCAAAAGCATGCAATTTATCCTTTAAATCAAGAATAGAATCTACCTTTTCGATTCGATCAGTCAATGGTGCAATGCCTAGCCAAACACCGCCAAGACCTAATTCTGTGATTTCTAAAAGGATATTTTCTGTTGCAATTGCCATATCGATTTCGCCCATTTGCGGAAATATCAACCCCTCGGTTCGTAAACATGGAACAAGAACGACGGGTGCATTTGCAGCACATCCAGCATAGACACTACATTGCGATAATTTTTGAATCGTTTTTGGATTGGTGATCACATAAAACTCCCATGGTTGTTGGTTTCCGGCCGATGGAGCGGCCATGGCAGCTCGTAAGATTTGTTCAATTGTCTCTTCTTCTACTGGCTTATTTTGAAATTGTCGAACACTGGTTCGATGAAAAATGGCATTCATTCTTTGTTCTCCTTACCATAATATAATCAGTTTTCAATATAACAAAAACAAAATAGAAAAACAAATCATATGCTCAAAAAAAGAGCTTCCTAAGAAACTCTAATCATTGATGATATGAATGGCTTGGAATGCAATGCAGCCGGGACCCCCTTGACAAATATAGGCAGGGCTCATAGGTAAAATAACAACTTTTGCATTTTCAAAACGTTTCTGGATCAACTGTATTGCTTTATTGGCCCATTCTTCATTATGTGCATGTGATAAACAGAATGTATATTCATTCGTTACACCATCTTTTTCAAATGTATCCAACATCATTTTTAACGCTTTGGTATACGTACGAACAATCGCAAATTTTTCTAACTTTGTACACGTTTTATTTGCACGGATGATTGGAATCAGTTTTAATAAACCACCTAATATACCAGAAGCATTGGATAAACGTCCACCACGAACCAAGAAATCAAAATCAACTGGAATCATGAAGTTTTCTGAAGTTGGAATACTTTTTTCCAACATCGTTAAAATAGCATCCTTGCTGGCACCCGATGCAGCCATCTTTTGGGCTTGATTGACCAAAACATATTGAGGCACACATAAGGTCTGTGCATTGACAACGGATACTTTGTCTGGATCGTCACATGTATCTTTTGCCAATAAAGCGGATTGATAAGTTCCACTTAAACCATCTGCCATCGTGATATCAATCACTTCATTGCCTTCAGCAATAATTTGATTATAGATTTCTGTTTTCTCACCAATGGATGGTTGCGAAGTTGAAGGAACCGCGCCATTCTTGATCATCCTTAATAATTGAATATCGGTTATTTGTTCAAAATCACGATAACTATGATTATTTATAGTGATCATCAAAGGAGCTACATAAATACCGTGTTGTTTTGCTTGTGCTGGTGACATTTGACAAGCACTATCTGTAACTATTTTTATCATAAACTATCCTCGTATTTCTATTGTAGCGTAACTGATTTATATAGTCAATAAATCTAGTTCTTAAAACTACATTGTCACGTTTTTTATATTATGATAAACTATGTGTATGGAAATCGCACAAATTAAACAAGATCTAGAAAATTTTCAATGTCCAAAATGGCAGCAATTACCCGATTTTGATGTATATATGGATCAAGTCATCTTCTTTATCAATGATCGGTTATCGCCTTTATTCTTTTTAGAAGATAAGGCTGATAAAGTTATAACTTCTAATATGGTCAATAATTATGTGAAAAACAGTATTGTGCATCCACCTATAAAAAAACACTACAAACAATATCATTTAGCCTATTTAATTGCTGTTTGTATTTTAAAAAAATGTTATTCATTGACCGAAATACAAACCATGATTGAAATTGTAAGACGCTTAGAACCGGATGATACCACCAGTAGTATTGCGACCATTTATAATTCTTTCAGTGATTGTTTTGATCATTACCTTCATCAAGTCCTTCAATTTGGCATGATCAAACAAGAATTTCAACCTGAACATATGAATGATGAAACACAATTAATGATCTCAGTCATTAAAACCGTTGTATATAAAATGTTTACGGAATTAGAAATTTTAACATTTGAAAACGCAGAAGCTTAAATGCCCCTGCGTTTTATTTATCTTCTTCAATATGCATTCTGGTCAGTAATACTTCACGAGCTGCTTGATCATAAGGATTGGTCAGTGGTGTCAAATCTTTAAATTGCATATTTGGATTTCTTTTCTTCAATGCTTTATAAATAACAAAATCTGCAACATCCGGATTTTTTGGCAACAAAGGACCATGTAAATACGTACCTAAGACTTTACCGTCATAGAAACCTTCAAATCCTGCATCAAACGCATTTCCATATCCAGACAATACTTTTCCCAATGGCTTTGTGACACCCAAAGTTTGACCACCATGATTCTCAAAACCAATAATTTTTGTATGAATTTCATCCAATTGAGCATCGATCACAATATTACCAATGCAACGAGAGCCCATTTTTCCAGTATCTGTATAATACGGATAAAAACCGAGACCCGCTATTTTTTCACCATTTGCGGCAATATAATATTGACCAAACAACTGATAACCACCACAAATCAATAAAATAAACGTATTTTCATCCATTGCTTTTTGGATGTTTTCTTTTCGTTGCAAGAGATCCGGAATTAAAGAAATTTGTTCTTTATCGGCACCACCACCTAAAAAGATCAAATCATAGGTGGAAAGATCATCTTGTTGACCAATCCCGCAAGTATGCAAATCAAAACCAATTCCACGATCCAAACACCGTTTCTTTAAGGTCATGATATTTCCTTTATCTCCATATAGATCCATGATGTCATGATACATCCAACAAACTTTCATTACTTGTTCCATAGATTCATTCCATCTCCTTTACGATGGCTCCACGAGCTGGCAACAAAGCCGTATACGTTGCGACCACATAGGTTCGATCAATATCCTGAAAAGCTTGATGAATCGCATCTTGCAGCTGGGATATTACACGAATCGATCCTTGATAACCGCCATAATAAATACGTAAAGCCATATCATTGGCACGTAATCCCGTACAAACAATTTCTTTGGTTTCATCTGTAATGATCTTTTCAAAGAAGGTATCATAGATCCAAGATACATCGGTACCATCTTGTTCACGATCATTTAATACGATACAAACTTTTTTTGGATTTGTATCTCTTTCAATGACTTTCATGACTTCATTGGCACCCGTTGGATTTTTCACCAAATTTAAGATACAAAAATGTCCATTCTTTTCAAACTTCTCATTTCTTCCTTTCGGTTGTGGTGCATGGGCAAATACTTTTTTAGCTACATCCATGGAAATCTTACATACCTTAGCTACAGCTAAGATAGCTGCACAATTATACATCGAATACATACCTTCATACGGCGAGTGAAAATCAATGCCATCACACGTAAATGTTTCTTTATCTAAATCAATATCTTGTAATTCAATATCCAATGGCGGCGTTTGAAAATCACAAGCACTACAATGAAATTTACCAATATGGGAATATTGATAATATGCATATTCTAATTTATGGCCACAAAGCGGACAGAATTTCCCTTCACTGGCCTCATTGGTATGATCTACACTATATTTATTTTTATCCATACCAAAATAGGTAGCATGTGCTTTTGATGCTTTATAAGCTAAACGAACTACATTGGGATCATTGCCATTCAAAATCAATTCTCCCTGATAGTTTGGCAATACCTTTTCAATGGAAAGAATCAATTGTTCCATTTCTCGGGCACGATCCAGTTGATCACGGAAAAAATTGGTTACGACTAATGCAGTAACGGGAAGATAAGGTAGAATATGACGAACATTTAATTCATCCACTTCCAAGACAATCGCATTGGCTTTCACCTTTCCAGATAAAGAACTATTCGTTAATAAGGTTGTTGTAATACCAGCTTTCAAATTATCACCTTTACGATTGGAAATGACATCATATCCATCGTTTACTAATAAATCAGTGATCATATTAGCAGTACTTGTTTTTCCATTTGTTCCAGTTACTAAGATAACCGGACCATTGATTTTTAATTTCGATAATATATTTTTATCCAATTTCAAACCGATTTCACCAGGCATAGAACCACCATGGCCAATCAGATGTAATAAGGATGAACTCATTTTCGTTGCTAAAATAGAAAGATGCTTCATTTGGCTTCTCCTTTTATACGTCCCTAATTATACACGAAATTAAATTGAATTGGTATTTGTACTCACGTATAATAAAGGTATTGTAATGGAGGAAAACAAATGGCACAAACTGCATATTATCAATCCCCTTTGTCGCAACGATATGCGTCAAAAGAAATGCAAGCATTATTTTCAAATGATAAAAAATTTCGTACTTGGAGAAGACTTTGGATCGCATTAGCTCAATCCGAACAAGAATTAGGCCTCGATATTACCGATGAACAAATTGAAGAATTGATTGCCCACAAAGACGATATCAACTACGATGTCGCTCAAGCCCGTGAAAAAATCGTTCGTCATGATGTTATGAGTCATGTGTATGCCTATGGTGTACAATGTCCAAAAGCAAAAGGAATCATTCATTTAGGTGCTACGAGCTGTTATGTAGGGGACAATACAGATTTGATCATCATGCATGAAGCTTTGGAATTAGTACAAAAAAAGATCGTCAATGTATTGGCACAATTAAAAAAATTTGCCTTAGAATACAAAGATATGCCATGCTTGGCCTTTACCCATTTTCAACCAGCCCAACCTACAACGATTGGAAAACGAGCATCTCTATGGGCCCAAGACCTATACATGGACTATTTAGAAATTGAACACTTATTAGAAAATAAAAGATTATTAGGCTGCAAAGGAACAACCGGAACTCAAGCCAGTTTCATGGAATTATTCAATAATGATACCGATAAAGTGAAAGCTTTGGATAAGAAAATCTGTGAAAAGCTTGGATATGATCACTACTTCCCTGTTTCTGGACAAACCTATACCCGAAAATATGATACGCAAGTCATCAATGCCTTGGTTGGCGTTGCACAAAGTGCACATAAATTTTCCAATGATATTCGTTTGTTGCAACACATGAAAGAAGTCGAGGAACCATTTGAAAAAGGTCAAATCGGATCAAGCGCTATGGCTTATAAGCGTAATCCAATGCGTTCGGAACGTATGGGTTCCTTAGCCCGTTATGTCATTGCCGATTCTTTAAACCCTGCTATGACAGCCAGTGAACAATGGTTTGAAAGAACGCTGGATGATTCTGCCAATAAACGAATCAGTATCGCGGAAGCTTTCTTAGCAACCGATGGTATCTTAGATTTATATTTAAATATTACCGATGGCATGGTCGTCTATCCAAAAGTTGTGGAAGCCGATTTATTGAAAGAATTACCATTCATGGCCACAGAAAATATCATGATGGATGCCGTAAAAGCTGGTGGTGATCGCCAAGAATTACATGAATTGATTCGTGAACATTCGATGGCAGCAGGTAAAGTTGTTAAAGAAGAAGGAAAACCAAATGATTTGATTGATCGTATTGCGAATGATCCAAAATTCGGTATGACCAAAGAACAAATCGAATCCCATATGGAACCAATCCATTATGTTGGTCGTTCGGTTCAACAAACCGAAGAATTCTTTGCTGAATATATCGATCCAATCTTAGCAAAGCATAGTGATGAATTAGGTATTGAAGCACAAATCAATGTATAAAAAATGAGGATGACCAAACGGTCATCCTTTCTTTTCAAGTACAGGAATGCAATGATGAATCAAATGTTTATGAACTTCCCAATAATTTGGCATCCAATCTAAAACTTCTTGGTAAAAAGCTTGGGAATGATTGGGATATTTCATATGACACAATTCATGAACGATAACGGAATCCACTTCTTCCCAATCCACAAATAATAATTTTGTGCTAAGTGCAATCACACCCATATCCTTTCGACAGCTTCCCCACTTGGATGCATAATAGCCATAACGAATCGTCAAATTCGAATAGCCCATGGCCTGTTCCCACTGATGAAAACGCGGCGTGATTTGATTTTGGGCAATCTCTTTTAAGAGAACTTGCCAATGTTTCTCATTGCCATCGATCGTGATGGTTTCTTTATCCAAGTTAATAGCACAAACATCACCCATAACCACTTTATATGGACGTTCCAAAATAAACAAAGTCATGCCTGGACGAATTCTTGGTATAGCCTCATAGGCAGCCAATTGTTTTTGAATCCAATGGGTATGCTGGTTAACGAAAGTATCCACAAATTCTTTGGAAGTTTGCACAGGACTTGTGACAATGATTTGTCCATCTTTTATTCGTAGGGAAACATTCTTATAACGTTTATTTTTGATCCACTGATATTCCATTATTGCAGATCATCACACATTCTTTGCGCAATCTCTTTCATCAGATCCATAGTCTTTTCTTGTTGCTCTAAGGTATAACTTTGACTATACATATTGATATCACGCAATAGATCCACTTGTGGCAACATACCATAACAAGGCACCTTAACCTTTTTCAAGAACGTATCCAATTCTTCTTTATTGTAGAAATCAATATGTTCATGACAATTTGGACATTCCAAATATGCCATATTTTCAATGAGACCCAAGACAGGGATATCCATCTTTTCACACATATGGATAGCTTTTTCAACAATCATGGAAACCATTGGTTGTGGTGTAGATACCATCACAACACCTTTTAAAGGCAAAGACTGCATGATCGTTAAGGCAACATCTCCCGTTCCTGGAGGCATATCGATCAATAAAACATCCAGATCTTCCCATAGAACATCGGTATAAAATTGTTTGACAACATTACCCACGATCGGACCTCGCCAAATAACGGGTTCACTTTCATTTTCTACCATGAAATTTAAAGACATTAATTTGATGTCATCGACAACTACCGGTAAGATCTCATTCTCTTTGGTGCCATATGCATGCTGATCTTCAACCCCCATTAAACGAGGAATACTAGGCCCCGTGATATCGGCATCCATGATACCCACTTTTTTCCCTTGTGCAGCTAATGATTTCGCTAAAAGGACAGTCATGGTTGATTTACCAACACCACCCTTACCACTCATTACAGCTACTACATCTTTAATATGATTTTTTGGATTTGTTTCTACACCACAAGTACTTGCATCCTTATTGCAATTTCCAGCATTTGGACAACCTTCACAAGACATACTATTTTTCCTCCTCTTTTTTATCCGTCCATAAAAAGTATGAATCATACGTATTTTTTAAGCGATCGGATTGAATATGTGTATAAATCTGCGTCGTTTGAATATCACTATGGCCTAATAATTCCTGCACGATACGCAAATCAGCATGGCCATCCAACAGATGTGTCGCAAAACTATGCCGAAAACTATGTGCTGAAATCCGTGGATCCAAATCCAACGCATTGACTTTCTCTTTGATCAGATGATGCACATATTGACGCGTACAAGGATGACCCAATCGATTCACAAACAATTGAGGGATGTGTTTTTTATCCCAGTCACATCGTACCAAACGCATATATTCTTCAATCTGTTCACAACAAGCAGACGCCATTGGGATAATTCTTTCTTTATCACCCTTCCCTTTGACTTTGACAATTTGTTGCGATAGATGTACATCATTGCATCGAAGATCACATAATTCACTCACACGAAGCCCACAAGAGTACAAAACCACTAAAATGGTCTTATGATAAATATCTTGATTGGAAGAACCAAACGATTCAAATAACTTTTTTAAATCCGCTATGGAACAATACACCGGTAAATGCCGATTGTTGTTGATACCACGCAAACTCGTCGTTGGATCTTTATATTCCGGATGATTCAAAGACGTAAATTTATGAAACGAATGTAACGTCGCAATCATTTGATTGACACTGCTTGCTACATGATCCAGTGCATATACATTCAAAAAGGAATCAATCTGCAATATGGTAATATCCTCAACATTGATGATCGATTCGTTTTCCAGATACTTTGCATATACAACCAAATTGTGTTGATACGCATCCATTGTTTTTGAACTTTTTTGAGCTACGACCCTACCATTGATCAAGTAATCATCGATTGCCTCTTTTAGCTTCATGTCCATATTTTAACACGCTTACCAATTCAAGACCAATCTAATACCTAGATAAAATAAGGCGGTAAGACCTCACAATCACAATGTCCTTCTTTAATGGCTTCAATACAGACAGTTTTCGCTATTTGTTTCTCTTTTGTATAAGCAATTTGTATATGTTTGATACAAAAATGATGTGCAAATAAACACTGTACGATTTCATTCAAACGGTTGCATCGATGCACAAAATAAAAACGCCCATTGCTCTTTAATAGTCGATTCGCATTTTCAATCAATTCAACCAACGTCAGATTCTTTTCAATGCGTCCCATCTGTCGACGATTCATCTTTACCCCTGGATTGGTTGCTTCATCACGAAAATAAGGCGGATTGGAGACAATCACATCCACAGGATTTATTTGTACATCCTGAATCCGTTGATTGATGATCGTTGTTGGATGGGTAAAAAATGTATCCGCATTCAATTGTGCTAGCTTTGCTGCTTCTTCTAAGACTTCGACCCCAATCATCAATTGAATCGGGTATTGATCGGCTGCTAATAATAAAGCGCCATTATTTGTTCCGATATCTAAGACAACCTCATTTTTTCTTAACTCCATAAAACGAGCTAAAAACTTTGTATCTGTATTGAAACAAAAAGCGTCCTGATCTTGATACAACACTAGATCCTCCCTTAAAAAATAATCCTTACGCATCCTTTGGCTCCTTCAATAAATCACTTGCTTTTATCAAATGAATACCCTCAATTTGACGATTTAACTGCGACAAAATCATATCCGTCGTTTCCTTTGGCTGTTCAAACATCGTTGGTTGCACAATAATTTCTTTCGCATCTTTTAAAGAACCCATATGAATAGCTAAATGACGATAGCCAAGATCCTCTTCAAAATTTTGATCAATCAAATTACGAATGGCTTCATACATGATATTAGCATTGTTTGTATATTCACGAAACGTCTGCGAACGAACAATATTATGAAAATGAATATCACGCATCGTTAAGGAAATCATTTTTCCCATATAATTTTCTTTCTTCATTTTTTGCGATAACGCAAACGTTAAATGCCGAGCTTGTGATAATACTTCATCCATCGCATATAAATCATTTTCAAAAGTTTCAGAAATCGAAACACTTTTATGCGTAGTGGAATACGACAAACGATCACTACTTTTTCCCTGTGCTTTTTGAATCAAAGAAAAACTACTAGGACCAAGTATACGCAAGATCTTATTCTCATTTTCTGGACTCGCAAAATCACCAATCGTATAAATGCCAATTTTTTGCAGTTTAGGTACCGATCGTTTACCAATCCCAACCATCGATTCAATAGGTAAAGGCCAAAGTTTTTGGGCCAATTCCGCTTTCCGTAAAACCGTAATCCCATGTGGCTTACGCATATCACTTGCCATCTTCGCTAAGAATTTGGTTGGTGCTACGCCAATGGAAACATGCAAACCGGTTTCTTGATATACACCTTGTTGAATTTGAAAAGCTAGATCCAAAGGACGAGGATATTTCATAATAATATCGGTGACATCCATAAAACATTCATCAATACTTGCCGGTTCAATGGCTCTTGTATATTTATATAAATAATGAAAAAAAGCCCGACTGCAAGATCGATAATAGGCATAATCCGATTCCACTAATTCAAGGTCTGGACATTTACGCAACGCTTCATAGACAGGCATGGCACTATGTACGCCATATTCTCTGGCCTTATAGTTGGCCGTTGAAATGACGCTTCGCCGCGATAAGGAACCAATAGCGACCGGTTTTCCCTTTAATTCAGGATGACGATTTTCTTCACAAGACGCAAAAAAAGCGTTGATGTCAATATGGAAGATCACTCTAGCCATGTGATACACGCTCCTTTAATTCCTTGGCAGCTTGAATAGCTGCTGGTGTTGGTTTTCCTGCACTCATGGTTGCTAATTCAATCAAGCTGGATTCCTCATCTAGTTCTTCAATCGAAGTGAATGTAGAATCCTTCTGACTGCTTTTTCGCACACAATAATGTGTATCCGCCCAAGCTGCCACACTTGCCAAATGCGTAATACACAACACTTGATACGATTTAGCAATGGTATGCATTTTTTGCCCCATCGCATAAGCCACACGACCACTCACACCGGTATCAATTTCATCAAAAATAATTGTTTCAATACCCTTTTGAGTTTGGAACACAACCTTTAAAGCCAACATCAATCGACTCAATTCACCACCGGATGCACTATCTTTGAGTGGAACAAATGGTTGACCCGGATTCATCGAAACATAGAAAGCAATCGTATCGATTCCATCCTCTGCATAAGTTTTTGTTTCTTGTTTAATTTGAAACTGACAATGCTCCAACATCAAATCCTTACAATGAGACATGACCTTCGATTCCAATTCCGCAAAACAAGCTTTGCGTTGTTTCGATAACTTTTGAGCTAAAGTCGCATATTCCTTTTCTGCTTTTTCTAGATTTGCCTTACTTTGTTCCAAAACTGTTTCCCGATGTAAGATTCGATCAATTTGTTGCTCCAATTCTGTTTTCTTTTCCATCAACGATTCATACGAACCACCATAGCGTTGATACAAACCACGAATGGTATAGACACGAGCTTGCAGATCATCCAACGATACGGAATCATCCGTCCCCTCAATCTGTTGATGTAAGGTTTCTTTGATATCATCCAATTGATAATACATATCACGAATTTGATCCGCTTGTTCTTGCATCGCATCACTTTTCTGTAGCGATTTAAACAAAGCATACAAACGATCTAAGATGCCCTGCTCTTCTTCTAAAGAACGTAAACTCTCCATATACATTTCTTGATTACGCAATGCATCTTCTTTTTGTTTGATTTGTGCTAATAACGTATCCAATTCTTCAGGTTGCACATCGGCCTCACATATTTGATTGTATTGATTGGTCACAAAATCCAATTCATCATCCGATAACGTTTCATTCACTAACGAATCATACGCATCTTTTTGTTCTTTATAGGTATGATAGACAACCGATACTTGTTTTCTTAAAGCATCGGTATGTGCATATCCATCCAAAACTGCCAATTGTGTTTCCGGTTTGATCAATTGATAGGTATCCATTTGCGAATGAATATCAATCAATTGCGTCATCAAATGACGTACAAACCCCAAAGTAGTGACTTGTTGATTGATTCGAATTGTACTCTTCTGATTGGTTGTAATCGTTCGGGTGATGATTAATTCATCTTCGACATCAAAATCATTTTCTTCCAAATACTGCCTTAACGTTGGATCTTCACACGATAAAACCATTTGTAAGGTGGCTTTGTCTTTTCCTTTCCGTACGATATTGGAAGTACAACGCTTGCCACAAAGATATCCAATCGCATCAATCAATAAGCTTTTCCCTGCACCTGTCTCTCCTGTAATAACACTCATACCGGTAGAAAAGTCGATTAAAGCATGATCAAATAAGATATAGTTTTTCACCATCAATTGTTCAATCATTTCGATCTCCTTTCTTGGGCATAAACAACATATTCCTGATTACCGGAACGACCTTGAATGGGACTTTTCATGACATCCACATTTTTATAATACATTTTCAGAAATGCTTCTTTTTGTGCAATAATTTGTTTTGCTAATTTTTCATTTTTTAAAACACCGTGTTTATTTAATGCCTGTGGTCCACACTCAAATTGAGGTTTGACCAATACCACCAAATGAGAAGGAATCATTTGTGTGAATACATGTTCCAAAATGGTTTGACAAGAAATAAAACTCACATCCATACAAATAAAATCGATTGGCTCATCAAACCAACTGACTTCTAATTCACGAGCATTCTTTCCTTCCATCTTAATAACGCGAGGATCCGTTTCTAGTTTCGGTGACAACTGTAAATGTCCCACATCTAACGCATATACTTTTTTTGCATCATGCCGTAAACAAACATCTGTGAAACCTCCGGTACTTGCACCAATGTCCAAAACTACCTGATGAGAAATATCAATATGGAAAGTATCCATAGCTCCTAATAATTTATAGGCAGCTCTTGATACAAATTCATAGCCATCATTCTTTATTACGATGGAATCCTGTTCCGTAACCAAAAAACTTGATTTTTGAATGACTTTCCCATTCACTTCGACCAAACCTTTTTTGATATGATCTTGGGCTTTTGTTCGCGAACCAATCTGAATGGCACAGACTTTATCTAACCGCATGTTGTTCATGATCGATTTCCTTAAACAAGGCATTCACTGAAATATGTTCATGAATACGGATGGAACGTACGGATCCTTGTTGAACAAAATGATTTTCAATACCAAGGACATGTACCGGTTTCATTATTTTGGTATACACTTGCATCACTAAAGCGGATAAAGAGCCTTTTGCATCGGGTTCAAAAATATAGATAGGCAACTGCATTAAAAACATTTGTTTGAGGATCTTTTCATCGACGGGTTTAAAGAATCGTGCATTGATCACGATCATATCCCATTGATTTTCTTTGGCCTTGGAAACAATACGATCAAATTCTTGTCCATAGGTAATCACGATACATTTTGGATCCAAGCCAATTTGAAATTGTGACCAAGAACCAATTGGCAATAAATGACCTATTTGTTCGGATGGTTTACTCACAATACCAAATGGATAGCGAATGAAAAAAGGATTTTGGGTTTGTGAAGCTGTATATAATAAATCTAATGCTTCTTGACTGTCTTTTGGCTGGGAAATCATAATATCCGGAATCGAAGATAAAAGCCGGATATCATAGATTCCCTGCTGAATATCGCCTTTACCATCCGCAATACCTGCATTATTTACACCGACAATGATGGGACTTTTCATATTGGCTAAATGGGCTTGAATGGTATCGATGCATTGGCCAATATCTTTGGCTTGAATCTGAACAAAAGGGTGATATCCTTTTTTCGCAATTCCTGCCGCCATTCCTAAGGCTAGATTGGGACGAGACGAAAGTGATGGATCAATCTTTGATAATTTGGGATTTTGTTTCTGTAATACAGTGATACAAGTATCGATCCATGTCTCCCAGCTGCATTGGTCTTTGGAAACTAAAAGTTTGGATTTTCCCGTATCTTGATGAAAAGGCATCACTTCTTGCCAGCCATTTTGATCCTGCGCATATGGATATCCATAGGAAGGATGCGTTTGAATATGGACAACAATAGGACGACTGGATGCTTTAGCTGCTTGGAAAGCATTGATCAAAGCATGCATGTCATGTCCATCGATAGGTCCTAGATAATCAAACCCCATATTTTGGAATAAATTATCATTCAATAAATTATCTTTGATATGATCTTTCACAGATCCAAAAGCACTTGCCACACCATTGCCAATTCGATTGGAACGCAAGGTGTCATTGACGCTTTCCTTCGCTTTGCGATACGCTTTGCTGGAACGAAAGGACGATAATGTTTCGATAATTCGATTCGATTTTGTTTTCGTCTGAATCATTTCATTAAAGATGATGACCATGCCATGTTGAGCATATCCAATTTGGTAAAGAGCCTCTAAGCTAGAGCCTGTAATTATGCCTTTTGAATCAATGAAATCGATGATCTGATACGTTTCTTTGGCTTTATCGCGAGCACAAGCCAATCCAAAAGCCACTGCAAGCGAACTGCCAATAGGCATGCTATTCCAAGTATCATAGGTACTTTCATCACAAGAACAATACGTTTTTAAACCATTGGCTTGGCGATAGGTTGAAAACGTGGGTGAACGACCCGTTAGAATTTTATGGGCTAAACATTGATGTCCGCCATCGATCAATAATTGATCCTGGGGTGTTTGAAAAACAAAATGTAAGGCAACCATCGCATCCACAACACTTAAATTATCCGCCAAGTACCCTCCTTTTTGGGCAATGGTTTGAATGATAAAATCACGTATATCATCGGCTACAGTCGATAATTGCTCTTCCGATAAATTCCTGATTTGTTCTGGCGTTTCAATGTCGTATAGACGCATATATCTCCCTCATTTCAATATGTACGTTTGGTCATAAAATCAATCAATGTTTGTAAGTAAGATAAATCTCCTTCAAAGCTAGAAAGCATGGTTTCAATTTCCGTTTGATAAGAAAGAACCTTCTTTTTTGCTGCTTCTAATCCCATCAAGGAAACAAATGTTTGTTTATGATTTTCATTATCACTTGTTGATTTTCCTAAAGCCTGACTGGATTGGGTTTGATCCAAAATATCATCTTGAATCTGAAATTGAATACCTAGTGCATAACCAATTTTTTGCCAAGTAGGAATATCCTCTTCTTTACCTGCAATGATGGCAGCACAGACAAATGGTAAAGTTAAAAGTTTTGCGGTTTTATACGTATCAATAGAAAATACATCATCTAACGTTAGATTTTTTGCTGATTCTGCTTTAAGATCCAATTCTTGTCCATAAATCATGCCATCGACACCTGAATATTTACTTAATGCAGAAACAAGACCGACTTTTTTTTCTGCATCGACATTTGTCTCTAAGACAACATCAAATGCTCGTGTCAATAAACCATCACCAGCTAAAATAGCAGTAGCTTCATCAAATTGAACATGGCAGCTTGGCTGTCCTCGTCGCATATCATCATCATCCATAGCTGGCAAGTCATCATGAATCAATGAATAGGTATGAATCATTTCAATTGCACTGGCACAAGGAAAACCAATGGTTGGATCAAAACCATATAGTTGCAAAGTCGCAAAAAGCAATTGCGGACGCATGCGCTTTCCACCATTGACTAAGGAATAGGCCATGGCCGATTTTACACGACCTTCTTGTCCTTCTTTGACTTTGGTTTGAAGATAGGATTCAAATGCATCAAGATCAATCATTGGTAGTCTCCTTTTGATTGGATAATTGTTCTACTTTCTGTTCAAATTCTTTCAATTGCGTCTCACATTGAGCAGCTAATTTCGTTCCTTCTGTAAATAAATCCATCGCTTTTTCTAATTCAAGATCATCACGATTTAATTCCGTAACAATTTCATCTAAACGATTCATCGCTTCATGAAATTTCAGTTTTTTTGTTGGCATGAGATTCCTCCTGACATTCGGTAACCATGGAAAGAATGGTACCATCCTTTACTTGCGTTTGAATGACTTTTCCATTTTGTACTTGATGGATGGAATGGATCACTTGTCCATCTTCCATCGTGATGGAATAGCCACGCTCTATGACCTTTAAAGGAGAATAGGCATCGAGCAAAGAAACATTTTTGATTAAGTGTTTTTGTTGATTTTCTATATAATGTTTTAAAGCATCTTGCGTACGCTCTTTGGCATGATTTAAATCTTGTGTCTGCTTTTGCGTATATATCTTTCCAGCTTGCATCAATTGTTGAAAATAAGTGGTACACAATTGCGTTTCTTTTCTTATTTTTGCACCCATAGCTTGTTGCAAAGATTGTTGATAGTGATGGATATCACTGTCAAAGCCAGTAATCTTCTCTTTTGTTTGAGACAGAGCTTGTTCTAAATTATCCAATCGTAATCGTTTATCAATGATCCATGTGTTCGGATCGGAAAGATATCGATTGGATTGATAGGTGTACAATTGCTTCTTAGCACTTTGGAGGTGTTGATGCATCTGAAAATTTAGTGTAGCCTGCATTTGCTCCAAACGAGCCAATACTTCTTTTTGATCGGGTGTGACCCATTGCGCGGCTGCCGTTGGTGTTACACTTCGATGATCAGCAACAAGATCACATAATGTCGTATCCACTTCATGACCGACACCAGAAACAATATACGTCTGACAGTGATATATTGTTTTTACAAGTTCTTCATCATTGAAACAAAATAAATCTTCAAAAGAACCTCCACCACGTACAACCAAGATTGCATCATACCCTTTGGCATCAGCTTGTTTTAATCGAGCCACTATGGTTTCAGCTGCTTTTTGACCTTGTACAAGGGCTGGATATAAAGTCATCTTCAACATCGGCCAACGCTTCCGTACAGTCGTGATCACATCTTGAATGGCCGCTCCTTCTTTGGCCGTAATGATCGCAATGTGTTCAATCACATCCGGTTTGGTTTTTTTATGTGTAGGATCAAAATAGCCTTGTGCTTCAAGACGTTTTTTTCGTTGTTCTAATTCCAGGAAAAGAGCGCCTAAACCATCGGGTCGCATTGACGTAACATATAATTGTAAAGAGCCTCTTTGAGGATACACATTGGCGCTGGCCTTGACTAAAACTTTCATGCCTTCTTCTAAATCAAAACGCAAATGTTTGACATAGCTCGCAAACATCACACAGCTCATAGCGCCACGTTCATCTTTTAAAGAAAAATAATAGTGACCGGATCGATGTTTGGTCAAATTGGAAACTTCACCACTGATCCAGACATCATGAAGATTCAATTGTTGTTCTAAGGTTGTTTTGATACGTAAAAGAACATGGGATACACTCACAACCATTTCATCTGTCATAGTCGATCCAATACCCCATTGATCAATTTATAAGAATCATCATCACAATATTTTTTGGCCAGTCCAACGGCTTCATCAATAACAACCGCTTTAGGTGTTTGATTAACTAAAATTTCTTGACAAGCCATCAATAAAATAGCTTGTTCCAAAACACTTAACCGGTTGAATGTCCAATCTTTACGTAATAAATGATTAATTGTTTGAATATAATTGTATTCATGAGCCACCGTATCGACGGTGATGCTATATAGATACCCATCAATTTCATTGGTACCATGCATGGCTTCATATACACATTTTCGTATGTCTTTATTCAGCAATAAATGTTGATATAAACTATTTAGTGCGATTTCTCTCTGTTCATGTCGTTTCATGTTTTCTCCTTATTGTTGGTTGGTAATACACGGGCACTCGGAACTACTTCACTGGCTGGTCCAGCATGAATATCTTGATCATCAAAAAAGATATCCGCACCAAAGCTTGCCAATATATCTGCTTTTTTAGCTCCTTGTAGAAAAAAGATCTCATCTACGATAATATGCCATTGACGTAAGGTCTTGATGACACGAATACCCGCATTTTTATCCCGTGCTGTTACGATGGCAGTACGTAAATAATGCGTATTGGCACAAGCTTTTTGAAGTTGGGCCAGACGAAATAAGAAATGTGCCATCGGCCCTTGTTCCATGGCCGTATCTTGATTTTTGATTTCATTGGCTACAAATGCATCCAATCCCTTGGCTTTATAAATCTGTTCGGATTGATCCGAAAATAATACTGCATCTGCATCAAAAGCAATACGAATTTGATCGGATGGCAAATCATATTTCGCATGTGGATAAATCAATCCAGCTGGATACCCATCTTCAATAGCTAGTTCTACATCTTTGGCATTGGCGGATAAAAATAAATCGACATCAAATGCTTTTAAATAACGCGAAATATTTTCCCCACCACTCATGACCATACGACCAATATCAAGATCATAGTGTTCCAAAGAATTGATGATTCGTAATGATGTTTCTGCTGAATTACGAGACATCACGATGACTTCTACCAGTTTTTTATTCATCTTGGCATTAATATCCAAGAATTTCTTGATTAATGGAAAGCCCGAACCGGGTTTTAAAATATCTTCTTCATGTGCAAACTGATATTCCCGATATGCATCCAGTCCTTGTGTTTCAAAGATTTCATTGGCTTCTTCTAAATCAAATAAAGCACGGGATGAAATTCCAATGACTAAATAATCATGGAAAGATACACTCATAGATCTACTCCTTTTAAAAAAAGGAAATCACAAAAGATTTCCTAAAAAATAAAACCAACCACCTGGATCTCAATTGATTCTGGTTTGAAATCCGTCATATAAGAAATACTTTCAAAGATCTTGTTTTGAAGTTCAGCACATGTATCGGTCACATGCGCTTTATAATTCATTTTCACAGGAATTGTTAATTTTAATGTATTGTGGTCAATCACTGTTTGGATACCACCCTTCAAAGGACGATTGCCTTCAACCAATTGCACTTGGTCATTCTCTTCAATCACATTCAGAGCGATACTTGAAAACACGGATTTATTTAATTGAACCGTTCCATATTCATTTTGTGGTTCTAATGTTATATATTCTTGGGCCATAATTTCACCTTCATTTCTTCTTTATTATAACAAACTTCCCACAGGCAATAAAGAAATACTTATCCCATATTTTCACATCATTTCGATAAACAAATAAATTTTGACATTTAAATTAGCCATGTCTATCACAGTTATATAGAACATATACTATTAAAGGAGATATATAAAATAAGTCCATGGAAAACAGCACGCTTAATTAGCTATGGTTTTCTCTTAGGTTCAGCTGGTGTATCGATTCTTTCATCAAAAGATGCAAAAAATGTTTATACCCATGTAACAGCTGCTGTAAAGCATGGTGGTGACAGTGTAAAAAAGACATTGACCACCCTAAAAGAAAACTGTGAAGATGTCAATGCGGATGCGAATGATATCAATCAAAAACGTGCTATTTGAAGCACGTGAAAAAGAAATTGCCGATGCGAAAGCTCTATTGGCACAAGAAGATGCGGCTTAAACGCATCTTTTTTAGAAAGGAGAAATATTTTGGATTGTACAATAAAACATGAATCCTTAGGTCGCTTACGTATTCATTTACATCAATGTTATATGACACTGCCTGAAGCAGATCAAGTAGAATACTGGATCAAAGAATTAGCAGGTGTAAATCGTGTAAAAGTATACGATCGAACCGCCGATGCCACGATCCTTTATGATGGAAAAACAGATACACGTCAAAGAATTATTGATTGTCTATCTTCTTTTGACTATAAAACTTGTAAGCCCAAAGTAGCCGAACATACAGGACGAGAGATTCAACGATATTATGAAGATAAAATGTTTGATCACATCGCCGCAAGGATCATTATTCGATGGTTTTTACCAGTTCCAATTCGAAGTTCCATCCGTTTGATCAAAGCCGTTCCATTTGTTCTACATGGCTTGAAATCGTTGTCCAAAGGTAAACTAGATGTGCATGTATTGGATGAGACAAGCGTTACCTTTGCTCTGATTCGTCAAGATTTTGATACAGCTGGCAGTGTGATGTTCCTATTAGGTGTTGGCGACATCATGGAAGAGTGGACCCATCGTAAATCGGTGGACGATCTGGCCAATGCGATGTCTTTGCACATTGATAAAGTATGGCGTAAAGAAAAAGATACCAATACATTAGTACCTATCATGGAAATTAAACTGAATGATCAAATTATCGTACGTACTGGCAACATGATTCCGTTGGATGGTCTTGTTGTAAGTGGTGATGCGATGGTCAACCAATCTTCCATTACGGGTGAACCACTATCGGTTCATAAATCCGAAGGAGCGCCAGTCTTTGCAGGAACAGTGATGGATGAAGGTCAATTGGTCATCCAAGTAACCAAAGTTTCCGGTTCCGGTCAGTATGATCGAAGATTCAGAAAAATTAAAATCAAATACCGGAACACGAATATCCAATCTTGCAGATCACTTATTTCCGGTAACATTTGCGGCAACAGCTCTGACCTATCTGTTCACACGAAATGTGACCCGTGCTTACTCGATCATGATGGTTGATTTCTGTTGTGCATTGAAACTTTCGATGCCAATATCCTTCTTAAGCGCCATGCATGATGCAAGTCTAGAAGGAATTACCGTAAAAGGCGGCAAAGTGATGGAAGATTATACGCAAGCGAAAACCATTGTTTTTGATAAGACCGGTATTTTGACCAAAGCCGAACCAAAAGTAAAAGATGTGATTGCTTTTGGAGATCATGAGCCTATCGAAATGTTGCGTTTGGCAGCTTGTTTGGAAGAACACTATCCACACTCCATTGCCAATGCGGTAGTCAAATGATCGGATGAACTGCATCTTCGTCATGAAGAAGAACATTCCGAAGTCAAATACATTGTCGCACATGGCATTGCGAGTGATATCAATGGCGTCTTATTGCGAATTGGCAGTTATCATTTCATCTTTGAAGATGAAGGTATCACCATACCTGAAGGTGAACAAGAAAAATTCGATAACTTGCCAGATGAATATTCCCACTTGTATTTATCGATTGGTGGACAATTAGCGGCTGTAATCTTAATCGAAGATCCAATTAAAGAAGAAGCCAAACAAGTCATTCACCAATTACATGATGTTGGATTTAAAAAATTGTCATGTTGACGGGTGATAGTGATCGAACAGCCAAAGCCGTTGCTTCTCGTTTAGGACTGGATGATTATTGTTCAGAAGTATTACCAGAAGATAAAGCTGCATTTATCGAACAAGAACATGCATTGGGTCATACAGTTATCATGGTTGGTAACGGCATCAATGATACTCCGGCACTTTCTGTAGCCGATGTTGGTATCGCGATTACCTCAGGAGCGCCTATTGCACGTGAAGTCGCAGATATTACCATTGCCGAAAATGATTTACAAGCACTTGTGACATTACGTCAATTATGCAATGCGCTCAACCAGCGAAATAAGCACACATATGATTTCATCATGGGATTTAATTCTGGATTGATCAATCTAGGTATGTTTGGAATCCTACAGCCATCTATGACTGCCCTACTCCATAATGCATCAATCATTGGTATTTCCTTAAATTGTATGACAGGCTTAACGGCTAAAGAACAACAACCATCATTATTACTATCTTAAAAGACGAAGGCATCTAACCAATGTCATTAAGTTAAGACAATTCTTAAATTTATGAGTCTTACCTATAAATAGGTAGGGCTCTTTTTTTTGTGCAAGAAGTGTAAAAAACACTTGACAAGCCAAAAAGCGGAATTTTAAACATAATCCGAAGGAATTATAGAGGAGGATTTTTACCTATGATTCCANTTTTTTTGTGCAAGAAGTGTAAAAAACACTTGACAAGCCAAAAAGCGGAATTTTAAACATAATCCGAAGGAATTATAGAGGAGGATTTTTACCTATGATTCCAGATAAGATTTTAAATGTTTTTAATCGTTCTATTAAAATGGTTTGCAGCAACATCGCTTGTTACTGCAATGACCCTGTTAGTGATTTTACTCGTAAGAGAAAACTGCCTGCTGAAACTCTGATACACTTTATTGTTCAGATGCAGTCTAAAAGTCTAAACTCCGAGTTGTGTGAATATTTTACAGACTTGGATTCTTTGCCTACTGCTTCGGCTCTTTGCCAGCAAAGAGACAAGCTTGATATCAGTGCTTTCCAAAGAATTATGCATCTGTTTGTGAATGCATTTGATGACTACAAGACTTGGAAAGGATACCATGTTCTAGCTTGCGATGGTTCGGATGTAAATATTGCCTATGATGAAAAGGATGAAGATACTAAAAGACAGAACGGCAATAATAAACCATTCAGTCAGCTTCATATCAACGGATTATATGACTGTATTAATCATGTTTTCTGGGATACAAGTATTGATACAGCTACTAAGACTAGAGAATGTGCTGCTTTAATGAAAATGATTATGAGACATGATTATCCTGTAAACTCGATTATTACGGCTGATAGAGGTTATGAAAAATACAATCTAATGGCATGTTGTATAGAAAATAATCAGAAATTTGTATTTCGTATTAAAGATATAAATGTATTTGGTTCAATTCTTTCAAATCTGAATTTGCCACATGAAGAATTTGATTTAGATGTTACTAAAATACTGACTCGTAAACAAACAAATGAAACGAAGAATAATAAAGATAAATTTACCATTATGAAAAAAGAATCGGATTTTGATTATTTTGATGATGATGGGTTTTATGAATTGAATCTAAGAGTAGTTCGTTTTAAGATTACAAAGGAAACCTATGAATGTCTGGTAACAAATTTAACGAGAGATGAATTCGATTTAAATGAACTAAAGAAGATGTATCACATGAGATGGAATATAGAAACTGCGTTTAAAATGTTGAAATACATCATCGGAATGATGTCATTTCATTCAAAAAAACGTAATTTCATACAACAGGAAATCTATGCAGCAATTCTATTACATTGTTTAACAAATATCATTACTGAGAGAATCGAAGTAGAACAATCTGACAAAAGGAAACATCATTACAAAGTGAATTTATCTACTGCCGTAACAAATATGAGGCTTTGGTTAAGAAAAATAATCTGTACAAAAGAAATGATAAAAAGAATAAAAAAATATCTGGCCCCGGTAAGACCAGATAGAAAATATCAGCGCAATATGAAACCTAAATCGGCTATACCATTTAATACAAAAGCATCATAGCGCTACACTGATTATATTTCATATATGAGTCACAGGCAAATTTTTTTGAAGTGCAAAAATTTGCCTTTTCGTCATGCCTTAAATACCACATTTTTAACTGTAACGTAAGTAAAGACCTGGATATAGAATTGTATCCAGGCTTAACTTAATAAGAATTTATCACTGCCACTATCCCGTTAGCTTAACTTAATGACATTGGCATCTAACCTTCGTCTTTTTCTAAAATTGAAAATATTGTTTTTGCCAGACATCACATGTTTTATTACATAGTTTTTCTAAAGCAATCAAACGTTTTTTTGATCGCTCGATGTCATTAAGCAACTGTGTTTTTAATTCCTTCGCACTGGAAAATTTCTTTTCGTCCCGAATTTTATCTAAAAAATAAAAACGTACGGTTTGGTCATAAATATCATCATTAAAATTAAATAGATTGGCTTCAATGGTTTGAATTTTATTTTCAAACGTTGGATTATTGCCAATATTGATCATGGCACCATACATTTGATCACCGACGGAAACCATACCAGCATATACACCAACAACAGGTACGACATATTCATTGTTCACATCTAAATTAGCCGTTGGGATTCCTAATATCGTCGATCCTCGTTTAAATCCGTGACAGACAATCCCTTCAATGGAATAGGCAAATCCGCATAATCGATTGGCTTTTAAGACCTGCCCTTGCAGGATCAATGGTTCAATACGAGAACTGGAAATCTTGATAGAACGATCATTGATACTATCCACCACGATCACATCAAAATATGATTGTTCTCGTAATGTTTGAACATTTCCTGTATTCTTGGCTGCATAGCGAAAATCAAAGCCACAAATTAAAGAATGAATATGCATTTGATACAACATTTCATGAAATTGATTAATGTCCAGACTTGCTAATTCTTTGGTAAAGTGAATCACATAAACAAAATCAAATTTCATATACTCGGCAAAATGCACTTTATCAGCTAATGTGAATAAATGATGCAGTTCTTTTTGGGGATAAAAGACAGCCCATGGATCGGGTTCAAATGTAATGATTGCACTCTGTATTTGTTTTCGTTTCGCCGTTTTCTTTGTTCTTTTTAATAATTCTTGATGTCCCTTATGCATGCCATCAAAAAAACCGATACAAGCCGCTGTTTCTTCTAATTCTGGTATTTGATTGACATCAATTTGAATGACTTGCATTTACCATAGCCCCCTTTTGGAATGAAAAATATCTTCTTCGATTCGATCATAAATCGCAATGGGTTCCTTATTTTCCACGATACAAACACGATCATAATCGGTATCTAAATGAATGGTTTTTCCTTGATAAATCGCATGGATATCCGGATAGGCAATCATAGGTAAATGATCCAAGACCGATCGTATCGAATATAAAACCGGCTTTTCTCCATTGGCTAGATTATCGAGATCCTGGGCTTGCGATAAAGTAAAACGACCAACTTGCGTACGAACCAAAGAAGCCATGCAACTTAAATTGTTTGTCAATGGACCAAAATCACGACATATGCTTCGCACATAGGTTCCCGAAGAACAAGCTATTTCAAAGGAAAGATCCTCTAGAGGTTTGATCGCATAAATCATTACATCTTGATAAACTTCTGGTACGGGTAACCCTTTTCTTTGATAGTCCAATAGTTTCATACCATTGACTTTTTTATTCGATGTCATTGGCACACGTTGATGACAAGGTCCTTGAAAGGAAGAAATGACCGAATCAAAATCAAAATTTTCATCAATAGGTTTTCGATCTAAAACATCGCCATGAATATCATCGGTAGTAGTAGAATACCCCAATTGAATCTTCGCAATATATTTTTTATCTGTATCTGCTAGAAATTGATTGATTTTACAAGCTTTCCCACAAAGCACAACTAAAACACCAGTAGCATCTGGATCTAAAGTACCCGTATGACCAAATTTCTTTTGATGATAGAGTTTTCGTAATCGACTGATGACATCATGACTCGTCATGCCTTTGGGTTTATTAATAATTAAAATACCATCCATAGTTGTAACCAAAAAAAACCCTAAGGACGAGAGATCTTTCCCGGTATATCCAGGTGGGTGATCTGTGTCAGTCATTAGGATCCCTGATCAATGAAAAGGTATTCAACACAGAAAGACAACGTCCGATCTCCCGTATCTCTAAGTGTAGGAAAAATGTTATACATCCTTAGGTTATCTTCATAATATATCAACCCTAACATCAAATGCAAGTAAGCATATTTAAAAAAAACTGTCTAGACCAAATTTCATACAAAAAAGACCGTTTCCGGTCTATTTTGTGATTTCGATATGTAATTCTTCCAGTTGTTTTGGATCAACATTCGATGGGGCTTTAGACATTGGATCCGATGCAGACGCATTCTTAGGAAAAGCAATTACATCACGAATGGAATCACTTTCACTTAAGATCATCGCGATACGATCCAAACCAAATGCTAAGCCACCATGTGGCGGTGTACCATATTGGAAAGCATCAATGAAGAAGCCAAATTTATTACGAATTTCTTCATCGCTTAAACCCAAGATCTCAAAAATCTTTTTCTGTAACTGGTTATCATGGATACGTAAACTTCCACCACCTAATTCATAACCATTTAAGATAATGTCATACGCATTTGCTTTGACTTTGGATAGATCTGTATCCAACAAAGGAATATCTTCTGCTTTGGGTTGTGTGAACGGATGATGACAAGCTTGATATCTTTGTTCTTCTTCGCTCCATTCAAACATTGGGAAATCAATGACCCATAAGAAGGAGAATTCATTCTTTTTCTTCAGACCCAATTGGGAACCAATCTGATTTCGTAAAGCACCTAACGCCGTGCAAGTCTTCAACCATGTATCGCTGACAATAAATACAGCATCATTGGCTTTCAATTCCAAGCGTTCAAATAAGTTTTGAACTTCTTCATCGGATAAGAATTTACGAGCAGAACCTGTCAGATCTTTTTCATCCGCTTTTAAGATAACCAATCCTTTGGCGCCATTTTTCTTCGCATAATTTGTATAGGCATCTTGTTTCTTACGAGACAATCCTTGTGCAAAATCAGGCACAACAATGGCCTTGATCGAACCTTTGGATTCTATTACATTTTGGAATACCTTAAAAGATGAATTTGTGAAGATATCTGTGATGTCTTGTAGTTCCATGCCAAATCGATTATCTGGTTTATCGGAACCAAAACGATTCATCGCTTGTTCATACGTTAAACGTGGGAATGGGGCTTGAATATCAATTCCCTTCACTTCTTTCATCAATTTGACCATCATTTCTTCCATCATCGTTTGAATCTCGACTTCACTTAAGAACGAAGTTTCAATATCAACCTGGGTAAAATCCGTTTGACGATCAGCTCGTAAGTCTTCATCACGGAAGCAACGGGCAAACTGATAATAGCGTTCAAAACCGGAAATCATCAACAATTGTTTATACAACTGTGGAGATTGTGGCAAGGCATAAAATTGTCCAGGATGGACTCTGGAAGGAACCAGATAATCACGTGCACCTTCTGGTGTACTTTTACCTAACATAGGTGTTTCGATCTCAATGAAATCTTGATGATCCAAATAATCACGCATGCTGCGCGTAATGGCATGACGCATCATTAAACGCTTTTGCATGATTGGACGACGTAGATCCAGATACCGATATTGCATTCGCGTATCTTCGAGTGCATCGGTTTCATCTGCAATGATCAATGGTGTTGTTTTTGCACTATTGATGATTTCTAATTCCGTAACCAAAACTTCGACTTCACCAGTTGCTAAATCTGGATTCGCATCTTTTCTTTGATGAACGCTTCCTTTTACATGTAAGACATATTCGTTACGGATCGACTTAGTTTTTTCGGAAAAGCTTTCATCAAAAACCAATTGACATATACCTGTTCGATCACGTAGATCAATAAAAACCAATTGTCCAAAGTTTCTTTTTTTAGCTACCCAACCAACCAGTTCAACCGATTGTCCGACATGTTCCAATCGTAATTTACCATTTTCTATCGTACGTAACATGTTAATCCTCCATCAATGAATCTAAATAATTGATCAAATCCTCTCGATCAATGCTTTCTTGTTTTCGTGTTTCTAAGTTCTTTACCGCCACTTGATTAGCTGCTTTTTCGGTTTCACCAATTAAGATAGCCGTCTTAGCTTTCATTCGATCAACCGCTTTAAATTGTGATTTAAACGAACGACCTTGCATATCCATTTCACAACGATAGCCATACGCTCTAAGTTGGGTCAATATTTCAAATGCATAAGTACGTGCACTTTCGTCTAAGCACATCACATAGGCATCCAATCCTGGTTTTTGTGCCAATGGTCCATTTTCGGCTTCAAGGGCAATCAATAATCGCTCTTCACCTAACGCCCAGCCAATGCCGCTCATTTCTTTTGGACCACCAAAATAAGAAATCAAACCATCATATCGTCCACCTGCTAAAACGGTAGATTGTGCACCCATTTCTTTATTCATCGAAACAATTTCAAATACGGTATGGGTATAATAATCCAAACCACGTACCAGTTTATCATCGATCTCATAAGGAATTTCCAATGTATCCAATAAATCCAATACCGTTTGGAAATAGGCTTTACTTTCTTTATTCAAATAGTCTTTCATGCTTGGTGCTTGTTGCATGAATGGTTGGTCATGATCGACCTTGCAATCTAAGATACGCAATGGATTTTGTTCATAGCGACGTTTACAATCAGAACAAAGTTCGTCGTAATGTGGTTTAAAATATGCTTTTAACGCACTGCGATACGCAGCTCGAGATGCATCATCACCTAAGGTATTGATACATACTTTAATGTCCTTTAATCCTACCGTACTTAAAATCGTATAGGCAAGAGCAATCGTTTCAACATCTACATACGGTGATTTTTCACCTAATGCTTCAACACCAAATTGATTAAAAATACGAAGACGTCCTTTTTGGGGACGTTCATGCCGTGCCATAGGTCCCATATAATACATTTTTACTGGTAGGTCTGGATTGGCATACATTTTGTTTTCAACAAAGCTACGAACTACACCAGCCGTTCCTTCTGGACGAATGGTCAATGATGTTTTTGAATTTGGCAAAGTAAATGTATACATTTCTTTATTGACCATATCGCTGGAATCGTTTTCTCGTTTAAAAACATTGGTATGTTCAAAAATGGGTGTACGAATTTCATCATAATTGTATAGTTCACAAATATGACGTAAGATATTTTCCAATGCTTGCCACTGGTAAGAACGGTCACCAAATATATCTTGGCATCCTCTTGGAATTTGATAACTCATGATTTCCTCCTTCAAATAAATAAAAAAACGCCCTATATAAGGACGTTTATCACGCGGTACCACCTTATTTTTCAAGTTATCACTTGAACGCTCTAGTCTTAACGCGACCAACGATCAAGCTTTGCACTTGATTCCTCCAAAGTGTCCCAGTCAAGAATCATCCAGTCTTGCACCACCCGACTGCTCTCTATTTTGATATCATTGACCTTCTTTTCTTCAACGGATTATTCGTTAATATTTTCAACATTATGATATACATTTTGTACATCATCCACATCATCTAGTAAAGTAAGTAAACGTTTGAATAATTCTTTATCTGTACCTTCTAGACGAACAGTATCATCTGCAACCATGCGATCTTCAAACACTTCATACTTCACATCTGGAATCAACTTGTCGATAACAACTTTCGCATCGTCCAACTGTGTTGGATCGACAGTCACTGTCATATAACCGTCTTCGACTTCAATATCTTGTAGCTCAATGCCAGCATCTAGTAGAGCTTCCATCATGGCATCTTCATCTTCATATTTGATGACAATGACACCTAAATGTTGATAACCAAAAGATACAGAATTGGCTACACCTAATTTAGCATGTGCCTTGTTGAAAGCAGCTCGTAAACTAGCAATCGTACGATTGTCATTATCGGTTAAGCAATCAATAATGATCGTTGAACCAGCATTTCCAAATCCTTCATAGCGTTTCGCATTGTAGCTTTCATCCGCACTGGATTTTGCTTTATCAATAGCTCGCTTGATGACATCTCTCGGTACATCATTGGCTTTTGCTCTTTCAATAGCCTTTTTTAATGATTGATTCATGTCTGGATCTGGATCACCATTCTTTGCAGCAACCAAAATCTCTTTTGAATATCTTGAATATACTTTTGCTTTGGCGTTTGCCGTTTTTTGCATAGCGGCTGCACGCACCTCAAAGTGTCTTCCCATACTTATATTTCACCTTCCAAATTTCTTGTCTATTATAGCAATTCCCTTATTATTTTTCAATCTCTTCATAACGTTCGATGATTTTTTGTACCAATGGATGCCGTACAACATCATATTTTGACAATTGCACGATCGCAATACCAGAAATTCCCTTTAAAATCTGGCAAGCTTGTCGCAAACCAGAATCTGACTTTTTGATCAAATCAATTTGTGACACATCCCCATTGATGATCAATTGTGAATGCTGCCCCATTCGTGTTAAAAACATCTTCATTTGTGATTGCGTCGTATTTTGTGCTTCATCCAAAATAACCACGGCATCATTCAAGGTACGACCACGCATAAATGCCAGAGGCGCAATTTCGATGATTTGTTTCTCTAAATAACGTTCAACGGTTTCTTGTCCAAGCATTTCATATAAAGCATCATATAAAGGTCGCAAATACGGATCCACTTTTTCTTTCATATCACCTGGTAAAAAGCCCAAGGATTCACCAGCCTCTACGGCAGGTCTTGTTAAGATGATGCGTTTGATTTTCTCTCTTTTTAATTGACTGACAGCATAAACAACGGCCAAATATGTTTTTCCCGTACCGGCCACACCCGTCGCAAAAATAATATCGTTATGATACAACGCATTACAAAACCGCGCTTGTCCCAAAGTTTTGGGATAGATGATCTTCCCTGTTTTGGTTTGTCCAATTGCTTTTCGCTGGCTTGGATGAAAATGGGACAATTGATGATGTTTGGCCAATGAAATCAAATAATGCACATCTTGTGATTCCAATTTTTTTTGCACATCAATACAATCAAAACAAGCATTCACAACATCTTGAATTTCTTGTGTATTGGCATCTTCTTCCCATTTTAAAGTGGATGCACGCAAGAAAAAAGAAACATCATACGCTTTTTCAATAATATGAAGATTTTCATCATTTTGACCCACAAAACGTTGTAAATCATCGATAGAATGTTCCGATAAATCCATTGTGTACATATTTATCACCTCATAAAAAAATCTGCATAAAAATGCAGATTTATTTCTTACCTCTACGAGCCTTGCGTGCTGCTTCAGATTTTAACTTTCTCTTCACACCTGGTTTAACGTAAAATTCTCTCTTACGTGCCTCAGCAAGGGTTCCGTTACGAGAAACCTGACGTTTAAATCTTCTTAAAGCGTCATCCAATTGCTCGTTTTCCTTAACGATAACTTTAGGCATGCCACAAACCTCCCTTCCCGAGTTCATTTTGCATTAAGATTATATATGACTATATTCAAAAAAGCAACTCTTTCTTTTATTCTTCGATGAAGCTTTCGTCTTCATTGACATCATCAACGGCTTCATTGATATGACGACAGTATTTAGATATACATTCTTTGGCAATCACATTGTCACCTTTATAAGGTGCACGTCCATTTTCACGATAGATATATGGCTCATCACCTTTTCCAAGCAACAATACACAATCTCCAGGATTGGCACTTTCGATAGCCTGACGAATGGCTTCATAACGATCTTCGATAAAGACATGATTACTGCTTTCAATGCCTTCTTCGATTTGATCCGCAATCACGGCTGGATCTTCATCACGCGGATCATCTTCTGTTAAAATGATGTAATCACAATATTGATCCGCTAATTCACCAAATACTTTCCGTTTTGCGACATCACGCTTTCCGGCAGAACCAAATACACTGATCAATTTATGCGTTTGAGCAATCTGACGACCAAACTGGAACATTTTTTTCATACCATCGGGGGTATGCGCAAAATCCACGATCACATGGAATGGTTGTCCCATATCAATTTGTTCTAAACGTCCATCGACTTGTGGCAAGTTCTTACAAGCTTCCAAGATCACATCCAGATCCATATCGGTTTCATGTAAAGCGGCTATTGCAGCTAATAAGTTATAGACATTATACGTAGCCACTAAATTTGTAACAACCGGATACGTTTTGCCTTGATATACTAAATCAAATTTTGATTGTTTCGGCAAAATTTGTACATTGATAGCACGATAGTCACATTCGTGTTCAATACCATATGTGATTACGGGTGCCTGTGAAATTCGTTGTAATTTTTCAAAACAAGCATCATCAATGTTTAAAATGGATTTACCGGTTGGTTTGACACGTTCGGAAAACAACAAGGATTTCGCTTCAAAGTAACTTTTCATCGTTCCATGATAATCCAAATGATCATAGGTCAAATTTGTAAAAATAGCAACGTCAAAATTGATACCATCCACACGACGTTGTGCTAAACCATGGCTGGAAACTTCCAAAGCACAAGCTTTCATGCCATGTCGAACCATTTCCGATAATTTTTCCTGTAGAAACAAAGCATCGGGTGTCGTTAAGTCCGGTTGCAGACGAACATTGCCATATTCGATCGCAATCGTACCAATATAGCCAGTTGGTTCTTTTTTATTTCGAATATTGCGAATCACATTCGCAATAGTACTTTTACCATTGGTTCCTGTAATACCATACATCAACATTTTATCGCTCGGTTTGGAATAAAAAATACGAGCGGCTTGATTCATCGCATCCACTGTGTCGGCTACACGAATATAAATAGCACCCACTGGCATTTCTTCTGGCTTCAATTCTTTGGAATGTACAATACAAATAGCCCCTTTTTCCACGGCTTGCTTGATAAATTCATGACCATCGTGGGTCATGCCTGGCAAACAAAAATATACATTTCCCGGTTGGACTTTCCGTGAATCAAAACACAAACCAGTCACATTCGTGGTAGGTGCATTTTTAAATAACTTGCTTAATCGCATAAAAACTCAGACCTTTCTTGCATAATATCCATTTTCAGTGATTGTATCCCAAGGTACGGTAATTCGTCCTGAAAGAGGTGTTTCACTTTCTATCGTGATGGGATGATAGTGATTGGTATAACCCGTATAAGTATTACCATTATGGGTTTCAATCAAAACTTGAACGGGTTGGAATCGTTCCATATCCTTTTTTCTCAACTCTTTCGACATAGATAATAACGCGGAAACCCGTTGTTTGGCAATTTTTCCGTTCACTTCCCCTTTCATAAAAGAGGCTTTGGTTCCATCTCGTTTTGAGTATGGAAAAACATGTAAAAAGGAAAATTGCAAATCTTTGAGATTTTCAATCGTCGTTTGAAATTCTTCTTCGCTTTCTTGTACAAAACCACAAATCACATCCGTAGAGACAGATATGTCAGGAATTTGTGAACGAATGTATTCCAATCGTTCCTTATATTGCGCCACTGTATATGGACGATTCATTCGTTCAAGGGTTTTGTCACAAGCCGATTGAATGGGAATATGTAAATGATGACAAATGCGTGGATTGGTTTTCATCAAATGGATTAGTGCATCATCGACTTCGGTTATTTCAATACTGGAAATCCGATAATACACATGTTCCGGTGTATTTTCCAGCAATCCCGCTAATAAATCGGCCAATGTTTTATCACCATCGTGGTATCGTCCCGTATGTATGCCTGTCAATACAATTTCCGAATGACCTTGTTCGACCAATGATTTCGCAATACGAATGACTTGATCATATTGTAGAGATCGTTCCCTGCCTCGTGCAAAGGGAATGGCACAATAAGAACAAAATTGATTACAGCCATCTTCCACTTTCAAAAAAGCACGATGTTTGGATTCAAAATAATGAATGGGCATCGCTTCAAAATCATTGAACTGTACAATATCCGATACCGTATCTTTATGTGTATGTTGATTGACCATTTCTTGAATTAAAGGCACCAATTGATTTTTATGGTTTGCACCAATGATCAAATCAGCACCTAAGTGATCGCGTTCTTCTTCTTTCGCAAATTGCGCATAACAACCAACGACTACGCAATAGGCATTTGGATTCAAACGTTTTGCCTGATGAATCTTTTGACGAGATTTATGCGCGGCTGTATTGGTTACCGTACAAGTATTGATGATACAAATATCGGCTTGTTCATGATCCGATACTTCTTCATAACCCAATTTTTCTAATTCTTGGGCATAATATTGTGACTCATAGGCATTGACTTTGCATCCGAGTGTCGTGATACTAAATCGCATCAATCTTCCTCCTTTACATGGTGCTGGTATTCAATGGCGGATAATACGTAACAAGCCGCTGTTTCCGCACGAAGAATATTATTTCCTAATGAACATGGCATAAAATGATCATCTAATAAATGATCAATTTCAAAATCTTCAAATCCACCTTCTGGTCCAATACAAACAGTGATTGATTTTGGATTGGCATGTAAATACTTTGCCAAATGTTCACTAGTACTCGTTTTTTCATAAGCAACCAAATTCATCTCGTTTTGAAAATCTTTTAAAGTTTCAATTTTTTGTATGGGAGTAATTTCGACTAAATCATTCCGATTGCATTGTTGACATGCATTTAAGATGATCTTGGACCAGCGTTCCAATTTTTTTTGTTCCCGTTGTGGATCTAAACGAACCACACAATTACGAGATACGAAAGGAACAATACGAGTTACGCCCAATTCACAAGCTTTTTGCAACATCCATTCAAATTTATCTTGTTTGATCAAGGCCACACAAAGCGTTGTGTGATGCATGACTTGTTCTGTCGTAATCTGATTAAACAAATATAAATATGGTCTTTTTTCTGGATGAGCTAAAAAAGAAGCATTGGATCCGATAACGCGAACAGTTTCTTTCTTTTCGATGCGCAATACATCAAATAGATGATGGGCTTGGCTTTCATCTAAAATAATGTGTTGATGGAGTTCCAAGTTTTGATCTACAAATATTTGTTTCATAGATTCTCTCCTTGTTGGGCTAAAAGTTTTAATTGTTTGACTTCATATGGCTTTAAGATTCGATATTCACCCGGATGAAGATCACCCAATTCAATTTCTCCAAAGGCTGCACGATGCAAACGTTGTACATGATGTCCTAATTCTTCCATCATATTTTTCACTTCATGATTTTTGCCTTCAAAAATCGTTAATTCAAATCGACATCGATCGCGTGTGATATCTGTTTCCAACATATGTACTTTAGCTGGTTGATAAATGGAAAATCCTTTACGGATCTTGCGAATGTCTTCTTTATCTAGTATGCCTTGGAGATTCACAATATATTTTTTGGGAAGATGATACCGAGGATGTGTCATCTCATTGGTAAATTGTCCGTCATTAGTCATCAACAACACACCGCTTGTATCATAATCCAAGCGTCCAACGGGATAAATTCTACGATCTTTGGGCATATAGTCCATGACTGTTTTTCGATTTTTTTCATCGTGAACCGAACAGATACATCCTTTGGGTTTATAGAATACATAGTAGGCATATTCTTCTCGTTCAATAGGATGACCATCGACTTCCACTACATCATCACCAGAAACTTGTGTACCTAATGTGGTACAAACCACACCATTGACTTTGACACGTCCTTCTAAGATCCATTTTTCAGCTGTTCTTCTTGAACAAAGACCAGCTTGCGCCATTCGTTTTTGTAGTCGTTCCATTGATGTCCTCCTATCTATTCTTCATGAAACAAATCATCATCTTGTTGATGTTCTGGTAATTCTGGCAATTCGTCTAAGGTTTCTAACTGAAAGGCATCTAAAAAAGCATCGGTCACCGTATACAATAATGGCTTCCCTACGGTATCCAAATGATCTTTTGCTTCAATCAAACCTCGTGCTTGCAGCTTCTTTAACATCACTTCACAACCTACTCCACGAATATCTTCAATTTCCACTCGAGTGATGGGTTGTCGATACGCAATGATTGCTAAAGTTTCAAGTGCAGCTTGTGATAAATGAACTGGTTTTTCTTGTTGAAACAATGTCTCTGCATAAGGATACACAAATTCTTTGGTGACGAATTTAAATCGATTCGCATATTCAACCAATTCAATGCCCCGATCTGTTTGTGCATATTCTTTTTTTAAGGTTTTAATATCTTTATATATAGAAGTGATGTCTTCTTGCGAAAGGGCATGTTGTATTTGGGTAATAGTTAAACCATCTTCGCCCGCCAAAAAGATCAATCCTTCAATTAATGCTTTTTGATTATTCATCCATATTTCCTTTCATGACCCAGATTTCATCATTCTTTCCTTTCTGAAGATAAACAAGCCATCGTTGATGAATCAAGTCTAGGATGGCTAGAAAAGTAACGACGATCATATGTAAATTTGTACAATCTTGACACAAAATTTCAAAAGAAACCGGATCGGACAAGGTTGTCATGCGTTGTTGGATTTGTTCCACTCGTTCTTCTACGGATAGTTCTTTGATGGTCACCTTGGTTTCATAAGGTTCCAAGATCATATGTCGTTTTATAACACGATTCATCGCTTTCATCAATTCATAGACCGACTGATCTTTTAATGGTCCTTGTTCGACTTTCTTTTGCCATTGTTCAATCAATGAAGAAGCCGGACGGGTAAAATGTTGTTGACGTTGATCATAATCTAATTTTAATGTTTGGCTAACTTCTTTATATTGTTGATATTCTAATAGACGTTGCACCAATTGTTCACGATGATCTTCTTCATATTCTTCTTCGACTTCTACTTTCTCACGTGGTAATAATTTACGGGATTTGTATTCGATCAAAGAAGCTAATTCTTCTAAATATTCACTGGCTACTTCTAAATGCAGTGTCTGCATCTCATGAATAAAATCGATGTATTGACTAGCCAATACATCCATATCTAAATCAAATAAATCCAATTTGTTTTCTTTGACCAAATGGAGCATTAAATCCAATGGACCATCGAATTGTTCAATCGATACATGAAACTTCATTTTATCACCTCAATGAGTATAACAAATTTTGGGTTAAAAATATATTACAATACAAAATGTGTGATAGAATGAGAACATGAAAAAAACATTGATTTATCTGATATTCGCGGTTTTTCTTGCTTTGATCGTCCAACCAAACATACGCGGAAATCTCTCACAAGGAGATCAGCGCGTTCCTACGAACACAACCAATGGGACACCAGCAACCAATGATACTATTGAATTAAAAGCCGATGTCAAAGACATTACGATTTGTGTAGATGCTGCTCAGCAAAGTGGTTCGGATCAAGATATTAATTTAGCCATGGCGGAAGCAATTGGTAAAAAATTGGAAGATTCTGGTTTTCAAGTTGTCTATACACGTCAAGATGCAACGACATTATCCAATGATGAACGACTTTCCCTGGCTCGTAATGATAAGGCCGATTATTTATTATCGATCACAACGACCAATGATACCGATACCTTACAAAAAGGGTTTTCGATCATGACTCAACAAAATACAAATCTTATTAATTTAGGTTCAGATATTGCGGAAGAATTAGAAAGTGTCAATTACACCGATTATCAAGGATTGGACTCCGATCATTATGAGAACTTTCCCATTTTGACTAATACCAACATGCCCGCTATTTTATTGGAAGTTGGTTATACAAGCAATACCGAAGATGTATCCGCTTTAACGAATGAAGCAACACAAGATAAGATTGCCACTGCCATTGCTCGAGGTTTTGTCTTACATATCTCCCAAGAAAAGGATTCGTGATACATATGGAAGAAAAAGAAATATATAAAGGTGCCATTTTTACCTTGACTCAAAAACAAGTGAAGGTCAATGGTATGCAAGTGCAACGCGATATCATTCATCATCCTGGTGGTGTAGGTATTCTATTGATCCATGAAAACAAGCTTTTACTGGTGCAACAAATGCGTCCTGCCATCAATCAAAAGACCATTGAGATTCCAGCTGGTAAATTGGAATATGGCGAAGATCCTTATGAAGCCGGCATGCGTGAACTTAATGAAGAAACGGGTTTTACTGCTAAGGACTTGAAACTGATTGTTTCTATGGTGTCGACACCTGGATTTTGTGATGAGAAAATTTGGATCTATGAAGCCATTGATCCATCAATCGCTAAAGTAAAATTAGACTGTGATCCAGATGAAGATATTGAAACTTTGTGGATCGATTTAGATACAGCGCAACAATGGATCAAAGATGGTAAAATTATCGATGCCAAAACCATCTTAGCGATACAACATGCGCTTTTGGAAAGAAGGTAGTTTTATGAATTTTGTGTTTATCAGTCCCAATTATCCAGAACATTATTGGATGTTTTGTCGAGGATTAAAAAAATATGGCGCTACTGTTCTTGCCATCGTCGATCAACCGTATGATAGTTTATCCAATGATCTAAAAGCCAATGTGGATGAATGTTATGTAGTCGATAATTTTTATGATTATGAAGCAATTTTGAAAGCTTGTGGTTATTTTACCTTTAAATATGGAAAAATCGATTGGATCGAATCCAATAATGAAGCGTGGATGCAGTTGGATGCACGCTTGCGTGATGATTTCCATGTAACAACTGGATTTGATTTCAAAACGATCACTGAATATCAATCCAAAGCTGCTATGAAAAAATATTATGCAAAAGCCGGATTGAAAACTGCTCGTTATGCCTTGGTGCATTCGTTACAAGATGCTATCGATTTTGTCGATGAAGTCGGTTATCCCGTTGTATTAAAGCCCGATCATGGTGTGGGTGCTAGTTTTACCTATCAGATTGATGGGATTCATGAATTGAAAAAAATCTACGCGATGACCAAGCAATACCAAATGATCATCGAAGAATTTGTTGATGGTGATATTTTCACCTTAGATGGTATTGCCGATGCCAATGGAACGATCCGTTATTTAAATTCCTTACAATATGTAGGCAATGTCATGGACAGTGTCGTTTATCATTTAAGTATTGGTTGTTATACAGAATTTAAGATTGGCCAAAAAGAGCAAGAAATTGCCCAAAAAGTCGTACATGCATTTGGCATCAAGAATCGCTTCTTCCATGGAGAGTATTTTCGATTGCGAAAAGACCAAGAAGGACTTGGCAAAAAAGGCGATATCATTGGCCTTGAATTGAATTTCCGTCCACCTGGAGGATTTTCGCCAGACTTAATGAACTATGCTGGTAATTTAGATGTTTATGATTTATGGGCAGAAGTGTTGTTGACACAACAAGCTTCTTATTCGAAACTAAAACGTTTCTCCGCTGGTTTTGCGGGACGTCGAAACAGTATCCATTATAAATATACGGCCAATGAAATTAAGGAGCTATTCCCTGAAGAATGGATCCAAACGGTTTATTTGTCGCCAGCTTTTGCTTCGGCTATGGGCGATGAAGCCATCATTGCTCGTTTTTCCGATGCTAAATCCCGTGCAGAATTCTTTCAGAAAGCATTAGAAACAAAGGAGAGTTGATAATGTATCAAAAATTTGAATGTTTCATGCCCCCTTTTCAGGACAATCGAACCATTCATGTGTATATGCCGGATACAAATAAGCGGTATCCGGTTTTATACATGTTTGATGGTCACAATTTATTCTTTGACCAAGATGCCACGTATGGCCGATCTTGGCGATGGGGAGATAATCTAGAACGTTTACATAGAGAATGTATTGTTGTGGGTCAAGAATGTTCACATCATAACAATGATCGTTTAAGTGAATATGGCCCCTATCCTTTTTATGCTCCTGGCATCGATCAATCCTTTGATGGCTGGGGTGATAAGACCATGGAGTTCTTTACCCAAACTTTAAAACCTTTGATTGATAAAGAATATCCAACCCTTCCCAACCGTAAAAATACATGGATTGGTGGTTCCAGTTGTGGCGGTTTGATGGCTTACTATGCAGGTATGAAATATAGTGCTATCTACTCGAAAGCTGTTTGTGTTTCACCTTATTTTCTGCCAACGATCAATCAGCTGTATCGGGATACACAAAACACAAAAATTAGAAAATCCACTGATTTTTATTTTTCTTGGGGGGCCAAAGAAATGGGAGCCCATGGCTTTGTGGAAGAAACCAAGGATATTCTTGATTTAGCGACTTTATTAAGTCAAAGAGGCCATCGTATTACTTTCAATGTAAAACCGGATGGAGAACATTGTGAAAGGGACTGGGAAGCCGAAATCCCAGCAATTTGTGAATTCTTATGGACCGATCCGTCAAAGTAAAAAAGCTAGAAGCAACTTCTGGTCGTACGATTGCTATCAGTGACATTCATGGAAACTATGATCGTTATCTTGCATTATTAAAAAAGATTCATTATAGGCCAAATCAAGATCGATTGATTTTAGTGGGTGATTTTATTGAAAAAGGGCCAAAAAATTTGTTACTTTTGCGCTATATCATGCATCAAGCAGAAACGGAAGATGTCCATGTATTGATGGGTAATTGCGATTTTACATGCAAAAATGTCTTGTATTCCTATCGCTTGGAATTTTTACGCTATATTTTATTGATGCGTAAAGCAAGTGTCATGCATGAAATGGAAGCCGAAATTCATTATACATTTGATGAAAATGTAGACATGGCTGATTATTGTCAAATGATGCGTAAATATTTTCTAAAGGAATTAAGTTTTGTGAATGATCTTCCTCATGTGATTGAAACACCCGATACCATCTATGTTCATGCAGCTTTGGTTGATCCAGAACATTATGGATCGGATTTTAAGGAAGTCATCAATCAATCTTTCTTTTTAAAACGGAATATTTATTTTCCCAAACGTGTAGTTGTGGGACATATGCCAGTGACGGAATATTGCCATCGTATTGCAAATTTTGATCCAATCTATGATTCAAAAATGAATGTCTATAGTATCGATGGTGGCAATATTGTAAAAAAACAATCGGGTCAATTGAATGCATTGATATTTGATGGACATACCATTCAAACGGAATCCATTGATGAATTACCTGAAGTACAAGTCATAAAAGATGTAGAACCGGGTACCCAATTGCCCATTTTTGTAACTTGGAATGAAGGAAAAGTGGATATCTTACAGAAAACATCAACGCATTCCTTGGTATATAATTCCTATTTAAAACGAAAATTCTGGGTCCCCAATGTATTTATTCAACATGGCAAAGCCAATGAATATACAACCTATGAAATGCCATTAAAAAAAGGCGATACCGTAAAATTGGTATGCACCTATGATGATAAAGCACAAATTAAAAAAAATGGAATCCTTGGTTGGACATATAAAACCAATCTACATTTGTAGATTGGCTATTTTTTTAATTTGATTTTTGCGGTTTCCTTTAATACTTCACATAAATCATTGATATCTTGCTGTGTTGTGGTAAATCCAGTGACCAAGCGAATGATATATTGTCCTTCCCATTCATCCCAAATGTCAAAATCCACTCGTTCGGATAAATATTCAAATTGTTCATTTGTTAGAATTGGGAACACTTGATTGGTGTAAGCTTTCATCAATAAAGGATAGCCTAAATTATGCAAAGCATTTTGTAGTTGAATCGATAATTCATCCTCATGTTTGGCCAATTGATAGAATGTATCATCTTGAAATAAGACTTGAAACTGTAAGCCAATCAGCCAAGATTTTGCCATGATGGCACCCGTTTGTTTCATCACAAAAGGAAAACCATCTTCTAGTTCTGGATTTGTGATAACGATTGCAGAACCAAATAAGCCACCATTTTTGGAAATACCAATGGTAAAGATATCACACAACTTTGCGATATCATTCAAGGTATATCCAACACCAGACATCAAAGTAACGCCAAGTCTTTCCCCATCTAATATTAAATATAGACCTAATTCTTTGCATTTATCATGGATAGCATGAAGTTCATCTTCTGAATAAATTGTTCCCATTTCGGTTGCATTCGAAATAAAAACAGCTTTTGGATAGACCATCATGCCATATCCTAACATATGTTGATTGAATGTTTTTTCAATAGCTGCCGGCGTAATCTTCCCATCATTATCATCGACGATAATAACTTTATGTCCAGTTGCTTCGATTGCACCCGCTTCTCTTGTCGCAATATGTGCTGTTTTACAAGCAATCACAGCTTCATATGGTTTTAAGATAGCCTTAAAAATCGTGGCATTCGCAATTGTACCTCCACTGACAAAATGAACATCAATATGCACATCGGGCATTTTTGATTGCAGGACATCTTTGGCTTTTTGACATTCTACATCTTGGCCATGTGGCATATATATATTGGAATTGTTAGCCTCTAATGCTTTCATTATTTCAGGAATACATCCAACTTGATAATCATTTCTAAAATATAACATGGTGATTTCCTCCTTTCATCATATCTCTAGTATAACATAGAAAAACGGCTATATTTCATATAGCCGTAAAATTTAGACATTTACATGGGCATTATGTTTACGCCAAATATGCATTTTTTCTGCTTCCTCGATCAATTGTTGACGGAAATCCGGATGTGCAATGGAAATCAATCCTTCCGCACGTTCCCAAGTACTCTTTCCTTTTAAATTGACCATACCATATTCTGTTACGACATAGTGTGTATTGGCACGTGTATCGGTAACAGCAGATCCTGGATGTAAAACAGGTAAAATACGAGAGAATGTCTGTCCTTTTTTATTGGTAAATGTACTTGAACAACAAATAAATGATTTACCACCTTTTGATAAGTAAGCACCTAATACGAAGTCTAATTGTCCACCGGCACCGCTAATCTGACGAATACCAGAACTTTCGGCACTGACTTGACCAAATAAATCGATATCGACCGTATTATTGATGGAAATGAAATTATCAATTTGAGAAATAGTACGTGGATCATTGGTGTAATCAACCGGAGCCATCATACATTCTGGATTGTCATTTAAATAATCATACATTTCCTTACTACCTTGTCCAAAGGCATAGACTTGACGGCCTGGATCCAAATTCTTCTTTGATCCATCAATCTTGCCGGCCTTAGCCATATCGACAAAAGAATCTACATACATTTCTGTATGTACGCCCAAGTGTTTCAAGTCTGATTTAGCAATCAAGGCACCAACTGCATTTGGCATACCACCAATACCAAGCTGTAAACAAGCGCCATCGGGAATCTCGTTAACGATCAATTCAGCTACTTTTTGATCCACTTCCGATGGCTCTCCACCTTTTGGAATGGTTTCCAAAGGAGCATTGTCACTTTCAACGATCATATCAACATTGGAAATGTGAACACCCGTTCCCCATCCGCCTAAGCAACGAGGCATATTTGTATTGACTTCTACAATTACTTTATCAGCTCGCTTTAGGATCGCATATTGATGGGATGCGTTGGGTCCAAAGTTGAAATAACCAAATTGATCCATTGGTGCAACACGGAACATGGCAACTTGGATATCATCGATTTCATATAAACAATAACTTGGTAATTCCGAGTAACGAATAGGACTATAATAGGCGATATCTTCTGTACATGCTTTTCTTTCAATGCCTGACATGTGCCAAGAGTTCCAACAGAAATGAGCCGGTGCATCTTCAATATCGAAGATAGCAGGTCGCTTCAATAAAATGGCACCACGGATCTTGACATCTTCTAGTTGAGGCATACGTTTAGCCAAGGCTTTATCCAATGTATCAACAATACCAAGACCAAATCCATAATCGATCCAGTCTCCACTATGAATACATTGAACGGCTTCATCTGCCGTTGTTAATTTAGCGGCGTATTCAGCTGCAAAATCCATATGTATCGCCATCCTTATTTATTCTTGAATTCTTTGTCTTTTACACGATTGACAAAGCATTCCATTCCATATTTTTGATCTTCTGTCTTGAAGCATTCAGAGAATTCAGATACTTCCAATTTAACAGCATCATCAATATTCTTTTGAAGACCTTCATTGATAGCTTTCTTCGAATGTGCAACAGCAATAGGTGCATTGGCAGCAATACGATTCGCTAATTTCATAGCCGTTGCCATTAAATCTTCTTGTGCCACTACATCGTTAACCAAACCAATTTCTTTGGCTTTATCCGCTTTGATATTACGAGCTGTATAAATCATTTCTTTAGCAATTCCTGCAGGAACCAAACGAGCTAAACGTTGTGTACCACCAAATCCTGGTGTAATTCCTAGACCTACTTCTGGTTGACTGAATACAGCATTTTCACTAGCTAAACGAATATCGCAAGCCATTGATAATTCGCATCCACCACCAAGTGCATATCCATTTACTGCAGCGATGACTGGACAATGTAATTGTTCAATACGACGGAAGATGCTGTTTCCATATGCACTGTATTCAGCGGCTTCTTCTACAGTTTTGTCTTTCATTTCAACAATGTCAGCACCAGCAACAAAGCTCTTTGTTCCAGCTCCGGTGATAATAACTGCATATGTATCCATATCATCTTCTACAGTTTTTACAGCTTGTTCTAAATCTTTTAATACAGCTGTTGCTAAAGCATTTAAAGCTTTTGGACGATTGATCGTAATAATCGATACATGACCTTGCTTTTCAAATAAAACGTTTTCCATTGTTTATATATCCTTTCTAAAAAAGAGGTGGAATGTATGTCCCACCTCGATCAATCCTACAACTAGTTATATTTGTAGAATCCTTCTCCAGTTTTACGTCCTAATTTACCAGCACGAACCATCTTTCTTAATAATGTACATGCACGATATTTAGAATCGCCTGTTTCGTTGTAAAGAACATCCATAACATCCAATACAATATCCAAACCAATTAAATCACCTAATTCAAGTGGTCCCATTGGATGGTTAGCACCCAACTTCATGGCTGTATCGATGTCTTTCGCACTAGCAACACCTTCTTGTAATACGAATACACCTTCGTTGATCATAGGGACTAAAATACGGTTTACAACAAAACCAGGTGCTTCATTTACTTCAACTGGTGTCTTACCAATTTGCTCAGATAATTCTTTAACAGCTTGTACGGTTTCGTCTTTTGTAGCACCACCACGGATAACTTCGATCAATTTCATACGATCAGCTGGGTTAAAGAAGTGCATACCAATTACTTCATGTTTAACACCATTAGCGATTTCAGTAATTGATAAACTAGAAGTATTTGAGCAGAAGATTGTAGAATCTTTACAAATACCATCTAATGTTTTGAATAAATCTTGTTTTACTTTAACTTGTTCCAAGACAGCTTCAACAACAAAATCAACATCTGCTAATCCAGAATAATCAGATTCACCAGCAGTTAAGTTTGCTTTGATTGAATTAGCAGCATCTTCAGCAATTTTGCCACGAGAAACTAATTTATCTAATTTAGCACCAATTTTATTGATACCATTTTGTGCCCATTCGATTTTAATATCACATACTGTGACTTGATTACCAGCAGCAGCAAAGGCTTGAGCAATGCCTTGACCCATTGTACCGGCACCAATTACACCAATTTTACTCATGTATTTTAATCTCCTTTACTCTGATTTTGCGTCTTTGATTGATTGTACTAACAAAGGAAGAACTTTGTTTACATCACCAACAAATCCCATGTTAGAAATTGTAAAGATTTCAGCTTGAGGATCACGGTTGATAGAGATGATCAAGTCAGATTTGTCCATACCTGCACAGTGTTGAACGGCACCAGAGATACCGCAAGCAAGATACAAAGAAGGACGTACAGTCTTACCTGTTTGACCAACTTGACGATCTTTGTCCATGTATCCATCTTCAACAACGGCACGTGTACAACATACAACACCACCTAATTCATCAGCAACTTGTTGAACTAAATCCAAGCAGTTTTCTGCACCACGACCAGCACCAACTAAGATGTCAGCTTTTGTGATATCTACATCAGATTTAACTTTTTCGATTACCTTTTCAACAAATACTTGTGGTTCAGTTGTTGTCCAAGTTGGTTTGAATTCATCAACTTCACCTTGACGAGATTCGTCAACTGGAGCCAATTCAAAGACTTTTGGGCGAATTGTAGCCATTTGTGGACGAGTATCTTTACATACGATTGTACCAAATAAGTTACCACCGAATGTTGGACGAGTAACGTCTAACAAAGATTCGCCTGTTTCTTTCGCATATTCAACATCTACTTCAATCTTCGTAGCATCAGCAGTCAAACCAACATTTAAACGAGCGGCAACACGTGGTGCTAAGTCACGTCCTAATGGAGTGGCACCTGTTAACATTGCATCTGGTTTGTAAGTATTGACAACTTGTGTTAATGCATCAGCATAGAATTGAGTTGAATAATCTTTCAATAGAGGATCATCAACAACGATTACCTTATCAGCACCATGTGCAATTACTTCTTGTGCTTTTTCTTTTACATTTTCTCCAAGCAATACACCAACTACTTTGTATCCGAATTCAGGAATAGAAGCAACTAGTTTTCTTGCTTCTGAAATAAGTTCATAACTTACTTCAGCTACATTTCCGTTTTCTTGTTCAACGAAAACGAAGACATCTTTGTATTCTTCAAATCGAGCCATTCTGTTTCTTCCCTCCTACTTCGTAATGATTTGCTTTTCTTTCAAAGTTTTAGCAATCATATCTGCAGTTTCCTGCTCTGATAATGTAAATGTTTCAGTCTTATCGGAAACATCCTTTGTGAATGTTGTCTTAACAGATGTAGGTGAACCCTTGAAACCAACACGGTTAGGATCTACACCTAAGTCTGCATTTGTCAATGTTTCAATTTTGTTTTCTTTGCATAAGTCAACGATATTGTCACATTGCATATAACGAGGTGTATTCATTTCAGATAATGTTGTGATAACGCAAGGTAATTTAACCTTAACGATTTGTTCAACATCTTCCAATGATTTTTTAACTGTAATTGTTTCATCATTTACATCGATGATTTCATCAACATAAGTAACTTGAGGGATTCCTAAACGTTCAGCTGTTTGAGGTCCAACCTGAGCTGTATCACCATCAATAGCTTGACGACCAGCGATAACTAGGTCAAATCCAACTTTTTTCAAAGCAGCAGCTAAGGCAATACTTGTAGCACATGTATCAGATCCACCTAATACACGGTCTGTTAATAAGACACCTTTATCAGCACCCATAGCTACACCTTGTTTCAACATATCGGCAGCCTTTGGCAATCCCATTGTCATTACAACAACTTCAGTGTCAGGGTTTTTATCTTTAATTTCCAATGCAGCTTCCAAACCAGCTAAATCATCTGGGTTAGTGATTGCAGGAACGCCATCACGAACCAATGCACCAGTCTTTTTATCAACTGTGATTTCTGTTGAATCGGGAACTTGTTTTTCTAGAACAACGATTTTCATATGAGTCTTCAATCCTTTCTTATCGTAACATTGATCCTGAAATTACCATTCTTTGTACTTCAGAAGTACCTTCATAGATTTCAGTGATCTTAGCATCTCTGAACATTCTTTCAACTGGCAAGTCACGAGTATATCCATAACCACCTAATAATTGGATAGCTTTTGTTGTAACTTCCATAGCAGTTTCTGATGCGAATAATTTAGCTTCAGCAGCTAATACTGTATAAGGTTGACCAGTTTCTTTAGCCATAGCAGCTTTGTAAACCATCAAACGAGCAGCATCAACTTTTGTTTGCATATCTGCCAATTGGAATTGAGTGTTTTGGAAACGAGCAATAGGACGTCCAAATTGTTTACGTTGTTTTACATAAGGAACGGCTTCATCAATAGCACCTTGAGCCAATCCAACAGCTTGAGCGGCGATACCAATACGACCACCATCCAATGTCTTCATAGCAACTTTAAATCCTTGTCCTTCTTTTCCTAACAAGTTTTCCTTTGGTACTTTAACATTGTTGAAGATCAACTCACGAGTAGCTGAACCACGAATACCTAATTTCTTTTCATGAAGACCGAATGTGAATCCTTCCCATCCTTTTTCAACGATGAAAGCAGAAATACCATGATTTCCTTTGGTTTTATCTGTCATAGCGAAGATGATATAAACATCAGCTTCTCCAGCGTTCGTGATAAAGATCTTAGTACCATTCAAGATATAATGATCACCATCTAAAACAGCTGTTGTTTGTTGACCAGCTGCATCTGTACCGGCATTAGGTTCTGTTAAACCGAAAGCGGCAATTTTCTTACCTGTGCAAAGGTCAGTTAAATATTTTGCTTTTTGTTCATCTGTACCAAAAGCAGCGATTGGCCAAGTACCCAATGAAGTATGAGCACTTAATACAGTAGATGTTGTACAGCATTTCTTAGCTAATTCTTCAACAGCTAAGATATAGCTTAAATAATCAGCACCTGCTCCTCCATATTCACGAGGGTATGGGATTCCCAACATCTTTGCTTGACGCATAGCTTCTACGTTTTCTTTAGGGAATCTTTCTTGTTCGTCTACATCCGCTGCGTTATCTTTAACGACAGTTTCAGCAACTTCTCTGAACAACGTTTGCATCATTTGTTGTTGTTCTGTTAAATTGAAATCCATAAATTTAAAGTTCTCCTTTCCTTATTGTTCAACTTCAAATTTGGTATGAAACCCATTCATACGATGTAATTGTACCGATAATATTAGCGGTAGTCAATGACTTTGTGAATTTATTTACAAGTAAAAGAAGATAAGCATTCACCTATCTTCTTTCTGTTTTGATTAGTCGAAATCGCGTGTCCACAAACCGGCCATAGCTGGTCCACCACCAACGCAAAGGCTAGCACAACCAATCTTGGCATCTTGACGAATCATTTCATACAATAACGTAACTGTGATACGCAATGCGGAACATCCAACAGGGTGTCCTAAAGAAATACCTGATCCATTCAAGTTCGTTTTGTTACGATCTACGATATATCCGTAATCTTCTTTCAATTTTCTTTCTACACCAATGAATTGAGCAGCAAACGCTTCGTTTACTTCCCAGTAATCAACATCTTCGAATTTAACACCGGCAGCATCCAAGCACTTTGGAATTGCAACAGCAGGTCCAAGACCCATGTATTTAGGATCTACACCTTTTCCACAGATGTACATCATTTTAGCCATTGGTTTGATACCTAATTCTTTGGCTTTATCCATTGACATAACAATAACAGCAGCGGCAGCATCATTGATACCAGAAGCATTGGCAGCTGTCGTTACACCATCTTTATTGAATACAGGACGCAATTTTGAAATTGTTTCCATGTTGCATCCACGAATCATATGTTCATCTGTATCATGAACGATATCACCTTTTTTACGTGTATGTTCAATAATTGGAATCATTTCATCCTTGAACTTACCTTCATCTGTAGCTTTGCATGCACGTGAATGTGACATAACAGCTAATTCATCACATTCTTCACGAGTGATTCCATATAATTTAGCAACATTATCAGCTGTACATCCCATATGTCCTTGAGATAATTCATCATATAATGCATCATGCAACAATGAATCATACATTTCAGCTTGACCAGCAGCAGGAATACTTCCCATACGATATCCCATACGTGCTTTTGGCAACAAGAATGGAGCTTGTGTCATATTTTCGGCACCAACAACCAAACCAATTTCCGTTTTTCCTAATTGTACATCGTTACATGCAATTTCCAATGCACGCATACCAGATGCACAGTTTTGGTTTACAGTAACCGCGTTACTTTCTTTAGACATACCAATACGCATCGATACTTGACGAGCTGGTAATGAACCTTGCATACCACCGTATACTTGACCCATAACGATCTCATCTACATCCGTTGGTTGAATACCAGCACGTTTGATAGCTTCTTTACCAACTTCGATAGCTAATTCACGGGCAGAAATATTCTTAAATTCACCCAAGAATTTACCAATGGCAGTACGACATGCACTGACAATGACTACATCTTTTGTTTCCATGATTTACCTCCGTATATAATCATTTTACGTGTTTAAAATTACCATAAAAGAATAGCCTTGTCAATATTTTCACAAATTATTTGCGATTTTTTTCACAAATAGATAACCGTTCATTAACGGATTCCCATGTTGGTACCGAAAGAACGCCACCCAGTCCCTCACAAACCATCGCTGCAGCCATATTCGATATGCGAATACAAGAAGGAATATCAAATCCAGAATCCATACCATACGCAAAAGCTCCATGAAAAACATCACCAGCTCCTGTTGTATCCATCACCTTACATGGATAACTTGGATATACTTGATTTTGATAGATACATCCCTTCGATCCTTGTGTCCAAATACTGGAAGGATTTAATGCTACTAGTTGATGATAAGAATGAATATCCAACATATTTGTAAATTGCTGGCTACAAATTAAATAATCCACCTGGTGAATCAAATCCTCTGTTTCTGGCTTATATTTATCGCCATCCAGTATCGTAATGGCAGACGGATAACGCTTCATAGCCTCTTTACACCATTCCACTTCATGACCATCCATTAAGATCACATCGACTTGGTCTGGCCACATAGGCTCCATACTTGATTCCTTTTGAATCGGTACATTTAAAATCGTACGATCTCCCGAAGGAAATACCAAAATATGACTTTGCGAAGTGGTGATAGATGGATCAATCACCATACTAGAAACATCAATATTCACTTCTTGTAAAGTTTTTATGATTTCTTTACCCCATACATCATTCCCAACTCGTGTCATGATGTGTGTATCCGCATGCCATTTTCCACAAACATACATTGCACAAGAAACCGGACCGCCCATACAAGATACACTATGATAAATACGTATTTTTTCATTTTCTGGTATATGATCAACAGGCAAAACCATATCATATACCGATTGTCCAATACCTAATATGCTCATACTTACAATATACAAAAAAATGAGAAATAGCTCAAAGCTATTCCTCACCAATTTCATGTAAGATCTTTTCAATGCGATTTCCCTGTTCCAAACTCTTATCTTGAATAAATACAAGTTCGGGTGTTTTACGAATCTTCAATCGTTTCGAAAGCTCCGTACGAATGTATCCTTTCGAATGATTTAATACGCGCAATCCTGCATCATTTCTTTCTTGTTTACCAAGAAAAGATACATAAATTTTCGCAACCGATAAATCTTTCGAACATTGCACATCCGTCACTGTCACAAATCCTAATTTAGGATTTTTTAAATCAAATTGCAAGATATTGGAAATCTCACGCTGAATGATCATATCTAATCGTTCTCTTTTGAGTGACATAAAAATTATTGTTCAACCTCTTGATCTTCGTACAATTCAAGGATATCGCCCACTTTAATATCATTAAAGTTTTCAATGGTCATACCACATTCATAACCAGTCTGGACTTCTTTAACAGCATCTTTGAAACGTTGTAATGAACCAAGTTTACCGTCATAAATGACAATACCATCACGAATTAAACGAACTTTCGCATCACGTTTCGCAACACCATCTGTCACTTTACATCCAGCAATCGTACCAACTTTTGAAGCTCGATATGTCTCACGTACTTCTGCTTGACCAATCACAACCTCTTCATAAACTGGAGCCAACATACCTTTCATCGCACCTTCTAATTCTTCAAGGGCTTTATAGATGATGTTGTGTAAACGAATTTCAACACCTTCCTCTTCCGCTTTTTTACGAATAGCCGCAGTAGGACGAATGTTGAAACCATAAATAATCGCATTGGAAGCACTGGCTAACATGATATCAGATTCTGAAATGGTACCAACGGTAGAACGAATGACATTGACTTTGACCGTATCAACTTCCAGTTTTTCCATGGATGCTGCCAAAGCTTCGGCAGAACCTTGTACATCGGCTTTAATGATGACATTGATTTCTTTCATATCTTCTTCCGAAATCTTACGAGCTAAATCTTCCAAAGACATGGCACTGGATGCATTCCGTTCTTTTTCAATTTGTTTTTCTTCACGCGTTTGCGCAATGCTTTGTGCTTGTTTGTATGTATCATAAGCCATAAATACATCACTAGCACGAGGGACTTCATTTAGACCAATGATTTCTACTGGCATACTTGGACCAGCTTCTTTGATTTCTTTTCCTTTGTCGTTGGTCATCTTACGAATACGACCATAGGCTGTACCAACAACAACACTATCACCAGCATGTAAAGTACCACGTTGTACCAATAGGGTCGCAACAGGTCCTCGACCTTTATCCAATTTCGCTTCAATAACGGTACCGGAAGCATTGGTATTTGGATTGGCTTTTAATTCTTGCATATCGGCAACCAACAACATGGTCTCCAATAAGTCATGAACACCTTCACCTGTTTTAGCAGATACTTTTTGGAAAATCGTATCGCCACCCCATTCTTCTGGCATAACACCTAGTTCGGCCATTTCACTCATGACACGATCTGGATTACCTCCTGGTTTATCAATTTTATTAACAGCAACGACAATTGGAACACCCGCTGCTCTAGCGTGGTCAACTGCCTCTTTGGTTTGTGGCATAACACCATCATCCGCAGCAACCACAATAATTACGATATCCGTAACTTGGGCTCCACGAGCACGCATAGCGGTAAATGCCTCATGTCCGGGTGTATCTAAGAAAGTAACTTTACGATCACCAACTTGTACCTGATAGGCACCAATATGTTGGGTAATTCCACCAAATTCATCACCTGTTACATTGGTATTTCGAATTGTGTCCAACAATGTGGTTTTACCATGATCGACATGTCCCATGATGGTAACAACCGGAGGACGAGGTACTAACTGTGATTCATCTTCTTCGATATTTTCTAATTGATCTTCGATATCATCTTCTTCAATTACAACTTCTTTATGTGCTTCCACATTAAATTCAGCACAAACCAATTCAATATCATCATCCGATAATACCGTATTGATCGTAGACATATTGCCAAGCAAGAATAAGAACTTAATAATCTCCGAACTATTACGATGCATTAAATTCGCCAATTGGCCAACAGTCAATGGTTGCGAATACGTAATTTCCTTTACTTCTGGTTCTCTTTTTTTACGAACAGTTTGCTTATTGGAATGTTGCGTATTCCGTTTATTGCTCTTGTTGTGCTTATTTGGCTTCTTTTTATGTTGTGGTTTTGCTGCTTTATATGCCATCCACGTCACCGGTCCTTTCTTTCATAAAAGCTTGGGCAAACGAATCGTCAGTAATGCCATACGCATTGATCACCTTCCAAGAAATTTGATCAAATAAAGATGCATCCCATTCTATCAAAGGAATTTGATAAAACGCACACTTATTACGTAATTTCTTTTTTCGATTGTTGCCACAAGTACGATTCATCAAAACAAGACAAACAGTTTGGGATTGAATCGCTGGAATCAATCGATCACCAGATACCGTTTTCCCTGCCTTGATGGCCAATTGTAATAACTGGACTTCTTTATTCATGAACTAACTCCATCAACTCATCATAGATTTCATCAGGAACATGTATTTCTAAGACTTTATCTAATATATGTGTTTTACGTGCCTTTTCAATCGTTTCTTTCCGTTTGGAAACATAGGCCCCGTGCCCATTGCGTTTTCCCGTTGGATCAATCTCCACCGTTTGTTCTGGCGTACGAACGATCCGAATCAATTCGTTTTTAGGAAATCGCTCCTGAGTCACAACACACTTTCGCATAGGAACTTTACGCATATATTCTCCTAATCATAATATTTGTCGAAATCTTCGTAATCGACATCATCATCCCATCGGCTTTCATCTTCATATTCTTGTTCTTCTTCGATTTCTGCCAATTCTTCTTCTGAATAAATTGGTTTCATTTGTTCGAATTGTTGTTTTGCCGCTGCTTTTTGCTCTTGTTCTTCTTGTTTCTTAGAATCCTCTGGTTTTTTCTTAAATTTCTTTGGTTCGTTTTCTTCTTTATGTGAAGCATCCGCAAAATCTTCGAATTTAGAATGGAATGTATTCACTTCCACAGCTCTTTCTTTACCACGTTGCTCTTTCGCAATGCGAGCTGCCTTTTCCATTTCATCTTCTTCTTTTTCAGGTTTTGGTTCTGGTTCAGAAACTTGTTGAGGTTCAGGCTCAGAAGTCGTTTGTTCCTCTTCTACCGCTTCTTCTTGTTCGGATTCTGCTGTTTCTTGTTCAGGAATGAATTCAACTTCTTCTTCATCTCCATAATCAAAATCAGCAATATCGACTGTTTCGATATTTTCATCTTCCTGCTTTAATTCTTCAATACGTTGTTGTTGCTTATAAGCCCGTTCCGCTGCTTTCTTCTCTTCGTATTGTTCATTCATTTCTTGAGCCAAAGCCATATAATCAATACCTGCTTCTTCCATTTCTGAAACAGATTTGATATCAATCTTATGATTGGTTAAACGAACAGCCAAACGTGCATTTTTACCACGTTTTCCAATTGCCAATGACAATTGATTATCTGGTACGACAACGATCAAACCATCTTTTACATTCGGATTTGGGAATACCGCAATCGATTCACTTGGACTCAAAGCATTTTTGATCAATACACTAATATTGTCTGACCATTCAAAAATATCAATTTTTTCACCATTCAATTCATTGATGATAGCTTGCACACGTTGCCCACGAGGTCCGATACATGCACCAATTGGATCAATGTTTTCATTATGAGAATAAACGGCAATTTTGCATCGTTCACCAGGTTCACGAGCAATGGCTTTGATTTCCACGATTCCTTGATAAATTTCAGGCACTTCTTTTTCAAACAAACGACGAACAAATACATCCGTAGCCCGTGAAACAAGAACTTGAGCACCCTTCGTTTCTTTATTGACTTCACGAATCACAACATTTAAAGTTTGTCCTTCATAATAGTGTTCGGTCGGAATCTGATCCACATGGCGCAACATGGCAACAGTCTTACCAATATTGACCAAAACAAATTTGGCTTCGACCGTCTCTACGGTACCTAAGATCATATCGCCTTCTTTATCATGATATTCTTCGTAAATCAATTGTTTTTCAGCTTCACGAATTTTTTGTTTCATGACACTTTTCGCTAAGTTAACATCTGCCCGATCAAAATCTTTAAAATCAACTTCTGGTTCATTGATTAGATCTCCAATCTTTGCTTGGGGATCGATCTTATGGGCATCTTCTACAGAAAGCTCTAAAGCATCATCTTCAACTTCTTCAACAACCATACGTTGTGGATAAATATGAATATGACCATCTTCAATAGCAACATTTACATATCCATCCGGAATATTTTCATGTTTACGATACGCTTTCGCCAATGCTTCTTTTAAAGCACCTTCTACAATTTCTGGTGATAACTGACGATCGGATTCAACCCCTAAAAGTGCTTTTTGTAAATCATCTACTTTAATTTTCATTTTCTGCTCCTATACTTTAACCGCTGTCATGATCATTGCGAGATTCGAACGTTCTATTTCGATTTTTTTCTTACGCCCCTTAACATTGTACGCAATGACTATTGAATCTGTATCTGCCGAAACCAAATCACCCAATACATGATCGACACCTTGTTTTGGATCTTTAAGTTTGGCATAGACATACGAACCAATCGCTGCCTGAATTTGTTCATCCGTTGTTAATTCATGTTCTGCTCCAGGTGAACATACTTCCAAATTGTACTCTGCTTGATACCAATCTTTTTCATCGAGCATCGTACCAATCGCATCACTACATATAGCACAGGTATCTAAATCGACTGGACCTTTTAGCTTTTCAATGGAAATTCGAAGTAAAGGTGGCTTTTCATTAGTTAGCCATTCTAATGCATATAAACGACATCCATTTTCAGCTAGAATTGGTTCAATCCACTGTTTTAGATCATCCATGTAGAATCTCCCTTCCAAAAGGAAGGAGTGGTTTTACCCACTCCTTCTTAACGTATATTATTTATATAACACAGTTTACAATAAACTGCAAGCACCTATTTATTCTCTTCCAATTCCATATGTCGTAAGATGATCGTTTTTATTAATTCGGCTGCTAATTTGGGATCATCATTACAAACAATATACTTATAATTTGGAATCATTTTCATTTCGTGACTTGCTTTTGCTAATCGTTGTTGAATGATTTCTTCTGGCTCACTGCGACGACCGCGGATACGGCGTTCCAATTCATCCATTGATGGTGGAATGATAAAAATGCTTAACGCATCCGGACAACGTTTCTGGACTTGTGTTGCACCCTGTACTTCAATCTCAAGTAAGACATTCTTACCTTCATTGCGTAAACGCTCTACTTCGTTTAAAGGTGTTCCATAGTAATTGCCGACAAATTCAGCATACTCCAACAACTCTCCATTTTTTATGGCTTCTTCGAATTTTTCCTTTGTTGTAAAGAAATAATCGACACCATCTTTTTCACCTTGACGCGGGCTACGCGTTGTCATTGAAGTTGAATAGGCAAGATTCAATCGATCGTCTTTTTCAAAATACTTTCGAATCGTTCCCTTACCAACTCCACTGGGCCCACTCAATATAATCAATAATCCACGTTTCATTCAAATTCTCCCAAATATAAAGCCTTTTCTTTCTCCTATTGTATCATGAACGATAAGTCTGTCAAAGATTTTATCGATATGCTAAAATTGGACTAGCGAGGTGATCTTATGGCAATGGATGGTTTATTACTGTTTACCATCACCAAACAACTACAAACCTATTGTCCTTGTAAATTAAATAAAATTCAAAATTTAAGTGATGAAGAAATCGTTTTTCAACTCCATACAAAAAACGCAGGAACCGTACGATTGGTATGCAATGTACATTCCAATACCAATCGTATTTATATTACACAAAAAACAGAAACTTCACAGTCTCAACCAACTAACTTTGTAATGGTATTACGAAAACAATGTGCGCAATGTATCATTGAATTCATCGAACAAATTCATTATGATCGTGTCCTTTGTTTACATCTACAATGTCGTAATGAATTAGGTGATTATACCAACAACAAGTTATATGTAGAATGTATGGGCAAATACGCCAACATGATCTTGGTCAATCAAGAAGGCATCATTATCGATGCGCTCAAACGCATTCCTGTCTATGAAAATGCCAAACGAACCATTCATCCAGGAGCGACCTATATTTTGCCAAAACAAGTTAAAAAAGTGAATCCTACGGAAGTAACAAAGGTGGATATGGATACAAGTTTGGTTGACCAGATTTACGGTTTTTCCCCTTTATTATCCAAAGAATTTCAGTATCGTATGGCCAATGGTCAAACCTACCAAGATATTTTAAAGGAACTACTCAATAGTCAATCGCTCTATGTGTATCCGCATGAATATCATTGTATTGAATTGACCCATCTGCATCAAAAAGCCGATGTATATCCTTTAATGGTTGGTCTGGATCATCTTTACCAAGCCAATGAGCAACAGATTCGCATTAAAGAACAATGTGGTGATGTGTTTCGTACCGTGGATAAAGAATTAAAGAAAGCAAAGAAAAAATTGCCAAAATTACAATCGAGTCTAGAGAAATCTTATGACTATAAGAAATATCAACAATATGGTGATTTATTGTTTGCGTACATGCATCAAATAAAAAAAGAAAAAGTCGTCCATGTTCCTGATTTTGAAACAGGACAAGACGTCAGCATTCCAATCGATATGCGTTTAGATATTAAAGGCAATGCCAATAAATATTATCAAAAATATCATAAAATGAAACGTTCACAATCGATTCTGCAAGAACAAATTGAAGCTTGTAAAAAAGAAATTGATTACTTTGAACAATTGCACGAACAACTACAACATTGCACCGTCATGGATGCTTTAGAAATACGCCAAGAATTGGTCAATACCCATGTCATGATGCATAAGCGTTCTCGTAAACAGGCAAAACACAAAAACAAGCCCAATGTATTACATCTACAAGTAGAAAATGTTGATATTTATGTTGGTAAAAATAACTTACAAAATAACTATATTACCCATCATTTATCCCGTAAGAAAGATATTTGGTTCCATGTCAAAGACTATCATGGTTCCCACGTGTTGTGTAAATGCGAACAACCCAATGAAGCACTAATTCGTATGTGTGCTATGTTGGCAGCTTATTATTCCAAAGGACAGATGTCCAGTTCTGTACCGGTGGATTACTGCCCCGTCAGTCAACTGAAGAAAGTGCCAGGTGCTCCTGTTGGTTTTGTAACTATGAAATCGTATAAGACCATTTATATCGATCCAGATCGTGAACAGATTGAAAAATGGATTCGCAAATATAAAAAATAATTTTTCATTCTTGATCGTTTGACTAGAACACATAAAAAAGATCCAAACCATTGCCGTTTGGATCTTTTATTCGAATCTAAATTATTTAAACTCTCTTGTTTTATGAGATTGGAAGATAGACATCATTGCCAATAATACACTTAATCCCAATGTGATAAACCAGAGCATTTCGTGATTTTCATAACCAGTTGATGCCGATGCTTGGCAAACTGTTGTTTCTTTCATAGAAGAATTTTTTGTTTGGATATCTGTTTGTTTCGATGTATTTTGATCACTTGTTTTTTCTGGTTCTTTCACAGCTTCTTTTACTGTATATGTTACCATTGGTCTTTCAAAGTCTTCTGCTTCTCCCTTGACACCTTCTGAATTTACAGGATATAAAGTAGCTTTTGTGTTTGTATAAGCTGTATAAGTTCCTGGCTTAGTTTGTCCCTGGATCAATTTGACCCCATACTTTAACATAACATGTTCAAAATTTGTAACTGGCGTATTTAATAGCCAAATAAAATGTTCATCGTCTTTCTTATTACCAGGAACATAAATAACTTCGTAATCGTATGTTCCATCTTCGTTTTTCTTAAATCCATAATGGTTATCTTTAATGCGTTCTGCATTGTACGTTGTAAGGGTACCGGTATTATCGATCACAACACGAATCGCAGATGGATCAACTAAATCAAAATCATAGTTACCATCTTCATATCCCATATAATCTTCTACAATACTACCTTTACTTAAATAATATAGGATTTCATTTTGAATAGAGTCAAAATCAGCTGTTTTTCCACCATTCAGATAATCCATAAAAGCCTTATGGCCACCATCCGATTGATTTAAGCTCTGTACAGCTACAGAATAACAATGATACTTGTTAGCTAAATCTTTATAAACATTGGCTGCATACATAAAGGCCATATCCATATTTGATGCTGATCTTGGTACAGCTGGCTGTGTTTTAAATTCTTTACTTGTTGGTTTTGTAACCATCCATAATTTATCATAGTAATTCCATACATATTCGTATGCATCACCATTGCTTTCTTGATTACGCGCAGCCACATCTTTTAAATACGCATCCCAAAGTATTGGATCCGCTGTATCTGGTCGCTTTACATTGTTGCCATATGGTGCACTTGGATAATACCAGCTTTCATCATAATAGCCACCATACGCTGTTCCTCCAGCACTATCTAAAGGTATATACGATCGAGAATAAGGGGTTTTGTAGTCACCGTCTTTGCAATACAGATAGGTATCACCATCGGAAACCAAGATCATATATTTACGATCATCTGGAATTGCTGTATTTTTGGCTAGAATTTGTTGGGCTAAAAGTAAACCTGCATGAATATTACTTCCGCCCGAATTTTGTTTCTTAAACGCTTCTTTTAATAGATCATATTGCGTTGTTAAATCAAAAGAGCCATGATCATAGGCTGCTCTTTTAAAGCCAATAACATCGACTTGCACTTTGGCGCCGGTTTGATCCGCATGTTGTTTTAACGTATCCAATAAATTCATAGCACGATCTTGTGTATCAGAAAAACTCGATTCATCCAATACAAAAGCAACTTCTGTTGTTAATTTTTCTTCGGTGGATGGTAATGAAATGGTCACTTCTGATTCCTTGTTTTCATCTAGATCTGTTGCTGTTTTGGATTTGGAATATTGCCAATTTTGATCTTCTGTATTCGTTGGTTCCGTACTTGTTGTTTCTTCATTGGAGCTTGCATTTGTATCATCTTGTGATGGACTATCTACAACATCGGTTGATACGGTTTCCGTATTCGTTGGTTCCTGTGCAAAAATGGTTGTAGTTTGACTATTAAATAAGAACGCAAATCCAAACAAGAATCCCATTATGAATAAAGGTAAATAAATACGTTTTCTCATTTCTCTCTCCTTTCTAGAACAAAGTATGAAGGTCACAGATTGAAATAAATTAGCAATTGGCGTGGCTCCAGTGTTCTATTAAAGATTGTACTTCCAAATATAAATGACCTTTCTCTCTGTACTCACATCATTACGTATCTAATTGCTTTTAGATTAGATATTACCCTGTTCAATATTACTATACTCCAAATAACGACTACATTCTATTACATATGTAAAATATTTATCATAATTAATTAATGGATGCAAAAATTTTGCATCTGTCCCAATAGCTATTCCCATAAAAAAACCATTGTGTATGTACAAATATGTATTTGACATTCACAATGGTAAACATATCGTTTGATCTACAATTTAAGGTTTTACATGAATGGTATTGCCATCCGGACCTGGTGTTTCTTCCAAGTACTGGATGATGGCTGCCTTTTGATCTGGCTTTGAAGGTTTACATAGCCAATGATCGGCTTCTCCAGAAACCATTCCTTCCGCAAATCCTGAGCAACCTGGATAACCACAACCACCACAATTATATCCTGGAAGCATTCCAGTCACATGCTCAACACGTTCGTCTACTTCAACTTTTAACTTGCTGTCCGCAATACCAAGACCGAGTCCTAGAATTGCACCAAGAATCAGCATCATAATGATAGCTGTAACCATTATATTTCCTCCTTCTTCTTGCCATGATCTGGATGCAAAGAGCAAGAAACCAATTTACATCCATCACAGTCGGCTTTTAAATTTTCACATCCCTTTGGCAAAGGGGTCTTTTTATTGTTTAGATATGCCCAAATATAAATCGCAATCAAAGCACCTACAAAGAGGATGCCTGCAATGATTCGCATTAGATAACTCCTGCAAATGCCGTAAATGCCATAGACATGATGGCAGCGCAAATCAATGCGATTGGGTTACCTTTAAAGAATTCGGGCACATCACTTAATTCCAAACGTTCACGAATAGTAGAGAAAATATACAAAACTAAAGCAAATCCAAGAGGTGTACCAATAGAATACATCAACATATGTGGGAAATCATAAAGATTTTGAATGTTGACCAAACATACATTCAATACAACACAGTTTGTTGTGATCAATGGAAGATACACACCCAAGCTCTTATACAAAGTTGGACTTTTCTTTTTGATAAACATTTCTGTCAACTGAACCAAAGATGCGATAACCAAGATGAAGGTAATCAAATCCATGAATTCAAGTCCTAATGGTACTAATACAAGATAATACAAACCATAAGTAACAATAGCCGCTACAACAATGACGAAGACAACGGCAACGCCCATACCTAACGCACTCGAACGTTTCTTACTAACACCCATGAATGGGCACATACCTAAGAATTGCGTCAAGATGACGTTATTGATAATCAAACTGGTAAATAATAATCCAAATAATTCAGCCATGATTATTTAGCCTCCTTTGCAGCAGCTTGTTCCTTTTTGCTCGCATGATCTTTGTACCAAGCAACAAATGCAGCTAAACAAGCAAATGTGATAAATGCACCCACTGGCATAGAGAACATATTAATTGTCCAAGTACTGGAGAAGAATTTTACATTCACAAATACTTGTGAAGTATTTAATGGATTGGAAATCTTGAATCCACCCGTTGAAATGATTTCACGAATGAAACTCATTGATAATACAGCTAAAGTATAACCCAATCCCATTCCAAGACCATCCAATGCGGAATCTAAAGGACCATGATCACAAGCATAGGCTTCGGCACGACCTAAGATAATACAGTTAACAACGATCAATGGAATGAACACACCCAAACTATCATTCAATGCAGGGGCATATGCTTGGATCATCATCTGTACGATCTTAACCAAAGTCGCAATGATAACGATATACACAGGAATATGTACTTCATCTGGAATGATATTACGCAAGATAGAAATAATCACGTTGGACATGATCAATACGAAAATAACGGCAATTCCCATACCAATGGCATTATCGACGGAAGTGGTAATGGCTAAAGTGGAACAAATACCTAAGAACAAAGAGAATACAGGATTTTCTCTTAAAAGTCCATTTTTGAAACTTTGAAATTTACTCATACCTATTCTCCTTTCACTTTACATCTTTCACATAGCCAGCTGCTTCATTGATACCAGCTGTAACTGCACTAGAAGAAATCGTTGCGCCAGAAATCGTATCTAACTGACCACTGGCTTTCTTTCCTTCCAAGCTTTTTCTAAATGGTTTATCCAATACTTGGGATCCTAAACCTTTAGTATCTCCATTGCTTAATCCCAAATATTTATCGATGGTTCCATCACCTTTATTGATTGAAACCAAGAAAGTTGTTCCATCTTTATATCCACTAACTGACATGTTAAAGATGACTTTGTCTTCGTATGTATAAACTTTTTGGATCGTGGTTGAATCGGTATCCAACTTCACTTGTTTAAAATCATTTAAACTTGCATCTGGATACATTTCTTGTAACGATTCTTTTTCTTGTTTCAAGTTATTCGCAGCAATGACTGGTGCTGTCATATTATTGGCCCAAGCCAATGCACCACCAGCAATGGCAGAAATAACAGACAAGAATACAGTTAAATGTGCAACTTTATTCATAGAACATCCACCTCCGTCTGTTCAACAACCTTGGCTTCCGATTCACCTTTTGGATTTGTGACTGGATGTACTTTACAAGCAGCAAAAATAGTCAAAGCTAAGCCAACGATGCAAAGATAGATAAAACCATGTTTTGCTTTTTTAAGGATATCCAATTGTTTTCCATCCAAAGCACTTTCAATCAATGGCGTCATCATATTCATCAATAAGATAGAGTATAAACATCCTTCAGGTAAGTTACCTGTCATACGAATCAATACAGTCAAGATACCTGCACCTAACGCAAAAATCGTACGACCCGCTGCACTTGTAGGTGAAGTCACAGGATCTGTCAACATGAAGAATCCACCAAAGACAACACCACCCAACAATAAATGAAGAACTGGATACCATAAGAAACCTGGGATTCCATGATAAGAACCAACACCTGTAATAATCGCAATGATAGCTGTCATCACAAAAATGGTTCCTAAATAAACAACAGGTACACGCCAATCAATGATCTTGCGTACAATCAAGAAAATACCGATGATTACGATGGCTAAGGTAAATGTTTCACCCAAAGCACCTGGATATGTTCCAAGGAATAAACCTTTCCATCCACCATAGTTTTTCAAAAAAGCATCCAATACATTCTCATTAGCTGGTAACCAACCATATGTACTAGCGATATAAGCAGTTGGTGTTGCACTTGTTACTAAATCAGTTGTTGCTCCTGTAAAAGAGGCAAAGATAACGGCACGACCGACAGCTGCGGGGTTAAAGATATTATGGCCAAATCCACCAAAGATCATTTTTGCGAATACAATAGCAAAAATCGTAGACACGATAACAGCATAAAGTGGAACAGATACAGGCATCATCAAAGATAAGATGATGGCAGTAACCCATCCAAAACTATTCTTAATTTCTTTTTTTGGATCTCTTTTGCGAATCTTCGCAAATAGATACTCACAAATAAACATTGTAACTAGTGAACAAAGTAAGATCCAAACACATTGCAGTCCATATGCACTTCCATATAGATTTGTATAATTAATAACTGCCAAGACAAAGATGATCAACAAACCACAAGTCAATTCTTTCATGATTCGTTGTGTCGTTAAAGGACCTCTCAGACTTGGACTGACATGAAAATTCAACTTCATAACTGGCCCTCCCTATTTCTTCTTCAAGGCAATGACACGTTTTGCCTTTCGCACATTTTCAGTTACATTGATATGACTTGGACAAACATAAGTACAAAGTCCACATTCAATACAACTCGATGCACCACGTTTGATCATTTCATCCACATCATTGGCTTTTACTGCCATACTGATACGAACGGGTTGCAAACCAGCTGGACAATGATCCGAACAACGACCACAACGTAAACATTCAATGGCATCGTCTTCTACATGTTTTAATACCGTAATGGCATTCATAGCACGATCAATCACAAATTCATCTTTGATCAATGTTTTTCCCATCATTGGTCCACCTGCAATGACACGTACACTATCGCAACTGTATCCACCACAAGCTTCAATAATTTCATTGACGGGCATTCCTACAGGAACACTAACATTGCTTGGTTTTTTGATACCATTTCCACTGATCGTAACCGTTTTTTGCGTAATGGCTTGTCCACGTGTAAAAGCCTGCGCCATCGCAATCGCTGTTGTCGCATTATCGACAATTGCTCCTGCCTCCGCAGGTAAATTACCATATTCTTTATGTAGTACTTCACGAACTAAAACACGTTCCCAACCCATTGGATATACATCAGGGACAGGACGAACATCAACACCTTGTGCATTGGCACAAGCCTTTTTTACTTGTTCAATTAAATCGGGGTGAGACTCTTTGATACAAATATACACTTGGTCCACTTCGGCCATCTTTTTCATGATAAGACAACCGGTTACTAAATCTTGTGGATCGTCCATGACATTTCGATAATCTGCTGTAATAAAAGGCTCACACTCAACGGCATTGATCAAAACCACATCGACACCGTTTGGTTTTCCATATTTAACATACGTTGGGAATCCAGCGCCTCCCAAACCAATAATTCCAGCCTGTTGAACAAAATCAACACACTCTTGACGACTTAACTTTGTATAATCTTGTGGCTCAAAAGCTTGGATACTTTCCTGTTTACCATCTGCTTCAATCACCATATGTACTTGGGGACGCATCGAACTGTGCATTCGTTTCTCTGTACCCTTATACGTTCCTGAAACACTGGAATAAATAGGAACATACAAACCGGCTTTTGTTTCAGCAAGTTTTGTTCCAACCTTTACAGCATCTCCCTCTGAAACCAAGACATTGAAATCTTTATCTGTACTACGACCATGCACCAATGGAATGTACACATTTTGTTTTGGCATTAGATGCAAAACTTCTGATTTCTCTGTCAACTCTTTATGTCCAGGGATATGTTGTCTCATAGATCCTAAAAACAATGACATAGACCTATTTCTCTCCTTCCTATAATCAAAATTTATATTAATCCATTTTCTAAGGGAGTTCAAGCTTTTATCATTCGACAAAACCCATCAAAAAAGCTATAATGACCCCATGAAAAAGAATATTAAAAGCTGGTTGATCCTATCTTCTTGCTTCCTTTTATTGATTATTTCCATTATTTTTTTCATACAATCTCGACAATCAACCAATCAAGATCAACAAAACATTACCCTAACAGATGTGGGGTTTGATACCCCCGTCACCTTTCAAGCCCAATGCTCACAAGAAGATTTTGAAAAATACACAAAAATTTTAAAACAAGTATTTAAAGAAAATAATAAACGATTTGATCAATATAATGCATATTCAGGCATCAATAATGTCTATACCATCAATCACCAAGCAGGTTCGCAACCCGTTGCGGTGGATGATACCACATTGGACTGTATCAAATTAGCTCTCCAAATACATGAAATTTGTCCCAAGTTTGATATCAGTTATGGCAATGTGATGGATGTATGGCATACTTATCGAGAAGAAGGCATGAAATTAAATGAAAAAGGAAAAGATGGTAAATTGCCAACAGATGAAGAAATTCAAACGGCATTAAGTCATGGCGGAACCGATAAAATTCAAATCAATGGCAATCAGATTTCTTTTACGGATCCCGATACGATGATCGATTTAGGTGGTATTGCCAAAGGATATACGACCCAACTGGCTAAAAAAGCTTTGAATAAAGCTGGACTTCACAATGGCTTTATCAATGCCGGAGGAAACGTCGTTTTATTAGGACCAAAACCCGATGGATCCGCTTGGACCATTGGCATTCAAGATCCGGATAGTCAAAATTCTGTTGTTTCTTTTGAAACAGATGAAGATAAAACCATTGTTACAAGTGGCGACTATCAACGGTACTACACCGTGGATGGAAAACGATATGCCCATATCATTGATCCAGATACAGGCTATCCTGCCAACAATTGTCGTAGTGTTACCGTCATTACTTCTGACTCCGGAAAAGCGGATGGTTTAAGTACTTCTCTTTTCTGTCTCGATTATGAACAAGGAAAAGCCCTCGCAAAAAAAGAAGGCGTCCAAGCCATTTGGATTTTTGATAAAGATCATTCGCCAAATGAAACACCCGATCTAAAAACAAAAAAATACAATATTTATATGACTAAAAAAATCAAAAAGAAAGTAAAATTAGTCACAAATTAAAGGGAAATAACACATTTCCCTTTTTTCTCGCATAAAAAAAGGGGCTGTAACGAATAGATGAATTTTCGGATTTATCTAGGAGCGAACGGCTCCTTTTTCATTTTGACGATCTGCTTGCTTATGCTTTTTATACGATAATGAAAAAATGCCAATTTTTGAGCGAACAAAAACTACTTGCTCATATCTGGCATTTTTTTGTTTGTATAGTAGATGTTAGGAATGTTTTTTTTGATTGGTTTTCTGTTTCTGCATTCGGTGCGTATGATATTTGCGCAGATTATGACCGATTGAAACAAGCAGAAGCTCCAATTTGACCATGGTTTCTTTCCGACGCCATAGTCTGTCATATTCCTGATCCTGCTTGATTTGTCCGAATATCCCTTCGGCCTGGATGCTCCGCTGCTTCATCAATTCCTGACCGGTCTCCGTCAGCAGGTTTTCTCTGATCTCGATCTTCATCTCGGCCAGCTTGTCGGTCCTCTGCAGGGTTCTTCCGTGTTTGGATCGCGTACACTGTGACCGCAAAGGACATCCTTCATAATGTTCATTGCGATAGAAATGGATCGTTCTCGGATATCTGCCTTTGACAGATTCTTTTGTCTGTTCCAGCGTGAATGCATGTCCCTGTGGACAATAGATATTGCCTTCTTCATCCGGCTTCATCCTATAGCTCCTGAACCGGTTCTTGTCCGTGACCTTTTCCTGTTCTTTGTGCATGGTATGTATTTCACATACAGTTCGATATCATGTTCTTTGCAGTAACAGTAATTGTCATAGCTGCCATATCCGGCATCGGCCGGCGTCTTTCTGGGAAAGCATCCATAGGCTCTGTGATATCCTTCCATAAAAGGAATGTATGTATTCCGGTCATTGGCATCACCGGATACATAGATATGGCGGATGTAGCCGTTGCTGCTGCCCATCTGTACATTGTATCCGGGCTTGAATACGTTGGTATGATTATAATAGTCGTATTTCATATGCATAAAGGTGGCATCCGGATCGGTCTATGAAAAACTGTTCCGTCCTATCGATGGTATCGTTCTTTTCAAAATAGCGGTTCAGATCATAGAAGATCTCTTCGATGGGCATCTTGAGGTCATCATGGATGAAACGATGAAAAGCCATATGGGAAGGTGTCTGACCATCCATGATAAATTGAAAACGGATGTCATAGCGGCAAAGAGAAGCAAGCTTTCGCAAAGAGACATAGCCAAAAGCGAGAAGAACACATTGGAGCATATTCACACTGTCATACCCATTCGAATTTCGATGAGAGAGATCGAAATATTTTAATGGATTGATCGTTTCTACGACCTCTTTCACGGTTCTGGAAATAGCATCATCAGGGATAGAATCTTCGTAAACAAAACGCAAAGGGAATTAAAATGACGGTTGAATTGCGTTAGAAGGTATTTTGACACAACAAAATTATACCAAAAAGGCCGATGGCGATGAACAACAGTTCAAAACCATCGGTCTTTTTTATGAGCTAATTAACGATTACTCGTTACAGATCCTAAAATCATTATTTAACTTCGTAGATCCATCCTTCTGGTGCTTCGATTGTACCCATTTGGATACCAGTTAAAGTATCATACAACTTCTTAATGGTTGGACCCATTTTTTCCATACCTGATTTGAAGACAACTTCTTCACCAGTAACTGTATTCGTGACAGATCCTACTGGACTAATGACAGCAGCTGTACCACAAAGACCGCATTCATCAAATTCAGGTAATTCTGTCAAAGGAATTTCTCTTTCTTCTACTTTCAATCCCAAGTAATGTTCAGCAACATATTCCAAAGAACGACGTGTAACAGAAGGTAAAATCGTTGGTGATTTAACCGTTACGAATGTATCTCCCTTGATGAAAATAATGTTAGCTCCACCAGTTTCTTCAACCAATGTACGTGTTCTTGAATCTGGATACAAGTTTTCATTGAAGCCTTCTTTATGTGCTTGTACGATTGCATGTAAAGACATCGCATAGTTTAATCCAGCTTTGATATGACCAGTTCCACGAGGAGCTGCACGGTCAAATTCAGCTAATTTCAAACGAATTGGTTTAGCACCACCTTTAAAATAAGGTCCAACGGGCGTTGTGATAACACGGAATTGATATTCTTCTGCTGGGGCTACACCAATGACTGCACTTGAACCAAACATGTAAGGACGAATATATAAAGTAGCACCTGAACCATAAGGTGGTACCCAACTTTCATTAGCTTTGATTGTTTCTAAGATAGCCTGTACGAAACGATCTTGTGGAAATGGTGGCATTTCCAAACGTTGTGCTGAATCATACATACGCTTTGCGTTCTGATCTGGACGGAACGTAACAATTCGACCATCCACAGTTGTATAGGCCTTCATCCCTTCAAAAACAGATTGCGAATATTGTAGGACACCTGCACATTCTGACATCGTAATGGTATGATCCGATGTTAAAACACCATCATCCCATTTTCCATTTTTAAAATTGGATACGTAGCTTTTATCGGTTTCGCGATAGCTAAAATCGAGTGCGCTCCAATCAATATTTTGCTTCTCCATATAAATCTGCCTCCTATATACTACTTAATTAAAATACACCCATTGAATTTCCACGTCAACGAGTGTTTTCAGTATATTTTCAATAATTTTCAATTTGTTTCACAACTAAGTCGCCCATTTCTTGACAACCTACCTGTTTCATGCCTTCACTCATCATATCTGCCGTACGATAGCCTTCATCCAAGATCGTATTCACGGCTTTTTCAATGTCTTGTGCTTCTTTTTCCAAATGGAAAGAATAACGCATCATCATCGCAACCGATAAGATCGTTCCCAAAGGATTGGCCATATCTTTTCCCGCAATATCTGGTGCTGAACCATGGATTGGTTCATACATACCAACAGAAGTGGATCCCAAAGATGCAGAACCAATGGTACCAATTGTTCCTGTCAACATGCTGGCTTCATCACTTAAAATATCGCCAAACATATTTTCCGTTAAGATCACATCAAATTGACTTGGATCTTTACACAACTGCATCGCTGCATTGTCTACATACATAAAATTCAATTCTACATCTGGATATTCTTTGGCTAGATCTTTGACTACTTTACGCCATAATTTAGACGTATCCAATACATTGGCTTTATCAACACAAGTTACTTTATGATGACGTACTTGGGCTGTCTCAAAAGCAACCTTCGCGATCCGTTGGATTTCCTCCACACTATAAGCCATTTCATCCACTGCAAGATCACCAATCGTCTCATGCTTGCCAAAGTAAATACCACCGGTCAATTCACGAACAACCACAAAATCAATACCTTTTTGCACAATTTCTGGTTTTAAAGGACTGGCATCCGCCAATTGTGGAAATAAAATCGCAGGACGAAGATTCGCAAACAATCCAAGTAAACTACGAATACGTAATAAAGCCTTTTCGGGACGATTATTGGCAGGTTGACTATCATATTTTGGACCACCAACAGCACCTAATAATACGGCATCCGCTTGTTTTAAGGCAACGATAGAAACTTGTGGCAAACATTCACCCGTCGCATCGATAGCAGCTCCTCCAGCTAAAACTTCATCATAAATAAATGTATGATGATATTTGGCTTCAATGCTGCGCAAAACTTTTATGGCCTCACCAACAATTTCAGGACCAATATAATCACCACGTACGATTGCAATTCGTTTTTCCATATTATTTATTCCCCTTTTGATTGACATAATTGACCAAGCCACCTTGGGCAATCAATTCTTGCATAAATGGTGGAAATGGTACAGCCTGGAACGTTTGATTCGTAGTCACATCCGTAATAATACCGGATTCAAAATCCACCTTGACTTCATCGCCTTCATTGATGGCTTCGGCTGCTTCTGGACATTCCAAAATAGACAATCCAATATTAATCGCATTGCGATAGAAGATACGTGCAAAACTATCCGCAATGATACAAGAAATACCAGCCGTTTTTAATGCCAAAGGCGCATGTTCACGACTCGATCCACAACCAAAATTCTTACGAGCAACCATGATATCACCTGGTTTTACGCGTTTTGTGAAAGTAGGATCAATATCAACCATCGCATGGCTTGCCAATTCTTTGGCATCAAAAGAATTCAAATAACGTGCCGGAATGATGACATCCGTATCAACATTATCCCCATATTTTAATACCGTTCCATGTGCTTGATTCATTTTCCTTCCTCCATTCGTTCTGGATTCGCAATGTATCCCTTGATAGCCGTAGCTGCTGCTACTTCTGGACTCGCTAGATAAATCAAAGATTCGACATCTCCCATTCGACCTACAAAGTTACGATTTGTGGTTGATAAACATTTTTCACCTTTCGCTAAAACGCCCATATGTCCACCCATACAAGGACCACAACTTGGCGTATTGAAAGCACAACCAGCTTCAACAAAAATATCGACTAAGCCTTCATGGACACATTGTAAGAAAATCTTCTGCGTTGCAGGAACAACCATAACACGTACATTTTCAGCAACTTTATGTCCTTTTAAGATGGCAGCTGCCTTTCGCAAATCCGAAATACGACCATTGGTACAGGAACCAATCACAACTTGATCGACATAGATAGGTTCCATGGCTTCGACTTCATCAATGGTATGAGCATTACCTGGCAAATGAGGGAATGCGACTGTTGGACGAATTTGGCTTAAATCCACATCGACCACTTGTTCATAATTGGCATCTTCATCGGCTTCATAGACGGTATAGTCTTTTACCCCGGCTTGTTTCATATATTCAATGGTTTGATCATCCACTGGGAAAATACCATTTTTGGCTCCGGCTTCGATGGCCATATTACAAATCGTAAAACGATCATCCATGCTTAATTCAGCAACACCTGGACCGACAAATTCCATTGATTTATACAAAGCGCCATCGACACCAATTTCACCAATAATATGTAGAATGACATCTTTTCCGCTAATATAAGGATTTGGCTTTCCATGTAAATATATCTTGATAGCTGTTGGAATCTTGAACCAGGCTTGTCCAGTCACCATACCCGCCGCAATATCAGTCGTTCCAACACCGGTAGAAAAGGCACCCAAAGCACCATACGTACAAGTATGAGAATCCGCACCAATCACACATTGACCTGCATAGGTAAGTCCTAATTCAGGTAATATGGCGTGTTCAACGCCACATTTACCCTGAATTAATTTATGGGTTAGTTTTTCTTGAATGGAAAATTCTAAAATAGCTTTTGAATTTTCTGCAGATTTAATATCTTTATTCGGCGTAAAATGATCTGGTACAAAGACGACCTTATCTTGATTAAATACATGACCACCCATTTGTTGGATGATTGGTAAAGCCATAGGGCCAGTAATATCATTGGCCATGACCAAATCTAAATTTGCTTGAATTAACTGACCAGCTTCAACATGATCTAAACCAGCATGTGCCGCTAAGATCTTTTGGGTCATTGTCATTGCCATACTATTTTTCTCCCTTTCCTTCACGATAATATCGGTTGATTGCACTGACCAGTGCATAGATAGATGCCAAGATGATATCATCATCCACACCTACACCAAATCGATGTTCTCCATCTTCATCGGTCATCTGGATATATGCACAAGCTTTTGAAGTTGAACCAATACTTAATGCATGTTCGGAATAATCTTCAATATCATAATCAATTTTTAAGAAATGACGCAATGCGTTGGCCACCGCATCCAAACGACCATTTCCTTTTCCCGTAATATCATATTGTTGATCTTTGAATGTGACATTCAGATACGCATGATATTCGTTATTATTACGAATGAAATGGTAGTCCGATACAAATAATGGTGATTTCAAATTATTGAAGTCATGATCAAAAATATCTTTGATTTCATGTGGCATCAATTCGGCATGACGATGATCACTGATATCTTTAATGTAATAACCAAATTCCTGACGGAATTGTTTTGGTAGATCGTATCCATAATATTGTTGTAAGACAAAGCCAATACCACTCTTACCAGATTGTGAATTGATACGGATGACATCACGTTCGTATTTACGTCCAATATCCGCTGGATCAATTAATAGATATGGCACATTCCAATGTTCTGGATGTTTTTTGTGGTGTGCAAATCCTTTGGCAATCGCATCTTGATGGGATCCAGAGAAGGCCGCAAAGACCAAATCACCTGAATATGGTTCACGATCATAAACTTTCATACGAGTCACATCTTCATAAACCGCACGAATTTCTGGTAAATTTGAGAAATCCAGTTTTGGATCAATGCCCAATACATACATATTCATCGCAACGGTGATCAAATCGATATTACCGGTACGTTCACCATTTCCAAACAATGTACCTTCGACACGATCGGCTCCAGCTAATAAGCCCAATTCGGTATCGGCAATACCTGTTCCACGATCATTATGTGGATGCAAAGATAATACGACCGAATCACGACGATTTAAATGTTTGTTCATATACTCAATTTGACAAGCATATACATGTGGCATGCTCATTTCGACGGTCACTGGGCAATTGATGATGACTTTATGATCAGGGGTTGGTTCCCACACATCAATGACGGCATTGCATACTTCCAAAGCATATTCTGGTTCCGTGCCAGTAAAGCTTTCTGGTGAATATTCAAACGTTAAGTCAGCATTACTTTCATGGGCCAAATCTTTCAACATTTTCGCACCATCCACCGCAATCTGTTTAACTTCTTCTTTTGATTTTTTGAAAACTTGTTCACGCTGTGCAACCGAAGTGGAATTATAAACATGCACAATGGCTCGTTTGGCGCCCTTAATCGCTTCAAATGTTTTACGAATGATATGAGGACGTGCTTGCATCAACACTTGAATTGTGACATCATCTGGAATCAAATTGTCTTCAATCAAACGACGACAGAATTCATATTCTGTTTCACTTGCTGCAGGAAAGCCAACTTCTATTTCTTTGAATCCAACTTGGACCAATGTTTTAAAATAACGAATCTTTTCTTCCAAACTCATGGGAATGATCAATGCTTGATTACCATCGCGCAAATCAACGCTACACCAAGTCGGTGCGTGATCAACACAATCTTTCTTTACCCAATCGTAACAAGGTTCTGGGGGTAAATAATACTCTTTGCCATATTTTTTATAGTCCATGTTTTGTTCCTCCTTCATAAAAAAAAGACGTCCAGTCTAAGGACGTCGTAAACGCGGTACCACCTTAGTTTTTCTATCTTCATCGACAGAAACACTCAAATCTCGATAACGCCGAGATGCGTCTTGCTCCCTGACAAGTTCATTTTCTAGCGGTACAAGTTTTCACCAGCCACTTGCTCTCTACATCGCGCATCAAAAATTACTACTTCAGTTCATCGCTTGATACGAGCATTATAAATGAAAATTATTTGCATTTCAATAAAAGAATCATTATATTTCTCATTTTTTCATTTTTATTTCTGAAAACAGTTTCATCACGGTTGTTTTATACGATTACGAGCGTTATAATAAATTTACTATTTTCGAATGGGAGGAAAACAATGAAACGAACAGGTTCACAAATTGTCATGGAAGTTTTACTAGAGCACAATGTAGACACTGTATTTGGATATCCAGGTGGTGCTGCATTGAACGTCTATGACGCTTTATATGATTATTCGGATAAGATCCATCATTATATTACCGCTCATGAACAAGGTGCTGCCCATGCGGCTGATGGATATGCACGAAGCACTGGTAAAACGGGTGTCGTATTTTCAACCAGTGGTCCCGGTGCAACAAATTTAGTAACGGGTATTGCGACCGCATATATGGATAGTATTCCAATGGTTGCCATTACATGTAACGTGTCCGACAACATGATTGGACGTGATTCATTCCAAGAAATCAGTATTACAGGTGTGACATTACCCATCACCAAACACAATTATTTTGTGAATAAGATTGAGAATTTAGCCGATGCTTTACGGAATGCGTTCCGAATTGCCAATGAAGGTAGAAAAGGACCTGTTTTGGTGGACATCACAAAAGATGTAACGGCCGCTACCACGGACTATACACCACACAAACCATTGCCTTTGGAACCACATCCAAAATTTACCGAAGCACAAATAGATCAAATCGCTAAGATCATCAATGAATGCAAAAGACCTGTTATCTATTTTGGTGGTGGTATCGAAGCCAGTAATGCACGAGAAGAACTATATGAATTGATTCAAAAAGCGGATATTCCAGCTACCTATACGATGATGGCTGCTGGTGTCATTGATTGCGACGATCCTAAAAATTTAGGTTTGATTGGTATGCACGGAACCATTGCTGCCAATAAAGCCATTGATCAAGCCGATCTAGTTATTGCGTTAGGTACACGTTTCTCCGATCGTGTTGCCTTAAACCCAAAACGTTTTGCACCAAAAGCAGCCATTATTCAAATTGATATTGATGCATCAGAAATCAATAAAAACGTTTTGATCAACTATAGTATTGTTGGCGACACCAAAGACGTTTTACAAGCCTTGTTGCCAAAAATTGAAGAACGCAAACACACCGATTGGGTTGAACAAGTAACTGCCTACCAAAAAACCGTCCGTGTTCCAATGGAAGGAGCTAAACTTCGTCCAAAAGAATTGATCGAAGCAACTTGTGATCTAACCGATAAAGATACGATCTATGTTACAGATGTTGGTCAACATCAGATGTGGGCAGCTCAATATGTACGCCATCATAAAACACATCACTTTTTGACTAGTGGTGGTCTAGGAACCATGGGATTTGGATATGGTGCTGCGATTGGCGCTCAAATTGGTAATCCCGATAAACGTGTCATTCACTTTACCGGTGATGGTTCCTTCCATATGAATATGAATGAAGGATGTACGGCTGTCTCCTATAACTTGCCAATCATTACGATCATTATGGACAATAAAGTCCTAGGTATGGTTTATCAATGGCAAACCGTATTCTACAATAAACACTATTCACAAACGGTTTTAAATCGTAAGACCGATTTTGTGAAAGTGGCTGAAGGATTTGGAGCTACTGGATTCGCATGCAATACGTTAGATGAATTTAAAGAGGCTTTCCAAAAAGCATTAAAGATCAATGGTCCGGTCTGGATCGAATGTAATATTGATAAAGAAGAACGTGTATTGCCAATGATTCCGAATGGTGGAACCATTGATGATATGATCACGGATTAGAGGTGAAAACATGGCTAGAGAAGTATTAAGTATATTTGTAGAAAATCAATCCAATGTACTGACTCGGATTGCAAGTTTATTCGGTCGACGTGGTTTTAATATCGACTCCCTGACCGTATCTACGACCAATGATCCAAAAATTTCACGTATTACCGTTGTGTTTGATGGAAACGACACTTCCCTTTCGCAAATTATGACGCAAACCAGAAAACTGGAACCTGTCAAAGATTTGTATTTATTAAACAAGGAAACGAGTTTATTTAGAGAGTTATTGTTATTAAAGGTTAGTTGCGATAAAACCAATCGCTCCGGTATCATTGAAATTGTCAATATTTATCGTGGTAAAATCATTTCTTTAAGCAAACAGAATATGATCATTGAATTGACTGGTGCGCCAGAAAAAATCGATGGTTTATTGGAAATGTTGAGTTGTTACCACATTGAAGAAATCTGTCGAACAGGTATCACTGGTATTTCACGAAAATCCGTTGATACCGATGATGATAATGAGTAATTAGGAGATTATATAGAATGAAAAAACCATTAAAGAGTGCACAAGTAACCCAAGGTGTTGAAAAAGCACCCATGCGTAGTTTATTCTATGCGATGGGTTATACAAAAGAAGAATTAGACCAACCATTGGTTGGTATCGTATCCGCAAAAAGCGATATTGTTCCTGGTCATTTCCACCTAGATAAATTGGTAGAAGCCATCAAAATGGGTGTAGCCATGCGTGGTGGAACACCAATTGTTGTACCATCGATTGGTGTTTGTGATGGTATTGCGATGGGACATAAAGGAATGCATTATTCCCTGGCCAGTCGTGAATTAATTGCTGATAGTGTTGAAACAATGGCACAAGCTCATTGTTTTGATGCCCTTGTATTGGTGCCAAGCTGCGATAAGATCGTTCCTGGTATGGTCATGGGTGCTTTACGTGTTAATGTTCCTACCGTCGTATGTACTGGTGGACCTATGCTTGCTGGTCATGTCAAAGGTCAAGAAGTTTCTTTATCTAAGATTTTTGAAGCTGTTGGTGCTCGTAAAGCCAACTTGATCAATGATAAAGACTTAGAAGAATACGAACAAGGCGTATGTCCTGGTTGTGGTAGTTGTGCTGGTATGTATACCGCAAACAGTGTTTCTTGTCTATGTGAAGCTATGGGTATTGCCCTTCCTGGTAATGGTACGATTCCAGCAGTTTCCAATAAACGCTTGTTGCTAGCAAAACATGCTGGCATGGCTGTCATGGATATGTTAGAAAAAGATATCAAGATCAAAGATATCATCAATGAACGTTCCATCAAGAATGCATTGACTTGTGATATGGCTTTGGGATGCTCTTCCAACAGTGTTTTACACTTATTAGCTATTGCTCAAGAAGCAGGATATAATTTGGAACTTTCCACTTTCAATGAATTTAGTGACAGAACACCAAATCTTTGCCATTTAGCACCTGCTGGTCCAACCCATATGCAAGACTTAAATATGGCTGGTGGCTTACAAGCTGTATTACATGAATTATCCAAGAAAGATTTGATTGATTTAGATTGTATGACAGTAACTGGTAAAACCGTAGGAGAAAACACCAAATATGCGATCAACAAGGATGAAAATATCATTCATCCAATTGATGATCCATATTCGCCAAATGGTGGTATTGCGATCCTATATGGTAATATCTGTCCAAAAGGAGCTGTCGTAAAACGTTCTGCTTGTGCACCAGAAATGATGCATCATGTCGGTCCGGCTCGTGTCTTTGATTCAGAAGATGATTCTATCAAAGCAATTTATGAAGGCAAGATCAAAGCAGGCGATGTTGTAGTTATTCGTTATGAAGGTCCAAAAGGTGGTCCAGGCATGCGTGAAATGTTGAATCCAACTTCTGCTTTAGCTGGTATGGGATTGGATAAGAGTGTTGCCTTAATTACGGATGGTCGTTTCTCTGGTGCAAGTCGTGGTGCTTCCGTTGGCCATATTGCTCCTGAAGCTGCCAGTGGTGGTCCAATTGGTTTGATTGAAGAAGGCGATATGATCGAATTGAATATTCCGGAACATCAATTAAATGTACAAGTCAGTGACGAAGTATTAGCCGAACGTAAGAAAACACAAAAAATCCTTCCTCCAAAAATCAATGAAGGTTGGTTAAAACGATACGCCAAATTAGTACAAGGTGCAGATATTGGTGCAATTCTAGAATAAAAGAAATGGCTCAAGCAAATGCTTGAGCCTCTTTTTAATTCTTTGTGTTTTCATCAATTTTGGTTGATTCGATAAATTGTTTGGCTGTTCTAGGACTGCGACCACTGTGTCGAATTGCATACGCTTCGGCTTTAATAGCTAATTCATCGCGATCCATTTGTATTCCATAGGAATCCGCTAATTGCATCACAATTTCCAAATACAAATCTTTTAACGGCTTGCTGAAAGTAACCGTCAAGCCAAAACGAGCTGCTAAACTCATGGTTTCTTGGATTGAATCATTACGGAAGATTTCTCCACCATCACGATTTCTCATATTTTCCTGCACAAAATGACGACGATTGCTGGTTGCATAAACAACACAGTTCTTTTGATTATGGGCAATACCACCTTCTAAAATGTTCTTTAAGGCAATAAAATCATCATCATTTTCTTTAAAGCTCAAATCATCAATAAATAAGATAAAATGCAATGGATTATCCACTAAACTATCCATGATATCTGGTAATACATATAGCTGATCTTTTTTAATTTCAATCAAGCGCAATCCTTGTTTATAATATTCATTTACGATTGCCTTAACTGTAGAAGATTTACCTGTACCGGCATCCCCATACAATAAGACATTATTGGCATCCAAACCTTGTAAGAACCCCAACGTATTTTTGATGACTTGTTTTCTTTCTCTTTCGTATCCAATTAAATCAGAGAGTCGTTGGGGATCGGGATGCGATACACCAACCAACTTCCCATTTTGAATGCAGAAAGCACGATATTTGCTAAACATACCATAACCACGATATGGCAAATCTTCCAAATATTTTTGATACGAAGTATAAAAATCCATCGAACTTGTTTCCCATTGTGGTAAAAAACCTGGATAATCAATGGCTTTTAATACTTCTTTACTGGTCAACTGAGATACTTTTTCTAAAAGCATCAATTCATGTTTGACTGTGGCTTGGATCATTGGTGAAATGGGTCGTTGTGTGGCGACTTGATGCACATAGACATTCTCATCATTGATGATCCATTGATATAGATAATCTGTCCAGTTAGTATTCTTTTGGTACAGATTGGATACGAATCCACAATAATTTTCAATGAAAGCTTCCGTATCGGTTATATCGGTATCTAATAAATTCGTAAATGACGAAAATACCAAATCATCTTGTAGATGACGAAAGATCGTAAGTGTTTTTAAAGCTAAATTCCAATTTTTTATATTCATAGGCCTTCCTCTATATTTATGGGTCTATTATACCATTTTATGCTATAATTGAAGATATACAAGGAGATAAATATGCTAACAATTGATAAAGTTTATTCAGCAAAAAATGTCTTAAAAAAAGTAATTCGCAAAACATCTGTAATCCCTGCTTTTGATTTAAGCGATACCAATCATATTTATTTAAAAACAGAGAATTTACAACGTACCGGATCCTTTAAGATTCGTGGTTCTTATTTTAAAATTTCCCGATTGACCGAAGAAGAAAAAGCTCGTGGAATCATTGCTTCCAGTGCTGGTAATCATGCGCAAGGTGTTGCTCTTGCCGCGCAACAAGAAGGTATCAAATGTACAATTTGTATGCCAGACAATGCTCCTATCTCCAAAATTGAAGCAACCAAGAGTTATGGTGCTGAAGTTTGTTTAGCACAAGGTGCGTATGATGAAGCCTATGCACTAGCTGCTAAAATGGCGGAAGAAAAGGGATATACGTTTGTTCATCCATACGATGATGAAGATGTCATTGCCGGCCAAGGAACCATTGGTCTTGAAATCCTAGAAGATCTTGATTCCGTAGATGCTATTGTCGTACCTATTGGTGGTGGTGGATTGATTTCTGGTGTTGCTTTTGCAGCAAAGAGCATGAAACCAGATATCAAAATCTATGGTGTACAAGCTGCTGGTGCACCAAGTATGTATCGTTCTTTCCATGAAGGAAAACAAATCACATTGGATACAGCGAATACATTTGCTGATGGTATTGCAGTAAAACATCCTGGTGATATTCCATTTGAAATTGTATCCAACTATGTCGATGATATCTTTACTGTAACCGAAGATGAAATCGCCGCTTCCATCTTAACGTTACTAGAAAAACAGAAAGTAGTTGCAGAAGGTGCTGGTGCCGTATCCGTTGCTGCTGCTATGTTTAATAAGATTCCACTACAAGGTAAAAATATTGTCTGCATTGTTTCTGGCGGTAATATTGATGTCAATATCATTGATCGTGTCATTACACGTGGTTTATTGCTTTCTGGACGTAAGACAAGCTTTATCATTCAATTAACAGATAAGCCAGGCCAATTGACCGATGTATCAAAAATCATCGCCGATAATGGCGGTAATGTTGTTGCGGTTGACTATGATAATGCCGATCCAGATTTGGCTATCAATGACTGCTTCTTAAAAATTACAGTAGAAACAAGAAATAAAGATCATTTGAATATCATAAAAAAAGATTTAAATGATCATGGCTTTCAAATTGTTAGAGAAAGACAATAATAGAAACGAAGTTAATAATGTTAAATAGAGATTAAGGCTTGATTTCTTGCTTGGCAAGAGTTCAAGCCTTTTCATCGTGTTTGGATACATATAGTAATTATCTTGTTCAATCTAGATCCCGTAATAATAAGCATTTCTATTAATATACGACAGTGTATCTGAACTACTGATGCTGAATCGTCTTCATAAAAAAAAGCCATGCTCTTACGAGCATAGCTTTATACCATTACTTAGACATCACTGCATGACAACGATCGCATAAGCCATCTTCATGATCAGCTTCCGTTACATTCCAGCAACGAGGACATACATGACCATCCGCTTTGGCTACGACAACTTCATCGCCAGCATCTGCAAATGTTACTTTGGAAACAATGAACCATTGTGCAGGATTTGGAACGATACGATTTAACACACCTTTGGTTTCATCATCCAAATGCAAGATCAATTGCGCTTCTAATCCCTTACCAATCATATCTTCATGACGTGCATCTTCCAAAGCTTTTAAGACTTTCTTGCGTAGTTCAAACAAGACATCCATATCTTTTAATAAAGCATCTTGATCAAAATCCAATGTTAATGTTGGGAAGTCTTCCAATTGAATGGAAACATCATTCCATTTCATATAATCATTAACTTCTTCCATGGTATGAGGAAGAACTGGTGTCCATAATTTTGCCAAAACTTCAGTTGCTGTATACAAAACCGTTTGCACTTCACGACGATCACGACTATCTGTTTCATCACAATACAAGATATCCTTTGTATAATCCATATAATAAGCAGATAATTCATTCGTCATCAAATTCGTTAAGGCCGATACGGCATCCGCAAAACGATATTCTTTATAAGCCAATTCCACATCATCAATGGTTTGTTTTAAACGAACCAAGATGTATTGATTCAATGGAGCTAATTCACCGAATGGTAAACAGTTTTCCTTCGTGAAAGTTTGATTATCCAAATTGGCCATACAGAAACGCAAGGTATTACGAATCTTACGATATTGATTTGCCATTTGTTTCATGATCTTATTTCCCATGGAAACATCGGCTTGATAATCAACGCTTGCCGCCCATAAACGCAATACATCAGCACCATATTTCTTTGTGATTTGTCCTGGAGCAACGGCATTCCATTGCGATTTAGACATCTTCACACCTTTTTCATCCATAACAAAGCCATGAGATAAAGCTTGTTTATATGGTGAATGACCATGAACAGCCGTACCAACGATCAAGCTCGAGTTAAACCATCCACGATATTGGTCCGAACCTTCAAAGTACAAATCGGCTGGATATCCAAGACCTCTTGCCATCATGGCACCGGTATGACTGGAACCAGAATCAAACCAAACATCCATTGTATCCATTTCTTTATGGAATTTTCCATTTGGTGAATGTTCGGAAGTATATCCTTCTGGTAATAAATCTTTGACATCACGTTCAAACCAAACGTTAGAACCATATTGAGCCACTAATTTCGCAACATGATCAAAGATTTCTTTTTCCATCAATGGCGTATCATCTTCAGCATAGATGATTGGAATTGGTACACCCCATGCACGTTGACGAGAAATACACCAATCATCACGATCGGCAATCATGTTATGCATACGTTGTTGTCCCCAACTAGGAATCCATTCTACATTATCAATTTCTTTAAGCAATTGATCACGAATCTTATCAATCGAACAGAACCATTGGGTTGTCGCACGATAAATAATAGGTTGTTTTGTACGCCAATCATGAGGATAACTATGTGTCAACCAAGCTAATTTTAATAACACACCCAATTCATCCAATTTAACAGTAACCGTCTTATTGGCTTCCCAAACCGACTGACCAGCTAAGAATTCACCAGCTTCTTCGGTTAAACGTCCTTGATCATCGACATTGTTTAAAACGTCCATTTTATAACGAGAATGTACAGTATAGAAGTCATCCGCACCAAATCCACTAGCCGTGTGGACACAACCAGTACCGGCATCTTCAGTAACGTAATCCGCTAACATCACGATGCCTTCACTATTGACATGACTTGGATCATTGGCATAGAGAGGATGTTCATATGTGATATATTCCGCTTCTTGTCCTTTGAATGTTTTTATAATTTCATAACGTTCACATCCAAAATCTTTGCACAATTGATCCACCAACATTTCCAACATAACCAGTTTTCCCTTATCGGTATCAACTACGGCATATGTCATACGAGGGTTTAAGGAAATACCTTGGTTGGCAGGAATGGTCCATGGCGTTGTTGTCCAAATAACGAAATAGGTATCATCATCTAACAAGCCTTTACCATCTTTGACTTTGAATTTGACATAGATGGTTGGTGTCTTCATATCTTTATATTCAACTTCTGCTTCGGCCAAAGCTGTTTCACTACTTGGAGACCAATAGACTGGTTTTAATCCTTTATAGATCAAACCATCCAAAGCCATCTTGCCAAAAACTTCAATTTGTTTGGCTTCAAACTCTTTTTGTAACGTAATATATGGATGGTCATAATCACCAATCGATCCTAAAGCTAAGAATCCTGCTTTTTGACGAGCTACTTGTTCCAACGCATAATCGTGACAAATCTTACGAAATTCCGCAATACCCATCTTTTTACGATCATAGCCGGCTTTTGTGACAGCTGTCTCAATTGGTAATCCATGGGTATCCCAACCAGGAATATATGGCACTTTATATCCAGCCATATATCTGGAACGATTGATCACATCTTTTAAGATTTTATTTAATGCATGACCCAAATGGATATCTCCATTCGCATAGGGTGGACCATCATGTAATACAAATGGTTGTGCATCCTTTCTTTTTTCTAACATCTTTCCATATAGATCAATGTCTTGCCAACGTTTTTGAATTTTAGGCTCTTTTTTTACTAGATTTCCACGCATTTCAAAATCCGTTTTTGGCATGTGTAACGTGTCTTTGTAGTCCATATTTGATCTCCTTCCATAAAAAAAACGTCCCTTCTAAGGACGTCTGAACGCGGTACCACCTTAGTTATCAAGTCAACCTTGATCCCTCAATGCTTTTAACGCAAGCTCTACGAATGACTGTACTCGATTCCAATCATTAGCTCCAAAGTGATATTATATGCACTTCCTATACAACTTCTCACCAAACTGTTGCTCTCTGAATAGCTCCATCCATATAACGTGTCTTTATCATCGCTATTGAAATTTCAAGAAACGTAAGATCAATCGATTCTTCTTTGAAGTTGCAACAACTTCTTTAAATTGGAATCGCCCTACCTTTCGTATTGAAACGTAATCATTATCGCATAATTGCCCATTTTCTTCAAGAACGACATCATTCAATTTTACCAATCCGGAAGCAATCATTTTCGATGCTTTGGTACGGGAACAATGAGCCAATTGCGCTACGATCGCATCCATTCGTAAACTCGAACAATTCACTCGTATTTCCTCATAAGAAACCCCTTGTACTTCATGAGCATTATCAATTTCAAAATGAATGGGACATCGACCAATTTTGATACAAGCATCCATAATAAAATCAGCCATATGTGATGTACAAAAAAGTACAATTTCCTCTTGATTCACAAGAATATCGCCAAGTTGATCTCGCTCAATGCCCAAGTGCAATAAAGCCCCTAACACATCTGGATGCCGTAATACTTTATATCGTGCATCGTATTTTGAGACCAAACAATCAATAAAATAATCGACATTCTCCAATTCATACGGACTGATACAAGCTACTTTTCGTTGAGCTTGTGCATATCCTCCAGACATATACACAAACATCGATTTTCCTACGATGGGAGGCAGCATCTGCGCCTGAGAAGGCGTTAAAAAAGAGGTCACGACCGGTTGATATCGCATCGAAGATAATTTTATATCATCTTGAACCTTTGCGATAAACTCCTCATGACCTCTCTTATTGAAATGGCTATTCTTCGTCAAGATCGTCCGTATCGTCAACCGAGATAGAACCAGCTACATCGATAGCTGCTGGAGAACATAAAATGACATTTTGACCAATCTTTTGAATTTTACCATCTAACGCAAAAACCACACCTGTCAAAAAATCAATTGTGCGTTGTGCATAATCACGATCTAATTTATGTAAATTAACTACAACGGCACGTCCTTCTTTTAAACGTGTACCAACTTCTTCTACTTCACCAAATCCACGGGGTTCAAATAGAACCATCTTGGTGCTTGCACTCAAAGCATTTGTATTCGCACGGTTTTTTGGGCGCTCATAACGGTTTTGTGTTTCTTGATTTTCTTCTTCCGTATCTGCACCTGTTACCACTTCTTCGTCGTCTTCGTATTCGTCTTCTTCCATTTCTGGATTGACAAATTCATGAATCTTATCCATAAATCCCATGGAACAACCTCCTATCGCGTATAATTATAACACATATCTTTGTTTTGAAAAGATAAAGTAAAATAAAAATATATAAGCCTATTTATTCGATAAATACGCATCAATTGAAGCCGCCGCATGCTTTCCAGCACCCATGGCACTGATGACCGTAGCCGCACCTGTGACCGCATCACCACCGGCATATACGCCTTCTTTGGTCGTCATCAAATTCTCATCCACGACCAGACATCCTTTACGATTGACTTCCAATCCTTCTGTGGTCGATCGAATCAATGGATTTGGACTCGTTCCGATTGCCATGATCATGCAGTCGGCATCGATCTCAAATTCACTGCCCTCGATCGGTACCGGTCTTCTTCTGCCGGATTCATCCGGTTCGCCCAGTTCCATCTTGATGCAGCGTACCTGATTCACCCAGCCATTTTCATCACCTAATACTTCTACTGGATTGTTCAACAGATCAAAGACGATACCCTCTTCCTGGGCATGTTCAACTTCTTCTTTTCGGGCTGGCAGCTCTTCCATGCTGCGTCGATACACGATATGGACTTCGGCTCCTAATCGTCTGGCACATCGAGCCGCATCCATCGCTACATTTCCACCGCCGACAACGACACATTTCTTCGGATAATAGATTGGTGTATTCGCATCTGGCTGATAGGCCTTCATCAAATTGATCCGGGTCAGGAATTCATTGGCACTGAATACGCCTTTTAGGTTTTCTCCTGGCAGATTCATAAAGCGTGGAAGTCCGGCTCCGGAACCAATGAATACCGCTTCAAAGCCATCTTCTTCCATCAAGGCACCAACGGTATCACTGCGCCCAACCACAAAGTTGGTGATGATCTTTACGCCCAGTCCTTTTAATTGTTCGATCTCATTCTTTACGATGGCCTTTGGCAGACGGAATTCCGGGATTCCATACATCAATACGCCGCCGGCTTCATGCAGTGCTTCAAAGATCGTGACTTCATAGCCTTTTTTGGCCAGATCCCCCGCACAGGTCAATCCGCTTGGTCCGGCACCTACGATTGCTACCTTATGACCATTGGATACCGGCTTTTCTGCCTGTGTATTATTGTGTTCACGATGATAATCCGCCACAAATCGTTCCAAACGACCGATACCGACTGGTTCATCCTTGATACCGCGCACACAGTTCTTTTCACACTGGCTTTCCTGCGGACACACACGGCCGCAGACAGCGGGCAAAGAACTCGTCAATGAAATGATCTGGTAGGCTCCTTCATAATCTTTTTCTGTGATCTTCGCAATGAAATCCGGAATGTGGATATTCACGGGACATCCAGCTACGCATCTTGGATTCTTGCAGTTGAGGCAGCGGGTCGATTCAAATACGGCCATCTCTTCCGTATAGCCCAGGGCTACTTCATCGAAATTGTTCTTGCGTACATCGGCATCCTGGGTTGGCATGGCTGTCTTCTTTGGTTCCATATTGGCCATCTTACTCGACCTCCTTTTTCAACAGATTGCATGCTTTCTCACGGGCATGTGCTTCAAAATCGGCATATGTCTTATTGCGTGACATGGCTTCATCAAAATCTACCTGATGGCCATCAAAGTCTGGTCCATCGACGCACGCAAACTTCATCTGGCCGCCAACGCTCAATCGGCAGCAGCCGCACATGCCGGTTCCATCGACCATGATCGGATTCATCGATACGACCGTTGGAATATCGTATTTTTTGGTGGTCAGACACACAAACTTCATCATGATCAATGGTCCGATCGCTACGACTTCATCAAACTTTTCACCCGCCTGGATCAGTTCTTCCAGCTTGTTTGTGACTAATCCTTTTTCACCGGCTGTTCCATCATCGCTCATCAAATAGAATGCATCGCTGTTTGCTTTGAATTCTTCCTCCAGGATCACAAGATCTTTATTTCGAAATCCGGTAATCGAAGTGACATCGGCTCCAGCATTGTGGAACGCTTTGGCTGTTGGCAGCGCAATGGCACAGCCCACACCGCCACCGATGATAGCGACTTTCTTGTTGCCATCAATCTCGCTTGGTTTTCCCAATGGACCGACGAAATCATGGATATAGTCGCCTTCTTCTTTCGTGTTCAGAAGCATCGTCATACCGCCAACGATCTGGAAGATAATCGAAACAGCACCGGTTTCGGGATTGGCATCTTCGATCGTAAACGGAATACGCTCACTGTCTTCATTGACACGCAAAATGATGAATTGTCCTGCTTTTGCGTGTTTCGCAACAAAAGGTGCTTCTACGACTAGTTTGGTGACCGTAGGATTCAGCACCTCTTTTTTTAGAATCTTATACATTTTTATCACCCATCCATTTTCATAAGACTGAAAATATTATACAAAAAATTCATGCATTCGTCACGAAGTATTAAAAAAGCAGAAATCACTTCTGCTCTTTCAACATTAATTCTCCATTTCGTTCACAATCGGGATCAAAATATACCATTGGTGGGTTATCTGGTAATCCTTTTGTATAATTGCGATTATTTAAATACGACAAGAAAGCTTCTTCTTTGGCCGAATCATCCACAGCATCTAAAAATAAATCAATGGCTTTTTGCGCTCTTTTTAGAGCATGGTCATACAAATCTAAGAAGCTATCTGTCGATACCATATCGGCATCACATGGATGGTTCCATTCTTTATGAAGAAGATTACAAACATCACATGGATCATCGGGCTCATTCGGTACGATCATACCCGAAACCAAACCCGATTGTTTGATGGTTTCTTCAATCGTTTGAAAAGCTTTTAACTTCTTTCCTTTTCGATCATATAAAAGCTTTTGAATTTGTGCCCACTCATTAAGTGCCTGCAAGATTTCATGAGGCTTGGCTTGTACCCCATATACTTTTTTTGCACAATTCACATAAATACGAGCAATGGCACGGACATCATCGATATCTACTTCACAAACTTTATAAACCTTATAATCTTTGATGGTCTTTCCTTTTTTAATTTTCAAAACAATGGCATCTAATAACGACTCCATACGATGATGACGGAATTGACTTGCGGAATCCCCGCTTCCGGTACGCCAAAAAATATATGGATGCGTTGTAGAATCCAATGCCCAGTGGGTTAAATGCCCCATGATATAGGCAATTTCATCTTGTTTTACATCCGCTTCTTTTTCATTGCGAATGACTTCCAATGCTTGATGATAAAAATCATTGATACCTCGGCGATGACAATATTTTCCTAAGGTTCGAACATGACTTTTTTCTTTTACCTTTTTTGGTGTCGTTCCATGAAAATATAGATAATCGGGTCCATTTGCACCAATTTCATACAATTGAGAACGATTTTCTAACATATCTTTTTGTTTTGATGTCATCGTCGTATTTACAAGTTCTTGTGCAAAGATGACATGCGTGTAAATATTTGGCATGTTTATTCCTCCTTCACTAAATGGATCAATCCATGATATACGATATATTCCGCAAACGTATCCATGGAACAATAGGTTCGAATATTTTCGCGAATTTGTTCTTGTTCTTCCGCATCTTCTTGATCAAAGTGTCGATACGCTTGAACCGCATGCAAGCCATTTTGGATATCCAATTTTGTATACGAATATTCTTTTGTGAAAACAGGCAATACATTCTTTAAAGAATAGTGTCCTCGCATACGGTTGTCATAGAAAATGCCTAATTCAAATGGTTTGGATAGATCAATCATTCGGGAACAAATTTGATCTAACTTTTCGGCATAAACAGGAAATTGTTCACTGAGTTGTTTTAATCGCAATTTTTCTGCACCTTCCATATTATAAACCAATATGCTTCCTGTTGGGGGAATCGATGCGATCAAAGATTCAATAAAAGCTTGCCGACAATCCTTAGCACCAAAAAAATCTTTATGAATCAATTTTCCTTCTTTATCTTCCACATGAAGACTATATTGAAAACACAATACATCAAATGGTTTCATATTCTTATAGGGAGGAATCGCAAAGGTATCCCATTCGAAATCTAAATAGGAGATGGGATATTGAATTTGTTTCAGCCAATGTTCCATCGCTATGCGATCCATATAATAGCCATTTCGGCTTGCCATGACTTGTGCATATTGCAGACGATACCCTTCCATTTGATTCAAAGGCATATCTTTGATATGAACAATATTGTCTTTATAGGCATCTAATTTATATTGGGATGTCGTTAAAAATAAAACCGAATCATCGGGTAAATCACTTTCGTCAAAACAATGCGAATAGAATATACAACGACGTCCGGCCGTACATTGTTTGGTTCGTTCATATTTTGGCGGTTTCGTGACATCTAATAATTCTTGGGTTTTTTTGATCCATTCGTCCAGATCAAATTGACAGGCATCCATGCATTCAGCAATCGTGTGATGCAATTTATTTCGGCGATTGAATAATTTATCACTTTCACAGAATAATGCATCCAAATCTAACGTATCTTTCCGAACATAATCTTTATTAATGTACAGAATTTTTTGCTGGGTAATCGAAATGCCATTTTTTGCAGCAATCATTTGATTGATTTTCATGAGTGTCGCTTCACTTTCTTTAGGATACGCACTCAAATGTGGATAAATGGCTAAATACCCTTCTTCAATTTTTTTCAATACCGGAATTTTGATGCGACAGCCTTGATATTCAAATCGAGCATGTAATAGAACGTCCGTTTCTTTTAATCGTGCCAATGTCATTTCATTGGTATCATTGGTCTGTCCCGATGGTCGATCTTCGATATGAAGATATTGTTTCCATAACATCGAAAAAGGAATGTCCATATGATAGAAGCTAAAATAAGGCATAGAAATATATTTATGATTCCAACACAATTTTGGACAACGTTGCGCTTGAATCAAGTCGTTTGCATGTATCATTGTATTCACCTGTCTCATCATACTTCATCCTATATATTTTCGCAAAATCAATTTCAATTGTGCTTGGTATTCTTCACGAATATTTTCTGGTGCCAAAATCTCCACTTGATCTTGAAATGAAAATAACTGACGATAAAATGTGAAGAAATCTTCCACTAAAAATTGAAACACATCCTCTTTTTCTTGCATATCCATGCCCCAGTACAATTCTCGAAATTGTGGCTGTATTTCCGGATCTACATGTACAGATACACGAACAAATTCTCCTTTGATCAAGGAATTTTTGCCAATATATTGTTCTATATGAAAATGTGAATCACGCAAAAACTTTCGTTCTTGAAACACACATGAAAACATCCGTTCTTGCGAAAAGCGATAAATTCGATAATCGTTGCGTTTATGGGAATAACCCAATACATAATAGGCATCATGATAATGAATGATTTCATAGGGATCCATCAAAAATGTATCGGCATGATCTTGATTGCGACTTTGATACGTCAAAAGGACGCAGTGCTTTTGTTCCAAAGCTTTCTGCATCGTTTCCATCATATCTTTTTCTTTGGTTGTCATGGAAAGAATGGGTGCATCCATATAGATTCTTTGCGTTGGTAGTGAAGAAGAGGAAGAATTCAATACTTTATCAATGGCCGCATTTAAATCTGCTTCATTTTCATAGCCTTGGGCATGCATAAATTCTCTGGCTTCGATTAAGGCTTGTTTCTGTGATGATGTTAAAGCTAAGACCGGAAATAAATTCGTTTCATCCAATCGATATCCACCATAACGTCCTTTATATTCTTTGATGTTGTAGCCAGCCGTTATCAACTCTTTTTTGAATTCACGAATATTTCGTGGATTCGTTTCTAATTCAGCTGCTAATTGCTGGGTATTCATTTTTCCTCTTGCTTTTAGAAGCAACAACATTTTTATACACAAACTCGTTCGATTCATACATCCTCACTAATAGGCAAATCGTTGGGGAAATTCACCAAATCCTTTCTTTGATTGAAAATTTTTGGGAATGATACCACGTTCGACTAAGGGTTGGATCACCGATTCATAGCCATGTTCTAACGCAAAACCAAAAGCTTCCGGTGTTTGTTTCGCACCAGCATCAATCAATAGTTCGATGATTTTCTGATTTTGAGTACAAATGGCATGCATCAAAATCGGAAATCCATTGAAAATCCAACTTGGATTCGCACCCTGTTTCAGACAAAATAATACTTCGCTTTCATTTTCGTTCCAAACCGCATTCAACAACCGCAAGGCAAGTTGCTTTCTTGACATCTTAATCCCTTCTTTCAGGGATATCATAAAGAATGTACTGACATTATTTATGTCAATATAATTCTTTTTTTGACAATCGTTTATCTTCGTTTTCTTGAAACAATCGATAAACGGATGAAAATAAAGGAATGAAGATGACCATACCTAAAACCCCACCAATACTGGCCCCTACAGTAATGGCCACAATGATATACATCGATGGAATGCCCACAGATTTACCCACTACATTTGGATAAATAAAGTTTCCTTCTACTTGTTGAATAGCAATAAACATGATCAAAAAAGTAATTCCTTGAGTGGGACTTTGCAGCATGATAAATAAAGAACAAAGAATGGCTGCAACCAAAGCACCAAACATCGGTACCAAAGCCCCAATCGCAACTACAAATCCACAAAGCAATGAATATGGCAAATGGAAAATGGTACTAAAGACAGTAACCAATGTACCTAGGATCAAACATTCCAAAATAGTCCCACCAATATAACGAGCAAAGGTATGTTTAAATACATGATAAATGTGATTGCCTTGCTCATAGGCATTTCTTGGTAAATAGGCTTTAAAAAAGCGACGCACATCCGATAAAAAGCGTTTTTTATTGAATAGCACAAAAATCGAGAACACAAAAGCCAAAAAGAATGTGGTCATCCATGAAATCGTAGTAGAAATGAGATTATTGACTTGTGTGACCATCTTACTATCACCAAACACAAAAGTGGACACTTCCGCTAGATGATTCCAAATATTGTTTTCATTAATGGATTCTACATCAATCGTACGAATGATTCGCTGCAATGCTGGACTAAAAGCAGTTACTCGCAAAGCCGTTGCTTTCACATGCCGAAGTGTTGATGGTAAATTATCAATGAGATTTTCCATCGATCCTAACACTTGTGGAACGATAGAAAAGAAAAACGCCAAAATAATAAATACAAATAATAAGATGGATACAATATTTAAAATGCGTCGGCTTATTTTCGTATCTTTGATATGAAATAAACGATTTCCTACATTTAACAAGGCATTGGTGATGATATTAAAGACAAAAGCCAAACCTAAACCAAGGATAAATGGAAAAATGATTGATATGATCCAAGCAAAAAAATGACCAATGGAGCCAATGTACATGACTAATAACACAACAATGGCCGCAAATACGATCATATATTGATAAAAACTTGCTTTTTTTTGATATTCCTTTGGGACATGAAACATACTAAATCCATCCTTATGGATACATTTTAACGCATTCACTCTATTAGGACAAATTTCATGTTAGAATATACATAGTTGGAGGTTTACGAAATGAAAATCGTTGATGATTATTTTGGTTGTGATGTATTTGGACCCGAAGCTATGCAAAAATATCTGCCACATTCGGTTTATAAGATCATGATGGATGTGATGGAAAATGGCAAAGAACTCCCTGCTTCAATTGCCGATATTGTTGCGAATGCGATGAAAGATTGGGCCACACAGAAAGGCGCTACCCATTTTACCCATTGGTTCCAGCCAATGACAGGTATCACCGCTGAAAAACATGATGCATTTATCAATCCGGCCGGACCGAACAATGTAATTAGTGAATTCCGAGGCAAAGAATTGATCAAGGGTGAACCGGATGCATCCAGTTTTCCAAGTGGAGGGTTACGTGCTACTTTTGAAGCGCGCGGTTATACGGCCTGGGATCCTACAAGTTATGCTTTTGTGAAAGACAAAACACTGTATATCCCTACTCTATTCTGTTCTTTTGATGGTTCTAGTTTGGATAAGAAAACTGGTTTACTTCGTAGTATTGATGCCTTAAATGCAGCCGGTGTTCGATTGTTTAATTTAATGGGTTTTGATACTAAGAAAGTAAATGTAACGGTCGGACCAGAACAGGAATATTTCTTGATTGATGAAAAGTGGTACAAAGAACGGATGGACTTAATGGTCACTGGTCGTACGTTATTTGGTTGTCCACCCGTGAAAGGACAAGAATTGGATGATCATTATTTTGGCAACATTACACAACGCGTAAAAGCGTTTATGGAAGAAGTCGATGAAGAATTATGGAAGTTGGGTGTTTATGCCAAAACGGAACATAAAGAAGTCGCTCCATGTCAATTTGAATTAGCACCTGTATATAGTTCCTTAAATTATGCGAGTGATCAAAATCAATTAACCATGGAAGTATTGCGTAAGGTAGCTCATCATCATGGTTTAGTATGTTTGCTTCATGAAAAACCTTTTGATGGTATCAACGGTTCGGGCAAACATGATAACTGGTCTATTTCCGATGATAAAGGCGAAAACATTCTTGAACCTGGTGATTCCCCAGAAGACAATATCCGTTTCTTGACTGTCTTAGCTGCCATTATCAAAGGTGTGGATGAATATCAGGATTTGTTGCGTTTGAGTGTTGCCACAGCTGGTAATGATCATCGTTTGGGAGCCAATGAAGCCCCACCTGCTATTATTTCAATCTATTTAGGTGAAGAACTTACGGCCATCTTACAGGCCATTGCTTCTGGTAAAGAATATGTCGATCATATCAATACAAAATTAGAGTTAGGCGTTTCTTCACTGCCACAAATTTCCAAAGATACGACCGATCGAAATCGTACAAGTCCATTTGCGTTTACTGGCAATAAGTTTGAATTTCGTATGTTAGGTTCGGAATTGAACATTTCTTGTCCGAACACGATTTTAAATACAATTGTTGCGGAAGAATTCACGCAATTTGCGGATGTATTAGAAAAGAGCGATTCAAAACATCGAACCGAAGATATCATCGCTTTGATTCGCAAATCTTTGAATGAACATGAACGCATCATCTATTCTGGAAATGGATATTCGGAAGAATGGCGACAAGAAGCTTTACGACGTGGCCTGTTGGAATTTAAGACCGCAGCCGATGCGATTCCTCATTACACAGAACCAAAGAACTTAGCTTTGTTTGAGAAACACAATGTCTATTCCGATAGTGAATTACATGCTCGTGAATCCATCTTGTTGATGAATTATTATCAATTGATCCACATTGAATCAAAAACAATGGCTTATATGTTGCGAAAACAAATCTTACCTGCCGTATTTGAATATGAGGCAGAATTAGCAACCATCATGCAAACGAAAAAAGAAGCTGGTATCCAAGCTTCCTTGGAAGCCAAAGTATTGAAAAAAATCAACGAACCACTCACGACATTGGATAAACAACTGGATGAATTGGAAACAATGAATCAGAAAGATTTTACGGATCCTCATCAAGCCAGTCGCTATGCAGCCGATGAGTTATTACCATTGATGAATGCGGTTCGTGCTTCTACCGATACGATTGAAGAGAATATGCCAAAGAAAGCTTGGCCAATTCCAGATTATAATGACATTTTGTTTCAATCGGTTGAATAAAAAATGTGGCTACATCATTGGATGTAGCCATTTTTTAATGATCCGTTATCAAATCAGCAGCTTCCATAGGAATAACTTTGATTAAATCGTGGGGATCCATTTCAATTTGTGTACCGATCTTTCCCCCACTAAAGAAAATATGCGCTTGTTCGAATGCACTTTTATCAATAAAGGTTCGAAATTGTTTTTTCATGCCCAATGGTGAACATCCACCACGAATATATCCGGTGATCTTGTTGATATCCTTCACATGAATCATTTCGACATGTTTTACACCAGCTACTTTTGCACATTTTTTCAGATCCAATTCTTCGGCAACGGGAAGCATAAATACAATAAACTCTTTGGTGTTAGCTTGTGTTACCAAGGTTTTAAAAACATTGACTGGATCTTGCCCTAACATTTGGCATACATGAATTCCATCGACAGGATCTGTATCTTTGTGTTCATACGTATGCACATCATAATTTACTTTACAACGATCCAAATAGCGCATCGCATTGGTTTTTTGCACTTTCTTTTTTGACATATTATCAATCATACTCCTCTATATAGCGACGCATTGTTCGTGTGTGTAAGCCCGAACGCAGCAATAATAAATTTTCTAACAATTGTTGACGTGGCAAAGCCACATTCATACGAAAAAAAGCTTGTCCATTCTTACCAAAATCCGATCCTTTAGATAGGAACAATCCATCTTTTTCCAACAATAATTTGCATAATCCATCGGTATTCTCTACCAATTGACTGCAATCAATCCACAAAAGATAGGTAGCCAAACTCTCGACTACACGCAATTCTGAAATGGATTCACGAATAAATTCCGTTACAATTTTTTTATTTTCAGCTACATATGCATTCATCGCATCCAACCAATCACCGCTGTTTTCAAAAGCAGCAATGGATACCTGTGCATTGAAAAAGCCATTTCCAGTAATCAATGCTTGTTCTAAGGCAATCTTGGCTTGTTTACATAATGCCGGATTAGGAATGATCACACAAGCACTGGATAAACCAGCGACATTGAAAGCTTTTGTACACGAGACCAAAGTAATACTGTTGTTCCAGCAGGTTTCACTAGCTTTCGCATAAGGTACATATGTGTATCCTGGTTGAACGATGTCACAATGAATTTCATCACTCACAACTAAGACATGATGTTTTTGACATACATTGCCGATATGTTCCAAATCTAAACGATCCCACAGATTGCCTGTTGGATTATGTGGATTACATACGATCATCATTGAGGTTTTTTTATCTGCTAGTTGATGATCCAGTTCATTAAAATCAATGATATATGATCCATTCACATATAAAAGTGGATTTTCAATACAAACACGACCCATATTTTCAATGATGTGTCGGAACATATGATATCCAGGCGTCATGATCACAATATGATCGCCAGGCTGCGTAAAGCGTTGAATCATTGCGTTTAAAGCTGGTAATACACCCGTTACATATTGCATCATTTCTCTTTCAAATTGGATGCCATGACGTTCTAACCACCATTTTTGAATGGATGTATAAAAAGCAGGTGGAATCAATGTATAACCATATACTTGCGGATATAAACGATTTGAAATCGCTTGTTGAATGGCTGGGGCAACTTGGAAGTCCATATCAGCCACCCACATCGGAGCTTTGACATTTTTTAGATCCCATTTCATCGAATCTGTATATTTACGGTCAATGACCTTATCAAAATCATATATCATATTTATCACCTACTATGCATTTTAACATGCAAAAAAAAGGACTTCAATTGAAGTCCCTTATCTGTATAATTTACTTTCCAAATTTGATTGCAGCTTGTGCAGCAGCCAATCGAGCAATTGGTACACGATATGGTGAACAAGAAACATAGTTCAAACCAACTTGTTGACAGAAATCAATGGAAGCTGGATCACCACCATGCTCACCACAAATACCTAATTTAATATCTGGACGAGTTTTACGACCACCTTCGGCAGCCATCTTGATCAACTTACCAACACCTTTTGTATCCAAATGAGCAAATGGATCAGAATCAAAGATATTGTCATCATAGTAATCGGACAAGAATGAACCAGCATCATCACGTGAGAAACCAAATGTCATTTGGGTCAAATCGTTCGTACCAAATGAGAAGAATTCAGCTTCTTGTGCAATTTCATCTGCTAATAAAGCCGCACGTGGAATTTCGATCATGGTACCTACATGATATTTCATGTCCACATTGGAATCCTTGATCAATTTATCGGCTGTTTTCGAAACAATGTTCTTCACAAATTTCAATTCATGGACAGAACCAACCAATGGAATCATGATTTCTGGTTCAATATGCCAATCTGGATGACGATTCTGCACATTGATGGCCGCTGTAATCACAGCTAAAGTTTGCATTTCTGCAATTTCAGGGAATGTGATTGCTAAACGAACACCACGATGACCTAGCATTGGGTTGAATTCATGTAAATTGGCAATTACGGCATCCAATTCTTCCTTAGGCATCTTCATTTCTTTCGCCAATTCAGCAACTTCTTCATCTGTTTTTGGTAAGAATTCATGTAGAGGTGGATCCAAATAACGAATCGTTACTGGTTGTCCTTGCATAGCTTCATACAAACCTTCGAAGTCTTGTCGTTGCATTGGTTCGATCTTAGCTAAAGCAGCACGACGTTGTTCCGTTGTCTTCGAAACGATCATTTCACGCATAGCTTTGATACGATCTCCTTCAAAGAACATATGTTCGGTACGTGTTAAACCAATACCTTGTGCACCGAATTCATAAGCTTGTTTGGCATCACGAGGTGTATCTGCATTGGTACGAACTTGTAATGTACGTCTTTCATCCGCCCATTTCATGAAGCGTTCAAAATTACCAGTAATGGCAGCTGGAACACTCTTAATAGCTTGTCCATATACCTTTCCTGTTGAACCATCAACGGAAATGATATCGCCACGATTGAAACGTTGACCATTCACTACGAAATAACCTTCGTCTTCATGCATATCAATATCACTGCAACCAGCTACACAGCAAGCACCCATACCACGAGCTACAACGGCCGCATGGCTGGTCATACCACCACGAACAGTTAAGATAGCTTCCGAAGCACTCATACCTTCAATATCTTCTGGACTTGTTTCTAAACGAACCAAGATGACTTTACGTCCTTCATCATTGGCTTGTTTTGCTTCTTCTGCACTGAAGACAATTTCACCAGATCCAGCACCTGGAGAAGCTGGTAAACCTGTTGTAATTGGTGTTGCCGATTTTAATGCTTCTGGATCAAACATTGGATGCAATAAAGAATCCAATTGTTGTGGTTCAACCATCATCAATGCTTCATCCGTTGTGATAGCACCTTCATCAACCATATCGGTTGCAATCTTTAAAGCTGCTTGAGCCGTACGTTTACCATTACGTGTCTGCAACATGAACAATTGACCTTTTTCAATGGTAAATTCCATATCTTGCATATTGCGATAATGTTTTTCAAGGGTATCACAGATTTCCAAGAATTTGTCATAGGCTTGTGGTGCCACTTCTTTTAGGTGATCAATTGTCTGTGGTGTACGAATACCAGCAACAACATCTTCACCTTGTGCATTCATCAAGAATTCACCATATAATTTCTTTTCGCCAGTACTTGGATTACGAGTGAAGGCAACACCCGTACCACAGTCATTACCCATGTTTCCAAATACCATCATTTGTACGTTAACAGCTGTTCCCCAACTGGAAGGGATATTATTCATACGACGATAATAAATTGCACGTTCGTTGTTCCAAGAACGGAAAACAGCTTCGATAGCTCCCATCAATTGGTCTTTTGGATCTTGTGGGAAATCAGCATTTAATTGGTCTTTGTAGAAATCTTTAAAACGAACAACCAATTCTTTCATATCATCAGCCGTTAGGTCTAGATCACTTTCAATACCACGTTTTGCTTTTACATCATCAATGATCTTTTCAAAACGAGATTTGTTTAAACCCATAACGACATCAGAATACATTTGTACAAAACGACGATACGAATCATACGCAAAACGAGGATTATCGGTAAGTTTTGCCACTGTTTCAACGACTGTATCATTCATACCTAAGTTTAAGATCGTATCCATCATACCAGGCATACTAGCACGTGCTCCAGAACGAACACTAACCAATAAAGGATTTTTTGTATCTCCTAATTTTTTGCCCGATTGCTTTTCTAGCATATCTAAATATTCAAAGATTTGCGCTTTGATTTCATCATTGATGGTTTCATTATCTTCATAATATTGTGTACAAGCTTCCGTTGTAATCGTGAAACCATAAGGAACTGGCATTCCTAAATTACTCATTTCCGCTAGGTTGGCTCCTTTTCCACCAAGAAGCTCACGCATATGCTCGTTACCTTCACGGAACAAGTACGTATATTTTTTTGTCATTATTTTCCTCCTTTGTAAGCCTTTTCGCTTTTCCATTATAACATAGAAACTTAAGTGTCATAAAAAAAAGTTTTCAAAGCCAAGCGGAAACTTTTCAATTTCTTTTCTTGATCCATTTGTGCTATACTTATTTCTATGATTTTAGCCTATATTCCTGTATTTGTTTGTTTAACTTTATTGGTATCTGCGAAATGGTCCTTCTCGTATTTTGGCTTATCTTGTTTTGAACAAATTATCTTTCATTTAAAAGTCCCATTGGAAGGCACCAATACCGAATTCATCACCGACTGGATAAAGAAATGCGGTATTAAAGCTCTGGGATTGACCATCATTGTTTATTTCATCCAAAGTTGGTTTTTCCCTCACCCGTTCGTTTTTATTCTATGTGCAGCCTCGCTGATTTGGGCCGCTCATACAGTTGGCATGTTTGAATGGATCATCAATCAATTTCGAAAAACCGATTTATATGAAACCTATTTTGTAGATACCAATACAGTGAAAATGACCTTTCCGGAAAAGAAACAGAATCTAATATACATATTTGTCGAATCCTTAGAAACAACTTATACATCCAAAGAAAATGGTGGCGATTATCCTGAAGATTTGATTCCTCGTCTTTCTCGATTGGGAAAAGAACATTTGAATTTTTCCCATCAAGAACAATTAGGTGGAGCTCATGTTTTGGCAGGAACTGGATGGACAACTGGTGGTATTGTCGCCCAAACATCCGGAGTAGGCTTGACCGTGCCGTTAACCAGTCATCGTTTCAAAGAAGGCGTACCTTTCTTAGAAAAAACCAAAACATTACAAGATATTCTCCATGAAGAAGGATATCAACAAGAATTCTGTATTGGTTCGCAAGCTGCTTTTGGTGGTCGTAAATTTTATTTTGATACCCATGGTCCTGTAAAGATTTTTGATTACAATACCGTAAAAAATCAATTGCCTGCGAATTATCCGGTATTCTGGGGATTTGAAGATGAGAAATTATTTGCGTACGCAAAAGAAGAAATTACCAAGATGGCAAGTAAAGATCAACCGTTTCATTTTTCTATGTTGACGGTGGATACACATCATCCCAAAGGCTATAAAGATCGACACTATCAAAATCAATATCCGGAACGTTTATCCAATATCATTCATGAATCCGATCGTAAAATTGGTGAATTTATCCAATGGATCCAAGCACAACCTTTTTATAAAGATACAACCATTGTGATTTGTGGGGATCACACAAGTATGGCCGAAGAATATATTTCACATACATACGATCCATCGTATGATCGCACAACCTTTAATACGATCATTCATGCGAAAAATAAACCGAAACAAAATAAAAATCGAAAGTTTACCTCTTTTGACTTCTTCCCAACTGTATTAAGTGCGATGGGTGTAAAAATCGAAGGAGATCGATTGGGATTTGGTACCAATCTGTTCAGTGATCAAAAAACAATACCAGAAAAAATAGGTTATAAACGATTTGATAAAGAATTACGTAAACAATCCAAATATTATTGGGAACACATTCTATAAAAAAAGTACAAGCTAAATTTCTGCTTGTACTTTTTCTTCGGTTGGTAATACCAATTGTCCTGGCTGGCGAACCGATCCACATAAAGGATAATTTGGACAAGAATCGTTGCACGATTTTTCACAAACATCATCAAATTTCGAACGCATCGATGGTGTCATCATCGTTGTGATTTCATCATCATCATAGCCAACCACAAAGCTTTGTTTACTGATCATGATTGGTCGCCGTAAGATGGACGGATTTTTTTGAATTAAATCAACCAATTCATTTGTAGAATATTCGTCAATATCTTTTTCCAATGCTTTATATGCTTTGGAACGAACCGATATAATATCTTCTGTTCCATTTTCACTTCTTGATAAAATATATTTGATTTCATCTTTATTCAATAAAGTAGTAAAGATATTTTTTTCTACAAATTCAATTTGATTATCTTTTAACCATTGTTTTGCTTTCCGACAACTCGCACATCCAGGTGAAGTATAAATAATGACCATAGAATACCTCCTTGTCTTTTCTTCTTTTCATTATATCAACCTTGTCAAGTCCTTCTTTAATCAGTAAAATAGAATCATTGGAGATGATAAACTATGAAACGTGTATTAAGTGCTGTAAAACCTACAGGCCGAATGACACTTGGCAATTATATTGGCGCCATTCGCCAATTTGTACAGTTGCAAGATGAGTATGAAATGTTCATTTTTATTGCCAATGAGCATGCCATTACCATTCCCATCGAAGCAAAAGAATTGCGTCAGAATACAAAAGATCTGATTGCCCTCTATTTAGCTGCTGGATTGGATCCAGCCAAAGCAACGATTTTCCTGCAAACGGATGTACCAGCACATGCCCAATTGGGATGGGTCATGACATGTATGTCCTACATGGGTGAACTGCAACGCATGACACAGTATAAAAGTAAAACAGCCAATGGTGAAACCGGCATTACTGCTGGCCTATTCACCTACCCTTGTTTGATGGCAGCCGATATTCTTTTGTACGATGCAGAATATGTTCCCGTTGGAATTGATCAAAAACAACATGTGGAATTGACGCGTAATCTAGCTGAACGATTTAACCATCGATATAGTGATACCTTTGTATTACCGGAACCATTAATGACCGAAGTTGGACAAAAAATCTACTCTTTACAAGATCCAACAAAGAAAATGTCGAAATCGGAAGGAAATGGCAAAGGAACGATTGAACTATTAGATGATCCAGCGGCTGCTCGTAAGAAAATCATGTCGGCCGTCACCGATTCTTTGGGCATCATTCAATACGATCCAGAAAATCAACCAGGACTAGCTAATTTGCTGACGATTCAATCTTGTCTTACCAACGAACCAATCGATAGTATCGTGAATCGTTATCAAGGCAAAGGTTATGGTGAATTGAAGAAAGAAATTGGCCAAACCGTTTATGATTTCTTAACAGATCTACAAACAAAATACAAAGAAATTATGGCCAGTGGCCAAATTGATGATATCCTTGCCCAAGGTGCTGAAAAAGCGAATTACATTGCCAATAAGAAAATACGTAAAGTGTATAAAAAAGTAGGCTTTACCATTTCAAAAAAGTAATCACATCAAATCAAGCTGTCTCATTCTCGAGACAGCCTTTTTTATAAATAAAAACGCAGATTTCTCTGCGTCTCTTTTATAAGATATAAAAGAATAAAATGATAAAACAACCAAGAATAATACGATACCAACCAAATACTTTGAAATCATGTGTTTTTACATAATCCAACAAAGCACGAATCGCAAACAAACTGACTATATAACTAACAACCGTTCCTACCAATAATAATATCAATTGTGATAGAGTGAACATCCCCGTATTAGTCAAATATTTAACGACCTTTAATAAAGAAGCACCAAACATCGTCGGAATCGCAATAAAGAATGAATATTCACTGGCTAATGTACGTGTACAACCGGATAACAACCCTCCAAGAATGGTTGCTCCCGAACGAGAGGTTCCGGGAATCAAAGCCAAACATTGGAAGAAACCAATTTTTAAAGCCGTTTTATAATCCATGCGATAAATACTCTTGATCGTTGGTTTTTTTGGATGCTGCTCTACAATGATAAAAATGATACCATAGGCAATCAATGCAACCGCAATCACAAAGTTTTGTGATAAATATTCATCGATGATGTCATTCAACAATAAACCAATCACAGCGGCAGGTATTACCCCAACAATAACTTTGATCCACAAATTATATGTTCGGATCTTTTCTTTTTCCGTTTTGGATTTATCCCAAGGATTCAACCGATGATGAAATAAATACAACACAGCTAAGATAGAGCCAAACTGAATCACAACTTTGAATACATCAAAGAATTCAGCTGGCAACATGGGCCAAATACTATTAAAAATCAATAAGTGGCCAGTACTACTAATTGGCAACCACTCGGTAATACCTTGAATGATACCTAAACAAATGGTTTTGATCAAATCAAATAGAAAGGTCATAAATTATCTCCTTGTTTTAGCGTATGCATGTACCATATTTTTATATATTTCACCACGCACTTCGTAATTCTTGAATTGATCAAAACTCGAACATGCAGGACTCAATAAAATGGTATCGCCTGGTTTGGCAATCTTACATGCTTCCGCAAATGCAGCCTGCATTGTTTCTACTGAAGTTTGATGGGTAAAAATATCTTTAAATTGATCTTTCGTTTGACCAAAAGAGAAACAATGCTTGATTTTATGATCATATTGCTTTAAATCATCAAAAGAAATATGTTTATCTTTCCCCCCACATAAAAGAATTACATTCTCCTTAAATGCACTTAATGCTGCACAAGCACTATGTGTATTTGTAGCTTTTGTATCATTATAGATGCGTACACCATCAATGGTAGTGACATATTCAATTCGATGTTCGACGCCTTTAAAGTTTTGAATCACATCTTGAATATCATCTAAAGATACGCCCATTAAATATGCCATACAAGCTGCCATCATCGCATTTCCACAATTGAATGCACCCACAATTTTTAAATCATTGACATGAAATAAGGAAATATCTTGATACCATGCTTGTCCATCTTTCACATACAAATCGACATCCTGTCTTTGTAAGGAAAAATCAATGACTTGACATGGAATATTTTGTGCATATTTCATGATATTGGGATCATCCACATTGCGAATAAAATAATCTTCTTTTGTCGTATTTTTATAGATACGCATCTTTGAAGAATAATAATCGTCTAATGAATCCATATAATCCAAATGATCTGGTGCCAAATTGGTTATTGTCGAAACATGTGGACGGAATGAATCAATACCTAACAATTGGAAATTACTTAACTCCAAAGCAATGCGTGTATCTTGATCATCATGCGACAAAACTTGTTCGCTCAATGGAATACCAATATTTCCAGCCGTTAAAGCCGGTCCAGCCTTCTTTAACATTTCATATAATAGCGTGGTCACCGTTGTCTTTCCATCGGTTCCAGTAATTGCACCATAGCTAAAATGCTTAGCAAATCGATAAGCCACTTCAATTTCGGTATATACCGGTACTTTCGCATCCACAAAATATTTAATGATTGGCACACGATAAGGAATGCCTGGATTTTTCACAACAAAGGCATACTCCGTATTCAATAACCAATCCGGATGTCCTCCATCCACAACTTGAATACCTAGATCCTCCAATTCCTCTTTTTCAGGAACTTCTTTCGCATCTGTCAACAGGACATCGTATCCATTTTTCTTCAGTAATTTACTGACAGCTACACCAGAACGTGCAGCACCAATAACAAGAACTTTTTCCATCTTACATCACTCCTATGAAGAATCCAAGAACGGCTAAAACAACACCAGCGAACCAAAATCGATGAACCACTTGCGTTTCCGACATGCCACCTTTTTCAAAATGATGATGTAAAGGTGCCATTCGGAAAATACGTTTATGCGTTCGTTTATAGTGTGTAACCTGAATCACAACACTCAAAACTTCAACAACGAATACACCACCAATTAAAATCAATAGAATCTCTTGTTTTAACACCATGGCTACGGCTGCAAAGAAACCACCTAAAGCTAAAGAACCCGTATCTCCCATAAAGATCTGCGCAGGATGTTTGTTGAATTTTAAATAACCCCATAAGGAAGCAATCAACAATACGATCAAAAACGCAATATGATCCATTTTTGCACGTTGGGCGAAAATCACAAAAGGCACTAACGCAATGATCATTTGCCCAGCACATAATCCATCCAATCCATCGGTTAAATTGACGGCATTGGTTTCGGCTGTAAACATTAAATAAATGATCACAAAATAGAAAGGACCTAATGGAATATGGATGTTTGCGATAGGAATCCAAATATCCATGGCCACATCGGTTCGCATATATAATAAAAAGAAAATAACCGCTAAAACACTTTGCATCGCAAATTTAGCTTTTGGCTTTAATCCTTCATTATTTTTTTGAACAACGATGATATAATCATCAATAAATCCAATGATTCCATAACCAATAAAAGCCAATAAAATAATGCCCGACCGCATATCAATTGGCACCAAATGACACAAGGCAAACACCAAATAAACCAATGTTGGTATCAGAATAAAAGCGATACCACCCATCGTCGGTGTTCCATTTTTCACTTTATGAGAAGCCAATCCCTCTTCTCTTTCTGTTTGACCAAATTTGATTTTATGTAGATAGGTAATCAGATGCGGCATGATCAAAAGCATCAAACCTAAACAAAGAATCGCACCAAATATATATGTATATATTGAAATCTGCATGTTTACTTCTCCAATCAACGCCGTTATTATAACATTATACGAATAACCAAACAAATTAAATTTCCACTTGAAATACATATAAATCAATGCTAATATTATTAAGCAATTGCGTAAGCAAGATTCAATGAAAAAAGGAGGCCAATCAGGATGTCAAGAAGATGTGCAGTATCTGGACGTGGTCCTTTATCAGGAAATAGACGTTCTCACTCTTTACGTGCTACTCGTCGTAAATGGAATGTGAATTTGCAGAAGGTTAGAATCAACGTCAACGGAAAACCTCAGACAGTTCGCGTAAGTGCTCGTGAATTGAGAACATTGAAGAAACAAGGCGCTATTTAATAAGGACAAAAAAATTGATGGATGTAAATCCATCTTTTTTTTATGCCGCAATATGTATTTTTCGATAAACAATGGGACTCTTTGCCTTCTTAAATTCATGTTCTAACCATACAAAATACGCACCCGGTGAAACGACACCTCGACTATTCAATATGGCGGATCCCAATTTGGAAAATACGATATTGGTGAACTGTGCACAATTATCACCCAAAGCCCAATAGGTTTTGAATTTTCCTTTCCTAATTTTATAAAATTGCACCTGCGTCGCATTACGCAACCGACTCGGATAATCATTCATATAATCCTGTGCATGTGAAAAACCATTTTCTCTTTCAATGGCACAGAACCAACGTTTTGACCGTTCCTTTAATTTTTTGATTTCTTGTTCAATCCATTTTGCTTGTTTTTTACTGATAGAAATTCCATATTCAAAAACCGAATTCTTTTCCATATGCAACATTTGATCCAAATACGCATCAAAAGGAAGCATAAAGAAGACGCCATCACCCATGGTACCATTCAATTTTGACGATTCTGCATCATAGTTCCCATAACTATACACACAATCCTTATAAGCAAACGCAATATGTCCTACTTTCTGCAACCCTTGTGGACCGACTTGGACCATGACTTTTAAAAATGTTTTTTCATTGGTTTTTTGATCCATCAACTCCGTTTCCGTTTGTTTCTGTAGACGCTGCACACGTTGGCCTGGTAAAAAAGCTAAAACGATTGCCGGCAACATAAGGTAATGTTTTCGTTGCCAATGATAATCCTTTTTAATTCCTGTCCAACCATCTAAAAAAGAACGACCTGCCAATCCCATACAATAGATACCATATAGAATAATCAACACATTCACATCAAAATGCGGATGAATGATAAGATAGAAGCCAATGAATAGAGAGAAGACCCCATTTCCTAAATCGATCAAAGCATGCCCTTCTTTGGTATCTAAATCAATTAAATATTGAACCAAACAACTCACACAATACATCAACATATAAACAGCTGTACCCATACGAATGATTTCATTTGAAAAGTGTTGGTCATTAAAAATAAAAACCGCAAAACCAATCGATAACAAACCAAATCCAATATCCATTACTTTATGATTCTTCCCTGGTTTTAACAGCTTTCTTGTTCCATTCACAAAAAAGATAAATGCCAAACATGTATCCATCATTCGTAATAAACGTAATGGCCAACCAATCATAAAAATACCACATAAAAGATAGATCAAGCCATAACCAAATTCTTTCATATACATTCCTTCTCTATTGATAATTGGATTCTACACAAAGCAAGCTTCCTTTTTCCACCAAAACATGTGCCTCTTTTTCGACAAATGAATTGGATGTCAAATATAAATCACTAACCTCTATTAAACGATGATCCAATGGATATAACAAACCTTCTAAAGTTAAGATTGATTCTTCCAAAGGAAAAAAAGAAATATGTCGATACGCATTCTTTAGAATATGTTCCCCTTTTTGTAGAATGGATACTTTTTGTTTTTCATCTTGCAGTACCACTAGATCTGGGTTATGCTTCAACAACTGAATATTCAAAAGCGTATGATCCAAACGATTGGAAAGTCCACCCCATAAAATAATGGACGTATAGCCTCTTTCTTTACATAAACGAATAGCTAATTCGCTATCGGTCTCATTCTTTTTAACAGGATGCTGAATGACTTCCATACGCTCTTTTAATGCTTGTAATGCGTCTGCATCCATGGAATCAAAATCGCCAATTGCTAAAAGACAAGGATAGCCAGCTTCTTCAATCAATAAAGCACCCGCATCCACACCTATGTAATCTACATTTTCCATAGCTGGTACAATTTGGGATTTTGGTGTAATTAAAAGCGCTGTTTTCATTTCAACAACGCCTTCACATTTTCAATAATATTTCCTTTAAATACAAAACTGCCTGCAACCAAAGTATCGGCACCGGAATCGACAGCCGTCTTATAAGTCGTACCATTGATTCCTCCATCGACTTCAATGCGATACGAAAGTTGCTTTGCCTCTCTTTGATTCACTAACCATTTTACTTTTGGCATCATATCTTCCATGAAGGATTGACCACCAAATCCTGGCTCAACCGTCATGATCAACACCATATCACAACTTGATAAAACCGGTTGGATGATTTTGACATCTGTCTTCGGTTTTACGACCACACCAGCCATAGCACCCAATTTATGAATTTCATCCAGTAAAGATTGAACTTTTTCCATATCATTATCTAAAGCTTCCACATGGAATGTCACCATATTCGCTCCGGCATCAATAAAGATGGGTGCATACTTAGCAGGATCCGAAACCATCAAATGCACATCCATAACTAAATCACTGAGCTTACAGAAACCTTTTAAAATATCCGGTCCAAATGTAAGATTAGGTACAAAATGTCCATCCATAACATCAAAATGTAACCATTTTGCGGGCGAAGCATTCAGTTGAGCCACTTGTTCTGGCATTTTTGAATAATCCATCGATAATACCGATGGTGAAATAATACGACTATTTTCCATACTGTTTTTCCTCTCTTTTTATCTGAATATAATCTTCATATATACTTGGATTAATCAACCCTTTTTCTAATGCTTCCTTTATCGCACAATCTGGCTCATTATCGTGGATACAATCTGAAAAACGACAATGACCTAAATAAGGTTGAAAATCCTTGATTTGTGTATCCAAATGTGATGTATCAATACGCGAAAAATCTAAGCTTGAAAATCCTGGTGTATCCGCTACCCATCCACTTGCCACTTGATGAAGCTGACAATATCGAGTAGTATGTTTTCCTCTTCCCAATGCCTTGGAAATTTCTTGGGTCTGCAAAGAAAATGAAGGATCTAAACGATTCAACAAAGAACTTTTCCCAGCTCCTGACTGACCACATAAAACACTGATTTTGTCTTTTAAAACCTTTTTTAAATCCTTATCATCACTGCCAGGATATGTATAAACAATGGTATATCCGGCTTTTTCATACCATGCCATCTCCGCTTGATACTTGGCCATATCAACGAGATCGGCTTTGGTAATGCAAATAACGGGTTCCACATGGGATAAGCTCACCAAAAAAATCAATCGATTCAATAAATGGCAAGCATAATCGGGATCTTTCATACTAGTCACGATTAGTGCTTGGTCAACATTCGCAATGGCTGGTCGTAATAAACGATTGCTTCTAGGCAGTATCTTTTCAATCACATAGCGATCATCAATGGCTGAAAATTCAACCCAATCGCCAACAACTGGCGCTTGGCCTTTTCGCATTTTTCCTCGTGGCCAAGCTACCACAAATTGCTTATCGTATTCAATTGTATATTGATTCGAAATAATCTTTATAATTCTACCTTGCATACTATTGATAATACAGTGTAACGACACTGTCTGATCCTTCCTGTGTATATGTTGATCCGACACTTGGACTCACATTCACAACAACACCGGTATCCCCACTACCTGATAATACCACCGCAATGCCTTGATCATTCAAAGATTCTTTGGCTTCATTCACATCCATACCAATTAAAGATTCAGGAATCACGATCGTTGGATTTTGACTCACTACAAACTGAATGGTTTCATTTGCATTTGGATCAATTCGGGTACCGGCTTTTAATTTCTTTTGCGACAAGATCACACCTGGATTGGTATCGGCAGCATTTTTATATTTCACTTCAATATTAAGTTTTACACCCTCTTTATCCAATGTATATTCAGCTTCTTCTAACGTTTGTCCAGTAAAATCTTCGACCAGATACCCCGGTCCTTTGGATACTTTTAAAACAATGGTATTTCCATGATAAACCGATTGTCCAGCATCATAGTTGCAGGAAATCACCTTACCCTTGTCTACGGAATCACTCAATACCTTTTTGATCGTAATATGGGTAAAGTTTTTTGCTTTTAATTTCTTTTTTGCTTGAGAAGTCGATAGATTCACAACATTCGGAATGGTTTGGTAACCCAATAAACCATCCACCTGAATCACATGACCAGCAACCAAACCTAATAACAGGATCAAACAAACAATAAGAATAACGATCGTACGAATGATCCACGTAAACCATGGAAATTTCCGTTTTTCTTCCGTTTCGATGGGCTCATCCGAATATTCAACTTCTACATGCCCATCATTGACATCCACTTTCGCAATATTTGGTGTGGTAAAACTGATTCGTTCTACATTCCGCATTTCCCAATTCATACAGTTCTGAAGATCTTCTAACATCGCATAAGCTGATGAATACCGATCTTTTGGATCTTTTGCGGTCGCTTTTAAAATAATATTTTCTACCGCTTGTGGAATCGCTGGATTAAAATCGCGCACATACGGTATGGGTTGCCGTAAATGCTTGACGGCAATTTCCGTTGGTGTCTTTCCATGAAAAGGAACATCACCAGTCAACAATTCATAGAATACAATGCCCAATGAATAAATATCCACTTGCGCGGTTGGCTCTTTTCCCTGTGCAGTTTCTGGTGCCAAATAATGAGCCGACCCCATCACCGCATTGTTTAAAGTCAATTGCACAGCATCATTCGCAATCGCAATACCAAAATCAGTAATCTTGACCGTTCCATCGTCTTTGACTAGAACATTTTGCGGTTTGATATCGCGATGAATGATATTGTGTTTATGCGCATGATCAATAGCACTGGTAAGCTGGGTCATGATTTGAATGGATTCACTGACACTCAATGCACCACGCTGTTGGATCAATTGTTTTAGTGTACGTCCGCGAATAAATTCCATGACAATATAATGCATGCCATCGGACTCACCTACATCATAGATATCAACAACATTAGGATGGGATAGACGACTTGCTGCACTGGCTTCTCGCTGGAAGCGAACCAATGTCATGGCATCGTGACTTAATTTTTCACGTAATATTTTTATGGCAACAATTCGATTTAAAATGATATCTTTCGCTTTATAGACATCGGCCATTCCCCCCTGACCGATCAGCGAAATGATCTCATATCGATTGGCGACTTCTTGTACAGCTAACGGCATAGTTATAACCTATCATTCTCAACGATCACGACGGTACAATTATCATATCCACCCGCACGATTTGCCTTTGAAATAAGTTCCTTGGTTTTTTCTTCCAGACTCATTTGTGGATCTTCAACAATCTTTTGGATATCATTATGGGAGACATATCCATGTAAACCATCACTCGATAATAAAATATATTGGAATGTATTTTCAATCTTGTGTAAATCGATTTGAAACACATGCCAAACCCCTAACGCATTCGTTAACGTATTTCTTTGTTTATGCCAACGCGCTTCTTCTTTGGTGATTTCGCCTTTACGCAGTAAACGACTAACCACATTGTGGTCTTCCGACATTTGAATCAGTCCTTCTGCATAATCGGCATATACACGTGAATCACCAACATTGAAAATATAAGCCGATTTCTTTGTCATCAAAAAACCAACACAGGTCGTTCCCATGCCTCGTTCGCTTTTATTATGTTGCGCTTTATAATAAATCGCATCATTTGCCTTATTTAAAGTTGTTTGGATCCATTCATCCACTTCATAATCATGGTCCAATACAGGTGACTGGATAAAAGCATCTTTGATGGTATGTACCGCAATATGACTGGCCACTTCACCGGCTGCACTGCCACCAATGCCATCGCAAACAATCGCAATACAGTCACCACGATCATTTTCTAGGTAACAGAAATCATCTTCATTTTCCTGACGTACATTGCCTATGTCTGTACTTCCAAATGCTTTCATTGGCCCAATCCTTTCTTGATTTCGTTGATACGTAATTGTCCACAGGCCGCATCAATATCCTGTCCATGTTCTTTCCGGATCGTACAACGAACATGATTTTTCATCAAAAGATCATAAAAGACCATGGCTGCTTCTCTGGTCACACTTTTGAATTGTTTTTCATCCACTGAATTATAAGGAATCAAATTCACATACGCATTCAAGCCATGAAGCAATTTCGCTAATTGTCTGGCATGTTGTGGCTGATCATTGATACCTTTTAATAAAATATATTCAAACGTCAAACGACGATTATTTTCTTGACCATAATAACGAATGGCTTTCATCAATTCCGACAATGGATACGCTTTATTGATTGGCATTAATCGAGATCGCAATTCATCATTGGGGGCATGCAAACTAACAGCTAAATTATATTGGGTATGTTCATCCGCAAACTCATAAATACGAGGAACAACACCACACGTCGAAATGGTGATATGACGAGATCCAATACCTAAACCACGATCATGATTCACAGTGGCTAGAAAATTCATCACATTCTCATAATTATCAAACGGCTCTCCCGTTCCCATCACGACAATATGACTTAATCGTTGATCTTCTTTATCCAATTCTCGTTGAATATTCAAGAATTGAGCAACCATTTCCCCACTCGTAAGATCACGTCGCTTTTTGGTTAGCCCGCTGGCACAAAAAGCACATCCCATATTACATCCCACTTGACTTGAAACACAAACACTTCGACCATAATCAAAAACCATCATAACGGATTCAAGTAAGGAACCATCTTCGGTTTGAAATAAAAATTTGGTCGTGCCATCATGTGAGACTTGTTTTTTTACCAATTTTAAGGGATCAATCACAAATCGTTCCTTTAAGATGGATCGAGTTTCTTTTGACAAATTCGTCATCGCATCCACATCGGTCACTCTTTCGCGATACAACCACTGAAAGATCTGGTGGCCTCGAAATCGCTTCCATCTCATGGACTGGGCAAAATCGCCCATTTGTTCATAATTCAAGTCGTATAAGCTTTGCATACTGCCTCCTTTGGTACATTTTCATATTATACCAAATTCTCTAGTTTTTGCATCTTTGCCATAAAAAATCCATCATGCACGGAATCTGGAAAGATTGTTTTTTGAGATAATAACGTAAATTCCGAATGAGAACGCAAGAAATTCTCAACTTGTTTCTCGTTTTCTTTCTTGTTTAATGTACAAGTTGAATAAACTAAAATACCACCCTTTGTGACATGAGAACTTGCACAATCTAGGATTTGGGCCTGCAACGGAATTAGTGTATCCATATCACTCGGTTGCATATGTAATTTGATATCGGGCTTCCGAGCCAATACCCCATATCCGCTACAAGGAACATCACATAAGATCTTTGTATACAAGCCTAAACCATCTAATTTTGTCGCATCGCCTACTTGGGCATGAATACAAGATAAGTCCAATCGTTTGGCATCTTGTTGGATCAATTGTACCCGATGCGCATGGATATCGATACAATCGATCCGTCCTTCGTCCTTCATCATTTCAGCCATGGCCATGGCTTTGGTTCCCGGCGCACTACAACAATCCAATACGACATCGCTTGCTTGTACATCCATAAATTGGGCAATGGCAAAAGAACCACGATCCTGGACGCTAATTTTTCCAGATGTATACAATGGATCTGAAGCAATATCATGACCTATGTAAATATCTGGCTTTTTGATATTCTCATTTTGCCATAACGTTTCTTCATCGATGCGCAAAGGATTGTATCGAATCGTAACCGGTAAGATCTGACAAGACGATTGAGCAATGGTTTTGGCTTTCTCTTTTCCATATTGTTTGGTCCACATTTTTACGATCCATGACGGACAAGATGTTTGAAAAGCAATCGGATCTTTTTCATCTTCCAATGGTTTGACTTTATGCAAAATGGCATTCACAAATCCTTTGGATCGTGGTTGGATACCACCAGCTAAATTGACAGCATCATTGATAATGGCATAAGCTGGTACTTTATCCAAAAACAATAATTGATACGTACTCATTGTCAATAAAACCGCAATCTTGTCATTGACCTTGCCTTTGGCATACGTGCGCCAGCAAGATTCACAATAGGACCAGTTTTGGATCGTACCATAGAATATACGTGTGGCCAGATTTCGATCCTTGGGATTACACGTTTTCAAATGTTTACGCAAATATAAATTGGAATATTCTCCATGTAGTTTTACTGCAATTAATGCATTCAAGACCCATTTTCGCATATTATTCCTCCAACAACATCGGATACATATTGATATCGATATTTCCTTTCATCGCTTTCGCAATTTTCCATACACAATCATGTAATGTTTTTTGATCTTTTGCTTTTAAGACCAGACGACATCGTGCTTTTTTCTGTCGCATAGAAATTTCAACAGGACCTAACACTTTTACCGACAAAGCCAGTTTCTTAGCTTGCGATGCTTTTTTCATTGCTTTGTTAGAATCAACATCGGAAAAAATCAAAGTGCACATATAGACATAAGGTGGATACATACCCAGATGACGAAATTGCATCTCTTGTTTAAAAAATCGTTGATAATCGTGATGAAGGACACAACGCATCACATACTGATTGGGATCAAACGTTTGGATAAAGACTTCGCCTTGTTGCGATTGCCGTCCGGATCGACCCGATGCTTGTTCCAACAAATCATAAGTTAGTTCATTGGAAGAAAAATCCAAACGAGCTAAACCACTATCCGCATTGATGATACCCACTAAACTCACACGCGCAAAATCCAATCCTTTCGCAACCATTTGTGTCCCTAATAAGATATCTCCAGAGCGTTCAAATTCACTTAATAATTTTTGATGTGCTCTTTTTTTACGCGTGGTATCCGCATCCATACGAATGATGTGTGCTGATGGAAAAAGGGTTTGCAGCTGTTCTTCTAATTTTTCAGTTCCCATACTGGATTGATAGAAATGATGACCACCACAAGATGGACATGTATTCGCATAGGGAAAGGTTCGGCCACAGCAATGACACATCAGTTGATGATCTTTTTTATGATACGATAAAGCCAATCCACAATCAGGACAAGTCATGATCTGACCACAATCCATACATCGCATAATGGGAAGATAGCCTCTTCGATTTAATAATAAGATTGTTTGTTCCCGACGGTTTAATCGAATAGAAATCGCATCCAACAAATCTTGAGACAATCCAAAATGAGTTTTTTGCGTTTTCATGTCCACTAAATGAATCATGGGCATGGAAACCGAAATACGATGGGTCAATGTAACCAAATGATATACGCCTTTATAAGCACGAGCATAGGACTCTAAACTTGGCGTTGCACTGGCTAAGACAACTTTGCATCCATGATAGTTGGCACGCCATTTCACGATATCCCGTGTATGATAACGAGGCATGTTTTCTTGTTTATAAGAAGAATCGTGTTCTTCATCCATCAAAATCAATCCAAGATCAGAAAATGGCATAAAAACAGCGGATCGTGTACCTACGACAATATCGACTTTATGTTCCTTAACCAGTCGGTATTGATCATATTTTTCTTGTGCATTCAATTGCGAATGATAAATCGCAATGCGTTTTCCAAAACGAGCAGATACTTGATTGATCATCATCGGAGTCAGTCCAATTTCAGGCACTAAGAAAAGGACTTGTTTTCCGCTTGAAAGAACTTGCTGGGCTAATTGTAGAAACACTTCCGTCTTTCCCGAACCAGTCACACCGTGTAATAAAAAGACAGTATCGTTCGATTTTGAAATGATCAAAACAGCTTGTTTCTGTTCGGAAGTTAATGTAAAAGAATGATTTTCATGCAAGGAAGCAGGCATCGACATTCCTTTGGGGCGTTGTTCGATGGCAATATATCCTTGATCAATCAAGCGTTGTGTCATCGTACGAGATTGTTTACGTAGTTGTGACAATTTACAAGGAAACGAGATTGAAGCCAAAAACGTCGTTTGTTTTGGTGTCAAAGATCCGGAACCATTTCCTTTCATCGCCCATTGTTCATAAATAACATGCGTATGTGATGAGGATGGTTTAAGAGCTGGAGGCAACATTGTTTTTAAACAACTGATCTTGGATGTGACATAATAATCAGACATCCAGGATGCCAAATCTAACAATTCTACATTGAGTAATGGTTTTGGATCCAATACTTCCAGCACAGATTTTACCGTATCGAGATCACATTGATTGCTGATTGAATCCACAAAGCCAATCAAGGTTTGATGGCCAAAAGGTACTTTGACACGACAACCTACGGACACATCCTGCTCTGTTTGATACGTAAATGTTTGATTTAAAGATAAACTATTATGTTCGATATATACTTGTACATAATTCATGATGTTATTATCTGATTAGTTGCCGTAACTGTCAAACAAGCTGTTTCCCATTTACAGGAAACAGCTCATTTTCTTATCGTTTCAACAATACATCTGTATAATTGGCTAAATTTGCATGTGTATCCACAACAGGTTCGATGGCACGTGTCGAACTTGTCGCTACAATCGTTAATCCAGGCCCATGACCACTTGTAAAGGAATCACTATGTACGACTACACCAATGGTAATCGCTCCTTGTTTATAATGCGGTCCATAAGTGCTGTCATGATCCAAGACAGCGACAAAATCACCAAAATGAAGTTGATTGATACCATATTTTTCATTTGCTTGCTCATCTTGGGTCATGATATCGTAATCGCCTTCCATCATCGTATCACTACCTAAACCAGCGCCCATCAAATAAGGTGGTAACACTGTCACGACGGGAAATTGGATCGTTGTTTCTGTTTCTTGAATCGGAAGTAAATCCAAAAGATCAGGATCAATATTCATCATATAGACATCTTCATGATCTAATAGTTTTAATCCTTGGCCATACGCTTTCACTAAGAATTGTTCATGGCCTGTCATTTTATCAATATCTTTTTTAGGAAAATAGCACATGGTATGATCAACACCACCGTGGGTTCCAGTCACAATGCCTTTGGCACCTTGGGCTGGACCAGATAAACAAATGACTTCATTACCGACACAGGCTAATGTTTCCAAGGCATGATTTTCTCGATCACTGGGATTGGCAATGGTAACCCCCGGTTCTACATGATCACCGGCTATCCCCATACAAGAATCACCAATGGCATGGGTATATACGATGCCACCGGTTCCAACAGGTAATCGGCCTTTGCCATCATATCCCACATAGAAATGTCCCATACGAGGATGATCTACTTGTCCATTCACTGCCATTTTTACTAATTTATCTCGATTGATTCGCATTTTCATTTCTCCTTTTTCGCATGATTTCAAATCCGAACACAGCACAAGCACTGGCGGTATCAAGGGCATTGCGAAAGTCTCTTCCATATTCAATGTATACATTTTGATAGGCATGATCTAAAAGGGTTCGACTCAGTCCACGATAGGCACCTCCAATCGCAATACAACATATATCTGGAAAAGTAATGTCATACAAGCTTTGTGCTTGGTTTCGATAGGCACAATATAAGGGAATATCGTTCGTGTTTAGATATTGAATCAAAGCTTCACCGTCTTTGACCATATAAATAGGCAACTTTTCAAATGCCCCTGCACTGGATCGTAAAATAATGGTTTCAGCTTTTTGCCAATCTCTAAATGGCAGAATCAAACCATCACATCCGGCTGCGTATAGGGTTCGGCAAACACTGCCTAAATTATAGGGGTCTTCTAAGCCATCAATATAGACACTCCATCCATTGATTTTTTGAGGAGAATCAAATTGTCTGGTTTTGGCTTCAAGCAGCATACCACCATGTGTTTTTGAACTGGCCATTTGATCCAATTGATCACGATTTGTCACTACAACTTTACAATTTCTTTTTTGTGCTAAATGAATGATATAACGAAAATCTTTGGTTCGTTTTTTCTTATCCACATATAAACAAATGCAAATTCGTTTGGGATTTTCTAATAGTGCCTTACAGGATATGGTTCCTTCATATAATTTATTCATAAAAATATTATATATGTTTTGAAACTATTCTTCTAGATGATAAAATAACTCCGTGTGAGGTGATAACATGCACGTTCGTTTTGATAACGAAATGAAGAAAAAAGTAATGGTCTATTCTTTCTCATTGATCATTGCGATCACTATAGGCATCGTCATATATAATTGTGGAACCATCATCAAAGGAATTAAAACCTTTGCATCAGCGGCTGCTCCTTTTATTGTTGGATTGGGTTTAGCCATTGTATTGCGTATTCCTGTGAGCTGGTTAGAAAAATCTTTATTTAAAAATTTTAAGAAAAAAAGACTTTGGTCCGCACTGGTTGTATTTTTGATTTTTATCTTCTTTTTGATTCTTATGATATCGATGATACTTCCTAATTTAATAAGTTCTATCCAACAATTATTGACCAATCAAAAGATGTTCCAAAAAAATATCCGGTTTTATATTAAACAAATTGAACAAAATATGCATATTGATTTATCCAATACGGAATCATATTTAACCGGTCGTTTATCCAAATTAATTTCCGAAAATTTATCCAAGATTGCTACATATTCGGTAGCAGCGGTTCGCTTTTTGATCAATACGATCTTAGCTATTGTTTCCGCTTTCTATATCGTCTTAGATAAAGAATCTCTTTGTCTAACATTTAAACGTTTGACGTATGCGATTTTCCCTGAATCGATTGCCAATCATTTGGTTCATTTTACCCATACGACAAGAGATGTATTCGATAGTTTCATCATTGGTAATCTTATTGATTCTTTGATCATTGGTATTATATGTTATATTGGTATTTCCATTTTCCGATTGCCTTATGCACAAATGATCGCATTTATTGTTGGCATCACGAATTTGATTCCTGTTTTTGGTCCATTCTTAGGAGCTATACCAAGTGCTATCTTATTGGTGTTGATCAATCCTATCTATGCTCTCATTTTCTTGATTTTCATTTTTATTCTTCAACAATTTGATGGCAATATCTTAAAGCCACTCGTATTGGGTGATCAATTAGGTCTTTCGGGATTCTGGATCTTGTTCTCCGTTACTGTTGGCGGTGACCTATATGGTGTCATTGGTATGTTCTTAGGTGTTCCGGTTTTTGCACTGATTTATCGTACGTTGCAGGAATTTACCGAAAACAAGCTTAATGAAAAACGATTAGAACCGTAAGCAAGCATCTAGCTTGCTTTTTTATTAGAATTCTGTATGATAGGTTTTATGGAATTTTTAATCGATATATTGATAGATTGTGTCCATGACACATGGGCCATGTTGCCCCTATTATTCATTACATACTGTATCATTGAAGTGTTTGAACGCAAACAAACTTCCGCTTCCGATGAGAAAATATTCTTTGACTTACAACGTTTTGGGCCGTTGATTGGAGCGCTTGTCGGCTTGATTCCGCAATGTGGTTTTAGTGTTTTGGCAGCTATGCTTTTTGTACAAAGAAATATCACATTGGGTACTTTAGTAGCTGTGATGATTGCAACCAGTGATGAAGCCATTCCAATCCTTTTAAGCAATCCCGAATTATATTCCACCCTTGGTTTTGTCTTGATTGGTAAATTTGTTACGGGGATTGTTGTTGGTTATTTGGTTGATTTCCTATTACGGAATCATCAACATATTATTCGTTTTGAAGAAATGGAAGAAGAAGACAGCGAAGAATATGATGCATACGATGATGACCAATCGAGTGCAGCGGTCAATGGATGTAACTGTTGTTATCCCAACTATCCATTGCCACTGAGTGCCTTATTGCGATCTTTACGTATTTTTGTATTCCTTTTTGTAACAAGCTTTATCATCGGTTTATTAATGGAATGGTTAGGACCACAAACTATTAAAAATCTATTATTGGATCATTCTATTTTCCAACCTATTTTATCAGCTTGTATTGGTTTTATTCCCAATTGTGCCGCTACGGTTGTATTAGCACAATTGTATGCAGCTGGAACCTTGAGCTTAGGCTCTTTATTTAGTGGTCTAGTCACCAATTCAGGATTAGCTCTATTGGTGTTGATTCGATATGGCGAAAGAAGAAAAAATCTGGCCAGAGTTATCCTTATTCTTTTCTTGACTGGTGTAGTTACTGGAATTGGTTTGACCCTTTTTATATAGTGTGATACCATACATCTAGACATTAAGCAGAGTAAGATCCCATGCGTAAAGTGCCATCTGAACAGGGAGTTGACAGATGGACGAAAAGTAGTAACTTGCGATATTGGATCTGCATCCCGCTGCTACATATTCAGGTATCAAACCTCCTTATGTAGTAAAAGGACCTATACTGCATAGAGGAGGTTTTTCTTATGTCTAAATTAAAAAATGTTCGTGTTTTGACAACCACATCCATGATGATTGCCATTGCGATCATCCTAGGCTTTTTCAAGATTCCGATTACCGATGTCATCGAAATTCGTTTTTCGCAAATTCCCGTTGCGATGGAATCTGCTTTGTTTGGACCTGTATTGGGCGGAATCGTAGGGGCATTAGCTGACATTGGTGGTTACATCGTAAAGCCAACAGGCCCTTATTTTCCTGGTTTTACGATTAGTGGTTTTGTCTCTGGTTTGATTTTTGCTCTTGTCTTATATAAAAAAGAAATCTCATTCAAAAGAGTTTTATTTGCTCAAATTCTATACACTTTGATTGTTGGTCTTGGATTAAATACATTATGGTTATCCATGCTGTATGGAAATACGTTTTGGGTTTTCTTAATGATGCGTTTCATCAAGGAATTGATCATGATTCCCATCAACACAGCTTTGATGATGGTTGTTTTAAAACCGGTATCCATCACCAGCTTTTATAAACAAAGTGTATCGATCCAATGAATTACCAAGAAACCATCGATTGGTTGACACACTTCCCTATTTTTCAACCAAAAAATGTCATCAATGGAAAAGCACGTATGGATCTTATCACAATACGTGCTCTTCTTTCTTATTTGGGAAATCCACAAGATGCTTGCTCTTTTATCCATATTGCCGGTACCAATGGAAAAGGATCCACAGCCGCGTATTTATATTCAATCTTAACCCAAACACCCATGCATATTGGTTTCTTTACCAGTCCATATTTATTTGATTGGCAGGAACAAATCCAAGTAGACAACCAATGGATCGATGATTCTTCTTTAGCCGTTTTGGCCTCTCTTGTCAGAGATACTGCACAAACCTATCACTTGCATCCATCAATATATGAAGTAACTTGTGCCATCGCTTTTCTGTATTTTCAACAAAAGAAATGCAATCTTGTTATCTTGGAAGTGGGATTAGGCGGTGATCAAGATGCAACCAATGTTGTATCTCATACGATTTGTGCTTTAATTACAGCCATTGGATTGGATCATACCGAATTGTTAGGAAATACTTTATCGGAAATTGCATCGCATAAATCTGGTATCATTAAGCCCGATTGTGATGTGATCGTTTATCCACAAACCAAAGAAGTCATCGATGTGATTGCAGCAAAATGCCATCAAATGCAGGCAAGAATGCATATTGTGCCACAAATACAAGCGGATACGCAAGATTTATCTGGACAAACGTTTAAAGGGTATCGTACGCATTTATTAGGAACTTATCAAGTGCAAAATGCGATGATGGCTATTCAAACTTGTCATCTTCTGCAAAAAAAGGGATATCCCCTTTCGCAAAGCGATATACATTACGGAATCGAAAAAACAACATGGCCATGTCGATTTGAAATCATTCAAAAAGATCCCATTCGTATCGTGGATGGATCTCATAATATACAAGGTGTACGTACCTTAAAAGAATCGTTAGAAACGTATTTTAAAGATCAGAAAATCATCTTTGTGATGGGAGTTCTACAAGATAAAGCATATGAAGAAATGATTGATATTTTAGGCCCTTTATCGGCTGGTTTTTTCACCATTACACCACCGAATCCCAGAGCATTGGATGCTTATGAATTAGCGACAAGAATCCAATCAAAGGGATATAAAGCTGTATCTTCATCTATGGCACAAGTTATTGATCAGATGCATTCGATTGATTCTATTGTATGTTTCTTTGGTTCCTTATACTATGTTGGACAAATTCGAAAGAAAATTCTTGATGAGAATAAAGGGTCACAATGATGTGACCCTTTATTTTAAACGATTAAATTATCATAATAAGTGCAACAGCCTATAAGAATAAAAAAAGTCCATGGGTTCAATGATAAAATGTGAGTGACAAAACAAATATTTATCAAGGGGAATCCCATGAACTACAACCATCTTAACATAAATGAGAGAACAGTCATATCTTTACTTGCTTCTTCTGACATATCGATTCGTGAAATAGCGAAGCAACTTGGAAGAAGTCCGAGTACGATTTCCAGAGAATTGAAACGAAACCAAACAAATGAACGAGATTCCCGNCTTCTGACATATCGATTCGTGAAATAGCGAAGCAACTTGGAAGAAGTCCGAGTACGATTTCCAGAGAATTGAAACGAAACCAAACAAATGAACGAGATTCCCGGTATATCCCTTCGAAAGCCCAGGAAATATATCAAAACAGAAAACATCATTGTGGCAGAAAATATATTTCCTGTGAGGATACGCTATCCTACGTGAAATATAGAATAGAAGATCATTGGTCGCCTGAACAAATCGCACATAGAAAAACAGCACACAAAGTTCCTTCTACATCAACGATCTATCGAATGATTCACCAGAAAAGGCTTGGTCCAATCACAATGGCACGTCTAAGAAGAAAAGGAAACTTTACAAGACCGGCCGAAACCAGAGGAAAATTCAATGATGGCGGCAGGACAATCAAAAAACGCCCCAAAGATGTCTATAAACGAAAAGAATTAGGACATTGGGAGGGTGATACTGTTGTATTCGGTAAAATTGATCGCAAGTGCAAATCTTCAGCCTGTTTTGTGACATTGGCAGAGCGAAAATCAAGGATGTATATTGCGATAAAGGTTCCAAACAGAACAGCCGAAATTGTCAGCCAAGCTATCATCAAAGCATTAAAAGATTATCCCGAAGACATGGTCAAGACGATAACGTTCGACCGCGGAAAAGAATTCGCCGGTTATGAAGATATAGAAAATGCGCTGCACTGCAGTACCTACTTCTGCGATCCATACTGTGCCTGGCAAAAAGGAACAAATGAAAACACCAATGGACTGTTAAGAGAATTCTATCCGAAAGGAATGGACCTATCACTTGTCGATGAAGATGAGCTAAAGCATAATCTTGAACTGATGAATAATCGGCCACGAAAGTTCCTTGGCTATAAGACACCAAATGAAGTTATGAACGAAACAGACTCACATACATCGTGTTGCACTTAATTTGACAATTCATCAACAGAAAAAAAGTCATCCGAAGATGACTTCATTTCAAATGGTGGGGACGGTGGGACTTGAACCCACACGGGAATTAACTCCCAACGGATTTTAAGTCCGTTGCGTCTACCAATTCCGCCACGACCCCATAAATGGAGGTTCCGATCGGAGTCGAACCGATGATCACAGAGTTGCAGTCTATTGCCTTAGCCTCTTGGCTACGGAACCAGGTGCTTATACATTATACAAAATCTGATGTATAATTGCAAGCTCATTTCGACCTTATTTATAATAACATGGATCTTGTATAATGCCAAGCTTTTTTTTTATTTATTTTTCATAAATTTCAGTGATTCGATCTTCAATATCATCTAACGATACTTCTCTCTTCTCTCCAGTCGATCTTTCCGTCCATTCCAACATACCATCTTTTACACCACGACCAACCGTAATTCGATGTGGAATACCAATCAATTCCATATCTTTAAATTTGACACCTGGACGCTCTTTACGATCATCCAATAATACATCATAGTGATGTTTCTTACAGAAATCATACAATTGGTCAGCAACTTCCATTTGGCGTTCATCTTTATTGGAAATAACAACAATCGCTAAACGGAAAGGTGCCACTTCATCTGGCCACATCAATCCTTTTTCATCATTGTATTGTTCTGCAACAGCGGCCATACAACGTTCCAAACCAATACCGTAACATCCCATCCAGATTGGTTTCTGTTGGTTATCTTGATCCGTGTATAACACATTTAAACTCTTTGAATATTTTGTTCCTAATTTAAACAAATTACCTACTTCAATACCATGCTCAAAAGTCAGTGGCTTACCACAAACCGGACATACATCTCCTTCTTTGACTTGGCATAAGTCGGCAATAGCTTCGGGTTGAAAATCTTCAACATTTACATTTTCATAGTGATGATCCGTTTTATTTGCACCCACGATAAAATTGTGCATTTTTAAGATCTGACGATCCATGTACACTGGACAATCAATACCGATTGGACCGGCAAATCCCACCTTGGCATGGGTTACCCGTTCTACATCATCGAAAGCAGCCAATTCCATTTCATTCGCACCTAAAAGCTTCATGGCTTTTGCTTCATTCAATTCACGATCACCTGGCACACAAAAAGCCACGATCTTACCATCGGCATTGTATAGTAATGTTTTCACAAAATCACTTGGTTGTTTGCCGAAGAAAGCTGCCACTTCATCAATCGTTTTTGCATTTGGCGTTTCTTTGATCGAATACGGTACTTTTGGTTCCGTCGATTCTGGTTTATTATCCATAACTTCCGTAATTTCCATATTACTCGAGAAATCACAACCTTCGCAACCAACAATGACATCTTCACCAATGGGTGACAAAGCCTGATATTCTTCACTTAATAAACCACCCATAGCACCGGTATCCGCACGAACGATCTTATATTTCAAACCTAGACGATCCATGATCCGGCAATACGCATCATACATCGCATCGTAAGATTTGGCTAAACCTTCTTCATCGGTATCAAAAGAATAGGCATCTTTCATGATAAACTCACGAACACGAATCAAACCAAAACGAGGACGTGTTTCATCTCGATATTTTGTTTGAATCTGATATAAGTTGTATGGAAAATCTTTATAACTCTTTCCATCCATGCTGGCTGCCATTGTAAACAATTCTTCATGAGTTGGACCTAATACATAGGGACGATCATTTCGATCATGCAGCGCAAACATATTCGATCCAAATGCTTCCCGTCGTCCAGATTTTTCATAAACTTCTTCAGGAATCAAAGCTGGCATCAATAATTCTTGTGCACCTTTGGCATCCATTTCTTCACGAATAATATTTTCAACTTTCGCTAAGACCTTTTTACCCATGGGCATGATCATATAAATACCGGCACTGGTTTTTTTAATCATTCCTGCTCGTACCAATAAATTACTGGATACACTATCTTCATCTTTTGCGTTTTCCCGCAATGTATAAAAAAAACTTTGACTTAATTTCATCTTATTTTCTCCTTTTTCGAATCATCGCATTTTCTTGCCAAGGCCCATCCCATTTGGCATAGACAATTTGCATCGGCTTGTTGCAGACCGTTAACGGTTCCCCATTTTCATCTTCGATACTTTGTAGCTTGATTGGTGTACTAGGGATTTGGGGTCCAAATATTTCTAGATCATCTTCAAAAACAAATTTATTTTTGACTTGTACCTGTATTTTATCATTCTTTTTTCCCAAGACAAACGCAACATATTCTTGAGTGACGGTTTCATCATGATCTTGATACAATTGCACCGTTTCATCCGGTATACCTTTATAAAATCCAGGTCCTGTTTGGCGATTTTCAGCTTTGGCAATTTCAAATCGAATCGCATCTAATTCCGATGGTGTCACACTTCCCTTTTCATAAATTTGATCAATCAAACGTCGATAACTGGAAACCACAGTTGCCAGATAATAGGCGGATTTCATCCGTCCTTCAATCTTTAAAGAAGCAACGCCCCATCGGATAAAGGACTCTATCTCATCAACAGCTTGTAGATCTTTGGATGACATACAAAATAATTGTTCCGGATTGGATATTTCATCCGCACCATCCATCAGATGATATTTCCATCGACAACTTTGGGCACAACCGCCACGATTGGCATCCCGCAATGTCATATGATTGCTTAAGACACAACGACCAGAATAAGAAATACACATACCACCATGAATAAAAATTTCAATGGGAAGGATTTGTTTTTTAGCCATCGTTTCAATTTGTTCCATACCACATTCGCGAGCTAGAACCACACGATCCATTCCTTGTTCTTTCCAGAATTCAATGGCCTTCGAGTTGGTACTGGAATGTTGGGTCGAAACATGTACTTCAAAATGACAACCCAACGATTTGGCCAATGTCATGATATAGGGGCTCGCCACAATGATTGCATGCACGCCAATGGCATCCAGTTTGAGCAAATACTCTTGAATGCCTTCTAGATCATCTTCATGTGGCAACATATTCACTGTGACATGAACATGGGCTTGATGGACATTCGCAAATTCGACCAATTCTGCCATTTCTTCTAATGAGAAATTGGAAGCACGGGAACGCAACGAAAATTGTTTTCCACCAATATAGACAGCATCGGCTCCATAAAGAATCGCAATCTTGGCTTTTTCGAGATTACCAGCAGGAGCTAACAATTCAATTTTATTCATTTTTGCTCCTCCTTTTTGCGAATCGTCTGTTGATGATACCAATGATCCGAACCAGGCATCACAAGATGTTCTTTATAAGCTTTTAAAATATCGATGGTCCATGCATCGGATTGAAAAATGGAATCAATTCGAAAGCGCGAAATCCCACATTCCTTTAATGCTTGTATTTCATTGTACGATTGGATAGGCTGTTCACTAAAAATATGTGTACCGGTTTCATCTTGAAGGATAGGCATACGATCGGTACGTGTAGCTTCAATGAGATCGTATTGTAACGTGGATGGAACTTCGATATTTTCTTGATGCATATAATTAGAAATCAGTGGTCGACGTGAATAAAGAATCGAAAAATAACCATTGATCAATACTTCTAAATGCGGTGTTTGCACTATTTTTTTTATTTCTTCAAGCGATAATTCATGCGCTAAACTCACGGCTTGAATGCCTTGATTTAAATAAAACTGTGCATCTAAATGATTGGTAATCAAAGTTTCGGGTTGATAAATCAAAGCTTGTTGATAACCAATTTCTTTGGCTAATTGTAAAACGCCTTCATCCGCAAAATAAAATCCTTGGATACCTAAGGATTGACATCGTTGTAGAGTTTTTAAAACAAGAGGTAAATCTTCATCCATCATCATTTTGGTGCCATTGACATATAAGTCCAGGCCCAATTGATCACAACTTTCTTTCCATTGCGCGATTTCATCCAGTTCTACCATACATGGACAATGTAAAGCAAGATGAACAACGCCAATGATGATGCCATCGCAACCGGCCTCTTTTAAAGCTTTTAAAGAAGATTTATCATGAATCGTTGCGAAAATCATATCTTCACCTCCACAGTGTATATATATTACCACAAATAAAAATAGTTTTGGCATACGGATACAAGAAAAGGTATAATGGATGCATAGTTGGAGGATGCCTATGGAAAAGATTCAAATGAAAACGCCATTGGTTGAGATGGATGGCGATGAAATGACACGTATTTTATGGAAGATGATCAAAGATGAATTGATTCTTCCTTATGTGGATCTAAAAACCGAATATTATGATTTAGGATTAAAACATCGTGATGAAACCAATGACCAAGTAACTATTGATGCTGCAAATGCCAATAAAAAATATGGTGTTTCAGTTAAATGTGCAACAATCACACCAAATGCACAACGAGTAGAAGAATATAATCTACATCAAATGTGGAAATCGCCAAATGGTACGATTCGTGCCATTTTAGATGGAACGGTTTTCCGTGCCCCAATCATGATTGATCCGATTCAACCAGTCGTACGGAATTGGAAAAAGCCAATCACAATTGCTCGTCATGCTTATGGTGATGTTTATCGTGATCAAGAAATCCGCGTAGAAAAACCGGGAACGGCTACATTAAAATTTACGGATGAAGATGGTCAAACCACGGAAGAAAAGATTTTTGATTTTGAAGGAAAAGGCGTTCTTCAAGGTCTATACAATAAGGATGATTCCATCCAATCGTTTGCACGCAGTTGTTTCAATTATGCTTTAGATGCCAAAAAAGACCTATGGTTTGGTGCAAAGGATACGATTTCTAAAAAATATGATCATACATTCAAAGATATTTTCCAAGAAATCTATGACAACGAATACAAAGAAAAATTTGAAGCTGTGGGAATCACTTATTTTTATTCTTTAATTGATGATATCGTAGCTCGTGTCATTCGTAGCGAAGGTGGTATGATCTGGGCATGTAAGAACTATGACGGTGATGTCATGAGTGATATGGTCTCTACTGCTTTTGGTTCGCTCGCCATGATGACAAGTGTATTGGTTTCTCCCGATGGCAATTATGAATATGAAGCAGCTCATGGAACAGTCACTCGTCATTACTATAAATATTTGAAGGGTGAAAAAACATCAACCAATCCAATTGCTACGATCTTTGCATGGACCGGTGCCTTAGCAAAACGTGGTGAAAAAGATGGATTGGAAGATCTTCAAACTTTTGCTCATACTTTAGAACAAGCTTGTTTAGATACTTTAAATGCAGGTATCATGACAAAAGATCTTTGTGCATTGGCACAAGGTGTAGAAACAAAACAAGTGGATTCCGAACAGTTTATTCAAGCAATCAAACAACGTCTAGAAGAATTGATGGCCGCCTAAGCGACCATCTTTTTTTTATTATTTTTCAAGTTTTTTTAACAATTCTATCAATTCATCTTCTGTATAGACAATATAATCGGCTGCATCCCCTTCCATTTGATGATGACGATTAAAATGAATGGTGTGCATACCTGCCCCTTTTGCTCCTTGCATATCGTTGATATAGTTGTCGCCTACATAATACCAATCTGAAATATTTGTGTTTGTATGATCCGCGATGGCTTGAAAAGCACGAGGATCTGGTTTTGCAAATCCTAATTGTCCCGATGTATACACATGATCATCTTGAAAATATGCAAAAACATCCAAGGCTTTTAATTTCATTCGTTGATGATCATCAAAACCATTGGTTAAAATAGCAAGTTCACTGGTGGTGTTTTTAAAATATTTATGATACTGTGGAGCCATTTGAATATGGTGTTGATTATTTCGATACGTATCTTGAAAATCAGCAGCCTGTTCTAGATCCATATCTAATCCTAAGGCCTTACTGGATGCATAAATACGATATATTCCACTATCATCTACCGTAATCGTATCATTTTGCAACAAATCAAACACTTCATCACCGTATTCTCGATAAATACGATAAAATTCTTCTAAATCTCCTGCATAATTGGGAAAAAACTGAGCTACACATTTGCGAAATGGATCTTGTAGATCATAGAGTGTGTCATCACAATCAAAACAAAATTTCATACGTTCCTCTTTTCTTCTTACATCATAACGAATTATACAAAAAAAAGGAACTGCAAATGCAGCTCCTTAAAAGGTTGATTATTATTCATCTTCTTTTGCCAAAGAAACAAGACGATGATAACGACGTGCGGCATCTTCTTTTGCTTCTTCGAACAATTCGTCAGCTTTTTCAGCACCTTTTAACTTAACCAATTGATTGAATCGAGTTTCTCTCATCATGAAGTCTTTCATCTTCGAGTAATCTGGTTCTTTCGAATCGATTGTTAAGTGTTGTTCAGCACGTGGGTCGTAACGATATAATACGACATATCCGCAATCAACGGCATCACGTTGAACTTGTTGATGGATTCCTAATCCACCTTTGATATGATGCTCAGCACATGGTGCGTAAGCAATGATCAATGATGGTCCATCATAGCTTTCTGCTTCTTGGAATGCTTTCAATGTTTGCATCTTATTAGCACCCATACATACGGAAGCAACATAAGCTGTACCATAAGTCATGGCAATTTGTCCTAAATCTTTCTTAGCAACGGTCTTACCACCAGCAGCGAACTTAGCGATAGAAGCACGTTGTGAAGATTTAGAAGATTGTCCACCAGTATTTGAATAAACCTCAGTATCTAAGACTAATACGTTCACATTCACGTTGTTGGCCAATACATGGTCTAATCCACCGTATCCGATATCGTATGCCCAACCATCACCACCGATGATCCATACAGATTTTTCAACTAAGTCAGCATCAGCTAATGCTTTTACATCTTCATTTGCTTCTTTAGCAGCTAATTCTTTAATTTGAGGTGCTAATGCACGTTCTGCATCTTTGTCACCTTTAGCTTCTAGATATTTTTCAAAGACAGCCTTCAATTCTGGAGCAACACTATCCATGTTTTCTTCCATTGTCTTATAGATTGTAGACATACGGTAGTTTTGAGCCAATGCCATACCATATCCATATTCGGCGTTATCTTCGAACAATGAGTTAGCCCAAGCAGGTCCATTTCCATCTTTATCTGTTACGAATGGTGTATCTGGGGTAGCACCACAGTAAATAGAAGAACATCCAGTTGCGTTGGCAATCATCATATCTTTACCGAATAATTGAGAAGCTAAACGATAGTAAGGAGTTTCACCACATCCTGGACAAGATCCTGGAACTTCAAAGTAAGGCATCAAGAATTGAGAACCTTTGATCGTGTTCTTAGGGAATAGATCTGTCTTGTATTCTGTATCTTTATATAGGTAATCAGCCAAAGCATCTTCATCCAATTTGTCATGGATAGGAACCATCTTCAAGGCTTTTTCACCCTTCTTACCTGGACATTCAGTGACACACAATCCACAACCAACACAGTTAGAAGGTGAAGTTTGTACACGGAATGCTAATTTCTTATCTTTTACACCAATAGCAGGAACTGTTGCGAATTCTTGAGGTGCATTTGCAACTTCTTCATCTGTTAAAGCAAATGTACGAATCGTTGCATGTGGACATACGAATGAACAAATTCCACATTGGATACAGTTATCTGGATTCCAATCAGGAACCATAGCGGCAGTGGCACGATGACCTTTGAATGCTGCGTTTGGTTGCATAGAACCATCCAAAGCAAATTTAGCGAATGTGCTAACTGGCATATCGTATCCTTCCAATGCATTGATACGACCTGCATATTCATCCCAGTAAGGATCACCAGTCATAGTACGTAATTCACCACTTGGTAATTCAGCCCATGCTGGATCAACTGGAACTTCAACAATACCGTCTTTACCTGCATCAATTGCAGCATAGTTCAATTGAACGATTTGATCACCTTTCTTACCATAAGACTTCTTAGCAAATTTCTTCATCAAATCAACAGAAGTATCCAATGGCATGATTTGTGTATTCAAAGCGAAGAATGCACTTTGTAAAATGGTATTTGTACGACGTCCCATACCAATTTCTAATGCGATCTTAGTTGCATTGATGATATAGAATTTTGCATGTGCCTGTGCTAAACGTTTTTTCAAACGATTTGGCATATGTTTAACGATTTCATCTTTATCGAATGTTGTATTCAATAAGAATGTACCACCATCTTTTAATCCACGAGCTACATCATAACGGAACATATATGCATCCAAAGATACAGAAATAAAGTCCGCGTTATTTACATAGTATGTAGAATGGATAGGTGATTTTCCAAAACGCAAGTGAGAACGAGTGACACCTCCGGCTTTTTTCGAGTCATATGCGAAGTAACCTTGAGCATATTGATCCGTGTTATCACCAATGATCTTGATTGTGTTCTTGTTAGCACCTACAGTACCATCAGATCCAAGACCCCAGAACAAGCAAGAAGTTGCATCCGAGTTGATAACATAGCTTGTATCTACTGGTAATGATGTATGTGTTAAATCATCATCGATACCAACAGTAAATCCAGTCTTGATTTCGTCTTCTTTTAAGTAATCCAATACAGCTTTGATATGGCAAGGTTGTGTATCGTGAGAACCTAATCCATAACGTCCACCGATAATTTCAATACCAGAACCAGCTAATGCACCTAATACATCTAAGTATAGAGGTTCACCACTAGCTCCACCTTCTTTTGTACGATCCAATACAGCAATACGTTTAACCGTTGTAGGTAATACAGCTTTTAAGTATTTTGCTGAGAATGGACGATACAAATGAACTTTGATCATACCAACTTTTTCGCCTTTAGCGACTAAGTCGTTTACAACTTCTAATCCAGCTTCACTAGCTGAACCCATAACAACGAAGACACGCTCAGCATCTGGCGTACCAACATAGTTAAATGGTTTATAATCACGTCCAGTAATTTCGCTGATCTTCTTCATGTAGTCAGCAACAACATCAGCGACTTTTGCGTAATGTTCGTTACGAGCTTCAACAGTTTGGAAGAAGATATCATCGTTTTCGTTTGCACCACGAGTTACTGGATTTGTATGTGGGTTCATTGAACGTTTACGGAATTCTTCCAATGCTTCGTAATCAATTAAGTCTTTGTATTTTTCTGTATCAAATACTTCAACTTTATGTACTTCGTGAGAAGTACGGAATCCATCAAAGAAATGAACAAATGGAACTTGACACTTGATAGCTGCTAAGTGAGCAACACCAGCTAAATCCATAACTTCCTGTACAGAGTGAGAAGATAACATAGGGATACCTGTCTGACGTACAGCGTAAACATCTTCATGGTCACCGAAGATATTTAATGAACGACTAGCAAGTGAACGTGCAGCTACATGTAATACGACTGGTAAATTTTCACCAACCCATTTGTAGATATTTGGGATCATCAACAACAAACCTTGACTGGCAGTAAAAGTTGTTGCTAAAGTTCCTCCCTGTGCAGCACCATGCACAGCACCAGATGCACCGGCTTCTGATTGTAATTCGGCAATTTTTACAACTTCACCGAATACATTTTTTCGTCCTTGGCTTGCCCAATCATCCATCGATTCTGCCATTGGCGAAGATGGTGTAATTGGATAAATACAACTCATTTCGGTAAGAGCATAGGCATTATGGGCCGCAGCTGTGTTACCGTCCATGGACTGGAATTTTTTTGCCATATAATTTCCTCCTTAAATATTTGGTTTATTCATACCAAAATTATTATACGAGTTTTGTATTATTTTTTAAAGGACAATTTTTACGCTTTTATCAATTATTCATTAAGCATATCACTATTCTTTTATCATCTGTGTGATATAATGAACACAAGAAATCAAGGGAGGAAGGATTTATGACCATTCCTGCTTCACTTTTTCCATTAGTGACAGCACTTGTCTGCAATTTGATCGCACAAGTACTCAAAACCATCTTTTACTATTTAAAATCTGGTGAATGGGATCTCCATTGGGTCGTAGCTAGTGGTGGATTTCCTAGTTCTCACTCCTCAACAGTAACGGGTTTGTCTATGGCAATCGGTATTCAAGAAGGATTTAATTCTGCCTTGTTTGCGGTAACCGCAATCTTTGCATTCATCGTAATGTATGATGCTTGTCATGTACGCTACTATTCAGGAAAGAACATTGAATTAACACAACAGTTGATCAAAGATCTAAAGGATGAAGCAAAGATAAATATCGATTATGATGAGCCAATCTACAAAGAACAGCTCAAAGCTGTTTTAGGTCACAAATTCACAGAAGTCATTGGTGGATTTATTATTGGTCTTCTCATTCCATTAATTATAAGCCCTTTATTTCTATAGATAAGGAGATGCATATCATGGCAGAAGAAAAGACTAACGAAGAACATATCCCGACAAAAAAAGAAGTCGAAGCATGTATTGATAAAATTCGTCCCTATATCCAACAAGATGGTGGTGACATTGCCTTCTTGGGTATTGACGAAAATAACGTTGTTTATGTCACATTCCGAGGCGCTTGCCAAGGATGTTTCATGGCAGTCAACGATTTTTCCAGCGGTATCAAATCATTGATTTTGGATGAGGTCCCTGGCGTACGAGACGTAATGCTTGTTTAAACAAAAGGCGATGTAGCTTTAAACTACATCGCCTTTTAACATATGATTGATAAAATACGGAAATTGTTTTTGCCACCAAGGCCAATCATGCGCTACATCGTACCCCCAATAATCACACCAAGCATGAATACCTTTTTCTTTGAAAATCTGTTCTAACTGTCGTAAATCTCTTGACGTTTCCGTTTCCCAATCGCCTTGTCCTACACAAAAAATCATAGGATCCAAGTTGTATTTCTGAATATATGGATGATTCTTATCCATATTATATAAATAAGCCATAGGATTGTTTTGATACGTAATTTCATCGTGATATCCGGCATAATATTGATCCATTTCATAAACACCAGAAAGTGCCAATATACCATCAAATAAATCCGGAAAACGAAAGAATAAATTAGCAGCATGCGTTGCTCCCATACTGGCTCCAGTCACCCACCAAGGCATGGAAGAACCAACATACAAATCAACTTCTGGCTTTAATTCATGAATGATATATTGCATCCAAGCTTCATGCCGAATATAACGCTCCTTGGGATTTCCATGATCATTGGACCATGTTTCCAAATCAATGGCATCACAAGCTACAAAACGAATCTTTCCTTCTTCGATTTGATCAGCCACGGTCTCATACATATGACGATCTTCCCATTCAAAAAAACGATTGTTTTGGGTTGGAATCACTAGACATACTTTTCCCGCATGTCCATAAATTTTGTATTCCATTTCTCGATCTAAATACCTCGAGTACTTTTTAAAATATTCTACTACCATGCACACATTATAACATATTGCAAATTTTTATACTTTGAATTATACTTGTACTGTTTTTTAGACAGAAAGAGAGTGACACTATGTCCAATAGAGAAAAAATCTTGAACATTGCCGTCATCGCCCATGTCGATGCAGGAAAAAGTACGTTGGTTGATGCTTTCTTGCGACAAAGCGATGTATTCCGTGACAATGAAGAAGTCGTTGACTGTGTCATGGATTCCAATGATTTGGAACGTGAACGCGGTATCACTATTTATTCTAAGAACTGTTCGATCATTCACAATGGAGTAAAGATCAACATTGTTGATACCCCAGGTCATGCGGACTTCTCGAGTGAAGTCGAACGAATTATTCGTACCGTCGATACTGTCATCTTGTTGGTGGATTCCAGTGAAGGTCCAATGCCACAAACACGATTTGTATTATCGAAAGCATTAGAAATTGGTTTAAAACCGATCTTATTGATCAATAAAATCGATAAAAAAGATCAACGTGCTGAAGAAGTCGTTGATGAAGTGTATGATTTATTCCTTGATTTAAATGCAACCGATGAACAATTAGACTTCCCTATTTTATATGGCGTTGCCCGTGAAGGACGTGTTCAATACGATTTAGATACACCAAGTGACAACATTGACCCTTTATTTGATACGATCTTGAAACATTGTGATCCATATCCAGATAAAGACGATCAACCAGCACAAATGCAAGTATCCGCTTTAGCTTATGATGACTATATTGGTCGTTTAGGCATTGGTCGAATCTACAATGGTGTCTTACACCAAGGCGATACATATATCCGTTGTAATGAACAAGGCTTGAATGAACGCGAAACGATATCCAAGTTATTTGTTTATAAAGGATTATCTCGTGTGGATGTCAAAGAAGCACATAGCGGTGATATCGTTGTCATTGCTGGTATGCCAGACATCAATATTGGTGATACCATTTGTGATCCAGAACATGTAGAACCTATGTCGCATATCCCTATCGAAGAGCCTACGCTTTCGATGAATTTCCATGTCAACACATCGCCATTTGCTGGTCAAAGTGGAAAATATGTGACAAGTCGTAACTTAAAAGAACGCTTGGAAAAAGAATTGGAAGTCAATGTAGGTCTAAAAGTAGAAGAAACCGATAGTGCAGATTGCTTTAAAGTATCCGGTCGTGGTGAATTGCATATTTCCATTTTAATTGAAAATATGCGTCGTGAAGGCTATGAATTGGCCGTTTCTAAACCCGAAGTTATCTTACATGAAGATGAAAATGGTCATAAGGTAGAACCTGTCGAAGAAGTGGTTTGTATTGCACCAGAAGAATATCAAGGCGCTATTATTAATAAATTGAATCTTCGTAAAGGTGTCATGCAAGATCTAAATGAAGAAAACGGATATGTACGTATCACATATCAAGTACCAACGCGAGGCTTGTTGGGATTCCGTACTGAATTCATTAACGAAACACATGGTGAAGGCACATTGGTTCGTCGTATTTCTGGTTATGAACCGTATAAAGGCGAAATTCCACAACGAATGCAAGGCGCTATGATTTCCAATGGTACAGGAACGGCAATGACCTATGCTCTATGGAATCTACAAGAACGAGGTACTTTGTTTATTTCTCCACAAACACCTGTTTATGAAGGTATGATCATTGGTGAAAGTGCTAAAAATATTGATATGGATGTCAATCCTTTAAAAAATAAAAAATTAACAGCCATTCGATCCACTGGACGAGATGAAGCCATGCTGTTGACCCCACCACGTGTTTTCTCTTTGGAAGAAGCATTGGAATGGATCAATGATGATGAATTGGTTGAAGTTACACCAGATGCTATTCGTCTTCGCAAAAAAGGTCTAACTGCCATGGATCGTCGGAACTTATATCGTCAAAAAATGGCAGCCCAAGAACAGTAAAAAACACGCAAACGCGTGTTTTTTTAGTGATTGAAATTTGACTCTATTTGTACATTCAACGAATGCAGTATACGTAAAAAAGCAGAAATTTCATCATCATTAAATGAATCAAACACATCTTCAATTTCGGTTTGAAATTGTTTTTTCCATTCATCAATTTGATTTAATACTTTATCGGTTAATTGAACATACACAATTCGATGATCTTTTTCAAAGCGGATTCGGTTGATCCATCCCTTTTCTTCGTACTCATTCATAAATTGACTCGCTGCTGCTGTACTAATATGAAAATGTTTTGCCAAATTCGAAATAGTAACCCAGTGGTTTTTGGCACAATAAATAAATGAAATGATTTGTATATCCTTCATTTTATAAGATGTTTTCTTCACTGCTAAGGCATCTATCTGCCATTCAAAAAAATCATTGATTGCTTCTATAGCTTCTTGATGCGACATATCCTCTTCCTCTCATTCTCGTTTATATGAAATAGTATCCCTAAAGAATGAGAAAATCAACAAACAAAAAACGCACATTGTGCGCTTTTTGTAAACTTTTACTTCTTTTTGTCTTGGGGATTCAGAGTAATCCCCAATTTTCCATCGATTGCTTTTAATATGCGTGAAAAAGCTAAAATCTCCTCATCACTGAAATCAGCCAAAACTTCATCGGCTTTTTCATCAATTTTTTGCAGTCGTTCATCAAAAATACGATTTATTTTATCTGTCACTTTTACGTGAACAGTACGTCGATCTTTATCTGAACGAATCCGCTCAACCCAACCTTTCTTTTCATAAGCTGTCACAAACTGACTAGCAGCTGCAGGTGTTACATTCAAGTGATAAGCTAATTCAGATACAGTAACCATATGGTCCTCATGGGTTCGGTCGATGAATGCCAAAATGTGTAGGTCCCGCATTTTGAATCCTTCATACCAACTACTGTTTGTAGCAAAGGAATCCATTTGAAGATCCAAAAAGTAATTGATGGCATCTCTTGCTTTTTGTCGGGGCATTTCTTCTTTCCTTTCATCCTATACATTCAATTCTACCTAATTTGTATATTTTGTCAACAAATCTTATTTTAAGAATAAGATTTGTTGACCCCCCCCCGAATTTCAGAGACTATTTTGACAAAAGTTCATTTAATTGCTTTTGTGTCAAAGTTAATTCTTGTTGATATTTTGCTAATTTATCTCGTTCTTGATTCACTTTTGCTTCTGGTGCTTTCTTAACAAAACCAGGATTATGTAACATTCCATCGGCACGTTTGATTTCTTTATTTAATCGCTCAATTTCTTTGGTTAATTTTGCCTTTTCTTTTTCAACATCAACCAAATCACCCATCGCACAGGTAAATACAAACTGACCAATCGTACGTGATAAGATATCATCGGTATGGAGATCCTTTACATTTTGTGCATGACACATCTTGTTCAATACAGCATCAGCATCTTTCGATAAAGCCACCCAGTTGCCATTTTTATCACGTAAAGAAATCGTTAGATCTTTGCTTGGTTTCATATCATAGTTTGTCTTGACTTCACGAACTGTCTCAATTGTTGACATAACCAGATTCATCTCTTCTTTTTCGGCATCTGTATACGCAAAAGAAATCGCTTCTGGCCAAGTTTCAACATTTAAGCTTTCTTTATCATGTGGCAAATCCAAATAAATTTCTTCCGTCACAAATGGCATGAATGGTGACAACAATTTCAAAATATTGATCATGACAGTATATAGAACGGCTTTGGTTGAAGCCACTACATTTGGATCTTCACTAAACAATGTAGCTTTGCTCAACTCGATATACCAGGAACAGAAATCATTCCAAACGAAATTGTATAATTCATTTCCAACAATGGCTAATTCGTATTTATCCATATTGTCCGTAACATGGGCTAATACTTCATTAAAGCGTGATAGGATCCACTTATCACTGCTAGATAAATGTTCAGGATCTAAGACTGGTTTTTCATCGCCCACTTGCATTTGTACATAACGGGCTGCATTCCAGATCTTATTAATGAAATTCCAAGCTGCATCCACTTTGGTTTCATCGTAACGTACATCTTGACCAGGTGTTGAATTTGTGGTCAGGAAGAAACGCAAAGCATCGGCTCCTTTATCTTGAATAACATCCATCGGATCAATTCCATTACCCAACGATTTAGACATCTTACGGCCTTGACTGTCACGAACCAAACCATGAATCAAAACATCTTTAAATGGTCGGTTATGCATCGCAAACCGCGTCTGGAAAGCCATACGAGCAACCCAGAAGAAAATAATATCATAACCCGTTACCAAGGTATCATTTGGGAAATATCGTTCTAGATCGGGTGTATCTTCTGGCCAACCCAACGTGGAGAATGGCCATAAACCAGAAGAGAACCAAGTATCCAAAACATCTTCATCCTGGATCCAAGTGTCTGTATCTTCCGGATCTTCCATTCCTACATAGATTTCGCCTGTATTTTTATTTGTCCAAGCAGGAATTCGATGACCCCACCATAATTGACGAGAAATACACCAATCTTCAATATTTTCCAACCACTGTGTAAAAGTTTTTTCAAAACGAGAAGGAATAAAATGAATCTTTTGATCTTCATCTTGTTGACATTTTAATACTTCCTCGGCCAATGGTTTCATCTTCACAAACCACTGTTTGCTTAAGTATGGCTCAACAATAACTCCTGTTCGTTGAGAGTGGCCGACTTGATGGGCATGTTCTTCAATATGATCTACAACACCGGCTGCTTCAAAATCTTTGACCAATGCATCTCGACATTCAAAACGATCCATACCAGCATATTTACCGCACATTTCTTTCATCGTACCATCTGGATTCATACAAATTGGCATAGGCAAATGATATTTTTGTGCTAAGGCAAAGTCATTTGGATCATGAGCTGGTGTACATTTCATAACAGCTGTACCAAAGCTCATATCAATATAATCATCCGCCATGATTGGTAATTCATCACCATTAGCTGGATTGATTGCATGCATGCCGACAATATCTTTATATCGATCATCATCTGGATGAACAAAGATAGCTTGGTCAGCAAACATTGTTTCTGGACGCGTTGTCGCAATCACTAATTCTTTTCCGGTTTCCACAATTTTGTATTTAAAATAATACATATGACCCGGAATTTCTTTATGTTCCACTTCGATATTGGACAAAGCAGTCTTTGCTTCTGGATCCCAGTTGATGATTCTTTCGCCTTGATAAATCAAACCATCATTATATAAATCTACGAATGTTTTACGAACAGCTTTTGAAAGTCCTTCATCCAAAGTAAATCTTTCGCGTGTGTAGTCCAAAGATAATCCTAATTTGGCCCATTGACTACGAATGGTTGTCGCATATTCTTCCTTCCATTCCCAAGCGCGTTCCAAAAATTTTTCTCGTCCAATATCATAACGAGAAATACCTTCTTCTTTTAATCGAGCATCGACTTTTGCTTGGGTTGCGATACCGGCATGATCCATGCCAGGCAACCATAAAACATCATAGCCACGCATACGTTTATAACGAGCTAAAATATCTTGAATGGTCGTATCCCATGCATGTCCTAAATGTAGTTTACCCGTTACATTTGGAGGAGGAATGACCATACAGTACGGATGCTTGCTGGTATCCCCTGCTGTAAAGTATCCCTTATCTACCCACGATTGATAGCGGTTTTCTTCTACGGCCAAATGGTCGTATTTTGGTGCCATTTCTTTACTCATATCCTCAATCCTTTCCAAAAAAAAAGCACATCCGAAAGGACGTGCTTTGACGTGGTACCACCTAACTTTGCATCGAAAAATGCCTTATTCACATAACGCTGTGTCTGCGAGATTTCCTACTTCATTCAAAAATCCAGCTCCTAGACTACCTTCATCTTTTTCGCAGATCCCTTTTCACCAACCAGAGACTCTCTATCCTGTATCAAAAGATTACTCCTTCTATTCGTCGCTTTTCTAGTTAATAATAACGAAATAGACAGTTTTTTTCAAGCCAATTTCAACGTTAATAGTTGGAATTCTCTAACCATGCACATACCGGTTTCATGGTCTTCTCTAAGCAGCCTGGATCAAATGGCACGATAAGGCCTGCTTCTTTGACCAATTGACGAAATGGTAAAGTACCACCCAACGAACATAGATGTTGATAATCCTTAAATACCTGTTCATCTTTGCGGCACCAAAATTCCAAAGCACAAACTTGTGCTAACGTATAATCGATATAATAAAATGGATCCATGAAAATATGTAACTGGCGCATCCACCAACCACCATTTTCTAAGAAAGGAATTTCGTCATAATTTTTCTGTGGTAAATATTGTTTTTCTAATTTTCGCCAACAATCCATTCGTCGTAATGGACTCCATTGTGGATGGGCATATACTTCATGTTGAAAATGATCCACTAAAACCCCATAAGGCAAAAATTTAACAGCTCCCGATACATGGGCAAAACGATAGGCATCGGCTTTATCGCCAAAAAAGTGTTCCATCCATGGATGCGTAAAAAATTCCATTGACATCGAATGAATTTCACACGATTCATACGTTGGCCAAATACATTCACTTGGACGAATATCTTTTGAGCAATATACCTGATAGGCATGACCAGCCTCGTGTGTTAAGGTTTCGACATCCTGATTGGTATGGTTGCCATTCGCAAAGATAAAAGGACTCTGATAAGCAGGAATATACGTACAATATCCACCAGGTGCTTTGTTTGGTTTTGCTTCTAGATCCATTAAATCATGATCCAACATAAATTGAAAAAAAGAACCTGTTGAAGGGCTCAATTCCTGATACATCTGTAAAGCCGATTGACAAAGACCGTCTATATCCTGAATGGGCGTGGGATTTCCCTCTTTAAATTCCACTTTTTCATCCCATGTATAGAGTTTATCCACCCCAAGTCGTTTGGCTTGTCGTTTGTATAATTGTTGGGCAATGGGTACAACCACATCAAGAATTTGTTTCCGATAACCGGCTACATCTTCCTGATTATAATCATAGCGATACATACGTTTGTATCCGAGTTCAATATAGTTCTTATAGCCTAGCTTTTTAGCCATCGTATCTCTGGTTTTGACCAATTGATCATACAATTTATTTAAATCATCTTGATGTTCATTAAACCATCCCCAATAAGCTTTGGTTGCTCCTTTGCGTACCTTTCGATCTTTTGATGTCATGAGTGGTTCTAATTGTGAAAGTGTATAGACTTTTCCATTAAATTCAATTTGACTGGAAGCAATCAAAGCCTGATATTTCGAAGACAATTCATTTTCCTTTTGTAGTTCGGGAATGATCGCATCCGAAAAAGTTTGTTGGTCCATTTCCTTTGATAAAAAATACGTAATGGGTACATCTTTCTTTAATTGTTCACAATAGTGACTATGTAAGATTGCCGCATCGGTTTGATGAAAATTCGATTGGATTTCTGGCAATACTTGATCCCAATAATCATTTTCTTGTTGGTAAAAGGGATCCTTTGTATTGATAGAATGGCGAATTTGACAAAGCGTCACATTCGATTCCAAAGCCTGATCATAGGTATCCATTTCATCAAAGGCGGCTTTAAATTGGGCATAGGAATCAGCTGTTTCTAGTCGATGCTGAAAACCTTCGATCTTCTTTTGGATTTCTTTTTTGTCCATATGTTCATATGTATATTCATTAAATTTCATAGATAGCTCCTAACTAAAAAAAGCCACAAAAGACACCTTTTGTGGCTATCGATCAAAACTATTTTCCTAAACGTTTTTTAATAACTTCTTGTACTTCTTCCATTGTTTCTTTTTCAACACATTCTGCAGCTAATGCTTGAGCATCGGCATAAGACATGTTGTTGATTGTCTTACGAGCACGAAGAATTTGTGTAGCACTCATAGAGAATTCATCCAATCCAAGTCCTAAAAGAACGGGAGCAGCTAATTCATCACCAGCCATGGCACCACACATGCCACACCAACTACCATTCTTATGTGCACCTTCGATTGTCATCTTGACTAAACGTAAGATACTTGGATTCAATGGTTGATATAAATAAGAAACATGTTCTGACATACGGTCAGCAGCCATTGAATATTGAATCAAGTCATTTGTACCAATGGAGAAGAAATCAGCATATTTAGAGAATTGATCAGCCAATGCAGCAGCAGCTGGAATTTCTACCATCATACCAACTTCGATATCGTCAGCAACTTTTACACCTTCAGCAATTAATTTAGCTTTTTCTTCTTCATAAATCGCTTTTGCTTGACGGAATTCGTTGATCGTAGCGATCATTGGGAACATGATTGCTAAACGGCCATAAACGGATGCACGACATAAAGCACGAAGTTGTGTACGGAATACATCTTGTTCTTTCAAGCATAGACGAATGGCACGATAACCTAAGAATGGGTTCATTTCTTCTGGGAATTGATAATAAGATAATTTCTTATCACCACCGATATCCAATGTACGAACAACAACTCGTTTACCTTGCATACCTTCTAATACTTTCTTGTAAGCTTCAAATTGTTCATCTTCTGTTGGGAAATGATCGCTGCCCATGTATAAGAATTCGGTACGGAAAAGACCAACGCCTTCACCACCATTTTTCAATACACCAGCGACATCATCAAATCCACCAATGTTACCAGCAATATCCACTTTGTGGCCATCTGGCGTTACTGTTTCTTGGTTAACCAATACTTGTAATTCTTCTTTTTCTTTTGCATATGCAGCTGCTTTATCTTTATATGCTTGGATCGTTGCTTCGTCTGGATTGATAATAACTTCGCCATCTAAAGCATCCAAAGCAATGACATCCCCTGTCTTACAAGCATCCATAACACCTGGACAACCAACGACAGCTGGAATTTCCAAAGAGTTAGCCATGATAGCAGAGTGTGATGTTTTACCACCAATTTCCGTAGCAAAACCTTTTACATATTCATTCAATTGGGCTGTATCACTTGGGGTTAAGTCATGGGCAACAATGATTGAATCTTCATCAATCGATGTCAAATCAGGAATAACTAATCCTAATAAGTTGCATTTCAAACGGAAAGTAACATCTTTAACATCCGCTGCTCTTTCACGGAAATAATCATTATCCATGCTTTCAAACATCGTAACCATTTGATCAGCTACTTGTTCGGTTGCATATTCTGCATTGACTTTGTCGTTTTTGATCATTTGTTGGATCTGACCAGCTAATTCAGGGTCATTGACCATCATCAAATGAGCATCAAAGACAGCTAATTCATCAGCTGCTAAACGTTTTGCTGCACGTTCTTTTACACCTTCAATATCTTTTACTGTTTTTTCAAGTGCTGCATCAAATTTTTTTAATTCTTCATCAACATCACAATTTTCTTTTTTTGTGATGACAACCTTTGGTGTCTCTAGTTTATAGACCTTGGCAACAGATACACCAGCACTTGCCGCAATACCTTTTAACATGATTTACGATTCCTCCTATAATGCGTGATGAACGCTTTCATTCCCTAAAATTTTAACACTATTCCCCCACTATCGCAACTAGTGCAAACCAGAAAAAAAGTCCAAGAGAACTTGAACTTTCATTATTTATTCCAAATCTTACGCAAAGGTACACTAACAGCACAGGTTACAACACAGCATAATATGGCTTCCAAAACACCTTGTAGACCAACAACCACGACAACAAAAGCAAATGGATTGGAAACATGTAAGGCACTGACTAAATTTTGAATATATTCCGTTTGATAAAAGAACAATACCAATGATCCCATAAAGAAGACCGTATTTAATACAGCTGCCAATAAGCCACCCAAAGCACAAGATAATTTTTCTTTCTTTGGCATCGCTTTCTGCAAGGCTTTAAAAATCAAACCAGTACACCAACCCATTAAAACACGGGCTACAAAACAAACCACAAAACAAGCAAATGGATTGATACTAAACATCATGGTGCCCATGGCACTTCGTCCGGATATAGCACTAAATAAAGATGTTAAACCAAAAACACCACCAAGTATAGCACCATCAGTAGGTCCCATCACCACGGCTCCAATCGCTACCGGAATGGTCAATAAACTCATTTGAATAGGGCCAATTTGTAGATACCCCAATGGTGTGTACGACATGACGACGATGATGGCAATCAACAAAGCCAAGGCGGCCATGCGTCGTACCGAACTGTTTGACTGATTCATATTCAATTTTCCTCCTACTCTCGTTCCTAAAGGATACGATGTAAATAAATCATCTGGCATTCTTGTCAATGACTGTTAATCGATCAGTTTTGACTTGCCTTTTTGATTATACACCACAAAGAAAAAAGACCCAAGAAAACTTGGATCTATTTTTGATGTTGAGCAATGATCTTCTGACTGATATTATCAGGAACTGGATCATAACGATCCATTTCCATGGTATAGCTGCCTAAACCTTGTGACATACTGCGAAGATCAAGCGCATATCGTAACATTTCAGCAAGTGGAACTTGTGCGGTAATGATTTGGTTATCATCCACTGGTTCCATACCCATAATGGCACCTCGACGTTTATTCAAATCACCAATAATGGTTCCGGTATAACTATCTGGTACTTCTATCGTTACATTCATGATTGGTTCGAGTAAGATTGGATGAGCTTTGGTCATCGCATCTTTGAAAGCCAAGTGAGCCGCTAATTTAAATGCCATTTCGCTGGAATCCACATCATGATATTTACCATCCATCAATGTTGTTTTCAAATTGACCATCTTATAGCCGGCCAATGGTCCTGCTTCACAACATTCACGCAAACCAGTCTCAACAGCCGGGAAATATTGTTTCGGAACAGCACCACCAAATACTTTTTCATCAAAGACCATTTCTTCTTCATCTGGATTTGGTTCAAAATCTACAAAAACATGACCAAACTGTCCATGTCCACCGGACTGTTTCTTATGACGACCTTCACCTGTTGCTTTTTTCGTTATGGTTTCACGATACGTGACTTTTGGATCCGCCTTGGTGACATTGACTTTATACTTATTTGCCAATTTGCTCAATAAAACATCTAAGTGTTGATCGCCGACACCATATAAAACGGTTTCTTTGGTTTCGGGATTGTTCTCTACTTTAAACGTAGGATCTTCTTCTAATAAACGAGCTAAACCTGTTGATAATTTATCTTCATCGTTTTTCGTTTTAGGGAAAATAGCTTGTCCATACATTGGTGTATCAAATTGGATTGGATCTGCCATCAATAATTTATCTTTTTCACACAATGTATCATTGGTATGTGTATTTTGAAGTTTTGTGACCGCACCAATATCACCAGTAAACAGTTTACCAATAGCAGTCTGATGTTTTCCCTTGATCGTATAGATGGCACTGATCTTTTCAGGTTGTCCATTGGATGCATTATAAACTGTTGAATCGCTGGACAATACACCACTTAACACTTTTAAATACGAAATACGACCGACAAATGGATCCATGATCGTTTTGAATACTTGTGCTGTCAATGTTTCGGTTTCACTCGTCATCAATTCGACTTTTTCACCTTTTGGTGTTGTTGCCACATACAACCCTTTTTCTGAATACGTTGGGAAATAATCAACGATTAAATCCATCAAACGACGAATACCAATCATTTCCGTAGCACTACCTGAATAGACCGGAACAATTTCACCATTTCGAATGCCAATACGAACACCGCGTGTTAATTCAGCATCACTGAATGCCTCGCCAGAAAAGAATTTTTCCATCAATTCGTCATCGCCCATCGCAACGGCTTCGGCAATCTGATCTTTATAAATGCTCACGGCATCTTCCAATTCTTCAGGTACAGGTTGGGCTACGCTTTCATTGGCTTTTGGTCCTTTATAGTACCATGCTTTATTGCGAATGATATTGACAGAACCAACAATAGTATGATCTTCAACAATAGGCAATTCAAACGGAATGACATTTTTACCAAATTGCTCACGCAAGGCATCATATGCTGTTTCAAAATCTGTATCTGGATCATCCAAATGGTTAATAAAGAAAATGGCTGGTTTTTTAGCTTGAACTGCTTTTTTATAAGCCAATTTAGTTCCAGAAGCCAATGGATCACGAGCATCCGCAACAATTAAGATATTGTCACCAACCGCAAATCCTGCTTCTTGTTCACCAACATAATCCAAATAGCCAGGTGTATCAATAAAATTGATTTTCGAATTATCCCATTCGATGGGGATGATCGTTGTATAGATACTTGCACCTCGCTTAATTTCTTCTGGATCAAAATCAATCATGGAAGAGCCTTCGGATGTTTTGCCAAATCGATCGGTTGCTTTCGTGAAATACAATAAAGATTCCATGACCGCTGTTTTACCCGATCCACTATGACCCATGACAGTCACGTTTCGAACTTCATTACTTAAATAATCTCTCATAGTTATGGCTCCTACTATCTTAAGATTGGCTCCAATTGAGCACGATTGGATTCACGTACATAATCCAAAGCTGTACGTCCTTGTTTGTCTAACATATCTTTATCGGCATCATAAGCCAACAATTTTTCAATCAAACTAGGATATCCACCATAAGCGGCACGCATTAAGGCTGTGCATCCATTATTATCAAATAAATTTACGTTCGCATTGCGATCCAATAAAATGGCTACAGTATCACGTTTAAAGGCAATACATGCTTCCATCAAAGCAGTACGACCCACTTCATCTTGGGCATTGATATCAGCACCTGCATCCAACAAAACACCAACACAACGATCACGACCTAAGAATGCCGCACGCATCAAAGCGGTACGACCCCGATCGTCTTTCGCATTCACATCGGCTCCAGCTAAAATCAATGCTTTACAAATTGTACGATTTCCCTTTTTTGCTGCACCCATCAATGCCGTCTTACCATTATTATCCGTCATATTTACATCGGCACCATTATCAATCAAAAGCTGTACGATATCCTTATTATCTCGTTTGGCAGCACGCATCAGGGCAGAACGACCATCACCATTTTGATAGTTCACATCGGCACCCGCTTTAATTTGTGCAGCAGCCATTGGGAAATCACCATTTGCACATGCATCCCAGAATACTTTGTTGAAATTTTGATCCATTTTGAATCCTCCTTATATTGAATCAAGTATGAAAAAAACTGGATACATCAAATACCCAGCTATAGCTCTCGAAAAGAGCAACCATTACCGATGAAAATCATAACTACAGCTTGTCCTTGATTCATACTGATCACTCCCTTCGTTTGACAGTTCCATTATACCTTTGGTCAGTGAAGGGTCAAATCAAGTACCAATCTGGACAAAGATACTACCAAGATTGACATGTGATAAAGATGTTCCTTATAATTTGAGCATGATTAAAATTATTTTCTTTGATATTGACAATACGTTGATTCCTTTGGGAGCAACTCAAATCGAACCAAAACTAATCAATGCTTTGCATCAGTTACAAGCTAAAGGCATTAAACTCGTATTAGCTACAGGACGTCCTAGTTTTTATCTACCGCATTTTGATCATATTCATTTTGATGCTTTTTTGACATTCAATGGTCAATATTGCTTCAATGCAACACAAACAATTTATGCCAATCCTCTCTCGCATAAAGATATTATGACCGTATTGGAAAATGCCAAGCAACTCCATAAAGCCGTAGCTTTAACCACCAGCAAGAAATTAGAAGCCACCTATTATCAATCGGAACTGGAACGCTACTTTGCGATTGCGAATCAGTCCATGTCAATCACAAATGACCTACATGCACTCCTTCATCAAGATATCTATCAAATGATGATTGCGACTAAAGAAAGTCAAGACATGCAAGTATTGAAAAATACACATCATCTGCAAATCGTACGATGGATTGATTTTGCAGCCGATATCATTCCTTTAGATGGTGGCAAAGCCAAAGGAATGGAAGCCATGATCAAGCATTATGGCATTCACAAAGATGAAACGATGGCTTTTGGCGATGGTGGCAATGATGCCGAAATGGTGCAGTTTGCCCATATCGGAGTGGCCATGGGCAACGCCTTAGACCAAGTAAAAGCCATTGCCGATTATGTAACGAGTGATGTTGATAAAGATGGATTGATCAATGCTTTTTCCCATTTTGGCTTGTTGTAAGAGCAAATTCAACATGTCCTTTTGGTACATCCACACCCGTACATACAACTCGTACTTTCTGGCCTAGTTGATAGGCCTTTTTTTGTGATCGAGCTTGTAATGTCAAGGTATCTTCATCAAAGATATAGAAATCATCCATTAGCGTATGCACAGGTACTAAACCCTCAATCGTATTGGATAATTCCACAAAGAAACCAAACTTCTGTACGCCGGAAATCATCCCTGTATAGACCCGGCCGATATTCTTCTGCATATATTCGGCTTTTTTATAATCATTGACCAAGCGTTCGATAGCAATGGCTTCGCGTTCTTTTTCCGATACATGCTCGGCTTGCTGGCCAATCGCGTGGATATCTTTCGATACTTGCTCTCGATCTTGTTTTTCAAAAAGATACTTTCGTAACATACGATGAACAACCAAATCGGAATACCGTCGAATGGGTGAAGTAAAATGGCAATATTCTTCTAAAGCAAGGCCAAAGTGCCCCAAACAATCCGCATCATAATAGGCTTTTTCCATGGCTCGCAAACTAATCATGGAAATAATTGGATAGGCTTCATTCTCTTCTAAGGATGATAAAAATTGTGCTAAGACTTTGGGTTCAATTTCATCGGGCATAATATCATAGGATAAATGTAATGCCAGGGCCATGGTATTGATCGTGCTCGCTTTTTCAGGATTGGGTTTTAAATGGACACGATACATACAAGGTAAATGGGCTTGATGTAAACAGTTGGCCACACACACATTGGCTAGAATCATACATTGTTCAATCATTTCTTCTGCATAGCCTCGTGTCTTTTCGTAAACATCGACAGCTTTCCCTTTATCATTGAGAACGATGGCTGGTTCTTTGGTTTCAAATTGAATGGCTCCTCGTTCCTTTGCTTGGTTTTCTAAAAGATAGGCACAAGCTTCAAGATCGAATAATTGATTTCGAATACGGGCATATTCGGAAACAACATTTCCTTCTAACAATTGATTCACTTTTTTATATGTACAACGCTGATTGGAATGAATCAAAGATGGATAAATCTTGTAGGAGGTGCAATGACCCGTTGCATCAATTTCCATTTGTACGGTCAATGTGCAACGATCCACGTTTGGATTCAAGGAACAAATGCCATTGGATAGATCAAAAGGTAACATAGGAATGACTCGATCACATACATAGATACTTGTGGAACGAGCAAAAGCTTCGCGATCAATGGCGCTTTTGGTTTGTACATAATGGCTGACATCCGCAATATGTACGTATAAACGATAGCCGCTTGGTTTTCTTTCAATGGAAATCGCGTCATCAAAGTCTTTCGCGTCATCGCCATCAATCGTAAACGTAATCAAGCTTCGCAGATCAACACGATTCTCCCGATCCTGATCACGAACTTCATGAGGGATTTTCTTCAATTCTTTTTGTACTTTCTCATTAAAGTGCATACGCACTTTATTGGCATACAACATGGAAGTAATATCTACACCAGGATCTTTTTCGTTGCCAATGATCTCACTAATTTTGATTTCCACTGGTCTTGCATAATTTGTGATTTGAGCAACAACTTTCGTACCTGGACGAAGTGAATGATCCATCGTTTTTAATTGAAACTCACAATGATAATCAATATCACTATGAAAAACCAATTGTTTCTTTCGTCTAACCATCGTACCTGTTAATTGATGAATCGTATGTTCATAGACACGAACTACTTTTTTAGTTTGGATATCAACCAAAACCAAATCATCAACGAACAGACCTTCATTTTTATGTTTAGGCAGATATATTTTCTGCACGCCATCGGATAGCATCCATTCAAATCGTGAGATATCTTTCAGCTTACCAACCAAATATTGATTGGCATCCATTCGCATATAGTGATGATGATTGTTCAATAGGATATGTTTATCCTCCAATACATTCAATGTCTTTACCAATTGTACAAAGGCTTCGGTTGAGCGTAGATTCAAAGCTGCCTCGATTTCGTTTAATGTCCAATTTTGTTTTTGATCAAATAGAGCCAAAATTTTATCTTCCATAGAACTTCCCTCCTTCCACAAAAAAAGGCCTTAATGGCCTAACCTTAAATGACTTGTAGTGCAAGTACTAAACAAAAGAACGCGATACCACAAAGCAATGTCAAACGACTGATGACTTTTTCGGGTCCTCTTTCTTTTTGTACCGCAAATAAGTTCAAATCACCGCTACCGGTAAAGGCTGCCGATAAACCATCGGATTTTCCACCCTGTAGCAATGTTAAGATAATGATCAATCCGGAAACGATCATCAAAATAATATTCAAGGTATCTTCCATGTTCCTTCCTCTTTTCAATCTTGAAGTATTGTATCATACTCCACACATTCCATCAAATTGGATACGATCCAAGTGGGATGGATATTCAATGTCGCAATATCTTTTCTTGTATGGACACCAGTTTCGACAAAAATTGTTTGTACCCCATTTTCATAGCCTAAACGTATATCTGTTTCTAAGTTATCACCAATCAAGATCACATCTTCTTTCTTGAGATGAAAATGGCGTAGAAACAAATCCAACATCGTTTTGGATGGTTTAGCTATATCGGGACTTTGGGTGTTTGTCGCATATTCAAACATGGCAACAACACTGCCATTTCCCACTTCAAACCCGCCGGGTTTTGCCAAGATACGATCTTTATTGGTTCCAATGAGTTTAGCCCCTTGTAGAAGACAAGTCAATGCATGGGAATACATCGCATAGTCACCTTTTTTGGTCAAACCCACAAACACAAAGTCGGGATGATCATCCGTAATGGTAAACCCTGCATCCAACAAGGCTTGTTCCATACCTTTTTCACCAATGAAAAAAGCTTTTCTGCCCGAATATTTTTCTTTTACGTACTGACAGCTAGCCATCGCACTATTATAAAATTGTGAGGCGGATATCCCTGTATATCCCATATTTTCCATGTGTTCCACATTAATTTGCGGTGTACGCATAGAATTATTGGTCAAGAATAAATACGGGATGTTTTGTTTGATACAATAATCTAAAAATTGCTTAGCGGTGTCGATGATTTGGGTGCCACGATACATCGTTCCATCGAGATCAAATACAAGTGTTTTCATATGCATAAAAAGAAAGTCTTACTCGACTTTCTTTAAATCTTGATACGCAATATCGGTAGGTGTTTCTCGACCAAATAAAATCAATAATACCGTTGCTTCTTTTTTCTCTTCATTCATGCTTTCAACGGTACCTTCTGAATTTTTAAATGGACCATTTAAAATTTGAACGGTATCACCAACTTGGAAATCTACCGCAACATTTAGATCTTGATTGCCTAAACGTCGTAATACCGAATCGATTTCTTCTTGTGGCACAGGGAATGGTTTGGCACCTTTACCACTGGAACCAATAAATCCAGTTACCCCTGGTGTATTACGAACCGCAAACCAAGCTTCATCCGACATGATCATTTGTACTAATAAATAACCAGAGAACAAATTTTTGGTCTTCTCTACAGGTTTTCCATTTTTATATTCAATTTCTTTTTCTTCAGCAACTACAATTTGAAATAAGTTATCTTGTAAACCCATCGTATTAATACGACGTTCCAAATTTTCTTTGACCCGGTTTTCTTGTCCGGCATATGTATTGACTACATACCATTCTTTTTTTAAGTCTGTATCTGCCATTCAAACTCCCTACTTTCCAACAATCTTAGAAACTAAACCAGTTGATAATATTTCACACACAAAAAAGTAAAGTCCAAACAAAAGAGTAAAGACGATAACCAATAAACTATCTTTTGAAAGTTGTTTTACACTTGGCCATTTTACTTTTTTTAATTCTCGCATGACATTCGCCGGGGAATATGCCCAACCTTTTTTTTCTTTCTTTTCTTTTGCCATATCTTCTCACTTCGTTTCTTTATGCAACGTGTGTTTTCCACACTTTGGACAATATTTTCGAATTTCTAAACGTTTTGTATTTGTTTTCTTATTTTTCGGTGTGACATAATTTCTTGATAAACATTCGGTACAAACCAAAATCACTTTATCTGCCATATGATTTCACTCCTAACTTTCATAAGATACCATTGAATTGAAAAATTTGTCAATGTACCTGGACCCATTTTTTGATTTTTCTTAGAATATAACGTATTTTTCGAACAGAATACTGATATTGTTGCGCAATTTCATGAGTGGAATAGCCTTGTTGCTTCAAAATTAAAATATCCAATTCCTCTTTGGTGAAATTTTTATCCATCAATTCATATAAATAATCTTTTTGTATATGGACCATGACATCTTCATGAATATGCATTTTAGGATCAGCAATGAGATCGGATGCATAATGTTCAATATCTTCACGAACAGATTGATCCAAATGAAAAACCGGATAATAATTCTGAATGGAATGTGTTTGTTCCATCCGAATGGCATCAATCAACCGATTCTCTAAGGCACGACTATAAAATGATTTTAGAAATTGCCATCGATCGATTCGACAGCGTTGCAAGCATTCATACAATACACAATCCGAAAGTGGTAAATAGTCCATACGATTACGAGTATGAAAGCGATGTTGAATGATAGAAACTGTCATTGGTCGAAATGCTTCGATCAAAGCAGAAAAGGCTTCTTCATCATTCATAAAACAATAATAAATCAACTCATAAATATTTATTTTCATATTGCTCCTTTTTGAGCAAAAAATATTACAGAGGATGTCTTTGACTATGAATTTGGTAAAGCAAAATGCCACAGGCAACACTTGCGTTTAGAGAAGTGATTGAACCTTCCATTGGTAATTTCACTACATAATCACATTGTTTCTTGACCAAAGGGCTCATGCCCTTACCTTCTGAACCAATGACCAAACAAATAGGAACATCGTAAATTCCTTCTCGATAGTCTCGTGCTTTTTCCATATCCGTGCCAATGATCCAATAGCCTTGTTTTTTTAAGGTTTTCAGCGTATTTGTCAAATTATTGACAATACAAGTTGGTACAGTATAAGCCGCTCCTGTACTTGCTTTAATGGCAGAGGGGGTCAAGCCGGCACTTTTGTGTTTGGTCAAGATCATTCCATCCACACCCACACAATCACAGGTACGCAATATAGCTCCCACATTTTGAGGGTCTTGAATTCCATCTAAAGCAACGAGCAAACCATTTGGATGAATCAAGGATTCTAATTCAACCGTTGGAATTTCTTTCACTTCACATACAATACCTTGGTGATGTGAATTCTGAGCGATACGATCCAGTTGTTTGCGATTCATCCATTGATAGGGGATATTGGATTGTTCAATCTGCGCAATACGCTTTTTATCTTTCATTCCTTGTTGCACATAAATGGTTTCAATTTGATCTGGAAATTGCGAAAGCGTTGTCCAGACATTTTTCCCATAAACTATCATAATTGATCTCCTAATTGAATAATCCGATCCATCAATACATTTAATCTTTCGGCATGATCATATAAGTATAAATACCCGAGACAAGCTTCCAATGCGGTTGCTTTCATGTATTGCTCACTCGTCGCATTTTTTGCTTTGGTATGGGGTGATGCATTTCGCCCACGGCGAAGAATTTCTTTTTCATCCGCATTAAAGAAATCTTCTTGGATCAAGGTATCCAAAATGACGGATTGACCTTTGGCGGAACAAACCTTGGCGCTCATACGCTGCAATTTATGTGGATTTTGAATGCCCTTTAGTAAGAAATGTTTACGCACATACATGGTCATGATGGCATCCCCCATCCAAGCCAAACTGATCGCATTTTGATGCACAATTTCCATTAGAGAATTCCTTTAGCTTGTAGTTTGGCACGATATGTATCGGCTACATCAAAGTTTTTGGCTTTGACAGCTTCCCGCCATGCTCGATATGTTTCTTTATCTTCCGTTGTTAGAACGACAGGTTCAAATTCAATACCTAAGACATACAACATTTTTTCAACGGTATTTAAGAGCATACTCACCTTATCGGTATCCATTTGACGTGTACGCAAAGATTGATTCAATTGTTTTACCGCTTCAAATACTGTTGAAATCGCATTTGGTGTATTTAAATCATCATTTAATGCATCCAAAAAGGACTGCCACAAAGTGGTATCTACTTCATCACTTTTGTTTGCATCGGCTATTTGTAGTTTTACTTGTGCCTGACGATACGCTGTTTCAATTCGACCCAATTCTTTTTGTGCTGTCGTAAAACTTTCATTGGATAGATTCAATGGTGCACGATAATGGGTGGAGATCAAGATCCATCGAATAGTGTTGCCACCATATTCAGCAATTAAATCTTTAGCCCATTGCACATTACCAATGGATTTTGACATTTTTTCAAACTTCGATGCCTTATCATCTTTGATGTTGATCATACCATTATGTACCCACATATTCGCTAGATGGGTATGATTGACACATTCGCATTGGGCAATTTCATTTTCATGATGAGGGAATTTTAGATCCAATCCACCTCCATGAATATCAATCAATGGTTTTTTGAATACATCTTGGATCATGACTACGCATTCGGTATGCCAACCTGGACGTCCTTTGGACCATGGGGTATCCCATTGAATGCCTTCATCTGTTGCTTTCCAAAGGGTAAAATCCAATGGATTTTCTTTTTTATCATTTTCATCGATGCGAGCACCAACCATTAAATCTTCACTGTTCTGATGGGATAATTCTCCGTATTTCGAATCGGCACTTACACGAAAATATACATCACCATCAACTTGGTAGGCAGCTCCTTCATCAATCAGCTTTTGAATAAACGCAATGACTTGGTCCATGGTTTCCGTTACACGTGGGGTAACATCTGGTTGATCGGCATGTAAGTCACTTCTTGTTTGGGCATAGGCTTTAATATATTTGTCTGTAATTTCTTTTTCGCTCACATTGTTTTCGATAGCAGCATGAATGATTTTATCATCCACGTCTGTATAGTTGCTTACATATTTTACTTTTAAGCCCTGCACTTCCAGAGCCTTTTTCAATGTATCAAAAACAACGATAGGCCGGGCATTCCCTACGTGTGGATAGTTATATACGGTAGGGCCGCACACATACATAGAAACTTCGCCTGGAACAATAGGTTCCAATGTCTCTATTTTCTGTGTCAAACTATTGTATAGCTTCATTCTTTTCACTCCCTATTTCTCATTTTTATGTTTGTCCATTTCTAAAGATAAATCACGGAATTGTTCCATCCATTTGGGATCCATTCCGTCTTTTTTCATCTTTTCTAAATAGACTTTATCTAGATCATTGACATCTTTTGTCAATTCGTCACGATCTTCATCGGATAATTTTTGTCTGATCGCCATGATTTATTCCTCTCTATGCGTATTTAAAGGATACTCTAAATCACCGTTTTTTTCAATCCAACAAAAAAAGCACTCCGAAGAGTGCTCATTTCATCTCAAAATCAATTAAGCTAATTCAGAGAAGTATTTGATTGTACGAACCATTTGGCTAGTAAATGAGTTTTCATTATCATACCAAGAAACAACTTGTACTTGAGTAGTTCCGTCACCCATATCTACTGCCATTGTTTGTGTTGCATCAAACAATGATCCATAAGTCATACCAACGATATCGCTAGATACGATGTCGTCTTCGTTGTATCCGAATGATTCAGTTGCAGAAGCTTTCATCTTTGCATTGATTTCATCAACGGTTACTTTTCCTTCAACAGAAGCAACTAACAAAGTTGTAGATCCTGTAGGAGTAGGTACACGCTGTGCAGCACCAATCAATTTACCATTCAATTCAGGAACAACCAATCCGATGGCTTTTGCAGCACCTGAAGAAGTTGGAACGATATTTTGAGCAGCAGCACGGCTACGACGTTTGTTGCCTTTACGTTGTGGACCATCCAAAGTCATTTGGTCACCAGTGTAAGAGTGAATTGTGCACATGATACCAGCTTTAACTGGAGCCAATTCATTTAATGCTTTAGCCATAGGAGCTAAGCAGTTTGTTGTACAAGATGCAGCAGAAATGATCTTGTCTTCTGGAGTTAATGTTTTGTGGTTTACATTGTAAACGATTGTCTTCAAATCAGATCCAGCTGGAGCTGAGATAACGACTTTCTTTGCACCTGCATCAATATGAGCTTGTGCTTTTGCTTTTGAAGTGTAGAATCCAGTGCATTCCAATACAACGTCTACGTCTAATTCACCCCAAGGCAATTTAGAAGCGTCAGCTTCTTTATAAATTGTGATTTCTTTTCCATCAACAGTGATTGAACCTTCACCAGCAGAAACTGTATCTGCTAATGCATAAGTTCCTTGTGTAGTATCATACTTCAACAAATATGCTAACATATCAGGGCTAGTCAAATCGTTGATAGCTACTACTTCATACCCTTCAGCACCAAACATTTGACGGAATGCCAAACGTCCAATACGTCCAAAACCGTTGATTGCAACTTTTACTGTCATATCAGTAATTCCTCCTTTAATCAATCATCAATATTATAGAAAATGACACCTTGTTTGTCAATCGTTTCACAACGCATTAAACCGCTTTCATTATCGTTATAACTATCACCTTTTTTCAATTCATGATAGAATGTCTCCAAGGAGGTTTTTATGAATCAAAATCAATTATTAGACTTGTTAGAAAAAGACGCTCGTTTACGTCCACAAGATCTAGCTGATATCTTAAATGAAGATGTAGACGATGTTTCAAACGAGATCAAAGAATTAGAAGATAAGAAGATCATTTGCGGTTATCATACAGTCATCAACTACAATCGCGCCCAACGAAATGAAAAGGTAATGGCTTATATCGAAGTATCTTGTTCTCCACAACGAAATCGAGGATATGATCAAACAGCGATGCTCATTGCGAATTATCCCGAAGTCACCACTATGTATTTATTGAGTGGTGATTGTGACTTTCTGTGTTTGGTAGAAGGCAAAACGATGTTTGAAGTGGCTCGCTTTGTTTCGGATTGTATTGCTTGTGTCGAAGGTGTGATTTCTACTAAAACTTTATTTGTTTTAAAACAATATAAAACATCGGGTGTATTGATAGAATCCATTAAAGATGACGATACGGATAGATTGGTCGTGACACCATAATGAAACCAATTTCAACCGTTGTCGAACAAATGAAACCAAGTGGCATTCGTAAATTTTTTGATTTAGCGTCTACCATGGACGACGTTATTTCACTTGGTGTAGGCGAACCTGATTTTGCCACGCCATGGCATATTTGTCAGGCAGCCATGCAATCATTAGCTGATGGTAAAACACACTATACAGCCAATCGAGGCTTATTGGAATTGCGCGAAGAAATCGCAAAATTTCATCACGAACATTACGACCAAAATTATGATCCGAAAACAGAGATCGTAGTCACTGTCGGTGGAAGTGAGGGTATTGATATTTCGATGCGTGCCCTTTTGAATCCTGGTGATGAAGTCATCGTAATGGATCCAAATTATGTTGCGTATGAACCAGCTGTTGCATTAGCTGGTGGTGTATGTGTTCCCATTGTTTTAACCAAAGAAAATGAATTTAAATTAAAACCCGAAGATTTACAAGCAGCCATCACCGATAAGACAAAAGCAATGATCATTAACTTCCCGTCCAATCCTACCGGTGGCGTTATGACGTATGATGATTATGCAAAATTAGTACCAATTATTAAAGAAAGTGGTATTTATGTTGTCAGCGATGAAATTTATGCCGAATTGAGTTTTGATCAAAAATTTGCTTCGTTAGCTCAGTTTAATGAAGTTCGTGATCAAATCATTGTGATTAATGGCTTTTCCAAAGCTTTTGCGATGACAGGCTGGCGTTTGGGATACATCTTAGCCGATGCACCAGTATCCAAAGCCATCACCAAAATCCACCAGTATATCATTATGTCGGCTCCTGTCACCAGTCAATATGCAGCTATTGAGGCTTTAAAGAATGGATATCCAGATGTGGAAATGATGCGAGAAGAATATCTCCATCGAAGAAATCTATTAGTAAATCGTTTAAATGCGATGGGCCTTCATACCAATATGCCACATGGTACATTCTATGTGTTTGCTGATATCCGCAAAACCGGTATGGATTGTGAAACATTCTGCAATGAGCTTCTAGAAAAAGAACATGTAGCTTGTATACCTGGCAATGCATTCGGTGAACATGGTGAAGGATTTATACGTATTTCCTATGCTTATAGTTTGAATCATATCAAAGAAGCTTGTGTTCGTATCCAGCATTTCTTAGAAAGCATTCATTATCAAAAGTAAAAAAAGGGCTGTAACGAGTTATCGTCAATTAGCTCATAAAAAAGACCGATGGTTTTGAACTGTTGTTCATCGCCATCGGCCTTTTTGGTATAATTTTGTTGTGTCAAAATACCTTCTAACGCAATTCAACCGTCATTTCAATTCCCTTTGCGTTTTGTTTACGAAGATTCTATCCCTGATGATGCTATTTCCAGAACCGTGAAAGAGGTCGTAGAAACGATCAATCCATTAAAATATTTCGATCTCTCTCATCGAAATTCGCATGGGTATGACAGTGTGAATATGCTCCAATGTGTTCTTCTCGCTTTTGCTCTCAATGGCTATGTCTCTTTGCGAAAGCTTGCCTCTCTTTGCCGCTATGACATCCGTTTTCAATTTATCATGGATGGTCAGACACCTTCCCATATGGCTTTTCATCGTTTCATCCATGATGACCTCAAGATTTCCATCGAAGAGATCTTCTATGATCTGAACCGCTATTTTGAAAAGAACGATACCATCGATGCGGACATTCTTTATATTGATGGCACTAGGTTCAAAGCCAATGCGAACAAGATGACCTTCGTATGGATGAACAATGGATCCGGATCATGGACCGTCTGTAAAGCCTCAATCGATACTGTAAAAAAGAAGAACTGCCTTACCGCTTCTCCATCCTCAAGGAATTTTCCTTTGAATATCTGGCAGAGATAACCGATACCCTGGACAGGAACATGATATCGAACTATATGTGAAATACATACCATGCACAAAGAAGAGGAAAAGGTCACGGACAAGAACCGGTTCAGGAGCTATAGGATGAAGCCGGATGAAGAAGGCAATATCTATTGTCCGCAGGGACACATGCATTCACGCTGGAACAGACAAAAGAATCTGTCAAAGGCAGATATCCGAGAACGATCCAGTTCTATCGCAATGAACATTGTGAAGGATGTCCTTTGCGGTCACAGTGTACGCGATCCAAACACGGAAGAACCCTGCAGAGGACCGACAAGCTGGCCGAGATGCAGATCGAGGTCAGAGAAAATCTGCGGACGGAAACGGGGCAGGAACTGTTGAAACAGCAGAGCATCCCGGCAGAAGGGATATTCGGACAGATCAAGCAGGACCAGGAATATGACAGACTATGAAACCATGGTCAAATTGGAGCTTCTGCTTGTTTCAATCGGTCATGATCTGCGCAAATATCATACACATAAAATGCATAAACAGAAAACCAATCAAAAAAACCATTCCTAACATCTACTATACAAACCAAAAAATGCCAGATATGAGCAAGTAGTTTTAATGCGCTCAAAAATTGGCATTTTTTCATTATCGTATAAAAAGCAGAGCCTGGCAGACTGACAAAAATAAAAGAAGGAGCTTCCGCTCCTAGATAAATCCGAAAATTCATCTATTTGTTACAGCCCCTTTTCTTATGTTTATGCACCGGTTAATTCCGACATGGCTTTTTGTGCCATTTCTGTTTTTTTGTGAGCATCGGCTTTGTCGGTACCCTTAATGCAATAATAGAACTTGCATTTAGGTTCTGTACCACTTGGACGAACAGCAACCCAGCTTCCATCTTCCAAGAAATATTTCAAGACATTGGATTTTGTGAAGCCTTCCAATGGTTTCTCTTCTCCATTTTCATAGATCTTCTGCGTCTGGAAGTCTTCGCTCTTTACAACTTTTACGCCAGCAATTTCTTTTGGTGCTTCAGCACGAAGATCCGATAAGATCTTTTGGATACGTTTTGCACCCTCTTCGCCAGATAAAGTCAATGCAACTTGTGATTCTTCATATGTACCATGACGTTGATACAATTCCTCTAATACATCAACTAAGTCTTTTCCTTGTTGTTTATAGAATGCACAAGCTTCAGCTAAAATCAACAAGGCCTGTGGTGCGTCTTTATCACGAACAAATGGTTTTACTAAGGATCCATATGATTCTTCATATCCAAATACATAGTTCTTTTCATGCGTCACTTCATATTTAGCTACTTTTTCACCGATGAACTTAAATCCCGTCAATGTTTTTTCGGTTTCAACACCATAATCCGCTGCTACTTTTTCACCTAAGTCACTAGTTACAACGGTATTGAACATAACTGGATGTTCAGGCATTTTATGTTGTGCAACCAATTGTGAACAAATATATTCAATTTCCACAGAACCAGATTGGTTACCTGTCATTACAACGTATTCGCCGTTGTGTTTTACCCCAACGCCCATACGGTCAGCATCTGGGTCACAAACCAAGATCAAATCTGCATCATTTTCTTTGGCATATTTCAAAGCCAATTCATAAGCACCTGGTTGTTCTGGGTTTGGTGTTGGTGTACAAGAAAAGTCTGGATCTGGTGTACATTGCTCTTCAACTGGAATGCAAGTATAGCCAGTCATTTTAAAAATGTCACGAACTGGAATATTGGCTGTACCATGTTCAGGTGAGAAAACAATTTTAATATCTTTTTTCACGTCTGGATTTAATTGAATACTTAATACATGTTTGTAGTAATCTTGATCGACATCATCACCCATGACTGTGACGAGTTTCTTTTGTTCTTCTGTGCAATTGGCATCAATGGCTAATTCATCTTCAATCGCATTTACTTCGGTAATAACCGCATCGGCCAATGCAGGAACCAATTGACAACCTTTATTATCATACAATTTATAACCATTGTATTCTTTTGGATTATGACTAGCTGTAATCATGATACCACCGAAACAATGATTGTAACGAACGGCAAAACTCAACATAGGTGTTGGTCGTAAAGAATCATAAACGAAAGAAGCAATATTATTTTTGGCCAACAAATCCGCGCAATCAAAAGCTAATTCACGAGACATGTGGCGGTTATCGTAACCAATCGCAACACCGGCTTTACAAGCTTCTTCCCCATTCTTTTTAATGTAGTTTGCATAACCTTGTGTAGCCTTACGAATCGTGTGAATATTGATACGGTTCGTTCCTGGGCCTAATAGTCCACGCATACCGGCTGTGCCAAATTCAATCGTTGTATAAAACGCATCATTTTTCTCTTCTTCGCTCATGTTTGCTAAAACATCTTTATAGCGAGGATCTAGATTGGGATGATGTACCCATTTTTCATATCTTTCTTCTACTAAAGACATATACTTCCCTCCATGCTACGTTTATTATAGCATATGAAATCGTTTTCATTTATAAAAAAAGGCCACTTTTCGTGGCCTTTTTATTTCATTCAATTAGTCGATGATTTTTTGTGCACGCAATACTTCTTCGATAGAAGCGATAGCAGCATCTTCATCTTCACCATTGCAGCTAATTGTAATTTCTGACTGTGTAGGGATTCCTAAAGACATAACGCCCATGATTGATTTCATGTTTACTTCGCGTCCTTTAAAAGCGATGTTAATTTCACTTTTGAATTTAGAAGCTGCATTAACAGCTACCGTTGCAGGACGTGCATGAAGTCCTACTGGATCTACTACAGTTACAGTAATTTGTTTCATTATGATATTTCCTCCTACTTCAATAACTATAAATATATTAATCCATTTTACCTGAGAAAACAATACATATTTCGTATTTTCAAATGACTATGTAAGCGATTTATCTTTTTACTGATTCATTAATTCATTGTACAACAAAGAATATGTATTTGCGCTATTCTCCCAAGATACATCTGTATTCATGGCATTGGTTTGAAGCATTTGCCAATCATCTTTGCGATTATAATATACATCACATGCATAATATAAGACATTGATCAAATCGTTAGAATCATACTTTTCAAAGCTAAATCCATTACCACTCTTTTCATATTCATTGTATGCATCAACGGTATCTTTCAAACCACCTGTTTCACGAACCAATGGCAAGGTTCCATAACGAAGTGAGATCAACTGAGAAATACCACATGGTTCAAATAGACTTGGCATCAAGAATAAGTCACTTGCCGCATAAACACGATGGGCAATTTCTTCATTGTATCCATTGTAGAATACGATTTTACCTTTATTTCCGTTCTCCAAATCACGGAATTTGTTTTCAATTGGCGCTTCTCCCGTACCAAGAATAACTAATTGAATAGGTGCTGCACATAAAGCATCCAATTGTTCCATCAATAGATAGAAACCTTTTTGCCAGGTTAAACGGCTAACACAACCAACTAACATGACATCTTCGTCTTGTGTTAAGCCTAATTCTTTTTGCAAAGCTAATTTATTTTTAACCTTTTGTACACGAACATTGATCTTATCGTAATTGTATTCAATCAATGGATCTGTCTTTGGATTCCAAGATTTCGTATCAATACCATTTACGATACCCCACAAATCATATTTACGCATGTTTAGAACAGCTTCCAAATGCTCTCCATATTGTGGTGTTAAAATTTCTTGTGAGTATGTTGGTGATACAGTTGTTACTTTATCCGCATATAAAATACCGGATTTCATAAAGGAAATACCACCATCAAATTTCACATTTCCATTTTCCATCAAATAATATGGTAATCCTAAACAAGAATCTAACATTTCTGGTCCAAAGTTACCTTGGAACAATAAATTATGAATCGTGTATACAAAACGAATCGCATTATAACGAGGATCTGAATCATGCGTTTCTTTGACCATACAAGGAATCATACCAGTTTGCCAATCATGACAATGAATTATATTTGGCCAATAGTTTAATTGATTCAGCATTTCAATAACTGCTTTTTGGAAATAAGCAAAACGCTCACCATCATCATCATAACCATACAAAGTATCTCGTTCAAAATATCCTTGATGTTGAATAAAGAAGTAGCATACATCTCCTTCCATCTTGGAATACAAACGAACTGGAACTTCATGATAATTAATGGATACGGAATACTCGCAATCAAAATATAATTCACTTTGATATTTTTCCCAAATCTTACGATATAGTGGGATAACGACTTTTACTTCATGTCCTTTTTGCGATAACGCTTGTGGTAAGGATCCAACCACATCCGCCAGTCCGCCCGTCTTGATAAAAGGCAACGCTTCACTGGCAACCATCAAGATTGATGCCATTATACAGTCTCCCTTCTGCCAATATATAGAGGTTTATCTGGTTCACCTTCTAAGTCTTTTTTATGCGTAACATTCGCATATTTATCAACGATCACATTTTTCAAATGTGCATTTGCTGCCACAGTTGCTTCCGGCATGATCAAACAATTCTCAATTTCAGCATCTTTACCGATAACAGCACCACGTCCAATAATCGAGTTTACAACAGTACCTGAAATCTTAGAACTATTTGAAATATATGAATTGGTTGCATTTCCACCATTTGGATAAATAGCTGGACTTGAATCATAAGAACGAGTATATACAGACCAATTTTGTAACTGTTTCATATTTTCTGGCTCTAATGTAGCCATATTAGCTTGATAGAATGATTTTAAATCATATACATAGTAAATTTTATTACGATAGGAAATACCACGAACGTCCAATTCACTGCATAAATCATTAACAATATCACGTAACCAATATAAAGCCGAAGTTTTTCTTGCTTCTAAGATAGCATTTACAAAAATCTCTTTTGACATGATGTATGTCTCTAAAGATAAACTACGATTTTTGTATTTACCCATATTACGTGATAATGATTCAACACCTTTTTGACGATTCAATTGTACGGTAGCACATCCAATATATTCTTCTTTTGCGTTATCGATATTTTGATACAGAATAGAAATGTCCGCACCACTTTCGATATGTTGATCTAAAAGTTCGGCATAATCAGCCTGATAAATAATGTTTGTAGGGGCAATGATCACATAATCACAATTGGATGCTTGAATACTATGTAAATTTTCATAATATGTTTCAACATCCGGTGTGATACGACCTGTCATATTTTCTTTATACAATGGCACTAATTCCAAATTACCATGTTTCGCATTGATATTATATTGACGACCTCGACCAATATGCTTGAATAATGGTTTTGGATTTCCATTAATATAAACTTGAATATTATCCATTCCACTATTTGTCATGTTTGACATAGGGAAATCCACCATACGGAAACGTCCCATAAAATTGAAGGCTGCAATAGGACGATATGATTGCATTCCTTCTACATATACACTGGAGTCATTATATGCGACGATACCTAATGCTTTTGCCATAATTATCCACCTTTCTTCACATGTTTAGCCACTAAAGTGACTTCTTTACTAGATAAAGAACCAACTTTTGTATCGGCGTCGATCTTGATATTATCAGCGACTAAAGCCTTATACACTTTTGCACCCGCACCAACCGTAACACCTGGTAATAATACGGATTGTTCTACCGTAGCGCCTTCTTCGATCGTAACACCATTGGAAATAACAGAATCTTTCGCATGGCCTAAAATAACAGCGCCTTGGTTAACATATGAATGCTCTACTTTTCCATTTGGTCCGATATATTCTGGCAAAGCTGGAATATCTTCTGTATAAATTTTCCAGTTTGGATCATCTAAATTCAATTCACTGCTCTTATTTAACAAATCCATGTTAGCTTCCCATAGTGAATCAATGGTTCCAACATCTTTCCAATAACCTTCAAAACGCCATGCAACCAATTTCTTTCCTTGATTCAAATAAGAAGGGATAATATCTTTTCCAAAATCATGGCTAGATCCTTCAACTTTTGTATCCGCAATCAATTCTTTACGCAATAATTTCCAGTTGAAGATATAAATACCCATACTTGCCAAATTGCTCTTTGGATTAGCTGGTTTCTCTTCAAATTCAACAATGTTTCCATCATCGTCTGTATTCATAATTCCGAAACGACTTGCTTCATCCCAAGAAACTGGCAATACCGCAATGGTTGCATCCGCATTATGTTCTTTATGATAGGCAAGCATTTTCGCATAATCCATCTTGTAAATATGGTCTCCAGATAAAACCAAAACATACTCTGGATCAAAACGATCGATAAAATCAATATTTTGCGTAATGGCATCAGCTGTACCTTGATAAACATCAAATTTTGTTCCATCTTTTTCACTTGGTGGTAACACAAATACGCCACTACCACGTGTATCAAGACCCCAACGTTGTCCTGCACCTGCATACGCATTCAATTCAACGGGTTCATACTGTGTAAGCACACCTACAATATCGATACCTGCGTTGGCACAGTTGCTCAATGGAAAATCGATGATACGATACTTTCCACCGAAATGTACTGCCGGTTTCGCGTTTTTAGCCGTCAAATCTTTCAAACGCGTTCCACGGCCGCCCGCTAAAATCATGGCGAGCATATTATTCTTTTCCATACTCATCCTCCTAATACTAAGTATTTACTAGAAAAATTATAACACAAAATCCATCAATGTATATAAATTAAGTTAAATTGTAAGAGTTTACATACTATAAGCGCAAATTTCGCTGTAATACATAGATGGAATGGTTTTTATTCAACAAAAAGGCAATAGCACATACAATAAAAATCGGTAGAAAATACTGTGTACCAAAAATTTCCATACCAATCGCAATGGGGGCCAACAAGGTATTTGTACCCGCGGCAAATAAAGCTGCATATCCCATAGCCGCTGCAAACATTGGTGGAATTCCTATTAAACTGCCAATCCAATAGCCCAAACAAGTACCAATGGAAAATAACGGCATAACTTCCCCACCTTGGAAGCCACTGGCTAAGACAAGTACAGTCATGACTAATTTTAGGATCCAATCCCAAGGATAAATGGTTTGACCATGCATAGCAGCATCAATCAAATTAACACCTAAACCGCTATAGCGTCCCTGATCAAAAAGAGCTAATAAGCCTGCACATATTATACCCATGATAAAAATCCGTTGATACGGATTTGGCCAAAGCTTAGCTAAATTATTACGCATGAACTGTAAACTTTTCGAAAAGAACATACCAATGAACGCACATATAATTCCTAAAAGAATCACCCGTAACATCAAGAAAAACGTAATGGATACATGGGGCAATGCGAATTGTTCCGCATGAATGCCAAACAAGCTGGATATATAAGCTGCCATAAACGAGCCTGTTAATGCAGAACATAATCCCTCATAACGAATCGCCCCAGATACTAAAACTTCAAGGCCAAAGAATGCCGCGGCAATTGGTGTACCAAACAAACCAGAAAAACCGGCAGCAATACCTGTTTCCAATAACATCGATTTAGGAATGGAAAACGGCAATTTTTTTCCAATTCGATACGATAAGGTTGCCCCAATTTGTACGGCTACACCTTCTCGACCAACACTTCCCCCAACAAGATGTGTCAACCAAGTCGAAAGCACCATACAAGGTACTAAACGATAGGTGATGGTACGACTCTTTCCTTGATCAACTTTAAAAACAAGATTCATTCCCTCTTTACTTTGGCCACCATATTTCACAAAAATAAAAATGATCAACAGGCCCACAAAAGGCATGGCAATCAATAATGACATTTCATGTCCAACCCGAATTTTAAAGATCCAATTCAATCCAAGACAAAAGATTGTTTCGGCCAAGCCAATGATGGCACCTATCAGACAGCCTACGAACGCAAAATAGATATAACGCAACCAAATTAAACCATTTTTCTTAAAACCATCTTCAAAAAATGTCATATTCTCTCCCATGAAAAAGCTCTGTTAATAACAGAGCTAAGCAATATCCATTTCCGCTTTCCAAAGACCGTGTAAGTTGCAATATTCATATACAACTACATGTCCTTTACGACCTCTTAAAGCAATCGTTGTTTCTGGTGCTTGTCCAGGAACTAAACTAATACGTTCCATGCTGCCATCCTCAAATTCAGCCCAAATATTCATAATATAATGAACATCTTGCATAGGATGAGGTACACTGCCAACTTTAACGACTAACGTATTATTTTCTTGACTTAATACAGGGACATGCTTTTCCGTAGCTGCATCGACTTCGCCCGCTTTTAATTCCCGTGTTGGGCTACCGCAACAAACAGGTGTACAACCACTTTTTTGTTCAATCATTTCATACAAATTTCCACACTTATCACATTTAAAAATACGCATACGAATCACTCCTTTTCTATTCTAATTATAACACGCATCCGTGCTATACTGAATCTATGAATCACTTTCTTTTTACATATTTAGACGCTTATCAAATGCAATTGATACCTCAACAAGATGGAACTAATCAAGACTTGATACAGTTTTTTCATCTGTCGAAAAGAAAAGCCACACAATACAACTTACCAAACCAATATAAAGCCAAACAATTGATCACGATCGTTTTTCCATTGGAAAATCATATGTTCCTATCCACAAAAGATTCCGTTTCCATTGTCTATGAAGATGAAATCCTACTTGTTGCCAATAAACCACCTTTTTTACTAGTCCATGATGATGGCAATCATACCGATTCATTACAAGATCGGGTGAATGCCTATCTATATAATTGTGGATGGCCTCACAAAGCACAAGCTTGTCATCGTATTGATTTTGAAACCAGTGGTCTGGTCTTATTTTGTAAGAATCCTTTTTTTCAAGGGATGCTCAATCATTTGTTTATGTCTTCCAACATCCAGAAGCAATATCGTTGTTTGGTCAAAGGATCGTTTCCTTCTCATATTAAAAAAGCAGATTTTTCCATTGGTCGCAATCGACATACGAATGCCATGATCGTAAATCCACATGGGAAAGAAGCACATACCCTTTTTCATGTCGTACAAGCGACACAAACCCTTTCGTTTTTACATGTGACATTGTTGACAGGGCGTAAACATCAAATTCGCGTGCATTGTGCCTATCTTTCGCATCCTATCCTTAATGATCCTATTTATGGTCAAAAAGAAGATGATCAAGGTTTGATGCTGCAAAATTATCAGATGGAATGCGTCCATCCATTAACACAAGAACATCTTATGTTTTCTTTACCTATCGAATCCAGATTCGAGCAAGCATGGTATAAAAGAGTTCATACCCATGCCACCAAGCAACCAAACATCCTAGACTTAAACAAGTTAGAAAAGGAATCGTTTTAGCTTTTCGAATATAGGCATAAACCAGGCCAATACTGATGCCTATCAATAGGGCAATCGTCATTCGTTCATAGCCTAGAAGAAAGCCAAAATAACTGAGATAGGCTACATCAGCCACTCCAATCCAATCGTGATGGATATGATAAAGAAGGATCGACATTCCACCAAATAAGAAGGTCCCCATACACGATGAAACAAGATCCACTGGAAAAAATAGTCCCAGTATGACCAGAGATGGAAGCACCCACCACTTGGAAAAATACATGGTTTGCCAGTCATTGATCGCAATAGCGAATAAATACAAATAAAAAAAGATGTCCATATTTTTACTATAGACATCTAAAATGAAGATATGATTTAGATTTCAAAAATACGTTGTGATATTTCCATGGGAACGTTACGAAGATCCAATCGATACGCAATCAAGGAATATTGTTTTTCGGGGCCTTCGTATCCGTATTTATGATCACCAACCAAAGGATGATGAAAGTGTCCCATCATAGCTCGAATCTGGTGAAATCTTCCGGTATGTAAAAGGATATCACACCAGGTCGCATCTTTCTTTTTGGATATTGTTTTCACATCCATATAAGCTTCCGCAAAACCTGGTGTAGGTTTATCTTTGACAATTGCTTTTGTGCCTTCTTTTTTTAGGTATCCATGCATTTGAAAGGAATCCAATAAAAAAGTCCCACTGACCAAAGCACGATATTGTTTTTTGATGGCTCGTTCGGCAATCGCTTGATTGATAATTCGTAAGGTATTTGCATTTTTGGCAGCAATGATCAACCCGGCCGTATTACGATCTAAACGATGACAAATGGTTGGCGCAAAACTATGATCGGCCATGGTATATTCTCCTTTTTGATACAGATATGCCTGTACTCTGGAAACGACACAATCTTGTTTTTCTTTTTGATCCGATTGACTCAATAATCCTGCAGGTTTATTGATGATCAAAAGATTCTGATCTTCAAATACAATATCCAATTGGGTCGATGCACTTGGCACTTCTCTTTCTTTTTCTTTGAGTACATCGGGAGGTAAAAACAATAAAATATGATCATGTGGTTGTAACATTTGGTCATATGTACAACGTTTACGATTGACTTTGATTTTCTTTTTACGAATGCCCTTGTACATCATCGACTTGGATAAATCAGGAAACGTCTTCATTAAGAATTTATCCAATCGTTGTCCGGCATCATTTTCTAATACTTCAATCTCTTTCATAGATATACTCCAAACTTTCTGATAATTGATCCACAACGGGTGCAGGCATCTGCTCTAAAGTGGACTTGGCCTGATGGCCACTGGCTACCAATACACAATGCGCATCGATAGCTTGTGCGACTTCATAATCATGGATTGAATCGCCGACAAACCACAATTCATCCCTTGGATTCTCTTTGCGATAGGCTTGTGCCAGTTCTACTTTACTGTGTGCATAGATGTCTTCGATTCCATATATACCATCCATATGCTGCTTCACAGAAAATTGTTCAATTTGCGCCATTAAAAAGGCTTTCTTGCTGGCGGATAAGATAACTTGTGGTGTCTTCTTTTCTTCTACGGTTTCAATGGTTTCCATGACATCGCTATATAAGGAACAATGCATACTTTTGGATTGATAGTCTTCCATATATTCTTTGGCTAATACAGAAAATGGTGTTTGATTAAAATCAAAGCCAATTCGTTGATAATAATCAACAATAGGAAAACCAAACACATTTCGATATGCATCAATATCTGGTAGTGGTTGTAGCGAATGATTTTCCAATAATCGATTGATACAAGAAAAACATAAATGCAAATCATTAAATAATGTACCGTTCCAATCCCATACAATTTTTTTCATGTATAGATTGTAGCACATTATTTGTGAAAAAAATCACTTTTAAAAGCATCTCAAGTTTGTTATTATGTTAACAGACAGAAGATAAATATTGAGGTGAAAGAAAAATTTATGCGAGGAGTATACAATTCAGTAACAGATACGCGCAGAAAGGTCTTTGCAGCGATTGCCGAAATGGCATATAACGATGACGAAGACTATGCAAAACAAATGGAACAGATTCCCTACGACATTTTACCAGGAAATCAAGAAAATGTCTTCCTAGAGCGTGCCATCATTGGTGAGCGTCTACGTTTAGGTATGGGGCTTAATCTTCGAGATGTCAGTGAAGCCGGTGTCGTCAGTGATGGTGTAAAAGAAGGTATCCAACCAGAAAAATATTACGAACCACCACTAGTAAATATCATTAAATTTGCTTGTAATGCTTGTCCGGAAAAGAAAGTCATTGTCACAGATATGTGTCAAGGCTGTTTCTCTCATCAATGTACCGAAGTATGTCCAAAGAAAGTCGTTTCCATTGTCAATGGACGTTCTCACATTGATCAGAGTGGTTGTATCAAATGTGGTCGTTGTGCCGAAGCTTGTCCATATCATGCGATCATTAAGATGGAGCGTCCATGTGCTTCCAGCTGTGGTATGAATGCAATCAGTTCGGATGAGAACGGCAAAGCTACGATCAACTATGATAAATGTGTAAGTTGTGGTCAATGTTTGGTCAATTGTCCATTTGGTGCCATTGTTGATAAAGGACAGATTTTCCAAACCATTTATGCGATGAAACAAGGCTATGAAGTCATTGCCGCCATTGCCCCTGCGTTCGTAGGTCAATTTGGTCCAAAGGTAACACCAGATAAAGTCAAAACAGCGTTAAAAGACTTAGGTTTTGCCGATGTTGTCGAAGTCGCTATTGGTGCTGACTTATGTACCATTGATGAAGCGGAAGATTTTATGAAAAATGTTCCGGAAAACTTAGATTTTATGGCAACAAGCTGTTGCCCAGCTTGGTCTGTTATGGCAAAGAAAGAATTCCCACAATTTTCGAAGAATATTTCCATGGCATTAACGCCAATGGTATTAACAGGTCGTTGGATCAAAAAGCGTAAACCAAACGCAAAAGTTGTCTTTATTGGTCCTTGTGCAGCGAAGAAGTTGGAAGCAAGTCGTCGTTCCGTTCGTAGTGATATTGATTTTGTATTAACTTTTGAAGAAGTTATGGGTATGTTCCAAGCCAAAGGTATCAATCTAGATCAGATTACTGTAGATGATCCATTTACGGATGGTACCAAAGCAGGTCGTCAATTTGCGGTCACTGGTGGTGTAGCCGCTTCTGTAAAAGAATTGATTGAAAAAGAACATCCAGATGTAAAAGTCAAAGTGCAAGCGGCTGAAGGTTTAAAAAACTGCAAGACCATGTTGATGATGGCAAAAGCCGGTCGTTTGAATGGCTATCTTTTGGAAGGTATGGGTTGTCCTGGTGGCTGCGTTGGTGGTGCCGGAACACTACAAGCGATTCCTCGTTCCAGCGCGTTAGTTAAGAAATATGCCAATGAGGATGAGATGAAAACGGCCGATCTTTCTAAATATGGTGATGAAGTCGAAGAATTAGTCAACAACTAAACAAAAAAAGATGATAAGATGGATACGAGTTATCCATCTTTTTTTATGGGAGGAAGAAATGAAACGTTATCAGTATTATAAAGTGGTGGCCGCTACACCATCCGTTGCGATTGGCAATCCGCAAAAAAATGTCCAGGCAATGTTAGATATTTGTGCACGAGTTCCTAAGGATACGCAATTGATTGTCTTTCCGGAACTATGCATCACTGGTTATACATGCCAAGATCTTTTTTATGAAGATCTCCTATTACGACAAGCTCAAAAAGGGCTTCAGGAGTTTCTAGAGGCAATGCCTGATCAGATGGCTGTGCTTGTGGGTCTACCACTTCAAATTCAAAACAAACTATACAATGCTGCTGCTTTTTGTTTTGACCATCACGTATTGGGCTTTCAGTTAAAAACATATATTCCTAGCTATAATGAATTTTATGAAACGCGTTGGTTTACCAGTGGTAAAAACTGTCCGGTGGATTCTATGGATTGGCAAGGACGAACCGTTCCCGTATCGAATGGATTGGTTTTCTACGATTCTACGACGCAAGCTTGTATTGGTGCTGAATTATGTGAAGATTTATGGGTTACCATTCCGGTTAGTTCCAAACTGGCTTTAGCTGGTGCCAATATTCTTTGTAACTTATCGGCTTCCAATGATACGATTGCGAAAGATGCCTATCGTCATCAATTGGTGATCAATCAAAGTGCAAGAACGTATGCGGGATATGTATATGCGAGTGCTGGTCCACAAGAATCAACGAGTGATCTTGTCTTTTCGGGTCACGATTTGATTTGTGAAAACGGTACGGTTTTATCAGAACGAAATTATTTAGATACCAATGATTTTATCGTTGGTGAAATTGATATTCAAAATTTGATGAATGATCGCATTCATTTTAAGACCAGTATGGAAGAGGAAATCAATGATGTAAGAACCATCATGTATGCTTCCCAACCAATCGATACGATTGAATTACATCGAACGTATGATGCCTATCCATTTGTACCGAATGACAGTGAAAAACGGATTCGTCGTTGCCAGAATATTTTAAATATTCAAGCGCAAGGTTTGGCAACTCGTTTGTCCAAAATTCATTGTGAACATGTCGTGATTGGTATTTCGGGTGGTTTGGATTCTACCTTAGCTTTATTGGTTTGTGAACGAGCTTTCCAATTGTGTCAATATGATCCGAAAAATATCCATGCGATTTCGATGCCTGGTTTTGGAACGAGTGTGCGCACCAAAACCAATGCTGATCAATTAATTGATCTCATTCATGCTTCCAAAGAAACCATTACGATTGGGGATGCGGTCAATCAGCATTTTAAAGATATTCATCATGATCCTGAGATTATGGATATCACCTATGAAAACTCACAAGCAAGAGAACGTACCCAAATTCTGATGGATCTGGCCAACCAATATAATGGCATCGTCATTGGTACAGGTGATCTGAGTGAATTGGCTTTAGGATGGTGTACCTATAATGGCGATCATATGAGCATGTATGCTGTCAATGTTTCCGTACCAAAAACATTGGTTCGTTATATTGTAGAAACACGTGCGCTACAAGCGCAAAAAGAAGGACAAAATGCTTTACATGATGTATTGATGGATATTTGTGATACGCCTGTATCGCCAGAATTATTGCCATTGGATGCTTCCGGTAAGATTGCGCAAAAAACCGAAGAAGTGTTAGGATCGTATGATCTTCATGATTTCTTCTTGTATCATTTACTACGTCATCATGAACAGCCAGAAAAGATCTTTGATCTTTGTGTAAAAGCCTTCCCTACCATTGATAAGAAAACGATTAAAAATGGATTATTGACTTTTTATCGACGTTTCTTTGCCCAACAATTTAAACGAAATTGTATGCCAGATGGTGTAAAAGTTGGTTCCATTTGTTTATCTCCACGTGGTGATTTGCGAATGCCAAGCGATGCAAGTCGCGATCTCTGGTTGCAGCAAGTTGAGGCCATAGAGATTGAATGAAACCAACATTAATACAAGGCAATATCAAACAAGGAATCCTATTATTTGCGATTCCTTTGTTTTTGTCTAATTTTTTTCAACAATTATATAATACGGTCGATACCTTACTTATTGGTCATTTTCTGGGAGATGCGCCATTAGCTGCATTAGGAGCAACAGCTGCAATTTTTGAATTGATCGTACAATTTTGTAGTGGTATGAGTTTAGGATTTGGCATCGTGATCAGTCGTTATTATGGTGCCAAAGATACCGATAAACTTAAAATCGCAATTGCAGAAAGTTTGATTTTTGGTTTTTTTATCGCCTTGTTTTTATCCATTGTTTCTTGTTCGATCATGCCATGGTTATTGCGGATATTGAAAACACCAAATGCAATTTATTCCATGGCTTATAGTTATATTCATGTCATTGCAGCCACGTTGATCATTACGATGTTTTATAATTTAGCCGCTTGTCTATTTCGTTCGATTGGAAATAGTTTGACCCCATTATATGTATTGATCATCACTTCGATCGTAAATGTTATTCTAGATACAATTTTTATCACACAATGGCATATTGGTATTCGTGGAGCTGCTTTCGCAACGGTTCTATCACAAGTACTGGCAGCCCTTCTTTGTTTTGGTATCATCTACAAAAAAGAACCATTATTGGTGCCAAAGAGAAATCATTTTAAAATGGATGCGGATATTGTCCACGAACTTCTTTCTCAAGGATTTGCGATGGGTTTTATGTTTTCTATTGTTTCCATTGGAACGATTATTCTTCAAAGTGGGATCAATCCTTTAGGTACGAATATCATTGCGGCGCATACAGCGGCTCGAAAATGGTTTGCGTTATTGGTATTGCCTCTTTCAACCTTAGGAGCAACGACATCGACATTTGTATCGCAAAATCGTGGTGCCAAACAATGGGATCGAATGGAACAAGGTATTCGCTTTTGTATTCACTTTGATTGGCTTTATACGATTGTATTAACTGTCATTGTTTTCTTATTTGCGCAACCGATGATCCATATTCTCAGTGGATCGGCCAATGACATTGTCCTGGCAAATGGTACTCGCTACCTGCAAATCAATATTCCTGGTTTTATTGTACTGGGGCCTTTATTAACGTATCGAAATGCTTTGCAAGGAAATGGTTATAAGATTTATCCATTAATTTCCAGCGGTATTGAATTAGCTGGTAAGATCGTCTTCACGATATGGGTCATTCCTGCACTTGCTTATTTTGGTGTGATCTTATGTGAACCCGTTATTTGGACATTGATGAGTATCCAATTATGGATTTCCTATCGTATCATAAAAACTGAGAACACATGGAAAAGAGCTAACCAATTTGATTAGCTCTTTTCTCTATGCCATTTGTTCTTGGGTTATTTGTTTGTTTAATTTTACGTACTCTCTTTTCTTTATTTGTTTTTTTAATTGTACCCATTCACCCATTTCGGATGTTTTCTAACCCACACACTTGATTTTCATATTCTTTCAAAGATGACCCTTATTGAAGATTTTTTCTTATTATTTTCTCTTCGCATTCATCCTTTTCCAAATATTTCCATCAATTCTCATTTGAAACGACTTTTTCAGAATTTTTTTATTCCTACCGCTATCCTCTTCCAAATGATTTACTCGTACTCGTATTCTTAATCCATACCCTTTGAAGATTTCTTTCCATTGGATCTCTCTTCGCATGTATCTTCTTTTTCGAATACTTAACTTTCATTCAAAACAGCTTTTTCAGAATTTTTTTGTTCTTACCTCTTTCCCTTTTTGAATGAATTTTTGTACTGTGTATGAACAAATGGTTGATATCGAAGAAGTTTTTCTTCGTATCTATCTTTTGTACTTTTATAATAGCAGATAATTTTTCGTTTACAATAAACTGGAATTTTTGGCACAATTATTGGAATTTTAAAAAAAAGATGAGCCGAAGCTCATCGAATCCACTCTTGAATGGCATTATATACAGGCGTAAATCCTGTTTTTTCGATACTTGATACCGGATAAATATGTGCCATCGGCAACTGTAATTTTTGTGAAATCACTTTAATGGCTTTCACTCGTTTTGTCTTAGGAACTTTATCAATCTTGGTCGCAACCACCACAATGGGGATTTGAAGTTGTTTTAATGTGTCAATCATATCCAAATCATCATGGGTTGGTTCATGTCGTGCATCCACCAAGGATATGACACCGGCAATTTGTTCTCTTTGAGTGAAGTATTCATCCATCATGGCACCCATTTTTAAAAGCATTTGTTTGCTCATCTTGGCATAACCATAACCTGGAACATCAACCAACATCCATTTTTCATCAATCGAGAAGAAATTGATCAATCGTGTCTTACCGGGTGTATTACCAACATAAGCTAGTTTTTTCCGTTGTGTTAGCGCATTGATAAAACTGCTTTTACCTACATTGGAGCGACCAACAACCACAACTTCCGGTAAAGAAGATTGTGGCCATTGTTCTTTGCATGTGGCGCTTGTTACAAATTCACTTTTCATACTATGCAACTAGAGCGTGTTTCAAAACTTGCTTAACCGTTGATACCGGAATAAACTCAACTGCATCTTTGACTTCTTGTGGAATTTCATCCAAATCACGCACATTTTCTTTTGGAATCAATATTGTTGTAATACCTGAACGATAAGCAGCTAAAGATTTTTCTTTTAAGCCACCAATTGGTAATACATTACCACGTAGAGTCACTTCACCCGTCATGGCCAAATTGGCTTTTACTGGAATTTCTGAGAAACAAGAAACCAAAGTTGTTGTCATTGTTACACCGGCACTTGGTCCGTCTTTTGGTACGGCTCCTTCTGGTACATGGATATGTACATCATTGGTTTCAAACAATTTTGGATCAATCTTATATTCTTTGGCATGGGCTTTGATGTAATCCAGCGCAATGTTGGCACTTTCTTTCATGACATCACCTAACTGTCCAGTCAAGATCAATCGTCCTTTACCTTCAAAACGATTGGCTTCAATTTGCAAAATGTCACCACCAAAACTTGTATAAGCTAGTCCTGTGACTGTACCGACTTGATCTTTCTTTTCTTTATGACCATAATCTACTTTTTCATTGCCTAACCACTCATGAACCAATTTTTTTGATAACCGAATGGATTTCTTATTGTCTTTTAAAATGGCTAAAACGGTTTTTCGACAAATAGTTGCAATTGTACGTTCTAACTGACGAACACCGGCTTCTCTTGTATAGTAACGAATCAAATACAATAATAAATCATCGGAAATCTTTAATTGACTGGCATGCAAGCCATTTTCCTTCAATTGTTTTGGTAATAAATGTTCTTTTGCGATGTGGATTTTTTCTACATCCGTGTAACTGGATAATTGAATGATTTCCAAACGATCACGTAAAGCTGGTGGAATATTTTCCAAATAGTTAGCAGTCGCAATAAATAACACTTTACTTAGATCATAAGGTTCTTCAATATAGTGGTCGGAGAAGTAAGAGTTTTGTTCTGGATCCAATACTTCCAACATAGCAGAAGAAGGATCTCCCTTATAATCACTGGCCATCTTATCGATTTCATCAATCAAGAAGACCGGATTCACAACGCCAGCTTTTTTCATTCCTTGAATGATACGGCCTGGCATAGCTCCTAAATAGGTACGGCGATGTCCTCGAATTTCGGCTTCATCACGTACACCACCTAAAGAAATCTTCACAAATTTACGATCTAGGGCACGAGCAACACTTCGTGCTAATGATGTTTTACCAACACCAGGAGGGCCTACCAAACAAAGGATTGGCGCTTTTAAAGAATTGGTCATTTGTTTGACAGCCAAATATTCTAGGATTCGTTCTTTGACTTTTTCCAAGCCATAATGATCCGCATCCAAAATGGATTGGGCTTGATTTAAATCTTGATTATCTTGCGTTTCTTGCCACCAAGGCAAATCCATCAACCAATCAATATATGTCTTTATGACACCCGTTTCTCCACTTGCCATTGGCAAGATTTCATAACGAGATAATTCTTCTTTGACTTTCTTTTTGATATTTTCAGGATATGGATTTTCGTCTAGACGCTTACGAATTTGTTCTGCATCCTTATCTTGTTCAACGACATCTCCCAATTCTTCTTTAATGGCATTTAATTTTTCACGTAAGTAATAATCTTTTTGTCCTTGGTCAATACGTTGTTTGACAGTATCGTTGATTTTTTTCTCAACTTCTCCCATCTTCTTTTCTTTTTCAATATCGGCCAACAACATCTCCAAACGATCATTCGCACCTAATGTTTCCAAGTAGGCTTGTTTACGATCCAAAGAAATAGGTAAAGCTGTTACGGCTTTATCGCTCAATCCTTCTGGACCTACACCTTTGGATAATTCAATCATCATATCTTTGGACATGAATTTATCGGCACCGGTAAAATGATCATAGGCATCGACGATCATACGCATTAATGCTTGTTCTTCGGTCTCATCTTGACGATATGTTACTAATTCATCCACAACAGCCATGTCACTGTCATTACCTTGGATCCATTCATTCAAGCGAACACGTTTTAATCCTCTAAATTTTACACGAATAAAATTCTCAAAACGGCGAACATGGCGAACTTCACAAAGTGTTCCTACATGATAAATATCATCCAAACCAGGTTCATCCGTTGTTATATCTTTTTGTGAAACCAATACGATATGGTTTTCAAAATTATTTTGAGCATTGTCAACAGCTTGTAGAGATGGTTCACGTCCAACATCAATCACAATATCTTGATTTGGAAAAACAACAACACCTCGGGTACAGACTAACGGGAATGTTTCTGTCATCGAAATTCCTCCTTAATTTCTAGATTCTAAAAAAGACGCCGAGCGCCTTTTTTATACATATTTATTTTACTACTTTACAGAAGTCTTAATCAATTCTAACGCTTTCTGTTGTGCAAGATCTGCTCTTACTTGATAAGCTGGAAGCAATTGTTTGATTTGATTGACATCCATCTTGTACAATTCAGACATTTCTTTGTATTCTTTATCAACATCTTCTTGTGAAATCTCGATATTTTCAGCCTTTACAATAGCTTGTAGAACCAAAGAGTTCTTTACACGATCCGTTGCTTCTGGACGCATCTGTGCTTTCATATCTTCTTCTGTCTGTCCAGTTGCTTGATAATATTGTTCAACGGTAAAGCCAGATTGTTGCATACGTTGTACAAATTGTTGATATTCACTATCGACTTCATTTTCAATCATAACAGTTGGAATATCTACGGTTGCATTATCACTAGCTGCCTTGATTACTTCAGAAGTAAATTTGTCTTCAGCTTGACGTTCACGCTCTTTCGTAAGATCTTCTTTTGTGACTTCTTTGAATTTTTCTACCGTTTCAACACCATCACGTTTTAATTGTTTGATCAAATCATCATTAATTTCCGGACGTTCTTTATATTTGATGTCATGAACAGTTACTGTAAATACAGCATCTTGTCCAGCAAGATCTTTGGCTTGATAATCTTCAGGGAATGTAACATTTACATCTTTTACATCACCTGTCTTCACACCAATCAATTGATCTTCAAAACCTGGGATGAAAGATTGAGAACCCAATTCCAATGGATAATTCTCACCAGAACCACCTTCAAAAGCTTCACCATCTTTTTTACCAACAAAGTCGATCACAACTTGGTCACCTTCGACAGCTGCTTCGCCTTCTTCACGTAATACCCAGTCAGCATAACGATCTTGTACTCGTTCTAATTCTTTATCAACATCTTCATCGGTTACTTCTACTTCATCTTTATGAATATCTAATCCTTTATATTCTCCTAAAGTAACTTCTGGTTCTACAACACAGTTAAAATCCAATGTTACAGATTCATCACTTGCATCTTTGTAGTCCAATGTAGGACGTGCTACTAATTCCAACTTTTGTTCTTGAACAGCTTGTGCCAATACTGTATTCGCAATATTTTCAACAGCTTGTTCATAAATAGCTTCTTTTGAAATTTGTTTCTTTAATAAAGCTTCTGGTACTTGTCCAGGACGGAAACCTTTCATTGTGATATTTTTCTTAAAATATTGAAATGCATGTTTTTGGGCTTTTGTCCAAACATCACCATCCACGATAACTTCCAAAACACCTTCTGAATGTTCTTTCAATGTCCAACTACTTTTCATTTTGTTCTCCTCGACTTTCAATCATGAGCGGTATATCCGCTATCTCACCCAATTGTTTTTGGGTAACAAACAACTTAAATTCATCGGATTGTCCAAATGCTTCTGCAACCAAACGTACAATCGCTTTCGCAATCGGTTTGGGATCTTGATCCATAAAATCAAATGGCCGGTTTTCTAACATTTCTTGTTCTAAAAGACGTGTACAGAATTGATAGAAAGTCGGATTATCATTCGCAAACCAATCGATAAATAATTGATTGATTTGAATGAGTGTTTGATCATCTTCTTTAGGAATGATCAAACTAGGCACAAAAGTCAGTTCCAATCCGGATTTTTTCATTGTATAGGGTGTATCAATCTTTTGAGCCATTAAATGCTCAATCAATTCTCCCTTGATTTCATTCAGCAGGACATCGGAATCCAATAAGAATTGCACTTCATCATGCATATTCCAAAGATTCATATCACCCATCATCGCAACCGCAGCTTCTTGTTGCTCCATATTGCCATGAATCAAAACTTCGATTTCATGATGAGGAACGGGTTTGTCAATGTGTGTCAAACATTCCTCTTTATATGCTTCTAATACATCCAATTCGGGTTGTGGAACGTAGGGTAAATCCAATTCAGCTTGTACCTTATCGAGAGCCAAATCATATTTCTCCTGTGCCATCAATTCATGAATTTCTTGTATAAGTGCTTGATAATATAGATTCACCAAATCCTCCTAGCGAAACATACTAATTTTATCATACTGTCTTTTAAGAATCAATATGATGAAACCGTGCAACTAAATGTAATGGTCCCAACGAATGATGGCGAATAAAATCATGTTTCCGACCAATCTGATCATACCATCCATCAAATACATATCCCTTCTTTTTCGCTGGCTTTAGTAAAATTGTTGGATCATCAAAACAATAATGATCCGGATTACTTCGTGCCGAATAACCACCTTGTGTATCGTAAGTGATTGGATATTCATTTTTAGTCATCTTTGCATATAATGTACACGAATTATTGATTTGTTGACTTATATGAAAAGGAAATAAAAATTGTTCATCCCAGTACCACCCTTCAAATGTATAACCACTTTGTTTAGCGACTGGTAAAGAATGGATAAAACCATCCTGTGCCACTTCCAGGGGGTCAATTGGTCGTCCTCCAAATGTTTCAAACGAAACGATACAAGGATCCACAAAATGTGCTTCTATTGTGACCGATCCATGTGGCTTTGCTGGTACAACATCCGTTGGTTCTCCATCATATGTCCATCCTACAAATACCTGATCTTTTTTCTGCGGTGGATACAAGACATAAGCTGGTGATTCACAACTGGTATATCGTGGATTCAGTCGTGAATTCATACCACCATTCATTTTATAATGTATCGGGTACCAAACTGGTGCCCATTTGGGATAGAGTTTTGTGATCTTTGGCAACTCTGCAGCTGGATTGATCTGCTTTGTGCATTCTGGATCCACATACCATCCCACAAATTGATATCCTTCTTTTTTCATACCCGATTCCCCATTGATATTCTATAATAGATTTGTTATAATGTGTTAGCTGTCTTGGTAGCTCAGTTGGATAGAGCAATCGCCTTCTAAGCGATCGGTCGGGGGTTCGAATCCCTCCCAGGACGCCATTCTATCCATTAACCCCTTTATGTAAAGGGGTTTTTATTTTGGTGCCGTACAAACGCCGTACAATATCATCTATTTTTCTTATTTGCTCCATTCGAAGCCAAACATTCATACTGCAAGTCATTATCTAAGTAAACCTTTTTAAGTGATTCGAATAGATTCCATTTATTTCTTACATCCATTTTTTCTAATTAGAAATGTTTTATTACATGCAAGAATTTCGTCCAAGGCACTACAATTATACACCAATACTATTTATTTATTGAAATTCTTAGCACTTTAATTATAAATGAATCTATCATTCTGACTAATCATCAACAATTTATTCTTATTTATTATTTTATTACAAAACCAATTCATTCTCTGCAAATATATTTCTTTCTTCTCTTTTCTATGACATTTTTTCTTCTTTCCTCGTTTAAGTAATTTTTAATGGCCATTTATCCTTTTAAAACAAGTTGAAATATGCATTCGTCTATACTATATTTTAAGTATAAGTAATATTTTAGGTAGGTTAATGAAATGGAGAAGAAAACTTGCCATGCATTATATGCGGCGGCAGCTGCTGCATTGTTATTTGGTTTAACACCAGCTACAAAGATTCTAGCAGATGAAATAACACCTACCGATGAAATAAAAGCAGAACAAACAACACAAGAAACAACAACCGATGAAACAACACCAGTTGTTAATGAAGAGAATCCAAATGTCAGTGCTACACCTGTACAAACAGAGGATGAACAAAAAACGTATTCACTTACTTTGGATAATTCGATGCCTGGAGTAACTGTACCAAAAATGACAAATTACACATCTGGAAAGGAGACTCCTCTTCCAGTATTGAAAAAAGATGGTATGAAGTTTAATGGATGGATTTATTTTATTGATGGTGATATGCATAGAACAAATAGTATTCCAGCCAACGTGAAAGGTGACTTAGCATGTTATGCAGCTTGGAAAGCTGACTATCGCATCACTAATGGCAAAGATCAAAAATGGACCAAGGGTTCTAACACCCCATTGACAATCAAAATCAATAGTGTACATGGAAATTTCTATACTCTTTCTATCAATGGTAAGGTATTAAATACAGATGACTACAAATATTCATATATTAATGTAAATAATGGAAACATGGATGGGTATGATTTTTATGATAATTATTTTAATGATGGTACGATAATCCAGATCCAGCCATCTTATTTGGAAAGTCTACCTGTTGGGCAACCATTTAATTTACATATTGTTTATGGATACCCTAAAGAAGTTTTAACCGGTCCATTAATGGTTGATTGTGAAGTAGATGGTACTTTAACCGTTACTCCAGCTCAAAGTGTGGATAATACAAAAACAACACCTTCGACGAGTTCCAATACTGCATCATCAACAACTGCCAATATGACATCACCAAATGCCAAAATGAGTGCCACAAACACTTCTTCTACAACAACCACAACACAAACGAGTACAGATGTTTCAAGTGTTGATACCGGTGTTGCTAATCATAGTGGATCATTGATAGGTGCTGCTTTGATTTCTGCCCTTGGTGCACTGGGACTTCCAATTCTTAAAAAACGAAATCAATAATGAATGATGACTCTAACAGAGATGTTAGAGCCATTTTTATTTGGATAAAAAAACAATTATCTTGTTGATAATTGCATATTCTATAAATTTTATTAATGTCCACTATCAAATACTTCTAGTTCCCCTTTGTAACCTTTCTCGATACGATAATAAGGAGGTGATACTACATGAGATTTCAATTTAACGTTACACAGGAAGTATTGGATCTAGGTGTTAAAGTAAAAGCTGTTGTAATCGAAGGCATCGATAACACAACAATTTCACCGGAGTATCTTGCCTATCGAAAAGAAGCCATCCAACAACTTCAGAAAAAATATGAAGGCATCAATGCTAAACAAGAACCTATTGTTCAAGGCTTTTATACCTTACATGATCAGGTAGGGGTTCGTCGTCGCAAGAATCCCCCGGCATCGGAAACTTTGATCAAATTGATTCAAAAACGCAATGACCTTCCTTCTATCAATAAATTGGTGGATATCTACAACATCATTTCTACTGATACCGAATTAGCTCTTGGTGCGCATGATATTGATAAGATCGACGGCAACGTCACTTTACGAATACAAGATGGTACCGAACGATTTATTCCGCTTGGTTCCAATGAACCACAACCGGTAAAGGCTGGTGAATACAGTTATATCGATGACTCCAGTGAGATCATTTGCCATTTAGAAATACGTCAGGTCAATAAAACATTGGTTGATGAAAATTCTAAAAACATATATTTTATCATTCAAGGCAATGAAGTTACACCTTCTTCTTTACTAGATGAAACGGCACAAAAGCTTATCGATCGTGTAACCCAATTCTGTGGTGGACAAGGACAGATCATTTATTGATCAAGAAAAACAATCTGTGCCGAAATACTCGTATCGACATCCAAGATCGCATAACTAGGCGGATTGCCATCACGAGACATCCAAGTTGAACCTGGATTTAATAAAAAAACACCTTTTCTTTTTTCAATATAACTACGATGCGTGTGACCAAAACAAACAATGTCACACGCATGTCCTTTCGCTAAACGCACTAAGTCATCTTCTCGATGAAAAAAAGAACAACGATGCGAATGTTCCATAAATAAACGATGGGTGCCAACTGAAAGAATCCTACGATTCGGAAATTCACCCCAAAAATCATTATTTCCTAACACAAATAACCAATTTGGATAATTTCTTGGATCATCACATAGATCACCACAATGCAGAAACAAGCTTGCTTCAGGATGTTGATCATATATGGTATCCAAAATCTCATTATGTCCATGAGAATCACTGGCTACAATGATACGCATCATTTCCTCCTACTCTTGATATTCTTCAAAATCCATTTCTTCCATTGATAAATGGTCTTTCCACATTTTATTGGCTGCTTTCCGACCAACATAGCGCAATACAAAAGGCTGATATGCCATCTTCGTTTTATCGGCCTTGTCTTCTGGATAACGAATCACAAACCCATAATGATAGGCATTTTCTTCCAACCATACAATTTGATTTTGTTGGGATTGAGACAATGATTTGATGGCATTTTCATAATTGTATGTTCCATCTTCATTTTGATTTTTTTGACAAGCATCGATCCAATCTTGTGGATTGATCAATTGAATGGTATATCCCAATTGTGTCTCATTTTGGCCAGCTGGCAATTGAAACCGATCTAAAACCGTTTCGCCATATTGATTTTCCAAAGTCATATACGATTCATTGATCGTATCATACAATTGATATCCAGAAACCGCACTTAATGTTTCGCCATTCCACATCCTACTATACGCTTCTTTCATCTCATTCCAATCATCGACTACATTCGATTGGATCTGTATAGAATCTACTTGTACCAAATTCGCTGGCTGATAACGATAAACCGATGTCTTTGTATTTAAGACCAAATACATATTCGTAGGATCCGATTGCAGAGTCAATTTTTTCGTTGTTGTGGCATCATTCTCATAAAAAGTGGTTAAATCCGCATAGGTATAATATGTCAATAAATCTTCTAATTCATTCGACGTAAAATATGTAGAATACTTATTCACAAAGTTCACGATATATGCATTGGATTCTTCTTGTGTTTGTTTTGCTAAGTGATATTCATTGGCTAAACGAATATTAAACCCAGGAATCTTAATAAAATCCATAAATACAGATGGTCGGATTTGTTGAGAAATAATATAATCAATGTCACGGGAATCCATGTATTTTAAAATGGTGGCACGATTCTTTTCGGTCGCATAAGGATAGCGAGCCAAAGGATCATAGGATTGATTTAATTGATAGAAGCAAGCTCCTGTCAATGTAGCACATAGAATGATCAATAGAATACGTGCAAAAAGTACGTTTCGTTCCAATATTCAATACCTCGCATGCATTATATCATACTTCATGTAACCTATCATATAAGCTTTGTGCGACCCCTTTAGGAACAACTTGTGATAGTTCTTCCACGCTGGCTTCTCGCATTCGTTTCATGCTTTTAAATGTTTTCATCAATGCTTTTTTACGCGCTGGACCAATCCCTTCTACCGTATCTAAAATGGATTTGGTCATAGCCTGATTTCGTAATTTACGATGATAAGAAATCGCAAATCGATGCACTTCATCTTGCATTCTTGTCAATAAGAAAAATAAACTCGACTCCTTCTTTAGCGGAATCTCTTCCAATTGATCATTCATTAACGCTCGTGTATTATGTTTATCATCTTTGACAAGTCCTGCAATACGTAGATCCAGATCCAACATGTCGCGTATTTCTTTGGCTGCTTCAATTTGTTGGGCACCACCATCCACAAGCAGTAAATCCGGCATTGGTTTGTGTTCTTTCAACAAGCGAACATACCGTCGATACACCACTTCTTTCATACTATCTAAATCGGATCGATATGTATCCAAATGATAATGGCGATATTGATTTTTATCGGGTTTTCCATCCACAAAAACAACCAAGCCACTCACATTGAATGTACCGGATAAATGACTATTATCAAACAATTCAACCGTATGGATAGGTGCATGAAAAATTGAAGCCAATTGCTCATTGGCCTGATCCAATTCATGTTGCTTACGGAAAACCAGTTCAAATTTTTGTTCATGGGCGGTTTTCGCATTCTTGCAGACTAAATCCACCAAGGTCTTTTTATCGCCACGCTGCGGAATGTACACATGAACACCTAACGTATCTTCTAAGATATCCGTTGGCGTCCCTTCGGGTACTAGTATTTCTTTGGGAATCACATTATTTTGATAATACTGCAAGATAAAGCTCACAAACGCATCCATCGTCTCTTCGTAGATGGGCATGACCGTAAAATTCCGGCCCAACAGTTTCCCATCCCGAATAAAGAATCCTTGTAGAGAAATATATCCTTTATCTTCATACCATCCAAATACATCGCGATCTTTTCGATCTTTAAAATCAATGATTTGTTTTTCCATGACATGATGGATTGAAACAATCATATCTCGATATTCTTGTGCTTTCTCAAACTGCAAGTTTTCACTTGCCTTCATCATTTTTTCCTGTAATTGTTTTAAGATGGCATCGGCATCCCCTTTTAAAAAAGCACTGATTTCTTTTCGATATGTTGCCATTTGTTCTTTATCCACTTCATGGATACACGGACCCAGACATTGATGCATATGATAATACAAACAAACCTGTTTTGGAATGGTACGGCATTTACGAATTGGCCAAAGCGTATTGATCAATTTTACGATTTCATTGGCAGCTCCACTACTTGGATACGGACCAAAATAGGTATCTTTTTTCGATGTCACACGTCGACTTAAACGGACCGCAAAATAATCATCATGCGTCATCACAATATATGGATAACTTTTATCATCCATCAACATAATATTGTAAGGAGGGTGATGTTTTTTAATTAAATTGATTTCCAATAATAATGATTCTTTTTCGGAATCTGTCACAATAAATTCAAAATCACGAATATGACTCACCAACCGTGTTGTTTTTTCATTATGGACACCATGAAAATAGGAACGCACACGGTTCTTCAACACCTTGGCTTTCCCCACATATAAGATTTCTCCCTTTTCATCTTTCATGATGTAACAACCCGGCTGATCCGGCAATAAAGCCAATTTATCTTGTAGATTTTGAGAAATCGCCATACTTGTTCCCTTCCTTATTTCAACAATACTATGGTTGCACCAAGCCCACCTTCATTGGGACCGGCTGCCATTTTTGATTTCACCACCGGATTCTTATCTAGATCATCCCATACCGCTGCACGCAATCGACCTGTACCCATACCATGAATGATACGTACTTGTTTCACATGATGAACAATGGCCTGATCTAAATATCGATCTAATGCTTCAATACCTTCTTCCACATGCATACCGATTAAATTCAATTCCAAAGGAAACCGATGAAAACTTGGATCCACATGCGTTTTACGAACGACTGGCTTTACATTCGGTTTATGAATCTTGGTTAATCGATTCAACTTGACTTTCATACGCATACCATTGGTTTCAATCGTAGCTTCTTTTTTACGAATATCAATGATTGTTCCATGCGATTGCAAACCTTTGACTTGTACATAATCCCCTACTTGCAAGACTTCTGGTGCCGCTTCCTTTTCTTGTGGCGTTTGATCCATGACATGCAATTGATGCAACAAAGCCGTTTGTTCATGTAGTTTTCCCTGCTTCTGCTGCTTTAATTCGCGAATGATGGACTGTGCTTCTTCTTGCTTCTTTTCCAACATTTCGTGCAACTGTTCTTCATACGTTTGATTCAACTCCTCTTTTTTCTTTTGCCATTGCTGCTTTTCTTTTTCTGCCTGTCGTTGTAAATCGTGTGCATTTTCAATCAAAGCATCAAATCGATCTTCCTTGGCCTGTACTTCATTCTGCATCTTTTCCAAACGAGCCAATTCTTGATCCACTTTCTGCATATGGGTCTGTTTCCATTGATTGGCTGCGGCTAAAATTTGAGGATCCAAATGATATTGGGCCGCAATCGAAAACGCATACGAAGAACCTGAAATGCCTGCTAAATAACGATACGTTGGTTGCAGCGTTTCTTGATCAAATTCCACACTAGAAACCAAGATATGATCATTGGTCTTGCCATAGGCTTTCACTTCATTAAAGTGCGTACTTGTGATGATCGTTGTTTGTTTATGAATCAGGTAATCTAAAATCGCAACGGCTAAACTAGCTCCTTCTAAAGGATCCGTTCCATTACCTAATTCATCGATGAGGACAAATGTTCTATCATTGGCTTGAGAACAGATGGTTGCTAATTTAGAAATATGCGATGAAAACGTAGATAAATTTTGTTCAATCGATTGATGATCCCCAATATCAAACCACAAAGACGTATAATAAGGGACAATCGCTCGATGACAAATGACAGGAAAACCTGCATGAGCTAAAGCCACAAATAAACCTATCGTTTTCAATGTGACGGTTTTTCCTCCCATATTCGGACCCGATATCATCAAACAATATTGATTTTTTGAACACGCATACGTATTTGCCACTACTTTTTTGGAATCTATCAAAGGATGGCGTGCCTGCTCAAATAAAAAGGCATGATCACGCGTTTGGATCATAGGTACACATCCATCTTTTTGATAGGCCCACATACCTTTCGCAAAAGCTACATCCAATATCGTCATCGTTTCTAGATTGGAAAGAAGAAGGATTGCTTTTTTTGCTACTTGTCGACTTAATTCTCGGCAGATTCGTTCTTTTTCTTGTTCAATCTCACCTTCTAAATCTTGGATCTGATTATTGGCAGAAACAAACGCATTCGGTTCCACATAAAAAGCCAAACCACTCTGTGATTGTCCATGGATCATACCACCAAAATAGTTTTTATCTTGGGCTTTGACTAAAACCGATAAACGTCCACCAATACTGGATGTTGTTGTATCCATTAAATGATCTTTATTCTTTTTGATAAAAGCTTTGGCACTAGCTTGTAAAGCCAAACGAGCACCCGTTAAAGCACGATGTAAACCAGCTAATTTCGGAGTGGCATCCAATTTAATGGATCCCGTTCGATCAATTTGTCGATCAATGGCTTTCATTAACGGTGTACATGGATCCATCGTATTCGCTAATTCAATACAACGCGTAGCTTCGGTTGTATGCAATGTATGTTGTACATTTCGGCAAGTGCCCAAAAAAATCGCAATATCACTCAAATCATGTCCTGAAAGCACCATTTGTTTTGTCGCTTGTTGGATATAAGGTTGTATATCTTTACAACCACCAAATTCAACGACAATCCCTTGTCGATGCAATTCCATAGTTTCTTTCACAAAATCCAATCTTGTCTGGATTTCATGAAGATTGGTCAGTGGCATACTTTCCATAATATCTTGTTGTGAACAAGAAAAAGAAGCAAAATGAGAAATTTGCTTCAATACCGTTTGCCAATCAATGGCTTGATCATATTCATTGTAGGTTGTTGACATGGTCACTCACCTCTTCTTTCCATTGGTTTACCGTATGGATCACCACACTATGTTGTACATAGGTATCGCCATTTTCAATAAATGGCAATTGACAAAATGCCGTCCATAAGAAAAAGATACATCCCACTTGCACAAAACCGATTCCTAAACCGGCCACATGATTCATAAAAGACAGTGCATTCATTTTTCTTTTTGGACGAGAAGCATGAAATAGATAGATAAATAAGCGTAGAAAGATACGAATGCCAATGATCAAAAGCACAAACCACAATAACTTATTCAATGGATCATCAATCAAACGATATACATGAACCAATGGATAGGCTTGGCTCAGATCATCATAAAACCACCAAGCACCTGCAAACGACAAGATGGTTGCCACAAGATCTAAGAGTTGGCGCAGAAAGCCTTTTTGAAATGCGTGCAACAAAATGAAAAAGCTAATCAATACGAGAATAAAGTCGTAGATCGCAAAATAGTTCGAATTTAGTATCATATCTCATTTTAACATATTTTATGATAAAATGTGGATATGAATACCATTACGAAAAAAATGTCGAAACAAGAAATCTTCGCTTTAAAAGAACGTGTAGCCAATCAAATCCAAAAAGAAAGTCGTCCACAATATACGTTTTATCAAATCAAATTACGCGAATGTACAATTACAGCTTACACCTCTGGCAAAGTCGTTTTTCAAGGAAAAGATTTGGATTGGTTAGCACCAGATACCCCACAACAAGCCGATGTGTATCCACAAGCTGGCAGTGATGAAGTCGGAACTGGCGATTACTTTGGACCTGTTGTTGTCAGTGCAACCATTGTTGAAAAAGACCGAGTCGATGTATTGCGATCGATGGGCATACAAGATTCGAAACAAATCAATGATGAAAAGATTCGTCAATTAGCTCCTCGTATCAAGGAATTATGCCCTTATACGATTTTGGTCGTATCCAATGATAAATATAACCAAGTCCATCAAACGCATAATATGGTAGATATCAAATGTTTATTACACAATCAAGCCTATGTCAATCTCCAACAAAAAGGATATACGCTTCCCAACTTTTTGATCATTGATCAATTTGTCCAAAAAAGTTCTTATTACCGCTATTTACAGAATCAACCAAAAGTCATTCCGGATATTCATTTTGAGACCAAAGCCGAAAACAAATATCTATCGGTGGCGTGTGGCAGTATCTTAGCTCGAAATGCCTTTTTAGAAGCATGGGATGCGATGGAAGCCAAATATCACTTTCACTTTGAAAAAGGAGCTGGAAAACAAGTCGATTTGTGTGCGCAACGTTTTGTGGATGAATTTGGAAAATCGGAATTAGGACATGTGGCAAAACTACATTTTGCGAATACGAAAAAACTCAAATAGCGGCCATTATTGGTCGCTATTTTCATCTTTGATGATTTCTACATTTACTTTGGTCTGATAGGTTAAATGCACTAATTCGACACCAGCATCCCGAAACATCTTCTTGCTGGCGATATTTTCTTCCGTTCCTTTATATTTATCACTTTCATAGACAACACAACGAATACCAGATTGAATAATGGCTTTTGCACATTCGTTACACGGGAACAACGAAACATAAATGGTACATCCCTTTAGATCTTGGATACTATTGAGAATCGCATTTAATTCTGCATGCACAACATATGGATATTTCGTTTCTAAAAAAGACCCATCTCGTTGCCAAGGAAAGACATCATCATCACAGCCTCGTGGGAAACCGTTATATCCCAAACCTACAACCCGTTTATCTGGATTGACGATACAAGCACCTACCTGTGTATTGGGATCTTTTGAACGCATAGCACTTAAATGGGCAACACTCATAAAATATTCATCCCAACTTAAAACATTATTTCGTTTCATACTATCCTTCCGTTTCTAATTGTTTCAATATCTTTTCAAAAGTGGGATCCAATGGCGCCTCAAAATGCATGTGTTCATGTGTTGTGGGGTGAATAAACTCCAAAGCACAAGCATGTAGTAATTGACCATTGGCTGCAATGGTCTTGCGATATCCATATTTTGGATCACCGGCAATGGGATGCCCAATGTAGGCCATATGCACACGAATCTGATGCGTTCTTCCCGTTTCTAATTGACAACGAATATAGGCATAGTCTTTAAAGTTTTGAAGGACTTGAAAATGCGTAATGGCCGGTTTTGAATTCTTTTCGGTCACCGCCATTTTTTGACGATCTTTAGGATCTCTTCCGATGGGAGCATCAATCGTACCATAACTGTGATTAAACGGATGATGAACGATAGCTACATATTCTCGATGACACGTCTTATCGGCCAATTGGCTAGATAAAGCCATATGTGCATTATCGTTTTTGGCCACGACCAATAGACCAGATGTATCTTTATCGATTCGATGTACGATACCTGGACGTAAAACACCATTGATTCCAGACAAATCATCACAATGATACAGTAAGCCATTTACCAGCGTATGTTCCAAATGACCTGGAGCCGGATGAACGACCATTCCTTTGGGCTTATTGATGACCAAGACATCATGATCTTCATAAATAATATCTAGATCCATCTTTTCGGGTTTCACATCCAATGGTTGGTTATCTGGAATTTCCACAGTAATCGTATCATTAACTTTGCACGTATAACTGCCCTTCTCTAACTGATCATTAACATGGATCTTTTCTTGCTCTAACAGTTCCTTAACACGTGTTCTTGATAGATCACAGGTCTTGGATACTATTTTATCCATACGAGTTCCAGCCATTTCTTCGGTGATCGTAATTATTTTGTTTTCCATTGCGATTTCACCTTCCAATCATCATATAAAAGAATAATTACCAAAGCGGCAAAGCCAACGGTAATACAAATATCGGCCACATTAAATACAGGAAATGGTTGGCCAAAAATCAAAAAAGAGAAAAAATCACGAACATAACCTAACTTCAAGCGGTCAATAAAATTACCAATGGTTCCAGCCACCACAAACGATAAACAAAGTTGCGTACGAAGATCATTATCACAATGAAAGTAAAAATAGATCATAACACCCAACGCAATGATAGTGATAACACCAAAAAACCAAATGCCAAAATTTTCAAAAATAGAGAATCCAGCACCCGTATTTTGAATATAGGTTAAATAAAAGAAACGATGAATGACTTCAATGGAATTTCCTAATGGAATGGTATGAACAATAGCACTTTTGGTCCATTGATCAAAGCCAATCATCACAAATAAAATACATATACTTAATATTAAAGAACTTTTTTTTGGTTTCATAAGCTTAGAACATTTTATTTCGTCGATGTAATACCAACATTTTCACAAAGAGCCAGAAACTCATCAAAATGGCAACCACAAAGCCAATGAATCCCAAGGCAGGTATACCTAAAATTTCTGGTTTCATATTTGTCATACATAATAGACTGGATCCTAATAAGATTGCAGAAATTAAAATACAAACAATCAAACGATTGACCATACGATCCAATTTCGCGATGGGCTGATTGGACCCTAATAGATTGAGGTTCATCTTTAATTGTCCGCGTTCGAGCATCTTTAACACATCACTGGTTTGTCCAGGAATATGCAAGGTTTTTTCATAGGCACGTGCATTATCTCGTATCCATTGTTTGAACTCATGTTTCAAATGGAATTGACGCATCGTTGCTTTATGATTGGCGGCAATCTGCAACATATTTGTGTTTGGATCTAAATCTTCCAAGGTCGCTTCCATGACCGTCATCGAACGTGCTAACATGGATACGCCTTTTGGCAATTGAATGCGATAGTTATGGCAAATCGCAAAAACATCTTGAATCATTTTCGCAATATCAATCTGCGAAAACGGCATGTTGATGTATTGATTCATGAACTCTTCAATTTCAACCATGAATTTCGCATAATCAATTTCTTTTTTAGGTTTTCCTATCGCCAAAATATCATCTACAACACTCATCGTATCGCGCATGGCGATGGCTTGTACCGCATCTTTCATAATTTCTCGCTCACGTGTATCAAGCGTTCCCATCATACCAAAATCAATCCATACGATCACATCATCACGAATTCGAATATTACCAGAATGAGGATCCGCATGAAAAAAACCATTTTCAATAATCTGGGAAATATAGTTGTATGCCAGTTTTTTAGCTAGATCCTTTCGATCATAGCCATGATCATCCAATTGGGCCGATTGATTCACATCGATGCCATCAATATATTCCATGACCAAAACATAACGAGAGGTATATTGATCATAAATGCATGGTGCATCGATATATTTTACATCCGCATACGTTTCTTTAAAGCGTTTCGCAAAACGAGCTTCAATCGTAAAGTCCATTTCTTGTTGCGATGTGGTCCAAAATTCATCCAAAACCATATCTAAATCAACAACAGAACTCACAATATCGGATAAATTCAGGAAACGAGCTGCTTTTCGGACCAATTTGATATCTCGTTCCATGATTTGATAAATATTCGGACGCTGAATCTTCACAACCACATGCTCGCCATTTGCCAGTTTTGCGGCATGCACTTGCGCAATCGATGCCGAACCCAAAGGATCTTCATCAAAATATGGAAAAAGGGTATGCCAATTGGGACCAAACGCGCGTGTCAAAACCATATCCACATCCGACATAGGCATAGGTCGTACATTGGATCTTAATTTCTCCAGCTCTTTACAATATCGTTGTGAGAACATATCTTGTCGCGTTGACATGATTTGTCCAATTTTCACAAATGTAGGTCCTAAATCTTCTAAGATTTCACGAAATTTTACTGGATCCATACCTTTCTGTATTTTGTGTTTGCGTAAAATGGACAGGATCTCAATAAAACGAGCCCCACTTGCTTTTGTTTTTGCCATAATTCTATTTTATCACACTCTATGAAAGTCAACTACCCATGCATGAAATGAAAAGGCCCGTTAATCGGACCTAGTCAGTAAATTTATCATAGAATTCCATGCTCTCCAGTACCGAAGTATCTGCAATTGGATTATCATCCAAACGCAATGCCTCCAATAATTGAAGATCTTTTAATGGGGTTACATCCGTGATGTAGTTGCCTTTCAATGTTAAAGAACACAAGAATTGTAGATGTGATAACGGTGTCAAATCACTAATTGCATTATGATCCAAGCGTAAATAAGAAATAAATGGACATTTCTCTAATGGACGCAGATCGGTGATGATATTGTTGTAGAGATCGACATTGCATAAATTTTCTAGATTGCCTAATACCGAAATATCTTTGACATCATTATCTTCCAATGACAGAATGCCTAATAATTTCATTTGTTTTAGACAATTGATATCCTTCACACTATTTCTTGCCAAATTCAGATCCACCATTTGTTTGCATCCTTTTAAGACATCAATATTACTGATATGATTGGTATACAAATCCAAATGCACAAGTTTTGTGGCATTCTTTAAGAAACCAATGTCATAAATCTGACAGAAACGAGCCGAAAAAGCCTCTAGATTCTTTACATTCGTAAATTCATTCAAGTGAGTCAATGTATTCTTGGATACATTCACCATACGCAGGTTTGGAAAACCATTCAATAAGCGCATATCCGTAAATCCCGTTTGTTCCATATAGATTTCTTCAATGTAATGAAGTTTTTTGAGGAAATCAAAGTTCTTTGGATGATTATACGAAATGTTCAAGATCTTTAATTTTGGGAACTTGGATAAAATATCATATTCTGTTAAATATGGACAGTTTGAAACATCCAACTTTGTCAAGTTTGTCATTGACAACAATGGTGACAAATCAGACATCAAATTGGTAGATAGATCCAGTTCTTCAATATGAGATAAATATGTCAGATCTTCTACATCAAATAAACGCATTCTGGCCATCTTTAATTTCTTTAAGTGTTTCAGTGTGCCTAATATCGCATAGCTAAATGGACCATTTTCGGTATTGATGTAAATTGTTTCCAACTTACGACAATGCTCAATATATTCGATACTATCAATCTTTGATCGCTCCAAATTCAAATATTCTAGATCAATCATGGCAGCAATACTGGATACATCCATCGTATACAAATTGTTACGAGAAATATCCAATCGTTTCAATTGTCGAAATCCATGCAAAGCTTGAATATCGCGTAATTGGTTGATCGATACATTTAGATCTTCCAAGTTGCGAAGATCCTTAATAGGCTCTAACGTTTGTAACTTATTATTGGATGCATTTAAACGTTCTAAATTTTCGGCATATTCCAAACCATCTAAACATTCAATTTCTTTACCAGGAACTTGTAGATTTATCAGTTCTTTCATTTTTTCTGGTGTAATTTCGTCTTCTTTAATGCGTAGGGCTGAAGCAACAGCTGCTCGCAAGGCGTCATCTTTGATCAACATGAGATAACCTCCTAACTTAACTATTTTTATTATAGCAAACAAAGGCTATGGAAAGTACAAAATTTAATTAAAAAAAGCATAGACTTTCATCTATGCCTAAGGATTACTTTTCAACGACTTGGCGACCGTGATATTCTCCACAAGAACACATCTTGTGAGCTAATTTGTATTCGCCACAGTTAGGGCAACGAACCAATGTTGGTGGCACTAATTTATAGTGACTTCTACGTTTTCCCTTACGTGTTTTAGATCCTCGTCTTTGTTGAACTGCCATGCTCGCACCTCCTAGTCATCATCATCCAGTTTGAATTCACTTAACTTTGCCCATCGTGGATCGATCGTATCTTCATCCTCTTGCGGATCTTGATCAGAAAGCAACTGCCAACCATCTCCTTTTGGATATTGGTCACGCGGTAATCGGCTAATACTGATTGGTGCCTCTAAAAGCACGGTCTCAAATATTTCCGGATTCAGATCAATGGAGTCATGTTTCACTACAATGATCTCATCATCTTCCTCATCCAATTGATCGAGTCGAACAAATGAGTAGGTTGATTGCGACGTCGTGTCAAATGTCACTTCGATATCCTCTGAAGTAATCGAATCACAAACGATCATCACACCGTCCATGTCCAAATCAGAGAAAACCAGTGCGTTTCCGTCAAACTGTAAAGTACCTGTAACATGCACTTCAGGAATGGACTTAACTTGAGTATGATGGAGTAGATCGTTTTCTTCCATAGCGAGATGTTCATCAATATGTATGATTCCATTTTCGGAATGCAAGAAGTCTGTTTTTGTAAATTTCACGATCTTCACCTCATGTCGCATTTGATATTATAGTAAAAGCACACAAGAATGTCAATAAAATATGTTAGACTATAGGTATGTCAATCTGTGGAATCATTGCTGAATACAATCCTTTTCATCGAGGACATGTCTATCAGCTACAATATGCCAAACAACATTTTGATACCATCGTAATCATAACTTCGATGTATTATAGTCAACGAGGATTGCCCTCTTTGCTATTACCGGAAGATAAAGCTCGATTGAGTTTGAACTACGGTGCTGATCTAGTCATTGGTCTGCCAGTCTGTTATACGGCACAAAGTGCGGCTTATTTTGCGAAATATAGTTTACAAGCTCTACAACAAGTTCCCATTGATCACTTGCTATTTGGTTCAGAATCCAATGATATCCATCGATTAGAAACAATATATGATTCCATCCAATCCAAAACAATCAATGCATCCACCAGCATGAATCATAATCTCCAATTGGATCTATTGCCCAATGATCAATTGGCTATACATTATGTACATGAATGCAAAGAAATGGGAATCATTCCAGAATCGATGCAAAGAAATAAAACCTATCCATCCGCAACCCAAACACGCAAGGATTATTTTTCCAATAAGAAAGTGCTTTTTGATACCTATTTTCAAAGCCAACAACGCTGGGAAAACTATTATCCCTACTTAAAAACATTCTTACAATTAACACCAGCACAAACACTCGAACAATTTTTTTTGGTAAATGAAGGCATTGAATATCGCTTAAAGAAAGCCGCAAAAGAAAATACATGGCCTGCTTTTTTAGAGGCTTCGATTTCCAAGACCTACTCCAAATCACGAATTCAACGAACGTGTTTGATGATTTTATTACAGATCACCAAAGAAATGATGAAAAAACATGACCAATTTCGTTCCTTGATCGTCTTAGGGTTCAATGAGAAAGGCCAACAATTATTGAAAGATCATGATTTGGTGGCCACAAAATTTAAAGAAATGAATGCATTTGACCAATATATCGAAAATCAAACTATTACCCTATACAATAGTGTGCAACCTCACCCGATTCAAAGAAAGGCGGTCTTAAAAATATGATCTTACTTTTACTTTTGGTTCTTTTATGTGTCCTTATTTATGAACATTACTTTCCACCCATTCCAAAACAGAAAGGTGTATATCCCTACGCTCTATTATTGGGATGTCCATGTCATGATGATGGTCGTTTATGCACATCGGCTAAAAAACGTTGCCAAAGAGCTATAGAAGCCTATCAAAATCATGAATTTGAAACGTTGGTCATTACGGGTGGCGCTGTAAAGAACCAGTATACCGAATCCTTGGCAATGAAAGACTATATTCTAAAGCAATGCCAAATGCCCATTCTATGTGAGACCCAGTCAAAAAATACATGGGAAAATATGGTGTACTCCAAAAAAATCATCCAGGATCATCCGGTTTTGATCATCACCAGTGGAACGCATGCACGTCGTGCCTGTGCCATCGCCAAAAAGCATTTTCATCAACACAGTGCCATCTGGTATCCAGAACATCGTCCCAAACATATTTTACGAGAAATCGCTTCTCGTCTTCTTTATATCAAGATTGAACTAAAAAAGAGGTTGCACTGAACAACCTCTTTTTTATTGTATGACTCGAATCACATCGCGAACCGAACGAACCTTTTTCAGATTTGCCATTAAATTTTGAAGATGAGCCGCATTTTTAACACCTACTGTCAATTTTGTGGTCGCTGTCAAACTATTCGTATCAACACCGGAATCCACATGACGTAAATTGACATTACATTGTTGGATCACCGTCACAATATCACTCAATAAGTAATTGCGATCATCGCTATGAATGACTAATTGCGCTTCATACTGTTTTTCTTCTAGGTCATCTTCCCATTGTACCGGAATCAGCCGTTTTGTTTCATGGGCTACATTCGGACAATCTTTACGATGCACTTTCACACCATGTCCTTGCGAAATAAAACCTACAATTTCATCACCAGGAATCGGTTGACAACAATTGGCCAGTGATACCGCAATGGTATCAATACCCGGTACGATTACACCGGTTTCCGATTTTTTCCGATTTGCATTCGGTTTATTGTACAATTTGATGATGTCATCATCTTCCATGGCTTTCGCTTTGGTTGTATCGATACGATCCATGACAGCTTGCATCGATACTCGCTTATTTGCCAAACCAATATAAAAGTCATCCAATGTTTTATACGATAAAGAACCAATGATCGTTTCCAAACGTTGTGGCTCAATTAACTTCTCATCTAAATTCCGCCGGCTGATTTCTTCTTTCAACATCTGTTCGCCCTGTTTGATCATTTCTTTCTGTTCTTCACGATTTTTCTTTTGCAGGAATGAACGAATTTTATTTCGTGCATGACCGCTTCGAACGATCTTGATCCAATCTGGCGATGGACCTGGTGAATTCTTATTGGTGAGAATCTCCACCACATCTCCATTATTTAATTTTGTATTTAATGGAACAATGGCACCATTGACTTTGGCACCCACTGTTTTATGACCCACATCGGTATGGATTCGATAGGCAAAGTCAATCGGACAAGAACCAGGCGGTAATGTAATGACTCGTCCTCTTGGTGTTAAGCAATAGACATTGGCCTCAAAAATATCTTTTTGAAGGACTGACATATATTCTTTGGCATCTTCGCTCTCTTCATCCGTCATTTGTGAAAAATCACGGAACCAAGCTAATGAATCCTCGATATCTTTTTGTCGTGTCTGATGATTAAAATTACTATTTTCTTTGTATTTCCAATGGGCAGCCACACCCCGTTCAGCTACTTCATCCATTTCTTCGGTACGAATTTGGACCTCAAAAATATTTCCATGCGTTGGTTCTACGATCGTTGTATGCAAAGATTGATATAAATTTGCTTTCGGCATCGCAATATAATCTTTGAATCGACCAGGAATTGGACGATACGTTGCATGGATATACCCCAATATCTCATAACAATGGGTAACTGTATCGGTAATGATACGAATCGCATATAAATCTAAGATTTCTTCAAATCGTTTATTTTTATTGACCATCTTTTTATAGATGGAATAAAAATGTTTGCTTCGACCAAAGATACGATATGGAATATGATACGAATTCAAAATTGTTTGGATATCTTTGATCATCATTTGCACTTGTTCATTTCTCTCAGAAACGCGGGTTTGAACCAATTCTTTGATGTTCTCATATTCTCTTGGTTTTAAGTATTTAAAGGAAAGATCTTCCAATTCACTCTTGATTTCATTCATTCCTAATCGATGAGCAATGGGGGCATAAACACTTAAAGTTTCCTTGGAAATGCGTTGCTGCTTTTCTGGTTTCATATATTGAAGCGTACGCATATTGTGCAAACGATCGGCTAACTTAATATAGATGACACGCACATCTTTTGCCATCGCAATAAATAACTTCCGATGATTGCTGGCTTGATAATCTTCTTCATCTTGAAATTTGATTTTACCAACCTTGGTGACCGCTTCTACCATTTCGGCTACTTCTTCACCAAACTTTTCCTTGATCGTATCGTAGGTGACGCCTTCACAATCTTCCACTGTATCATGCAACAAACCGGCTTCGATGGTTCTTGGTCCACAATGAATCAAAGCTAACGTATCCGCAACTTGAATGCAATGGGTAATATAGGGGGCTCCACTTTTACGCTTTTGCGTTTTGTGAACTTCCGAAGCAAATTCGTAAGCTTCCTGGATTTTCTCTAAACTATCCGAGTTATGGATATAAGTCTTCACATGTTCCATACATTCTTCAAAAGAAACTTCTTTAAATTCACTCATATCCATACCCTCTCTTTCTATTATGAATTATTCGCCCGCATAATGAGCTAATGAACAAACTGGAATATCACCAATCTTATCTCGACCATGTAGATCATCCAATTCAATCACAAAGCCACAACCAACGACTTTACCACCCATTTGTTCAACCAATTGAATGGCAGCTTCTGTGGTTCCACCCGTTGCCAACAAATCATCGATTACGACAACTTTTTGTCCTGGTTTGATAGCGTCGGTATGCATACATAATTCATCTTCACCATATTCTAAACCATATTTCACAGAAATTGATTCCCGTGGTAATTTACCTGGTTTACGGATTGGTGCAAATCCAAGGTTACATTCTAGAGCAACGGGTACGCCGAATAAGAAGCCACGCGCTTCCGGTCCAATCACAAAATCCGCATCGGTTTTTTTCACAAAATCTACAAACGTATCTGTTACATAACGTAATGCTTGGGGATCTTGAAGGATTGGTGTAATATCTCTAAAAATAATTCCTTCTTTCGGAAAACCAGGAATACTGGCAATATAGTTTTTAATATCCATAATGATTTTGTCCTCTTTTCTTACTACTATATATCGCTATTTTACAACACGATGGCATAACTAGCCAATATAATTGATTTTTTCGATGATAAAAGATGGTTTTCTTTTTCCTCGAAATTGATTAATTTGTACCTGACCAACAAAACTATAGATTTGATTGACACTTTTTTGTTTCTCTTCCTCGGTTTGATTGAAATTCATACATTCCAAGCCATTGATTAGCACATACCGCACATGTTTCCCATTTTGAATAGGAGATATGGATTCAATCGTTGGTTGGATCAATTCAAAAGAAGGACAACGAAAACCAGGACCAAAAGGTCGTAGTTGATCTAAACTTTGGATCGCCGATAAAGTCAATTCTTCGGGTAATACCACTAATGTTTCCAAATCCGGTTCTTCCCATGTGAATGTTTGAATCTGATCATGTATGTATTTTTTAAATGCAGTATAATCTTGCGGACTTAAGCTAAAGCCAGCCGCTTGCGCATGTCCTCCAAATGTGGAATACGATGGAAAATCTTTTAAAAAGGTCATGCAGTTAAAGCCTTCTGGTGAACGCATGGAAGCTTTATATCCTTCTTGATTTTTGGTCATAACAATGGCTGGTTTATGATAGGCATTGCATAAATTCCCTGCAACTAAACCAATGATCCCTTCATGATAAGAGGCATCACTGACCAGTATCACATCTTCTTGTAAAGCACATTTATCTTTGGCATGTTTAACCATTTGCATCGATAAATCTTTCCTTCGCTCATTCAATTGATTGATTTGTTGCTGGAAAGAAAATAATTGACTGCGATCACTACATAAAAAATATCGAACAACAGTATTCACATTTCCTAAATTGGATAATCGACCTACGGCATTTAACTTTGGAACAATTTGAAAGCCTACATTGACTTCATTTAATTGTCGATCTCTTGCCAAGGGTGAAATATGATACTCAGCTTTTGCATTTAATAATTGTAAGCCTTGTTGGATGATGGCCCTCGTTTGTCCTTTGACAATCATGACATCTCCAATACTGGCAATGGCAGCAAGTTCTAAGTCATACGTTGTCACTACGCCTAAAGCACGGATGCATTCAAACGCAACAGCTGCGCCACATAACGTTGAAAAGATGGGTTCCATATGCGTCGGATGAACAAGAATATCACACGGAACTTCCTCTTCAATTTCATGATGATCGGTTACAATGGTTGTCATCCCATAGGATTTGGCTTTTTCCAATGCATCGATGGCTTTTACCCCATTATCTACCGTAATAATGGTTGTATATCCCTTAGCATGTGCCATCTGGACCGTTTCTGGATGGAGGCCATACCCTTCTCGAATCCGATCTGGAATATAATACCCCACTTCGATTCCTAAACGTCGTAATCCATGGACCATGATGGTCGTTGCCAAAATACCATCGCAATCATAATCTCCACCCACAAATATTTTTTCCTTTTTATGGGATAAAATATAATTCACAAAGGACTGAATGCATGGGGCTTGTGAAACCGGAGCTAAGTTTTGTGTATGTGTCCAATAGTCCCATTGAGAAGAATCTGGGACGATGAATTGTAAGACTTTTTGTGCTAAATTTTCCATGCAAGTATTATAGCACAAATAAAAAGCAGAACGTTTTGTCCTGCTTAGCTTTCAATAAAATCAAACTCAAATCCATGAATGCGTACGGTATCGCCATCTTGACAACCCGCTTTGCGTAAAGCATCATCAATGCCCATATAACGCATTCGTTGACTGAATAAATAATAGTCTTCTTCCGTATTGAGCTTCGTAATGTCAAACGAACGATCAATTTTTGGACCTTTGACTTCAAAGACATGGGGTTCCACTTCCACAATTTCAAAGTCTTTGGGTTTGGATTCCATTGTGTATGTCACACCGACATCTTGACCCATATCATCCATAATTGGGAATGGTGGTGTGGTTGCCAATAGATCCGCTGCTTTTCGTAAGACTGGATCCAAACCTTCATGAATGATCGTACATGTTTCAAAAACAGGTACATCTGGATACGCTTCTTTAAATCGTTGCAGATTTTCTTTGGCATGATCGAGATCCATCTTGTTGGCAACAACAATTTGTGGTCTTTCCAACAAGCGCATCTGATAGGATCCCAGTTCATCATTGATGATCTTGTAGTCTTCGACCGGATCTCTACCTTCTTCACCACCCATATCGATCACGTGTAAGATAACACGACAACGTTCGATATGTTTCAAGAATTCATGGCCTAATCCTTTCCCTTGGCTAGCTCCTTCAATCAGTCCAGGCAAATCGGCCAAAATGAAACTTCGTCCATCTTTGGTTTCAACAACCCCAACATTCGGTGCACGGGTAGTGAATGGATAATCGCCAATTTCGGGATGGGCACGACTGACCGCATCTAAAAAAGTGGATTTACCAACACTAGGGAAACCAACCAAACCGACATCGGCTAATACACGTAATTCAACGATACAATCAAATTCTTCACCGGGCTTTCCATCTTCTGCGTATTTTGGAGCAGTATTCCGACTGGATTTAAAATGATAATTGCCACGTCCGCCACGACCACCATGAGCAACAATTTGTTGCTGATGAGGTTGAGTAAGATCGGCTACGATTTGCCCCGTATCGGCATGCTTCACAATGGTTCCCAATGGCACTTTCACAATGGTGTCTTCCCCATTGGCCCCATGCATCTTTTTCGTTTTGCCATTTTCTCCTGGCGTTGCTTTGATTTTGCGATGATAACGAAGATCCATCAATGTGATCATATTGGGATCGGCTTCAAAGATGACATCGCCACCTTTACCACCATCACCGCCAAAGGGACCGCCATAGGCAACATATTTTTCATGACGGAAACTAACGATACCATTTCCGCCATTTCCGGCTTTGACATTGACTTTTACTTGATCGACAAACATTGCCATTTCCACACCTTCTTTCTAAAAGAAAACCCCGGTTTTGCCGGGGTCATTCGTCTTAAGCTTGTGGGTAAACAGAAACTTGTTTCTTATGTTTTCCCAAACGTTCAAATTTAACAACACCATCCACTAATGCGAACAATGTGTCATCGCCACCACGACCTACGTTAGTTCCGGGATGAATCTTTGTACCACGTTGACGATAAATGATGCTTCCTGCATGGCAAGCTTGTCCATCAGCAACTTTGCATCCTAAACGTTTTGATTCAGAGTCACGACCGTTCTTAGTCGAACCAACTCCCTTTTTCGAAGCGAATAATTGATTATTTAAAACGAATTTCATGTCGGTTACACCTCAACTTTCTCTATTTTAATTGTTTTCGAATTCACTTGAGCCACCGTATCCAATTGAATAACAAACGTCTCAAGAATCGATTGTAAAAGAGGGGTAGACTCTTTTACATGAATACTCACAAAGCCATCTTCCATTGTTAGTTCACAACTATTGGGGCATTGTTGATCAATGCTATTGAGAATCCCTACGCTGATGGCACTCACTTGGGCACATACAAGAGCATATTGCTCATGTTCTTGTTGATCTTCATGACCACTTACAACGATGAGTTCCCAATTTTTTTGATGTCTTTGCTCGTGAACAGCAATGAACATTACTAAGCCTCAATAGAAGCAATCTTCACAGCTGTATATGGTTGACGATGTCCTTGTTTACGACGAGTTGAACTCTTCTTAGGACGGTATTTTACGATTGTGATCTTCTTACCTTTTCCTTGTTTTTCAACGACACCTGTAACTTTTGCACCTTCTACATATGGTTTTCCAATTTTACCATCTGCGAATAATACTTTGTCGAATACGACTTCATCACCTTCGTTAGCAGCCAATTTTTCAACATAGATTACAGCATCTTGTTCAACTTTGATTTGTTTTCCGCCAGTTTCAATAATTGCGTACATATGTGCACCTCCTATTCATGAATACTCGCCATTAAGGTGTGTTAAACAACTTTAAGACCTTTTCTGTGCGGTTGCCGACTGCGGAGTCTGCAACAATAGTATTTTATCCAAACCAGCCGTCTCCGTCAATCTTTTTATTATTTTTCTTTGATCCATGTCATGGAATTGGCAATCATCGAATCCGCTCGATCCTTTTTGCCATTGATTTTCACAAACGCCCCCACTTGAATGTTCTCTTTTTCGCTCTCATACATTCTTGGCATGATGGCTAGATCCATTTGGGCCGTTTCATCTTCTAAGGTAATAAAACACATCATCGCCTGTGTTTTTTTGGTTCGATGTAAATGATAACGAGTAATCTGTCCCACAACGGTAATATACCCCATTGTCTGTAAGGCTTGTTGGATGGGGATACAATTTCGCATTTGTTGGCGCAAACGAACGATAGGATGTTCCGTCAAATAAAAACCATAGACATTCTTTTCCTTTTTGGATCGTGTTAATTGATCTTCTTTCATTGGCAGAATCCTTGGTGGGGACACTATATCGTAATTGAACAGGACGCCTTCTTTGGTTTCCGTTTGAACAATGGAAGCATATTGCAAGACATCACTCAAAGCTTCTTGCATCGTTTGTCGATTCAATCCGAAACCATCCAGAGCTCCACCATCGATCAATATTCGCATATTGGATTCATTGACTTTATGGGCCGAAGCACGAACCACAAAATCAATATAGTCTTTATATGGCTTGCCTGGTTCCAATTGTTGCTGTACCAGTTTGCCAATCCCTTTCATTACATCCAGTGGCATGTGTAAACCTTTATTTTCAATCGTATAGCCATTTTTAGATGCATTGACATCTGGATACAAGATGGAAATATGTCTTCTTTGGCATTCATAGATATACATACTTGTCTTCGTTTCCGAACCAATGACACTATTTAATATGCTTTGATAAAAGTATAAAGGAGCATTGGCTTTTAAATAAGCCATTTGATAAGCAACCATGCCATAGGCATAACTATGACATTTATTAAAGCCATATTCCGCAAATCGTTCCATCAAATCAAAGATTTCCTCAGCTACTTTTTTGGAACATTGATTTCGAATAGCTCCCTCGATAAATTGTTGACGATAGGAGACCATCAAATCCATCTTTTTCTTTCCCATGGCTTTTCGTAAATTATCCGCTTCTGCCAATCGAAAGCCACCAATCGTTTGGGCAATCTGCATGATTTGTTCCTGGTACACAATAATACCATAGGTGTCTTTTAAGATAGGTTCTAAGCGTGGATCCAAATAGTGAATCTTTCGTGGGTCTTTACGATTCTCTAAATAGATAGATATATTTTGCATAGGTCCCGGTCGATACAAGGCCAATACAGCTGCAATATCTTCAAATCGTTTGGGTTGCATCTGGATCAATAACTTCCGGATACCTTCGGATTCCAACTGAAATACGCCCATGGTATCACCTTTTGAAAACAATTGATACGTTTTCGCATCATTTAAAGGCAGTTTTAATATATCTATTTTGCGATGTTGATTTCTTTCCATCGACGATACAATGGAAGCAATTGTCGTTAGATTCCGAATGCTTAAAAAGTCCATTTTGATCAAACCAAGATCTTCTAAATATTCCATTGGAAATTGCGTAGCTTGTACCGTTTCATCCACAGCTACCAATGGACAAATCTTTTCAATAGGTTGATTGGAAATGACGATACCTGCTGCATGTAACGAAATATGTCGTGGCGTACCTTCGATTTTAGCGGCCCAATCATACAATTCTTGACTGTCTTTATCTTGGTCAATCAATCGACGAAAGGCTCGATTGTTTTGATAGGCTTCCAATAAGGTTTCACGATTCAATGTTTTCGCAATGGTATCCACCTTTCGAATAGGATAATTCAATACCCGAGCCACATCACGTAATGCCGCTTTGGCTTTCATTGTGTTAAAAGCAACAATATGGGCGACATGTGCATCACCATATTTTTGACGAACGTATTCAATGACTTCATCGCGTCGATCATCGGGAAAATCGGTATCGATATCGGGCATGGAAATTCGTTCTGGATTCAAAAATCGTTCAAATAATAAATGATTTTTAATAGGGTCAATATGCGTTATGCCTAAACAATACGCAACCAAAGAACCAGCGGCCGATCCTCGTCCAGGACCAACATAAATATTTTGGGAACGAGCATATCGAATAAAATCCCATACGATCAAGAAATAATTGGTAAAGCCCATTTTGATGATCACGGATAATTCATATTCCAATCGTTTAACATATGTTGTCGGTACCTTATGATTCATTCGTTTGCTTAATCCGGCTTTGGCTAATTTGATCAAATAGTCGGTATTATCAATATGGAGTTTATTTTCAAATTGTGGCAAATGACTTTTTTTCATGGCCATTTGTACATTGCATTGACTCGCAATGTAATCGGTCATTTCCAAATCGGATGGATCATAGAGTTTTTTCATTTCCCACGCGGGTCGAATGAAACGATCGTTTTGTACATCTAAGGTTTGATCTTGGATGGTTGTTTGTTTAGCGATAGCACGTAAAATCCGCAGCAATTTTACATCTTCTGGTTTTTGATAATAAATACAAGAAAGTGCCACGGTAGAAATAGCTTGCTTCTGCGCACAAGCTTTCACTTTTTCATTGATTTCTTTACGATAGACAGAATCATTCATGGCCATACCTACATAGAAATCGGTCCATAATGACTTACAATGAGATAAATGTTCAATCAATACATCGGTTTCTTTATGATTGATCCATTGTTCAAAACTATCGGTTGATATGACGATGCATGCACTGGTTTGATGGGCTAATTCATCCAGAGTAAATTCTTTGTCATGCATCCATTGCGTGGAAACATGATAGAGTTGCTGCAAAGCGGTGTCATTTTTAGCCAAAAAAACAAAGGAAAAGGTTTGTTCATGATAGATGCAATCGCCTTCTAAACCAAGAATCGGATGGATTTGTTGTTTTTGGGCATACGACCAAAATGCCATCGTTCCATACATGGATTTCCAATCGGTCAAGGCGACATGCTCCAATCCCATCGATTTGGATGTATCGACTAATGATCGAATGGACATGGGCGATTGCAGTAATGAATAATAGCTACGTGCATGTAGATGTACCATGGATCCATCCTCCTTTATCTTTAGTATAGCACATTAAAAAAGAGCACATTCGTGCCCTAATCCACTTGTTCCAAAAGTGCCATTTTTTCTTCCCATTCTTGTTCTAAATGGGCTATTTCATTATGTTTGTCATCAATTTTCTCATTGAGCTGGTCCATCTTACGAAAGTCTTGATAATATTCGGGTTCAAATCGTTTATTTCTTAATTCTTCCAATTCAGATTCAGCCGTTTCCAACAAAGTTTCCAATTTAGCGACCCGATTTTTTAATTGTTTCGCATCCTGAAAAGAAACTTTTGATTCCTTCTTTTCTTGTTTTTGAGGTTGTATCTCCTCTACCAAGTCAGATTGTGCTTTTTTCGCTAAATAGTCATCATAAGATAATGCATATACATGACTTTCTGGTCCCATTTCCAAGACATGATCGGCCATTTTCTTTAGAAACATACGATCATGGGATACAAACAATAAGGTTCCATCATATTGCATCAAGGCATCTTCCAATGCTTCTTTGCTGGGAATATCCAAATGATTGGTGGGCTCATCCAAAACCAAACAATTGTCGTGTTCTAACATCAGACAAGCTAAAGCTAAACGCACGCGTTCCCCACCCGATAAGGTATTCACATCTTTAAAGACTTCATCTTCGGTAAACAAGAAAGAAGCCAGAATATTTCGAATTTCCGTTTGATTGGCCATGGGATCATGTTCCCATAAGGTGTCTAATACGTTTTTGTCGGATGTCATCTGGGCACTTTCTTGATCAAAATAACCAATATCAATTTGATGGCCCCAATGATAGGTTCCATGCAATGGTTGGATCTTTTGAATCAATGTTTTGACCAGTGTACTTTTGCCAATGCCATTGGGACCAATAATGGCCATACGCCAGCCTTTACGCAATTGAAAATCAACCGTACTCAAAACATGGTCATAACCAACTTGTAGATGTTCCACTTCTAAGACTTGATTGCCACCTTTTCGAGCGGACGTAAAATGAGCGCGCATTTGCGATTGATTCGCTTGCATATCTTCAATTTTATCCATGCGATCTAAATATTTTTGTTTTGATTTCGCAAAAGCAGCTTTGGAACTTTTGGCATGAAATTTATCAATCAATGCCGTTAGACGTTGAATTTCCTGTTGTTGACGAAGATACGCTTCATGATTTTTCGCGATATATTCTTTTTTGGCTTGTACATAATGGGTATAATTACCAGGAAAACGTAAAGTTTTGCCATGATCGATTTCAATGATCTCATCACAAACATGATCTAGAAAAACACGATCATGAGATACGACAATGACGGCAAAGGGGTAGGCTTTCACATATCCTTCCAACCATTCGATGGAATCAACATCCAAATGGTTAGTCGGTTCATCTAATAATAAGACATCTGGTTTTGACAATAACAATTTCACCAAGGCAATGCGGGTTTTTTGCCCACTGGAAAACTCTCGAATGGGTTTATTTAAATCGTCTTCCGTAAAGGAAAAGTGGAAGAACACATTTTTTAATTCCACTTCGTAATTATAGCCATTGAGCATTTCAAATTCATTTTGCATGCGATCGTATTTTTCGAGTTGTGCCTGACTTGAATCGGTTGCCAATACATCGGCTTGTTTCAATAATTCTTTTTCTAATTGGCGCACATGATCAAAAGCTGTCAATAGTTCTTCATAAACGGTATTGTCTTGATCGTAAAAGGTAATTTGTGATAAGTAGCCGACATGGGTATCATTGGCAATGACAACATGTCCACTATCGGGTTCTTCTTGTTGGCAGATAATTTTCAACAGGGTTGTCTTCCCACATCCATTCCGACCCACTAATCCGATTTTTTCTTTTGATTTGACCGTCAAGCCGGCCCCATTCAAAACCATCTGGGTACCATAGCTTTTCTGGATCCGACTTAAGCTGACTTTCAATTTGATCCTTCTTTCTTTACATCTAAATAATAAGCAATTCCTTTTGCCAATGATTTCACGATCTTGGTCTTATTTTTTTGGTAGTACTGAATACTATTCTTATCTTCCCCATTCAAAAATTGGAAATAGATACCATACATACCCGGATTGTCTTTATAGCGTTGATTTTCTTTTGAGGAAGTGTAGCGACCTGCAAAAATTGCTTTTCCACCACTTTCTCGTAATTGAGGCCAGACTTCATACTTATCATTTTCATCGTTGTAGCCATCAAAAATCACGCCATCTTCATGGATTTGCCGTGCCGTAGATTGGGTATCATCCATCTTTATGCCATTTTTTTGCATGATATAGGAAATATTATCAGCCAATACACCAGAAGTATGTGGTGATACCAATAGGAATGGCTTTTCGGTCGTGTCGAACTGACTAAAGCCAACGCTTAAGAAAATTTTTGCTTTATGTTCATACCCTTTCGCAACGCGTCCATTTCGACCGCTATACGATGGTGTTCCATCTTCTGAACGCGTCAATTGGACTTTTAAACCATATTTTTCCAATTCGGTTTTCACTTTTTTCGCAAAGTCATAGGCTTCTTTTTGTTCCGTGAGATCACCTGCTGTTAAGCCATCGGCAACTTGATTGGTTTCGGTATCATAGATATCTCCACAAGGATCGATCATCACATCGACGGTATCCGCTTTCGGGATATTTTCTGTTACCGAAATAAAGGCATAATTCTTCTTTAAGTGGATATCATAATCGTCTAAATAATCAGTGTCTGCATCCATCGAAATATGTTTAACGTGATGATTGCGTCGTACTGTCTCAAATGGTTCCATATGTACTTTTTTATTGAAGTAAACACGCTTTTTCACAAAATGATCATAGACATAGACTTCATACAAGCCGGGATCTAATTGATTGGTTTTGATGCCCTCATCAGCTCCCGAACCAAAGGTATAATTTATTTCTTCTTGGGTTTCCACATTGACTAAAATCAAGTTGGCTCCCATGAGATCATCGGTTTTATTTAAAGCGGTATCATCATACAACTTTAACGATTCTCCATACATGGTGTAAGTCTTGACTTGATAGTTCTGTTTAAAAGATGTATTGATATTTTTTGATAAGATGGATGTATCTTTAATCGTATCTAAATAGGTTTCGTTGATACGATCCACATCTGTCGGTCGAGTAACGTACAAAAATATCGAAACGACGATCAAGGCAATGGTCGTAACCAGCAATATAGAACGACGAACTGGTGATATCGAATGAAATGTTTTCTTTGCCATACCGTATTTATACCAAACTTTAAAAAAGCCGTCAATGTGACAGCTTCGATTAGAAAATTAAGTTTCTTGGTGTTCTTGGATATGGCTCGACATCTCGAATATTTTGCATACCTGTGACATACATCAACATACGATCAAATCCAAGTCCAAATCCAGAGTGTTTACATCCACCAAAACGACGAAGATCCAGATACCATTGCAGGATGGATTGGTCCATACCCAATTCTTTCATACGGCTTTCTAATACGTCATAACGTTCTTCACGTTGACTGCCGCCTACCAGTTCACCAACATATGGTACCAATAAATCGCAAGCGGCTACAGTTTTATTGTCATCGTTGACACGCATATAGAAGGCTTTGATATCTTTTGGATAGTCAGTCAAGAATACAGGACCATTGACAATTTTTTCAGAAATATAGCGTTCATGTTCACTTTGCAGATCCATGCCCCAATAGATATCTTTGTTTTCAAATTGATCTTTGACTTTTTCTAGATGTTCGATTGCTTCTGTGTAGGTCATGCGAACAAATTTGGAATTGGCAACATGCTTAATACGATCAATCACACCTTTATCTACATATTGATTGAAGAAGGCCATTTCTTCAGGTGCGTGTTCTAAGCAATAGTTGATGCAATATTTGATCATCGCTTCAATGCAGTCCATATCATCGGATAAATCAGCAAAAGCCAATTCCGGTTCGATCATCCAGAATTCAGATGCATGACGTGTTGTATTGGAATTTTCGGCACGGAATGTTGGTCCAAATGTATAGACATTTCGATATGTAAGGGCAAATGGCTCTACATGTAACTGACCAGATACGGTTAATTGGGCATGTTTGCCAAAGAAATCTTTATCATATTTGTCATCACTTCGAGTTGTGACAGTAAAGCATTCGCCGGCTCCTTCCGCATCATTTCCCGTGATGATTGGCGTATGTACATAGACAAAGCCTTGGTCTTGGAAAAAGGTATGAATGGCCATACTTAAAACCGAACGCAATCGGAATATCGCATAATAACTATTGGCGCGAGGTCGGATATGGGGAATTTCACGCATATATTCAAAACTATGACGTTTCTTTTGAATTGGATAATCATGATCACATGCGCCTAATACTTCAATGGAATCCGCATGAATTTCGAAGGATTGTTTTCCGTTTGGTGTATACACAAAAGTTCCTTTGACTTCAACGGCAGATCCTAATGTGATTTTTCCAGCTTGTTCAAAGGTTGGTAAATCTTGTTCATAGACAACTTGTACATTGGTGAAGCAAGAGCCATCATTGATCACAATAAACCCGATTTTTTTACTTGCTCGATTGGTACGTACCCAACCTTGGATTTCCACTTTTTGACCATCCATTTGGGCTGCTTGTTCTTTCATTTTTTTAACTAACATTATCTTTCTCCTCCAAATAAAAAAATCGTTCCATCAAGGAACGATTGAATAAACCGCGGTGCCATCCTCATTTTACATATGACTATGTACCCTTTTTATAGATGTAACGTATCTAACGAGACTGTCTACTTATTTTCTCCAGTCCAGCTCCACAGGTGTTCTTCGATATCTTTTCTTGTCTTTCACCATCACAAGTCGCTACTGGCGATATGTCCGTCCTGTTTCTATGCTTTTTTATTCATGGAATTGGATTCAAAAACCAATTCTTGTATTGATGATACCACATCCACGCTCTTTACAACAACCCCTTTTGGTACATTAAAATGCTTGGATGTAAAGTCTATAATTCCGGTGATTCCACATTCCACTAAACGATCCACTGTGTTTTGAACACCGTGGGTAATTGTTAAAATCGCAATGTGACATCCGGATGGAATTCTTTCTTCTAATTCATCGATGGAATAAACGGGAACACCATATAACTCCATACCAATCTTTGATTCGTCACGATCAAACGCACAGACGATTTCTCCTACCACATAATCCCATTTATTGTAGTTCATCAAGGCGCGACCCAAGTTACCCGCTCCAACGAGAATGATTTTTTCATCAAAATCAACGCCTAATTGTTGATTAAAGATATCTACCAATCGATCCACACTATAGCCATAGCCTTGTTTGCCAAGATTGCCTAGGAAAGAAAAATCGCGACGAATGGTTGTGGGTTCGATGTTAACGAGTTCTGCCAATTCCTTGGACATGACTCGTTCAACGCCGTGTTTTTTCAGTTTTCGTAATGCTTTTAGATAGACTGGATATCTTTGAAAGGTGGCTTTAGGCACGTTTTTATTATTATTATTTGTTGTCATTACAACCTCCGCATAGCTAAGTATATTGTAACTGCTTGTGAAGAATTTCGCAACCATTGTGAATAAAAAAATAGATGTCACAAATTATTGTGACATCTGCATTTGATCTAATTTTTTTAGGGTAGGATCCACCGATTGTATCAGATCTTGAATTTGATCTTTCACAATGGATTCATAGCCATACTTAAATGTATAATAAACAAAGATTCCAAAAAGAAGGAGCAAGAGCAGCCAAATGATCAAGAATGACAAATGAAATAAAAGCACCAATGGTATCAGAAGAATCACAAAAACAAAAGTAGCCATTTGGAGAATGCGTACTTTATAACGTTCTTCATATGTATGTAAAAGCAATGGAAATTCTTGAAGAAATGCTTTGGTGAAGCTATCTAATGGTTTATCGGTAAAAACAATGCCTTTATATTTCGCTGCACTTTTGGGATTCTTTCGAGCCAAAGTGACTTGTTGCATGCGCATGACAACATAACGTAAGGCATCTTCATTTTTTTCTTTTCGATATTTCCGGCCATACAATTCCATTAATTTCAAGTAATCCACATCATAAATGGTATCTTGGCTCATTTGTACACAGAGATCGTGTAATTGATTCATGGAATTTTGTGAATAGACTCCCAAACTATCTTGCATCAAGCGTTCCACTTGTTTGAGAGCTCCCATATATGGTTGCGTCATGAAATGATCCTTCCTTTCAATCGATCCAGCATCTTTTGAGATAATATCGCAACGACTAACCCACTAACGATTGATAATGCTAACAAGATGGGTAAAAAGAGCTGCATGAAATATTGTTGATAGATCCATGTGACCGCAATCACTTGTCCGACACTGTGGAAAGCAGCACCTAATATGGATATGCCATAAATGGAAAAGACTTTTACATCGGCAGCAATGGACATCGCTATCAAACTTAATAATCCACCCGATAACGAAAGCCAGAAGGCGACGCTAAATAACGTTCCTTGTAACAAGGCGCTCAAAAAGATGCGTCCGATACCGACGATCCACATGGATTTTTTATCATAGATCATCAAGGCAAACAAGCTGGCTAAATTCGCCAAACCAATCTTAAATCCAGGAACGATCATCACAATCGGCACAAAGCTTTCAATCAACTGTAATAAGATGCCAACGGCCATCAAAAAGCCTAAATTGACACTTTTTCTTGTATTCATCATTGAATCACCGTATCCTCATTGGAATCTTGTCCATCTTCAATTTGAACGACCGTTTCATTGGGAAGACAAACAATGGGGGTATTGGCATTGGATACATAGCCTTGTTTCGAACAGGTATGATGGGGACTGTTTTCTTGTCGGACTCGAACGGCTCCATCTTTTACTTGAATATGAACAGGGCCTAATTTCCCTTTGACGGTATATTCTTTATTTTGGGTTAGATCGATGCGTAAGACTTCTTTGTTGGCCACTTGAACAACTGCCACTTTTGATGTGGGAGCATTGTGCAATAAAGGAAAAATCAAACCAATCGAAAGAATCATGATACAAACGATCAATATCTTATCTGCCTTTGTCATGTCAATCATTATAGACTATTGAACGACGATATTCACTTTTTTTTCAACACTATTGCCAAAGCGATCATAAATTCGAACCGTTGTCGATTTGGTTCCGGTCGTGGATGTATCCACATCACTTTCATAGTTCACACCCGATAAATCACTGGCATCAAAGGCGGTTTGATAATCGGGTTCTTGGCCAACAGTACAGGTAATCTCAGTTGGCGAATTATTGACCAATGGAGCTTGGGTATCTTTGATCTTGATCTTAAATGGAATTTTGGTAGAACCATCAACTAAGGTAAAATCATAGGTTCCGCAAACCAAATAATCTTTGCCTTTATTTACAAACCGATTCTTTTCTTTATAGATTCCTTTTGATTGTGGTACGACTTCCATTTTGTCGGTATTATACTTATCGGCATTTTTGATATATAACTTTGGATTGCCATACACATCGGCTCCCAATTCATAGGTAAAGGTATGTTTTTGTAGTTCAACCGAACTGGAACATCCCGTCAGCCATAGACTTAGAGCCAATAGTAAAATGAATTTTTTCATACGGATTCCTCCTGAATCGATGCAGCCATCTCTTTGATTCGATTCAAACGATGCTTCATTCCCGATTTCGATATAATATCGCCATAAGCACGATACACTTCTTCACATAATTCATTCATACTGGCATCGGGAAATTGTTTACGAATTTCCATCACATGTCGAATTTTTTCCGAAATATCGACCTTTTGGGGATTGGCTTCCAAAATCGCAATCGCTTCTAATTGTTTTTTAGCTGCTTTTTGGGTCTTCATTTCGTTGGCCACTTCACAATTATCCAAACGCGTCATTTGATTAAAGAAGTCACGTTGGATCCGACTGTCTTCAAATTCAAACAGGGCTTGACTGGCATTGCATAGGCGCAAGAAATCAGCGATTTTATCACCGGCTTTTAAATAAACCACTTCGTATTTTTTCCGTTTGGTGATTTTTGCGGGCAAATGGTAACGTTCCATCAAATGTTGAACGGATTGAGCCAATTCGCTTTCGGTGGTTGACATTTCCAGATGATAATTGGCGGTTTTGGGATCATTAATCGATCCACTGGCTAGAAAACAACCACATAAATAAGCCCTAGCCATTTTATCAGAACGAATCAATCGACCCAGTGGTTTATAGTGAATGCCAGTATCGGTCAGAATGCCGAGATCATCTAAAATTTCACTGGCTTTATCATAGATTTCTACACGATACATATTGCTTTTTTTTAAGCGCATATTGCGAATGACGGATAATCGGGGATTCACTTCATATACTTGTTTCAACATTTGAAACAAATGTTTGGCAATTGTTGCGTTTTCGGTTTGATAAGAAACAGACATTCCTCGAAAGTTCATATGCATGCTTGCGCGCATTTGAAAGAGGGCACAAATTTGTGCCCGTGCTTGATTTCGATCGGTTGGTTCTTTACAGATTTGTTTTTTCACTTCGCTGGTAAAGGACACGTAGATCCTCCTTACTATCTATCTTTTCCAAGATTTCGGCCACCGCTGTACAAACTGCTTTCGGGTCATGACGAATGCGTCCTTGGACATCAAATTGTACCAATAATCGTTGCATAATGCCATAGTCATGTTCGGTTTCTTTGATTTCCACTGGATAGGAATGCTGTTTCGCATACGTCTCCAATATGGGTCTTGGGATATACGATTGATTCACGACCACAAGATCAACAGCGTCTTTAAAGGAATGTTTTTCTAAGGCGCGAATATGGTCTTCTACACTATACCCATCGGTTTCTCCTTGCTGGGTCATCGCATTACAAAAATATATCTTTGGACATGGATTATCATGAATGGCTTGACTAATTTCGGGAATGATCAAATTCGGGATGATCGAGGTATACAACGATCCAATTCCATAGATAATCAAATCAGCATCACGAATAGCTTCCAGTGCATCCAAATAGGGATGGACTTTTTGTTGGTAAAAGACTTTATTGATGTTGTTGTGGGCTTTAGGAATGGATTCTTCCCCACGAATCATTGTTCCATCTTCCATCATCGCATACAAAGTCACAATATCTAAGGTACTTGGTACGATCTTCCCCCGTACATTCAAGACATGGCTAATGGCTTCAATGGCTCCCATAAAGGATCCGGTAATGTCCATTAAAGCCAAAAACATCAGATTCCCTAAATTATGTCCCCCAATATCTTTATTGCCACTGAATCGATAATTCATCAGTTCGGCAAATAACGATTCATCTTCGACATTGGCCATGGCAGTCAAGACATGGCGAATATCACCAATTGCAGGAACATTATACGTTTGGCGTAATCGGCCGGTGCTGCCACCATTATCAGCAACGGTAACAATGGCCGTGATATTGGCATTTTCCAGTTTTTTCATACCGCTCAACATACTGGAAAGCCCCGATCCGCCACCAATTACGACTACGTTTTTCATCCGATTTCTTGATCTCCGATATCGCGATGGCTTTTAAAGCAACGATAGGTATCTTTATAGGTATCGTATAACCAGTTACAAATGGTCACAGAGCGGTGTTGTCCACCTGTACAGCCAACGCCAACAATCATATGGGATTTGTGTTGTTCATTATAAGCTGCAAACACAAAATCACAGTAAGCTTTCAAACGAGTAATAAAATCTTGGGTTTCTTGCGCCATCATGACATAGTCATACACGGCTTTATCATTTCCGGTTTTCTTTCGCAATGCGGGTTCATAAAATGGATTGGGTAAAAAGCGTACATCAATCACTATATCCGCATCCATGGGGAGACCATGTTTAAAGCCAAACGATTGAAAAGTAATCGTAAATTTGGCAGTATCATTGCCTTTAAAGCGATTGCGAATCCGCTTTGCGAGTTCGGATGTTGACATCTTGGTCGTATCAAAATGAATGGTTCCTTTTTGATTGCCTTGCATTTTATTGAAGTAATCCCGTTCCAATTCAATGGCTTCTTCTAACGTCGTAGCCATACCATTGGCAATCAGGGGATGTCTTCTTCGCGTAAAACGATAGCGTAATAATAATTCTTCATCGCTACAATCTAAGAAAATAATCTGGATATCCGATGAAGTGTCATCGAAAAAGTTAAAAAAGGTCATATAATCAATCGCACTAACGGATAATGCGATATATTCGTATTTTTGTTCTTTTTGTAAGACATTTTCCAATTGAGGTAATAATTCTTTAGGAAAATTGTCAATACAATAATAGCCTAAATCTTCAAGGGCGTTCATAGCACTTGATTTTCCAGCGCCAGACATGCCTGTTAATAGGACGATATGTTGCTTCATGTGAGTTCCTCCTATGTTTCTATTCTATCACAGTTGGAAAAGCGTTGAGTCTCGGTTACAATATTTTATATGCGAGGAATTCTTTTTTTAGATTTTGATGGGGTCATTAATCCCTATATGTATAAACAAGAGGTCAAGCCAGATCGAAAGAAATGGTTGCGTATATGGAAGCATCCAGGCTTTTTACACATCCCGACTTATACGATTGGTCAGGTCAATACGAATTTCGATGTGGATGCTTGTCGATATGTCAAAAATCTTTGTGATCGGTTTGATTTAAAAATCGTTGTGACCTCTTCTTGGAAAGAATTTTATTCTTTGAAGCAAATCAAAGCGTTATTGAGTTTGCGTCAATTGGATACATATGTCATCGATACAACTTCAAAAGAAAATCAATCCCGTCCTCATAAGATTCGTGCTTATATTGAAGCCCATCATATCCAAGTGTATCTTGTATTGGATGATATTGATATGCGTGCTGATTTTCCAGGCCATTGTATCAAGACATATAATTTGTTTTCTAAAGAACAATATCAATTAGCGATTCAACTATTGGAGGTGCAACATGCGTAAGCTTGTGTGGAAACTTCTTTCGATATTGGTGATGATCCTAATTTTCTGGTTTTCCAATCAAAATGCGAGTGCTTCGAATCTGCAAAGTGGTTGGTTTTATCATTTATTTCATGGGCATATACAGGTGTGGTTCATTCGCAAGGCAGCGCATATGTCTATCTATGCTTTATTGGCTTTTTGTGTCTATCAGGCACAAGAAAAACCAACCATTAAAACAACGCTTGGGATCGTTATCCTTTATGCTTGTACAGATGAATTCCATCAACTCTTTATTCCGGGTCGAAGTGGCAGTCCCATCGATGTAGGCATTGATACCTTAGGGGCCCTGATCCTTTTGGGCCTATATAAAAAACTGAGCAAATGATTGCTCAGTTTTTGATCTTACTATCAACAAAACCTTTTTGTACACCTTTTAGATCGTTGGGATCCCCATTGCCAAACCAAATTAGATAGCCTTCAAATCCAGCTTTATTGATTCCTTTGATTTCCGCTTTGACGTCGCTTGCATCAAATGGACTATAGGCTTGGATCCAAGTTCGATAGATAGCTTGGGTGCCAATTTCATCCATTTGTCGCTTCGCAATGGTGGAGAACTTATACAAGGTTTTCTTTGGCACCGCGGTTGGATCGGCAATATCCATAGCGCCTTGAGAGAATAAATCGGTATATGGCATCGGACAAACGACATCAACAACATTCGCAATGGCTGGGAAGAACTGGCCAATATCTTGGTCATCTTGCACAACGATCGGCCATGCGAAAACATCGGCGGCCACATATACATGATACGGACTAATCTGATCTTTTGCGTATGTAAAGAAGCCTTGAATGGCAGCGGCCTTACTTTCATTGTATGTATTGCGCATATTCAAATCATCTTTTTGACTGGCTGTACCATCTGGAAAACGGCAATAATCAAATTGAATTTCATTGATGCCCATCTGGGCAATTTCTTTGCAGATGTCCACATTGTACATCCAGGCTTTGCGTGAATAAATACTTGGCCAATATTCATCATTGATTTCAATAAAGTTGCCCTTTTTATCCACAATGGCTTCTTTTTTATTTTGTTTCGCAAAAATGGAATCTTTAAATGTGACACATCGTGCAATCATGTAATAGCCGGCATCTTGAAATTCATGAATCAAATCTTTCAATTCTTGTTTTGACATGACAGATCCCGTCAAAGCTTCAGATGGTTTGGATAAATATTTCTTGGGAACATCACTATCATAGAATAGATTTCCGCCATCGCCTTTACATTCAATGGTAATGGAGTTGATTCCGGTTTTTTTGATCAGTGATAAATAATATTTTTTATGATTTTTTAAGTTACTGAGAGAAACATGAACCGAATTGATATCCGTACGAATCGGATTGTCTGCATACCGAGAGGCCGGTTGTGGTTTATAATCGATTTGATCAACATAGGCATCTTTGGAGTATCCCTTACCATAATAATCATCCCAATAGGTTGAATACGTAATGTCTTGGGCATAATTGGCAGTGGCAGCACTTTTGGTTGTTTCAACATGCGCTCCATTGATCCAATATTTTTTACCATTTTTCTTGACTTGATACCATTGGATACGACCGGTCTTACGATCTAGGTCTTCCGTTTTGACGGAAACGACTTTCACTTTTTCGCCTTTACGAACCACCATGTCCGAAAGCTTTCCTTGTTTATTGATCAATAAATTTAATAATCGTCGAGGATACACATATTTAATTTGAATCGCATCTTCTAGATTATCAACTAAATGATCATTATCTACGGTCAATGTCTCGTTTTTATATACGATAGTTGATGTCTTTTCACCCAATTCGCGTAGTTCAACTTCCGATCCTCGTGGAATTGATACAACACGTTGCCCTGCTTCATCATTTTTAGCGTAATAAGATACGGTTACTTCCAAGGTATCTCCGCTACAGGCAATGTAGCGTTTGGGATGGATCAAAGCATCCACTTGCGGAACACAAATAACTAAAGCGAAAATCACCAAGACCGTAATAAAGAGACCTTTTTTATGATGACGATAACTTTCTTTCAGCATTTGTAATCGCTTTTGATTCTTCTTATTCATAAACTTATACTATCATAGTTTGCGAAAACATGCTATTTTTGGCGATTTTAGACCGATTTTCTCTGTCTTATTTTCACTTTTGACCCATCTGGTCCCATTTTTCGCAACGAAAAAAGACGAATGGAATGTCATTCGTCTTCCAACGTTTATTTATATACTTTTGCCAAGAACTTCTCACTGTTGACAATACAGCGTGTATGTTCCCCTTTACCAATACATGTATCGCCTTGATATGCTTTCACTTCATAATGAATAATACGTCCTTTTTGTTCAGTTACTGTGGCTTGAATGGTAATTTCGGCGCCAAGTGGACTTGGAGCATCATGTGTCACATTCATCGCAATACCAACACTGGTTTGTCCTTCTTCAAGTTCCAAACACATGCATGCGGCTTGTTCCATCCAAGCAATCATCTGTGGGGTAGCTAAAACGTCCAAGGATCCACTTTTCATGGTAGAGGCTAAATGTGCTTTTTCTACGATTGTATGTAATGTTACAGTTTGCTTCATATTTTATCTCCATTTCTATATATGATATAATAAATCATATGAATAATGTCAATCAACAAGATTTGATCCTGTATCGAAATTGTCGAAGACGTGTTGAGCGACGCCTATTGATTACGCTTCTTTTTTTGATTGCTTATAGTGTAGGTGTGGCTTATGCCTTAAATACGGCTTTTTTAAAAGTGGATGCCAATGGTTTTGATGTGTTGTTATCTGGTATTTTACTTTCGCAAGTTGGTATTTATATGGTCATCTTTATCTTATTAACAACGGGATCGAAAATATATCGTTATATCTATTGGGTAGCTTTTGCTTTGTCGGTAGCCATGTTGTATGTGCCTATTTCCACGGCCATTACCGATATGGGACATTTGCTTTCGTATTTGGTTTTACTGGTTTGCATGATCGTAAAGCTACAAGTCTTATGGAGTACGGGCGATTATTTAAAAAATAATCCGTCTTCAAAGGTCTTTTTTGATCATATCGTTGAAGTCGATGAAAATGGCAATTTTGAAGATCCTCGTTTTGCCAAAGATCTAGCGAAGCAACAAAAGAAAACCATATCACAATTGAATATGGGAGAAGATGATACCGTACAAGTCGTAGATATGGAGCAGCCACAAGTGGAATTGCCTCATCAAGAAATTGATGATGAGGTATCGGAGGCTTTGGTCGAGACCTTAACGTATCAAAAACTGGCCGTGCGTATTGGTATTGTGGTCTATAGCAGTTTAGGGCTATTCCCTATTCTCATTCAAATCTTTCATAGTTTGTTTGCCAGCAATGATTACCAATACATTTTTGCCAATCATGATATGTTTGTATCCTGCCTGATTAGTGCAATCTTATGGACCGTTCCGGTTTTGTTCATGTATTATGAACACCCCAAATCGAAACAACTGGTCAAAGCTTGTATCTTAGGTGAGCTGATTCGCATTGCTTGTTATTTGCCAACGTTTATTGGCTATATTCGAGCGGAAGATACTACGTATCCAGTACGAACGTTTATTTTCTATATTGCTTTTGATGTCGTTCGTTACTTATTGCTAGGAATGACCATTCGACCTATTTTCAAGATGGATCCACCCGAACCCAAAAATGACGATGATGAATACGACAATGATGATGAATATGAAGGTGCCGAGTAGAATCTACTCGGCATATATTATTTTGGTATCAAAACCGTGATGTAAAATATATTCTTCTAATGTCCAATTGTTTATATAGCATTCTTTCGCAGCTTTCTTTCCAACATAACGATAATGCCATGGTTCATTCGAAGTACCCGTTATACTTGTTTTGGAAGATGGATAACGAAGAATGAATCCATATTTATAGGCATTCTTTTTCATCCATTGATATTCTTTCGTTTCACCAAATGTCGAATACTTTCCATCTACGACACTTTGACTGGTCATATCAACGCCTAAGCCCAATTGATGTTCGCTATATCCTGGTTTTGCCACTAAACTATCGGCTGTTTCCGTATCATACATCGCATGATATTCATTATATAGTTCTTCTTGTTGCGTATAAGATCGATAGGCACTGTTGATTACCAGTTCCAAGCCTTTTTTCTTGGCCGCCTTGGCCATTTTTTCTAAAGCCGTGGCCGCAGCCTTACGCATTTTATTCGGTGTATCCGCAGAAGCCGTAGCCACATTTACGGTAACCAAATCATTGGGCACATAGTTTTTCGAAATACCATAGCCATCTTTCACTAAAGTCAAATACGAAGGATTGGCAATTCTATAAGTCCGTGTCATCTTATTTTTGGAATTGATCTGCGCATGAGAAATGGATAATATGGTAGCCAATGGCTTTTTCCTGGAAGCTACATATTTTTTCAGGTCTTGTGCCACAAAGCCATTGATCTTTATATATTTTTTTGCCGTGGTATAAGACACTTTGCTGTTGGCTAAAGCCCTCATAGCGGAAAGAGACATATGTTGTTTCATCAACGAACGAATCGTATCCATCGAATAACCCAGTTTTTTCAGGGATGGAACCACTTGATAGACACCATCGACATACGCAATGGTCTTGGCTTTCGAAAGTCCGGTTTGTTGATGAACGGTGGCATAGTCATAATAATGTTGATTGTTTTTCTTGGTATCCCATGCATCGATATCGATTTTTTTATCTAGATAATGCGATATATCATCACTTTGCAGGATCACGGTTTGTTGATCAAAGGTATATCCAGCATGCCACAGCTGCAAGCGCGTATGGTTAAATAAACCAATACATAATACCACAACGATACCTACCAATATGGCACGATTCCGTCGTGCTTTCTTTTTGTTGATTTTTTTCATTGATTCCCCCAATATTCTTCTAATGTCCAATTCTTTTCAAAACAAGTCTTCGCTACCTTTTTTCCTACATAGCGTAGATGCCAACTTTCATAGTTATAGCGTGTCACCTTTTCTTTCTCTTTGGGATAACGCAAGATAAATCCATACGTATGCATATTTTTTAAGATCCAGTTATAGCCTTTGTAGTTTTCAATTTCGTTAAAAGGATGATCATTAAAGGTAATATCAACTGCTAGTCCGGTATTGTGTTCACTTTGACCTGCTCGGGCAAAATACGCATCGGCATAGTCTTGCCCATACGTTTGGGCATTGGTTGTCCATAAATTCAATTGATAATCATACGTTCGATATCCCGAAATGGCAACGATCTTCACATGTTTTTTACCCGATTTCACCATTTTTTGAAAAGCGGAGTTTGCCTCTTTTCGTAAATAAAGTTCATCACTGTTGCATCCGGTATCCCCTACAGTACAAACACTGGCTATTGATTCTAAATCATTGGGTTCATACCCTTTTGGCAAAGCATAGAATTTATTGACCAAATAGGCTGGATCCGTATCTTTTTTCACACTATCCGTATGTGCACAATCTTTGGCTTGTGAATATACACCACCTGCTCTTAAATATACACCATCTGCTCTTAATTGAGCTTTCTCTGCTTTGGAATAAGGTCCACATCCGCTCAAAACCAAAGCGCAAATCATAAATAACCATATTTTTTCATATCTCTTCCCCACTCTTGGTATTCATTATAACAAAAAAACGTCGTATTTCTACGACGTTAGCGATTTGAATACCGAGATAAGAATTGTTTTGTTCTTTCCTCTTTTGGATGGCCAAATAACTCTTCCGGTTCTGCCGCTTCAGCAATGACACCTTGGTCCATGAACACAACATAGTCACTGACTTCACGAGCAAATTGCATCTCATGAGTAACCACGACCATGGTCATTCCTTTTTTGGCTAGATCTTTCATGACATCCAATACACCACCAACCATTTCTGGATCCAGTGCACTGGTTGGTTCATCAAATAAGATGACATCCGGATTCATACACAAAGCCCTGGCAATGGCAACTCGTTGTTTTTGTCCACCCGATAGTGTAGTACTTGCGGCATGAGCAAAGGATTCCATACCAACGGTTTTTAGATGTTCCATCGCAATCTTTTCGGCTTCGGCTTTGGAGCGTTTTAAGACTTTGATTTGCCCTATAGTACAATTATCCAAAACATTTTTATTATTGAAAAGATTGAAACTCTGAAAAACCATACATACTTTGGATCGATATTTCGTGACATCTAAGTCACCACCTAAGATATCTTTTCCTTCATAATAGATCTTTCCGCCATCGGGTACTTCCAATAAGTTGATGCAACGAAGCATCGTACTTTTCCCCGATCCCGATGAACCAATGATCGTCACGACTTGTCCCTTGGTGATTTGGAAGTTGATATCATTCAATACTTGGAGTTTACCAAAGTGTTTTTGTAGATGTTCGATTTTAATAACTGTATCACTCATTTTGATTCCTCCTAGACATTGGCTTTAAAGGACACTTTGTCGGTGTGATTAATTTTCTTTTCGACATAGTTCAAGATGATCGTCGCAATAGTGGTTAGAATCAAATAGAGAATAGCAGTTACCATATAGACTTCAATATAACGCATGTTGGATCCGGCAATCGAAGTGGCTTGGAAGTAAAGTTCCGTAACAGCAATGGCATTCAACATACAACTATCCTTGATATTGACAATCAATTGATTACCAAGTGCCGGAAAGGTATTTTTGATGGCTTGTGGGAAGATGATCTGCATCATCGTTTGCGTATTGGTCATACCAATAGATTTAGCAGCTTCTGTTTGGCCTTTATCAATGGACTGAATACCTGAACGAATGATTTCAGCCATATAGGCACCCGTATTGATAGAAATGATAAACATACCAGCCGTAAAGCCTGTCCATCCCAAAGCTGGCTTCAATAAATAATACAAGAATACGGCTTGTACCATCATTGGTGTTCCACGGAATACCCAAACATATAAACCAGTAATAATGTGGCCTAAATGTTTGAAAAATCGCGTAATTGGTTTATCAAATGGATCAATGTCCACGGCATGAATAGCGCCGACAACCAATCCTAAAAGTAAACCAACTAAGGTACCAACAATGGCAAATTCCATTGTTAAACGAATTCCGTAAGCAAACATGGGCCACGATTTTACTAATGTTTGCCATGCATACGCAAAATCAATTTGCATTCTATCTACTCCTCACTTTATTAGTCTTCTGTAGGTGCACGCTTAACAGCATCTTCCATCAATTTCATTCGCTCTTCTTGAGAGATAGAATCCAAAGCTTTCTGCACTTTCTTGAAGTATTTTGTTTTACGTGTTCCATTCTTTAAACCAATGGATACGGATGTATCATTATCAAATCCTTGGCCATCGGCAAAATGTACGATGGTCAAATCTGGGTTGGCGGATACGATACCATTGGCAACTGGTAATTCAGCTGGAATACCATCGGCATCACCATTTTGTAGAGCAACCACCAATTCTGGATACGTTGCTTTTGGTGTCTCGTGTTTTACGCCATTGATCTGATCAATGATCGTATCATAGTTTGTATTCTTTTGTCCCATGACTTTTTGTCCAGAGAACTGTTGAATACTCGTATAACCGGCTTGTTCACTATTTGCACGAACGATCATGACGGTTTCACTTTGATAATAAGGTGTTGTAAAATCGATTCCTTTTTCACGCTTCTTATTGGCGGTCATACCGGCAACGATGGCATCGATTTCACCCGATTCAACAGCTGGTTGTAAACCATCCCAACTAATTTTCTTAACCACCAATTTCTTACCTAATTTTTTCGCAATTTTACGAGACATGACAACATCATAACCATCACAATAACCAGCTCCACTGCCTAATTTGGAAGCTGTAGATGATTTCTTACTTTGTTGCCAGTTAAATGGTGCATAGTTGCATTCCATACCTACTGTAAATGTGTCTGAATCTGCACTTGAATTGGAAGAACCACTGCCACAACCCACCAAAGACATGCTTAAGGATGCAACCGCGATTGCCGTTAATAATTTTTTCATTTCTCTCTCTCCTTTTTCTACAAATGAAGAAAAAAGGCTATGTGTTATCTTCACATAGCCTACATGCCTTGCTTTCAGATAACGCCTCTTCTGCAACGAAGGAGTGAACTAAGTATTTCTTAGAACCCCAAGAAATAAAATTGCCATTTTATTTCTTTCGGCGATGATTACCTTTCTGAAACTTCACCGTCTGCCAACTCCATTTCATACTCTGACGCATCGCTGCCTCTATCTTCATCTGATTTACCTCAATATTATAGAACAGTGAATCATATTGTCAAGGATATATTATGCATCTACCCTATGATTGATGTTATCCTGGATAATGGCATAAGCTACAATAGATAGTCCAAAAATACTTAAGATCACATATAATAGAGCATTATTGTTATACACATCTTCAATCTGATTCAGGTTTTTAGCAACTTTGTACAAGAAATAAATGCCATAGATACCAAGGGTAATAAACGAAAAAATCACCACTTGCGCCGGACTTGTATCTTCTGGATAGCCATTGGACCGAAGCAAGGTATTCATATCACGGGCAATACTGTATTGCCAATATATAGCGTAGATTCCACAAGTAAAAATACTCAATAGGATGCAAGAAAGTATACTTCGATGCTTGATGAATAAAGATTCATTGGATTGCATCTGTGGGTACATGGATTGACTATATAATTCCGTATGATTTAAGGTATCCCAATCCGCCATACCTTCTCGCCAGACATAGGTGTTAGCACCAATAGTATTATTGGCTAAAAAACCATTCATTTGCGCTTTGGTGTAGGGCCCATGCTGGTTTTGGTGAAGATCGATGAAATACCATCCATCCACTTTTGTTTCCTGAGATTCACCAAAAGCTAAACCCGAAACTTTTAGGGACTCCCAATCGGATTGTCCATCATGCCATACATAGGTCAAATCGTTGATACGTCCCGAATCATAAAATTCTTTCATTTGTGATTCCGTAAAAGGCCCTTTGGATTCATTATTTTCGACAAAATACCATTGGATATTTGGGTGTGCTTCTATCGTTTCGGCTGGTTGTATATCGACTGGTTGTCCACAATTGGGACAAAACTTTTCTGTTCCATTTAATTCATGACCACAATGTGTACACTTCATAAGAATTCCTCCACATGCATTTTCTATAGTATAGCATAGGTTAAACTCTTAAATAACAAAAGAAAAAGGGACTGTAACGAATAGAAGCATTTTCGCATTGATCTATGAGCCAAGCTACTCCCCCAAAAAAAGTTAGCTCAAAAATCTAACAGATGGGAGGCAGCTTTTATCATAGCAAAAGCCAACAAAACACATTCGAGCATCTTCAAACTGTCAAATCCATAAGAACTGCGATAATATTTGTCAACTGAAAACTGACCAACTATTCATTCTCGAATCGAAGATATTCATCCTGAAACGTGATGAAATATCTTCGATTTTTTCTGAATACTTTAATAGCTATTGATTGGTTGTTGAACCATTTTTTGAATTCCAATTCTTTGTTGCCAGAGTTCTATAACTATCTCCAGACATGTCAATCAGGTAAGACATGTATGCCAGTCTGTCAATGATTGCTCCTGTTTATACCTGGTCTTTGAACACTTCATTCCACCAATCAAATGTCAGATTGGATGTGATGATCATGGCTCCTTTTACATTTCGGCTGGATAACAGATTGAACAATATCTCTCCTCGTTCTTGGTCGAATGTGCAGTATCCCAGCTCGTCCAGTATGACCAGGTCATAGCTTTCAAATTTTCTTTTGTACATCGTTATTTGATTTTGATTCATTGCTTCTTTCCGTTCTATCAAAAGGGTCGGTATGCTCACAAACAATACTTTCTTGCCCTGCTGACATGCTTCTGTTCCCCATGCGATGCTCAGTGCCGTTTTGCCTTCCCGGATTGCCAATCAATATGATATTCAGCTTATTGTCGATGAATTCAAGCGTCTCCAGTTCATGAATTTTTTGTCGTATCTCTATGCTTAGATGTTCTTTTTGATAATCCTGCAAGATCATCGGATAGAGAAACTTTGCCCGTCTTATCCTCGTCTTTATACTGTTTCTGGTTCGGAGTTCCACTTCATTTTTCTACAGTTCTCCCAAAAAATCTTCAAAGTTCATATCTTTTAATCGTGCCTCTCTAGCGCATTCTTCATATTGTCATAGACCCCTTCCTTGAAAGATCCGCCAAGCATCTCGAAGAAACGTACATGTGAATCCAGGAAGACATCCATCTTCGAATTGCGATACAGATAGGCCCAGCGAAATCCGGATGCAGGACAGACCAGGACGGCCAGGTATCCTTTTATATTCCTGCCATCGATAATCAGTCTTACTTCGCCAAAATCGTATTCAAATCGGTCACAGTAATCATATTCCTGTTTAATAAAAGCTTCTTTTTTTTCATCTCTAATGACTCGCAGCCGATTTCGTATCGTTGTTTCACCAATATCAAATCCCTGATCGATCAACAGCTGGTAGATCTGCCTGTCATTTAAGGCCTGCTTATGGCCCGGTCCCTAGCGTCTGGTCCTGTTTTCTTCATCGGTCAGGATCTTACGCAGTTGGATATCCATTCCTTCGGAATACTTTCTGGCAGTTCGTCTTGATGAATTATAGGACGGATCATCGATCAACGTTTCAATGATCTTGTGTGTGTCCACATTTGGATCAAGTTTTAATAGTTCCTACAGATTGCTGCAATAGGATCTTTCGTACTTTGGAATCGTATTTCTGGAAACACCAAATGTCTTGAAAATCTTATTATCATTCCATCCCTCCTTCTTCAATCGAATGATTTCCTACTTTTGCATAATCGTTTTCATCTCTTTTTTGCCTCCTTTTGATTATAAAAACCCATTAAGAAGCATAATAAAAAAACTGGTCAATTTTGAATTGCGACTGTAGTGAACCCAGAAAGTTGGACAAAATGAAGTTCAACAGGAGGGTTCACTTTTTCTATGAAATTGACAGAAAAACAGAAAAAAGAAATTTATCAAAAACNAGTGTAGTGAACCCAGAAAGTTGGACAAAATGAAGTTCAACAGGAGGGTTCACTTTTTCTATGAAATTGACAGAAAAACAGAAAAAAGAAATTTATCAAAAACGTAAAAACGGGAAGACCGTTTCTTCACTTTCTGAAGAGTACGAAGTAAATAAATCGCGTATCAATTATCTTATTCGTCTGATCGATGCACATGGTCTGGAAAGCACGAAGCATTGTTCACATCACTATGCTTCAGAATTTAAATTAACTGCAATTAATAGAGTATTAATAAATGATGAAAGTATAACGTCTGTATCTATTGATCTTGGATTATCAGACAAAGGCACTTTAACAAGATGGATTAAAGAATTCGAAGAAAATGAGTATACTGTTGTTGTAAAGAAACGAGGGAGAAAGTCTCATGAAAAAGAAGACGAACAATCTGCAAGCGGAGAACAAAGCACTGAAGGAAGAGAATGCAAAGTTACGCAAGCAGAACGAGATTCTTATGATACGGCAAGAATACTTAAAAAAATTAGATGCCTTAGTTACGGCAAAAAAAAAGCGAGAAAACAAGAAATAGCACAGGCAGTAACGGAGCTAAGGCAGGAAACAAAGCGTTCATTGTCATTTATATTGAATGCGATCAACAGTTCAGATACACTGCCGCATATCAGTAGAAGTGATTATTATTACTGGTGTACTCATTCGGATCCAGATTGGAAATATGATGAACTGATGAACAGGATAATAACCATTTTCTATGATCATAAAACACGATATGGATATAGACGAATAACACTGGCTCTATCAAATGCTGGATTCCATGTAAACCATAAATTAATACAACGATTGATGAACAAAATGGGATTAGCCGGAGCAACACCACGGGCGAAATATCGGTCATATAAAGGAGATATGAATGGGACAGTAAAGAATTTACTGCTAGATAAGGTAGTGGATGAAGAAGAACATAAAACATACTACACTCGCAATTTCAAGACAAAGACCGTCAACGAAAAATGGACAACCGATGTTTCGGAATTTCATATAGCAGCCGGCAAATTGTATCTATCTCCAATCCTGGATATGTATAGTCATGAGATCGTGTCATATAATTTATCCACAAGCCCTAACTTTGCACAAATAACAGACATGTTGGATAAAGCATTTCAGAAACATCTCAATCTGGACGGATTGATCTTCCATTCTGATCAAGGCTGGCAATATCAGATGCAGGCCTATCATAAAAGACTGGAAGAGAAAGGAATCATTCAATCCATGTCAAGGAAAGGCAATTGCCTGGATAACTGTGTCATGGAAAACTTTTTTGGGAAGTTGAAAAATGAAATGTTTTATGGACATGAATATGAATTTACAACAATAGATGAACTACGCAACGCAATTAAAGAATACATAGACTATTACAATACAGAGCGCATACAAACACGATTAAAAGGCTTGACCCCTTGCCAAGCAAGAAATCAAGCCTTAATCTCTATTTAGCTTTGTTCAAAATTTGGGGTTCACTA
>NZ_RJQC01000001.1:0-435328 GCF_003725415.1 Absicoccus porci | reverse complement strand
GATGCCCTGCCAAAGGATCTGAAGTCAATGAATGCCACCTATCCAAAACAGGCCATCGAGAAACTGCAGAAGATCTTCCATGAAGAAGCATTATTAGAAGATCTTGATGCAGAGACCAGACAAAGGAAACGGAAAGAGATACAGGCGCCAATGGTCGAAGAATTTTTTGCGTGGATAGAAACAAATAAGGACAAAGTACTTGCGTCATCAAAATGCGGAAAGGCTTTTCATTATGCTCTAAACCAGAAAGCAGGACTCATCAAATATCTGGAAGATGGAAATATACCAATGACCAACAGCATAGCTGAAAGAGCTATACGGCCATTCACGGTCGGCAGAAAAAACTGGCTGTTCAATGGAGGACCACAAGGAGCGAAAGCGAGTGCAGCGATATACAGTATCGTCGAAACAGCGAAAGCCAATGAACTGGATCCATATAAATATCTGAATCTTCTATTCAATTCATTACCTGGACTAGACTTTATATCCGATCCTTCATTACTGGATGATTATCTGCCATGGTGCAGTGATATAAAGACAATATGTAAATAAACCCGTTATGATACAAATAACTGTTTGTTCACAACGGGTTTTGTTTATAACATCATAGACACTGATTTATCTGACGCTTACGTTGAATTACATTACACTGATTAAGATATTTAGTCACAACAAAAGTATACCAAAAAGGCCGATGACAATGAACATACCTGTTCAACCATCGGTCCTTTTTTATTGACTGGTCAACGATTAATCGTTACAGCCCTAATGATAAATAACGACTTTTGTTCCTAATGGAACTTGATAGAAAATATATTTTGCATCTTCTAATGATAAACGAACACAACCGTGTGAAACTTGAATTCCCATGCGACCATCACGTATCTGGACCGGATTTTGTGTAGTTGTATACAATACAGAATGGAATAAGTAATCACCATAGAACTGAGTAACATACCAATAATTATATGTTGGTCGTCTATGTACAACATTTTTATATGGTCCTGTTTTAAACTGTCCTTCAACCGTTGGAGTTTCCACAGCTCCTATACCGCATAAACATTCATGTACTAATTTCCACTGTCCGTTTGAGCGTTCAAATACACCTACTCGATAGTGAGTCTTATCCAATAGAATCAATCGATTAGTTGCACTAGTATATCCTTGTGCTCGACTAACCATATCAGTTACATCTCGATAAGCAGAAACTCTTGTACCTGGCGCAGAAGATCCCTTAACACGTAACTCAACTTGCAAACCTTCCATTCGGAAACCAGCACCTTTACTACCTGCACTCTCACCATCTTTAGCCCAGCCTTCCCAGCCAAAGAGTTCACAATGTGCACGATAATATAAATCGTAGACTTTTGATAATTCACCAGTTAAACGCATCTGTATAGCTTCCAAACGTAAACCAAGCTGTCCCATTTCGTTTCCAGCTTGTGTCCAATTATTTTGCCAGCCAATATTTTGAATATGACCTCGATACTCCACAGTTCCAGAGATATTTGAATCGGGTTGTTCAACTACAATTTGATCAATTTGTTTTGATTGTCCAGTAGTGCCGGCTGTTTCACCATCTTTTACATTTGTTTGCCAACCAGAGCCATCAACATATGCACGATAATAAATTGTTTGGTTGGATACAAAAGGCGTATTTATTGTACCCATTAATGCTGGTGCAATTTCTCCCTTTTTAAGAAGTTTAATAATCAATCCCTCTAAACGAAGACTAGCACCAGAAGTACCGGCATTTTCACCATTTTTAGCCCAACCGAGCCATCCTATATTTGCGGCATGTACAGTGTAATATATATCATAATCATTAGCTACTGCACCATCTAATTTAATTCGAATGGCTTCTAATCGTAATCCTTGACCAACAGTTCCAGACAATTCTCCATTTTTAGCCCAATTTGTTTCCCATCCATAATTTTGGATATGTGTTTGGTATAAAATATCACCAACTAATTCAGGATTTATAAGCTCAATTTTAACCGACTCCATACGTCGACTTTGGCCAATCGTACCTGCAACCTGGCCCTCTGTCCGGTAATCCTGCCATCCAGTGCCTTGTAATTGTGTACGGTATTTAATACTTGGCGCCTGAAAAGCAACACCAGAATCAGTAATTTCTTTACCTATCTCAATCAGTTTAATTTGCAAAGCTTCCATCCGCAAACTATATCCCTGACTTCCACTATATTCACCATCTTTAGCCCAACCGAGCCATCCATAGTTTTGAATATGTGTACGGTAATAAATATGATATTTAGAAGCTAATTCTCCATTTAGACGAATTCGAATGGCTTCGATTCGTCTTGACTGGCCTGTCGTACCAGCCATTTGATTATCATTTACCCAATCTTGCCAACCAATATCTTGTACATGTGTTTGATATTCAACCCCACCTGTAATATCTGAGTCTACATGAATTTTAATGGCTTCAATTCGTTTTCCTTCACCAACGGTTCCGCTTGTTTCTCCATTTGATGTAGGTGACTGCCATCCTTTATTTTGTACATGCGTTTCATATATCACATCAGGTTCTTGCGTAATACTTTCATTCGTTTTATCAGGATCTGTAATCGTTTCTTTTTGACCATTTGTATTCTTATCAGGTACTTGATCTGTTCCAGTTGAACTTTGACTGTACTCTACAGTATTTTGATCCACCGTTGTTTCAACTGATGTTTGCTCAGTTAAAATGGAATTCTGAGGTTCCTCTGCATAAACATGCTGAACAGTCGCGCCAATAATAACCATAGGTATACTTACTGCAACAATATTTCCCAACCGTCGATATTTTTTATTCATGCTCTCTCCTTTATCAAATATTTTTCGTTATAATTAAATACAATCTATAATTTCAATCCACTATGCCATAAATAGCCCATGAAGCGAAGACCAGGAACATAATTGAAAGGATTAGCTGTCACATATTCAAATAGTTTTCCACCATAATTTGATTGTGACCAAGTGATAATTCCATTATATACACTTTCGACAACAGCTACATGCCCATATCCATTATTTCGACTTGTCCAAATCATTAATGCCCCCACACGTGGCGCCGTAGACCGACTAAATTGATTAGCATGAACTGCCCATAAATCACCTGCTCCAGGTACTCTATTAGCTCCATCCAATGATTGATTATATCCAAGAATTTCACTAATACGTGCAGTTGCATAGGTAAAACAATTTGGTAAAGCAACACCAGTTCGAGCAACTGCATAATTAATCCATCGACCATTCATTCCTGAAATGCTCGTCCTACTATGCCAGTATTTACCAGGCTGATAACAATATTCTATACGACCATCATTGGTAAAACACATTCCGGTAATAATATTTCCATCTCGATCATATGAATTCTTGTGTTCCATCGAGACAACATTTCCATTATGTGCTAGTTCTTCATCTTTTTTTCGAATACAAATATTTATTGCTTCAATACCTAATGAATCTCCGATACTGCCCGAAATAGCACCATTTTTTGCCCAGTCTAACCAACCATAATTTTGAATATGTACACGATAATATATATCATATTGCTTGGAAGCTTCACCTAATAACTGAATTTGTATTGCTTCCATACGCAAACTTTTTCCAACTGTACCAACTATTTCGCCACTTTGTGACCAATTCTTTTCCCATCCTAAATTCTGTATATGGGCTTTATATTGAATATCACCATTAAGATATGGGTTATATATTTGAATTTTCAAAGCTTCCAAACGCTTACTTTGGCCCGTTGTACCAGCAACATTTCCCTCTAATTTATTAGATTGCCAACCGATATTTTGTATCTGTGATTGATATTGAATAGCCGGTGATAAAAAAGCCGATTTTACATCAACATCCGTAATCTCATCACTGATTTTTACTAGACGAATCCGTAAAGCTTCTAATCGTAAGCCATATCCTTGACTACCGCAATATTCTCCATTTTTTGTCCAGCTGAGCCAACCATAATTCTCTACGTGTGCTTGATATAAAACATTATATCTATTCGCAATTTCACCTAATAAACGTATACGAATAGCTTCCAATCTACGAGATTCTCCCGTAGTTCCTGAAACTTCGTTATTTTTTTTCCATTCTTGCCAACCAATACCTTGGACATGGGCTTGATATTCAATTTCACCAGGAACATTACCATCAAGATTTATTCTAACACCTTCGATACGCTTTTTTTCACCAGTCGTACCCGCAATATCTCCATTAGAAACTGCGTTTTGCCAGCCTTTATCTTGAACATGTGTCTCATAAATGACATTTGCATTTTGTTCAATTGGTTCATCACCTGCTATAATATTAGTCGTATTATCATTTGTGACCTCTTCAACAGAATTCTCTTCATTGGCTTCATTCGCCTCTTTTGCATAAACTTGTTGTATAGTTGCCCCCATGATAACCAAGGGAATACCTATCGCAATTAATTTGCTAAAATTCCTGTATTTTCTCTTCATTTTCTCTCTCCCTTGTTTTATTATAGCATAATATTAAAGAATATTTTAATAATAACAAATACTACATTGTGAATATTCCAAGGTGGCGATTTAACTCAATCCACGAAAATAAAGACATTCATTCCATTGCTCAGAGCCATCTGTTTCATCTCACCCCTTTTCTGACACCGATTACTCCGTTGGGTGTGGTTCAAATTTTCATACAAATTCACTAAATGAAAAAAGAGTTCTCAACTCATCTAAGAAAACTCTGAAAACTCACATATTCGTTACAATTTTTTACTTCATAATAATGCGAAGTTTTTCTTTGATAATTCGATGGATCTCTAAAGCAAATTCATTCTTGCCAATGAACAGTATCAAAAAATAGCATAGAATAGAAAAAACAATGCTGAATACAATACGTAAGAAGATAGATGAAATTAAAATTTGAATAAAAAGACAAACTACAAAAATAGCAAAACATCCAATAAATATTGGTCCAAGTTTTACATGCTGAATTTCACCTAGGTATGGGCGAGAATAATATGCACAAATACCCATAACTACACATTCAGCTATTAAAGTAGTCAATGCTGCTCCATTTATTCCCCACCATGGAATAAAAAATATATTCAATCCTACATTTAAACACGCTGAAATAATAGTCGCGAAAAAGAAATTTTTTTCCATTCTATGGGGTACGAGAATGACTTGTGAATAAAAACCTGCAAATATGGCACCAAATAAAGCAAAACATAATATTTGTAGGGAAATATAGCCTTCTGTAAAAGATGAGCCTCCCAAAAGGGTAATAATATCTTTACTCAACATAAAAATACCAATTATTGCTGGAATAACCAAGGAATACAGGGTTATCTTTAAACTATATGTCAACTTATTTAATTCCTTTATATTATTATCCCCCAAATAAAAAGAAATTCGTGGTATGGTCACTGCAATCAATGCATTTAGCAATGCTTTTATCATAGTATAAATATTGGAGGCTAAGGTATACACACCAACTTCGCCATTAGAGCGAAAGAAACCTAAAATTATTATATCCGATTTTATATAAATGGTAGAAGCTAATGTGATTCCAAATAAATATGTAATCGGCTTCAAATGCTTCTTTAAATTCAAATGTGTCGTCAATCTATATGGAATATAGCGTCGTGTATATAAAATATTAGCAAAATATCCTCCTGAATTTGCTATTAATAAGAAAAAAGCATATTTTGAAAAATCAGTTGGTTGCTTTACAAAAAACAAAATTAGAATTAAAGCTACTATTTGAAATGCAATATATCGTACGGTAATATAAAAAAAATCTTCAAAAACTGAATTGATCCAATCGCGACCTAATACATTAGCAATGATATTTATACTTAATATTCCTAGTAACAATTCTTCAACATGCATTCTTGGAACAAAGCAAATAAGTAAAAATAAAATAATATACGAAAATAACATTGCAAGAAATGAAATAGAGAATAATTCACTCGCTAATTTAGTTATTTTTTCTTTTTTGTTTCGAATCCGTGCGCCTTCGCGCATCGCATAAGTAGGAATACCTAGTTGTGCAAATAAAACAAAATATTGAATAATTGAATCGGACCAGCTCACTCTTCCTAAATTTGCTTTACCAAGTACTCTAGAAGCATATGGATACGTGATCAATGGAAATAAAATCATGCAACACTGCTTAATTATATTTAGTACTGCATTTACTTGAATTGATTTTTCTTTTTTCAAAATGATTCTCCTAATCCTTAAATTCTAATTCATAAGGAAAATGATTTTTTCTTTTTTCAACAGGTGGCATTTGCATATAATCACCATACATCCCACGCAAATTAGAATCCATATTATTTGGAAAATACAATCTTGTATTTTCAAAATCTTTTTTTACAAGCGGAAATACATCACTCCGTTTATAAATATTCATTTCTGGAGTTGTATCACATAAAAAGTCTATATATTCACTGTTTGTTTCTTCGTTATGTCTAATACTTGCCTCTTTACATTTAAACGCCAACCATCTTTTAGAAATATGCAAAATTACCATTAGATAATGCACAAGAGCACATATTAAATGTACAATAGCAGCTTTCCAGCCTTTAAAAGCAAGAACTGGCTTTGGTATACTTCGCAAAATCAATAATTTAGAATAAAACCATGCATCATGCATCTGTTTTTTTCTTTTTTTAGGGTCATCACTTAAATTATCAAATGGATAAATATCTAGAAAGATTCCTAATTCAACATTGATATGTGCCAATGCATATTCTCTAAATTTTGTACCCTTCATCATCATTCGTGTAGTCATCAATGGATAATTTTCATCATATTCTACATTCATAATTGTATATTTATCTGCATACTCTTCGTTCGCATATTTAATAAATTGTTCATAATCCTTACGTGGTAATGCAACATCAATATCATCATCCCAAGGTATAAACCCACCATGACGTAATACCCCAATACCTGTTCCCGCAATACCAAAATATTGTAAACCGTGACGATCACAAAGCGACATAAAATCTTTCAATATTTCCAGCTCTACGGATTGAAGTTTCTTTAACGTAGCGTCATCGTATTCTTTCAAATCAATCACTCTTTCTAAATTCTAGAATATATGGGCAATGATTCACACGTTTCTCTTCTGGTGGAATCTCCATATAATTTGATCCAAACTTTCTTTCTAAATTGACTAAATAATCAGCCATCATTGGCATTTGAAAATCTTCAAATAAAAGATATTTATTGGGTAATATCTCATTACCTTTCATGATGACATCATTCGCATAAGGATCACCTAAAACGGTATAAGTATTTGTTTTTCCATAATATTTATCTATCAGACGAAGATACTTCTTTCTTACTTTCATTCCATCTGGATCTATATATTTTGCAAAAAAACGCACTACACGCGATATAGTATATTTACATTTTTGTACAAATGTGGCTCCAGGCCATAATAATTCAAAATTTGCGCGTGACATAACATAAATATTGCGCCAAAAAAAACATTTAGATATATATCTTTTTGCCTCTTGTGGATCATCAGGAATATTTTCATACAAAAATACATCTATAAAAATTCCAGTATCAAATACATCTTTGGAAAGAGGAACAATCATACGTGTATCGTTCATCGAAATGATTGGCACAAAATTATAATATTTATTTTCGCAATCCGCTGAAAATAATGTGTATTTTGGTTGTAATTCATCTCTATGTTCCAACATTTTCAAATAATCATCCCGTAACATTGCAATATCGATATCATCATCCCAAGGGATATACCCCTTGTGACGTACGGCACCTAGTGCTGTGCCAGACACTGCAAAATAGTGGATATCATATTTCCTACAAAATACATCAATATCTTTCAGCATATTCAATTGAACAGTATGTAGTTTTTTTAACACTTTCGGTTCATAAGATTTATATGTTATTTGTTTTGACATAATCTAAAATTCTTTCATAGTCTTCAATAAAGTCGACTTCCGCCCAAAATTTATGATTTACATCCAAACTATGGATATCATATTCAGACGTTAAAGAATATAACACATTTTCCCACCAAACGCCATGTTGCTGATGACTAACCATATATTCTAATTGCGTAACAAAAGTAGGTACAAAGGATTTCTTTATTTTTGCAATTCCTACATATTCACAATCTCTTTGATCTCTTTTAAGTTCTTTTCCATAACGTCGAATGATACCATTTTCAGTTCCAAAGAAATAATCTCCATCATCAGCACGAGTCCGGTCAGATAACATAACAACTTGTTCCTTTGCAGCAAGAATCTCATCTAAAATATCATCTGTCCAAAAGACATCTGCATTTCCTAACAAAAGATCTTGATTTGGATCAATAAAATCCTTCGCAAAATAGAGAGATCCAATACTATTTGTTATATCATAAAATGGATTGTAATATATCGTGACATTTGTATCTTTAAGTACTTCGTCTATATTTTCATGACGATAGCCAGTCACAACGGCACACGAAATACCTCGTTTTTCTAGCATTTTTATGGTGCGTAGTACCAAAGGTTGACCTCCAACATCTAAAGTGCACTTAGGAATTGGTGGGATATTCTTTGAAATTCGCGATCCCTTTCCCGCCGCTAACAAAATAGCTTTCATTCCAGTACCTCCTTAAAAAATGCAATAACTGCATCATAATCTTTTGTTGTCAAATTTCCCATATGTCCAACACGAAGTACAGAGCCGGATAATGCTCCCCCATTTGGTGTTAACATTAAGCCATAGTGGTCTTTTGCTTCTAAGAAATAATCATACGCTTTTCCATTATCAAATAATAAGGGAGTAAGTGCATTCGATAATGGATATTGCCCATATTTTAACCCGATCTCATCACACCGCATCCGGAAATATTGAGCATTGGCTTTTGCCTGATCAATTACTTTGTCGACACCAATTTGATCAATTTGATTTAAACGATCGGCTAATTGTAAGACAATTCCAACTGCAGGCGTATACGGCGTTTGTCCACGTTCCATATTTTTAAATGCGTCTTTTAAATCTAAATAAGTACAAGCACATTCATTGTTATCAATAATTTTTTTCATTCTTTCATTTACAACTATAAATGAAAGCCCCGGTGCTAGTGCTAATGCTTTTTGACTTGCGGTCAATACTAAATCAATATGCATTTTTTGCATATCAATTTCATCTACTAAAAACGCACTTACGGCATCAACAATAAACAACATATTTTGTTCTGTACAAAAATCCCCCAACATTTGCAAATCATATAATTGTCCAGTTGATGTCTCATCGGCATTCACCAACAAAGCAGTATATCCTTTATTCTCATAAGGAATCAAATGCTCGCGAGTCAATGCTTCCCCAAAAGATAAGTGAATATCATCATGAAGCACATGATGGTGTGTACACAGTTCACTAAAACGATGACCGAAACCACCACCGTCGATGACCAAAACCTTATCCTTTTCATTCAATGCATTCATCACTGCCGTTTCCATAGCCCCAGTTCCTGATGCTGTCATCACAGCTAAATAGCTAGGTTTTGGAGCATTCACAAATCGTAAAAATTGTTCTTGACACTTTAACATGATATTCGAAAAATCTTGGGTACGAAAATATGGAATTTGTTTCGACGATATTTCTAATGTATTCTCATACATTTCTACAGGACCACATGTAAATAATTTCATTTGATCTTACCTTCTTTCATACTTTCTATCAAACGATTATACATTTGTTCTAACGATGTAGAAGGACGATATCCCAAGGCGTTTAATTTATCGACATTTAATCGAATGATTACGTCTGGATTATATCCTCGTTCTTTGCCATCAATCATCACTTTCACTTGGCTGTCTGGATATAAATGATGTAATAAACAAGCCATATCATAAATAGAAATGGCCGTGTCTGGATTCGCGACGTTATATGCTTCGCCATTTTGACCATGTGCTAAAATATACAAAATAGCGATAGCAGCATCTTTTGTATAACAATAATTTCGTACTGTTTTTCCTTCTGTATGCAAAACTATGTCTCTTTTTTCAATACAACTTCGTGCAAAATCAGCGAATACCCGACCATCCTCATAAGAAACACCAGGACCAAAAGTCTGCGCTAATCTTGCCACTCGAATTGGAACAGAATATTCTGAATAATACGATGCACATAAGCATTCAACCATGCGCTTACCTTCTGAATAGGAGCTACGCACTTTAAAAGGATCCAAGTATCCATAATCCAATTCTTTTACACTATCTAACATTGGATCAGTAACACCATATACTTCTAAACTTGATAAATAAACTAGGCTTTTTATACTATGCTCTTTTGCAAATTTTAGTACATTATCAGTTCCTTGAATCGATGTATGAATGGTTTCAACCGGATGATCAACAAAATATTTTGAAGAGGTTGGGCTAGCAGTATGGATAATATAATCAACTGAGAGATCAAATGGAATAGGCTGTGAAATATCTTGAATAATAAAATGAAGTTTTTTATTCTCTAAATAATCACAAAATATATTTTTTGCTTTCCCAATTGATCGAGCCAAGACATACACATCAATATTTTTAGCTTCTAATAGCCCCATAACAAGTGTAGAACCAATCAATCCCGTTCCCCCGGTTACTAATATAGAAGTTCCTTCGAATTCTGTCATAATGCCATTTTGACCAATAGCTTTGGCATCTTGACGTATTACCGTATTCATCCTCTTCCCTCTTTTCGTGCTGTATAAATTGCTTGAAACGTATAAAAATCCAATGGTGTGGTAATCTTAATGTTTTCAGTAGGCCCTTCCGTTACATAAATCTTATATCCATATTTTGACATGATCGAAGCTGTATCAATATTATCTATATCTCCCTTTGCAAATGCTTCATCATGTACCGCTAAGATATCTTTCATCCAAAAGCATTGCGGGGCTTTAGCCATTCGGCATTTAGCTCTCTCAATTACATTTTGAATAGTACCACCCTCAATCGTTATAACAGTTTCAATAGCAGGAGCAATAGTCACTGAATTCCCATTCTCGCGCACAGTTTGAATATTACGATTTATCAAATCATCATTGATCAAAGGACGTACACCATCATGCATCATTACAATCGTATCATCTAATGATGGAAGTTTTTTTTCTAATTCTTTTATTCCATAATACCGCGATAACTGTCCTGTTTTCCCCCCAGCTATCACGCTAATTACTTTTGTTATAGAAAAAACAGATAACTTCTCTTTTAAATAATCAATCCAATCTTCCTTGCAAACAATCACTATATCATCAACATTTTTATTTTTTTCAAAAAACTCCAATGTATGAATGATAATTGGTTTACCATCTACCTCTAAGAATTGCTTTGGTATCTTTGAATTCATACGCATTCCCGTACCACCTGCAAAAATCACAACAGAAACATGCATCGTTTATACCTCTCTATTTATATCTAAACTTAGAAAGAATTTTTGATCCGTTACCAACAATAAAGAGTAATGTCCTATACTTTCTTTCATCAAATAATTTCATTGTAATCCATAATCGTTTGTTCTTTCTCTTCACCTGATTTAGAGTTGATTTTGGAATATGCTCATCAAATATAGGATGATTCCGATATTTCTTTAATATATCTGTTTTTTGTTGTTTGGATAGTTTACAAGTTGGTAATAATAAATATTCTAAGCAAGAAAAAACATAGGCATTCGTTAAAAATATATTCTTTGTAACATTATCCAGTTGACCATCTAACTGTCTCAAAAAAACGTATTCTGCATTGATACATTTATAATTATCGTCTAATGCTTCCTCGTGAAATGACTTAGAAGTACTATGTCCTACACGTTGTGACCAAATATAGTATGCTTTGGAATTGAATCCTAATGTTTTACAATGACTTAAAAAAGTTAAATTGAACATACGATCTTCATAGCCATAATAAAATGTCTCATCAAATCGAATATGGTATATATCAATAATTTTCTTGCGATATAAACCTGTCCAGACTGTGTCTTCTCGTCGAATATTTTGATAATAACTGCTAAAATCTTGATGGGAAATAAAGCAATTCATTAACGAAGATGTGCTATCCCACTTCTTACCCTCTGCATCAATTAATCGTCGTATACGTGCATACCGCATCAAATCCACATTGTGTTCTTTAGCCAATAAATAATTATCTTTAATCAAATGCGGTAAATATTCATCATCATTATCACAGAAACCGATATATTCACCTTGTGCCAAATCCAACCCTGCATTGCGAGCTGAACAAATCCCACCGTTCTGCTTATGAATAACCTTGACTCTTTTATCTTTTTTTGCAAAATCATCACAAATTTGCCCACTATTATCAGGACTACCATCATCCACTAAGATTAACTCAAAATCATCAAAGTCCTGGCTCAAAATACTATTGACAGCATGTTCCAAATACTTTTCTGAGTTGTATACTGGCATAATAATGCTTACTTTCACCATGTAATCACCTATTTCTTAAATCTAAATACTGATAATACTGATTTTCCTTTACCAACAATGAAAATTAATATTTTATATTTTCTCTCATAAAACAATTTCATAGTAATATACATCCTTTTTTTAGAACGTACTTTTTTTAAAGTTTCTATTGGAACATTTCTATCAAATAATGGCATATCCCGTAATTCATTTAAATAAACAACTTTTTCTTTTTTATTCATATCACATGTTGGAATTTCCATGTAATCAAGAATTGGATAGACATAAGAATTGATTAAAAAGATATTTTTCATTTTATTATCAATCTGATCTTTGCATACTTCATGCATGAACCGATATTCTAAATCGATGTTAATCATATTTTTTCTTAAGTAATCTCGAGTAAAATTTCTTGATGTACTATGACTATCTCTTTGTGTCCAAGAATAATATTCATTAGAGTTAAAACCCAATCGTTGGCAATGAAGTAAAAACTGTAAATTAAAATTTAGATCCTCTGACCCATATAAAAATCGTTCATCAAAATGTATATTGTATTCTGCCAATAATTTCCTTCGATATAATCCTGTCCAAACCGTATCTTCTCGTCGAATATTTTGATAATATTGACCAAAATTTTTTCTTTCAATGAACATATCTTCAATGGGCGTATGTACTTCCCAGACACGACCATCATCTTTTTCTACTCGTTTTATTTTAGCATACCGCATCAGATCCACATTGTGTTCTTTGGCCAATAAATAATTATCTTTAATCAAATGCGGTAAATATTCATCATCATTATCACAGAAACCGATATATTCACCTTGTGCCAAATCCAACCCTGCATTGCGAGCTGAACAAATCCCACCGTTCTGCTTATGAATAACCTTGACTCTCTTATCTTTTTTTGCAAAATCATCACAAATTTGCCCACTATTATCAGGACTACCATCATCCACTAAGATTAACTCAAAATCATCAAAGTCCTGGCTCAAAATACTATTGACAGCATGTTCCAAATACTTTTCTGAGTTGTATACTGGCATAATAATGCTTACTTTCACCATCNCTTATGAATAACCTTGACTCTCTTATCTTTTTTTGCAAAATCATCACAAATTTGCCCACTATTATCAGGACTACCATCATCCACTAAGATTAACTCAAAATCATCAAAGTCCTGGCTCAAAATACTATTGACAGCATGTTCCAAATACTTTTCTGAGTTGTATACTGGCATAATAATGCTTACTTTCACCATCCGAATCTCCCCTAAACTGAATTACTCTTCTCCGCATTTCTATATGCATAATTTAGTATCTTCGCAATAATTGAAGGCCAAAATTTTTTCAACATATCCAAATCTTCATTTGTTCGGGTATTGTCTTCGATAATTTGTGTCGTTGTAGATTCTTCATGTACACGATGTCCCATTAAAGGTTTATCAACAAAGATAAAACGGCCAGTTAACCGACTCAATTTTTCCCATGCAAACCAATCTACATTACTCTTATAATCAGAATCAAATATTTTTTTATAGGAAATTCTATTATTATTATACGTAACAGCTGGACAACATATAGAATTACCTAGAGAAATGCTCCATCGCTTACAATGAGCACTGGATACTTTTAGACAAGACAAAAGCTTCTTCTTTATTCTTAAATTGGTATTGTCATACACTCGTTGATTATTACGAATTTCAAAATAATTTGAAAATAGGATTATAGCATCTGGATTTTTTTTATAAGCATCCACAATATTTTTTGCATAGTCTTTTGCATATATATCATCCTGATGTGCAATCGTCACCAATTCGGAATCAACACATGTTCGTGCAAAATCAAAATCATCACCTATTGTATGCTTGGCTTTTTCATTAACAATAACAGGTAAATGATAGCGTTCAGCCATTGTTCGAATAAATGCATTGGGCGTAGAAGTCGCAATGATTACTTGACTAGGATATGACTGGTTAATTACCGATTGGATACAAGACTTCAAATAAGGTGAATCTTTATATGCAAGAACTACAAATGTATGTATAGTGTTGGGCAATCCCTTCACCTCCATAAAAAAACAAAAGCCAGTAAAGACTTTTATTTACTGACTTTATTATACATGAATACGATTTTCATTCAATCCTTCAGTTCTTTTAAATATCGTGCCAATGCATCATGCCAATCAGGTAAACGTGTAAATCCGTGTTTGTCCAATTCGGTTTGATTCATACGACTATTCTTTGGACGTTTGGCTTTGGCTGGGAATGCACTACTATCCACTGAAGTTACTGGTACATCCATGCCGGCTTGTTTAAAGATTTCTTTGGCAAAATCATACCAACTAATAAAATCACCGGAATTGGTTGCATGATAGGTTCCATATTCTTTCGTTTGAATCATATCTACCACTAAACGAGCTAAATCGTAAGTATAGGTAACCATACCAATTTGATCATTGACAACACTGACGGCACCACGCTCTTTCCCTAAACGCAACATCGTTTTGATAAAATTATTTCCATTCTTTCCAAATACCCAAGAAATTCGAATGATAAAATGTTTTGGATAACTTTCAACAGCTAATTCCCCTTCATATTTGGTTTGTCCATACACATTCAATGGTTCACGGTGTCCATATTCCATCCAAGGATCGGTGCCTTCACCATTGAATACATAATCCGTTGAAAAGTACATCACAGGAATATCGTATTTTTTACAAGCATCCACAATATTCTTCGTACCTTCTGCATTCACTTTACGAACGACATCTGGCATATCTTCTGCTTTATCAACCGCTGTCCATGCTGCACAATGCACAACGGCATCCGGATGTACTTCATCCATCACTTTTTGAACGGCTTGTGCATCTGTAATATCTAAAGAAACATAAGGTGCACGACAAACATACGTTCCATCTTGAATGCCTGCATACGTTTCTGCAAGATCCGTTCCATATCCTTCTAAATTTCGTGATGCCAATTCATTCATGACATCATGGCCTAATTGACCGGCTACACCTGTTACTAATACTTTCATTATTCTTCTGCTCTTCCTTTATCCACATACATTTTTTGGAAATAGTTTTGATACTCACCACTAATGATGTTTTCCCACCATTCTTTATTATCCAAATACCATTGAATGGTTTGTGGGATACCAGTATCAAATGTATATTTTGGTTTCCATCCCAATTCAGTTTCTAATTTGGTTGGATCCATGGCATATCGAAGATCATGACCTTTCCGATCTGCAACAAATGTGATCAAGCTTTCTGGCTTATTCAATGCATGCAATACAGTTTTCACAACTTGTAGGTTTGTACGCTCATTGTGTCCACCCACATTGTATACTTCACCATCTCTTCCCTTACGAATGATCAAATCAATAGCTGTACAATGATCATATACATGCAACCAATCACGCACATTTTCTCCCGTTCCATATACAGGAATGGTTTCATCATTCAAAGCACGTGAAATGATCAATGGAATCAATTTTTCTGGGAAATGATAAGGTCCATAGTTATTCGAGCAGCGACTAATTGTAACTGGTAAACCATATGTACGATGATAAGCCAATACAAACAAGTCTGCACTTGCTTTTGCCGAAGAATATGGACTGGAAGTATGAATTGGCGTTTCTTCCGTAAAGAATAAATCTGGACGATCCAAAGGTAAATCTCCATAGACTTCATCCGTAGATACTTGATGATATCGTTTGATACCATATTTTACACAAGCATCCAATAAGGTAGTTGTCCCCATCACATTGGTCTTTACAAAAATTTCTGGATCTTCAATACTACGATCAACATGAGATTCAGCCGCAAAGTTTACAACTACATCAAAATGTTCTTTTTCAAATAATTGAAAGATAAAATCACGATCCGCAATATCGCCTTTCACAAATTTATAATTGGGTTTATCTTCAATAGGTTTACAAGTTTCTAAGTTACCTGCATATGTTAATTTATCTAGATTCACAAATTCATCTTCTGGATATGTATTGACCATATAATGCATAAAGTTACCACCAATAAATCCAGCACCACCAGTTACTAAAAATTTCATGTGTTTTCCTCCTACTTATTATAAACAAATTGATTATTCGATTCTTCTAGGGTTGGCCCTACTTGATCTTTTTCACTAAGTACTGGTTCGATACCGTTTAATAGTGATCCCCAATCCACAGCACAGGTTGGATCATCATAGCGCATGCCACCCTCACTCTCTTTATTATAGACATTGTCCACTTTATACATGAATTTAACATCATCTGTTAACGTCAAGAATCCATGTGCAAATCCTTGTGGAATAAAGAATTGACGATGATTATCTTCACTCAGCTCAACACTGACCCATTGTGCAAATGTAGGACTTCCCTTACGAATATCTACGGCAACATCAATGACCTTTCCTTTAATACAACTTACTAACTTGGATTGTGCATAAGGCGGATTTTGCCAATGCAAACCACGAAGCGTTCCCTTCTTGGCACTAAAAGACATATTATCTTGGACAAATGTTACATCTACGCCTATTTTCTCGTATTTTGGTTTTTCATAAGTTTCCGTAAACCATCCACGATGATCTCCAAACACATCGGTATCAATGATCAATACACCGGGAATTTTTGTTTCTGTTACTTTCATTATTCAGCCCACTCCTGTTCTACATATTCTTGATTCATGATTTTCTTCAAATACGCACCATATTGATTCTTTTTATAGATTTCATAGATTTCTTCCAATTGTTTGCGATCGATCCAACCATTTTTGAAAGCAATCTCTTCTAAACAAGCAATCTTACGATGTTGATGATCTTCAATGGTCTTCACAAAATTGGTTGCATCCACTAGAGATTCATGGGTACCCGTATCCAACCAAGTAAAGCCATCCCCTAATAGCGTGACATTCAATTCATTATTTTCTAAATAAATACGATTTAAATCTGTGATTTCTAATTCCCCACGCGCACTAGGCTTCAAATTTTTCGCATAGTCAACGACTTTATTATCATAAAAATAAAGTCCAGTAACTGCATAATTTGATTTTGGATGAGCCGGCTTTTCTTCCAAAGAAACGGCCTTTCCATCTTTATCAAATTCAACAACACCAAATCGTTCAGGATCTTCTACATAATAGCCAAACACCGTTGCACCCACTTCTTTTTTAGCCGCAGCACGCAATCGTTTTGTCAAACCATGACCGTGGAAAATATTATCGCCTAGAATCATAGCGACACTGTCATCCCCAATAAATTCTTCACCTAAAATAAAAGCTTGGGCCAATCCATCCGGAGAAGGCTGTACTTTATAGGATAATTCCACACCAAAATCATGGCCATCCCCTAATAATTCTTGAAAACGAGGGGTATCATCTGGTGTTGAAATAATTAAAATTTCACGAATCCCAGCATTCATTAAAATGCTCATTGGATAATAAATCATTGGTTTATCATAAATCGGTAATAATTGTTTACTTGTCACTTTCGTCAATGGATACAGTCTTGTTCCACTTCCACCCGCTAGAATAATGCCTTTCATAAAAGAAGACCTCCTTAACAACATAATAATAAGCCCTTACGTAACGTAAGGGTCAAGTATTATTTCTTACAAATAAAGACCCCCGCTTCCTTTGTGATATGAAGAGGCAATTGTTTTTGAATAAATTCTTTAAATTCTATAAGTCTTGGTCCAATGATCTCACTTTGATTGCCATGACAACTCATTATATAATCCACCAGAGGTTGCGCGTCATCCACAATCAATTCATCTGGGTAATAGGAAACTTCAACCGATGAAAAATAAGGATTCAGTATATCCTTTCCATTTTCTAGTCCAAATACTTCATATAAATTCGTTTGAGATAATGTGATTTTAGAATCAAAAGCTTGTACTAAAGCTGTGATTTCTTTCATATGGTTGGATCCATATGTACTGCAATACAATACACCATCTGGTTTTAATACCCGACAAATTTCCGCAATTCCCTGATGTAAATTTTGTAAATAAAACAAAACATGATTCGCAATGACGCAATCAAAATAGGCATCCTTAAATGGAATCTTTTCGCAATCCGCTACAATACAATTAAATGCAGAGCCATATTTTTCACGAACCTCCGATACCATTCCTTCGGAACTATCCGATAAAAAGAATTCCCGATTGCGTAAATTTAATGTATTGTTTTTCCACAGTTCACCCGATCCACAACCAATTTCAAGCAATCGATTGACTCCTTGAAAATCGATTTGAGAATACAACCAAGGAAACCATCCCATTGGGTTCTGTGAATATTTTTCATGTAGTGCAATTCGTACATCCAAATTCTTTGATGTCATATATTGATTGATGATGGATGAATTATCCTGACTCATTTGGACCAACGAAATCAAATTTGACCAATCAAAAGCATTCTTTTCAATGGATGAAGCCGCAATATCCAAAGCTTCTTTTAAATTCTGTAAATTATTGATCTTTGCCTGTACCAAACTCGATTGCAGATGCAACGAATCTTTTAATGTTTCTTCCGAAGACATCATGGAAAAGATATCTTCAATTGAAAAATCTAAATTTCGTAACGTAATGATCTTCTGTAAACGAATGAAATCTTTCTCACTATATTGACGATATCCATTCTCTAAGATACAAGACGGTTTTAATAAACCAATTTTGTCATAATAACGAATCGTTCGTTGACTGACATTAGCGAGTTTCGCAAATTGACCGGTAGAATAATAATTATTCATAGTTTTTCACTCTAAATAGATAATACGGATTTTTATCAAATCCTTTATTTGATAAGACCATATCATATCCAGCTTGTAATAAACGTTGCTTTGATTTTACATTTGTAACCAATATATAATCTATGTTGTATTGTTTCATTAATGATTGAACTCTATAAAAAGATACATCTTCTCCAACACAGAATTTATTCAACAACATTTCGCTATTAACACTCATTTTACCAAAACCATTCCTTGTATGAAGTTGGATACGATTAGACACGACATTAAATGAAATATCTGGAATATTTATCTTATCGTATGGAACACCATTTGAAACATATAATCGATAATTTCCATAAGGCAACGTATTAAAATAATCACCAACCCGTATCGTGATGTCAGGTGCCATAGAGGTATTAATATCTGTTACTCTGCTAAAGTCATAACCTTTTGATGTCATACCTGATCCTAAAAAATCATATTTTTTTATAGAGTTCATATTAAATCCAACAATCATTAACACACTTGACATCACAACTATTCCATAGATTTCAAACACAATATTGCAATGGTCTGCTATATTTTGAATTAATTGTACTAAGCAAATTCCAAACATAAAAAGAATAGTATATTGCATCATCGAATAAACCCGCAAAATAACAAAAAATACATTCATTGATGAATAATACACAAGTTCTTTGAAAAACATATTCCTAATTAATAAATAAAAAAATAAAATAAATAGTGGAAAGTATACTTGATATCGATTTTTTCTCCAAATAAACAAACTAATAATGCAAGGGACAAAGCCGTATAAATACAAAACATCTTGACTATAATAAGCTATTATCCATTTGTTTACTTCAACAGTGGATTCAGCAAATTTTTTTGTCATATTTCCGAGTTGAAAATGATCTAATCCTTTCGTTCCTATTAATACGAATATGTATAACAATGTGCATAAAATAAGAAGCATTAAATGTTTACTGTTTCTATACTTAAATTCTACAATAAACATATCAATCAACTTTATTCCTAAAAAAAGAAAACCAAATAGTACAACAATTGGCAATGCTACAGTTGAAAAAGAAAAGAGACTTAGAATAATAAAACCAACGCAAACTATTTTCTTCCACTCTATTACTTGCAATAATGACCAACTAAATATCATTAATAATGGTATTGATAAACTTCTTACAATGCTCCCACCGTAAAACATCGCCGTTTGAAACTGCCATAAATCATATGACCGAATATGTATACTGGATGCACCATACATTAAATACCCCTGTGGAATAAGAAAGTAAAAGAAGGGTACAAGCACATATTGCGAATATTTTTTATTATTAATAAGTATTTTAGATACTTCTTTACAAACAACGCAAAATATAAAATAATTATTTAAAGCCATTGTAACTCGCGTAAAAAATGTAATCCGGATATGAAAAATATAGGAAAAAAATGCATAACTCACTTCATAAGTATTTAATATACGATCCAAAGTAATGGACGGCTTTTGTAGCAAAGAACCATTAAAATAATTTTCATTTTCTAACGCTGGAGTACCAATCGAATTTATCATTTTTCCTAAATAGAATCCATCATCATAATTCATATAATAATACGGCAATTGATTTGATATAGCAAAAGCAGTAAACAATATTACAAAAGAAAGAAGAATCCAATTATCCTTAATAAAAAGTTTGCTTGCTGTTCTAAAATTAGATTTCAAGTATACGTATTTTTCCACAATTAAATTATGTCTTATGATAATTAATGAAAAAATAATTATCAAAAATAATATAATTTGCGCAGTAAAATAAATTGACCAACTCAAATGTAGAATTTGGCACGGAAATACAACAACAAAGCAGAAAACAAAAGTAAAAACAAATCCAATAATCAATCGTTTTCCAGCATTTTTCTCATAACCAAAAAAATCTAGAAGTACATCTCCTAGAAAATAATAGAAATTAAACATGAAAAACCAAAATACCAATGATAATAGCCAATACATACAAAAATCCTTTCTCTACTTCTTTTCTTGTTCGTCCAAATATTCTTTAATACTTAACTTCTGGATCAATTCTTTATTCTTATCTTGCACTTTGGATAATTCACTGGCTTGTGAAAATGTGATGATATATAGAAAGAAAATAAATAAAGAAAAGATAAAGTTACTTGCACTCATGAATCCCAGTTTATTGGATGCCCATAGGGCAAGGCCTGGAAATACGCTAAGAATCAATAATAAAATGGACCATAAAATCCATACAATGGATTGACTGATATTTAATCCTTGTTTGCGAATCTTATGAATCACAAAAATAAAGGTTAAGATACTAGCACAGATAAACACAAATTGTAAACGTAATGACATACTTACCTCTTTCGAAATGGTTGAATAAAGAAAATGGAAACCAACATACGGCTCATATACTTAATCGTATTGCTCAGATTTAAATAGGACTCGCCAAACTCTCTCTCACTCATTTGGACTTGGACTTCTTTCACTTTACAATGTTTCTTCAACATATACACCAATGTATCTGGTTCTGGTGGATTATTCATATCCAAGGCATATTCTTTAATGCAGGTTTTATCATAGGCACGAAAACCACTGGTTGGATCTTTGATTGTCTTTCCTGTGGTTAGTTTAATAGCACCAGCAATCAATCTGGAACCTGCCATACGTGCGGTCCAAGGCTTTTTTTCCGTCACAAACCGCGATCCAATCACAATTTGATTTCCTTTTTCAATTTCCTCAACTAAAGCTGGAATATATGTAGCTGAATGTTGCCCATCCCCGTCAAATTGAATGGCAACATCATAGTTTTGTTCCATCGCTAATTTAAAGCCTGTCTGGACTGCTCCAAACAAACCCAAGTTACAAAACCCATCAATCGTATGAAAATGATTTTTGCGACATACTTCCAACGTATTGTCTTTGGATCCATCATTCACAACCACATAATCCACTTGCGGTGCATGTTGAATGATGTCATTTACTGTCTTCTCAATATTTAATGCCTCATTATAGGCAGGTATGATTACCAATGTTCTTAAATCACTCATGCTTTCCCTCAAACATGTCCATTATATAGATTCTTTACATACATTTCAATGAATTAAAACAAAGATAAGGTCCATACACCGTGCTTTTCTTGATTTTAGATGTCGATAATACGGATTGAAATTTTGTTTCAATAAGCGAAAGAACTTTCGATTTTGGATAGCTTCGATATGTTCTTTATCAAATTGATAATAGGCATCAAATCGTTCTTTGTTCTCTGCATAAAACTCAGGGTTTACTTCTTTGATGGTTTCTAATACTTTCATACCATCCTGGCAGACCAAGATTCGTGTGTTTTCTTCATTGGCTGTTTTGACGTGTTCACTCGTTGTCAGATTGGCATCTTTAGCACCAATCGTATTCTTCGAATGGATCCGATATCCAAATAAAGATCGATTATAAAAATACATGCTGCCATGTTTCGACGCAATCAGATTGATGATCCAATCATGAGGCAATTTGGTACTGAAACGTTTCATAAAACCATCTCGTAGTGAAGAAGTAATCAATAAAGAACATCCTTGAAAATAATTGTGATTCAGGAACTCATCAAATTTTACTTCCACAATATCATTGGGTCGTACTTCTTTGATATAAAGATTGTTGTTGGAAAAGCCTTTTTTCTTACGAATGGAAATTGGTTGGTCGTGCTCATCTATAAATGTAAAAGAAGAAGCTAATGCTTCCATTTCGGGATTATTATTCATGATGGCGACCATTTCTTTGACTTTATCTGAATCCCAGATATCATCTTGATCACAAAGAAAGATATATTCTTTTGAACACAAGGACAATGCTTTTTTAAAATTGCGTTTATATCCTAAATTCTGTTCATTTTTATATAAATGAATGTGAGGATATTGTTTTATATATTCTTGAATAATATCCACCGTTCCATCACTCGATTGATCATCACAAATAATGATTTCATCTACGGGTAAAGATTGATGGAGGATCGAATCCAATTGTTTTCGTAAATAAACTTCCCCATTATACGTTGCCATCGCAACCGATATCATGTGCATCCATCCTCTCTTTCATATACACTCGAATTTCATGCATTTGTTTGGCTTTCTCTTTATTGATGATCCGGTACACCTTTTCTTTTGTGCCATAATACTTATATTCAAATACTAATTTTTTCTGATAATCTAAATCATATTTCTTTCCATAATATACACTGGAATCCATTTCATGACCAATCATCGCTAAAGAAGATGGCGTGCTCTTTTTTTCCAAATGAATCATTTTTAAAGATCCATCATACACACTTTTTTTACTTGGATCCAGCTTTTCAATACGACGTTTGAGATCTGGTTCTTCATAATACATAAACATATGTTCATCAAACATCCCCGCTTGGATAAACAAATCCCGAGGAACAAACATATCGGCTCCGGATATATACATTTGATTTGGATTGAATCGTCCCATTTTGTTCCATAACTTAAGTGTCCATTTTTTTATAATAGACATTTGATAATCATTATAAAAAGAAAAGCCTGGCTTGCCATTTTCATAACACAATTGAATGCCTAACATACCAATGGATTCCTTTTGAAATCGCTGGATAATTTTTTTAAAGATAGGTTCCACCAAAATGATATCTGGATTTAAGAAGGCAAGGATCTTTCCCTTCGATACTTTGACACCTTCATTATTACCTGCTCCAAAACCTCGATTGTCACTGGGCACATATTGAAAATGAGGCAGAGGAATATCCTGAATATCTGGATAGATTCTTTCCTTTTCCGGGCTGTTATCGACCACGATGACTTCCAATTCATCACCAATATCATTGTATTGGGCAATGGATTCCAAAGCTTGTCGTACAATGGGGCCACTTTTATAAGCAACCAAGATGACGGACAATTCCATCTTAGTCACCTCCATTTAAGATGCTTTGATATATTTCTTTTAAATGACGAATATGATTGTCCATGGAATATTTCGTCGTATCAAAAGTTTGATAAATATACGTATTCATTGTTTTGATCAAATCATCCTCTTGACATCGTTCAATGACTTGTTTTAATGCTTCACTTTGATAGCCATCATACAAAAAGCCATTCTTTCCTTCTTCAATGATGTCTTTGGATGCATTCTTATCCGAAACAATACAAGGAATGCCACAAGCCAACATTTCCAATGGTGTTAAAGGACTGGCTTCGTAATAAGTGGAAGGAAAAACAAAACAGCGCGTTTGTTTTAGATAAGGTACCATATCTTTTTTTTCTTTCCAGCCCGCAAATTCAATATTTGGATACTTTTCTTTTAATTCTTCGTATAAAACGCCCATGCCAATGACAACAGCTGGTACATGAGCTTTGGTGACGCCTTCACAAAAAATCCGAATGCCTTTATCATCCGTTAATCGCCCTACATAGAGATACATTTGATTTTCATCACAATTGACTTGAAAACGATTCGTAAAATTGATGGGGTTTTCTAAAAAATAATGCTTCTGAATATGGGGATATCTTCTCAACAATTGTTTTGAAGCAAAATTGGAGATAAAAATATAAGAAATATTCTTTCGAGGACGAATGTGATCATTTTGAATTTTTTGCCGACAAACACGAAATAGTTTATGTCCATAATTTCGTGCATCACAATTTGTACGAATACACTTTCCACTCATTGGTTCAATTTCACAAATATGATGATGTGGATAATTATATAAACCACCATTGGGACATACTAAAAAATAATCATGCGTTGTCAGTGCCACTTGAAAGCCTTTTTCTTCTAATATTTCAAAGATCGAACTAGAGATTCCCTTGGTCCACGTATGGACATGAACAATGGTATCTTCACAAGAAAAATGGTTTAATACTTTCGATAATTTTTCTTTTGCTTCTTTATTCCATAAACCTTGTAGCACCGCATGCAAACGATTTTTATCATGTAAGATATCTTTTTGTCCCAAACACACCACATTTACTTTGGATGCTTGCAGTTCATCCGATACCGGTCCAACCGCTGCAAATAAGGTTACATGATAGTCTTTAGAAAGGGCGATGGCACTTTCGTGTGCCACGCGAGAAGCCCCGCCTTCGATATACGCAAAGTCACAAATCACGATGACATTTTTAACTTTTTTTACCATAATTTCCAACCCCACTTATGAAAATATTTTCGTGCCGATTGTACATGAATCTTAAATAAACGCTTATTTTTATGCGAACCCTTTTGCCAATGATGGATCACTTCGACATCGGGAAAATACATGACTTTCGATACTTGATTGATGCGTTTGGATAAATCCGCATCTTCCATATACATAAAAAAACGATCATCAAATCCATGTAGTTTTCGAAATAGATTCGTGCGAATAACAAGGAAACATCCTTGCGCAAAAGGAACTTGAAAGGGTTTGGAATAGTCCATATACGATAGGGTATGGTCTTGAATCCGTTTTTTGAAGATGTGCCGTCCGAAATAGCGGGTAAACATATCAAAAACAGTGATTTCTTTTCGATACGCTTCTTGAAGATGTCCCGTATCATCCACGATCTTGGGAATGACCATGCCGACTTCTGGATGATGATCTAGATATTGAAAGATGGGTCCAAACACATCTTCTTGGATCACGATATCGGGATTGATGATGGCATGATACTTAGAATCGATATATTCCAGTGCATGATTGTGCCCTTTCCCAAAGCCTTGATTTTCGTGGTTATCCACATAGTGTACATGATTGACCTGCAAAAACGATTGAAATTCTTCTTTTTGAGGATCGTCAACACTGTTATCAAAAACATACATTTCATAGGGAATGGATGTATATTGAACGATCGAAGTAATGGCTTTTTTGATGTCGTCATAATCATGAAACGCTACAATTGAAATAGATAATGGCTGCATCACATGGCACCTCTTCCACCCAAGACAATATTGATGGTTCGATAAATGATCGTAATATCTAACCAAATGTTCCAGTTATGGGAATAATAGTTATCCAGCATCAAGCGTTCATCAAACGTGACATCACTACGGCCATGGGTTTGCCACATCCCCGTAAGGCCCGGCTTGCTTTGAATGATGAATTTATAATGTTCCCCCATATCCTTTTTTTCTTTTGGTAAATAAGGTCGAGGACCGACTAAACTCATTTCTCCTTTTAAGACATTGATAAATTGAGGAAATTCATCCAAGCTTTTTTTACGTAAGAATTCGCCAGCCTTGGTGATGCGTGGATCATGTTCTAATTTCTTATTGATGGTATATTCTTTGCGAATGGCTGGATCTTTTGCCATTAATTCATCCAGGATCTGATCTGCATGAGGCACCATGGTTCGATATTTATAAATCTTAAACAATTTTCCATTTTTGCCAATCCGATCTTGCGTAAAGAAGATGGGCCCATGATCGCCATGTTTCACATTGATGATCTTGACATAGAGGGACAATGGAAGCAAAAGAATACAACCCAAAAGGCCAAAGACAATATCCATCAACCGTTTACAAAACGCACTTAACGTTGTGATCGAACCAGAAGAATTGGCCACCAACAACTGGCCGTCATAATCTTCCACTTTTGTATCAAACGTAATTAAATTTTCCAAACGAGGAACAAAATAGACATTCTCAGCGACATCCTGCACTTTATTCATGATGCGTTGGATATCTCTTTGATTCATCTGGGTGATTGCAATGATTACTGTATCAATATGCTGGGTTTCTAATAATGCATCCATTTCATAGAAGGGATAGATACGACGCGATTGCACAAATTCGCGCTGATGGATATTTTCAAATTCAGGAACATGGTTACAATTGATAAAAGCTCGAATATCAAACATTGAAAAACGATTATGCGCTACAGTCGTACGAAAACGCTCGGCAGAAGGTCCAACGCCAATGACCATGACACGATGTTCGAAATACTTGCGGAAATGGTGTCTAGAAAAGATGGCAAACCATACATCAAAGACAAAGCATAAAAGAATGAATAAAACCAAGATTTTCCAATCTTTAGGTGAATAGGACCAAATGATCAAAAAATCAATCATGAATGCATAGACATGACTCATGATACACAAACGCAGTTCATCGGTCGCTAAAAGAACAATGCGACGATATCGCCCCACAATGATTTGCATTAAAAGATAAGCCACGAATAAACGGGATTGAAAATCATTGTCTAACCATGGCAACGCGACCAAAAGAAAAGCCGCAAATAATGTATCTACAATAAAGTTTAATATACCTATTTTTGTCATAAGCAACAATGCCTCCTGTTGTAAGCATTACTGCGATTATTATTACATATTCCAACAAAAAAGTGAAATCGATAAAAAAAGACCCTAACGAGCTGTTAGAGTCTATATCTTATTGCGCACCCACTGTATTATCGACACTGGCATCTTGTTGATAGGTCGTATCTTCGGTTGGTGTATAGGTTTGTGTTTGCGCCTGCGAGGATGCATCATAATACGTTGATCCTGAATAATCCACGGATTGATTTGTTGTATATTGAGACGTATCCGAAGAATAACTACTCGACGTATCTTGGGATTGTACCCCCGTCATATAATCCGGCATCGTAAACTCACCCTTCAATTTAGAAGAAACACTTGATGCTTTTTTGCCGGCAATGACCGCTTTGATCTTCTTGGATGCGATATCAATGGTTCTTTGATCGGGTACCAAAACCGAGGCGGCTTGTCCAGCCATAGCACAATACAACATATCCCCTTGTCCATCTAATACATAACTTTCAAAATTCCATTTTGGATTGTCTTGCAACTGATATTGTACAAACTGTTTAATTTCACTATCCGTCATATTGGTTTCAAATACGCCGGACATGGCTTTCAACAAATCATTGTAATGAGTCAGTGCATTGCTGGAAAGCACCTTATTGATCAACGCTTTTAAGACTTGTTGCTGGTTCTTGACCCGTTGTCGATCTCCTTCTTCATAGGCATAGCGCTCTCGTGCATAGGCCAAAGCCCGTGCTCCATCTAAATGGTTCTTGCCTTCATGGACACCTTCCACACCCGGATTGGTATAGAATTGGTCAACGGCATATCCTTTTTTGACATACACATCAATACCACCAACCGCATCAACAACAGATTTGACGGCTTCAAAATCCAAACGAACGGTATAGTTGATATCGACATCCAACATTTTTTCCAAGGTATCACGTGTTGTGTCCAGTCCGGTCATTCCGGTATGCGTCAATTTATCCAGCTCACCTACCGGACATTCCCCATCCTCACAAGCATATTGAATATAATAATCACGCGGAATACTTGTCATCAATACATCATGCGTCTTCGGATTGATCGTTACCAACATATTGACATCCGAACGAGCGACCGATTCCAGACCGCCATAATTATCATTACCACTAATTTCAATGGTAAATGGTTTGGAAGTAATGTCACTAACGGCATTGGCTGATAAATTATCTTTCGTATAATAAATGGTTTTTAGGATCGACACCGTCTTGGAACCAAAATCCTTATAATTGTCGATTTCTTCAATCCCAGAGACATACGAATCACTAACAATAATAGCTGATACCTCTTTGCCATATAATGCTTTGGCCAATGCCTCCACGCTCTTATATTTCTTTTGCGTCACATTGGCCGATTTACGCTTTAGATCACTCCACGACTTGCTTGTACTTGTTGTATCAATATCCTTTAATACCCCTACTTTTTTATTAGTTAGGTCGGCTGGCTCTGAAATCTTGCTGGATTTTAATGCATATACCTGAACTGTATGCTTGATTTTTCCTGACGTATTGGTCACGGTATCGATAAACCCATTGGCTTCTGACATATATTGCGTTCCTATAAAAAGGCCACAACTACACGCAATGACCAAAATGGAAGAAACCAATCGACTCCATACTCTTTTACTCGAAAAATTCAACAGAAGTAATAAGATTGCAACGATCAACACTAGAATAATGATGGCCATCCATAGAATATTGTTTGGTAGAATACTTAATACATATGCCTGATAGGCTACGAATACAGCAGAGATAACCAATAAGATGGAAATCAATATGGAAAACACTCGAAATATCTTCGTCTTTTTCATAAAAAAGGATTCCTTTCACGATACAAATCAGAACTATTTTACCACATTTGTCAAGAATGCACATAAAAAAGGGGCCAACACCCCTTATTTACTGATATTCATTTGGATCGACCACAGTTGCATCATCGGTTTGTTGAGAATAGCTACTATCCTCTTGTGCTTGTGAACTATCGCTATATGACGGTATAGACTGACCATAATCATAATATCCTTGACCATAGCTCGAATACGTATCCGTACTGTACTCTTCTGTACTTGTAGATTCACTTGTCGTATCTTCTTGTTTAGCCGTATCTTTTACCGTTTTGGATGATTTTCCATTGATGACCGCTTCGATCTTCTTTCTTGCGGTCGTGATGGAATTCTTATTTGGCAACGTAACCGAAGCATAGGTACCCATACTTGCTGACATTCTTGTATCTGGTGTTCCAATCATTGCATAGCTTTCAAATTTCCAGTTTGAATTTAATAACAGTTGCATACGAACAAAGTCCCGAATATCATCACTCGATAAATTGGTTTCAAATGCACCGCCCAAAGCATCAATTAAATTACCATAATTCATGATCATCGATGGTGATTTAACCTTTTTGAGCAATGCTTTTAAAACTTGTTGTTGGTTCTTAACCCGTTGCATATCACCATTTGTATACGAATATCGTTCACGTGCATATGCTAATGCCTTCTGACCATTTAAATGATTGGTACCCTCATGCACGCCACCAACCGTATGATCGGTATAGAACTGTTTAACAGCCAAACCTTTTCCCACTTTTACATCAACACCACCAACGGCATCCACAATGTTGACCAAACTTGAGAAATTTACACGAACATAATAGTTGATATCGACATCCATAAAATTTTCAATGGTTTGTTCCGAAGTCGAAATGCCATAAATACCCGAATGTGTTAATTTATCGTTTTCGCCATCTGGACAATCCGAATCACTATCCGCACTACAAACAATCGGTTCATAATAATCCCTTGGAATACTTGTCATCAAAATGGTATGTGTCGTTGGATTGACCGTAATCAACATATTGGAATCGGTCCGACTATTTTCTTGGATCGTACCAAACGAATCATTGCCACTCACATAAATTGTAAATGGTTCTTGGGTTACGTCCACGGCATCTGTGGATTGTTGAATGGCCTTTTTTCGATTGGTCGTATAATGTGTAGTATGCACCGTTCGCGTACGCTGATTAAAATCCTGATAGGCTTCTTGATCATAAATCGTGCCTCGATAAGATTCACTTAACAGCATTGCATCAATATCTCCATCATACAGTGCTTGCACTTCATCCAAATACGATGTGTATTTTACGGTATCAATAGAAATAGAAGATTCTACATCTGCCAATGCTTCTTTCATGGCTTTTGAATCAATGCTTGGTGTAATACCCACTTTAGCACCAGAAGCCTGGCTTAATTTTTTAATGCTGGATTCTTTCATAACGACAAAAGAAACATTATTGATGACTTTATTGGACAAATCCGTCACAGATGAAATAGCACTATCTGTACGATAAATATAATAACTTCCCAATCCATAGCCGAATGTTAAAGCAATTACTAATAAACCACTAATAAAACGAGAAAGACGAGATCGAGACGTAAAGTTATAAAACAAGAAAATAATCAATGTCAATAAGAGAACAGATCCCAAAATTGGTATTTCAAAACGAACTGGTAAAATTCCTAAGTGAACAATTTGTAGAATGAATATTACCATAGCTACTAAACTCAACAAAGAAATCAGCCGTAATATGGGATTATGCCTTTTTGGATTCCATTTTTTTCGTGGATGTTTTTTGCATTCATAAAAATATTCAATCATTTCTTCTTTTAAATGTCAAATTTTGCCTTAAATACACTAAAAAACGACAGATATTACTCTGTCGTTAAGGAAAAATCATTCTTTTTATAAGTTAGATTCGGATTGTAGTACGGATCACCATTAGCCAAGATATCGTGCCAACGTTTTTCAAAATAATTAATTTCACCATTGAAACGATCCACTTTGTCAAACGTATTCTCTTCACCACGTGATTTGGATTCATAATGATATAACTCACAATATGGATTATAAACAATCTTATAACCTTTCTCACGAATCTTTAAACAGAAGTCAATATCATTGAACGCAACTTTAAGTTGTTCATTCAATCCACCTACTTCTTCATATATATTCTTATCCACCATCATACAAGCAGCGGTTACAGCACTATAATCCTGTTGTGTCATTGGTCGCGCAAAGTATCCTAGATTATCTCGTTCCAATCCCACAAACGCATGACCAGCAATGCCTTGTAAACCAACAATCACACCAGCATGTTGAATGGTATCATCGGGATAATACAAACGAGCACCGACAGCTCCTACATCCTTTCGCATGCAATAGCCTAAAAGTTCTTCGATAAATTCTGGAGTAATCACTTCTGTATCATTATTCAACAACAGATAATAATCACCAGAAGCATATTTGGTTCCAAAATTATTGATAGCCGAATAATTAAATTCATTCTTCCAAGTGACCACTTTCACTTTGGAATTCTTGCTTTCCAATTCCTTATAGTAATCAAACGTACTTTGTTCGGTACTATTGTTTTCTACAATGATATATTCATAATTATCATAGGTTGACTTGGCTTCAATGGAATTGATACAACGTGATAAATCATCTACATGATCCTTATTTGGAATGATGATCGATACTTTTGGATGACTATCCAAGATATATTTAGTTCGATAGATACCTAGGCTTGCTCCATGTTCCACGGTCGCATGAATGCCCTTGGCATCATAGAAAGCTTGTACGGCTTTCTTTCCTGCTTCAAACGCATACATCTTACTTTCTGGATTAGCTGCGGTTGAATTTTGATGAAATCGCCAATGATATAAAACCTTAGGTATATGATGAATTTTTTCAGGACCACAAGCATCGGATAAACGAAGCACAAAATCAAAGTCTTGTGCCCCATCAAATTCTTTACGAAGCTTTCCAACTTGATCAATTAAACTTTTCTTTACAACTAAAAAGTGACAGATGTAGTTAGTTGAACATAATAAGTCATAGTTGAAATCCGGTTTAAAATGCGGTTCAAAAAAACGTTCCCCTTCCGAATCCATTTTGTCTTCATCCGAATAAATGAATTCAATATTTGAATTTTCATTTAAAACTCGAACATTTTCATATAAAGCATCCAACGTCAAGGTATCATCATGATCATACAATGCAATAAAATCACCAGTGGCTATGTCCATGGCCGCATTCATATTACCGGAAATACCATAGTTTTCCTGTAAACGAACAAAACGAATTTTGTCGTCTTGTGCATAGTGATCTTTCACATATTTTTCGACTTCATCATTTGTACTACCATCAGCAATACACAATTCCCAATTGGCATATGTCTGATTAGTCACTGTTTCGATCATTTCTTTTAAATAGTTAAGTGGTGTATTAAAAGTCGCTACAATCAAAGAAATTTTAGGTTGATAAGAAAAAACATGTTTTCTTTGTCGATCCAATTCTTCTTTGGTTGGTTCATGAAGATGAAAATACGTATTATAAGAAACTTTCTCATCTTGTGGACCACGACGAATACGACGAACAAAAGCTTTGAAACCTTTACGTTTCAAATACATACCAGCTTTTTTGACATTCTGCCCATTGATGCTCTTAATATATCCCATCAAAGATTTTTGGTTGGTACTTTTGATTTTATTTAAATCGACCGTTTTCGATTCCTTTTCATTTTTGATGACCAATGTATATTTCGCATCTGGATCACTTTTAAACACGATATAAAAGCCACTCTGGATTTGCCAATCTTCCATAAAATCCGTACGCTCTTGTTTACGGAAAGTATGAGCGACTAAATGACCATGCGCATCATGCACTTCAAACTGCAATGGACTCTTATCTACCGCAAATGCCCAACCCCACATTTGGGATAATCCCGAATCGACATTCCGTTCGTAACAATCCACGGAATACTCAATCAAACTAGTATCACGAATTTTTCTTAATTTCGATTCACCAATTGTTTCAATCACAATCGATTCGGATGATGTTTTAGCGATAAGAACCACTTCATGTACCGGTTCAAACACATCAATTTTTAAGTCATAACCAGAATCTTTCACTAAATCGACATCTTTATAGAATTTGATCAAATCCTTACGGTCAAAAATGCGTTTTTGGGTAATAGGTACTTCATTTCCATTAATCTTGACTACATAATCAATTGCTTCTTTTTTATGATGAAAACACCAACCACTTAACTGGATATATTTGGATGGGGCTGTATTTTTATAACGAATTACATCTAAACTATATTCAAAATCACCGTTTTTCATTACAATTCCTCCGCAAATCCTTTCTCCAATTTTTTAAAGATCCAATATCCAATCACCAATACAATAACACCTAAAAGTAAAACACTGCCTAAAGCCCCAAAATCTGGCGTTTGATGATATAAGAAAATATCACGATATGCATATACTAATTTAGTCATTGGATTCCATTGAATCAATCCCAATAATATACCTGAGGCATTCTGAAACATATCTAAACTATAAATAATAGGTGTGCCATAAAATCCCATTTGAATTACGAAAGAAACAATATTTTCAATGTCTCGAATATATACATTCACAGCCGATAAAATTAAGCCAATGCCAAAACATAAGATAGCTTGGATAATGGCAATCAAAGGCAAATAAATTAAATGATAGGAAATACCAGCACCAGTACCTAAACAAAAAATCAAAATGATGATACATGAAATAAAGAAATTAACCATGGCACTTAATGTACAAGAAAGAACCAATATTTCTCGTGGAAAATACACCTTTTTAATGATTCCAGCATTACTATTGATACAAGTTGTCGATGTATTAACAACCGTTGTAAAAAAGGTCCAAGGAATGATACCTGTTACTAGATAACATAGGTAGTTGGGAATAGAAGCTGCACGAAATAAATAAGGAAACACGATCCAATAAACAATGACTTGCAGTAATGGATTTAAAAAGGACCATAATACACCTAAAAAAGAAGCCTTATATTTACCACGAATGTCTTTTTGTATACTGGTTTTTAATAGTTCACGATAATTATATATTTCTTTAAAAATTTCTTTCATAACTACCTCACTCACCTATTGAAAACGCAATTGTTTTATTCGCTAATTCTTTTCCATCCGAATCTATACACTTTACTGTAAAAGTATGTTTGCCACTTGATAATTTTGTTGGATCAATTTCGCAATCCCAACCAATATGATCAGCATCTAGGAAACCCCCAAATTCTTCAAAATAAATGTCGTAAACATCCTGTCGATTCACATAAGATACAATTGGATCAAATGGTTGTTCATCCACTTCAAAAGCTAGTGTTGCCTTTTCATCATTGGCAACCATCCAACCACCACACTTGATCACATCGGCTTTCCGATCGATTTGAGCAAAATCACGAGGCATATCAATGAAGACGACCCCTTTCTTTTGGGTTTGTCCAGTTTCGATGGCCTTTTTAACTGATTCCTTATGATCTTTCGCAATTTGTTCCAAATATTCCTGGATCACAAATACAGGATCTCCATCCAATCGAACTTCGCCTTTATAGATCCAAACTACACGAGAACACAATTCCTTCACCACATTCAATGAATGGGTAACAATAACAATGGTTTTTCCGGAATCGCGTAATTCTTGGAGTTTCGCATAACATTTATCTTGAAAGTGTTGATCACCAACAGCTAAGATTTCATCGATCAATAAGATTTCAGCATCCACATTGATGGCCACGGAAAATGCCAACCGCATATACATACCCGAAGAATAGGTACGAATCGGATTATCAATAAACGATCCCAACTCAGAAAACGCAATGATATCATCGATTCGATGATCAATTTCTTCTTTGCTTAAGCCGAAAATAGCCGCATTAAAATAAATATTTTCACGTCCAGTAAAGTCTTCATGAAAGCCAGCTCCTAATTCCAATAACGACGTTAATTTTCCATTCGTTGCAATCGTACCTTCATTAGGAAAAATGATCTTGGTCATCAACTTCAACAAAGTTGATTTCCCTGATCCATTGGTACCAATCAGAGCCACACATTCTCCCTTTTTGATATCTAGATTGATATTTTTTAATACTTCATTGTATTCTACTTTCCCTTTTCTACGAATGAGTCTTTCTTTTAAAGTCCGCGATTTATCATATTCAATCTTGAATCGTTTTGACATATTTCGTACTTCAATCGCATTTTCCTGATTCATAAATTAACTCCATTCTTTATAACAGAAACATAGTAGCATAAAAAAGAAGGATAACCAAACGGTTATCCCCCTATTAAACAAGTGTATAGTAGTCAAAATCTACATACATCGCATTTTTATCCAGGCCATTTGGATACTTATCATCCACCGATGTATATTGATGAATCGATCCCAAAGTATGCGTATCCGAATGATATTGACCATCATTCGCATCCCATTGGGCAACCCATTTATCATAGTCTTCTAAACCAGTATTATACCAATTCTGAATAAACCAAGAACTCGAATAAATACCTGTATACCATCCCATGCTTTTGACATCCTTACAGAAGGTTTGACAGAAAGATAAGGTTGCATCTTTGGTCCAAACACCACGATTGGTCTTATAGTTATCGGCATCTTCCATATCGTACCAAATACCTAATGTTGGCTTATATTGATTCGCAAGTGCCAATGTATAGGCTGCTTCCGTATGCGCATCATCCACACTCAATGCATAGCTATAACAATAAAAACCATAAGGAATACCTGCCTGTATACATGCATTGACATAGGTTTCCAATAGCGGATCAGTCGTTGTCCCGTAATTGGATCGAATCAACACAAAATCATATGGAGTGACATCAAAATCGGATCCATTAAACTGACTAATATCGACACCCCAATGCTTAACGACAGAACTGATTTCCGATGTGCTTGTTTTCTTTTGAATGATGATTCCGGATGAATTCATGATATATTTCGTATTACCTAATTGATAGGATGGCATAACCAAGTCTCCATTCAAATCACAAAATACTTGAGAATTACCGTCATTGACAAATTGAAATCCAACCATCGTTTGCACATAATTCTTTGCAGTTTGATGATCAAAATACGAAATCGTACTACTACTTGAAGGTTTATTACTTATATTTTGAACCAATATGATTTCAATGGCTTCCAAACGCTTTGATAAGCCAGTAGTTCCCGCAATTTTTCCATCACATGTCCAAGCTAACCAACCATAGTCTTGTACGTAAACACGATAATAAATATCATAATACTGCGAAATACTCCCTGTTAAACGAATGCGAATGGCCTCCAAGCGTAAAGATTGGCCCGTTGTACCCGATAATTGTCCATCGGTTTTCCAATCTTGCCAACCTAAATTCTGAATATGCGTTTGATATTGTATATCCCCATCGATGGTTTGATTCGATAAAAAGATATGCACAGCTTCCAAACGATAACTTTTGCCAACAGAACCCGCTATCTGCCCATTCTGTACCCTAGATTGCCAACCAATGTTTTGCACATGCGAATCATAAACAACATTATTGCCACTTGCAGCTTCTACATCTTTCTTAGCCAACAAGATCTCAATGGCTTCAATACGCAAACTTTGACCTGTGGTTCCTGAAATTGTATCGTTCATCACCCATTTTAACCAACCATAATTCTGCACATGGGTACGATAGATGACATTATAAGTATTAGCTAGATCTCCTAACAAACGGATGCGCAAGGCTTCAATTCGTTTGGCTTGTCCAGTGGTTCCAGCAATTTCTCCACCTGATACATAATCCATCCACCCAATATCTTGTACATGCACTTGATACTGAATAAGGTCATTATGATCTGGTAAATTGATCTTTATCGCTTCTAAACGTTTACTTTCACCCTGTGTACCAGATAATTCGCCATTTGTATGTTCCTGTGTTTCCCAACCATCACCTTGAATATGTGATGTATATTGAATATCTTGTTGATCATCAGATATTGACTGAGTATCTGCTGTATCGCTAGTCGAAACATCCGTTGTGGATACGGGAGCCTCAGTCTCTGTTTGTTCTACTGCTTCTGGTTGTGTTACTTCTTCCGCATGGATTTGAATAGAACCAATATATAAGAAACCAAAAACTACACTGACAAACACATAGTATTTCCAATATTTCATACATTTTCCCTCTTGAGAACATTATATCAAGATATAAATCCTTATATCAAGCAAACACAAAGAATGGACTAGTACTTCTTGTATCTTTACGAAAAAATAAGTTCATATCCTAACACACTTAAACAAAAAAATGAGTGTTTACCTAAATACGAGGCTACACACTCATTTTTTCAGCTTTTTGAAAAATTATATCAAGAAATGGCAAAGAATGGACCGCCACCTCTTGTCTCCCAATACGAACGATGATTCCATATATTTTGAAGATTTGCCCATCCGTTTAAGCTTCCATAGTATGGATCATAAACATATGTATTTCCATTACTGTATCCTTTCAGCAAGATTTCATGTTGAGCACCTACTCCATATTGCATACTATGAATATCAGCCGCTATCAATGCACCTGACTTCAATGCTGCAACCAAGCTATTATATGTCATGTGATTTTGGATACTTAATCCATATTCGTTCATTAAGGCAGGTATTCCATCGGCACTAGTTCCTGGTTCCCTATGATTATAGTATCCTCGATTCCAATAATAATTACATGTGTCAACTGGTGTGAAATTTACATTCAATAGTGTATCAAGAATCATGGCACTTACAGTACCTACACAACCGGATTGAGCAATATTCAATCCACCATAATATCGATAAGCCCATCTACCATCCAATTGGCTCATGTAGCGAACTGATGTTGGCTCATATTTCCAATTCGATGTTACAATTCCTGAAGAATTGATTGCGTAAACTTTATCACCATATCGATAGACATGACAGACCATAATGCCATTACCTCGACTAACAATTTGACTATTTCCATCATTAACAAAATTTATTCCTGTTTTAGTATTTATATAATCAATTGTCTTCTTATGGTCAATAAATGAAATAGTACTATTATTGAATGGCTTTTCTTGTTCTCTAGCAACCATCAATATTTCAAATGCTTCAATTCGTTTAGACAATCCTGTCGTACCGCTAGCTTGACCAGAAGTTGTCCAAGCCAACCAACCATAGTCTTGTACGTGAACACGATAATAAATATCATACATGATAGAAATAGCACCATCTAATTTCAACCTAATTGCCTCAATTTGTCGTGACTGTCCAGTAGTTCCAGCCATATTCGCATCAGATATCCAATTTTGCCATCCAAGACCCGCTACATGTGCTTGATATATAATTTGACCAGCTACAGTCTGATTTTGTAAATATACATGTAAAGCTTCTACTCGCTTAGATTGTCCAGTTGTACCCGCTATCTGCCCATCCTGTACCTTAGATTGCCAACCAATATTTTGTACATGTGCATCATAGACAACATCATTGCCAGTTGCAACTTCTGCATCTTTTTTAGCCAACAAGATCTCAATGGCTTCAATACGCAAACTTTGACCTGTGGTTCCTGAAATTGTATCGTTCATCACCCATTTTAACCAACCATAATTCTGCACATGGGTACGATAGATGACATTATAAGTATTAGCTAGATCTCCTAACAAACGGATGCGCATANATCATTGCCAGTTGCAACTTCTGCATCTTTTTTAGCCAACAAGATCTCAATGGCTTCAATACGCAAACTTTGACCTGTGGTTCCTGAAATTGTATCGTTCATCACCCATTTTAACCAACCATAATTCTGCACATGGGTACGATAGATGACATTATAAGTATTAGCTAGATCTCCTAACAAACGGATGCGCATAGCTTCAATTCGTTTGGCTTGTCCAGTGGTTCCAGCAATTTCTCCACCCGATACATAATCCATCCACCCGATGTTTTGTACATGCACTTGATACTGTAGCGAATCATTATGATCGGGCAATATGATTTTTATAGCTTCTAATCGTCTGCCTTCACCTTGTGTGCCTGACACTTCGCCATTGGCATGTTCTTCTGTTTCCCATCCAATACCTTGAACATGTGATTGATAATCAATGTCTTGTAGTGCTGCACCATTTTCAGTCGTACTTAATGTTGTAGTGGACGCTGTTTCATTTGAAGTTTCAGATTGAACAACACTGTCTGTGTCACTTGCTTGTTCTTCCTGTGACTCAAGTGGTGTTACTTCTTGTGCATGGATTTGATCAGCACCAACATACAAGAAACCGGAAGCTACACATAAAAACAGGTAATACTTCCATCGTTTCATTTTTCTCTCCCTCCTTAAATGTACTCGTTAATATTCTATACTTAATTAAATTTAATTACAATATTTAACATCATAAGATATTAAACATTATGAAATGAGAATTATTAAATTCTTTTGAGCTTTTTACCAAAAGTAATAGCACAAAAAAACGCAGATTTTCTCTGCGCCAATTATGGATTCAAATAACCATATACTATGGTCGAAATATCCCGAATCATTTGTTGGGCATTTCGGTGGAATGTAGATTGGTAGACATGACACTCAATACATAGGTATAATTTGGACCATAAATGATGGCGACATCATTTTCGGTATCATTCAGTTCTCCGGTCTTATTTCCCGTAACAATTTCATCCAGAATACCTACAGGAATTTTTGTGGTTCTGGTTTGTTGCTTCAACAATGCCAACATTGCATTGGAATAAGGTAATTTTTGATGGTATATATCATAAATGACATGGGCTGCATCTTTTACAGAAGTATAGTTTTCACCCAAATCATCACATGTACTGGTATCAATATATCCATGTATTTTTGCCCAATTCGTTATGATTTGATCACCTTGTTCATAGTTATCATTACTGCTAATGGTGATCATTTCACGCAGGTTTTGATTCACAACATCCTTTCCATATGTTGCACTTACCTTCTCATAGTTCTCATAGACAGCTCCCATCACAAACAATTTGATGACACTGGTTGCCTGTTGTGCATGTGAATGAATGTTCACATAGCTCTTTTTATCACCAACCATTTGCACATAAACTGACCAGTCTTCGTCATTGTTGGTATACGGTATACAAGGTATGATCGTTTAAACATAATTTTGTATCCGTAAAGGTAAAATTTTTGATTTCATAGATTTTTTTGGCAATACCTACTTTCAAATTGTATTGATCCCTTTCATCCACGACATAAGAAAGTTTGACTTTTTCTTTGGCTTTCCACGATTGTTTCAAATAATTTTCCGATATTTTCGCATTCGATGCTTTTTGAATACGCAAAGACTTGATTCTCTTGCCTGTTCCATTCTTTAAAACGACTTGTTCCGCTTTCTTTGATTTCTGACCAATCGTTTGAATTTTGTTTGCATACGCCTGAATGGGTGTGGATAAACAAAAACTGAAACAAAGAACAATAGAAATACATAGCTTTTTCATACAATTCCTATCTTACACGAACCATATTTCTTTTTGTAAGAAAAAATGTTGCCTTTTCAAGCAACATTTTTAATAGCCTAAACAATCAGCCAGGCTGGTATCTTGTACAAACGTATTGGTGTTATATACAAACAATACATTGGTAATGATGTCTTTATTCATTTGCTGGTCCAGATCGTCATAATAATAGCGTGGATCAATGATAGTAATCGTTCGATAATATGGCAATAAGAATTGCACCAACGAATTGGCATAACTATCCTTGATCAACAATAAATGCTTATCCGAATTATTATTGATTGAAATATTGATCATACCTTCGTTTCCACCAAAGAACACTTGGTAAACATCCCTTTGATGGAACGCTTTAGAATTGTAAATAGAACGTGTTTGTTTATTGGACGAATTATACGTGACCAAGTAATTACATGTCTTCTTTGGGGTATAGATATCCACTTCATCTTTGATGTTGATCGAACCCACCTTAGAAGCTAGAGTTCCTTGAAACGAATTAGAAACTTCACGTTTATCGTATTGATTTAATTGGATATTCGAATTGATCGCATGGGCTGCATAATAAGCCCCTAAGCTTGTCCAATGATGATCGGATTTATAATAAATATATTCATCTTTATGTTTCTTTAAAGCACTGTTGACATCAACCGATTGAATCGATAAATCTTTTGTGATTTGATTCATTTCGGATTCTTGATCTTTCACATCAGCAAACGCCGGCAAGCGATCGGATTGTACACTGATGGCATTCGGCGCCAACACCATCTGCATATTGATATCTTTATGGGCATTCGCAAAATCATTGATTGCTTGAATATTCCGTTTCAATTGTGTTTGGTTAGGTTCTGGCATTTCTTCCATCAATTGGTCATGACACAAATACACATCCTGAATCTTGCGAACTCCCGAAACTTTCTGAATCAAATAGTTCAAATGGATCCAGCTATTTCTGCCCACAAACTGATCGGATTCAAACGTTTGATAATTCTTAAAAAACGAACCATCACGTAAGGTTGTCCAATTGAAATTGGGACGTTGAGCCAATCCACGATTTTCCATTTCCGATGTTTTGTTCACCGGTGTGAGAACATTCAAAACCAACACGACAAGCAGACAAGCCACAAAGAATCGCGTAATGGTCTTTTGTGTTTGGATCCAAAGCTTTTCGAATTTCTTCATCGAATGTCTCCTTTCTAAAATGCAAAGTACAAGAATGATTGATACGTACTTGAAACAATGAAACTAATCGTGACAAAAAAGAAGAAAATATACACGATCACGCTCACCAATCTTGCGCGTTGTTTAAAGAGCACATATACAAAGCGCCAACCATATTGACTAATCGGCATACTAAACAATATAGCAGCTACTAAAACCACAAGATACGTCTTCACATAGAACAGAGTCTGGGTACTGCAAATACCACCAATGCCTAGTCCAAACATACGTCCTACGGTATGGAAAGCAGTTAAGATATCTGGACTAAAGAAGAAGACCCAACCCACAATGATCACAACCAATGCATAGACATGCGATACCCAATTGGGTAATTTCTGTAATCGTTCTTTTAACCAATATTTTTCCAATAATAAGAAACAGCCATAATACAATCCCCAGAAAATAAAGGTCCAATTAGCACCATGCCATAAGCCTGTCGCAAACCAAACAATAAAGATATTACGAATGTAATGGGCTCGATTTCCACCCAATGGAATATATAAATAATCACGAAACCAACGGGATAAAGAAATATGCCATCTTCGCCAAAAATCCTGAGCACTGGTCGCAATATAGGGATGATCAAAGTTGGGTGAAAATGTAAACCCAAACATTCGACCTAAGCCAATGGCCATGTCACTATAGCCACTAAAATCAAAATACAATTGTAAGGTATAGCTAATGGCATATAACCAAGTTCCTAGTAAGGTCGTATCACTTGCCATCGCACCAAATAAAATCGCTAATCGATCAGCAATCAATACCTTTTTGAACATACCCTTTAAAAAGAGCATGATGCCTTGATAAAAAAGTTCTTTTGTTTGCGGATGGTTCTCCAATTGATCAGCCATATCGGCATATTGCACGATGGGTCCCATGTTGACCTTACCGAAGAAACCAATATACAAAGCCAATGAAAGCCAGTTGTTCTGAACCGGTGTTTTCTTTTTGTATACATCCACCAAATAGGAAATCGCACTAAAGGTAAAGAAAGAAAGGCCAATGGGCAGATGAATCGGTAAATGTTGAAGATGAAATGGAAATACATTCAGGATATCGATCAAGAAATTGGTATATTTAAAGAAACCAAGAATCATCAAATCGACAACAATGGATCCAATCAATGTGTTTCTTCTTTTTTTGCCTTCTTGTTGATTCATCCATTTGGCACTCAGATCATTCCAACAAACACTTAAAATCAATAAAAGTAAATAAGCTGGATTATCCCACGCATAGAAAAGAAAACTCAGTAGAACTAAAACAAGATTCTTTCCTTTGGGCATATAACGATAGAGTATCAAAGCAACTGGCAAAAAGAGGAATAAAAAGACAAGGGTCGTAAAGCTCATGATCAGTCCCCCTTCTTTAAACTTTGTTGCCAATTATTGACAACGGTATCTGCTTTTTTATTCGTGACATATATACCATAATTGGCCTGCGTTACGATCTTACATTGTTTTAATAAATCCGCTTCTTTCGGTAAATACCCATCAAATATCTTGATTTGATCATCTACATGCTTCTGCATGGCTTGTTTAAAGTCATCCGCTTGATCATCCGACTTAAATTGAACGATCACAATTTCGCTCGACTGCATCGTATCTTTATTTTTGTAGTAGCGAATATGCTGATATGTCGATGGATCTAAGCTTAAAAATCGACGAATATTACGATTTTCCTGTACGGTATAGTCCGATACCGTGACATCTTTTACACTATCCTTAACGACCGTTTTAAAAGGTGTGGTGCTATCTTTGGGAACAATCAAATATTGCCCCACAAATATCACTAAGCACACCAATACGATCCATCTTAAAACTTGTACTTTCTTCATGCTATCCCTAACTTTCTGCCTTCTGTGTTGCATCGATAATGGTTTGTGCCCAAACCGGATAAAAACTCGTCAAAAAATGGATGCCATCTGATTGATAAATATCGGCATTTCCATTATCAGCCAACTTGGTACAATTAATATACGTCCACTTATTTTTCTTACACATGGCCTTCAATTGTTGATTGTAGGTACCTACCTGTCCCCAAGAAGGTGATTTTTGTAAAGCTTCTGGTGAACACGGAATGATGGAACAAACATAGATCTTCGCATTGGGTACGATGGCCAAGATCTTTTTCACTTCGGTTTCATAAACCCCGGCATAGCCGCCCTGTTCATCATTAATCTTCAATCCCATATCATTCATACCATAGGAAAGATAGACACGTGTCGGTTTTAGTGATTTGATTTCGTTTAAATGATCATCCACTCGTTTGATGGTTCCACCACTATCACCCAATACCCGATTGGCATCCAAATAGCCATATGTTTCAAATCCCATGACACGGCTATCGCCAAAAAAGACATAATCATCAAACATCGAAAAAACATTTAACTTCCCTTCCGCCATGGCTTGGCTCATTTCTGCCTGGCGCTTTTTTTCCAATGTTGGTTTTAAAGCACTGGTTGATTTCTTTTCCTGGGCAACGACATAAGCTTGTCCTGCCTGTACTTCCGTATTGGTATGATGTAAAAAAAACACAAAAGTACAAATCATGACGATACAAAGAATTCCTATGATAATAGGTCGACGATGATTTCTTCTTTTGTGTTGTCCTCGTTTTTTTGCCACTTGCATCCCCTCACTCAATGCATTAACTATAACACTTTTTTTTAATAAATAAACGATAGAATTTGTGAAGGTTTCATTTTTTGGATTTTCTTGGCATCTTTAAAAGTTTTCGTATTCCAAACAAACTGATCATAATCCGTCAAATAGGAATAATCCACCATATGATTAGGATATTTTGCACACCATTCTGGATAGTGTTTTTCCATCAATGCCGTTGCTTTCTGGATGGCTAAACTATTGATATTGCCATTGATATCCGGTGTTCCACTGATCTGGACCCCCGGTATGCTGGCATGCACGATCAATAGAGAACCATCTTTATATTGTCCCAATACAATAAAGATATGGTCCTGGTTAGCCATCAAGTCACCCGGATGATACGTGGTGATTGCATCCGCCTGGATTACTTTCCCAAATCCCTTTTTTTCAAACCATTGGATCTGTTTTCCCGATTCTTTCACATAGCCAGGTTGGCCATCTTTGGTTTCCATGGTGTTATAAGTTACCCAACCAACAAATCCCGAACAATCTAGGCCATCATGAATTTGATAAGCGGTTTGACTCACATCATAACTTGCATCTTGCTTCTCATAAAACTTCTTCCAACGGGGACTCAAACCTATCTGACGGGCTTCTTTTCCAGCAGCCGTATCGGCTTTATTCCAACCGCCACCCCATACATACATGGTTTGTCCCACTGGTTTTATCGACGTTTTTAAAAAATGTTTTAATGTCGGCGTATACGTTGTGGTTTTCTTTGTCGTTTGGTTGTTACAACCAACCATGAGCAAAGAACACAATACAATTACAATAATTTTTTTTAGTTTCATTGCTTCCCCTTTAAAAAAGAACCAGGTTTTCCTGGTTCTATCACTTATTGACGATTATTGAAGAAGAAGTTTGGAATGGAATCGTCATCGTCATTCCCATCTTCTACACTCGTTACTACACCGGGATTTCCTGGTGTCTTGATTCCTGGTTCTGTAAATAAGTTTTGACCATTGGCCGTTGGAATTTCAACGGAACTATTGCCCTTGGTATTGGTGTGCTTTCCTGCTTTTTCATCAAATCCGGTTGCAATAACAGTGACGATGATACTATCACCTAATTGTTCATTGATGGCAATACCAAAGATGGCATCCACATCACCACCAGCTGCATCTTGAATAACAGCCACTGCATTTTGTGCATCATATAGACTGACTTTGTCACCACCAGTGATATTGATGATAGCGGATCTTGCACCAGCAATTTGAGCTTCCAATAAAGGCGATTGAATGGCTTTTTCAGCAGCAGATACCGCTTTATCTTCACCTTCAGCCATACCAATTCCAATCAATGCACGACCTTGATTCATCATGACAGAGCGAACATCCGCAAAGTCCAAGTTAACCAATGCAGGAACGGCAATCAAATCGGAAATAGTTTGTACACCTTGACGCAATACATTATCAGCAGCTTGGAAAGCTTCTTCAATTGGTTTACGACCGATGACTTCCAATAAGTTATCATTCGAAACGACGATATAACTATCGACATAGTTCTTTAATTCTTCAATACCTTGTTTGGCGTTGTTGGCACGACGACGACCTTCAAAACTGAATGGACGCGTTACAACAGCTACGGTCAAAGCACCTTCTTCTTTACAAATCTTGGCAATGAATGGAGCGGCACCTGTACCGGTTCCACCACCCATACCAGCAGTGATAAATGCCATATCAGCACCTTTCACAGCAGCACGAATATCGGACTCAGCTTCTTCCGCTGCTTTACGACCAAATTCCGGATTTCCTCCAGCACCTAATCCTTTTGTCGTATCTTTTCCAATGACGATTCGATTTTCACATGGTGAAGTTTCCAATACTTGCACATCGGTATTGACTACATAAAATTCAACACCTTGTACTCCATCTACAACCATTCGATTGACGGCGTTGGATCCACCACCACCAACTCCAAAGACTTTAATATTCGCAACTTGATTCATTTCTGGCATTGTATATACCTTCCCTTCTATTCATCTTCTACTTTGTTTTCGGATAAAATTACACTTTTTAGTTTCTTTGTGAAACCGCCCTCTTCGCCATTTCTTGCTTTGTGATTAATGGCATCGATACTTGCTCCTAATTCATTGACATTGGCACAAATCTTGTTTGAATGACGAATCTTATTGATGTCATTATAGGCATAGAATACACCAATGCAACATGTAAAGGATGCATCACGAGCTCCCACATTTTGTGGCGCATAAATCGTTGCATTTGAACGGAATTCACTTGTCAACTGATTGAAGATGCCAATGTTTGCACCTTTTCCTGTCAATACAAACTCACTTGGACCTTGTTGCAAGATTGGTTCACACGCATCATTCACATCATGGATCCATTCTTTGATTCGACCAACGACGACTTCTGTTAATTGATGAGCCGTAATCTCAATACGCTGTTCACTGCGTTGTTCAATATAAATGATCTTATCTAAAGCAGGATCTACTTCGGTATTAAAGACATTCTGCAACAAGCGGAAACATATCGCATCACTCAATCCATATTGCTCTTTGATTTCTTCAATAAACCAACGGTACCCATGTTCCAAAACGGTACTGCTATATAATAAGCCATGGCTAAATAAAGTCAACACACAATGATCGGCTTCGAGATCCAATTGAATCATCAAACGATCTTGTGATTTGACAGCCACTGCACTCTCTTGCGCAATCGCATAGGCATCCAAATAAATATCTAATATTTCCATGTTGGCTTGTTCAATACAACGCGCAAAGGAATAAATCGTATCCTTATCGGCAAACAACAATTCTACATTCATATAGAATTCATCAACTGGTGCACTGATTGGCATCTTTGTTGATATTTGCCCATCCACTTCGTACGTGATTCGACCAATATTGACAAGTTCAACATCATCGGAAATTTTCTTTTGTACAGCTTTGTTTAACCCCTGTTGTATATGGAATAAACGAATGTATTTGGTTCCATCTTCTACTTGAACATGCACTCGTTGTTCTACATGCTGTACATTCACACTTGGAATTGCTAATAAAGCTCTTTCAATGCGATATCCCAATGCTGCATTCGCATTATTGCTTGCTTTGCGAATCGCTTGTACAACACTCGTTTCATTGACGATCTTTTGATTTTGAATTCCATCACAAGCCACACGCTCTACACGTAAGACATTGAATTGGCCTTCAAAAATTTCAAGAACAATCAGTCGAACTTCACGATCGGCAAGTTCAAAAGATGCATAAACTTTATTTATACTCATTCGACTTCTCCTTTACTACTGTTCAATAATACCATAATTTCTATAAAAATTGAGATAAAGTTATTGCCTTTCCCAATTTATTTCATCTTCACCGTGATCACCGAATCGGATGTGATTGGTTGCTTTGCTTCGATGCTTTGTGAGCTCACTTTACCACTACCCGAAGTCTTGATCGTAATGCCGGTCAACTGACTAAATGCCGTAATATCTTTTTGCGTCCATCCAGTCATATCTGGCATTGAAATCGAATTGCCATCCGTCAATACGAAAATACGATCATTGGAATTAATGGTCTGGCCAGCATTCGGATATTGATTCATGACATTGTCACCATTACCGATATAAACAACATGGACCTTTTTTCCATTCATCTGTTCTTTCGCATAATCCACACTATGATTCAGTAAAGATGGCATATCATAACTAGCCCACGAAGTATATTTCTTGGCATTTTTTTCATCTTGACCACCAACACCTTCATACACCAAAGCCGCCTGCATGATTTGTTTAAATGGTTCAGCTGAATAATTTAAGTAATTATCAGAAACCATGCCCCAATACACCATGACTTTTGGATTATCCGAAGGCGCTGCTGCCATCACACTGGATGTATATGTATCTTCCTTATACGTACCGGTTTTACTATCGTAAATCTGACCTGTACCTGTCTTGGCAACCATATCCACACCATCCATCTTAAACTTCTCACCACCAGCACCATCATCCAGTACATGACTCATTAATTCTCGTACTTGTTTGGCTGTATCACTGGAAATCGGCTTACTGACTTTGGTTGGACTATATTTTTTGATTGTTTTTCCTGTATCGGCATCCGTAATGGAATCCACCACATAAGGCATCATCATTTGTCCATCATTGAAAATAGCTGTATACGCTTGCATTAACTGTAAGATCGTAATGGAAGATCCCTGACCAAAACCGGAATTCAAATATCCCATTGGCATGGAGAAATTCTTTTGACCGGCTACTTCATTGATCCATGGCGTACCCACTTTTTGGTAAAGACCAAACTTCTTCATATATTTGCCATAATCTTTATAGTTGACATAGTTGGCCAACAACTCACAAATACCAACATTACTTGAATAGGCCAAGGCTTGATCAAAGGTAATGGTTCCAAAGTCTTCACCTAAGGCATCATTAATGGCAGGATATGGAGTCGATCCCGATTGAATACGTGTGATTTTCTTTGTGGATGCATCATATGTATACAAGAAAGAACCAGCTCGATACGTTTCATCTTTTGGATATACACCGGTATCGATCGCGGTCGCAAACGTAAATGGTTTCATGACCGAACCAGGCTCATAGGCTGATTCACTGATCAAATTCGTAAACGTAGGAATCGTTTTATGCGTATTTTGATTGAATGTTGGATAGGAAGTCCAAGCCAATACTTTTCCTGTACTTGGTTCCATGACCACACACCAAGCACTTTCCGCATTATTATCTTTCATGGTTTTCTTCAATTGTGTTTCTACGGTCTTTTGTAGATTCGCATCCAATGTTAGTTTCACATTGGCTCCATCCTCGGCTTGTTTGATCACATTGGTTGTTCCTGGTAACACATCACCACTGACCGTTTGATGATACGTCATTTCTCCTTGCGTACCGGACAAATATTTATTCAAAGATTGTTCCAAACCCAATTTACCAACAATTTTTTGTTTATCTTCATCATAGGTGGCAAATCCTACTAAATTGGACGCAAACGGTGTACTTGGATACTTTCGCGTAACCGTTTCTTCAAAATCAATACCAGCTAATTTTAACTTTTTGATTTTTTTCATTTTTGATTTGGAAATACGTTTGGTTCCTGCACCCAATTCGGTTTGTGACAATCCCTTATCTTTCGCATTTTGGATGGTATCTGCCACTTGATCTACATCAATATCGGTTAAAACAGTTTTTAATTTTTTAGCCACTTGTTTTGGATGTTTCACATAGTTGGCCTTGCCATTGGCATCTACATTGCTTGAATCCACATACGCAATGACCGTATAGGCTGTTGTGTCTTGCGCAATGACCGTTCCATTACGATCGAGTATTTCGCCACGTTTAGCAGATACTGTTGTATGGACAATACTATTACTAATGCGAGAATCTAATACATTATGCCCTGTCCATATATGCGTTTTTGTGACCATGGTAAAAAGAACATTAGCACTCACTAATGTTCCAATAATTATCATCACTTGTATAATTCTGAATAGTCGCTTATTGGTCGCTTTGATCTTCATACAATCAATCCTATCTATCAATCAATAATATATACATTTTTTTGATTCTCTGCAACCTTGTCATTTAATAGACCTAATACACGCGACTTTTCTTCCAAACTATTCACTTGACTTGTTAATTGATCGACTTGTTGCTGCGTTTGACTCAGTTTTTTAGATAATTCTTGATCACGCATTGACAATGTCACATTTTGTGAACAAATCACCGTCTTGGATAGGATATAGAAGACCATTGCGAGAACAAAAAAAGCAATCACCTTGAAATCACGTGAAAAACGACTTCTCTTCTTGATACGTTTTTTTCTTGATTTATTATTATATTTTTTATTTTGCTTCATTTTCAAAATTTCTCAGCCTTTCTATCCCTCTTAGTTTTGCACTATGCGCCCGATTGTTTTCTGCCAATTCAGCTTCGCTAGCCAAAATCGGCTTGCGATTGATTAGCCGATATTCCAATCTTTCTTCCCCTATAACCGGTAATCGTCGATTGACTTTTGGTGGTGTAGCCACCTGCTTGAACGTCTGCTTGACCATACGATCTTCCAATGAATGAAATGTGATCACACACAATCGACCACCGACCGCTAATCGATGTAAACCTTGATGTAAAGCCGATTCCAATTGTGGGAGTTCCCCATTTACTTCCATACGAATCGCTTGAAACGTCCGTTTCGCTGGATGCCCCTTTTTATTCAAGACTTTTTGCGGTAAAGATTCTTTGATCACATCCACCAATTGAAACGTTGTATCAATCGGATGCTTTCGCCTCGTTTGGACAATTTGTTGGGCAATCTTATGAGCAAATGGTTCTTGACCAAACGATTTCAAAAGACCTGTCAACTCTTCTTGCGAATAGGTGTTGACAACCGTCCATGCATCCAACTCTTGGCTTTGATCCATGCGCATATCTAAACGTGCATCATAACGATAACTAAAACCACGCGAACCATCATCAAACTGTGGACTGGAGACCCCTAGATCCATAATGATTCCATCGACCTCGGATACACCTTGTTCATCCAATACTTGAGATAGTCGTTCAAAAGGTGTATGAATACACGTAAAATTCGAACCAATGCCTGATAATCGCTTGGTGCTTTCATCAATGGCACTTTGATCACAATCTAACGCATATAAATGGCCTTTGGTGCAACGTTTTAATATCTCGCTACTATGTCCTCCACGTCCCAACGTGCAATCGACATAGATTCCATCGTCTTTGATTTGAAGCATTTCAATGGATTCTTTCAGTAAAACACTTTTATGTTCCATAACTACCCCATAATTTCTGATAATTGTTCGGCCATGTCTTCAAAAGCATCACTCTGTTCTGCTTCTTCATTCTCCCAAACATCCTTTGACCAGATTTCCAGATGATTGGCCATCCCAATGATCAAACATTCTTTTTCTAATTTAGCCAGTGCAATCAATGACGATGGAATAAGAATTCGCCCCTGACTATCCATTTCGCATTCTGCTGCTTTCGACAAAACCATGCGTTGATACCAACGTGCATTTTTGTTTGTGGTTGGTAATTTTGAAAGTCCCTCGTAGACTTTTTCCCATTGCTGCATCGTATAAACATACAAACAGCCATCCAAACCACGTGTTACGACAACGTGTCCACCGAGCTCATCACGAAATTTAGCTGGCATGATCAACCGCCCCTTACGGTCGATGTTGTGAGCATATTCACCCATGAACACGTGTCATCACCCCCACTTTCTGACACAAACTGCTACTTTGTACCACAATAATAACCCATCCCCCTCAATTTCGCTACTATTTTTTTGATTTTTGTCCCAGCACAAAAAAAGCCAGTTACCATATCGATAACTGACTATCTATTTATTTCCTTAATATATGCGTGACACTCTGCATTCGATGAATTTTTTTCATCATTTTTGGATCACAAACTAAATCGAAATCACCCATCAGTTCAATGGGACGTCCTCCCAAATGTTTTTTGAATAAGAACACACCATAATCCGGCCCATCTTCATTGAAGATACCACTGGTACCGGTAAAATTATAACGATGCAATCCCAATCGTTTTGCCGTTAAAATCGCTTGATCTTGAATCACATAAGGACCCGAATATTTTCGTAATTCATCATAAGAACCAGAAGAAATATAATCCATCTCGCCATCATAAATCACAAAATAAGCACCAGAAAGAATGATTTCTTTTCCATATTTTGCTTCCAATTCATTCGTTGTCTTTTCCCATCGCTCAATTTGTGCAATTCGTTCTAACTCTTCTTTTTTCCGTCGATTCATCTTCTTGCTATTTGGATTCTTTGCCAAGATCGCATTCGTTTTTTCTTGTTCCTTTTGAATATCCGCAAGATCTTTCGTATTCTTTTCATGCACTTCGGCCGTATCCAAATACGAAACAATGACTTTCGCATGATCACTTCCCAGAGCACGCATTTGATTCTGATAGGCTTCCAATCCCATATCCGTAAAGTTTCGTTTTTTTGCGGTATAGTCCATCAATTCCATGAATGGTTCTAAATGATTCAGATCCAATTCTTTGGTTTTGACTCCCATTTTTTTTGCACGAACAATCGTTCTTCGCGTATTTGGTTCATAATTGGCAACAATATCTTCTTCACTAAGATCATCCAGATCCATAACGACCATATAACGAACTTGTCGATCTTCTGGCCAACCTTTAAAGAAACCTTGATGTTCATAGCCAATACTTGCCAAAAAATCAATCATCGCTTGATTGTTCCAGCCGTCTTTTACGACTTGTCCATCTTCATCCAATTGTTGATATTCAACATAGGGATCCATCCGCATATACGCCATATCATGAGAAGCTATATATTTTTTTAGTTCCTCTGTAAAAAAGGTAGTCAATGCATGATCATTAAAATCACATAAGATACCTCGTTGGGCATACGCATAATGATAGAATCGCATAACTGGTACTTTACTAAATCCAGCCGCTGCCAAAACATGATCCTCATCATCGACAACACCGACATAGTAAGTTTCCCACCCATTATTCTTTTTCAATTCAATCATTTTGGAACTATTTAAATAAAAACGACCCACACATTGTGTCGCAAAATTTTCATATTCTTGGATTGTTAATTCTTTGAATTTCATCTTGTTCACTCCCGCATGGATAGTATCATTTCCCATCAAAAACTACAAGAAAAAAAAGAAAGAGGAGTGATCCTCCTCTATCTATTGATGATTACGAATATAATTCAAGGCACCACCATCCATCAATATATCCAAATCTTCTTTGGTCAATTGTGTTGTAGCCTTAAAAGATTTATTCTTTGTCAGATCTTTGACTTCAATGATTGGTTGTTCATACAAACCAGGCACATTGACAACTTCCAATTCATCCATTTCATCGATGGCATCATAATCGGCCTTATCCACAAATTCCAATGGCAAGATACCGAAGTTGATTAAATTGGCATGATGAATACGTGCAAAACTTTTTGCGAGAACAGCTTTGATTCCCAAATACATAGGTGCTAAAGCTGCATGTTCACGACTGGATCCTTGACCATAGTTTTCACCAGCCACGATGATACCGCCATTGTTTGCTTTACAAATTTGATCAAAATGTTCTTTGTTGTTCATAAAGACAAATGTCGATAATTTTTCAATATTGGAACGATATGGCAATACTTTCGCTCCTGCAGGGGCAATATGATCCGTTGTGATGTTATCTGGCAATTTGATCACAACTTTCTTATCAATATTTTCCGTCATCTTCGTATTTTGTGGTAACGGTTTGATATTTGGTCCACGAATAATTTCGACATCTTCTGGATGATCACTTGGCGGAAGAATCATGGAATCATCAATGAAGATTGGTTCGGCTGTAAAGGTATCTTCATAATCCAATTGGGTTGGATCACTGATATAACCTGTTAATGCAGAAACGGCTGCCGTTTCTGGGGAAACCAAATAAATACCAGCACTTAAAGTTCCAGAACGACCATAGAAATTACGATTGAATGTACGCAAAGAAATACCATCGCTCTTTGGTGATTGTCCCATACCGATACATGGCCCGCATGCACATTCAAGAATACGAGCACCTGCTTTAATAAATACACTTAATGCACCTGTTTCAATCAATTTTTCCAAGACTTGACGAGAGCCTGGGGAAATAACCAAAGAAACATTTGGATTGATTGTTTTTCCTTTTAAGACATTGGCAACTTTCATCATGTCTTCATAACCAGAATTGGTACAAGATCCAATCGCTACTTGATCCACTTTAATCTGGCTCAATGCTGAAATTGGTTTTACCGCATCTGGTGAATTTGGACAAGCAGCCAACGGTGATAATTGACTTAAATCAATTTCAACCAAGCCATCATAGCTAGCCCCTGGATCAGCAGCCAATGGTTGCCAATCTTTGACACGATTTTGACGGGTTAAGAATTCTTTGGTGATCTCATCACTTGGGAAGATGGAAGTGGTCGCACCTAATTCAGCTCCCATATTTGTGATGGTTGCTCGTTGATACACACTTAATGTCTTTACGCCTTCACCGGTATATTCAAAGACTTTGCCAACACCGCCTTTTACCGTTAATCGACGTAATAATTCCAAAATAATATCTTTGGCAGAAACACCATGTTGAAGTTGACCTGTCAAACGAACTTCAAGGACTTCAGGCATGGTCAATCGATAAGGGATACCAGCCATGGCTTTGGCAACATCCAAACCACCAGCACCAATCGCAATCATACCCATAGCGGATGAAGTTGGCGTGTGACTATCGGAACCAATCAATGTTTTTCCTGGTGTCGCAAATCGTTCCAAATGGACTTGGTGACAAATTCCGTTTCCTGGTTTAGAAAAGTAGATACCATGCTTAGCAGCAACAGATTGTAGATAGGCATGATCATCTGCATTCATAAAACCATTTTGTAAGGTATTGTGATCGACGTAACTAACGGACAGATCCGTTTTTACTTGATCCACACCCATGGCTTCCAGTTGCATATACGCCATGGTACCGGTCGCATCCTGTGTTAATGTTTGATCCATGCGAATCTCAATAGGAGATCCGGCTTTTAGCTCACCTTTGATTAAATGTTCTTTTAAAATCTTCTGTGTTAAATTTTCCATTTTTTCACATCCTTTTTAAAAGTGTATCATAATCTATATTATATGGTAAAATATTGATATGAAAAAAATTAATGAATTTTGCATCAAACTCCTACATTGGATTGAAGCAATCATGGCCATTATTTTGATTTTGGCGGTTGGCATCGAATGTTTTCATGTCATTGCGCAACTGCCATCTTTCTTTTCAAATGAAGTGCCACTGTCCGATGTATTATCCTATGTTTTTAACTTTATTATCGCTATCGAATTTGTCCGCATGTTGTTGATTCATTCGATGGAAAGTGTCACTGAGGTTTTGATTTTTGCGATTGCACGAAGCATCATTGTCGGCCATCCAGAAGCTATATCACTTCTTTTTGAAATTTTATGCATATTCTTATTATTGATGGCTAGAAAACATTTTCTACTACAAACAGATCTAGAAAAAGAAAACGAAGAAGATCAATAGTCTTCTTCGTTTTCTGTATCATCACTATCCAATAAGATTTCACGATTTTTTGATACTACAATATATGTACCATCTTTTGGATATTCTTCATCGGTTGCATCCGATAAAATTTCTAATTCACATGGATAGCCATTGGCTTCCAATTCTTGAATTAACCCGTCTTTTCCTAATTTTTTTGTTAAGTTGCGACCACATGCACAATTGCCATATTGATCCAAACACTGATATACCCAGTCTGGAATCGTCTTTTTTGCCATGATGTATCCCCTCCTAGAATAATCTGTATTATACTCGAAAAGAAAATGGGAGGCAAGCCTCCCACATTTTTACTTTTCTAAGATTTCGATAATTTTTGGATAATAATCATATCGATCATCGACATATTGGAACGCACTATTCGCAATGGCTTTTGCTTTATCCAAATCAATATCTACATATACATTCGCAAAACGATAATAAATCATATCTTTGATTTGGTTTTCACGTAATACATAGTTATAATCGGCATCGCCTTGACCATAATCACCATGTTTGATATACAAATCGGCAATATCCATCAATGCACGATTGCCCCATTTTTGATGAAGATCATCCAATTGCGATAACACCGCAAAAATGAAATTCTCATAGTATTTCACATCATCATACTCAAATAATGGCAATACATGATAGGCAAGATCCATGAATGTTTCAATCATATCTGTTACATCGGCTTTGATTAAATCAACCAAGTCCGCACTTTGATGAATATCCTTACGTTGTGCAATCATCAACACTTTACGAACAATATCAAATTCTTTTTGATATTCTTCATTGTTGGCTGTGGCATCATCTTTAATTGTATAGGCAGCATGTGCTTTTACATCTTTACCAATTTGTTCAAAATCAGAAGCTTTGATATCGACTGTATCGGCCACACGTTCAAAGATGACATGGATCAAATCAGCATCATACCCATCTTTCTCAAAAGTGAATGCTTTTGTATCTACATGGAAATCATCCAATACTTTTTTCGTTAAAGCATCAATATCCGCATTGTCTAACAATAATGAAGCATAGTTATCATAATCCATGTTTACACCCATGGCACGAGCCATTTCAAAACATGTATCCATCGCAAAACTCTTATATTGCTCGATCTTTTCGGTATTAATTGCTGGTTTCTTTGCAGTTTTCTTCGTAGTTGCTTTTTTCGCAGCTACTTTCTTATTGGCAGCCTTTGCTGCTGTTGCTCTTTTTGCAGGTGACTTTTTAGCCGTTGTTGCCTTCTTCGCTACTGTTTTCTTTGTCGTTGATTTTTTCGCAGTTGTCTTTGCTGCTGGTTTTGCTTCTACTTTAGCAGTTGTAGTTTTTGTTTCTGCCTTTGCCGTTGTTGTTACAGCAGGCTTTGCTTCTGCTTTCGCAGCTGTTGTCTTTGTTGCAGCTGGTTTTGCTTCTACTTTAGCAGTTGTAGTTTTTGTTTCTGCCTTTGTCGTTGTTGTTACAGCAGGCTTTGCTTCTGCTTTCGCAGCTGTTGTCTTTGTTGCAGCTGGTTTTGTTTCTACTTTGGCAGCTGTTGTTTTTGTTTCAGCTGGTTTTTCTACTTTTTTTGTTGCAGCTGTTTTCTTAGCTGTTGTCTTCTTTGCTGGAGTGACTTTTTTAGCGGTTGTTTTTTTCGCAGCCGTCTTTGTCGTAGTATCTTTCTGTGCCGGTTCTACTTTCTTAGCCGTTTTCGATACTTCCGTTGGCTTTGCGCTAGCGCTCACTGTTTTTTTCTGAGTAGCACTCTTCGTTGCAGTCGTTGCTTTTTTCGATCTTGTTTTTGCAGGCATGATACTTCCTCCTAGTTAATTCTTTCCTATTATATCACTTCTCAATTTCAATGCAATTCACTATCGATTTTGCTTGCCACATCTTTGGAAGCAATAATCGTAATATTATTGATCATGATCAAATCTTGAATCTTATTTTTCTTACAGAAGGATACGATCTTTTCTTTGGTGTAACGGAAATCCATAATATAGACTGTCTGATAATGATCTACGAGATAGGGTACGAAACAATTTCCATAGGATTCCTTAACCACCACACAACTCGATCCATCTTTGATTTTTGGATTTTCGATTTTGGTCAATGGCTTATCTCCGCCTATAAAACAATAGTATCCCGATCCTTCGTTCCACGAACTCACATCTTCGATCACACGCCAATCATGAGCTTGCCCTGATTCATCCCAATATGTCAGATCATTGGTACCATTCGGTACATACGCCTTCACATAATCCGGATTCTTTTCCATCGCTGAATCTTTCAATTTATCATAGAATGTACCTAAGAAAGGACTGAATTTATAACTCTTCTTAAAATAAGACAATTTATGTGCCGTAATTCCTTTTTCCTTACAAAAATCTTTATATGCATAATAAGCTCCCAAACTTGTCCAATGATGATCCGTGCGGAAATATAAATACTGATCATTATGTTTTCTTAACGTTGGCAAAATATTAACCATATGCACATTTTTACTATATTGATCGGCATAATAATCAATTCCCTCTTGTTGGTCGGATCCACCTAAAGAATTCAATGTCTTATCATCTAACATCGCACCAGAATTGTTCGGTACCAATACGGAATATACACTCGTTGTACCTTTCAATTCCTTGGCTGCTCGATTCATGGCTTTAGTGTATGTGTTTGCTGCACTCTGATCAAAATAATACACACTATAAGCAGCTCCATCCTTCACATATAACCCTTCCATGATTTGATTTTGGACTTCTGCCTGCATATCCTTGGTCTTTGGTGCCTTAGCTGTTTTCGATGTGGAATTGGAAGTTGTTCCATTCGATGGAATTGTATCTTTTTGGGCATTACCACCTACCATACGTGTATTGGATTCGATACCATATGACTTTTTTAAGTCCTGGCTCATCGCAATCCATCTATCCCTACCAGGAAACGTATCGGAATACCATTTTGATACATCCGAAAAGTAGGAGCCGTCTAAGAAGGTGGAAAGATGGAAGGCAGGAAAAGCTGTCAACTTCCGTTTTTCTACGATGGATTCAGTTGGTCGAATAAAAAACAAAGCACCCATGATCATGCCAATAACCAATAGAAAACTGGTGATCACTACGCTCCAATTACGAAACAAACGAATTTGTTTTTGTTGCTTTTTCGTATATTTCATCCTCTGTCTCCTTCCTAAAACTGAAAATATAAGAAGGGATTATAGCTATTCCCTATCAATGCTAAAACCGATAAAATCAAAAGAACAGGTGGCAACAATAATTCTCCCCAAGTGTATAGACGATAAATGATTCCATTGGTCTTACCAATCATATACAAACCATTTCGAATGCCTTTTCCAATATAAGTACAAGCAATGATACAAAACAGTAAAAAGAAAATATTTTCTAAGAACAAAGTATGTACTTGCATACTGGTAAAAGCATGATTGCCAATTCCTATCATTCCAGCTAATACAGTTAACAGTTGAGAGCTATTCTCAAATCGGAAAATGATCCAACCTACATAGATTACAAGCAAGGTATAGATATGACTCCAAACTGGTTTCAATCGATTTCCATAAACAAATCGTTCCAGCAATAAAAAGAGCAAGTAATATAAGCCCCAAAAAATATAGTTCCAACTCGCACCATGCCACATACCTGTTAAAAACCATACGATAGCCATGTTACGAATATACTTACCTTTTGAACAACGACTTCCGCCCAAAGGAATATACACATAATCACGAAAAAAAGTACTCAGTGAAATATGCCACTTTCGCCAAAAGTCTTGTACCGAATGGGCCATATATGGATAGTTAAAATTTTCCAAATAATGGAATCCCACCATACGTCCCATACCAATGGCCATATCGGAATAGGCTGAAAAATCCAAATAGATTTGGAGCATATAAAAAAGCATGCCTAACCATAAACCTGTAATAGCTTGACTTTGCAGAGCCGATTGTTGAAATGGGAGCAAAGTATCCGCTACCGATGCACATCCATTCGCTAAAATAGCTTTTTTGGCTAAACCCACACAAAATCGTCGAATACCTTCATAGATATCTTTTTGCGAAATCGTACGATGATCAATTTCATTGGCAACCGTTTCATAACGTACAATAGGGCCCGCAATGCATTGATGAAACAAACTAGAATATAATAATAGCTTCCAGAATTTCGGTTGTGCCTTTACCTCTTTTCGATATACATCAATCACATAAGATAATAATTGAAATGTATAAAATGAAATACCAATCGGTAAAACGATTTGTGGTATTACTTTTGGAATACCTATTAGAGCTTGAAGATTTGAACAAAAAAAGACCGTATACTTGAAAATACCTAATAGACCTAATAAAACGATACATTCACCTATTAAATATTGTTTGGCATTTTTTCGATGTCGCGTAATCTGTAATGCAAACCACCAACTCGCAAAAGTATCTGCTAACAAGAGAATCAAATATTGAGGTCCGCCCCAAGAATAGAAAATCAAAGAAAAAATTAATAGAACTTTATTCTTTTTCGCATCATCCACCCATGTATAAATGATCATACATGGAACAAGAAACGCAAAAATAAAAAGTAAACTCGAAAAAACCATATTCCCTTTCCCTTCCCTTGTTTCATGATAGCAAACTTTTCATTTCCATTAAACTAATTTTAAGGAAATATTTGTAGTATACTAGTGCGTGTCAAGGAGGACAATACATGAATAAACAAGAACAACCACCAGAATTTAAAGCAAAACCAAAGTTACCGAAACAAATTATCATTCTGGTTTTGGTTTGTGCCATTCTTTCTGGTGTATTAGGATTTACCGGCGGTTATATTGCTTCCAACTTACATTCTTCCGGCAGTGTAACTGTAAATCAAGTCACAGGCAAAACATCCGGTTCATCCAAAGTCAATGATGTCAGTGACATTGCCAGCAAATGTGGTCCAAGTGTTGTGGAAATCACAACTGAATCCGTTTCCAATGGCAACAGTATTTATGGTCAATACATCTCCGAAGGAGCTGGTAGTGGAATCGTCTATAGTAAAGATGGTTACATTGTTACTAATAACCACGTCATAGAAGGTGCTTCAAGCATTACAGTCACGACAACCGATGGGAAAGAATATGCAGCTACGTTAGTTGGATCGGATTCAGACAGTGATCTAGCAGTATTAAAAATTGATGCCAGTAATTTAACACCTGTCACTTTGGGTGATTCCAGCAGCTTAGAAGTCGGTGATATTGCGATTGCGATTGGAAATCCGTTAGGTGAATTAGGTGGTACCGTAACGGAAGGTATTATTTCCGCTTTGGATCGTCAAGTAGAGATCGATAATACAACAATGACCTTGCTTCAAACCGATGCATCCATTTCACCAGGTAACTCTGGAGGTGGCTTGTTTGATGCGAATGGAAATTTGATTGGTATTGTCAATGCGAAATACTCATCGAGTTCTTCTTCCTCCAATGGTAGTGTCGAAGGTATTGGTTTTGCGATTCCAATCAATAGTGTTACCGATGTCATCAATGAATTGATTACGAATGGAAAAGTGACAAATCGTGCCGCATTAAATGTTTCTCTATATGATTATACGGAAGGTAGTTCCAATTATTATGTAGATGAAGGAGCACAAGCCGGTTGCTACATCGTCCAAGTCGTCAGTGGTGGTGCTGCGGATAAAGCAGGACTTCAAAAAGGTGATCGCATTGTATCAATCGATGGTACTTCCATTTCGAAATCCAGTGAAGCCAAAGCAGCCATCCAGAAGCATAGTCCAGGTGATAAAGTAAAGATCGTCGTTGAACGTGATGGTAAAAAAGTGACAAAGACTGTAACGCTTGGATCATCCAACTCTTAATGTAAGGGGTTTCGTTTTTACGAAATCCCTTACTTTTTGTTTTGTATCAACACTAAATGGGGGTATAATAAATTTAGAAATACTTACATTAGAGGAGGCTTAGTATTCAATGGCTACAGAAAAAATTTCTAAAAGAAAAATCATGTTGATTGGTACCGGTTTTGTCGGCATGAGTTTTGCGTATTCCCTATTATCGGAAAAAGGAATCGATGAATTGGTTTTGGTCGATGTTAACACGGACAAAGCCAAAGGTGAAGAAATGGATTTGAGTGATGGTTTAGTTTATGCTGAAACCAAAATGAAAATTCGTGCAGGTAGCTACGCTGATGCCAAAGATACAAATATCGTTGTATTAACGGCTGGTATTGCGCAAAAACCAGGTCAAACTCGTTTGGAATTGGTTAAAATCAATGCCAAGATCACAAAGGATTGTTGTGAAAACTTGAAAGCCAATGGATTCGATGGAATCTTGATTTGTGCTGGTAACCCTGTTGATATTATGACTTATGTTGCTTACAAGACTTCTGGTCTACAAAAGAATCACGTATTTGGTTCTGGTGACGTTTTGGATACTGCACGTTTGCGTTTCGCTATCAGTGAACGCTTGAATGTAGCACCAAGCAATATCCATGCTTATATCATGGGTGAACATGGTGATTCAAGTTTCGTATCTTGGGCAAACACATATGTTGGCTGCAAGAACTTATTGGAATACTTGGATGAAAAAGGTGATGTATCTTTAGCTGAACTACAAGAATTGTATATTGGTGTTCGTGACAAAGCCTATAAGATCATTGAATTAAAACGTGCAACCTATTATGGAATCGGTTTGGCTTTGAAACGTATCGTTACTTGTGTATTGAATAACGAACGTGCCATCTTACCAGTATCCAGTTATCAACAAGGAGAATATGGTCAAGAAGGTTACTACATTGGTACACCAAGTATTGTTGGATCTAATGGTGTAGAAGAAGTCATTAAATTGCCAATGACTGATCAAGACCAAGAATTATTTGATCGTTCATTCATTACGTTACGTCAAACAATCAAAGATGAATTATCCGATTTATTAGCTGAATACGAATAATAAACGAAAGGCTGTAGCTCGAATGGCTACAGCCCTATTTTTATATTTCAACTGTTATTTTTAATGATTTCTCATCTTCCGTTGTTGCCTCAATCTTTCCCTTATAAGAACGTACAATAGCCTGAGCAATGGACAAACCGATGCCATATCCACCCGTTTGCGAATTATGACTTTGATCCGTTCGATAAAAACGATCAAATAAATGAGACAAACTCTTTTTGGAAATATGATCTGTGGTATTGTAAACAACCAATTCTGTCTTTTTCTTTTGATGTAAAGCAATCCGAACGATTCCCTCTTCTGGAGAATATTTAAAGGCATTATCCATTAATATCGAAATCAACTGTTCCATTTCTTTTTGACTTCCCTTGATATAAATGTTGCTATCTACATCTTTTTCAAAGGTTTTATTTTCCATCTTTGCTCGTGCATCAAATGAATTCGCAACCGTCGATACGATTTTCGAAAGATCTAGATCCACTAAGATTTCTGGTTTGAGGGTTTCTTGCATTCGTGATAATACAATTAAATTATTTGTTAAATCGGCCAATCGTTTGGTTTGCACATGAATATCATCGGTCCATTCATTCGATATACCGTCCATCTCTAATACTGTCAAATCCGCATCGATCGTAGCCAATGGTGTTTTAATTTCATGACCTGCATCGGTAATAAATCGTTTTTGTTTTTCATAACTTTCGGCAACCGGTTTCATGATTCGACCGGAAATAAATACGATCAATATGGAAGAAATGAGCAAACCAATGGTGGCCACCAAGCAGCTTGCTTCCAAGAATGTACGCCAATTCTCGAGCGAACGCGTACAATCTAAGAAGATCAAGACCGTATTGCCATTTTCTTTATAACGAATATATCGATAATCATGATAAAAACCTCGCGTGTCATTCAAACTAGAAACCACTTTGACATATCTTCGAGCCTGCGTGATATCGATAGCTTGGACTTTTGCCATATCGATGGTTGTAATGGTATTGTCTTCACTGATTGTTGCAATAAAATAACGCGATTCAAACGGCGTTTCTTTCGACCAATGCCCATTGTTTTGATTTTCACCAAAAGCTGGAAAATATCCTTCATTTTCTTTCAATGTCGTTAATATCGCATCCGCATTCTCCATGATCTTATAATAATTGATCACATTGATAGCCAACATTAAAATGGTAAAGGTCACAAAAATAGATAAGATAGCAGCCATGGAAAATCGCTTACGCAGATTCTTGATCATTATTTTCTAACTCCAATGAATAACCGACATTACGATGTGCTTGAATCTTCACATTCGCACCAATCTTTTTCAACTTCTTCCGCAAATAGGCGATATAAACCCATACAATATTCAACTCCGTATCACTGTCATATCCCCAGATTTTTTCAAACATTCGCTCCGTAGAAATGACTTGTTTTGGATTCGATAATAATAATTCCAACATTTGAAATTCCTTATTTGGTAATTTCATCGTCGTATTGGGTCCTGCTAATTCAAAAGTTGTACGATCCAATGTGATATTACCAAACGATAAGGAAGAGTCTGGTGATTGGGTATGCATCCGGGTCATAGCGCGAATTCGTGCCAACAACTCTTTCGCATCAAATGGTTTGGTCAAATAATCATTGGCACCCAAGTCCAAACCTTTTACTTTATCATCCACTTCACTTTTTGCCGTCAATAATAAAACCGGCACATCATTACCAGCTTTACGAATCGTGGACAAAACCGTTAAACCATCGACCTTTGGCATCATGATATCTAAGATTACACCATCATAGACTTCATCTTCTAAATAATCCAGGACTTGTTGTCCATCATAAACAGCATCCACCGCATAATTGGATTTTTGCAAGATTACAACCAAAGCCTTAGATAATGATCGTTCATCTTCAGCTAATAATAATCGCATGCGTGACCTCCTTATTGAAAAAGGGAAATCTGTTTATTCACAAATTTCCCTATACAATTCCTCTATCTCTGGTATTGTTATAACACGATTGTACAACGTGATGCAAGGCTTATTCGATGGACTTCTCTCAATTTGATCCAGATGATAATGGCCATGCAACCAAACTCGATAATCCAATCGTTCTTCAATTTCTTGTAAAAATGGTTTTAGATCATAACGTTCCGGATCATAGAAATTCATATCCGTTTTATACTTGTTTCCCAACGAATGATTTTCATAGACTTCATGACTGAGGACATAATCAACCTGCCATTGATGAGCATCTAACACTTGACGAGCATGTTTCATTTCATCTAAAGTTGGCAATTCTTGCTGCCACCAACTTACATTGGGAACTCGATACTTGGCATCATGACTGGGTGCTCCACCAAAACAGAAGAAAGAGTGATCCTCTATTTCAAAAACTTCACCACGCATCAAATGAACAATGTTAGGACGAATCCGATGGACTTGTCCACCATGCCACGTCTCAACTGGAAATTCTTCTAATAAATTAAAGTTTTCATGATTTCCATCGATAAAACAAATTTGCCAAGACAACGACTCTAGCCAATCCAACCAAAATTTATCACCTTTATCACCATCTAATATAAAACCGAAATCACCCGCAATGATCACATAATCATTTGGTGTTAATGTTTTTCCAAGTGGAAAACCATCATCGGGATTAATCTTAAATACATCTTGTTCACGATGCGTATCACCTGTTATATAAATCATAGCAACCTCATGGTAACATAGCCAAATATATTACGCAAATGATAACGTTTACATAGAAATGTTTATTAAAAGATATTAAACGATACCAAGAATCATACTAGAATCTATAGAGAGGAAGAATTTAAATGAAGTTTAATAAGAAAATACGGCATCGATTGATCCTAATTATTGGATTGATTCTAGCGATTGTTATTATTGGTATGCTGGTCAAAGGTATATCGCATACTTTCTTTTCGAATCAAGTTACTGTTAAGGGAGCCTAAACCCTGCGTAAAGCAGGTATGTCCGAAGCTGATATCAAAGAGATGACTTCTCTGCCTAATTATCATAGTAGTCGAGCCAAACGGTATGCGAAATAGAAAGCCGATTCCATCAAAGATGTAGTCATGGAAGTCAATTGTGATATGGATCTAAAACCGTATTCAAAAACGACCATTGTGAATGATGATAGTGATATGACTTTACTTATCAATAAGTTTTATGCCTTGCCCCAAGGCTATGAACCCGATGATCTTGTTACGATCAAAGACTATGCTTGTGTACAAGGTGAAGATTATTCTTGTCAAGATGTCTCCGAATTAACCCTTCGCAAATAAGCATATCAAGGTTTTAAATCCTTTTGTCAAGAAGCCAAAAAACATGACATTAATATTCGTGCCATTGCTGGGTATAGAACCTATGCCTACCAAAAAGGATTATGGGATTATTATGCATCCACGCAAGGTAAAGACTATGCGGATACATATTATGCTCGACCAGGATAAAGTGAACACAATTCCGGCTTAGCTCTGGATATCACATTCAATGGTCATAACTTTAATGAAATTCAAAAGTATGATGGCTACAAATGGATCTTAAAAAATATGCACAACTATGGTTTTATCTTACGTTATCCCAAAGATAAAACGAAAGTAACTCGTTATGGGTATGAATCGTGGCATATTCGTTATGTAGGTAAAAAAGCAGCCACACAAATATATAAAAACAATTGGACATTAGAGTAATATCATGGCTCGAAATAAAAAAAGAATTTCAAAAAGAACGAGAAACCGATTAATTTTTGCGGGTGGTGTTATTGTTGTATTGCTCCTTTTGTTTCTTTTGATACGTGCCCTATTTGGATTATTCTTTTCATCGAATGATACATCATCTACAAATACGGATAGTAATAAAACCGTTGTTTCATTTATGGGTGTAGGTGATAATTTGATTCATGAGACTGTATACAATGATGCGAAACAAAACGATGGTACCTACAATTTTAAAAAAATGTATACCAATTTTAAGAAAGATGCTACAAATTCGGATATCTCCTTCATTAATCAAAAAACTGTATTAGGTGGTGAAAAGCTTGGTTTATCCGGTTATCCAACGTTTAACTCTCCCACTGAAATTGCACAAAATCTAGAAGATACTGGCTTTAATTTAGTCAACCTTGCCACCAATCATTCTCTAGATAAAGGCGAAGAAGGCATCGCTAATGAACTAAAAGCATTCAAAAAAACAAATATTGTTACGGATGGTGTCTATACTTCCCAAAAAGAGTTTGATACCATTCCTACTTTTAAGAAAAAAGGCATTACCTTTAGTTTCTTAGCTTATACTTTTGGCACCAATGGCATTACGGCTGATCATGATTATAATGTTTCCTATTTAGATGATGATCAAATCAAAACCGAAGTCAAGAAAGTCAAAAAGATCAGCGATGTCGTCATTGTATCCGGCCATTGGGGTGATGAAAATACCTTCAAACCAAACAGTCTGCAAAAACACTATGCAAAATTATTTACGGATTGTGGTGTTGATGTGGTCATAGGAACCCATCCCCACACCATTCAACCGGTCAAATGGATCAAAGGTAGTTCGGGCAATAAAATGCTTTGTGTCTATTCTTTAGGTAATTTTCTAGGTGGTATGCTTTCAACCGATAATGTGATTGGTGGTGAAATCAAGTTTGATTTTGTGAAAGAAAAAAAGAAGATATCCATTAAAAATGTAAAATGGATCCCGATTGTCATTCATTAAGAAGGTAAGAAAAATAATATCATAGAAGACCGCCATAACTATAAAGTCTATAAATTATCGCAATATAGTAATAAGTTAGCGAAAAAACATGCATTCAATGGCTATGATGGAAATGTCATCAGTATCAAAGAAATCATAAAGCGTACAGAAAAAGTCATTGATAAAAAATATCTGAAATAAGAAAATACCCGTTATGATATCATAACGGGCAATGGTGTCAACCTAAGAATGATTAGGTTGGCATCTTTTTCTGTGACTGACTTAACCACACGATTCTTGCTGATCAGCGAAAAAAAGCGTATATGAAAACTCATACCTGATTGGCATTTTTTCACATATAAGATATCATATTCTTAACGGGGCTTGATCGTCATCAGTCTGCCGTTCCATGATATGGTATTTGGCCATTCTCGTCCATCCAATCGAAAACGCATCGGCTTGCTCTGAGAGATGACCCTGCCCCACCTCTTATAGTGCCTGCCGGGACGGACAGGTACTTTGATCTTATTAATGATCTTACTTATCAGTTCCATGATTTTTTGTATCTTTTTCTGATTCTCATTGCGCATCCATCTCAATATTTTTTCGTCCCGAAGCAAATTATTGAGCTGTTTTCGGTTGATCTTATAACCATATTTGGTTTTTTTTGGATGATTTTCATACAATTCTTTATCCATCTCTTTTTGTACGATACCACTTAAATTATGAAACAGTACTTTTGCGTAGATTGAAGATCTCTCGCTGTCACATTCCTTGCTGAAATAGCGTTCCCATTCCTGATTGCTTTTCAAAATCTTGTAACTATTCTCAATATCCCAACGCCTGTTGTAAAGATAAACGATGTCACTTGAAGAAAACTCGTCTTTACTTAGGTTGGTAAAATACATTAGATCGACAGTGGTCGTCTGATTGTTTTTGTTCACGATATAGTGATACCTCACCACGCGAATCTTTATATAGGGATCTTTCGAAAACCGTTCTCTTGGCTGCTCATATTTCAATCGTTTCTGCCAGACCTTATCAACCTTTACTTTGATCCATTCATCATTTGATTTCATCTTCTCGATATAATGCTTAAAGAAATTGGATTTGGCCCGTATACAATATTTCAGGCCATGACTTTCTAAAATAGAAAATAATTCGACACTGTCATAATACCGGTCTGCCAGATAAATGCCTGGATATCCATTCATCAGAGATAAATATTTCAATTGTTCGATGGCAATAGGTATCTCCGAATCTTTAAATCTTTTCATCTGGAAATCGACGATCAATCCATTCGTCACATCATAAAGAGCAGCTGAACGGGATGTCGATTTTGCTGCTTGGAATGCATTGCGTGCATTTTGATTCTTGACGAATCCATACCGTTGAAGAGATTCATCCGTTTTATAGAGATTCAACGTTGTCCCATCTTCTGCCAACAGAAGATACCCTTTATAAGTCTTCACCAATTTCGATTGATAAAAACGTTCCGCCAATTTATGGATCAGAAGTTTAAAGACAGATGGATCTACTTTACGAATAGCTTTGAAAGCAGCTTGACGGCTGATTCGGCGAGCCGGCAACCCGATACAGGAATAATAATGACTTAATTCTGAACCAATACAATCCCGGTTACGAAAGATGAGGAAGAGAAGAACGTCATACCACGGAAACTTGTATCTGCGAATAAAATCATGGGGAGATTTACGAGCTGCCTCACGTACTTGTTCGGATTTGATAAAACGACCAAACCAGGAGAACAAAGAAGCAATAGATTCTTTATTGTTTTGTGTATTTCACCTTCTCTTTTAAAAAAGTTGCTTCAGGATCCTTGGCAAAAGCCGCACGAAGATAAGGAAGATGTTTTGCATCAAATTGACCGAGCTTAACTACAACACGATGTTTAGAGACACCATTTTCATCACGGAAAGATTCGACAAGGTCACAGAAATAGGTCATTTTCTTACCCTTATTGTTTGGAATAACCCGTACAAACATAGAAAGCCCTCCTTTATACTTAACTATATTATAAAGTATAAAGGCTTATATATAAATATTTATAGTCTATATACTTAACTATAAATATATATTTTAGACATTTCTTTTAATTGTTTAAAAACTAGAAGGAAATAAAAAATGGTGTCAACCTAATCATTCTTAGGTTGACACCATTGCCCGTTATGATATCATAACGGGCTTTTTATCTAAGCAATCTGTTCAAATTGACTATTATACAAGTTCGCATAGAAACCATTTTGGGCCAATAGCTCATCATGTTTTCCTCTTTCAATGATTTGTCCATCTTTCATTACCAAGATCTGATTGGCATTGATGATCGTTGATAAACGATGCGCAATCACAAAACTTGTTCTTCCTTTCATCAAAGTATCAAAAGCTTGTTGAACCAGTACTTCCGTTCGCGTATCAATATTGGAAGTTGCTTCATCCAAAATCAACATTTTTGGTTTGATCAACATAACGCGAGTGATACATAAAAGTTGTTGTTGTCCTTGCGATAAACTATGCACATTGATTTTCGTATCCAGACCATTGGGCATCGTTTCAATAAAATCCCAACTTCGACAAGATTGGCAAGCCGCTTCGATTTCATCTTCCGAATATATTTTTCCCATGCATAAATTTTCTCGCACGGTAGCCTCTTTGATCCATGTATCCTGCAGCACCATGCCAAACTGTTGACGCAAACTATGCCGATTCACATTTCGAATATCGGTTCCATCAATCAAAATCGCACCACTATCAATATCATAAAACCGCATCAATAAGTTGATCATGGTCGTTTTACCACATCCTGTTGGACCAACAATGGCTATTTTTTGCCCTGGTTGTACTTGGAAAGAAACATGCTGGATCAAAGGATGCGAAGGAACATAAGAAAAATTAACATCTTGCCAGTCAACACTTTCTTTGTTCACAATCAAATCGTTTGGATTTTCTTGTGGTTCTTGTGGTGCATCCATGATCTCAAAAACTCGATTGGCACAGGCCAAAGCATTTTGGAATTCCGTTACCACCGAACTAATATCATTAAATGGTCGCATATATTGATTCGCATAACTCAACAATACACTTAAAGAACCAACGGTTAAAGCATTTTGTAGAATAAAGATAGATCCTACTCCAACAACGACGGCATACATCAAACTATTCATAAAACGTGTAGATGGATTGGTCAAACTACTATAGAAGATAGCTTTTTGTGAATAATCCTGCAAATCTTGATTGGTATTTTGAAAAGTATGTGAAGCTCGTTGTCCATAACCGAAAGACTGAATAATCTTTTCATTTCCAACCATCTCTTCAATATAAGCTGTCAACTTTTCTCGTGTCTGTGTCATCTTTTGGAACATACGATATGAATGTTTAGAAATCCATTTTGCCACAAAGAAACTGGCTGGACTCATCAATACAATGAGAAGACTGATCCAAAAATCAATACGGAACATAAAGACAATAGTCACTACAATCGTGATGACTCCAGAAAATAATTGAGTAAAGCCCAACAACAAGCCATCTGAAATTTGATCCACATCCGCAATCATTCGTCCTAGAATATCACCAATTCCATGGCCATCTAAAAACGATAATGGCAAATGCTGAATTTGCCGCATGATTTGGGCACGCATATCTTTTACGATGGAAAACGCCATATGGTTATTGACCACATTCATGAACCATGTCGTAATCGCATTGACCATGATCAAAATGCCAATCTTAGATCCAAAGGTTGCTAAACGAGCCAAATCCACATGTCCTTGATAAATCATACAGTCGATACATTGTCCAAATAGGATGGGAATATATAATTGTGTCACAACCGCAACAATGGCCAATAAGATACTCAAAACAAAAAATAGTCGATATGGCTTCACATACTGCATGAGCTTTTGAAAAGTTTGTGACGTTTTCATGCGATTGCCTCCTTTGGATATTGCGATGCAAAGATTTCCTGATATACAGAGCAGTTTTTCATCAATTGTGCATGCGTACCTGAACCAACCAAATGACCTTGATCCAATACTAAGATTGAATTGGCATAACGAATGGAACTGATTCGTTGACTCACGATGAAAATAGTCATTTTGCCCGATAGAGTTCGCAAGGCTTTTCGTAAATTCGCATCGGTCTTAAAATCCAATGCACTGGCACTATCATCCAAAACAAGAATATCTGGTTGTTTGACCAAAGCCCGAGCAATGGTCAAACGTTGTCGTTGGCCACCGGATAAATTTTTACCACCTTGTTCCAACACAAAATCCAATTGTCCTGGTTTATTGGCAACGACCTCTTTGGCCTGGGCAATCTCTAATGCACGCCATAAAGAAGCATCATCTACATTTGGATTTCCCCATTTCAGATTCTCTCGAATCGTACCGGAAAAAAGCACAGATCCTTGCGCCACATATCCAATCTTCGAAGTTAATTGTTCACGTGGATATGTTTGTACGTTTGCCCCATCGATAAAGATCTTACCTTGATTGATTTCATAATAACGTCCCATGAGCTGCATGATGGTAGATTTTCCGGATCCTGTAGGACCAATGACACCAATCGTTGCTCCTTTGGAAACGGTAAAACTCATATCATGAATTACATTTTTTGTATCATAAGCGAAGGATACATGGTCAAAGATAACGGCTTGTGCACTTTGGATTTGTATCGATTTTGTTTCATAGTGCATATCGTTATTCGTATCCATGATGGCTTCAATACGTTGACTACAAGCAATCGATTTATCAATCGTAACGATCAAGCTTGCCAATTTAATCAACTCAATAATGATTTGCGCCATATAGTTATATAAAGCAACCATGTCCCCTTGGGCCATGTATCCTCCCTGAATTTGAATTGCGCCTACATTTAATAAAATGATAATCGCAAAGTTGATAATGATATAAGTAAACGGATTGATCAATGCTGAGATCTTTCCTAAAAATTCATTGGCATTGGTAAAAATATCATTTTGTTTATCAAACGATGAAATCTCGTCGTTCTCTTTACAAAAGGCACGAATTACACGTACACCCGATAAATTATCTCGTGTCATTCCTAATAATGTATCTAGATGTGATTGTACTTTTTTAAACAATGGAATACTGATACGCATGATCACATAAATCACAACACTCAATACCGGAATCGCAACTGTAAAAATCAAAGCACACTTCACATTGATGAAAAAGGCCATGATCATTGATCCAAATACGATAAACGGGCTACGCAATAAAAGACGTAAACTCATATTGATTCCCGTTTGTACTTGTTGCATGTCACTGGTCATTCGTGTGATCAATGTATTCACACCCAATGTATCGATTTCCTTATACGATAAGGATTGGATATGATCAAACATCGCTTGTCTTAGATCAGTCGTTGTTCCCACAGCTGCTTTTGCTGCAAAAAATTGAGCAACAATACTAAATCCAAACCCCATAGCTGCTAAGATAATCAACAAAATCGTTCCCTGTCCGATCACATGGGTATGATGTTGATGAATACCTTGGTTGATGATCCAAGCAACGATCAATGGAACGAAAAGGTCCATAAGTGCTTCTAATAGTTTAAATATCGGTGCACATATCGCTTGTTTACGATACGTTCGTAAATAATGGAATACTGTTTTCATATTTCTCGCCCTCTTGCAGAAGTATCGTATCATATGTTATGATATATAAAAATTATATAATTTATATATTTGTTATTTAGAAAGAATATAGTATGAATCTTAAACAACTCCAAATTTATAAAACCGTTGTCGAACAGGGAACGATGTCACAAGCAGCCAAAACACTTCATATGAGTCAACCTCCCCTTTCCCTACAAATCAAACAGTTAGAAGAAGAGATTGGCGCTCCATTGTTGATTCGTGGCTCTCGCCATGTGGAATGTACCGAACTCGGTGATTTCCTTTATCATCGTGCATGTACCATTTGTGACTTAGTTCAAAATACGAAACAAGAACTTTTTGATCAACAACACGCCAAAACCGGTACGATTCATTTAGGCATTGTATCTAGTCTTCAAGATTATGTATTAGATACATGGCTCCATTCTTTTATAAAAATGTACCCAAAGATTCATTATGAAATTTTTGAAGGAAATACGTATACTTGTTTGGATGCGGTGCGCCATCATATTATTGAAATAGCTGTAGTTCGAAGTCCTTTTCCCAAAGACTCCAGCTTACAAATGATACAAACAGCAATGGAAAATTTTTATACAATTGGCAGCACAAAACCACTAACCGTCGAAGAACTGAATCATGTTCCGTTGATCATTTATCGTCGATGGAAAGAATTCTTTGATCAACTCTTGGAGACACCCAATTATTTTTGTGTCAGTGATGATGCTCGAACTTGCATGCAATGGGCACAACGAGGGTATGGTATCGGTTTAGCACCAGCTTCCATTGCGAAAAAAGAAGATAATGCCTATCCCATTCAGGATTTATCGATGCAATCCAATATTTGTATTGTTACTTCTAAGAACAATTACATTTCAAACAGTGCCAAAGCTTTGTTGGATTATATAAAAAACCAGTGAATCATTCGACTCACTGGTGATTTTTTAAAATTTCACTAAAATCTTGGACAATTTCTAAACAGCCCATATATTGATCTTCTTGATCATAAATGGCTACATATTGAATGCGCGTATTTTTGAACCATCGTTCTACTTTATTACGTTTATGACTCTTAAAATCAGAAAGCATTTGTTTTACGATAGGTTGAACACGTGGTGGATGACAACTATATACTTTCCGATTTAATGCCGTTTTTGGACGAGCAAATACACCATTGGTGATACTAAAGAAACGATTGATATCATTCGCATCAATAAATGTCAACTCAACTGGCAATGCTTTACAAATTGCTTCAAATTGAGCAACTGTAAGATCTCCATTTTCAAAATGTAGAAAACCATCGTTGCCAGGACGCCGATACGTTTCCGCTTCGGGCCAAGAAGCCACTTCACTGATAAACGCATTTCCATAAATTGGCATATCCTGATAGATTTGATACCACATTTCTTTACTGGATTTTTCAAGTGCTAAAGGAAATAAAATTTGGTTTTCTTTAAAGATCATTTCCTCAATACGTGATCGATTGTTGGGAATATCATGTAAGATTTCATCATCTACACCCCACATAACTTGATTAGGTCCTGGATAGCCAAGTGCATCCAATTGTGCCAGAATCAATTCTTCTTTTTTCTTATAATGTTTTTTTAATTCTACATAAGGAATCTCTCTATTTTGATCCAAATATTGTTTCAAAATCTGATTCTCTAACTTCATGATAGAAACCGGATGGCCAGCAGGTATTTGTTCATCCGCAAGAACTTCTGCTTCGGTCTTTCCATGAAATAAAGCCGAATGCACATCACATAATCGTTGCACTTCTGGTACGGGCATTCCTTTATTGATCAATTCTTGCTCGGCATTCGCAATTTCTTGTACCGATACATTTTCATAGGCTTTCACAAAATCAGCTCGCACACTTTCTAAATCTTCTCCTTGTTGAAGACGAAGGATATAAGATTCTAGATCATTAGATGGATCGATGGAAAACGTTTTTGTTTCTTTAGAAGCCAATTCAAAACCATGTTCCGCAAAAGCAGCTTGTACTTTTTCCCATGGAATCCCTTTGATTTGAGCTCCTTTTTCTAGAGTCATGATCTTTCCTACAGTTTGTAGAGCCATCGGATTCGTAATATCTTTGAATCCCAAAGAGATCATGATATCTTTGATTTCTGGATTTTCAGAAATTAATTCAGCTACTTTTTTATTTTTATCGATTTGTTTCATATCTGTTACCTACCTTGTAAGTACAGTCTAACATTGAATTGATAATAGTTTGTTGGAAAAACAACAAATGATAAAAAAGAACAGAAACCATTATGATTCCTGTTCCTAAAATTTAAATATTTTATTCCTTAATGTTTCTTACGCCGTAAGAATCCCAATCCAAACAAAGAAGTTATCATCGAACCCATCATAGAAACTGTATTGGTTTCAACACCGGTTTGCACACTGTTGGTTTCTTGTGTTTCTGTTTCTGGAGCTACATTTTCTGTAGTTGATGTATTTGAAGGCGTATTTTTAGAAGGTGTATTCTTATTAGAATTATCTTCAATTATTTTTTTCTTATATTTATATGTAACTTCAATCGTACCGTCTTTAAATACACCCGTTTCTTGTCCATCTACACTGACAAAAACATAACCAGCAATATCCTTCTTTACGGTTTGATAAGGATTGTCTAAAATATCTTCATACGTTTCATCCTTCGCAATCGTATTACCATTTTCATCTACATAATGAGCTACGACTTTACCTTTTGTTAGTGTATAAACATAATATACATTAATATCATCTTCTGTGTATGTTCCATTATTATTTTCTGGCACTTTAATTAATGTATATTTATTAATCGTTTTTGCTTCGGTTGTATATTCATTTCCAACAGCATCTTTATATGTTTCATTATCCGCAATCTGATTTCCAGCTTCATCCACATAATGAGCTATTACGGTTCCATTATTGTGAGCTGCCTTTAAAGCTAATACACCATTATATGTACCAGCATTCACTTTTTCAGTATGATCCGATTCATGGTTTTCAGAATGGGCTTCCCATCTAGAATCTGCTTGATCATCGTACCAACCATTAATAGAATCCGTACAATCTGGATCACCATCTAATTTCCAGCCTTCGCCAGTATTTCCAAATGTGATATGTCCGCCATCTTCTACAAAGATATCATCACCTGCATAATTTGCATGGTTATTATAAACTTGTGTTGAATTCGACAAATTTGCAACTGCATTAGACCGGACAAAAATTCCACCACCGGATTGTGCAATATTATTTTTAGATGGAATATTTTCTTGTTCCGCATGATTTCTTGTTACTAAGATATTAGCACCCTCATCAACTGTTAAATGACTGTTTTTATCTAAGAAAATACCAGAAACCTTATTATCTGTAATATTAATAATTGAATCTTTATCAATCGATAAGTTTGCTTTTGATCCTAATAATCTCATTCCTGCACTATAATTCGATTTTCCTTGTGTACCGGTAATTGTAACATTTGCTTTTATAAAATGACCATTACCGGACATAACGATGCCATCCATACCATTGTTTGTTGCAGTAAATGTAGAATCGTTAATAGTTAAATGTCTTGTAGACATACCATGATAAACATTGTTATCAAATTTAACCGTTGAATTATTAGTGATGGTATAATCCGCACCATTAGAGCCACTTGTTTTCATACCATCTACAGTCAAATTTGAATTAGAAACCACAGTTTCAATTTGACCAACTAGACCTGATCTACATGTTTGAATATCTAAATTCGACTTATTCAGAACATTAACACCCACTTTATATGGATTTGCTCCATCATTTTCATCGGACTCAATCGCATTACCAGAAAGTCCAAATATTTTCATTTCTGAGGCGTTATCTAAGGTTAGTGAACCACCCGAATGAAAATAGATTCCTGTGCCAGGGCCATAACCGCCTTTAATATAAAATTTAGTATTGCTTAAATTCAATTGACAATCATAGTTTACTACGGCATTCGCCCATTTATATCCTTCTCCTGCAAGAGTTGGTGTACCATTAGCTGGAATTAAATTAACTGTACTATCTACAAAGTTTAGCACTGCTATCTTATTTCCATCTTTTCTTAAATAAATACCTAATGTATCGGCCGTTATCGCATGTCCATTACCTTGAATAGTAATGGCTTTGCCATTGATTCCAAAACCATTTTTGGTTGTAGCGTCTTTATATAGATTGATTGTGTCGTTATCTTGTGCAGCACTTAACGCATCATCCAACGAAGCATATGCAGTATCACCAATCTTTGCTACTACATCCACTTCTGGATTTTCTTGTGTTTGTACACTATTATTTGTTTCTGATTCATTTGTATTGGTAGCTTCAACTATTGATTGTGTTTCTACTCCTTGTGATTCGTTTGTATTGGAATCATTACTTACTGGTTGGGTTTCAACCTTTGATTCATCAGTTGTATCTGCCACAGTTGCGCTTGCATTAATGGCTACTTGTTTCGTATCATCTTGCGTTTGTTCAACCGACTTGGCATCGACTACTGTATTATTATCCGATGGAGTTATATCTGGAGTGGTTTCATCTGCTAAAACAACTGCATTTCCTACGCCAACCATAAAAGCTGCCGTAGCAGGAAAAGCTAAGGCTTTCAATAAAGTAACTTTTTTCATAAAATAACCCCTTTTCTCATAAATGTACATCAATATACAATATTTATATTACTTGTATATTTAATGATTTTATTAACAATATTTTAACTCCTTTTAATATATTTGTAAAGGTTGAGGGATAGGAGGTGCGGACAAATTCTTGGACCGACGATGACAGGGAGGAAGAAAAATGTCGTTTACGGAGGAAGAGAAAAAGAAAGCACTTCAATTGTATGATGAAACTGGATCGATAGCTAAGGTAATTCATAAACTCGGATATCCAAGCAGACAAAATATGTATACTTGGATCAAGAATCGAGATATCGAAAAGAAACGCAAGAAATATGATGCTACAGATTCACCAGGGCACAGGCGTCATCCATCATTAGAAATAAAACTTGAAATACTTCACCGTTGCTTTGAAGAAGGAGAAGACATAAAATCAATATCAGAAGAATACGGATATTCAAGGACGAGTATTTATAGTTGGAGAAAGCTGTATTTATCTGGAGGTGCAGCGGCGATAATGAATAAAAAGAAAGATTTGCCAAGAGGAGCTTTGATCGTTAATGAAGATGCTGATAAGGGTTCCGATAATAATATTGAACTGGCAGCTAAGATAAGAGATCTGGAGCTAGAAAACGATATATTAAGACAGACAATAGAAATATTAAAAAAAGATCAGGGCATCGATCTGTTAAGACTGAAAAACGCAGAGAAGACAATGATAATCGATGCCCTAAGGAATAAATATGCATTGTCCCTGCTTCTTGCAAAACTTCAGATATCCAAGAGCAGTTACTTTTATCAGCACAAGATACAACAATCACCTTATAAATATGAGGCAATAAAGGTAAAAATTATTAAATTATTCAAAGAAAACAAGGAAAGATACGGTTATAGAAGGATCCATTCACTACTGAGAAAAGATAATATCATTGTATCTGAAAAAATCGTAAGACAAATCATGAAAGATAATAATCTAGTAGTAAAAGTCAGAAAACACAAGAAGTATAGCTCCTATCAAGGAGAAATAAGTGAAGCGGCAGAGAATATTATCAATAGAGATTTTCATTCAGAAAAATCCAATGAAAAGGTGCTGACAGATATCACAGAATTCTCAATACCTGCAGGAAAAGTATATCTTTCACCAATAGTAGACTGTTTTGATGGAATGATACCAAGTTGGACAGTAAGTAGCAACCCTAATGCAGATTTGGTCAATAGCATGTTGGATGATTATCATTCTAAGCTAAAAGAAGATGAGAAACCAATAGTTCATAGCGATCGGGGGTGTCATTACCGATGGCCTGGATGGATTAATAGAATGAATAAGTATGGATATACCAGAAGCATGTCTAAGAAAGGTTGCTCACCGGATAATTCGGCATGTGAAGGATTCTTTGGCAGGATGAAGAATGAGATGTTTTATGGCCGAAATTTTGTTGGTGTAACAATTGAAACGTTTGTAGAGATTATCAATGATTATATCATATGGTACAATACCAAAAGAATAAAGGCATCGTTGGGCTATTTGAGCCCTATGGAGTACAGGCAAAGTCTGGGACTAATTTGAAATAACAAGGTCCAAGAATTTGTCCGCACCCCCCTATTGGTTGAGTATATCAACATAAAATTCATATGCTTTTGTTTAATATTAAATTTTTTAGACTTACCATTAGACTAAAAACGAGCGAGTAATAAATTATTACTTGCCCGTTTTTCACTTCTTTTTATTGCTTTCTTTCTTCTTACTTGATCATACCCTAGTTGACTTGTCATATAACCAAAAAAAAGAGCATGTTGCCATGCCCTACTCTACACCAATAATAAATGGATATACCGGTTGTTTTCCTTCATGAATTTCAACTTCGGCATCACTGTTTTCTTCAATGTAGTTTGCTAATTCGTTCGCTTGTTCTTCCGTTGTATCCTTACCATAGATCAACGTAACCAGTTCACTATCATCATCTAGCATTGTATCCAACAATTTCTTGCTAGCTTCCATGCAATCTGGAACACTGGCAGCAATGGTTTTACCATAGATACCCATGTATTCCCCTTTCTTGATGGCCCGACCTTCATACGTCGTATCTTTAATGGCATAGGTAACTTCACCAGATTTCACATGGTCAATAGCTTCTTGCATTTCACTTAAGTTCGTATCCAAATCGGCATCAGGATTGAACATGATACAAGCAGATAATCCTTGTGGAATCGTCTTTGCTGGCAAGACATGAATGTCTTGTCCTTCACAAACATCTTTGGCTTGTTGGGCTGCCAAAACAATATTGGAATTGTTTGGCAAAATAAAGATGTGATCCGCATTCAATTGATTGACAGCTGATACAAAATCTTCTGTACTTGGATTCATTGTTTGACCGCCACCAATCACAACATCGGCACGATATTCTTTAAACATTTCATCAATACCTGCACCAGGTGCTACAGTAATGATCGCATATGTCTTATGTTCTGCTTTCTTTTGTGGTGTTTCGATTTCTTTTTCTAATTCTTTGGCTTCTTCCAATTCCACGATATGATCGTGTTGTTGCTGCATATTCTCTACTTTGATCTTGACAAATTTACCTTGTCGACGACCCATTTTCAAAGCTGTATATGGTTCAAGCGTATGCACATGCACTTTAACCAAATCATCATCTTGAACACATACCAATGAATTACCAATGGAAGCCAATTCATCACGGATACCTTCTTCGGAGAAATTCTTCTTACCCGTCTCACTTAAATGCAAGATAAATTCGGTACAGAAACCGTATTCGCCTTCGCCATCATTATCGACTTTGGTTTGGGCAGCTTGTTCATTGGCCTGAATTTCCTGAGCAACAACTGGCTTGCCTTCCATCGCTAATAGGAAACCTTCTAAAATAGTACATAGACCTTTTCCACCACTATCAACAACACCAACTTCTGCCAATACTGGCAATAATTCCGGTGTACGCTCTAACGATGCATTGGCCTCTTCCATCATCTTTGCCATAACAGCGGTACAATCTTTGACTTCTTCTGTTACCGTATAAGCATATGTATAATCCGCTGCTTCACGAACAACGGTCAAAATCGTTCCTTCGACTGGACGCATGACAGCACGATAAGCCACGCGTGATCCATTGACCAACGCATGTGCCAACTGCATCGCATCCATTGTTTCATTTTCTTCTAAAGCTTGATAAATCCCACGGAAAATCTGTGAAGTGATAACGCCTGAGTTACCACGGGCACCCATTAATAAACCACGCGATAAAGCTTTTAAAATGTGACCAACATGATCTTCGTTGACATCCAATGCGGCTTTTACTCCATTGGTAAATGTCAATGTCATATTTGTTCCTGTATCACCATCCGGTACGGGGAAAACATTCAACGCATCAATTTGTGCGGAATGATTTTTCAAATTGTTCATACCGGAACGTAACATTTCTTTTAAACTCTGTCCGTTAATTTGTTCCATCATTCTAACTCCCTACTTGGCTACTCGTACACCTTGCACCGTGATATTGACCGCTTCCACTTTGATTTCCAAGGTCTTTTCAATCACATACTTCACTCGTTTTTGCGCTTCTTGTACGATTTCACCCAACTTGATTCCTTGTAGGGCGATAATATATAGATCCAATACCAATCCATTCTCTTGTTGGCGCACGATGACACCACGAGAATAGTTTTCCTTTTTCAATAATTCAGCCCAACCATCACGAACGACTTTTTGGCTTGCCATACCGACAACGCCATAACACTCCGTAATTGTACCTCCTGCTAAAGAGGCAATCGCATCTAATGAAATGGAAATATTTCCATATTCGGTTGATTTATTAATTGGCATAGAGTTACCCTCCTCTTATATCAATCCTTATTATACCTATTTCTGTAAACTAAGACAAATTATTCCGAAAGTGGCTGTAAAGATTGTGTTGTATCATCCCATACATAATAGGTACCACTATACGGATCCATGTAGTAGCCACTTGTTGAATCGTAGTAAAGACCAGTTGATTCATCCAATACAAGACCAGAATCATCTGTTGTGGTTGTCGTATCTTGACTGGTTGTATCTTGGGTCGTATCTTGTGTAGTTGTCTGATCACTGCTTTGTGTATCCGTTGAACTCTCTTGTTTCGTATCTGTTTTCTTCAACGATTTAGATGATGAGCTCGAAGTTTTCTTGCCATTCAATTCATCACAATCAATCTTTTCAATCGCATCATTGGTTCCATCCAATAATAGACATACATTCTTACCTTCCAGACGAGTTAACATCGCTTGATACTTTGCCATCATGACCAAAGAACTGATGGATGTATAAACCACATTTCCATCTTGCATCGTCATTTTGATCATATTTTTATCAAAAGAAGTTTTATAAGGAACCATTTCCGCAATCTTTTCAATAACCGCTCGTGTCAGCGTTTTCTCGTTCTTTTTGAAAACAGCACAAATCTTTTTTCGTTGTGCAGCACTAAACCCATTCAATAGAGGAAAATGCACAATTGTCTTCATATATGCCTTTTCGATTGGAATGGATTCATTATCAATGGTCAACATATAGTATTGATTATTTTTCGTATAATAACCAATCACAACTTTCTCTTGCACACGCATCAATAATCGTCCATTTCGCTCTTTTTGCACAGAAGCATCTTCAACTAACGGCATTTTTTCAATCCGTTTTTCATAGACCATAGAAGGCACAAGCCACATACGAGATTGATAACTAATCCCTGCTAAACTATAGATCTGATAATCAGTCAAATAATAATTTCCCGTACAACTTAAAACATGTGCCAACGCATCAAAGGAAAAATAATATACACCAAAAGAAGTTAAAGCCATCACTAAGACAGTTAAAAGAATGCATGTTTTGAGCGACATGTCTCTTAGCCATCGGCGCCAACGAGTTACCAATTTAATTGCTCCACTTCTGTAATTAAGGAAATATCATATTTCTCTTTTGCTTCTTGACGAATCATCTGAATCAAATCACGAATATCGCTTGCTGTTGCGGTATTGTTTTCATTCACAATAAAATTGCTATGTTTATCCGATACACGCGCACCACCAATTTGATAGCCTCGATACCCCATTTGATCAATCAACTTCCATGCCGGAATCGATTCTGGATTTCGAAAAACACTGCCAGCACAAGGTTTATCCAAAGGCTGTGTATTCATACGACGTTGACGACGTGAATTCATCAAGTCACGAATCTCTTCCGAATCACCGGGATGCAACTGTAAACGAGCACCTAAAATGACCCAATCCTTATGTTTTTGAAAGACCGAATGGCGATAGCCAAAATCCAATTCATCTTGATCAATCCATTCAATTCGACCATCTCGCAAGGTGAGTACATCCTGTACCACATGGCTCATATCACTTCGATAGGCACCGGCATTCATATATAATGCACCGCCTACGGAACCAGGAATTCCACTGGACCATTCTAAGCCAGTCAGTTTTTTCTTCATAGCTTCCACAGAAATATTGATAATGGAACATCCGGCTTGACAAACCAACGTTCCGTCGGGTTCAAAATAGAAGTCATTCAATGAGCGATCTAAATTAATAATGGCACCATGAAATGGTTTATCACTAAATAAGATATTGGATCCACGACCAATTGTATAAAATGGAATATTGGCTTCTTCCAATATATTGATTACACGCATCAACGATAAAAAATTGTCAGGATATATATAATAATCAACATTACCACCTACATGATAAGTTGTATGTTTACTCATAGGTTCATTTGTTTTAATATTCGCATAGGTTTCTAAACGTTCGATCATTGACATTCGGGGGCCTCTTTTCTATTTTATCAAAGACTCACACAAAGAAATCATATCGTATGCGGCTTGTGGTTTACCCAATTTCCGCGCATTTTTAGACACTTCAGCCATTTCCGCCGGATCTAAAAATAAAGTTTGGATTGTTTGAGATAAGGTATCCGCATTCAGATCCTTCTCTTCTATCATATAAGCAGCATGTCGATCTACAAGCTGTCGTGCATTGTAGTATTGATGATTGGCTGCCACATATGGCGATGGAATCAAAATAGCTGGTATACCTAATGCAGTTAATTCGGCAATGGTTGTTGCTCCAGCACGACAAATCAATCCATCCATCTTTTTATATATTTTTAATGTATCTACATAATCTACAACGTGAATATCTTTCACGTCATCAAACATATGAATATCTTTACTGTTATCTTTTCCACACACATATAAAAACTGCAAAGAAGTTGTATCCACACTTCCCAATGCGTCTTTCATCAGCGCATTGACACTGCTCGATCCCAATGACCCCATCATCACTAAAATCGTCTTTTTCTTAGGATCCAGGCCTAAAGAATCATAGTATGCCTGATCTAACGGTGCCTTTTGGGCAATCGTTGCTCGTGGGTTTCCCAACAAATGAATTTTGTTTTTAGGGAATACTTCTTCACACTTTTCATAACACGTTACAATCGCATCGACACGATTCATCACCAATTGATTGGAACGACCCACAATGGAGTTTTGTTCATGAATCATTGTTGGAATATGTAAACTGCAAGCTGCCATCATAACAGGTGCACTCACATAACCACCAAATCCAATCACGATATCTGGACCAAATTCGCGCAAATATCCCTTGGCTTTTTGACGTGCCACTACCAATTGGCCCACAGCTCTCCCTTTTTGAAAAGCATTGCCAACCAATCCGGATGTATGTAACGACAAAAACTGATAACCTAAGGACGGAATCACTTGGGCTTCCATCCGGTCATCATTTCCTATAAATAATATTTCACATTGAGGATACAAATGACGGAACGTATCTGCCAATGCCACAGCTGGATAAATATGTCCGCCTGTACCTCCAGTCACAATACAAATTTTCATAACGTAAACCTACATTACTATACCACAAATCAATCACTTACGGTAATTGGATCTGTCCAAGCTTCCATAGCTCCTGTCAGCACATATCGCTGATTGGAATGGAAACCATAATCCAAGTTACAAGTCGATAAAGATACAAAATGAGTCGATGTTGTATCAACCGCACGACTATACATGGCATCACTTACCCATTTGGCTAATGTTTCATCTCGATATGAACCAAATGCCGTTGTATAGAAACTCGACGAATCGGTTGTTTTAGCAAATGTATAAATCGTACATTTATAATTGCCATTTGGCGTCAACAAATAGAAGCAATCATGCTTATTAAAGAAACTTTCATCCGTGAAATTCTTTAAATTGGTAAACATACCGCCACCTTCGACCGAATGACCATAAATAATGGAGTTATCATCCATAAACTGATTATTCGCCTTGTAATCCAAGAAAATCGAGCCATACGGACTGGATTGTTTACCCGTCGTGTGATCCAAATAATACGAGTTATCACTTCCTTGGACAACTGGGAAATTAATATCACAACCCGGTACATATAACCAAGCTACGATATCGGGAGCCGATTGTTGGAGAGCATCCCAATCTGGATTCAACACTTGACTATCCTTACTACTTGTCGCCATTTTTTGATAGGTTTGAGTTTCTTGTTCAACTTGATGCTTGTCACTATAAATTTGGTAGAGATGGAAAGCACTGTATCCAAATACACAAATACAAACAAGCATGATAATTCGATAGATCCATTTTTTCATATTTCAATTGTACAACACTTTCTAGTTACACTTCAATCGTATAGCTAGGACAGAATGCCTCATTTGGTTTTAAGATCTTGGTTCCTTCGCGATGGTAGAAATCCTTGGTATTGGGATCATAATCCGCATGAGACCACCATGGTTCAATACAAATGAAATCCGATGGTGTCGGACTGGACCAAATAGCTAAAAAAGGATAATCACTTACATGCAAACGTAATACCTTTTCATCCTTATGCATCAACGTTAATGTTTGGCTTTGTAGACCACGATAAATCATAGTTTTGTATTTTTCTAAATCTTGTCGATTCAGTTGCCATCCTTTTGTTTCTACTTTTTCCCAATGAGACGGCGTTTCATACATATGTAGTTGTTCCAAGTTGGTATTTCCATCAAAAGATAAGAAATACGAAGAAAAGGTATCGTGTAATTGGAAACCAGGATGTAAACCAAAACCAAATGGCATATCCTTCGATCCGGTGTTTTCAATTCGATACTGAATCTTTACTTGGTTTTTGATCAATTGATATTGAATTTCATAATGAAAAGAAAATGGATATTGTTTCAACGTAGAATCATTCGCATCTAAAGAAAAAATCAATCGATCTTTTTCTTGTTTACCTTGCAAAGTCGCATAACGAATCAATCCATGATTTTTCATTGAATAAGTCTTGCCATCAATCACATAAGATCCTGTATAAGTATTTCCAACCATAGGAAACAACGTTGGATTTTTACCACCCCAACCTTGATCACCTTGATACATGATTTCTTCTTGGGTTTGTTTATTGATCAAATGTTGGATTTCACCACCAGCTTCGATACATTCCAAATATAAATATTCATTTTCTAAAACATAACTCATTTTAAATACTCCTTCACAAATGTGGCAATGCCGGATTCATGAACTGATCCACAAATCACATCTGCAACTTGCTTACAAGCTAGGCTGGCATTGGCCATCGCAATGCCAATATCGGCTTTTTCCAGCATACAAACATCATTATCACCATCTCCAAAGCATAGAATGGGCGATAAAGAAGAAAGTTGTTGGATACCTGTCCATTTATCCGTTTGTTTTGCTCGGATTTCCATACAGCCAGGAAATAAAGTAATTGTACAATCCGAAGCTAAAGAACGATCATTGGATTCCATCATAATATTGAAGACGGTTTCGCCATTCCATGGTTTAACATCCATGCGCAGAAAATATAATTGCCAATACGCCTCTTTCATATACGATGTGATATAGGAATTACCCCAATACGAACCAGAAACACTGCTGTATCGCCAACAGATTTGTTGCTTTTCACAATATGTCGCAATCGATGAAACAATTTGGTCATCAATCGGTGTAGCTGATCGTAGATGCATGGATCGATCATAAATGGATGCGCCACCATCCAAGATATACGCATCAAAGCCAATATTCATTAACGAACTAGGCACATGAGCTAATTCCTCTTTTGATCGACTGGTATTCAAAGCCAGAAAATATTCATGATCTTTTAATGCATGCAAAGCACCAATCGTTTCTTGTGAAACTTCATGAAAGGGATGGGCATACAATGTGCCATCTACATCAAAGAAACAAGCTGGTTTCATTCGACTTCACAGAACGCTTTGATCTTGTCCATGCGTTCCATCGTTTCATCAAATCCCAATTGGAACCAAGGACGTAATTTTTTTTCAGATGTGGTATACCGTGTCACACCGAGATCTTTATGCGGACGCAAGACCATGGCTTTTCCTTCTCTTTCCAATTGATCGACTTTATCCCATTGTTCCTTATAACGAAGATGACGATTTTTTAGATCTTCCACGATCACATCGTCATGATAGACATGTTTAGCCAGTCGTAATTGCCATTTTGGTGCTGGTTTACGAACATACCCAATTTCTTTGGTGGAAATCACGATATGCCGATCGTTGCCTTGGCGCAGACTTTGTTCGATACTGATCATGTCACGAAGACCCGCATCCATATAACGTTGGCCTTCAAATTCATAAGGATGTGCCAAAAGCAATAAAGCACAACTAGCAATCATCAAAGTTTGTGACTCATCCAAATGGCTTTTATCAAAGTATTCGACTTGATGAGTATCTAAATTATATAGACCAAAATCCATCTTGGAAGAAGAAGACCAAAATTTTTCAAGATCTAATTTTTCTTTGGACTCAATGAAGGCATTGGTGGTTTCCAAACCATATAATGAGCCTTCTTTTCGATAGGCTTTTAAACCAAAGACCATGGGCTGACTGGTTGCTTCCACACCGGAAACTTCTAAACGATAGGGTTGTCTAGATACATAGTTTGCGAGCATCTCACAACCGGCAGAAATTCCAACTGTATATGGTATATATATTTTTTCTTGTAAAAATGCTTTTAAAACACCTGCTGTATAGGCTGCTTTGGTGCCACCACCTTCTACAACAAGTCCCATTTTTTGATACATACTCTCACCTCATTGTTTATCATTCTAACATAAATAAGTAAAAAGCGATGAAGATTCATCGCTTTTGTGTGTGTAACATTTCATTCACATGTTGAATTTGTTTTTGACTCGGTGGCTCTATGCCTTCCAAAGGATAATCCATACCTAGTTGTTTCCATTTATAGGCACCCAATGTATGGTAGGGCAATACTTCTATGCGTTCTATATTGTGTAAGGAGGACAAGAACGCATCCAATCGTTTCAATTCATCATCGCTATCATTGATACCAGGAACCGTAACATGGCGGATCCAAACGGGTTTATGGATGGCATCTAAATATCGTGCAAATTCCAAGATGTTGGTGTTGGTCCATCCGGTCAGCGTTTTGTGTTTTGATTCATCGATTTGTTTGATGTCCAATAAAACCAAATCGGTCACTTTCATCAATTGTTCAAGCTTTGAAAAGAATGGTGCTTCTTTTGTGAATGGTTGTCCACAAGTATCCAGTGCTGTGTGAACACCTGCTTGTTTAGCAAGAGTGAAAAGTTCAATCAGAAAATCAATTTGGAGGAGGGGTTCACCACCACTTACGGTAATACCGCCCCCTTCTTTCCAATAAGGACGATATCGTAATGCTTTTTTTAAGACATCCGAAGCCAATTGAGTTGGTGGCATTTCTTTCCATGTATCCGCATTGTGACAAAACTGACAACGCATATGGCAACCTTGCATAAAGATCACATAGCGAACACCTGGTCCATCGACCGAACCAAAAGTTTCAATCGAATGAATGCTTCCCTTATAGTGATTCATGACACGTCCTAGAAATGACATCCAATTGTTGTTCGCGTGTCAAATCAATAAACTTGACGGCATAACCCGAAACGCGAATCGTGAAGTTTTGATATTCTTCTTTTTCTGGATGTTCCATCGCATCTTTTAATTTTTCAACACCAAATACATTCACATTCAAATGATGTGCTCCTTGATCAAAATAACCATCTAACACATGGACTAAATTATCAGCACGCTCTTCATCGCTATGACCCAGTGCACCTGGATTGATGGTTTGCGTATTGGAAATACCATCCAATGCATATTCATATGGCACTTTTGCCACCGAGTTCAATGAAGCCAACAAGCCATTCTTTTCAGCTCCATAGGAAGGATTGGCACCTGGTGATAATGGTTGGCCAGCTTTACGTCCATCTGGTAAAGTACCCGTTGCTTTTCCATAAACGACATTGGAAGTGATCGTCAAGATCGATGTAGTTGGTTCACTATCTCGATACGTATGGTATTGACGAATTTTATTCATGAATGTCTTCAACAACCATACCGCAATATCATCGGCACGATCATCATCGTTACCATAACGTGGGAAATCCCCTTCGATCACAAAGTCTTTCGCAATTCCCTTGTCATCACGAATGGCTTTGACTTTGGCATATTTGATAGCACTTAAACTATCAACGACATGACTAAAGCCAGCAATACCGGTCGCAAACGTGCGTCGTACATCGGTATCGATCAAAGCCATTTGTGCGGCTTCATAATAATATTTATCATGCATATAATGAATCAAATTCAAGGTATTGACATAGACTTTAGCTAGCCAATCCATCATTAGATCGTATTTATGCATCACTTCATCGTAATCTAAATATTCACTAGTGATTGGTTGATATTCCGGTCCTACTTGCATGCCGGTCTTTTCATCCACACCACCATTGATCGCATACAATAAACATTTTGCTAAATTGGCACGCGCTCCGAATAACTGCATTTCTTTTCCAGTTTGAGTAGCGGATACGCAGCAGCATACACTGTAGTCATCACCCCAGATAGGTCGCATGACATCATCGTTCTCATATTGAATAGAGCTTGTTAAAACGGAGATCTTTGCTGCATATTTCTTGAAAGGTTCTGGCAAGCGTGAAGAATATAAAACAGTCAAGTTTGGTTCTGGACTTGGTCCCATATTTTCTAAGGTATGCAAGAATCGGAAACAAGTTTTGGTAACTTGGCTTCTGCCATCTTGGCCAAGACCTGCCACATCCAATGTTGCCCAAACTGGATCCCCAGAGAATAATTGATTATAACTAGGAATTCTCGCAAATTTTACCATACGGAATTTCATGGTCATATGATCGACAATTTCTTGAATTTCAGATTCGGTGAATGTACCATTTTCAAGATCTCTTTCGAAATAAATATCTAAGAAAGTAGAGATACGACCCACACTCATAGCTGCACCATTCTGTGTCTTAATGGCAGCTAGATACGCAAAATATAACCATTGAGCTGCTTCCAAGCCATTTTTTGCTGGTACGGAAATATCAAATCCATAATCGGCAGCCATTGTCTTCATATCTTTTAGAGATTGAATTTGATCCGCTAATTCTTCTCGTTGACGAATGACGGTATCGATCATATTACCTGCGCCACAACGAGCAAGATCTTTCTTCTTCTCTTCAATCAAGAAATCAATACCATACAAGGCAACACGTCGATAGTCACCCACAATACGACCACGACCATACGTATCAGGAAGACCGGTAAGAATCTTATTATGTCGACATAATTTCATTTCCGGTGTATACGCTTGGAAAACCGCATCATTATGTGTTTTATGATATTTGGTGAAGATTTCATGTAACTTATCACTTGGCTTATATCCATAAGTCGTACAAGCTTCTTCACTCATACGAATACCGCCATATGGCATAAAGGCACGTTTTAGTGGTTTATCCGTTTGTAGACCAACGATCTTTTCTAAAGATTTATCCATATACGCAGCTGGATACGCGGTGATGGAAGAAACAACATCTGTTTCCATGTCTAAAACACCTTTATTGGCTCGTTCTTCTTTTTGTAGAGCTTGTAGTTCAGACCATAATTGTGAAGTTGCTGAAGTAGGGCCTTCTAAAAAAGATTCATCCCCATTATAGGGTGTGTAGTTATTTTGAATAAAATCACGAACATTGACTTCTGATTGCCATTTTGTTCCGGTAAATCCATTCCATTCTGTTCTCATATTGTACCTCCTTGAATAGAACATTATTGATAAGTTAAGACTAACTTATAACAATTCCACTGTCAACTCATATACTCCTTTCTTCCCAGAGATACAAAAAAAGCCGTACCTCCAGACAAAATTGCCCAGACGGTCGGCTATAATCTCTTATACTTCACGTGGTAAGCTCCACAATTCCGTCAGTCGTATAAGTACAATGACACTTTAACAAGAAGAATGATGAATTGTCAACTAAAAAAGTATCATTTTTAAAAACATCTGTATAAGATAAATAAACATTAAATGATATAAAATTAATTTATGCTGATAATTCACCTGCTCAAGTCATAATCTAATAATACCAATAAATGGGATGCTCAAGAACAAATACCATCTATGATCTTTTGTCTTTTTAGATCAAATAATACCAATAAATGGGATGCTCAAGAACTAATAAGGTTATACCTCTTAGCCATGTTTGATCAAATAATACCAATAAATGGGATGCTCAAGAACTGATAATCTGATTGCCATCAATAGCAATGGGATCAAATAATACCAATAAATGGGATGCTCAAGAACAACTCATGCCATAATGAAGTGCATCCTGAGGATCAAATAATACCAATAAATGGGATGCTCAAGAACAGGACGCAGCGTTCCATTGGCCAGGTCTGTGATCAAATAATACCAATAAATGGGATGCTCAAGAACCGTGTACGTAGCACTCATAGACATGTCATTGATCAAATAATACCAATAAATGGGATGCTCAAGAACCCTACAATTTCAGAAATACGTGCCGTTGCGGATCAAATAATACCAATAAATGGGATGCTCAAGAACTGGCTAGGAAGCACAAAAAAAGGGCAAGAAGATCAAATAATACCAATAAATGGGATGCTCAAGAACCGAGTCTCAGCTCATCAATGAGGTTGGTGTGATCAAATAATACCAATAAATGGGATGCTCAAGAACAGCGTGCTTTCATTGTATCCATATATTGCCGATCAAATAATACCAATAAATGGGATGCTCAAGAACAAAATCTTTATCCGAATTTATAGAATTTTCGATCAAATAATACCAATAAATGGGATGCTCAAGAACATTCCGAGGGGGTCAATTACAACGATGTTGGATCAAATAATACCAATAAATGGGATGCTCAAGAACCAGCATGCCATCATCAACATGAGCACCAAGGGATCAAATAATACCAATAAATGGGATGCTCAAGAACTTAACAGAAAAAGGAATCTCCATGTGAAGAGATCAAATAATACCAATAAATGGGATGCTCAAGAACGGATTCCACTGGATATACTTATCCGGTCGGGATCAAATAATACCAATAAATGGGATGCTCAAGAACCGCTCGGTCTCTTTATCCTCGATGATCGAAGATCAAATAATACCAATAAATGGGATGCTCAAGAACATCTGAGCTTATTCTATCACATAATGTGCCTTATTTATAGGACTTCAGCGTATTTTATGTCATTGAATTTTAGCAAAAAAGTTGTATTTTTATCTCTAAATTGGTTTAAGAATCGAATATTTTTTTCTGTTTGTTGGTTAATATTATTGAGAATATAGTCATGAAATAAGTAGGACACGGATTGAATATCATGACTCTCAATTTCATAGTCTTCTTTAAAATCGACAGAAGATAGTTTAATAAAATTACATGGTAGGAGGTTTATTAGATTATCTGCATTAATACTTTCATTATCAATCAAAAAAATAGTATCATCATTTCTTTGACAACCAATCCAATAAATTGTTTCATCATCAACTGGAAAATCAATATAAACGATTTTTAATTCATTTCTATGAACAAATAATTCTAAGTTATACAACATCACATATTTCTCACTCAATGTTAGTTGATCATCCTCAATTTGCATCATTCCAAGAATAGATTCAATCTTAAAATCATTTAGCTCTAAAAAAACATGATGATTTAATCCTGTTGTTAAAATTCTTTCAAAAGAATAAATACCAGAATCTGTTTTTAAATCATGTATACCATTACGTATGGTTTCAATTGAAAGAAATTTTTCTGGATTTTGAGAAATAAAATCAGACAGCTCTATAGAAAATTGTGACTTTGCTTTAAAGTTCAAATTTGCTTCTATATTTGTGGAACTATATGGAAAATAGATTAGAGATAATTTTAATTCAAGGGGTTCTCCATCATTTGTTTCTAATTTCAAATCTTTCAATTTTCTTTTTGCATTAGTTGCTTGAATTAAACAAGAAAGCATCTCATCTTTATTATTTTGAGTTGCTATAATGTTTACATCTGACTCCAACGGCAGTACAAACACATGTCCTGTCAAACCATTAAGAATCTTCATTATTTAATCCTCCTATTATGAGTGTCCTATCAGCAGTAGTGATGTTTTCATCAAGATTATGCGTATTATTTATATTTGTTATGTGTTGATATTGCAATTCGGATATGATCATATATCGAATATCACCTTCCGCTGGTGCGTTCAGTCGAATTCTTTTGGAAATAGTTTGTGCACAATCTTTGTTAATACATAATTTCGCATATACTGAATATTGAACGCGGATAAATCCATCATTCTTAAGATATTTAATAAATTCACGATATTGTTTTATTTGTGGTTTCGTCTTGACTGGTAAGTCAAAAAATATTAATAATCTCATAAATCGAAAATTATTCATCATCAAAAAGAATACCTTTACTCAGATCAAAGAATAGCAATTGATCCGAAGTATAATTTAAAAAACCAATGTATGCATCAACCATGTCTTCGATGGCATCATTTAATCGAAACCACTTGTTATTGATAAATATCTTACATTGCAATATTTCTATAATTTCTTGTTTTTGCACAATCGTGAAATCATTTGTAATATTTACAGCAACCCATGCATCTATGATTGCTCGAAATGGTTCTATAAAATCATAAACTAGATTAAATGCATTGGATTCACCTTTATGATGAATACCTAATTGTGTAATCAATCCTCTTGATACAATACATTTAGAAATATAACTGGCGACGATTTTATATCCATAGTTCATAGCAAAATTTATTGCATCTGGATCTCCTCTAATGAAATCTTTTCCAAATAATGCAGAAAAATAAATTCTTGCACTTGCTCCCTCTCGATTGGTTTGATCATCATTATAGATTGTATTTCTATATTGTTTAAGGGTATCAATAGGAGCCTCTTTCACCTTCAACAATTGAAGCACCTGTATCTCGGAATTTATCTTTTGTTCCACAATTTTTTTCCACAATTTTTTCTTTCGTGTAATTTTCCAATTTATCTGTTTATCTAACTGTTTGAATACCAATGAATGCATATTGAACGGTTGAAATACGCCTACAGGATCATTTTTCTGGTCACATATAACAATATTTACATTATTTTCCATAAGTTTTGTAATCAAAGGAATTGTGATAACCGTTTTATTATGTGAAAAGATTACCGTGTCTAGATCCGTCAATGGTATATTATGATATTCATCTCCCATCGTAATTTTCATTCGATTCATATTCAATGACACTTTACACTCAGCACCAATTACTATCGTTTTCCAACTCATAGTAATAACCTATAAATAAAAAAATGGAGTAGCCACTATTAGCTACTCCTGATAGTTTTCGAATTAATCTTATTCTTCCACATTCCATTAATTCGTATTATTTGATCGATTTTATTTTATCACTTCCCGGCAAATTTGCCAAGAAAATTTTTCTTTTCTAGCTATAGTCAAAAAATCGGGTGATAGATTTTTTTCAAGTTGTTGATACGCTTTAACCATCGCATTTTGAACAATTCACCGGTTTTTAGACTTTTTTGATGCGAAAAAATAAAAATATTTTATCTTTTTGTATATACATGTCTGTACATGTCAATCATTTGATGATATAATAAAAGTAGAAAGAAAGGAATGTACTATGGAAAAAAGAAAAGATTGGAAGATGATCTCAATTAGAATGGATGTGCATGTACTGAATAGACTTGACGCTTATTGCGAAAAGACAGGACTCGCTCGCACAAAAGCAATGGAACGCATCATTGCTTCATATCTTGACCAGCATGACAAGATCATCAATGATGCTAAAAACCAATAAAATCTAAACTATGATGACATATAATTTTGATACTATACTATAGAACAGAATAGAGACATAGATCGGAGACGATGATCATGACGGCAAAGAAGAAGACATTGGAAGAAATGCTGCAATCAACAGAATCAATGACCGATCGAGAACTGCAGCAGTTGATTACCAAAGCTATCAAAGAAAAAGGCACCCGTGAACCTTATAAAAAGCAGTTGTCTATAATCAACAATATCAACATTGAGGAACATTTAAAACAGATGGATATGGGTCATTCATGTCCAAAATGCGGTTCTACTTTGATCGTGTCTGATGGTCGAAGAGAAAATGGTGTCCAACGTTTAAGATGTCAAGACTGTGGGCATCGCTTCACATATTTCACTGGAACTATCCTGGAAAAGACGAAATACAGCTGGGATGCATGGATTGAAGTCATTCATCTGATGTTTCACAATGCATCTGTACAAATGATCAAGGAAAACCTTGAAGCCGATTATCTGCTCTTTGGGATCACAAAACAGACGATTCTCAACTGGCAGAACAAGACCATTGAAGCATGTCGTGCATTAGGCAAGCCAACACTATCTGGTGTCGTAGAATGCGATGAAACAGTATTTCATGAAGCTCAGAAGGGATCAAGAGAGTTAAAAGATCCGATCCATCCAAAAGAAACACGTAAACCAAGAAAACGTAAAACAGCCAGCAAGCTTGGATCTCTTGGACCAGAATGGAACAATGTAATGTGTGCAGTAGATCACAGTGGTCATGTGGTTGCAAAATATGTTGGAGTGGGAGCTGCTAAAGCGACAGATTTTAATGCATACATCGCCCCTCATCTTTCCGGCGTATCATATCTCTGTTCTGATGCAAATGGACTTTATGACAAGTGGTGCAAGCGAAACAATATTCTCCATTATGTCAGACCTTCCAATTATGTTGATGTGCTGGCAGAATGTAAAGGAGACGAGCCAACCATCGAAAAATACTACAATGAGCAGCGACTGGACTACATCCTGATCAATGGATCTTTCACAATGGGATACAAGCAGTTCAGTAAGATCAAGAAAGAAAACAGCCTGTCGTTGGCTCGTGTCAATCAATTCCACGATATGATAAAGGCTGATATTCGTACAGGAAAACGGAATGTATCATCCAAAAATCTGGACGGATGGATCGCATGGGAATGTATGAGAGCCAACTGGAGAGCAGATCATGGTACTTTGCCATCCACAAGAGAAGACGCCGAACAGATCTTCATGAAAATATTAGAAACAAAGAAGAATATTTATGTTAAAGATCTACAAAGCAGAGAATACGATTTCTCTCATACTTCCGCCCAATATGTCGCTAATCTGGAGCGAAAAACAGAACAAGCGAGAAGAAAGAAAAAGAGCTACAAATACTACCTTACTTCAGAAGCATTCAATGAAAACTTCAATACTAGAGAATTCTTGCAGAATCTTCCTTGCAGCCAGCTAAAAGAACTTGCCAGAAAATGTGGTATGCATAAATTCTATGGAGCCAAAAAAGGACAGACATGGCATTTGATGAAAGAGATCGAGAAGCAACCAGATCTACAGGACGCCATTGCCTCTCTGGTTGCTGATTGGAATGTTACACAAGATGAAGATTCCCAATAGAATATCATAAAAAAAGAGAGGATTAGTCAATTGACCAATACATCCTCTCTATTTCTTTACATTTATCAAGTGCTTCTTCCATCAGTTCGATCAAAGCATGTTCTTTCTTTTTCTCATACGGATATTTACCTATGTAATGATATACACCATACAACAGACTTGCTTCTTCAAATACTGTTTCTTTGAATGTATCATTTAAACTGTCATTCTCCTCGAAGGCATTTTCAAAACGGGTAAAATCTTCCAGCATTCGTTCATATTTTGTCTGCTCCTGCTCATTAAAATGGCCTTCTTTGATACATGTCTGCATGAATTGAAACAGTTCTGTACGAAGACGATACCATTCTATTGCGGCAATGTTTTTCTGTATATACTTCTTCAATGGAATTTCACTTTTATCATACATGATACCTGAATTGTAGCATATCCAATACCACAATCGAAAAAAATCGATTTTTTCTTTAATCTTCACGGAAAATTCACTTTTCTTGTTTATAGTAAAAATGGAGATGCTGAATTGGCATAAAAAACTCTCACAACATATTAAACGGCATCTCCGTCTTTTATCTATTTTTTCGTTTTTAAGTAGATCCATTGCAAAATAGCCCAGTTACAGTGTCATAGACGTTCGTTTTCTTTTCCATGATAAATTTATACAAGAAAACTATTTTGGCCGTCTATAGGCCTGTTTGAACGTTTTTTATTAAAAGCCAAACAAAAAGCTGATAATGTCACTCATCAGCTTTTCCTTGTTTATTGAAATCGTAGAATGATTCTTTTCCGATGGAATTCATGATTGCATTGTACAGTTCTTTATTTTCGAATAGTTTCTTGAATGCATTCATTGACTGAACATAGCACTCCTGTGCAATCTTGCTGAAAATCTCAGGGAAGATAGACTGCACATAGACCTGTTTGTCGTTATTTTGAGCAAATGTCTTTAGCTGATCCTCTTCCTGCACCTTTCGAATCAGTGTTGTGGCAATTACTTTATCTTGCTCTGTGAAGATTCCATTATAATGTTCATTAATATTATCGAGGATCTGATTCAGCTCTTCGTCATTTTCATCACGAGGCTTGACTTCCACTTTCTTTGGATTCTTCAATTCGCTTTCATCTGAACTTTCTTCAAGTTCAATTTCACCATCATATGTCTGTTTAAGTTTGAAATAGTCAAGTTTCAGCTTGTCTTCAATATTTTCCATATCTGGATCATGGATAGATGGAAGCAACTTGTCCAGATACTGACAGAAGATATATTCCTCTTCGAGTTCACGATCAAACATCTTTGTCACGGTCGTAATGTAGCTGTACCATTTGCAGTAATTTCGAACCGTCTTCTTGAAGATGAAACGATCATCATCCGCAAGCTTCTGATATCCATTGATGACAGGCAACAAGATACTGGTAATTTTACCAAGATCTGTATCAGACTGCTGCTTCTTGTAGATATCAATAAATGCCTGTACATCCGTATCATCATAGAGTCTGAAGTTTCTCAGCTTTGTCTGGGTGTCATAGATCAAATTGACATCGACAGCCTTATCAAGTGTTGTCTCTTCATAATATGGCTGAAAAGCTGCTTGAATATCTTCTTTCGTATTAGCAAAATCAATGATCAACGTGTCATTTTTGCCTGGATATGTTCGATTTAAGCGGGATAATGTTTGGACTGCTTTGACCCCTTTGAGCTTTTTATCAACGAACATCGTATGAAGCAATGGCTCATCAAATCCAGTCTGATACTTTTCAGCAACAACAAGCATCTGATACTCATCACCAGCAAATTCTTCTGGCAGCTGATTTTCTTTGATATGAGTGCCGTCTGAACGTATATTCATACCTGGTTCTGTATATTCAACACCATCAGCTTCAACAGATCCTGAGAATGCTACAAGAATATCTACATCTTTGTATCCTTTTTCATTAATGTATTTCTTGATCTCTTGATAGTATCTGATTGCATGAAGTCTTGATGCAGTGACTACCATTGCTTTCGCACGGCCATGAATCTTATGAGCTGTGATAGATCGATATGTTTCGACAATGATAGGAACTTTCTGGCTCAATACATATGGATGCAACGATTCATACCGTTTGATCACTTTGACGGCCTTTGATACAGGAACTTCCGGATTCTCTGGTGTTTCATTGACCAGCTTATAGCAGTCTTGATACGTCATATAATGATCCAGAACATTTAGAATGAACCCTTCTTCAATTGCCTGTTTCATACTGTACACATGGAATGGTCTGAAATGTCCTTCTGGATCTTTCGTTCCGAATGTCTCAAGTGTCTGAGGCTTTGGTGTGGCCGTGAAGGCAAAGAAGCTTAGATTCTTATGCTTTCCATGGGCAAGCATCTGTTCTACGATGATATCCTCTTCATCTTTCACTTCTGCTTCTGTTTTTGCTTCCATCTCAGCAAATTCTTTTAGTGAAGCTTCTTTATCAGCAAGTGCAGCTCTCAACTTCTTTGCAGAATTACCAGTCTGTGATGAATGAGCTTCATCAACGATGACGGCAAAATTCTTGCCTTCTGTTCCTTCAATCTGATCAAAGATGACAGGGAATTTTTGAAGAGTAGTGATGATGATCTTTGCACCGCTGTTGATGGCATCACGAAGATCCTTGGATGTTTTGTTTCTATCAATCTTGACGACTGTGCCACGGACATGATCAAACTGGTAGATCGTATCCTGCAATTGTGAATCAAGTACACGGCGATCTGTTACAACGATTACAGAACGAAATATTGATTCATTATATCTGTCAAACAAGTTTGACAGTCCATAAGCAAGCCATGCAATACTGTTGCTCTTTCCAGAACCAGCAGAGTGTTGAATCAGATAATTCTTTCCGGCTCCATTTTTCTTTGCATCATCAAGCATCTTCGTAACTGAATCCAGTTGATGATACCGTGGGAAGATCATACGTTCTCTAGTATGCTTGTTACCATTCTTATCAAGTGTTTCCTTGAATTCATGCAGCATGAACTTTTGGATGATCGTCATGAGTGTATCTTTTTGAAGGACATGCTCCCACAAGTAAGCAGTAGCATAACCGTTTGGATTCTCTGGATTTCCAGCTCCACCAACATTTCCAGCACCATTTGATCCTTGATTGAAAGGAAGAAAATAAGTAGCATCGCCTTTGAGTTCTGTTGTCATCTCTACTTCATAAAGATCAACGGCAAAGTATATCAAAAAACGGGAATCACGATGAAAACATAATTCTCTTGGATTTCTGTCTTCTTTCCATTGTCTCATTGCATTAGCAACACTTTGACCAGTAAGCTGGTCTTTCAATTCAAGTGCAACGATAGGAATACCATTCAGTAAAAGAACGATATCAATGGAATTTTCATTTTCAGTCGAATAGTTGAACTGTCTTGTTACTTCAAGAATATTGGCATCATAATCAGCCATGACTTTATCAGAAAGTGTGCTGTTTGGCTTAAACGCACATACTTTAAACTGTACACCTCTATCCTTGAAACCATGTCTCAACACATAGAGAAGACCATTTGCTTCCACCGAATCCTGAAAACGTCTGTATAATTTATTTTCGGAACTATCACCATATATCTTTGTGTATCGTATCCACTGTTTAGGCTGAGTCTTTCGGATAAAGGTGATCAGCTTAGGCATATCAATAGCTCTTTCACGGTCATACGTCTTCAGATCGCCTTTTTCATAGCCTGATTTAAGAAGAGAAGACTCGATATCTTCCTCAAAGCGTTTTTCTTTATTATTCATTTACTTCACTTCTTTCTTGCCTGTTACGTATTCATAGATGAGGGATTTTTTGTAGTTTTCAATTTCTTTTAATAGATTATTTTTATTCTCAATTAATGAATCAATATATATACATTTTTTATCAAGGAAGTCGGCGATCTTCTGCTGCTCGGGAAGAGGTGGGATAAGATATTCCAGGTTTGCAAGTTTATTCCATCTTAAATCGCATGAGCGCTCTCTAATACCTGTTGCGGTTGCCAAAAAAACATTTTTAAAGGCCATACTTCGTAAATAATACATTAAGTATTTTTTATTTTGATTAGAATCTAAAACATTAATTATTGGTGACATTTTCCCGATAGAATCGCTTATTCCAATAGCGCCTGCAAAACCATCCATCCCATGAACAACCAAATCGCCTGGTTTAACTCCTTGATATCCGATTTCTTTAACAGCATTGGTAAATCCTTCAGTACGACGATTTTCTCTAAGCGTAACCTGTCCATCTCTAAAACAGGTTACAACGCCTGAATTTTCTTCAACACATCTATTCAAAAGATTTAAAATATATTTTCCTTTTCTAATCGACCAATTAACAGGTATTTTTCCTGCCCACTCAATACCACTATCTTTCATCTCCGCATTCAAATCCAGTCCTTTTGTCACTGCTTCAGTAATAATCGCCTGTTTGTATTTCTTATACAGCTCAATCGTTTCCTTTGTCTTTTCAATAGCATTGTCGATTTCCTTTACCTTTTCATCGAGGTAGTCGGCGATCTTCTGCTGTTCGGAAAGAGGGGGGACAATGGTTTTTATAGACATAAAGTTATCAGTATCTATCGTTTTTCGCAACGATTTAGAATACATTACATAGTTTCTATTAATAAATATTGCCTGAAAATAATAATCAATATATTTAGGATAAAGCAAAGATTGGTTAATACTAAATACTTTATAAGCTGGCGATATCATTCCATCATAGTTACTTACGCCTGAAAAAACAGCAGAAACATCCAAATCAAATAAACACATAACCAATTGCTTTTTGTGCACTTGCTGATATGTTGAAAAAGATTCAGGTTGTTTGCCACCCTCGTCATTTATATTTTTTGTAACAATCCCCTTTTTAGTTAATGAAAGAAGCTGTGTTTTAGTCCATTCATTACCAACTATTTTCTTTTCAAAAGAGAATAAATGTGAGTTTGAGCTAATTTGCCATTCTTTGGGAATTCGTTTAACCCATTCAATGCCACTGTCCTTCATTTCTCTTGCCATTTAATTCACCTCGCCAAAAAGCTTATTCAGCGATTCCATGATATCCTTTTCAGCTGCTTTGATTTCCTTTGCGATATCTTCCGTGCTTTCAGGCTCAACGAACTTGTAGAAAACGCGTGTAAATGGAATCTCATAGCCAATAACTGACTTCTTCTCATCAATCCAGGCATCAGGGTTATAAGGCTTTACTTCGCGATTGAAATATTCATGAATGTCTTCACTTAGCGGTACATTTTCATAGTCACGTTTCTTTGAATCCGCTTTTGGATTTCCTTTTCTATCTGTGATGATATTTCCATCTTCATCTTTTTGTGGTGATTCAACGGTGATTCTTTGATAGCCAAAATATTCATTGTCAAAGATCTTTGATTCACAATGAAGTCCATTTTCATCATATTCGGCATTTTTAAAATCACCATACATCTTTGTGATAATGTTTCTTACTTCTTCTGTCAGATCATACCGTTTATTGCCAATGTTTTTTCTTCTTGATACTTTCATACCAGATGCATCAATCAGTTGCACTTTTCCTTGTCTCCATTCTGGTTTGTTCTTTGACATTACCCAGAGATACGTAGTGATCCCTGTATTATAGAATACTGATTCAGGAAGTTGGACGATTGCTTCCAGCCAGTCATTTTCAATAATATATCGTCTGATTTCAGATTCACCAGAGCCGGCAGAACCAGTGAATAATGATGATCCATTATGAACGATGACCATACGGCCGTCATCTTTTAGTTTAGAAAGCCCATTTAAATCAAACAGCATTTGACCATCAGAAACACGAGGCAATCCTACTGTGAACCTTCCATTTGCTTGTTTTGATTCTTTCTTCACGGCTTGTTGTTCAATTTTGTAGTTGACTCCGAAAGGTGGATTACTTAAACAATAATCAAACTTGAAATCTTTGAATTTATCATCAGAAAGAGTATCACCTAGACGCATATTATTGGCATCTGCACCACGAATCAAGCTGTCTGCTTTTGCAATGGAAAATGTGAAGGGATTGATTTCCTGACCAAACAGTTTTACCTGTGCATTCTTATCCAGAGCCTTCAGACGCTCTTCGCAGCATGTCAACATTTGTGATGTTCCCATGGTCTGATCGTATACAGTCTTGACTACACCATTCTCTCTAAGTGTTTCAGCATCTTCTGCAACTAAAAGGTCGCACATCAAATACACGATATCTCTTGATGTAAAATGTGCTCCTGCTTCTTCATTGGTTGATTCAGAGAACTGTCTGACTAGATCCTCAAAGACATATCCCATGTCCGCTGTTGTTACTTTATCAGCTCCTAGATAAGCTTCTGGTTTGTTGAATTCTTTGATGATCTCATACAAAGCACCATGTTCAGCCAATGTCGTGATCTCATTGTCGAATTTGAAGTTCTCAAGGATATCCTGCACATTATCAGAAAAACCATTCAAGTAATCTTTGAAGTTTTGCTCGATATGATCGGCATCATCCAGAAGATTATTGAAATCAAACTGGCTGATATTATAAAAGTCATATCCTGATGCTGTCTTCAGAAAACCATCATATACTTCAAAGTTCTTTACGTTTTCATACGTATCAAGAACCTTCTGCTTTGTTGGTGCCAATACATCATTGAATCGTTTGATGACGGTCAAAGGCAATATTACGTTGCCGTATTCATGTCTCTTGTATATATCTCTGATAAGATCAGCAATATTCCAGAACATATTGGAAAGTCTGCTGATATTTGTTGTAGTCTGTTGGTTTAAATTCTTTGGGTTGTAATCCATAAATCAAATCTCCTTTGTATTATTACTATTACTTCATTACTTTTCTTTTGCGGGCAACTCGCTTTGCTTGTAATCATCTTCATTTTTTACAGGTGCTTCCATGATCCACCTGGTAATAATCGAACTCATGCTCTGATGTTGCTCAAAAGCATATTGTTTCAGTCGATGATACACTTCTTCGTCCACTTTGAAGGAAAGCATTTTCTTCTTTGTCATAATATGCACCTCATTCTGTCTACCTCTGCTTTCTCATATTCTAAATTATATAAATCATATATACATATTATATACCATATACATAAAAAATTCATTTATTTACACGATAAATAAGATAGATAATTCAACAATTCAGTAGATGACTCTCTCATATATTGACAGATATAAAAAGAAAAACAAAAAAGATCTGGCCATATCTCTATGACCAGACCACTTTGTTGTATATGCTCAACAATTAAGAAAATTATTTTAGCGATACTAATAAAGTAATACTTTAGCCTTATTTATTTGTTTAATGTTAAAGTAAATCAGAAAATCCGTCCATCACCCGTTGTTTAGACTATAGCTTTCTTTTCTTATTTTTGAATATTGATTTACTGCACGATTAGGTCCCGCAATTTGTAATCCATCTTTTGTCTTCCAATAACGAATTCCAAGAATCGAGTATTTCAATTTAACATATTCCGTATCATTTTTCGAATCATGAATGTCTTTTGGTTTAATGTTTAGATTATTCACTACTGGCTTATATTGTCCATAAAATTCTTTTGGGGTGCATGGACGATTAATAACAAGACCTACAAAGGCTAGAGATTCTAAATATTCCCAGAAATTATTCATATGTGTTTTCAGGAACTTTCTAACGGATGCTTCTAATCGTTTTCGATCTTCAATAACAATCAAGTTATCCAAACAATAGTCAATCATTTGATCAGGAACAATATCTTTAAACAAGCGTGCATTGAGGGCATTATTATATTTATTTTTTAAATTAAATTGCTCTTCAATCATTTTTTTATTCGCTAACATATCCCCATAAATCTCATTATAACTGAAATTATAAATATGCTTTAATTCTAGTTTTTGATTCACTATACTACCAATATTAAACTTTTGTGGCATTTGTGTACATGTATCGTAGATAATATCATTTCGAAATGCTCGGAAGCGGAAATAATATGTTTTAATATCCCCCTTTTCATCAATTAAATCTGATTCTTTGTAGTAGTCTCGAACCAGTTTAATATATTTTTCTTTATTAATATTACCATCTGGATCAATGATCACTTTTGGAATATGAATCGCAACATGTTTTGCTTTGCCTTTTTTATCTTTCAGCTTATAAAAATCAACCGCAGCACATTCGATGCTACTAAAAACATGTTTATCATTGTTTATTCCTAATAGTTCTAATACTCCTTTCTCTTTTTTATCTGATTGTGGATAAATCGTTGCATTAAAGAATGCACCTTTGAAATTTTTCTCCGCTTTTAATGAATATAGAGGTACACATGATTTTATCTGTGCTATCAAAGAGTCTTTATCATTAACATATTCATTATATGTATTCTCATACATTACACGTACCCAATGATTGGTTGTCATTATTTCATCTCGATCTCGTTTAGACATCTGAGCCATGAATTTTTGATAGGCTTTAAAATTAGGACGTCTGTCATAATTCGGATAGTAATTGGACAATACATGATCTGCAATGGCTAGCATGGCAGCATCATGCGCATGATGCTGATCACCCAAACTACGTGTTTTGTTCATATTGAAAGCGCGACGATATACTTTCGTATATTTTGACTGCAAAGCAACAATATGGGTCTTAAATTCATTGACTTGATTATAGGCACGAAGGATACTCATAAATTCTTTAATTATATAGCGTGTATCCACCAAATTACGATTGATAAATCCTTCTAAACTATCCGTATCTGCTAATAAACAACGTTCTCGTTTTAATTCATTAATCAGTTTCAACTCATATAGCTCTTTAATACGTTGTTCATATTCTTTAGAAGTTACAATATGACCAGACTCATCTCTACATTCGCCGGATTCAATATATTGTAAAGGCAAACGATTCGACTTTTTAGCATTATGTTCATGTGTAATCAACATTAAATTGCCCATTGAATTGTCACCAAACCCACGAGGTAATACGTGATCAATTTCATAGTTTTCTAAACGATTAATATCTATTGGATCTCCTGATAATAAATCTCGACCGTTTTGTCGAATATACAATTCCACTTTCTGTCTATTTTTCGATAAATAAGACTCAATTGTGTCCCATTCTGATAATTGTTTATTTGGATGTAATCTATGTTTTTTTATCTTCATGGATTTGTTTCATCAAATCATCATACAATTTTTTCATCTGATCATGATGGTTAGTTGTCATCTTACCTTTATTTTCATTATCAAAATCTCTAGCCGTTTCAATAACCACACGATCTGGAACACCATAAATGTCAAGAATTCCACTATAGACTTTTAGACACTCATTTAGAGAACGAATAACTGGACGTGCAACAGGAATCACTGGTTTTCCATCTTCCATCAACAAATCAATACCTAATCGGTTATCCTTTTGTAATTTCTTTATATACTTATTAGATAAGAAATTTCTTGGTTTTCCATTAATATCTGTAGCATTTGTGATAATGGTCATTTGTTCATTTTTGACATCTTTTTTATTATCGCTAAACAATTTTTCCAACAATGTATTACCATTAACATCCATCACTTCTTTAAAAATAAATTGTTTTGAGAATGAATAAAATCCTTTCGATTGCAAACGAGCTAATTTTGAAGCTAAATCTTTATTTTCATATAACTTTTCAAAATATTCACGCTTTGTCAATTCTTCATCATATAAATTGATATATAAAATAATTTGTTCTATTTCATCAATTTTGCTACTATTTTCAAAAATTTCCATTACTGAATCCAGTTTTAATTTAGGAATTAATTTAACAATGGATTGGTATAAAGTAATCGAATTATTAAATCTTTTTATATTCGATGGCATATTTGTGCCAAAAGCATCTAAATCTAATGCGCCACAAACATCTTTAAATGTAACTTGTTTTTTTACTAAGAACAATTTGTCAAATAAAACTACTTTATCCTTTTGCGTCAAATAATATGTATCCCCATTTTTATCTGAAGCCATAAGATTATTCATTTCATTGGCAATACTGAAAACCTCCGCCAATAATGAACCCTTTGGTAAAGCATATTCATCAGGAAGATACGTACAACGAGAGATCATACGTTGTTTCCATGCTGTAATTGTATCCTCTAAATCAACAGCTTGCTTTTCAGAATATTGATAACTGTATTTGAATTTTCCTGTTTTCTTGATCCAAGCGTTTTTACCATCTTCTGATAATGGTCCAACATAATATGGAATTCGAGCTTTAATTATATCCAAGCAAATATCAATAAATGAATTAGAAATCTTTGGATTGTATTTTTGTTGCTGCTGTAGAATGGCACGTGCTTCTTTCACATACAATCCGTTTGGATAATTATTTGTCAAATTTTTGACGACTTTCAAAGATTTACATCCTTGTTTTTTCTTTTTGTCTGACAGATTCATCCGTCCTTGAATGTCATCTTTAACTTTTTTATATTCTTCAGGATCTGATGTTTCCAAAGCATAGATATCTTTCATCTTATCTAGTTTTTCGACTGCAATTTCACATAAATAATTATGACTTTTTAAGGTTTGCGCTATTCGAATCAAATCATGCAATTCGATAAGACCTTGTTCAAGATCACTCAGATCATCGCGTTTTAATAAATCATTGATATTTACAGTTTTCTCTAAATCTAAATTCTCATCTAAAACTTGCAATTTTGCTTTATACTCATTTAATAAATTGCAAACTTCTTTTAATGCAGAATCATCACGTTCCGTCTTGCCATAATTACCATGAGTTATATAGCGCTTAATCTCCGATTGGCCAATCTTTCTTTGTTCAAACAACTTCTTTAGTACTGTCTCATCAAAACCCTGTTGATCATCAAAATCTACATAGGAATCAATTAATTCATGAAATTTTTCGACAAATAGAGGAAAAGTAATTGATTCTTTTTCAAAATTAACCGTTTCCATTAAAAAATGACCTCTTGTCTTGCAAATATTATAAAGACAAAGAATCAGTTCACGTGTTGATACTTCTTCGCTCAACGCTCTTTTTCGTAAATGATAAACGGTATCGTCTTTTGGTCGATGAAAAGTATCAGAGTTTACAGTATATGATAGATAATCTGGTTGAGATATTTCTTCCTTTGACACAATATGAAAATCGCAAAAAGCATCTAATAACTGTCTTTCACGCCATTTTCTGCGTCGCTGATTTCGTCTTGCACCACGAGCTAATCGCGACTCCTGTGCCGGTGTAGCCTGGTTAAAGATACGTACTCCCATATCAATCAAGTGGTTTTGTTCTTGATTAATTAATGCCCATCCTACTGAACCCACTCCAATATCAAGGCCTAAAGTTATTTCTCCCATTTTTTCTCTCCTTTTTAGTTTATATTATTTAAATTATATCAATTGATAACAATATTTAAATACCAATGATTTTCAAGAATAAGTCATATTTTAGTTTTTTATATAATACCATACAATATATCCGTTTTTTAAGACACATAAATATTATTGACATGTTTTTTTACGAAAAAAATAGCCGACATTAATCATGCCGACTATACCTTCCATCTACCTAATCTTCCAACTTGTATAAAATTCCTTGTCTTAATTACATGGATATTCTAGTAAAAAATAGAGCTTATAACCTTTTTCCTATTTTTTTTAGCAATTTTATCACCAATCATGTCATGAATAAATAAATTCTTTCTATTTTAAAAGTCATTATTTTTTTCCTAATGTATTACTGTTTTTTGCAGCTGCTTTTGCTGACATCGTATTCGTTGCTTGCGACAACGAACTTGTAGGTGCTACAGGACTAAACAATACTTTACCTGTACCACGATATACATTAACGAACCCTTCACCACTAGCTGCTGAACCTATCAATGTTTTTGTGGTTCTTTCGACAGTAAAATCCAAATCACTCGACCAACACATTGCTAAGTTTCCATCAATTTTTAATTCTTCATTATTTAATTCAGCAACCACTAATTCAATATAAGGTACATTGCTTTCTAAAGCCGCTACACCATTTCCAACCAAACTCAAGTTAAAGAAACCTTCGCCGCCAAGTGCTGTAGAAGATAAATTCTTACGACGATCTAGTTTTTGTGATATTGTTGCAGAACAAGCATAGAAAAGTCCATCTTCAATTGTCATTCCTTTTCTTCCCCAAGAACCTACATCCATCAAGATAATGTATTTATATGTTGGTTCTAATGCCAATAAACCCGTACCAGAATATACCGGCTTAATAGCACTTTCCTTTGTGACGGCCCCTTTAAACATTTTACCCACAAAATCACCGACACCTTTTACTCCAGTACCAACATGAATATCACCAGCCATCCATTGCATGGCCCCTGACTGAATAATAACAGGATTTTTTTCATCTAGCTCAATTAGAACTTGACGGCGATGTACATTCATTTTGCTCATAAAGTAAGACGTTTGCGCTGTATACATAGAAACACTCGCATCTTGTATATACTCTAATACGCTAAAGTTTTCTTTTCTTTCTGTAATCTTTCGAATTTCATTTTCTAAATTTTTAATTTTCATTTTTTCTCTCCTTTTTAGTTTATATTATTTAAATTATATCAATTTATAACAATATTTAAATGCCAATGATTTTCAAGAATAAGTCATATTTTAGTTTTTTGTATATTACCATACAATATATCCGTTTTTTAAGACACATAAATTTTTTTATTGACATGATTTTTTTATGAAAAAATAGCCGACATCAAAAAATGTCGGCTACACCCTCCATACAAGTAATGCCCCAACTTGTATACTATCCCTTTCCCTTATCACGATTATAGTATACATTTTTATATGGGTAAATAATTGGACTTTAATCAATATTTAAGTTTGGATATGCTTTTTTTAATTGTTTTTGTGCATTTGAAATAGAAGAACCGCCACTAGTCATGAACAAATGGATCGTTTTTCCTTCTAAATCATTATGGTCAATAAAGCTATAAATAATATTCGGTGCACGATACCACCAAATTGGGAAACCTAGATAAATTTCATCATATGCATCTAAATCTACCTTTTCTTCTTTTAATTCAGGACGAATCTGTTCATCTTTTCCCTCTTGGGTTGAACGGGCTTTCGCATTCATCCAATCCAGATCTTCCTTCGTATATTTTACTTTTGGCTCGATTTCATAAAGATCAGCCCCTTTTTCTTGTGCCAAGTGCTCTGCTTTCTGTTTGGTTGTGCCAGTTGCACTAAAATAAGCAACTAACGTTTTCATTTAAAGTCCTCCTTTTCTGGAATCGTATCCAGATTCATTTCTTTAGCCTTGCTTGTATTTTGTACAGCCTTTTCCGAACCCAATTCTATGGCCGTTCGATAATACCAATCCTTATAATCCAACTCTTTCATGTAATAATTCAATCGATCAATTTGGTCTTGCACATATTCTCGTTGTGCCTTGATCAATTCATATCGGGCACTCAATGATTCATCACCCATTTGGCTCAATAGTGCATATTCCTTGATGCGTCGAATGGGCATACCTGTATTTTTCAAACAATTTAACACCCGTAACCAACCAAAATCTTTTTCTTCAAAAATACGCTTTCCATTGACCCGTTTCACATTGGGCAATAATCCTTCTTTTTCATAATACCGAAGTGTAGAAGGGGCTACTCCCATCATGGAAGCCACTTCTGAAATACTATATGTCTTAGCCATGATTCCTCCTTGTTTGTATCATAAAACTTAAAGTATGGTTTAAGTCAATAAAAAAATGAAGTCATCCAGACCTCATTTTTTCATTCGTTCTTTGATTCGTTCCCAGAGTCTCTGCTTGACAATAGGACCTGAATTCGCAATCGCAGTCACTGGTAATTCGACCGCTGTCTTCTTTGTCACAGGATCGGTTCTTAAAAAAGCCATCAATAAATTGTGAAAATCCATTAAATTTCCTTTTTTCACTTCTTCAAAATTCACATTGCCATTGATGGAAAAGGCATCAAACATTTGATCTACAAATGTCTTACGATCGGCTTGATTGACATTTTTCATCCATTCATTGATTGATGTTGAAATCCATACACTTTGTGGATCTTCCTCTTTGGCTTCAATCAACCCCTTATGATCCACTTGCCAACTGGATAAACTATGCTGCATCGTACCCTGTGCATTGCTTTTGACAATATGGACATTGGAAAAATGCGGTTCAAAAATATTTCCCACGATACAGTATTGGGGAATCACCCGCATGGTGATCGCATCGATACGCGCAGTCAATTCTGGATCCATCACATCTTTACATAGTCCAGGTCCATCCAAATCATAGATAGCTTGAATATGTGCCAAATTTTCTTCCATCAATTGCGATGTACTATAGATAGCTAAATGTCCCCCTTTGGAATGGCCTGCCACATAATACCGTTTATGCGGTTGGATCTCACTTTCCAAATAAGCTAAAGATGCCGTTTGACTAAATGTTTTGGTAAAAGACATCATAAAATCTTCACGCCAACCAACGATGGAATCATCCGTTCCTTTAAACAGGATCAGATCGTGATCCTCATCGATTTGTAAGGTCATCGCCCCAAATTGAATATGTTCCTTTTCATCAAACGTATCCACATTGTTTTTGACCCATATTTGGCCATAACGATCCGATCGTGCAACCATTTTTATAAAGTCATCATGATCTTGTCCATCTGGTACCATCTGCATCGAATACGAAGATTGTTTCTCAATCAAATCACGAATCTTCATAGGCTCTTGTTGCCAGACATCTTTCATATCCAAATACGCAAATTGGGCCAAAATAATACTATCCATCACATCAAAGACATGTTCATCAAAGGAAACAAATGCCATCCACTCGACATACTTCGTTAAACTCAACATAGATATCAACTAGGATTCATTGACCAACTTTCCCGTCATATGATCGATTTGAATTTCCCAACACAAGACACGCGAACCCGCATTTTTGATTTCCTTTTCGATATAGTCTTGATCATCGGTAAATTTTAAACACAATTGCCGACAAATTTCCATGGCACGATCCTGATCTTTCACTTCATGAATGGTTCCAAATACAATGACACTCTGAATATTCAAAGCCCATTCCCCCGCTTTGCGATAGCCTTGATCATATACACAATACGACACTTTATTATTCTTTCTTATAGCATCGATCTTGTGCCCCTCTTTGGCACCATGGAAACAAATCGTTCCCGTTTTTTCATCATACCAATGATCCAATGGAACCCCATACGGATATCCATCCTCCCCCATGATTGATAAAACTCCACGGGGTTGTTCCTTCAAGACGCGGATACATTCTTCTTGGGAAATTTCTTGTTTGAAACGACGCATTTTTCGAAACATAAACATCCTCCTAACAAAAAAGACACAAATCATTTTGATTCATGTCTACTCTATCATATTTTTACAACCATTTCTTGCCAGCATTCCAAGCCTGGCCCACTTTTTTTCCTACTTCATAATAGCCACTTTGGAAATTATCAAAAATCAACGCATGAAGTTTACCAGGATCCACTTTACCATTTTCATCCAATACCGATTCATCGGCACATACATTGACAATTTTACCAACCACGGCATGAATACTGCCATCCACGATATCTTCTAATTCACATTCCATGCAAACCGGGAATTCTTCAATGATTGGCGCATTGACATGTGTACTTTTGGTTACATGATATTTCGTTCTCTCAAACTTATCTTCGACCGTATTGCCACTAGCCATCCCAAAATAATCCGCCACATCCATATGATCGACATCCGCAATCGATACAGTAAATGCCTTGGTTTTGCGAATGTTTTTCGTTGTTTTATGAGGCTCACTAATAAACAAAGCAATTTTATCACTTGCTGCAATCTGTCCCCAAGCTGCATTCATGACATTGACCTGACCATTTTCATCATACGCTGCAATCATTAATACTGGCATAGGAAAAATGGCTTGTTGAACACCTAAATCTTTTTTCATAAAAACCCTCCATTCATCTAAAGTATGCTTGTTTTTCTCTTTTTCACAACCCGGATGACCGTATCCACATCAATGTGTTCCTCTTTTTCCAAAGAAGGAATATCGCCTTGTTCCACAAAATGATCACCAATTCCAATCACGGTGATTGGCTTCCAAATTGTTCGGCGAATTACATCCAATAAACTCCCTATTTGATCAGTTTCCCATACCAGAATGGGCAAATCCATCCGATCCAATTCTACCAACATGTTTTGATCCACAGGCTTAAAGAAACGCGCATTCACAACAACCAAAGACAGATTTTCTTCCTTTGCTTTTTGGATCAATACATCCACTTTGGGACCATACGTGATCACAATACAAAACGGATGCGAACCCACGATTTCTTTGGTCCAAGAACCAATGGGAATACACGCAAAAGTAGTATCTGTTTTTTCTACATTGCCTCGAGGATATCGAATCGCAAAGGGATGATCTTGACAAAATGCCGTATACAAAAGATTTCGAGCTTCTTTGCCATCTTTTGGCTGTGACAAGATCATATGTGGCATCATTTCCATCATCCGTATATCAAAAACACCCTGATGCGTCTCACCATCGGCCCCCACTAAACCGGCGCGATCCACACCAATCACAATGGGAAGATCCATTCGTGAAGCATCATGCAACAAAGAATCAAAAGCTCGTTGAAGAAAAGAAGAATATACGCTCACAAAAGGGCGTATACCACCTTGGGCCATGGCACTGGCCATCGTGATGGCATGCTGCTCAGCAATCCCACAATCAAAAAAACGATCTGGAAATGCTTTTTGAAAACCATACAATTTAGAACCTTGTGCCATGGCCGGCGTAATAGCGACGATCTTTTCATTCTTTTGGGCCAGTTCCATCAAAGCATCCGCCATTAATGCAGACCAAGAATACCCACTCTTCTTCATTTTTCCACTTGCCACATCAAACGGACCCACACCATGCCAATTTCCTTCCATATCAATTTCGGCCAATGGATACCCCTTGCCTTTTTGAGTCAATACATGAACAACGATGGGCCCTTGATGATCCTTGATGGATTCAAACGTTTGGATCAATGCCTTCAAATCATGCCCATTTAAAGGCCCCACATAATCCAATCCACATGATTCAAATAAAGAGCGATCCAAGAAACCTTTCTCAAAACCGGCATTGTTTTCCGAAATCGACATGCGATTATCGTTACAAACAATGATCATCTTCCTTTGTTTCGAACCAATATCCTGCAAAGCTTCAAAAGCCATCCCACCACTTAAGGCTCCATCACCAATGATGGCAATGACCTGATGATCTTTGTGTTGCATATCTCGAGCAATGGCCAGACCCAAAGCAGCCGATAAAGACGTTGAAGAATGACCCGCTTCCCAAGGATCATGGATACTTTCTTTTCGTTTTTGAAAACCGGACAATCCATCTTTTTGTCGCAATGTTGAAAATTGATCCATCCGTCCTGTCAAGATCTTATGTGTATACGATTGATGCCCCACATCAAAGATCATCTGATCTTGGGGCGAATGAAACACATAATGCAGAGCAATGGTCAATTCCACCACACCTAAATTGCTGGATAAATGACCACCCGTTTGCGAAATAGATTGAATCAAGAAAGCACGAATGGAAGCAGCTAATTTTTCTAATTCATCCAAAGATAACGATTGTATATTATTTGTGTTCATAGGCTCTCCTTTAAATGTTATAACATTATAAAGCTTTTCTATTATACTACAGAACTTGATATAATTGAAATGGTGATGCAAATGAAATGGAAACACTTATTTCCTGTCCGTATATTAAATCGTGGTAAATCCTATTTTTATTCGGGACAAGTCTATGATCTTGAAAAAAAAGAGCATACATTAACTGCAAAAGTGGATGGCTATGATACCTATTATGTAACCATTCAACTCAATGAAGATGAACAATCCATTCTTCACGCTGATTGCAGTTGTCCCTATGCCGAAGATCATAGCTATTGTAAACACGAAGCCGCTGTGCTTTTTGCCTATGATGATCAATTGCGAACAGAATCAAAAGAAAAAGAATACGAAAAATTCCAAATACAAATTTTGCCTCAAATCAAAAAAGCCTTTACAAAAAATGATTATTTTTTTGATATGGGAAAAGTGCTAAACTCCCTTCCCATTCGTTATGATACATGGCAAAAAGGCGTGCAATTGGTCCATGACCACGCAATAACTATCGATGAGCCTAAATTAACCTTGAGCGAATGGGTCGATGAAGATCAAACCCAATATCTCGTCGTCCAAAGCTATTATAAGAATCGGATGAGCGCCTATTTAGAATTGCGACACAACGAAATCAAACGCCTCAGTTGTCGTGATTATGAATGCCGTAATAGTTATGATACCTACTATGCACGCACACAACCAATTTGTGAACACGAAGCCGCCCTTTTATATTTAACGATCCAATATATCTTACAAAACAATCCCGGTGATCGGACCGATCGCAATGGCTTTGTGTTTTTAGAAACATTTAATACGACAAAAACCACCAATATAGATCATCATGTAAAATTAGTGCCCCATTTAAATGTTGACATCGATTCCCTATCCTTTTCCGTTTGGCTAGGAAATCAACGCTTATATAAAATTCGATCTTTTTCTAGCTTTGTCCATAACTTACATACCCAAACGCCGTATGTAATTAGTAAAAAAACGCAATTTCAGTTGGATAAAGAAAGCTTTGATCCCGAATACATTCCCTTACTGGAATTGATTGAAGCCAAAGTTGTTGAACGAGAAAACACACCCGTTCGGTATGGATATGAACCACTGCATATTGGTGCCGAAATTGACCTTTCCGGCCAGACAATTGACGCTTTTTATGATATTGCGCAAACCATTCCCGTGGAATATGAAAAGAAACACATCCAAACCAAAACAACCCAATTGGATATTTCTTTTACGATTAAACCCTTGATGCAAAATCAATCTACGCAAGGCATACAAGTCACAGGCCATGTACCAACAATTATTAAAGGCATCCGCTATGGCTACTATTTCGAAAACAATACCCTCTATCGAATTCCGTTAGACCAAGCCGATTCATTCATTCATATGCCTCGTAATGAAAATGACGATATTACTTTCCAAATTGGCAACAAACACCTAGCTCATTTTTATTACGATCAATTACCAAAGATTCAAGAAACCTCGCATGTGGAAATCATCGAACCAGAAACCATTGAATCCATCCTACCACCAGAACCGGACTTCACTTTTTATTTCGATGCGGATGATGATTACATGATCTGTACCATAGAGGCTATCTATGATAAATCAAGATACCGAATGACCGATGAAATCACAAATGATGCCAAAGGCTATTATTATGATCCATCCAATAAAGAACATCGTTATGTGGAACGAGAAATGGACATGTTTCAAATCCTCCAAAACTTTGATTTTCACTATCAGGACAAACACATGCTCTGCATCAAAGATGACGATCATGTCTACAAATTTTTAACAGAAGGCATTGATACCCTTCTACAATACGGAACCGTAGAAGCAACCACTCGTTTTGAACACCTACAAATCATTACTAAACCAAAGATCACAGTTGGTGTATCAGTAGACAGTGATTTAATGGACATTCAAATCACTAGTGATGATCTAACCCAGGATGAGTTAATTGAAATCTTATCGCATTATAAAGAAAAAAAGACCTATCATCGTTTATCTTCTGGTAAATTTGTTCAAATGGATGCGCAAAGCTTACAGTCCCTAGAACAAATGATGGAATCTTTACATATGACACCGAAACAATTGGTTTCTGGCAAAATGAATGTGCCGATGTATCGCGCTTTCTATCTAGATCGCATGTTAGCGGAAAAAAATGATCTACGCCAACGTAAAGATGCTAGTTTTAAAAACACCATCAAAAAATTCAAAAATGAAGAATTTGCCTTACCAAAAGAATTACATGCTGAATTACGTCCTTACCAAGAAGAAGGTTATCAATGGATCAAAACTTTGGAAGCCTATCATTTCGGTGGTATCTTAGCCGATGAAATGGGATTAGGAAAAACCCTGCAAGTCATTACCGCATTGGCCGCTCATAAAGAAGAACAACCATCACCTTCTTTGGTCATTTGTCCAGCATCTTTAGTTTATAACTGGAAAGCAGAAATGGAACGATTTGCCCCACAACTACAAACCGCATTGGTAAGCGGGACAAAAAAAGAAAGAAAAACAATTATAGAAAACTATATAAACTATGATGTCTTAGTCACGTCTTATGATTTATTGAAACGAGATATTGCCGAATATGAAGATACACATTTCTATTTTGAAATTATTGATGAAGCACAATATACCAAAAACCATACAACAGCAGCTGCAAAATCCGTGAAATTGATCAACAGTCAATGCCGCTTGGCCTTAACCGGAACACCGATTGAAAATCAACTACAAGAATTATGGAGCATCTTTGACTATTTAATGCCAGGCTTCCTCTATAGTTATGATTATTTCCGAAAGAATATGGAAGTACCTATCGTTAAACAACAAGATCAACAACAATTGGAACAACTTCGTAAGATGATTTCCCCCTTTATCTTACGAAGACTGAAAAAAGACGTATTAAAAGACTTACCCGACAAATTGGAAAAAGTGCAATATGTTTCCATGGATAAGAAACAAACCCATGTATACAATGGACAAGTCACCAAGTTGCAACAATTATTGAAAAAGACCAATGACGAAGACTTCAAAAAACAACGCTTTAAAATTCTTTCACAATTGACTCGTATTCGTCAGGTTTGTTGCGATCCATCCCTTTGTTTAGAAGACTACGATGGAACCAGTGCCAAACGAGAAGCCTGTATGGATCTGATTGAAAATGCGATTGAAGGAGGCCATAAGATATTAGTCTTTTCTCAATTTACGACCATGTTGGATAAACTAGAAAAAGATTGTGAAGCAAAACAAATTGCCTACTATGAAATAACAGGAGCCACAAAGAAAAATGTACGCATTGACCGCGTCAATGCCTTCAATAAAAACGATGTACCCGTCTTCTTTATTTCTTTGAAAGCCGGTGGAACAGGATTGAATCTGACTGGTGCCGATATCGTCATTCATTATGATCCATGGTGGAATACCGCTGCCCAAAATCAAGCAACGGACCGAGCCCATCGTATTGGCCAAAAAAATGATGTGACCGTTTATAAATTAATTATCAAAGATACGATTGAAGAAAAAATCTTAGAACTACAAGAAAAGAAACAAGCATTAGCCGATGATATTTTATCAGGCGAACAAATGAGCAATACGACCATTTCAAAAGAAGATTTGGAAGCCTTGTTGCAATAGACACAAACGGACAAGTGTTGTACTTGTCCGTTTGTTTTACCTATCAACGCAAACAATACTCACAAATAGCTAATACCGCTACTAACTCAACAGTCCCCAATACGATCAATTTTCCCAATGCCAACACCAACAAATTTAGATTGTAATGTAGTTTATGTATATTCATAAATAATTCCTCCTCGATTGTCAGTATATAAGTGGAATCGACATTATTTATGTCAATAATCGATTCATGTTTTTCTTGAACAATTTCACTTTAAATCATTATTTCTTGTTTGTCAACGAATCAATCAAGTTTTTCTTGATTATAATATAAAATATTTGTATAGTATCCATAAGAGGAAATAATTATGAGTTTAGGACAACGAATCAAACAAGCTCGCGAACAACATGGCTATCAACAAAAAGATCTCGCCAAAAAAGTAGGTGTAAAATCAGCCGGTGTGATTAGTAATTGGGAACGCGATCTAAATAAACCAGATGCCGATAAGATCGTGCAATTGTGTGAAGTCTTAGAAATATCGGCATCCGACTTATTGAATTGCCATATTCAAGAAGAATTTGTTTGTTCAACAAGAGAAAAAGATATGATCAAACAATTTCGCAGTTTAGACGACATCGCTCAAGAAGCCATTCTATCTTTATTATCTATTGAAGCAAAACGCCATAAAGAAGTAAACCTACCAACATGGACCTTACCTTTTTTCAGTGCTCGTCCAAGTGCTGGTATAGGTAACTATATGATGGATAATGAAGAAGAACAGATGGAAATTATCGATACTCCACAGGCTCGAAAAGCCGATTATATTTTACAAGTGGATGGCAATAGTATGGAACCAAAATTTCATAGTGGCCAATATGTTCTTGTCAAAAAACAAGAAACCATTCAAACCAATGAAATAGGTATTTTTGTGATTGATGGCGATGTTTGGATCAAACAATTTCAAATTGATCATCTTCATTCACTTAATCCAAAATATGCCGATATTCCCTTCGAAGAAGGTCAAGAAATTTATTGTATGGGAAAAGTGATTGGAACTGCAGAAAGGGTGTAACATATGGAAATTCAAATGAAACTAAAAGTGAGCGCACATGATTTTTATACCTTATTGATTCAATCGTTGATCAATGATATTCAAAATGTGACCCATCATACAATAACGGAACAAGAACTGCTCGGCTATCGATATAAGAAGAAATCAACACAACGAAAAGGAAGCATGATCAAAGTTCATGTCAAAAAACTCCTGCCGGATCAAGAATATCTGGTTCATTTCACTACATCAATAGATAAATCTATTCTTCATTATCAATTGACATCCATCGATGAAAAACATTGTTTAGTGACATATACAGAAGAATATAGTCGGTTTGATCAACAAGAACTCCCTGCTTCATCCCTTCGTGCGCAAAAAAGACGTGCAAAAAAAATGATCAAAGCCATAGAGCAATCGATCATTAAAAACTCAAAATCAAAACAATAGCCATACTGATAGCTTCCGTTATCAATGGAACCATGGCTGCATAATAGGCCTTCATCGGTTCCATACGATAATAAAGTACATACAAAACCATGCTCACAAAAAAAGCCAACACAAGAACAACTATTAAGACCCAATATCGTGAACTGGATACAATTTGCGCACCATATAAATCATTGATTAGGCATGTTTCCAACATCATCCACCCGGTAATGAGCAAGAGTTCCGTGGTTACTGGTCGATGAAAACCAAATACCGTGATCAATAAGAGCACAATATACGTTAATATGCCAACACCAATGATCTTTGAACCAGAAAACATTAGATGTTGAACACTTAACATACCCATTCCATGTACACTTAAACAAACACCAACCAATCCACAAAGTGCCGTAATCAATAATAAAGCACCCCGTATTCCATCTAAACGATCAACGACTACATTTGGTTTATAACACAAACTCCACCAAATCAAATAAAAGATGCAACAAACAATCAAACTCAACTGACCAATGATAATCGAGCGATGCATACTCTCACCTCACAATTTCTATTCCTTTATGAAGATTCGGTAAATATTGTACTTGAACGATATCTCCTACCTTATGATTTTTTATGTCCATGTCTAAGGTAATTCGTTCTTCGTCTCCTTGTATTGTTACTTGTTTATCTTCAATTTGAGCAATTTTCCCTGTAATCATGGGATACGCATGGGCATGCATATACGATAAATCTAAAATTGTAGGTACGATCAAAGACATAAACAAAATCACAAAGATGCCATTCCATACAATACCGGTAATAATCGTAATACCTTCTTTATGTGTTTGAAAGAATGGCTTTTTGATGTCAATTCCTCTTGTAATCACAAAAACAAGGCTTACGATCCAGACAATCAACAGGAACAAACTAATTAGAATATATCGCATCAATACATCTTGCATATAGTTATCTTATCATTTTTTCGAATGCCAACAAATATTTCTTCGCTTCCAATAAGCCGATAGAGGATTATTATGATTTGCATGAAGGCCAACAATAAATTCTCCTTGTTTTCTAAAATGGACCATCCTGGGAAGCATCACAATTCACTATAACTTGCCATAGTTCTTTTTCATACATGTCTTGTAATACGATTTTTTCAACTTATAATCAAAAAGCGAGGAAAACTTCCTCGCCCTATTCAGAAATATGACAATTACTTAATTTCAAATACTGTCCATCCGATACAGATAAATACGTACTATCTTCAAAATTACCATTCGCAATGATACTGTCTAATTGATGCGTTGCATCAACAGACACTTCATAGTATCCACCTAAGCCTGTATCTTCTAAACTTTTTGATTTTTTATCAATGACCAATTGATATTCTCCAGCTGGAAGGTCGACACCCACTTTAAACATACCGGATTTATGTACATTAATGGTTGGATTATCCCCATACGTATAAATTTTGATACGACCTACAGTCTTTAGATATTGCCCTTCTGAAACTGATACAATGGCAGCTCTATCAATATTATCATTAGCCAAAATACTATCAAATTCACCCGAAGCATCGGCATCGATTTCCCAATATCCTTTACCTTTTAAATAATACTCTCCGGCTGGCAAATCCGTACCAATCTTATACATACCACTCCGCCAGTACTTATGCTTCATCGATACTTCACTCAATGATTCGTGTTTTGGTGTTTGCGCATAAATAGGACTTAAACCCATTCCCATGATCATGGTTGCACAAAACAATGCTTTGCATCCCTTTTTCATCTTTTGTCTCCTTTTGTTCGTATATAACGAACCCCTTTTCTATTATCAATATATAGAAAGATGTATCCAAAAAATGGGACTTTATAAAATATTTTCAAATCTATATTTTAAAGTTTTTTTAAGGTATACTTGTTAAAGTTTCAAGACCAGAAAAGAGGGATACAATGAAAAGAATATTAAAAACAATATTTTTTATTCCAATGCTTCTTTTTCGGATTGTCCTGCATATAATCTGGGGTTTATTTAAGATTGCTCTTGTTTTATTTATACTTTTAGCTGGTTTAAACATCTATGCCCAAAATAGCGATTCCCAATTAGCAAAATCCATTACACTAACTGAAAATGAGATTGTTAGCTATCTTGCAAACGACAATAATAATGCAAATACAAACAATTTATCGACTGATGATTATTCCTATTATACGGGTATGAAATGGCCATCGGATACCGCAACCATCTATATCGCATCAACCAATCAAACATTGCGCTCTGCTTATGAAGATGCCATCGCCAATTGGAATAATACAGGCGTATTTACATTTACGATGGCAGATGATGAATCCAGCGCAGATATAGTTGCTTCGGATGCTTCAGATTCTAATTCATCCGCCGCAGGACTCACCGAAACTGAAAGGAATGCACTAACCAATCAAATTACACACGCAACGATTACACTGAATTCCTATTATTTGATTGAAAATCCATATTATGGTTATACGAATGATCGAATCGTAAATACCGCCGAACATGAATTAGGCCATGTGATTGGTTTGGATCATAATGATTCGGAAATCTCGGTCATGCAATCAGCCGGTTCCTATTATGGCATCCAACAAACCGATATCGATAAAGTACAAGCATTATATGCAGCTTAAGAAAGATGGACCTATTATCCATCTTTCTTTTCATTATTCACAAATCAATTGACCATGTATGATCCGACATCCACGTAATTCAGCCATTCTTGGATTTTCCTTCGTAAATAAATATACTTCTTCCCTGGTCAAATTCTGCGGAAAATCCTCCCAGAATTGATAAATAATTTTACGATTGAAACTAAAAAAATAAGTCACAAAATTTTCTTTCATTGGATACGTATGCCAAATTCTTTCATCGGGATCTTCTTTATAAAAACATACCATCGAACCATAACGAGCTTCTAATTCTTCTTTTGTCATATACATACGATTTCTTCCTTTCTTCGTATGCATCCTAACAAATGATCTGTCTAAAAAATCCACCAGACAAACTGGTGGACTCTTAGAATTAAAATATTATGCACGATCCATATATTGATACATCCAAGCAATGACATCTTCGACATCATCTTCTTCTACTTTTTGAAAAGCAGAATAGGCTGAACCCACTTTAGCACCTGGACATAATTCTTTCAAATCGTCTTCAATGTCTTGTTTGCCAACACCTCCATGTGATAGGAATGGCAGAATAGTCTTTCCGGTTAGATCTTGTTGTTTCAAGAATGTTGCCAATGGTAAGGCCACTTTCCCACCCCAGTTTGGTGTACCTACGAAAATCACATCGTAAGAAGATACATCAATGGATACAGGTTTATATGCCACATCCACATTTTCATCCATTTCTTCTCGAACACGTTTTAATAATTCTTTATAATTGGTTGGATAAGGATCCTGCGCTTCAATTTCATAAAGATCGGCATCCACTACATGTTGAATCAATTCTGCAGCAGACTTTGTATTTCCCGATTGACTATAATATACAATTAAATATTTCTTTGACATACACATTTCCTCTTTTCACTTATAATAGTATTCAAATTTTACACACGTGTCTAGGATTTTACTCCTGAAAATCCAGTGAATCCCTTTAACATCCGACGAATGCAATTCCAAAAATGTATAACAAAAAAGCCCTTATAGAAAGGGCTTTATTTTCTTTGGTGGAGGTGAGGAGAGTCGAACTCCTGTCTAAGCATCGTCCCACGATATTGCGTTTACAGTTTTTTCTATCTTTATGATCAATGGAACCGGATAGAAACGATTGCTCATTGATGCCATTCTAGAATTTTCATGACAAGCTTAGAATGATCACTTATCCCTATCTTCTTAGTTTTAACGCGTGTTGCTGACAAAGAAAGCAAAGATCAGTCAACCGGGCTGCAAGGTCTATCTACGACTCAATTAAGCAGCAAAAGCCATGCTTTGGTTTGCACCAAATACATTAGCAAGTTTGTTTTTAGCAATTAATTTAATTTGGTTATTACGCGTTCCTTCGCGACTGTGGCAGTATCCAAACAAATACTCATCGAATACCAAAATACACCCCCAGAAGGTACTTAATCATACCATCCTAATACCGATTTTTCAAGGCCTTTTGAATTTCACGTTTCGCATCTCTCGCTTTATTTGCTTCTCGCTTATCGTGTAAATTTTTACCTTTCGCTAACGCAATCTCCATTTTTGCCAACCCTTTGGAAAGATACAAAGAAACCGGAACGACCGTATATCCTTTGATTCGTGTTGCTTGATCCAATTTTAAAATTTCATTTTTATGCAACAATAAACGACGATCTCGATCTTCTTCATGATTGAATCGATTTCCAAATTCATAGGGAGAAATATGCATACCCTTGATAAATGCTTGCCCATTACGAATACTAATATAACTATCTCGTAATTGAACCTTCCCCAAACGAATGCTCTTGATTTCCGTACCCTTTAATTCCAAACCTGCTTCATAACGATCATACAATTCATATTCATGACGCGCTTTTCGATTTTCTACTACTATTTTTCGATTAGTCATTCTGTAACAATCTTTACTCCTTTTACATCCTTCATTACATTCTTAACATATTTTTGCACATATTCTTTCGAAATATCCTGTCCTTCACTTACCGTAACTTCATGTGTCTTTGCCTTTTTATTCGTCCATTCATGAATGGTATACATCTGATAATTGTTATAATTGGAATCATAATATGTGATGGTTGGTGTAAATGCAGCATCACTGACCGTCGCCTTTTTCTTATCATGATCATAGGTCACCTTAAAAGATGCCATACCACCAATCATATTATCATTCGCATTCTGCGCACTTATAAAATTACCCAAAGAATAATAACACAATGTATCTTGTTTATCACTCCGAATCCATTCAACCGGTTCGATCACATGTGGATGGGTACCAATAATCACTTCTACACCTAACGAATTCAATAATTTCGCATACTCTTTTTGCATATCGTTGACATCGGTATGATATTCCGTGCCCCAATGCATGGTAACAATCTGCACATCACTGACCTTATTCAACTTTTTCATATCTTTTTTAATCTTTGTTTTACTGATTTTATTGACCATCCAGGCTGTATCCGAATCATCCGGCTGAGACTCAAATCCATAGGCATAACTTGCCAAACCAACCCGAATTCCATGAATTTTCACAACAGTCGGTGTTTCAGATGCCTTCTTGGTTTGATAAGCACCCGTTACCGTAACATCTTTACAATGTTTTTGGATATAATCCAATTCTGTCTGCACACCCAACGTTCCCCGATCATAGGTATGATTACTGCATAGACTGAACCAATTGAATCCAGCATTCGCAACGGCATCATTAAATTTGGCTGGTCCATTAAACGAAGGATAACCATCCAACCATAAGCCATTCTTTGTGCCCGCACAAATCGTTTCGTAATTGATATAGTTTAAATCCGCTGTTGTATATTTTTTAATTGTTTTATAGAAATCATTGTAGTCGACATCTTTCATAGATTGATCCATGTTGCGAAAAATCACATCATGCAAAAGATTATCCCCTACACCCATGACCGTAAACGAATCCGTGTTGGTACTGGCACTCGTTTTTTTAGATAGAGTCGTGATGGGTTGGACCTGATTCATCAAATATCCAAATACACACATTACTAAAAAGGTTACAAACCAAATTCTCATTAAAACGTTCATACTTCTACATCCCTGCTAAGTGCGATATAAATAATTTTGCTAAACCTAAGAAAATAAAAAAGCCTAAAACATCCGTTGCCGTTGTAACAAATATCGTCGATGAAATAGCTGGATCTGCATGTAACTTCTTTAAACCTAAAGGCACCAAGAAGCCAAATAAACCAGAAACCAATAAATTACCAATCATGGCAATAAAAATGATCAAAGCCAAATAGAAATTTCCATACATAAAATACACAATGATAGCCGTAACAATACCAGTTGCAGCACCATCTACAACACTTAATAGCAATTCTTTTACTAGAGCTTTCCAATTTTCTTTTAAAGAAATTTCTCTTTTCGCTAGTTCACGAACTAAAATCGACATCGTTTGTGTTCCAGCATTACCACCCATTCCTGTTACAATGGTCATGGTAGCGGATAAAGCCACAACTTGTTCAATTGTATTTTGAAACATCTTAACAGTAAACGAAGCTAAAAAAGCCGTCAATAAATTAACCATCAACCAAGGCAATCGCATACGGATTGATTCGGATAAAGTACTTGAAAGATCCTCTTCCCGATTGACTCCGGCCATCTGTAACATATCTTCTTCATATTCTTCAACGATAACATCGATAACATCATCAACAGTAATGATACCTAAGATAGCCCCTCGTTTATTGACAACCGGAATGGAAGTTAAATCATATCGCGAAACCAAACGAGCCACTTGTTCCTGATCCACTTCAGGTTGAACGGAAATAACTGAATCATCCATAATCGTTGAAATTCGCTGTGCCTTTTGTGCACCCAACATATTACGAAGATCTACTTCACCAATCAAACGTTTCGTATCATCGATAACATATAACGTTTCGATAACCTCGGACTTATCTGCAATTTCACGAATACGCTGTAAAGATTGAGCAACCGTCCAGTTGGCTTTAATAGCAATATAGGAAGTGGTCATGATACCACCAGCCGATTCTTCTGGATATTTCAACAATTCTTTAATAATCTTTTGATCACCCGAACGCATTAAATTGATCAATGCTTTCTTTCGGCCAGTGGGCAAATCACCAATAATATCGACAATATCATCCTTCTGCATAAAGTTAAATACAGAAAGCAAGCGATGATCATCTATGAAAGAAGATAAACGAAGTCGTAAATCATCATCTGCATCTTCGATCAATTCACTCAAAGGCTCATCCTCTAACCATTGGCAAATCTTTTGAATATCGTCATCATCTAGATTTTCTATAGCTAGTGCTAAATCAACGGGTTCTACATCCACATAGAATGCTAAAAAAGAATCTTGATTTTGCAGGGCATCTTGCAACTTTTCTTGTGTAATTTTCTCCATAGATATCACCTCCACGAATCAATTTTAACACTGAAAAATAACAAAACAAAGCCATAAAGTAATGTGCACCAAATGTATACATTTGATTTTATTTTATGAACATTTCTCTTGCATTTATTGATTGAATACGTATAATAAAAAAGTACAGTCATGAAAGGAAGTATAAAAAATGACAAGAGTTTATAACTTTGCAGCCGGACCAGCTGCCATCCCCGAATGGGTATTAAAAAAGGCCCAAGCCGAAATGTTGGATTATCACGGAAGTGGTATGTCCGTCATGGAGATGTCACACCGATCTGCTGAGTTCAAAGAAATCATAGATAATGCCAAAGCTAGCCTTCGTCGCTTGATGAACATCCCCGAAGACTATGACATTTTATTTTTACAAGGTGGAGGTTCTACGCAATTCTTCATGGTTGCATTGAACTTGTTACAAAATGGTGCTGATATCATCGATACCGGACAGTGGACAAAGAAAGCCATCAAAGAACAAAAGAAAATTGGTTATGTTCATGTTGCAGCTTCTAGTAAAGAAGATAACTATACATATATTCCAAAAATCAAACAAGAAGATTTAGATCCAAAAACGGATTATGTTTATATTTGCGAAAACAATACTATTTTTGGAACTAAATATAAACAATTACCACCACACGATGGAAAATTATTAGTTGCCGATTTATCTAGCTGCATCTGCTCAGAACCCGTTGATGTCACAAAATATGATTTGATCTTTGCTGGTGCACAAAAAAATATGGGACCTGCCGGTGTAACCATCGTTATTCTTAAAAAAGAATTATTAGATCGTGCAGATCAAGATAAATTACCAAGCATGTTGTCTTATAAAGTACATGCCGAAAAAGATTCTATGTTCAATACGCCTCCAACTTGGGGCATCTATATGGTTGGCTTAACTTGCCAATGGTTAGAAGAAGTCATTGGTGGCTTGGAAAACATGGAAAAGATCAACCAACGCAAAGCTAAGAAATTATACGACTACATTGACAATTCAAAATTGTATACAAACAATGTCAACAAAGAAGACCGCTCACTTATGAATGTTCCATTTGTGACCGGTGATGATGAATTAGATAAGAAATTCGTTGCCGAAGCAAAAAAAGCTGGTATTGCGAATATCAAAGGCCATCGTTCGGTTGGTGGTATGCGTGCAAGTATCTACAATGCCGTTACCGAAGAAGCTGTAGATTATTTGATTGACTTCATGAAGAAATTCGAAAAGGAGAATGCATAATGTACACGGTCAAACTCTATAACAACATTGCCAAAGCTGGATTGGATCAATTTACCGATCAATACGAAATTGGCGATGATAAAACCAATGAAGATGCCATTGTCGTACGTAGTGCAAATTTACACGATATCGACTATAATCCAAACCTAAAAGCCATTGCCCGTGCTGGAGCTGGTGTCAACAATATCGATATTGAAACATGTACAAAAAAAGGTATTGCCGTATTTAATACCCCAGGTGCCAATGCCAATGCCGTTAAAGAATTAGTCTTTGCCGGAATGTTATTGGCATCTCGTGATATCTACAATGCCATCACATGGGCAAAAAGCCAAACAGACAATCCAAATCTTGCCAAAGATATGGAAAAACAAAAGAAAAAATATGCTGGCCATGAACTAGCTGGTAAAACATTAGGTATCATCGGTGTTGGTGGTGCCATTGGCCGTCGTGTAGCCAATGCCGCTTTACGCTTTGATATGGAAGTACATGGTTATGATCCATATATGACAGTCGATGCCGCATGGAGCTTATCTCGTTGGGTCAAACATGAAAATACGATGGAAAGTGTATTGAAAGACGCTGATTTCGTTACCATCCATATTCCACAAACCCCAGATACCATGAATACCATCAATAAAGAAACAATCAGCCAAATGAAAGATGGTGTGAAAATCTTAAACATGGCACGTGGTGGATTGGTCAATGAAGAAGATATGCTAGAAGCTTTGGATTCTGGAAAAGTCGCTATTTATGTAACGGACTTCCCTACACCGAAGCTTGCTGCTCATCCCCATTGCATTCCGATTCCTCACTTAGGTGCATCAACAGCAGAAAGTGAAGAAAACTGTGCAGTCAATGCAGCCAAAGAAGTCATGGACTACTTAGAATATGGCAATATTGCTAATTCTGTCAACTTGCCACGCTGCGAAATGGAATGGAATCATAACTATCGTGTATCCGTGATTCACGTCAATAAACCAAGAATGATCAGCAAGATAACAGATAGTTTCTCCGAAACCAATAACATTGAAAACATGATCAATAAGTCACGTGGCGATGTAGCAGTGACAATGTTAGATTTAGATAAAGAACCATTAGCTGAATCCCTTCAAAAACTAAACACATTGGATGGCATTATTCGCGTAACAACCTATCATGACTAAATAATCTATGATCTAAAAGCAGCAACCGACAGTACAGACGATGCAATGTATTGTCGGTTTTTTTTCAGTGATTTCGAAAAAAAGAAATACTTATATTTTTATTAGCATATCCATGCAACCTATGATTAAATACTAAAATGTGATCATACACAAAGGAGAGAAATTATGGAAATTATTAATGAAGTAAACAGTTTTGTGAATGATATCGTTTGGGGGCCAATCATGATTGCCCTCTTGTTAGGAACCGGTATCTTCCTTTCTGTTCGTCTCAAATTCCCACAATTATCAAGAATCAAAGATATTCGCAAAGTTACTTTGGGACGAATGAAAGAAGACCATCGACGTCAAACCGAACACGGTACCATCGCCAGTGCCAAAGCTGGACTTGCCTCCATTGCCTGTGTCGTTGGAACGGGAAATATTACTGGTGTGGCAACTGCTGTTGCTACCGGTGGTCCTGGTGCCCTATTCTGGATGTGGCTATCGGCTTTCTTTGGCATGGCGACAAAATTTGCCGAAATTGTATTGGGCTTATATTATCGTGAAAAGAATGAACGTGGCGAATACATTGGTGGTGCCATGTTTTACATCTATAAAGGACTCAAATCCAAATGGATGGCCTATTTTTTCTGTATCATGGCTATTTTTTCTTACATGGTCTGTGGTGCCATCGTTGACACCAACAGTATTGTACTAGGTATTCAAGCCCAATGGCATGTTCCCCCATTGGCATCCGGTATTATCATGGCTTTCCTAACTGCCATTGTTATTTTAGGTGGTATTACTCGTATTGGCGATGTATGCGAATGGCTCACACCATTAATGAGCCTGATTTATATTTTTGTTGGTGGAATCATTGTAATTTTACATTTGCCACAATTACCACATGCCTTTGCTACTATCTTTACGGGTGCATTTACTCCGCAAGGAGCAGCGGGTGGATTTGCTGGAGCTACCGTCATGCAAATCATGACAGTTGGATTAGCACGAGGACTAAATTCAAATGAAGCCGGAATGGGCTCCAGTCCAACACTAAACTGTTCTGCTGATGTAGACTATATTGAAAACCAAGGCTTTTGGGGCATTGTAGAAGTATTCTTGGATACCATGATCATCAATACCGTCACTGGACTTGTCATTGTGTTATCAGGAAAATGGGTCACAGGTATATCTGGTACGGAATTAGCCATGCATGCCTTCTCTACATTCATGCCTGGCCATATTGGTAATTATTTTATTTTGATTAGTACTTTCTTGTTTGGTTATAGTTGCTTGATTACTTCCAGTTTCCTATGCGAAGTTTCCGGTGAATTTATTTGGGGCAAAAAGGCCGTATTACCCGTTCGATGGATATGGATTGCCTTTATTGTTGTAGGTTCTATCGGTGGCCTAGAATTTGTTTGGGATCTAGCCGATACCGCAAATGGATTAATGGCCATTCCAAACTTAATTGCCTTATTATTACTCAGTGGCACTTTGGTACGCATATATAAAGAAAAAATCCCAACAGGTGGAAAAATTAAAGATGAAGACGCCAATTTGTGATTTTGTAAAAGCCTATCAGGAAAGTCAAACATCTCGTTTGCATATGCCTGGTCATAAAGGCCAAAATATTCTTGGTTTTGAAAGTTTAGATATTACGGAAATCAAAGGCGCTGATGCTTTATATGAAGCCGATGGCATTATTGCTCAAAGTGAAGAAAATGCATCCAAGCTTTTCCATACCGGAAAAACATTGTATTCAGCTGAAGGTTCGAGTCTAAGCATTCGTACCATGATTGCCCTGGCATACAAACGAAAACCATTAAAAAACCGACCTGTACTCTTAGCCGGTCGTAATGCCCATAAAGCTTTATTATATGCCTGTGCCCTATTAGATATTGATATTGACTGGATCATGCCTAACGAAGAACAAGTATCTATTTGTTCTGTTGTGGTAACACCGGAACAAGTCAAACAAAAATTCGAACAAGCCGATACTTTGCCCATTGGTCTGTATATCACTAGTCCAGACTATCTTGGCCAAATGAGTGATATCAAAGCACTTGCCGAAGTTTGCAAAGAATATGATGTACCCTTATTAGTCGATAATGCACATGGTGCCTATTTACACTTTTTACCCGAATCCCAACATCCTATCGACCTAGGCGCCTATATGAGTTGCGATTCTGCCCATAAGACCCTTCCTGTCGTAACGGGAGGCTCTTATTTGCATCTTTCCCAGCAAGCCAATCAAGAAGTTGGTCCAATGGCCAAAGCATCCATGATGTTATTTGGGTCAACCAGTCCATCCTATTTGATCTTGCAATCTTTAGATCGATGCAATGCCTATTTAGATACTTCTTTTCGTTCGGAATTAAAAGCTTTAATTCAAAAACTAGATCAATTAAAAGCAGAACTAATACAAGCAAACATTCCGGTTTTACCTTCAGAAAAAACCAAGGTAACGATCCATGCTTCACAAATGGGCATCCATGGCTATGAACTCGCCGAACGATTGCGTGCCCATCATGCCGAACCTGAATTTGCAGATAGTGATTTTCTAGTGTGTATGTTCACACCACAAAACCGACCCATCGATTTTGAACGCTTGAAACAAACCTTACTAGAAACACCACATAAACAACCTTTACCATCCACGCAACAAGCTTTGTTCCAGGTAAAGCCAACACGAAAACTTTCGATTCGCCAAGCTATCTTAAGCCGTCAAAAATTCGTACCTGTAAATGAAGCCATTGGCCACATCTGTAGCGAACCCTCGGTCTCTTGTCCACCAGCAATTCCAATTGCTGTGAGTGGTGAAATCATCACAAAAGAAATGGTTGATGTTCTACAAACCTATGATGTTCAAACAATCGCTATTGTTGAAGAATAAATGGCTATAGGGAAAAGCTAAATCATTCAACAACCCAGATTCTTCTCGGAAACAAGTTACATTCTAAGCATGAAAAAGGGTTGGTCAAATAGTTATTAGCTTTATAAAAACAAATATGTGTGTGATTTTTTAGAGCTTGTCTTCTTTATGAGAGGGCGGTAGGTTGAGGGCAAGGACAAATAATTGGACCTTATTATTTTAAATTAGTCCCGAGAGGAGAGAGTGTAATCTAAACTGTGTAAGTTAGTTAGATGCGTACGGCTAACTAATGAACACAGTTTTTATTATGCCTATCTCATGATATGGTTGAAGGAGAAAAAGGAAAATGAATGAAATGAGTAAAATTAAAAGAAATCCCGCCGCTGTCAAGATTGCCAATGAAATCCTTAAAGAATATGACTGTGATTCATTAGCCGATATGCAGGATGCTCTCAAAGAAATCTTTGGTCCATTGTTTGAAGGCATGCTTCAGGGGGAAATGGACAATCATCTTGGTTATAAATCCAATTCAAAAGAGCCAAAATCTACAAAGAACAGAAGAAATGGTTCCAATCCCAAAACTTTAAAAACCACAATGGGAGAAGTAGAAATCAATGCGCCAAGAGACAGGAATGGATCCTTCGAACCAGTCATTGTTCCCAAACGATCAAAGGATGTTTCCGATATCGAAGGAAAGGTATTATCCATGTATGCACGTGGAATGTCACAACGTGATATCTCATCAACGATCGAGGATATTTATGGTTTTAAAGTATCACACGATATGATCTCNAAGGAAAGGTATTATCCATGTATGCACGTGGAATGTCACAACGTGATATCTCATCAACGATCGAGGATATTTATGGTTTTAAAGTATCACACGATATGATCTCGGATATAACCAATGCTATCCTTCCCGAAGTGGAAGAATGGCAGAACAGACCGCTCAAAAAATGTTACCCATTTGTTTTTGTCGACTGTATGTATGTTTCTGTCAGAAACGATTATGAAGCCAAAGAAGAAGCCGTTTATGTGATTCTTGGGTATGACCTGCAGGGACAAAAGGAAATTCTTGGTTTGTGGATGGATTCCACGGAATCAAAGAACTACTGGATGCAGGTATTTGATGAGATCAAGGCACGAGGAGTCGAAGATATCTTTTTCATTTCTATGGATGGCGTATCCGGTCTTGAATCGGGTGCCAAAGCTATTTTCCCCGGAGTTGTCGTACAAAGATGTATCGTTCATCTGATTCGGAACTCCATCCGATATGTACCAACTAAGGACTACAAAAAATTCACATCCGATCTTAAAAAAGTATATGGAGCCTCTTCACTAAAAGCAGCTAAGACTGCGTTCGACACATTCTGCGACAACTGGAAACAATATCCTGGAGCGATCGAAGTATGGAAAAGGAATTTCCTTCATGTAGAACAGCTGTTTGATTATGGATCTGCTGTTCGAAAAGTTATGTATACGACAAATGCGATCGAATCGGTAAATTCCTCCTTTCGAAAAGTGACGAAAAAAGGGTCATTTCCAAATCATGAAGCTGTATTCAAGCTGCTCTATTTACGGGTGAAGGAACTACAGAAAAAATGGGACAAAGGACATTTGAATAATTGGTCGATGGTATTGAATCAATTGTTGGTCAACGATCAGTTTAAGGATCGTATCGAAAAGTACATTCAATACTGAATCTTGAAATGATATATATTCCAAGTTCCTTGTTTACAATGAGCCTCCGCCCCTAAGAACCTGAAAAAACGGCCAGTCAAAAAAATCAATTTTCAGCTGGCCGTTTTAAGCGTACATTAGGGTCGCTCATTATAAACAAGTTTTCTCGGCATAAAACATCATTTCAAAACAAGATTTAGAACTTATTAAAATCGATCATAAAATATTAAATACACACTTTTCTTGACAAACCCATGAAAGATAAAGCTAGCTATGTCCGAAAGCATCAAATTGAGTTTTCAGAGGGGCTTATTTCAGGACCCCTGAAAACCTTCTCGAGGATCTTAAGTATTCGGTAGATCAATTTGATGATCTCAGACATAGTTAATCCTTTACCAGAACTCCATCCATATTTGGGTCCACGATCTCAAATCCTTCTGGTGGATACAAATAGTCGTCATCAGAATCATCAACCACTTTGTACCACCCCTTTTCTATGGATATGACATCGTAAACTTTATTATGGGTGAGCATAAAAGAACTTGTTTTTCCCTTCCATTTAGCTTTCATTCCAACCACTCCTTGATTTTAAATTTTATTTTTCCTACGTCCCTATTTGTTTTCAGAGGGGCTTATGTCAGGGCCCCTGAAAACAAATAGTATGGCAATTTGAATAAATAAGGGCAATAACACAAGCCACCACGACCAGGCAATAACATGGCACAGTTTTAACACGATAAAAGTGATGGTCAAGGCTTCACAAAAGCTTATCCCATTTCTAGGTTTATAATCATTATTCATGCTTAATCCTCTATTTCTTGCACTAAAAAAGCACGATTTCAACCGTGCTTTCTTGCTTTGCTTTTTTTGTATTGATCCGGAAAAGTATATGAATTATATTCATCAATTGCTTTCTTTAAATCATCTGGGCAGTTTTTTGTAGGCATGTACATTTTTCCGGGCTCAAAAGTGTAGAATTCATGATGCTTAGCAAATTTCATATAATTACGATCGATCCTCATAATTTAACACCTGCCTTATAAATCAAATCTTTTACAAAATTTGGATTGATACCATTATACGCATTATTCATTTCAGAAACCAGTTCTGTAAAATTTGCGCTATTGTTATTTCTAATAGCCGCATATGTTGAGATATTTTCTTCTATTATTTCGTCCAATTCTAGATTAGCATTCCTTGCTTTCTGTTGCAATACATATAGAATATCTTGTCTGATTTCTGGATTGTTTCGATCAATTATATGTCCAAATTCATGTATCACCACATTTTTGTATGTAGTTCCTTTCGGAAAGAGACTTTCTTTAACAGCACTTTCATATTCTGATTTTAAGTTTTCAGAGGGGCTTATTTCAGGACCCCTGAAAACTGAGGCTTTCAGACATAGCTATCACTCACTAATGACTAAACGATGGTTGATAATCGGATATTCTGTCCCTGTGCAATTATTATGGACAGTTCATGAATCGAAACAAAGAAAATTTGATCTTCTTGTATAATTTTTAATTGGTAATTCTGGATATGTAATTCACAAGGATTCGTTATTTCAAGTATTCGCTGGTGCATAAAAAATTATATATGTATCCTATAACCTACATATAAGTTTGCTACCTTTCTTATTTATACCATGAAACAAGAGATCTATTTATTCAATGGTAAACGCCTATTTTAACACATATTTTATTTAGTCTGACGCTATAAAAGAGACTGCATAGTCCACATTGAATCGTGTTTCTATCCATGTCTTTGATAATGGAATCATATTCTGGCTGATATCATTAACTCGATTGCATAAACAATCATCAGGTGGAATAGGTAGAGATGTTATCTTTTTCTGAGATACGCCCTCTCCTTTATGAACAGATGATATAAAATCGGAAACATTTTGACCAATACGCAGTCAGAAAGTTGCAGTTCTTTTTTCATTTATTATGACTGTTGAAGAGATGTTTCTCTGAAAATAAAGTAATGTTTTGCAGTACATATCATCTTTCCATGCAACTGCTTCTGTTTATTCGTAGATGCAGACGTTTGATTTGATTCTGCGTTTTTCATCACGATTTTCATCAACCGTTTCTCCCATCTTAGATTTCCTTAAGAGAAACAGGGTAAGCCCGACTAAAGTAACAAGGGACGGCAAAATGCTGAGGATAGACGCTTCTGCATTCATGTTCCCACACCATTTTGTCCTGAGACCCGATTTATAAGATGCATCCCAAATGCTAGTGCAGATAAAGTGAGCAATACCCAGATGGTCTTGGCACTCTTTTTTCAAAGCATTCTGAAAAGCGTTTAGCACCACATCTCAAAACAAGATTTCCTCAAAAATACCAGTCAGCACATAAGTAATAATTGTGGATACAAGCTGTACAGTATAAGAAAAATACCCAGGATCAGCTCGGATTCCACTAAGTACCAACTGGGCAATCGCAATAGTTATAATGGACAAACCAATGAAAAAATCATGTACAAAACTTTTTCCATCCGGGGTTGCCAAAATTACGACAATAAGGATGACAAGCCGAAAAGCTTCCCTAGAATTTCCTACAGATTTCCGGTAATGTTTGCGTGCTTATCAATTTTCAACATAATAAAATCGCTATGGCCAAAATCCCAAATAAAAAATATTGATGGGCCTTTTCTACTTCTATATACATGAAGTTTCCTTTCTGCACAACGTGTTAGATATTTAGAAAGTATTATTATTATTATCGTTGCCATTGAATTTAAATAAAATCATTCATTCCTATTGGGTGTTTCTGTAAACCTTTTAACCAAATAACGAAAAGTTTATGATCCGTTCTCCTGTACTGAGGCATGAGCACCTTCTCTTCCACTTTCAAATAAACGTATTTCAGGAGGGTTTTAAATGATTGTAGCCTCTGAAAACACTCAGCATGTCCTTCATTTTTATATCCATTGAGTCTATATCTATTTGCTACCTTTCTTATAAATAGCATGAAACAAGTGTTTGTTATATTCAATGTCATAAAAAAAGTTAGAAAATCATCATACAGACTTCCTAACTTTCTTATCTTTTCCTATTGTCACAAAAAGAATACCGCCACTGACAAATAATAAAGCGACCCATGTGGTCCATGCAAATGCCTGAGCATATTCATGTAATAAGAAGGCAGAAATAAATACGCCTAAAACAGGAATCAAACTATTAAAAATACTAATCTTGCTAACGGGATTCGACTGTAATAACAGACTCCATAATGTATAGGCAATTGCCGATAAGCATGCCAAATAAATCAAAACAAACCAACCACTCATTGGTCCATGCGGACTGTGTCCACCATGCAATAAGCCAATGCCAATCAGTAATAAGCCACCCAATAAAAACTGTGCACCACTCAGTTGTACGGGATCTTCTTTTTGGGTGAAACGATTGATCAAACAAGAAGAAATAGCGGCACTGACCTGCGATAATAAGACCAAGATGGTTCCGAGTTCCAATCCAAAGGAAAAATGATTCATGATCAAAATGCCAACAAAACCAGATATGACTCCAATCAGTTTACTGCTTGTCATTTTTTCGGTATGAAATACATAACATGCACATAATAAAGCAAATAAGGCGCCTGTCCCGTTCACAATAGCGGCTCGTACTCCACTGGTATGTGCCAATCCCAAATAGTAAAAAATATATTGAGCTGTTGTCTGAAAGATAGCTAAACAAAGGACAGAACTAGGTTTTATTTTCCACTCTTTCTGTGGATGTAAAAGCCAATCCACCAATAAGACCAAGATACCAGCTAATGTAAAGCGTAGTCCCGCAAAAACAAGAATAGAAGCTGTATCCTGTGGATCTACCGCAAATAAAGCATATCCTTTTTTAATAAAAGGACCCGCTGATCCCCATAATGAGCAACAAAAAACAGCAATCAAAGTCACAAACCAAGACTTCTTCCAAATCGTCATTTCATGGCCTCTTTCTTTTCTTCCAATTCCATCCAACGTTCGGTTGCGGCTTCTAATTTGGATTCGAATTCATTTCGTTGAATCGATAAAGGTTGCAACTTGGAATAGTCGGCACCAGCTTCTTGCATCCATTGGTCTAATTCCTTGATTTTATTTTCATAGGTTTCCATCAAAGCCGGCAATTGTTCCAATTCCTTTTTCTCAGCATACGGCATTGTCTTGCGCTTTGGTGTGGTTCCTCTTTTTATTGTTTCTTTTTTGATGGGTTGGAGCTTTGCTTTATAATCCGAATATCCACCCAAATACATTTCCCATGTATGATCGTTTTGATAAACAAAGACTGAATCACAAACACGATCTAAAAAATAACGATCATGACTCACCGTAATAATGGCGCCACTAAAAGCATCCAAATAATCTTCCAATACTTCCAATGTCATGATATCCAGATCATTAGTTGGTTCATCCAATAATAAAATATTAGGGGCTTGCATCAAGACACGACACAAATACAATCGTCTTCTTTCACCACCGGATAATCGCCCCAATGGCATATAGTACATCTTCTTGTCAAATAGAAACCGTTCCATCATCTGTGAAGCCGTTAATGATTCTTTTCCATAAGAAATCACATGCGCTACTTCTTCAATATAATCAATGGCACGCATCGAAAGGTCTACCTGATCATCACCTTGGCGAAAATAACCAATACGCACCGTTTGCCCATATGAAATAGAACCTTGTGTTGGTTGTAAATCTTGATCAAGAAGATTTAATAACGTGCTTTTTCCACACCCATTTGGACCGATGATGCCAATACGATCATTCCGTTTTAATCGATATGAAAAATCATGAAATAACTCGTGTGTTCCATATTGAAAGCCCATATGCTCCCATTCAATAGTTTCTTTACCCAAACGAGAAGAGACCGATGTCAGTTGCAAGTTTTTTTCATTGATCATAAACCGTTCTTTTCGCAAATCCTCAAAACGATGCAACCGTGCTTGTTGCTTGGTGGATCGTGCTTGTACACCTGCACGCACCCACGCCAATTCTTTTTTATACAATTGATAAGCTTTATGTGCCTGTGCTTGCTCTCGTTCTTTTCGTTGGGCTTTCGCCTCTAAAAAGGCCTCGTAATTGCCTGAATACACATAGAAATGTCCTTGGTCGATTTCCACAATCTTGGTGCATACAGACTCTAAAAAATAGCGATCATGCGTGACCATGAATAAAGCACAATGCAAATGTTGCAGATAATTCTCTAGCCATTCCACCATATCTTCATCCAAATGATTGGTTGGTTCATCCAACAATAAGACATCACAAGGTTGCAACAAAACAATGGCCAACGCCAATCGCTTTTTTTGTCCACCCGATAAAGTTTCGACCTTTAAAGAAAAATCACTGAAACCCAATTTGGTTAAAATGGATTTCACTTCAAAATCCTCTTTGTCTTTGCGATATTGATGAATTTCATCCCATATGGACTCTTGTTCAAACACAGGATTTTGGGGCAAATACGCGATCTTTAGACCCTTTTTACAGATGATTTCACCCTGATCATAATCCGATTGTGTGGCCAAGATCCGTAATAACGTACTCTTTCCTGTACCATTGGTACCAACCAACGCGACTTTATCACGATCTTCTAAAGTCAGATCCACATCTTCAAATAATGTCCGATCATTAATGGTCTTTTTTAGACCATGAACACTGATCCATACCATACTCTCTTCCTTTCAAAAAAAGTGAAGTAGAAAGTTCTACTTCACCAATTCAACGATGGCCATTGGCGCTGCATCGCCACGACGAATTCTCGTTTTGACTACGCGTGTATATCCACCATTACGATCTGCATAGGCAGGTCCAATTTCGTTAAACAATTTTTGTAAAGCGGTTGTTCCATTGTCGTCCACTTCTACATTGCGAACATAGGCAGCTGCACTACGACGAGCCGCTAAATCATTTTGTTTCGCTAATGTGATCAAGTGATCCATGACAGCAGATAATTCTTTCGCTTTCATTTCTGTCGTTTCTAATTGTTCTGCTTCAATCAAAGAAGTGGCCATGTTACGCAACAAAGCCTTACGATGATCTGCAGTACGACCTAATTTACGATTCTGCATCGTGATCCTCCTTATTCATACGATTTAAAGAACAAACCCAATTGGTACATCTTGTCCTTTACTTCTTTTAATGACTTTTTACCTAAATTCTTGACATGCATCATTTCATCTTCTGTTTTTTGTGTCAATTCATCCACTGTTTGAATACCAGCACGTTTCAAACAGTTATAGGAGCGGACAGATAAATCCAAGTCCTCGATCATCATCGTATTGACCTTTGTTGTTTCTTCTTCCACTGGTTCTTGTACCAAGAAGCTTTCTTCCAATTCCAAATCAGCAACTGGAATGATTGCATCTAAATAATCAATCACTTGACCCGCTGCTTCACTGATGGCATCCAATGGAGTGATCGATCCATCGGTAGTTACGGAGATATGAACTTTATCATACTTTTTGTCAAATCCAATACGAGCTGGTTCAGATAAATAATCAGCCTTCTCAATTGGTGTAAACTTAACATCTAAAGCACGATACGCTTCTGGCAAGTCATAATCGAATTTAATTTCCTGTGCGCTTTTATATCCAGTTCCCTTGGCAATTAAGATATCCATTTCTAAATGGGAACCCTTCTCTAAATTACAGATGATTTGTTCCGGATCAACAACGGATACACCTTCTGGACAAATCAAATCTGCACTTTGGACCAGCGCAGGCCCTTGTTTTGAAATATGCAACGTGACGGGACCGTCAACTTCACTTGTTAATTTGATTGATTTTAAATTCAAACCCATCATAGTGGTATCTTCCGATACACCATCAATGGTCAAAGCATTGGCATCCGTTCCCTGCACCTGGAAACCAATTACACGACAACCAGGCAAATCGGACATCATTGCACTGCAAATCGTGTGGCCAATCGTTGTTCCAAAGCCTCTTTCTAATGGTTCGAAAATATAGGAACCAGAAGTATTTTCATCATTACAAGACTCTAGATGAAAAATGGCTCTTTCAAATTCCTGCATTCTAGTCCTCCTTTACTATCCACGAGGTCGTTTTGGTGGACGACATCCATTATGTGGAATTGGTGTAACATCATTGATCATTTTGATCTCAAGTCCGGCTACCTGCAAAGCACGTACCGCTGCTTCTCGTCCTGGACCTGGTCCTTTGATCTCTACACTTACCGTCTTCATACCATGATCGGCTGCCGCTTTTCCAGCTGCTTCTCCCGCTAACTGCGCAGCATATGGTGTGCTCTTGCGGCTTCCTTTGAAGCCTAATGCTCCTGCACTGGACCATGATACAGCATTTCCTTGTTCATCTGTGATCGTTACGATCGTGTTGTTGAAAGTTGAGTGGATATGTGCAACTCCACGCGCAACATTCTTCTTTGCACGACGTTTCGCTTTGGTTTTCTTCTGTGCCATACTCTACACAACCTCCCTACTTCTTCTTGTTTGCCACTGTCTTGGCTTTTCCTTTACGCGTACGCGCATTGGTCTTCGTTCTCTGTCCTCGTACGGGCAATCCTTTTCTATGTCGGATTCCTCGATAACATCCAATCTCCATCAATCGTTTGATGTTCAATTGGACTTCGCGTCGAAGATCTCCTTCCACTTTGATGTTGTCGATCTCTTTTCGGATCGCATTCATCTGCTCATCTGTCAGATCTTTTACTCGAATATCTTCACTGACATTTGCGCTTTCCAATACTTTCTTTGCGGTACTGTTTCCAATGCCATAGATATATGTCAATGAAACCACTACACGCTTATTGTTTGGAATATCTACACCTGCAATACGTGCCATTTTTTCCTCCTGTTAGTTTCCTTGTCTCTGTTTGTGCTTTGGGTTCTCACAGATTACCATGACTCTTCCCTTACGTCGAATGACTCGACATTTATCGCACATTGGTTTTACGGATGGTCTTACTTTCATANCTGTTTGTGCTTTGGGTTCTCACAGATTACCATGACTCTTCCCTTACGTCGAATGACTCGACATTTATCGCACATTGGTTTTACGGATGGTCTTACTTTCATATTAATAACCTCCTACTTTCTTCTAAATGTAATACGCCCACGTGTTAAATCATAGGGTGAAATTTCTACGGTTACACGATCACCTGGTAAAATGCGAATGTGGTGCATACGGATTTTACCAGAAACGTGAGCCATGATTTCGTGTCCGTTTTCCAATTTCACTTTAAAAGCAGCACTTGGTAAAGTATCAACAACGATACCATCTAATTCGATCACATCTTGCTTAGCCATGAACCTTGACTCCTCCTTTTCTGATGAAATGATAGGCATAAAAAGCCAATTACCATTATACTAAACTTTATACGCCTTGCCAAGTAAAAAAAAAGCAGGACAAGCCTGTTTCATGCATTTGGTGACCTGTAGGCGATTCGAACGCCTGACCCTTTGATTAAAAGTCAAATGCTCTACCAACTGAGCTAACAGGTCAAAAAAAAAGATGGTGCCGACTAAAGGAATTGAACCCTCAACCTACTGATTACAAGTCAGTTGCTCTACCAATTGAGCTAAGTCGGCAAATCAATGGAGCAGGTGATGAGAATCGAACTCACGTAGTCAGCTTGGAAGGCTGAAGTTCTACCATTGAACTACACCTGCATAAAAAAATGGTGACCCGTAGGCGATTCGAACGCCTGACCCTTTGATTAAAAGTCAAATGCTCTACCAACTGAGCTAACGGGTCACGATGGTGCCGACTAAAGGAATTGAACCCTCAACCTACTGATTACAAGTCAGTTGCTCTACCAATTGAGCTAAGTCGGCAAATAAGAAATGGTGGAGGTTAACGGGCTCGAACCGCTGACCCTCTGCTTGTAAGGCAGATGCTCTCCCAACTGAGCTAAACCTCCAGATGGAGCAGGTGATGAGAATCGAACTCACGTAGTCAGCTTGGAAGGCTGAAGTTCTACCATTGAACTACACCTGCATAAAAAAGTGGCTGGGGTAGCTGGATTCGAACCAACGAGTGCAGGAGTCAAAGTCCTGTGCCTTACCGCTTGGCTATACCCCAATGAATGGTGGAGAGGGACAGATTCGAACTGTCGAACCCGAAGGAACTGAGTTACAGTCAGCCGCGTTTAGCCACTTCGCTACCTCTCCAGAAAAATATTTAAATGGTGGAGGTTAACGGGCTCGAACCGCTGACCCTCTGCTTGTAAGGCAGATGCTCTCCCAACTGAGCTAAACCTCCGTATTGCTTAGCGCTTTTATATATTACCAAGAGACAAACTCTTTGTCAATTAATTTTCTGCACTTTTTTTAATAACTCTTGATATCTTTTCTTTAAAGCACACATACACGCCGCACGCATCGCTTTTTCATTCACACGATGATTGATTTGTACGACATCCTTATCTTGCATCACTACGATCGTACCCTGGATACAATCTCTTGATTTGCCATAAATCACTTTTGAACGAATGGCACCAAAACGACGATGCAAATGACAATCCAGATCCGAACACAATTGAAAATAAGGAATGGAATACAAACGCGTATCCGAAGAAGAAACAATATACGCTGGAACACCCATTTCTTCCAATAGTGGCTGCCATTCCATACAAAGACGTAACGCACGCTCACTCTTTGGCTTATCCAATGCATCCAATAAAACAATCATACATGTTCCTTGTGGAAACTTCATTAATTCTTCCATTTGTAAATGTATTGTAGCATTCTTTTTTCAATAGTAAAATAGATATATGGAATACATTGGATTAGATATTGGTACACACACCATTCGTTACATCAAAGATAACAATATTTTATTTGATCAACCCGCCCTACTGGCATTCGACGCCAATAAAAAAACAATGGCCATCGGTACCGAAGCCAGTCAACTACGCGGTACTCGTCATGTTCGTAGCTATCGACGTCTATCCGAACTCTATAGTTATTTAGATGAAATCTTTACGCGCTACGATAGTTTTCGTTTGTTTCATAAAACAACCGTTTTCTTTACAACTCCTTCTACCTTTGATAAAAAACAATGCGAAAAAATCCGTAATCACATTTTGGAACAAGGTGCAACCCAAGTTATCTATGACAAAGAACTGTGGTGTGCAGCCATTGGTGCTAAACTACAAATCAACACATCCGTATCCGCCTGTATGTTGTACATGGGACATGCTTCCTGTGATATTGCTTGTTTCTCTAATGGCATCATTCAAAAAGAAAGTCATTCTCCATATGGCGGTGCACAAATTCTGCATGCCTTCAATAAATGGATCCAAACCAACTATGATCTCCAAGTCAGTCAACCATTTATCGAAAATCTATTGTTGCAGTTTGGTCAAACCAAAGAAGCCATCGTGATTCATGGCACCGACATGCGTACCCAGCAAAATCGCAGGATTACCATCACCCAAAACCAAATCGGTCAAGTATTATCGCGCATTGTTTATGCTTGGAGTCAATGGATCTATACCTTCTTAACGACCTTATCCAATCAACAACAAGGCGACCTTTTAAAACGAGGCATCGTCTGCTGTGGCGGATTAATGGAAATTCCCCATATAGATACCATTTTACGTCAACAACTTAATGTTCCTTTTTTTATCAGTCCCAATCCGCAATATACCATTTCTTATGGCATCATGACGATCTTAAACCGCTTAAAAGAAGAAGAATAAAAAATAGAAGTTATCTATTTTCGATAACTTCTACTTTTACAACATTATCTGGTTCTAAATCATATGTGACTTTCGCAAATTCTTCCAAATGATTTTCCAACATATCATGGAGCATGGAATAAACAGCTTCCTTATCTTCATCCGTCTTACATTTATACTCAATCGTTGTATCAATTCGCTTTGGAAGATTCGCATGCTTCAATTCTTTTAAAATATGTGACATTGTCCTAACCTCTGTTTTCAGTCTATGATAAAAGTCCTATTTTGTCAAACTTCATAGTACGCCAACAAATCCGCTGGCTTCAATTTGGCTTTTTCCTCAGAATGAAAGTCTTTACGAATCTGGCCATCATGGAATACCAATAAACGATTGCCATTCTCTAAAGCGTCTTTCATATTATGCGTGATCATCAATGCCGTAATATGTTCTTCCCTGATCAACTCATTGGTGATTTCTAATATTTTTTTCGCACTATTCGGATCCAATGCAGCCGTATGTTCATCCAACAACAAGACTTCTGGTGGATTTAAAACCGCCATCATCAAAGCTACAGCCTGTCGTTGACCACCTGATAATAAACCAATCGGCGTCTTCATTCGATCTTCCAATCCCATATTCAACGTTTTTAACTTTTCTGCAAAGAAAGCACGTTCATTTTTATTGACCGCCATTGAAAATAAACCACGATTGGAACGAGAATATGCCAATGCCAAGTTTTCTTCTACACTCAATCGACTCGCCGTACCCATGGAAGGATCCTGGAACAATCTACCAATGTTGCGAGCTCGCACATGCTCTTTTTCATGGGTGATATCTTTACCACCCAAAATGATCTTACCATCACTGACTGGTAGCTTTCCGGCAATCACATTAAAGAAAGTGGATTTACCAGCACCATTACTTCCTAAAATCGTGATAAAATCGCCATCATTAACATCCACACTGACGTGTGATAAAGCTCTCTTTTCTAATGAAGTACCTTCATTAAAAGTAACAGATACATCTTGTAGACTAAGCATTTTCTGTCCCCTTTCTTTTACGTAGATACGGAATCGAAATCGTAATCGCAACTAAGATAGCGGAAATCAAGTTCATATCGCCCGAAGGCACACCAAACTGTAAAGCCAGTGTATACAAGAAACGATAAATACAAGCACCTAAGATTGCCGCAAACAAACCAAATCCAATCGTATGTTTCTGTAAGATGGCCTCACCAACAATGATACCTGCTAAACCAATGACCATCATACCGGTACCACCAGTCACATCCGCAAAATGATTATATTGGGCAAACAATGCACCCGATAAAGCAACCAAACCATTGGAAATCGCAAAACCAATGATCTTCATGGTATCCGCATTGATGGAACTCGAACGAACCATTGCCTCATTATTACCTGTTGCACGAATCGCTAATCCCAAATTCGTCTTGAAAAACCAATACAGCAACAATCCAATCACCGCAACGATGGGAATCAAAGCCAACAATGGCTGATCAATTTTATCAAATAATGTCGCATTGGCTGGATCTAAAGAAATCAGTGGCATATTTGGTAAATTACCCATGATTCGCAAATTGATCGAATACAACCCTGTCATCGTAATGATACCTGCCAATAAGGGCTGAATATGCATCTTGGTCTGCAACAAAGCGGTAATGATACCACAAACACATCCCGCTAAAAACGCGGCAAATAAACCCACCATCGGCGCTCCTGCCATCGTCATAACAGCAACCGTCGCTGCTCCGGTTGAAAAAGAACCATCCACTGTTAAGTCCGGAATATCCAAAATTCGAAACGATATATATACGCCTAAAGATAATACAGATAAAACCAATCCCAGTTCTATCGCTTTTAAAATAACTGCACTCGACATAAATTCTCCCCTCTAACCTACTATTTGAAGTTTTTTATTTTGTGCTACCGAATCTGGCAAAGTAATATTCAGTGCTTTTAATGTCTTCTTATTCACATAAATGAATAAATTCTTTTTATAGACTTTCACTGGAATGTCACCCGCTTTTTTGCCTTTTAAGATCTGATCGACCATATCTGCAGTTTCTTTTCCCAATTGGGCATAGTCAATACCAACCGTAGCCAATCCACCATCTTTGACCATAGAATCCGCACCTACATAATACGGAATGCCCGCATCGGTTGCGGTCTTCGATAAAGAAGGCATGGCACTTGCCACTGTATTGTCGTTTGGCGATAAAAGGACATCTACCTTCTGACAAAGAACCGAAGCCGAAGTTTCTAATTCGGTAATATCTTTTCCCGTTCCTTCAATCAATGTTAAGCCATGACTCGCACAATAGGTTTTTGCCTTTTTTAAATTGGCCACACTATTGGTTTCCGACGCATTGTACAAAAATCCAACCGTCTTCATATTTGGAGTCAACGTTTTAGCCAACTCCAAGATCTGATCAATCTGCACCTCATCACTTGTACCGGTAATATTTCCGCCTGGATGTTTTAAATTCGAAACCAATTGCGCACCGATTGGATCCGATACAGCCGAAAATACCACGGGTATATCTTTGGATACACGTGCAGCCATTTGAGCTGTTGGCGTCGCAATTGCTACGATCACATCACTTTGTTTATCTTCAAACTGATTCACAATGGAATTTAAGTTTGCCACTTGACCCGATGCATCGGCATAATTCAATTCAATGTTTTTCCCATCCACATAACCTAATCGTTTCATCTCTTTTTTAAAGTTATCACGAATCAAATTTAACGATGGATGCGAAACCAATTGAGCTACCGATACAACCGGTTTATCATGCGTCACGGATTGACAACCACTCAAAGACAAAGACAAACTCATTGCCAATAGAATAGCTAATAATTTCTTCATACACATCCTCCCTCTCTAACAAAAAAAGCCTGTATGCATAAACGCATACAGGACAAAATACAAATTCTGCGGTACCACCTGAATTGATATCGAATCGATATCCACTTATCCATTTAACGCATGGAAACGTCTTGGCTACTGTATTCACCTCGCCCTTCGAAGTCCATTTGCGAAACTGTTACCATTCGGCTTTCACCATCCCGAACTCGCTTCGGCACATCTTTTCGTTTGATCTCTTCTTCAACGGTTTTTTCTATCATACCGGATACATGGATGAAAATCAACCCAACATCATTCGGTCATTCGCAAATTCATCACCATGTGCTTCGGCAAATTTCTTCAACAAATCATCCACGGTTAGTTTTTGTTTTTCTTCACCACGCACATCATAAATAATCTTACCTTCATGCATCATGATCAAGCGATTACCAATCGCAATCGCATCTTTCATGTTATGCGTGATCATCAATGTCGTTAAATGCTGTGCTTCCACAATTTCAACCGTTAGATCCAATACCTTCTTTGCCGTACGAGGATCCAAAGCCGCTGTATGTTCATCCAACAATAACAACTTTGGTTCGATCAATGTCGCCATCAACAAAGTCAAAGCTTGTCGCTGACCACCAGACAATAATCCCACTTTACTGGTTAAACGATCTTCTAGACCTAAGCCCAATCGTTTTAATTCTTCTTTAAATTGACCTTCTTCTTCCTTGGTGACGCCCCATTTTAATGAACGCGATTTACCACGACGATTGGCCATGGCTAAGTTTTCTAGAATACTCATATTGGCGGCTGTACCCATCATCGGATCCTGGAATACACGACCAATCAAAGAAGCACGTTTATATTCTGGTTCCAAAGAAATATTCTTACCTGCTACGTAGATATATCCACAATCAATCGGATATACTCCCGCAACCATATTCAACATCGTTGATTTACCGGCACCATTGCCGCCAATGACTGTCGCAAAATCACCCGGTTCAAGATGTAAACTCAAATCATTCAATGCTTTCTTTTCATTGATGGTTCCCATATTGAAAGTTTTAGAGACATGTTCGATCCTAAGCATGATCACCCATCTCCTTTCCAGTCAGTTTTTTATACATAGCCAACTGTTTACGACGATCCAAAACGACTGGAACCGTCAACGCAATACCAACTAAGATAGCGGTAAATAATTTCAAATCATCGGTTGATAGACCCAACTGTAAAACGATGGCAACGATAATACGATAGATGATTGAACCTACCACGATTGACATCAAAGCCACAAAGAAATTTCCTTTGCCACGGAAAATAACTTCACCAATGACGATAGAAGCTAATCCAATGACGATAGCACCAATTCCTTGTTTAACATCAGCATAACCTTGCGATTGGGTAACCAAAGCACCAGAAAGTGCAACCAATCCATTGGAAAGCATCAACCCCAATAGTTTTGTGGTATTCGTATTGACACCCAACGCACGTACCATATGTTCATTATTACCTGTTGCTCGAATAGCACTTCCCATTTCGGTTCCAAAGAACCAATACAACAATATCGAAACAACCAACACAAAAATCACACCAATGATCAAAACAGACCAAGAAGACAAAATATGGGTTGCTGTATGGAAGATCTTAAACATCGTAGGACTTGCCAATAGTGGCAAATTCGAACGAGACATGATACGTAAGTTGATGGAATACAATCCAATTTGTGTCAAAATACCTGCTAAAATGGCTGGAATTTGACATTTTGTATGAAGTAGACCCGTAATACCACCAGCAATTAAGCCAGAAATAAATGCACATAAAACCGCAATCAATGGATCTACACCATGTAGGATGGCAACTGCACAAACAGCACCACCTGTCGCAAAGGAACCATCCACACTTAAATCGGCAATATCCAACAAACGAAAGGTGATATATACTCCCAATGCCATAACGCCCCAGAGCACACCTTGGCTAATGGCACCTTGTATGGCTAGTAGTATATTCATAGATTATTCTCCTATATCTGTAGCATCCTGGTATTCATCGGGAATCGTGATACCCAATTGTGTCGCTACTTTACGATTAATGTACAATTGAAGATCATCAGTCGATTGATATTGGATCTTCATTGTCGCAGGATCTGCACCATTTAAGATCTTCACAGCCATCTTACCTGCTTGCTCCCCTAATTTTTCATAATCGATCGAATACGTTGCCAATCCACCACCTTCACACATATTGGATTCACCAACGATGCAAGGTAAATTATTTTCATTCGTTACAGAAGTGACACTCGAAATACTTTCCGCTAACATATTATCGGTTGGAATATAAACAGCATCCACTTTGCCAACCATTGATTCAGCGACCTGTTGAATCTGATTGGTTTCACTAACCGTAAAATCTTGTGCTTCCATACCGGCTTTTTCGATTGCTTTACGAGCTAATTTTGCCTGAACGATGGAATTATCTTCACTTGAACAGTACATGATTCCGACTTTTTTAGCATTTGGGATCAATTTCTGCAACAATTCAATTTGTTCTTCAACCGGATTCAAATCACTCGTACCCGTTACATTTTCACCTGGTTTTTTATTGGATTGTACCAAACCAGCAGCCTTTGGATCGGTTACCGCTGAAATCACGATTGGAATATCATCGGTTTTTCCTTTGACCGCTTGAGCAGCCGGTGTCGCAATCGCATAAATCAAATCATCGCCATCATTCACAAACTTATTGGCAATGGTTTCACAATTGGATTGATCATTCTGCGCATTTTTAAAATCAATCTGACTCTTCTTATAACCTGCCTTTTTCATTTGTTTCACAAAGCCATCATATGCTTTATCCAAAGCCGGATGTTCTGTGTATTGAATGACACCAATCTTTACATCACTCTTATCCTTTTTTGCTGTTCCACTGCTACAAGCAGTCATGGAAAGGCCCAATGCGACCGCAAGGGCAATTTTGCCTAATTTTTTCATTTCTCTTCTCCTTTTTACATTTTTTACATTTTATCACATACGCTTACATAAAAAAAGCAGATATCCAAAATGGACATCTACCCTGCAAAATAAACGATATATCCTTGCACAAAAATAATTAATATCAATAAAGGAATCACAATGCCGCAATACCAACGAATCGATTTTGGAAAGCGAATTCCCTCTCCGCTGTTTGCTTCTTGTAAGAAATGCTTCCATCCCCAACCATTTTTAGCTGTACAAAACAATACATAAATCATGGATCCCAATGGTAATAAATTGTTGGAAACGATAAAATCTTCTAAAGACTGGATATTGGTACCCGCACCCAATGGTTGAATGAAAGACCATACATTAAAACCAAGCGCACAAGGCAATGATAAAATCAATACTCCCAAACAACTTACCAATAAGTTTTGCGTACGATTCCATCCGGTTAATTCTTTGGTCATCGTTAAAATATTTTGGAATACCGCAATAATGGTCGTAAACGCCGCAAAACTCATAAATAAAAAGAATAAAGCACCCCAAATGTTGCCACCAGCCATATTCGCAAAAATATTAGGTAAAGAAACAAAAATCAAACCAGGACCTTGACCAGGATCTACATGATACGCAAAACAAGCAGGAATAACGATCAATCCAGCCACAATAGCCACAAACGTATCCAAGGCAACCACTTGCATCGCTTCCGAAGTCAAACGTCGATCTTTATCAATAAAAGAACCAAAGATCGCAATGGCACCAATACCTAAAGATAAAGTGAAGAAAGCCTGACCCATAGCGGCAAAAATCACATTGCCAATTCCATATTCTTTCATTTTGCCAAAATCAGGTACTAAATAATATTTCAAACCGGCCGAAGCACCAGGCAAAGTCACAGAACGAACGGCTAAAATGACCATCAATCCTAAAAGACAAATCATCATGGTTTTGGATACTTTTTCTAAGCCATCTACCAATCCTTTGGATACCACAAAGAATCCCAATAAGACAACAAGCACCATGTAACCCACATTAATACTTGGACTCGCCAACATAGAGTTAAATGTTGCCGTAATCTGATTGACCGTGGCATTTTGGAAAGATCCCGTGATCATTTTATAAAAGTAATACACCATCCAACCACATACAGTCGTATAAAACATCATCAATAGGTAGTTTCCAATCAAACACCAATACTTCATCCAATGCCAATGGGTACCCTTTGGTTCCAAGACATCAAACGATAGTGCCGCACTCTTTTGACTGGCTCGACCTACACTGTATTCCATGACCATGACAGGCAAACCTAAGATCAATAAAAAAAACAAATAAATCAATACAAAAGCAGCACCCCCATATTTTCCCGTAATATATGGGAAACGCCAAACATTTCCTAATCCAATAGCACAACCAGCACTGATCAAGATAAATCCCAATCGGCTGGAAAATCGATCTCGCATATTCAACTCTCCTTACATAACGGTACAATAGTATCAATAATCTGTATTTATTTCAATGATTCATCGTTTATGGTACAATCAAAAGGTATGTAGAAAGGAGTCCTTATGACACTGATATTACCTGAAAATTACGATCCTGTCTTGGATATACGCCATACCCAAGAAGCCATCAAATACATTCGTGACACATTTCAAAGAGAATTCGGCAACGAACTCCATCTTTCCCGCGTTTCCGCACCACTTTTTGTCACCAAAAGCTCGGGCTTGAACGACAATCTAAATGGCGTAGAATCCCCTGTACACTTTGATATGAAAGCCATCCCCCATGAAGACATTGAAGTTGTGCATTCACTTGCCAAATGGAAACGATTTGCACTTAAAAAATACGGTTTCCAGATGCATACCGGCCTTTACACCAATATGAATGCGATTCGCAAAGATGAAGACCTCGATAATTTACACTCTGCCTATGTGGATCAATGGGATTGGGAAAAGATCATCACCAAAGAAGAACGTAACGAAGAAACGCTTCGCCAAGTCGTTCGTCATATTTTTAAAGTGATCAAACACATGGAACACGAAGTTTGGTACAAATATCCAGAAGCGGTCAATCATCTACCCGACGATATTCACTTCATCACAACGCAAGAACTATTGGATCTCTATCCTAATCTAGATGCACGCCAGCGAGAAAATGCGATTGCCAAAAAATACGGTTGTGTCTTTATCATGAAAATTGGTGATAAACTTTCCAATGGCGAAAAACATGACGGACGTGCTCCCGATTATGATGATTGGCAACTGAATGGCGATATTATGTTCTGGTTTGAACCTCTGCAATGTGCATTGGAAATCAGTTCTATGGGCATTCGTGTTGATGAAAATTCTTTGGTTGAACAATTAAAGAAAGAAAATTGTACGGAACGCATGGAATTACCTTATCATCAAGCCATCCTAAATCGAGAGCTGCCCTATACCATTGGTGGTGGCATTGGTCAATCTCGTTTGTGTATGTTGCTGCTGAAGAAAGCCCATATCGGTGAAGTCCAAGCCAGCATTTGGCCAGACGATATGATTCAAGCTTGTAAAGAACATCATATTCAAATCTTATAAAAAGATCCCTACTCGGGATCTTTTTTAATACGTGCATTTGAATACGTGTACATTGGTTCTATGGCCGCAAAAGCTGAAACCGGAATTTCTTCATTTCCAATAGAATACTTTTTCTTTTCAATGCGTGCATCCGCTTCATGAACACTTCCCTCATACACAATAGCTCCACAAAAAGCCAAGGCATCCATTATTTCTTGTTCATCAAACGTATCGGTTACTACATTGATTGAAACCACACTTTTCGAGAGTTGTTTTTGACAATAACGATAAAACTTTTGAACTTCTTCAAACATAAAACCTCCAAAAAAAGGAGCTCAAAAAGCTCCTTCTTATTCATCAACAGATGATGATTCTTCAACTGGTGTATTTTCCGCCACCAACTTATCAAATTGTGTATCTGCTTCTTTTTGATGCATACGCTCTAAACGTTGATCACGTAATTCTTTCGCTTTAGCAGCTACCAAATCATTTTGTGGACGATGTCCATGACAACCGGTTCCGGCTGGAATCAGCTTACCAATCATGACATTTTCTTTCATACCACGTAAATGATCCGTCTTTCCTTTGATCGTTGCATCCGTTAATACTTTGGTCGTTTCTTGGAACGAAGCCGCTGACAAGAACGAATCCGTCTCTACGGACGATTTCGAAATACCCAACAAAATTGGTTTGAATTTTGCTGGTTGTTTTCCTTCCAACAAATATTTACGGTTGATACGCGTAATTTCATTCAACGATTTTTGAACACCAATATTTAAATCCGTATCACCTTTATCCGTCACAATAACATTACGCATCATCTGCATGATCATAACTTCCAAGTGCTTATCCGAAATCTCGATACCTTGTGATTGATATACCTTCTTGACTTCTTTTAAGATATAATCTTGCACTTCTCGAACACCGGCAACACGTAACAATTCTTTAGGATCCAATGGACCTTCGGTCAAAGCTTCACCAGCTTCAATATGGTTTCCAACACGAACCCATTCACGAAGTTCTTGGTTAGCGTTGATCTTGTGCGATACACTTTCTTTTTCAGAAGTGATGATGACTTCTTGACGTTTCGTACCTTCAATATTTTCAATCGAAGTAATTTCACCAGAAATCTGCGCAATAACAGCGACACCTTTTGGTTTACGTGCTTCGAACAACTCTTCGACACGAGGCAAACCTTGAGTAATATCACCTGTACCCGCACCGGCTACACCACCGGTATGGAATGTACGCATGGTCAACTGTGTACCTGGTTCACCAATGGATTGGGCAGCCATGACACCAACGGCCTCACCGACTTCAACATCTTTACCGGTAGCCATATTTTTACCATAGCACTTGCGACATACACCCGTTCTTGATTTACAAGTAAATACGGAACGAATATACATACCTGTAACTCCGGCATCGACAATCTTCTTTGCCATTTCATCGGAAATATACTCATCACTCGCAATGATCAATTCACCGGTATTTGGATCAAAAACATCTTGTTTTGAATAACGACCCGCAATACGATCTTGGAACGTTTCAATAACGGTATTGGTCTTACGATCGACTAAATCTTCTACCCAAGATCCTTTATCCGTACCACAATCGTCTTCTTGGATGATGACACCTTGGGCAACATCGACCAAACGACGAGTCAAGTAACCAGATTCGGCTGTCTTCAAGGCTGTATCGGTCAAACCTTTACGTACACCATGGGTCGAAGTAAAGAACTCACTTACATTCAATCCTTCACGGAAGCAAGAATAAATAGGGACCTCGATAATGCTAGGAACAAATTCACCATGGGTTGATTTCGCATGACCTGGACGAGCCATCAAACCACGCATACCGGCTAACTGTGTAAAGTTCGAACGGTTACCACGAGCACCAGAATCCGCCATCATGAAGATTGGATTCTTACGATCCATGTTCGCAACCAAGCTATCGGCAATTTCATCTTTGATGGTATCCCATAAACCACTTAAATGCGATTCCCACTCTTGCATCGTCAACATACCTTTACGTTGTAGATGTTTCAATTGTTCGGCCTTTTGACGACCTTCGGCCACTTTTTCTTCCTTATTAGGAGCGACTTCAATATCACTTAACGCAACTGTGATACCAGCAACTGTTGAATATTTGAATCCCAAAGCCTTGATTTGATCCAATACTTCTGCTGTTTGATCCACCGTATAACGACGGAATACTTCGGCAATTACTTTTCCTAAGTCTTTTTTCTTGACGGAGAAATCTTTACCATTTTCATCACGAATTGGTAAATTTGCGATATAGGCATGAATATCCGTGCCTGGTTTCACAAAATAACGTTCTGGCGTCTTTTCAAAGTTAGCTTTTGAAACTTCCTCAATGAATGGGAAGTCATCCGGGAACATACTATTAAAAATGATCTTGCCTGGTGTTGTTACTAGATAATCATCGGCATGTACCGGATCGAAACTAGATTTACCAACACCACGAACTGGTAAAGCAATACGTGAATGCAAATGAACTAAATGCGATTTATAAGCCATCATGACTTCATCGACATTACTGTATACATGTCCTTCGGCTTCCGCAAACGTTTTCCATAAGGCAGCTTCTTTTGGACAATCGGCATCCAAATAACGTTGGCTTTCTTTCAATAATTCATCTTTGGTTTCTTCCATGGTTAAATAATAGTTACCCATGACCATATCCTGACCTGGCGTAACGATTGGTTTACCATCTTTTGGACCCAAAATATTATGAGAACCCAACATCATGACCAAAGCTTCGGCACGTGCTTCTTCACTCAATGGAACGTGGATGGCCATCTGGTCACCATCAAAGTCAGCATTGAATGCTGTACATACTAATGGATGTAGACGCATAGCACGTCCTTCAACTAGTTTTGGCAGGAAGGCTTGAATACCCAAACGGTGCAATGTAGGCGCACGATTCATCAATACAGGATAGCCATCAATGACTTTTTCAACCACATCCCAAATGCGCGTATCTTGTCTTTCAATTAATTTTTCTGCATTTTTAGGATTGGCAGCCAATCCCTCATTGACGATCTCATTAATGATGAATGGCTTAAACAAATTGACCGCCATTTCACGTGGAATACCACATTGATACATTTTTAGATCCGGTCCGACCGCAATAACGGAACGACCAGAGAAATCGACACGTTTTCCTAACAAGTTTTGACGGAAACGACCTTGTTTACCTTTCAATGAATGCGATAAAGATTTCAAAGGACGACCACCCGCACCGGTAATTGGTTTGGAACGACGACCATTATCGATCAAAGCATCTACGGCTTCTTGCAGCATACGTTTTTCGTTTTGAACGATGATGTTTGGTGTACCCAATTCCAATAATTTATGTAAACGATTATTACGTGTGATAACACGACGATATAAATCGTTTAAATCACTGGTTGCGAAACGACCACCATCCAACTGCAACATGGGTCTAAGATCAGGTGGAATAACCGGAATGTTTGTCAGAATCATCCATTCTGGCTTATTGTCACTATGACGGAAAGCATCCACAGTATCCAAACGTTTGATTAATTTCTTACGCTTTTCACCCGAGGCTTTTTCCAATTGTTCTTGAATATCTTGGAATTCTTTTTCCAAATCAACATTCTGTAACAATTTCAAAACGGCTTCGGCACCTGTCTTCGCTTCGAATTTATCGGAACCATAAATAGCTACAAATTCACGATATTCACGTTCAGATAATACTTGTTTGTAAGTCAATTCTGTATCTTTTGGATCGGTTACAATGTAACTAACAAAATAAACAACTTCTTCCAATTGTTTTGGTGTTACATCCAACAACAAGGCCATACGGCTTGGAATACCACGCAAGTACCAAATATGAGCAACCGGCGCAGCCAAATGGATATGTCCCATACGTTCACGACGAACACTTGATTTTGTGATTTCAACACCACAACGATCACAGACAACCCCTTTAAAACGAACTTTCTTATATTTACCACAAGCACATTCCCAGTCCTTGGTTGGACCGAAAATGCGTTCACAGAATAAACCATCGCGCTCTGCTTTTTGACTACGATAGTTGATTGTTTCAGGCTTTGTCACTTCACCATGTGACCATTCTAGGATCTTTTCAGGACTCGCTAAACGAACCTGAATGGATGAAAACTGGTTTATACTCATTCATCTGCCTCCTGATCTTCTTCTTTTGAATCTGTCTCTTCCATGTCATTGACAAGTTCATCTTTTTCTTCTTCAACAACTGGTTCTACTTTCTTAGGTGCTGGGACATCATCGTCATCATCTTCGGTTGTGATATCGACTTCTTCCCCATTTTCATCTAAACAACGAATATCAATAGCCAAACCTTGCATTTCATGCATCAATACACGGAATGATTCAGGAACACCTGGTTCTGGAATATCTTTTCCTTTGATGATGGCTTCATACGTCTTGATTCGACCTTGAATATCATCGGATTTGATCGTCAAGATTTCTTGTAGTGTATGTGCTGCACCATAAGCTTCCAAAGCCCAAACTTCCATTTCACCAAAACGTTGTCCACCATTTTGGGCTTTACCACCCAAAGGCTGTTGCGTTACTAAAGAATATGGCCCTGTTGCACGAGCATGTAACTTATCATCAACCATGTGGGCTAACTTGATCATGTACATGACACCCACACTGATTCGTTCATCGAATGGTTCACCGGTCAAGCCATCGTACAAGACTTGTTTACCATCTTTGGTCATGGATGCTTCTTTCATAACATCCAATAACTCTTCATTGGATACACCATCGAATACTGGTGTCGAGAATTTGATACCGCCCAACTTACGAGCTGCATAACCCAAATGAATCTCTAAGATCTGTCCGATATTCATACGGGAAGGCACACCAAATGGATTCAAGATGACATCGATTGGTTGTCCATCTCCAGTAAATGGCATATCTTCGATTGGCAAGATACGAGAGATGACACCTTTGTTTCCATGGCGTCCTGACATTTTGTCACCCTCAGAAATCTTACGCTTTTGAACAATATATACTTTCACTCGTGTATTTACTCCAGGAGGTAATTCCGATCCATCCCCACGTTTGAATACACGGATGGAATGAACGATACCAGCTCCTCCATGAGGTACTTTCAAGGAATTATCACGAACTTCACGTGATTTTTCACCAAAGATTGCCAACAACAATTTTTCTTCTGGCGATACTTCACTTTGTCCTTTTGGCGTAACCTTACCAACTAAGATATCGCCTTCTTTAACTTCGGCACCAATCATGATGATGCCGTTTTCATCCAATTTCGCAACCGCTTTTTCACCCACATTCGGGATATCACGCGTAATTTCTTCGGGACCTAATTTTGTATCACGGCAATCGATATCATATTCTTCAATGTGTACTGAAGTATACACATCATCACGAACCATACGTTCACTCATGATGATGGCATCCTCGTAGTTATATCCATACCAAGTGGAATAGGCAATGACAACATTTTGACCCAAAGCCAATTCACCATTCTGCATACTTGGACCATCGGCTAAGATATCGCCTTTTTCGACTTCTTCTCCAGCTTCTACAATTGGATGTTGGTTGATGCATGTGGAAGCATTACTACGAGCAAACTTACGCAATTGATACGTATGATCCAAACCATCTTTATTCGTTACGACAATTCGTAAACTATCCACATATTTTACAACACCGTCTTCTTTCGCTACGATACCAACACCAGAGTCTTTGGCAATCTTATATTCCATACCAGTTCCAACATATGGACTATGTGGATTCAATAGTGGTACGGCTTGACGTTGCATGTTGGCACCCATCAAGGCACGCGAAGCATCATCGTTTTCCAAGAATGGTACACAGGCTGTCGCAACGGAAACAATTTGTTTCGGGCTGACATCGGCTAATTCTACATCAGCGCGATCGGCAATGATCGTATCACCGGCTTTACGAGCAACGACTTTTTCATTGATTAAACGACCATCACGAACTTCGTTGGCTTGGGCAATGATATAATCCGCTTCTTCATCGGCACTTAGATAAATCGCATCTTCGGATACCGTTCCATCTTTATTGACTTTACGATATGGTGTTTGAATAAAACCATATTCATTAATCTTCGCATAGGTTGTTAAGTTGTTGATCAAACCAATGTTTGGTCCTTCTGGCGTCTCGATTGGACAAATACGACCATAGTGAGAGGAATGCACATCACGTACTTCGAATCCGGCACGATCACGTGTCAATCCACCTGGACCTAATGCCGAAATACGACGTTTATTCGTTAATTCAGCCAATGGATTTTGTTGGTCCATGAATTGTGATAACTGACTTGAAGAGAAGAACTCTTTGATAGCAGCTGTCAAAGGTCGGATATTCGTTAATTTACGAGGTGTCAATGTATCCAATTCTTGAATGGACATACGATCATGAACAACTCGTTCCATACGGCTTAAACCAATACGGAATTGGTTCTGGATCAATTCACCAACCGAACGAATACGACGGTTACCTAACATATCGATATCATCGGTCGATCCAATACCATCCATGACATTTAAGTTATAGCCAAAGAACGCATACATATCTGGAATAGTAATTGTGTGCATATTCGCAAATGGATCATTACCAATGATCTTGATTTCATGATCATCTTCATCTAAGACATAGACTTCTTGTACACAAGCACCAACGATCCAAAGTGTCAATTCTTCATTGGCTACACGAGAAGCAATCATCGCTTTGGTGTCGGCCTCTAAACGAGCTGCATCTTCTTTACCCGTAGAAATATCACGACCATTGATGTCATAACGATCAATGACTAATTCCATATCGTCATCTACAACATCCAAAGATTTCGCATTGGTCAAACGGCCCAAATGATATAGATATTGTCCATAGTTCAATACAGCTTCACAATTTTCTGTGGTTAATTGAACAGGTTGCGCAATCAAGCCAGCATAAATAGGCACTTCTTCAATGGCACCTTTTAAAGCATCCACATCTGCTTGGGTCAATACTGTACCTTGTTCAAAGAAGATATCACCTGCCGTGACATCATCGGCTAAGATACGTCCAACCAATCCCGTATTATAGTTCGTTGGGATAGAGACAATATCTGCTTCATGGAATTCCGTACGGAATGGGAAAGCTTTACAATATGTACCTTTCGCCAATTCTTCACGTAAAGCATTGCGTTCATCACGATGGATCATCTTGCCTTTTTCCATAAAGACATTTCCATTCACATCAATAATGTCATGAGCCAAACGATTACCTTCGATACGACCAATCGCATTTAACTTTTTACGTAATTTATAACGACCTGCTTTGGTCAAATCATAACGACGATGATCAAAGAATTTAGCGCGCATCAAAGAAACCGAAGCAGATACAACAGCTACTTCATCGCTTCTTTGGTTACCATAGAAGCTCAATAATGCACCTTGTGTCGTAGCTGTATTATCGACCGAACGACTATCTTTGGTGTAATCATGAAGCAACGTATTTTCTACTTCTTCATATTTTCCAAAGAAAGCTGTATACAACAAAATATACAAGCTCATATAATCGCGTTTTTCCGTATCCACAGCTAAATAATCTGCTAATTCTGCTTCAACTTTCGCAAGCTTTTCTTCAGCTTGTTCCAATGTTGATTCTAACGAAGCCAACTTCGTTTCCGCATTCACATCCTTAGCTTTGCCATCACGAATACGTTTCGCTAATGCATCATGTTCTTTCGCAATCGCATTCTTTTCGCTTTCATATTCATCACGTTTCGCAAGTAAAGATTCTTTTGGTTTCGATGGGAATTTACGACCCATTGCCGTTAAGAACGTTTCTAAATCCGTTGTATCATTTGGATCATCGATATCGCCTAAGTTAAAAGACATACCAATGGCCTTGAATAAAATGGAAAATAAGATCTTACGACGACGGTCAATCGATACATTGATCAAACGGCCATTCGTTGATTTCTTTTGTTCCGTCATAAATTCCAACCAAGTACCACGGCTTGGAATCAATTCACAGGCATAATTTTGTTTTCCGCTTTTTTCATCTTCACTTTGAGAAAAATAAGCGCCAGGAGAACGAACAATCTGTGATACGATAACACGTTCAGCACCATTGATGATGAATGTACCCGTTTCCGTCATCAATGGGAAATCTCCTAAATATACTTCTTCGGTCTTCGTTACAATTTCACCGGTAGTGGAATCCGTAATTTCCAATTCCATGTCGGCATACAAAGGTGCTGCATAGTTGCACTCCCTATACATGGACTCCTCTTTGTCATATTTTGGTTTATCAAAATGATAACGCAAAAAATTCAATTTAATATTTTTACCATAGTTTTCGATGGGATAAATTTCTTCGAAAACTTCTTTGATTCCCTCTTTTGTGAACCATTCAAAAGAGTCTGTCTGGATTTCGACAAGGTTTGGTAATTCTAACTTACCACTTACTTTGGAATAATCGCGGCGTTGGGCTTTTTTACCACATGCCACAACACGATACGCTTTGCTAGTCTCCATGCATGCCTTCCTTTCATTGACAATATCCAAAAGGGCATAGTACCCCTAAGGAATCTTATGCAATTTATTATATTACCCGAAACGCAAATAAAATACAACTGGAATTAAAAAAAGTTCATGCTTTTTGACAAGCACGAACCATATCATCCAATTGTTCCAGACTCGCATGTGGATCTTCTACCAAAGCAATCGCATGACGCATGAGATGCTGATAATCATCATCTGTTTGAAACCGTTTCGTATCAATATTTTGTACCATTATATATAATTCTGTTCGTAACGTATCGATTTCATAAGCAAGATCCACTTCATCCATCAAATCACGCAAAGACCATTGGATATTTTCTTCGGTATTTTCAGCAACCCGATCGATAAATATATGTTCCTGCTGGAAAGCTTTCGCAAGTAAGGAAGCATCTTCTTTATATAGATATAGAAATGGTGGTTGATTCCCTTTGGATGTCGTTGGATGTTGTATTAATTCTGCCATGGTCTTCGATAATTCTTGATCACCAACCACATGAAATTCCATTCCCACTTTTTTAATACTATCTATTAATTTTGGATCACCCGTCCCCAAATAAACGATAACCATTTTTGACACACTCCTTTTTAGACTATACAATACTACTATCCACAGGAGAAATACAATGAAAAAATTATTCACATATTTTATTGTCTGTGTACTTTCTTTGAGTTTGGTAGGATGTTCTTCATCCAAGAATAACGATGATATTCTCCGTTTCTTCGATGCATTCCATTATACATTGGATGCAAAATCAGCCAATGTGACCGGATCGCTTGATATGAAAAACAATAAGAATACTTCAAAAATCAAAGTAAATGCCTCTTTGATCCAAGAAGACAAGATTCAATTGGCATTAAAGCTTGGTCTAGAATCCAATGAAAACACAGCCAATGATTTCATCGAATTTTATATCAAAGATGGTAAAACCTATTTGAAAAATCGAGGCACGACCTCACAAAGTGTTGCCTCCAAAATTGGTATCGAAGATGGCAAGCGATTATCATCGATTGATCCATTCTTAAGCTATTCCGATGAAGAATTAGAAAACTTCTTTACGGCTAGTTCTCGTAATGGCAACACCTATACATTTACGATCGACCCCGATAAATTGTCACAATTGGTGGATGATCTAGGCTCCGTCAGTGTATCCGAAGCCAATGTGGAAGCTACGATATCAAAGAAACATATCACCCACTTGAAACTCTATGCAAAAGGAACCATGTCGGTTTCTTCCAAAAAAACCAATACCTTTGAATTCACTTTAAATGTACAAATCAAAGACTACAACCAAGTCAAAGAAGTTACCTATCCAGACAATCTAGAATCCTATTAAAAAAGCGCCGTTTCAAACGGCCAATGGTGTCAACCTAAGAATGATTAGGTTGGCATCTTTTTCTGTGACTGACTTAACCACACGATTCTTGCTGATCAGCGAAAAAAAGCGTATATGAAANCGGCCAATGGTGTCAACCTAAGAATGATTAGGTTGGCATCTTTTTCTGTGACTGACTTAACCACACGATTCTTGCTGATCAGCGAAAAAAAGCGTATATGAAAACTCATACCTGATTGGAAATTTTTCACATATAAGATATCATATTCTTAACGGGGCTTGATCGTCATCAGTCTGCCGTTCCATGATATGGTATTTGGCCATTCTCGTCCATCCAATCGAAAACGCATCGGCTTGCTCTGAGAGATGACCCTGCCCCACCTCTTATAGTGCCTGCCGGGACGGACAGGTACTTTGATCTTATTAATGATCTTACTTATCAGTTCCATGATTTTTTGTATCTTTTTCTGGTTCTCATTGCGCATCCATCTCAATATTTTTTCGTCCCGAAGCAAATTATTGAGCTGTTTTCGGTTGATCTTATAACCATATTTGGTTTTTTTTGGATGATTTTCATACAATTCTTTATCCATCTCTTTTTGTACGATACCACTTAAATTATGAAACAGTACTTTTGCGTAGATTGAAGATCTCTCGCTGTCACATTCCTTGCTGAAATAGCGTTCCCATTCCTGATTGCTTTTCAAAATCTTGTAACTATTCTCAATATCCCAACGCCTGTTGTAAAGATAAACGATGTCACTTGAAGAAAACTCGTCTTTACTTAGGTTGGTAAAATACATTAGATCGACAGTGGTCGTCTGATTGTTTTTGTTCACGATATAGTGATACCTCACCACGCGAATCTTTATATAGGGATCTTTCGAAAACCGTTCTCTTGGCTGCTCATATTTCAATCGTTTCTGCCAGACCTTATCAACCTTTACTTTGATCCATTCATCATTTGATTTCATCTTCTCGATATAATGCTTAAAGAAATTGGATTTGGCCCGTATACAATATTTCAGGCCATGACTTTCTAAAATAGAAAATAATTCGACACTGTCATAATACCGGTCTGCCAGATAAATGCCTGGATATCCATTCATCAGAGATAAATATTTCAATTGTTCGATGGCAATAGGTATCTCCGAATCTTTAAATCTTTTCATCTGGAAATCGACGATCAATCCATTCGTCACATCATAAAGAGCAGCTGAACGGGATGTCGATTTTGCTGCTTGGAATGCATTGCGTGCATTTTGATTCTTGACGAATCCATACCGTTGAAGAGATTCATCCGTTTTATAGAGATTCAACGTTGTCCCATCTTCTGCCAACAGAAGATACCCTTTATAAGTCTTCACCAATTTCGATTGATAAAAACGTTCCGCCAATTTATGGATCAGAAGTTTAAAGACAGATGGATCTACTTTACGAATAGCTTTGAAAGCAGCTTGACGGCTGATTCGGCGAGCCGGCAACCCGATACAGGAATAATAATGACTTAATTCTGAACCAATACAATCCCGGTTACGAAAGATGAGGAAGAGAAGAACGTCATACCACGGAAACTTGTATCTGCGAATAAAATCATGGGGAGATTTACGAGCTGCCTCACGTACTTGTTCGGATTTGATAAAACGACCAAACCAGGAGAACAAAGAAGCAATAGATGTANAAAGAAGCAATAGATTCTTTATTGTTTTGTGTATTTCACCTTCTCTTTTAAAAAAGTTGCTTCAGGGTCCTTGGCAAAAGCCGCACGAAGATAAGGAAGATGTTTTGCATCAAATTGACCGAGCTTAACTACAACACGATGTTTAGAGACACCATTTTCATCACGGAAAGATTCGACAAGGTCACAGAAATAGGTCATTTTCTTACCCTTATTGTTTGGAATAACACGTACAAACATAGAAAGCCCTCCTTTATACTTAACTATATTATAAATTATAAAGGCTTATATATAAATATTTATAGTCTATATACTTAACTATAAATATATATTTTAGACATTTCTTTTAATTGTTTAAAAACTAGAAGGAAATAAAAAATGGTGTCAAACTAATCATTCTTAGGTTGACACCATTGGCCGTTTCAAACGGCGTTATTTTTATTGATTGGATGCTTGTTCCAATACTTCATAGCCAGCATCTTCCAATGCTTGACAAAGCTTTGATGGATCCGATGCATCACATCGAATGACGATCTTGGCTACTCCATCGGTATGAGAATACACACCTAAATTGAGAATATTCACATTTTGGGACACAAAAATTTTGGAAAGTGCACCAATGGCACCAATTTCATCTTTGACACAAACAGTAATACGCGATCCTTTTTGTCCCCAACCAAGCACATTCAAGAAACATTTGAAGACATCATTTTGTGTTAAGATACCGACAACTTTATGTTCTGGATTGACAACAGGCAGACAACCAATATCATGTTTCAACATTTTATCGGTCGCATCTTCCATCAAATCATCTTCATACGCATAAATAACATCTTTGACCATGACCGAATGCACCGTCGTTTTCGACAACAAATAATTCAATTCATAAATACTCAAACTCGTTGTTTGCGTACCGGAATTCGAAATCATTCCTTCGGTGATCAAGCCAACCAATTCATCATTTTTCACAACCGGTACACGATGGATATGTTTGGTATGCATTAAATCAATAATTTCTGAAATCGTGGCATCACTTTCGGTACAAATGACATCACTTGTCATGAAATCTTTTACTCTAAACATCTTATCCTCCTAAATATGCTTTCTGGACATTGGCACTATTCAACAATTCTTTACCACTGCCTTCTAGAACAATATTTCCTGTCTCTAATACATAGGCTTTATCGGCAATCGACAATGCCATCTTTGCATTTTGTTCGATCAAAAGAATTGTCGTACCATTTTTATTGATTTCTTCAATGATGGAAAATATCTCTTTAACCAAAATAGGTGCTAGACCCATACTTGGTTCATCCAGCAACAACAATTTTGGTTGTGCCATTAAAGCACGAGCCATCGCTAACATTTGTTGCTCTCCACCAGAAAGGGTGGCTGCATCCTGATTGGTACGTTCGCTTAATATTGGAAACAATTCATAACAACGTTGAAGATCTTTTTGAATGCCTTCTTTATCTTTTCGTAAAAAAGCACCCATCATTAAATTTTCATATACAGTCAGACCCGTAAAAATACGACGTCCTTCTGGAACTTGGATCAAGCCTTGTTCAACAATATTCTTCGCTTTGGCTTTTGTGATGTCATTGCCTAAAAACGCAATCGATCCACCACTCTTTTTAACGATACCACTGATAGCGTGCAACATCGTTGTCTTACCAGCACCATTCGCCCCAATCAAAGAAACGATCTTTCCTTGTTCTACTTGCAGGCTGACTCCTTTTAGAGCCTCAATGACACCATAATGGACATGTAGATCTTTTACTTCAAGCATTGCCATACTACATTTCCTCCCCTAAATAGGCTTTGATAACAAATGGATCCTTTTGGATTTCTTCCGGCGTACCGGACGCTATCAATTTTCCATAGTTCAAAACGTAAATACGTTCACAAATTTTCATGACCAGGGACATATCGTGTTCAATCAAAATGATTGTCAATTTATACTTATCACGAATATGATAGATCAACTCTGTCAAATCGGTCGTTTCTTGTGGATTCATACCGGCAGCCGGTTCATCCAAATATAAAATACGAGGTTGGATAGCCAAAGCACGTGCAATTTCCAAACGACGTTGTTCTCCATATGGCAAATTGGTAGCCATTTCATTTCGTTTGCCATATAAACCGACTTCTTTTAATAAATCACAAGCCTTTTCTTCAACCCATTTCTCTTCTGTGTAATAAATAGGTAAACGAAGAATGGCCGCAATCGTTCCATAGTGAATATTCTTATGCATAGCAACCTTGACATTTTCTAATACGGTCATGGTCTTAAACAAACGAATATTCTGGAAAGTACGTGCAACACCAAGGCTAGTAATCTTATATGGTTTCATGCCGCCGATTTGGATTTCTTGATTGTCTTTCACAAACTCGATCAATCCCGAACTTGGTTCATAAACACCTGTCAATAGATTGAATAAGGTTGTCTTTCCAGCCCCATTGGGACCGATTAGACCAATCAATTCGCCTTCTTTGATTTCCATATTGACATTGGATACAGCACATAGCCCACCAAAATTTTTGGTCAGATTCTTGACCGAAAGGATCGTCTCTGCCATTAGTCATTCCCCTTTCGTTCTAATAATTTCTTAAATGAAAATTCGCGATTTCCTAAGATACCTTGTGGACGGAAGATCATGATGGCGATCAAAGCTACTCCATAAATGATCATACGCAATTCTGCAAAGTTCTGTAAGACCATGTTCAAAAGGCCAATCGCAATGGCCGCAATCACACTGGATGTCATGGATCCCATACCACCAAAAACAACCATAACTAAGATATCGATGGATTTATTAAAGTTAAATTGTGTCGGTTTGATGATGTAGTAGTTACATGCGAATAAAGCACCTGCCAAACTCGCCAATAAGGCACCGATCACAAAGGCCAAAACTTTATATTTGGTTGTATTGATACCCATAGCTTCGGAAGCAATTTCATCTTCACGAATGGATAAACAAGCACGACCAGGCGCACTTCGCGTAAAGTTACAAACAACCAACAATGTAATCACAACACCAAGATATAATAATGGCCAAGTCGTCAATTTAGGAATACCACTTAAACCAGCAGCACCATTGGTAATCTTCATATTTTGAGCCATGATACGCACGATTTCAGCAAATCCTAACGTAGCGATGGCTAAATAGTCACCACGCAAACGAAGGGTTGGCACCGAAACGATAATTGCCAAAATGGCCGAAAGAACAAAACCAACCAAGATACCGATGATCAATCCACCAGTGGTTGGAATCATTTTTGTGATGATACCGGCACTATAAGCACCCACACACATAAAGCCAGCATGTCCCAAGGAGAATTGGCCACAAATACCAATGATCAAGTTCAAAGAAACAGCTAACATGATATTAATACAAATATCATATACAGTTACTTGATAATACAAGTTGATGATGCCGGTATTCATTAGGATCAAAAAGAAAAAATATACAGCGACCATTAAAATGGTCCATGCAAAATTCACTTTGGTCAATAAATGTCGCATCGTCTACACCTTCTCTCTTTCGTTCTTTCCTAATAAACCTTCTGGTTTAATGATCAAGATCAAAATCAAAATGACATAAACAATGGCATCTTTCCATAAGCTAGAGCCATACGCAACAACCATGGTTTCAGCAATACCAACAAAGAAACCACCAATCAAAGCACCCGGTACGCTACCAATACCACCGAATACAGCCGCAATGAAAGCTTTCAGACCTGGTGTAAATCCCATCAATGGATTCATCGTATTGTAGTAAACACCAACTAAGATTCCGGCAACACCAGCCAATGCCGATCCCAATAAGAATGTGAAAGAAATGGTTGCATCTACATTGATACCCATCAACTTAGCTGCATCTTCATCGACACTGACAGCTCGCATAGCACGTCCCATTCTGGTTTTTGAAATGATAAATTGAAGCAAAATCATCAAACAAATCGTAATGATAAAGATAAAGATTTGTTCTGAAGTAATGCGAAGACTACCCACATGAATCGCCGTATTTGGCAATAATTGAGGGAACTTGATCGGTTCTGCACCGACAAGATACTGGGTCGTGTATTCAATAAAATACGATACACCAATAGCAGTGATCAATGCTGCAATACGCGTCGCATGTCGCAAAGGACGATAGGCAATGCGCTCAACGATCACACCCAATACCCCACAGAATATCATTGTGATGACTAAAGCGATAAAAAAGACCCAAATACTTGGACCCGAAGTATATCCAAGTATTGCGGTTACGTAAAATGCACAATAAGCACCAAGCATATAGATATCACCATGTGCAAAGTTGATCAACTTGATGATGCCATATACCATGGTATATCCCAATGCGATCAGTGCATAGATACTTCCCAGCGATAACCCATTGATCAATTGTTGAATAAACTGGTTCATAATTTCTCCTCCCTTTTAAAAAGGGGAGCTTTGATCTCCCCCTTTGCATTTCTTACTTATCTGGTGTAATTGGAACAGCTTCTGTTTGTTTACCATTTACTTGGTTAACGACCATTACGGCTTTCACTGGTGAGTGTTTCTTATCAAACGTGAATGTACCAGTTACACCTGAGAATTTGATATTCTTAATTGCTTTTTGGAGCTTTTCACCACCAGCACCAGATTTATCCAATGCTTGCAATACTAAGTTCGTTGAATCGTAAGCTAATGCAGAGAACATGTTCGGATCGGTTCCATATTCATCGTGATACGCATTGATGAATTCTTTTAATTTATCCGAAGCATTTACTGTTGTATAAGCCGTTGTATAATAAACATCATTTAAGTTTTGCGCACCGGCTTGTTTAGCCAAAACTTCCGATTCAAAGCCATCAGCACCTAAGATTGTCGCATTGACACCTGCTTCTTTAGCTTGTTTAATGATCAAACCACATTCTGTATAGTAACCAGCTAAATACATTACATCAAAGTCTTGTTTCTGTACTTTTGTGATGATCGAAGCAAAGTCTGTATCACCTGCATTATAGGATTCTGTTGCGACAACTTCACCACCATATTTCTTGAATTTCTTTGTGAATGTATCCGCTAATCCTTTACCATAATCACTGACTTCATTGATAACAACCGCACGTTTCTTTCCTAAGTTTTCACTCGCAAATTTCGCCATTGCACTGGCTTGATAGGAATCTTCGAAACATACACGGAATGCATAATCATATACTTTACCATCATTCATCATGGCACCTTGTTGCGTTGCCGATGGTGAAATAACTGGAACTTTGTTGTCGGTTGCTGTTTGATATGTAGCAATCGAAGCACTCGAAGTTGCTGGACCAATCAAAGCAGCTACACCATCTTCCGTGATAAGTTTTTGAGCCGCTTTTGTACTTTCGGCTGCATCACCCTTATCATCCTGTGTTTCATATTTGATTTTATACTTGTGGCCTTTTTTGGCGTTATATTGCTTGATAGCTAGCTTAGCGCCGTTATATTCTGCCTTTCCATAACTGGCAACATTACCTGTCAACTCGAAGTTTAATCCAAGTTTTACCGTGTCACCTTTCTTATACGTTTGTGCTTGCGCACCACCGCCACTGGAACAACCAGCCAACATACTCGTTGCCATGGCAGCACTCGCTAAAAGCTTAATAAATTTGCCTTTCATAGCTGAGCCTCCTTCTCTTTCTCAATAGTTATTAAAATGATACAATTATTTTCATTTGGTTTCAACTACTAGAAAATTTTTTTCATTCCTTTACAATTTCCAAATCGAAATGGCAACAGAAGAAAAAATATCAATGGTATTGCTAACCATTGTCATCAATGGTCCATCTAAGATCCCCGAAGCAATCAAAAGGATAAAAACGATCATCATGACATTGGATCCCTGAGTAAAACGTAAATATTTATCCAATGGTAAAAACGCAAATAAGATCTTGGATCCGTCCAATGGTGGAATCGGCAATAAATTAAAGATACCAAAGCCAATGGATAATATCGCAATGGAACCAAGTAATGATAGGATAAAACTACTTTCAACACCTGCTTTTACACAGCCGTAGTAAATAAAGATGGCGACAAAAGCCAAAAGAAAATTGGCAATCGGACCGGCAAAGGCCGTCCATATCATACCGGTTTTTGGATCTTTATAATATCGCGGATCAACCGGTACCGGTTTGGCCCAACCAAATCGAAAAAACAAAAGACACAACAATCCTGCCCAATCAATATGAGCGAAAGGATTGAGTGTCAATCGTCCTTCTTCTTTGGCGGTTGGATCACCAAACCAATAAGAAACTAAACCATGGGCACTTTCATGAATGCCCATTGCTAGAATAACCGCGATAACACGAATAAGTATGGATTCAATTGACAAAGGATCACCTACACATTAAAGCGGAAATGGACTACATCGCCATCTTGCATCACATAGTCTTTCCCTTCCAAACGTAATCGACCTGCTTCACGAATGGCAGCTTCAGTTTCCAATTCATCAATATCATCAAAGGAGTATACTTCAGCACGAATAAAACCACGTTGAAAATCCGTATGAATGATACCAGCACATTCAGGTGCTTTCATTCCTTTTTTAAACGTCCAAGCTCGACATTCATCCGCTCCTGCTGTTAAGAAAGTTTGTAGATTCAATACCGCATAGGCTTTTTGGATCAAAGCATCCAAGCCACTATGTGGTAAGCCTAAATCATTTAAGAATTCATCTTTTTCTTCCGCAGATAAACTGGATAAATCTTCTTCAATCTTTGCACACAAAGGTACGATTTGGGCATTATCCTTTTCGGCATAGGCTTTTAAGGCTTGATAATATGGATTGGCTTCGGGATCGACAATACCTTCTTCATCCATATTGGCTACATAGATGACTGGTTTAGTACTTAAAAGATTGTATGTTTTTAAGAAAGCGGCTTGTTCATCATCCACTTCGACACTACGAGCGGGTTGTCCTTGTTCTAAGACCGCTTTTAATTTATTGAGAAGATCCATTTCTTCTAACGCATTTTTGGTCTTGGTCGTGATTGCTTTTCGTTCCACTTTCGAAATACGATTTTCTACGGTTTGAAGATCGGCCATGACCAATTCTAAGTTGATGATTTCCACATCACGTACGGGATCGATGGAATTTTCCACATGGGTGATATTGGCATCATCGAAACAACGTACGACATGACAAATCGCATCGGTCAAACGGATGTTCGATAAGAATTGATTTCCCAATCCTTCGCCTTTGCTGGCTCCTTTGACTAAACCAGCAATATCGGTAAATTCAAAAGTTGTATAAATCGTTTTTTTGGGATGAAACAATTCCACTAAACGGTCAATTCGATGGTCGGGTACTTCGACCACGCCCACATTGGGTTCAATGGTTGCGAATGGATAATTGGCCGCTTCCACTTGCGAATTGGTGATCGCATTAAATAAAGTAGACTTACCTACGTTTGGTAGGCCGACAATTCCTGCAGTTAATGACATAATTATTGATTTCCTTTCGATACAACGCGTTTTAAACGCTTTTCAAACTTTGAACGTGGCATTAAAACACTGGCGCCACAGCCTAGGCATTTGACTCGAATATCTGCACCCATACGTATGATCTTCCATTGTTTGGATTTATGACATGGATGCTCCTTCTTCATTTCGATGATATCACCTAGATCATAATTTTTTTCTTCCACGATTCTTATCCTCTTTCATGATTTCGATACGCTTCCAACGTATTAGAAAGCAACATGCATACGGTCATAGGTCCGACTCCTTTTGGTACAGGTGAAATGGCTGCTACTTTATCTTTCACATCATCAAAATCCACATCACCACATAGTTTACCATTTTCCATTCGGTTGATTCCTACATCAATCACGACAGCTCCTTCTTTGACCCAAGAAGACGTCACCATTTTTGGACGTCCCATCGCAACCACAAGAATATCGGCTTGTGAACAGATTGATTCAATATCCGGTGTTTTGGAATGAACGATGGTTACGGTCGCGTTTTGATTTTGCAGCAATAACGCAACCGGTTTTCCCACCAAATTGGAACGACCACAAACCACAGCTCGTTTTCCAGCTAAATTTTCTAGGCCAACTGACTTCAACATATACATAATACCTTTTGGGGTACATGGTACAAATCCAGGTCGACCGGTCAATAGATTTCCGGCATTGACGGGATGAAGTCCATCCACATCTTTTGACGGATCAATGGCCATAATGACAGAATCCGCATCCAAATGTTTTGGAAGTGGCAATTGAACGAGGATACCATCCACCTTTTCATCGGCATTTAATTTTTTGACCGTATCCAGTAGTTCTTCTTGCGAAATATTTCCATCCAATGTGATGGTTCGATTTTCCATGCCGACATTGATACAGGCATTGGCTTTCGATCGAACATATGATTGACTCGCTGGATTATCACCAACTAAAACAACAGCTAAAACGGGTAACCGTTTTCCTTCAGCTTTGATTTGATCCACTTCGGATCGAATCGTATCTTTTACTTCATTGGCTAATTCATTTCCCCAAATTGTTTTCATTTACATATCTCCTCACTGTCTAACACAATGGTCACTGGCCCATCGTTGCATAAATCAATTTTCATATTGGCACCAAACACGCCTGTTTCGACATGAATTCCTTGTGCTTGCATGGCTTGATTGAAATAATCATAAAGTGGAATCGCTAAATCGGGTTTGGCGGCTTTCACGAAACTAGGTCGGTTGCCTTTTTTACAATTGGCATACAAAGTAAATTGAGAAATCGATAAGATGGCTCCCCCAATCGTTTGCATCGACAAGTTCATTTTACCATTTTCATCTTCAAATACACGTAGATTGATGATTTTATGGATTATTTTATCAACGATCGTTTGGGTATCATCGGGTGCAAAACCAACCAAGATAAGAAATCCTTGTTGAATACTTCCTGTGACTTGTCCATCAATGGTACAGGAAGCATGCGATACTCTTTGAACAACTACGCGCATTCTTCCTCCAAAAGACATATGCTCATCGCAACCATGCCTTCTTCCTTTCCCACAAATCCCATTTTTTCGCCGCGTGTGGCTTTAATTGAAATTTGATCAACAGAACAATGTAAACAGTCCGCCAAATTTTGTCGCATCTGCTGAATATATGGGGCCATTTTTGGCTTTTCAGCTAAAATGGTTGCATCCACATTGCCTACATGATACTTCCTTTCTTTCATCATTTCATAGATCTTAGCTAGGATCTTCATACTATCGATATCTTTATATTTTGGATCTGTATCCGGAAAATGCTTTCCCAGATCGCCCAGAGCCAATGCGCCTAAGATGCTTTCACCAATCGCATGAACCAAAACATCAGCATCCGAATGTCCCAATAATCCTTGATCATGGGGAATGGAAACACCACCTAAAATCAATGGTCTTCCACTAACCAGTTGATGAATATCAATGGCTTGACCAATTCGCATAAAATTTTTCCTCTCCATTTCTTATATTTGCGTTCACCTTTATTTTGTGTGTTCGCTTTTCAATTTTTTCATAATTCTAATGATACCACAATCCAGGCACAAAAAAAGCCTGGGTGTTACCAGGCTAAATAGATTATTGATTAATGGCAATATAATACTGTGTTCCCGATGGAACATCAATATTGGAAGCAGCGACATTTGCGGTATAGCCCCAACCACCATTGACAACCGTATCATTACCAACATAAACGGCAATATGATCTGGTACTACGACACCTTCGGAACCGGCACGGCCATCATTCGCATAATAAACCAAGTTACCAGGTTGCAACAAAGAGCGATCTGTAAATACTGTACCTAAGCTTTGGTATTGATCTGGCCAGTATACACCATATACTTCACTACCAGCAGCGGCATTCAATGCATCCGTTGCCGTATTTGTACACCATTCATGTTCACCAATTTCAGCTAATGCAGCTTGCGCTACACGTTCATTGAATGAACTATTTTGTGTTGTTGTATTGGTAGGTGTTGTAGGCGTTGTTGTCTGTGTATTATCAACAGGTGTTGTAGGTTGTGCAGGCGTTGTTGTCTGCGTATTATCAGCAGGAGCTGTTGGTTGTGCAGGTGTTGTTGTCTGCGTGTTATTTGCAGGTGCTGCAGGTTGTGTAGGTGTTGTTGTCTGCGTATTTGTAGGTGTCGTTGTTTGCGTATTATCGACTGTAGTTGTAGGTTGTTGTACAACGGTTGTCGTTTCTTCCTTGACTGGTGTTGTAGCTGTATTTTGTGTATTATCAGCTACAACTGTTACGACATCAGAAGTAGAAGCAGCTTTTTCTAATACATCTGCAGTATCTGCTTTCTTCGTTTCATCAACAACAGTTGCGACCTTTGTATCAGCAACATCTGTTTGATCTACAGATGCTGAGGCTTTTGCACTCTCAGCTACATTATTTGATTCTGTATCTACAGCTTCTACAGTAGATGCTTTAACACTGTCAGCAACTGTAGCTACAGTATCATCAGAAAGTGCAGTAGCACTAGCATTATATGTTTTTTCTGTATCTGCTTTTCCATCTTTATCTAGATAAATGGATTTTTTGTTTGAAGTAATCCAACTATTTTTTGCGATTGTATGATCTTTTTTTACATATTTGTCACCATGCCATCCAGGTTGTGATTCCATGGCGTAGATTGTACCAACAACTGGAAGTGCAGAGGCTACACACAAGATTGCGGCGACTTTTTTTCCATTATTTTCTACAAAATTCATATATTCAACCTCCCATCGGTTTAAAATTGTACAACAATAATTTAACATAGATAGACAATGTTTGCAAGTTGACTAAGACTCCCACAAGTTGACTTTTGACGAAAAATTGTTGATAAAGCAAAGAAAAAAAGCGAACTCGGCAATTTACCAAGTCCGCCACATTTTATTATCATTAACTATTTTGTTTTTTCAATGATTTCGATGAAGCTATCTTCTTTTAAAGAAGCACCACCAATTAAGGCACCATCGATATCTGGTTGAGCCATATATTCTTCTACGTTATTTGGTTTTACACTTCCACCATATTGAATACGTACTTCATCAGCTGCTTGATCACCAAACAATTCACGAACAGTATCACGAACTGTCTTGCAGCAATTTTCAGCGATTTCAACCGAAGCACTCTTACCTGTACCAATTGCCCAAATTGGTTCATAAGCGATGACCATTTTTGCTACAGCTTCTGGAGCTAGATCAGCTAAAGAACCTTTCAATTCATCTTTGATGACTTGTGCAGATTGACCAGCATCGTATTGTTCTTCTGTTTCACCAATACATAAAATAGGTGTAATACCAGCTTTGATCAAACGATGTGCTTTTTTGTTGACTGTTTCATCTGTATCACCAAACATTTGACGACGTTCAGAGTGACCAATGATACACCATTTGATTCCTAATTCTTCCAACATTGGAACAGATACTTCACCAGTGAAAGCACCAGAATCTTCAAAGTGACAGTTTTCAGCAGCAACGATCAAATTTTTTGCGTTGTCTAAAGCTGTACGTAAATCAGTGAATGGAGCACCGATTCCATATGTAGCTGTATCTGTTGCGGCAACAGCATCTACTTTTTCAAAGAATGCTTTTGTTTCCGCATTGTTTTTATTCATTTTCCAGTTTCCAACAATAATTGGTTTTCTTGCCATGATCTATTCTTCTCCTTTAATAATTAGTCTTTATCGCTAATAATTGCGATACCTGGTAATGTTTTACCTTCCATATATTCTAGTGAAGCCCCTCCACCAGTCGATACATGAGAGAATTTATCAGCATATCCTAATTGTTTTGCGGCAGCTGCTGAATCTCCACCACCAATGACAGTGATTGCATCTGGTAATTCAGAAATGGCTTTACAAATTTCTTCTGTACCTTTCGCAAATTTCTTCATTTCGAATACACCCATTGGTCCATTCCATACAACGGTCTTGGCACCAGCCAATGTTTGTTTGAACAATTCAACTGTTTTAGGACCAATATCCAATCCTTGCCATCCATCAGGAATTTCACCTGCATCAGCATATTTTGTGTTTGCATCTTCAGAGAATGCATCCGCAATGACATTATCAACTGGTAATACCAATTTGTCGCCAGCTTTTTCTAAGTATTCTTTTGCCAAATCAATCTTATCTTCTTCGACTAAAGAATCACCAATCTTACCACCTTGTGCAGCAGAGAATGTATAAGCCATTCCACCACCGATGATAACTTTGTCGGCTTTCTTCAATAAGTTATCAATAACATCGATCTTACTAGAAACTTTTGATCCACCAATGATAGCAACGAAAGGATGAAGAGGATTATCCACTGCTTTACCTAACATTGTAACTTCTCGTTCTACCAAGAAGCCAATTCCATTTTCTTTCAAATTTGTTGGGATACCAACGGTAGAAGCATGTGCTCTATGAACCGATCCAAAAGCATCTTCCACAAATACATCACCTAAGCTTGCCCAATATTTTCCTAATTCAGGATCGTTCTTGGATTCACCTGGTTCATAACGTGTATTTTGAACAACTAAGATTTCGCCATCTTTCATAGCAGCTACGGCATTTTCCAATGTAGCTCCTCTTGTTTCAGGACAGAAAGTTACTTTTGTATCAGGCAATAATTCTTGTAAACGAACAGCAGCACATTCCAAATTGTTTTTTGCTTTGTCTTCTTCTGTTTTTACTTTACCTAAATGTGAGAATAATACGACTTTCGCATTGTTTTCAACTAAATACTTAATGGTTGGCAATGCCATTTGGATACGGTTATCATCCGTAATCACACCATCTTGTCTAGGTACGTTGAAGTCAACACGTACAAGGACCTTTTTACCATTTACATCAAGGTCTTTTACAGTTCTTTTTGCCATTTAAACTCCTCCTACTGTATAAATATGCGTATTTATTATAACACTTGATTTTTGGTTTTCCTAGAAGTTAGTGTAAAAATTCACAAAAAGAAAAAGAGGAGCCATTTTCACTCCTCCTCGATCCATGCATGAACACACCAAATAATATCAATTACACAACCAATGATACATAGTATATCCAATTGCCAAGCTAAGCTTGGCTGCTTATGTATCATCCAGGCATAACCAATGATCTGGAATAAAATCAAACACGCAAAGACAATATTGACACAAATCAATCCCCTATATAACTTCATGGTATCCCCTAAACCATAATCCCCTTTCTTACAGAGAAAATAACACAAGACCTATCATTTGTGAATACAAAATTTACTTATGATATTGACGATGATGATTGATCATAAACGCCCGATACACCTGTTCTAAAACCAGTATTCTTGTCATCAAATGGGTAAATGTGAGATCTGATAATTTCCAACGAAAATTGGCACGATCCACCAAATCTTTCGAAGGCCCCAGTGAGCCCGCAATCACAAATACCAGATGAGCCCCTTGATCTTGCCATCTTTGTAGTTTATGTGCAAATTCTACACTATCTAGCATCTTTCCATGTAGATCCAAAAGAATCACCCAATCGGAAGGTTTGATCTTTTCTAATACCCTCTCCCCTTCCTTTTCTTTGATCAAGTCGACTTCTTTTTCACGATCTGTATGCATATTTGGCTCATCTTTTACTTCAATGATCTCCATTGTATCAAACGATGATAAGCGCTTTATATATTCTTTCTGTAACTGTTGTAGACTACGATCCTTATTCTTGCCAATGGCAATCAGACGCATTAAATCTGCGCCTCAGCCGGGAACTGACGAGTCAAAGCAACAACTTCTTTACGTACGCTCTTTGCATAGTCTTCATCATCATGATCTAAAACATCAACGATCCAATGAATGACTTTTTCAAATTCAGCTTCTTTGAAACCACGTGAAGTCATCGCAGCAGCTCCAATACGTAAACCAGAAGTCACAAATGGTTTTTCCGTTTCAAATGGAATGGTATTTTTATTGACCGTAATACCAGCTAGATCCAATAAATATTCACCACGCTTACCAGTCATACCCTTTGATCCTTTTAAGTCAACCAATAATAAATGGTTATCACTACCACCAGAAACCAAACGATAACCAGCTTCTTGGAAGCCTTTGACCATCACTTGAACATTCTTTAATGTTTGTTCCATATATTCTTTAAAACTTGGTTGCATAGCTTCATATAAACATACACCCTTGGCAGCAATGACATGTTCCAATGGACCACCTTGTAGACCAGGGAATACCGAAGAATTCAATTTCTTACCAAATTCTTCTTTACAGAAAACCATACCACCACGAGGACCACGCAATGTTTTATGCGTAGTTGTCGTCACAAAATCCGCATAAGGAATTGGACTTGGATGCAAACCACACGCAACCAAACCAGCAATATGAGCCATATCCACCATTAAATATGCACCACATTTGTGTGCAATTTCACCAAAACGTTTAAAATCAATAATACGTGGATATGCCGAAGCACCCGCAACGATCAATTTTGGTTTAATGATCATGGCCATATGTTCCAATTCATCGTAATCAATCAATTCGGTTTCCTTATTTACATTGTATTCAATAAAATGATACAACTTACCCGAAAAGTTTACACCCGAACCATGTGTCAAATGACCGCCAGATGTTAAGTTCATACCCATCACAACATCACCGGGTTGTAAAATGGCATTGTAGACCGCCATATTGGCTTGTGCTCCAGAATGTGGCTGCACATTCACAAATTCAGCACCAAACAATTTCATGGCACGATCCTTCGTTAATTGTTCCGCTTTATCGACATTGACACAACCACCATAATAACGATGACCAGGCAGACCTTCTGCATATTTATTGGTCAATACGGAACCCTGTGCTTCACGCACTTCTCTTGATACAAAGTTTTCACTCGCAATCAATTCTACATTGTCCAATTGACGTTGTTCCTCTTGGGCAATGATATCAAACATTTCATTATCTCTCATCGAAATGACCTCCATGTATGTCTATTATAACTGATTCCATTTCTTCTGTCTTTGTAAATTTCATTGAAAACAAGCATCAAAAAAATCTAATTATTTTTAATTCTAAATTAAGCTGAAAGGTGTAATATGCAGTATATGAATAAACAAATAAAAAAAATACTCATCGTTTTACTTTGTCTTGTTTGGGTCATTGGCATTGGTGTCATTCGCTATATCCACTACCAAAACAGTGCCATTGTTATATGTATTGATGCAGGACATGGTGGTTATGATACCGGTGCCATTGCTGCCGATGGCACCTATGAAAAATCACTTACGCTAGCCTATGCCAAACAAATCGGTACATATTTAGAAGCTTCCGACGAAAACATTCGCGTGGTTTATACCCGAACATCCGATACCGTTTCATGGCCATCGAATGTATCAAAAGATCTAAAAGCCCGTGTTCAATATACGAAAGATGAAGAGGCCGATTATTATTTATCCATTCACTTTAATTCGGCCGATGCTTCCGCTTATGGTTACACAGCCTATGTCAAATGTGACGATAAAGCATCCAAAGCCATTTATAAAACCATGGCCCAAAACTTATCGAAATCCGGTTGGGAATATGATCGTGGCATTGAAACTACAACCAACTATCCATTATATGTCGTAGATAACTTATCTATTCCATCCATGTTGGTCGAAGTTGGTTTCATCACAAACAAAAATGAACTACAAGACTTAGAACAATCCACCTATCGTAAAACCATTTGTAAAGCCATTGCCAATGCTTATATTTCCTATATACAAAAACAATCAGATGACTAAAACAACGTCATCTGATTTTCTTCATCTAATCCTTCGGTTACCCCCATACTGTCCATGGTCTTTAATAACGAACTTGATAATTGGGTACGATTGATCAAATCTTCTTTTGATAAGAAAGGACGTTCATTACGTGCTTTCACGATGGATCGACCAACGTTGGCACCCAAACCATCCAAAGCCGTAAATGGCGGAATGATACTCTTTTCATCATCAGGATCTTGAATGAAATCGGTCGCATCACTTCGGGTGATGCTCATATTCGAAAACCGATAACCCCGACAGAACATCTCTAAAGCCAACTCCAACGTTGAATAAATATCCCGATCTTTTTTCGTTACTTCTTTTGGCGCTTCTTTTTCTTTCTTCTTGATCTCTGTCATTTTCTGACGAATAGCCTGTTCGCCACTGATCATGGTCGCAATGTCATACGCATCACAACGAATACTAAAGAACATACAATAATATGCAATTGGACGATGCACCTTGAACCAAGCAATGCGCACAGCCATCATGACATAGGCCACCGCATGTGCTTTTGGGAACATGTACTTGATCTTCAAACAAGAATCAATGAACCAATCCGGCACGTTACAAGCCTTCATTTCCTTGATCCATTCATCTTTCAAGCCTCTTCCTTTACGCACAAACTCCATGATCTGGAAAGCCAATTTTGGCTTCATACCATAACCCATCAGCTGCACCATGATATCATCACGACAACCAATGACTTCACTTAATTTACAGGTTCCTGCATCAATCAAAGATTCCGCATTACCTAGCCATACATCGGTACCATGACTCAAACCTGAAATTGTAACCAACTCCGAAAATGTCGTTGGTCGAGTTTTTTCCAAGATACCACGTACAAATGGCGTACCAAATTCGGGAATACCCGCGGCCCCCGTAATTTGATCGTAGCGTGTTGTATCGATATGTAAAGATTCCACCGAACTAAAAATAGCCATTGTCTCTTTATCATTCATTGGTAACGTCGTAACATCGATACCCGTTATATTTTCCAACATCTTCATGGCCGTTGGATCGACATGACCTAAAATATCGAATTTCAAGATATTATCATGAATCTGATGGAAATCAAAGTGAGTAGTCAACCATGTCGCATGGGGATCATTGGCTGGATATTGTACTGGCGTAAAATCATGGATATCCATATCTTCTGGAACTACGATAATACCCGCCGGATGCTGACCCGTTGTTCGTTTCACACCTTCACAACTCTTGGCCAGATCAACACGTTTGACATCCGGAAATGGTTCAATTTCCATTTCTTCTTCATATCCTTTGACATATCCATATGCGGTCTTTTCTGCAACCGTACCAACGGTTCCGGCACGAAAGGCATGATCCGCTCCAAATACTTCCTTACAATAATTATGAGCCACCGGTTGATAATCGCCACTAAAGTTCAAATCAATATCAGGAACTTTGTCACCTTCAAATCCTAAGAACGTTTCAAACGGAATATCCTGGCCATCCCCTTTCATTGGATGATGGCAGACAGGACATTCTTTATCCGGTAAATCAAATCCCGAACTTACCGTTCCTTCTTCTAGGAATTCATAATGATGACAATGGGGACAATAATAATGCGGAATCAAAGGATTGACTTCGGTAATACCCGACATCGTAGCCGCAAAAGAAGAACCTACCGAACCTCGGGAACCAACGATATAGCCATCATCATTACTTTTCTTAACCAATAAGTGGGAAATATAGTAAACCACATAATAGCCATGTCCAATGATACTATCCAATTCACGTGTTAATCGTTTTTCAACAATGTCTGGTAACGGATTTCCATACATTTCATGCGCTGTCTTAAAACAAATATCCCGCAATTTTTGATCCGATCCCTCAATTTCTGGTGGATATAATTTATCATGGATGGGGAAGATTTCATCACACATTTCCTTTAAATGTTTAGGGTTAGCGATCACATATTCATAGGCTTTCTCTTCACCCAACCAACTCATTTCCTTCAACATTTCATCGGTCGTACGCAAATGTTGATTCGGTGCTGAAGACATCTTGCGTTTCTGGGCATTAAAGACATACAAAGGATGGCGTTGACCCCCAATGGCTTTGGCATTGATATAAATATCACGAATGCGTTTATCGTGTGGTTCCACATAATGCGCATCACTGGATGCAATGACCGGAATTCCCATCTCTTCGGCTTTATCAATAATGAAATGTAAGATTTTTTTCAGATCCTCTACCGAATGGATGGCATGACGATCCAATAAATTCCGGTAACAATCCAATGGTTGAATTTCCACATAGTCATAGAAAGACAAAGCCGTTTCTAATTCCGCTTCGCTTCGTGTATGTGCTAAATCAAAAATTTCGCCATTTTGACAACTTGTACCAAACAGTAAATTTCCCTTTTCATGATATTTTTTAAGTTCATGTTTTACGATACGCGGATGCGCTAAACTTGAATTGGAATTTTTATTGTATGCCAAATACTTCGTATGCGACATCGTCACCAATTCAAACAATTCTTTTAGACCTGCTTTATTTTTGGCAAATACCGTAATATGACTTGGATGTTTCTTAAACCATTTATCTGTACTTGAAATGTGTTCTAAGGTATCCAATGTCGCATCGGATCCCCATTCATTCCACATACAACAGAAACAACGACTTAATACTTCTGCATCGTAATCGGCTCGATGGGCGCCTTCCCCATCATAGGCCACACCATAATGACGACATACCGCACCCAATCGGTAGCCTTTCATGTCCATCATCAATTGGGCTAAAGGTAAGGTATCGATCATGGGATTGGTCATTTCGGGTTTACCACAAGCTCGACAAGCGGCATTCATAAATCCCAAGTCAAAGGAACCATTATGGGCGACTAAAACGGCATCCCCGATCCAATCTAATAATTCATCCAGTACTTGATCGATGGGTTTCGCATTTTCAACATCTTTTTGGGTAATATGCGTTAAATTTGAAATATCGGCAGGAATCGCCATCTGGGGATTAATAAACAATTGTTTTCGATCCACTACTTCGCGATTGACCATTTTCACCGCACCAAATTCAATGATCTTATCCAATCGTTGTGATAAACCCGTGGTTTCCAAGTCAAATGAAACAATAGTTGTTTGTTCCAATGGTCGATGGTCGTTATTGGTCACCACTTGGAAATGGGTATCAATCATATTCATTTCACAGCCATACAACATCTGAAAATGACGATTGGGATCTTGTTTGGTCAAGGCTTCTACTTTATGTTGAGCAAATGGGAATGCCTGCACGACATCATGATCACAAACGCCAACGGCTTCCATGCCCCAGTCATAGGCGGTTTGAATATAGTTTTCAATGGCAGCGACACCATCCATTTCACTAAAATTCGAATGTACATGCCATTCAATTCGTTTTTCTTTGGAAGTGTCTTCTCGTTTTTTTGCCGGAATGACTTCCAATTTAGAAATCATAAAACTATCACATTTGGAATAGTTATCGTAAACCACTTCTCCCGTTAGCCGTACCGTCTGTCCATTTTTTACGGCATTGATCTCATCGATAGAGCATCGTTTGCCTTCGAATCGTTTGGCAACGATCGCATCTTGATAATCACTGATATACAATTCCTGTAACGTTCGTTTGGATTTCAATAACCGATTTTCAACCGAAAAGATATGTCCTTCAATGGCCACACTACGCATCCCGACACGCAAATCACCAATGGATGAAAAAACCACATCTTTTAGATATTTATTATTTTTGGGGGTTGATACAACCGGTTTTGCGATCTTTGGCAACGCTATTTCCTTGGTTTCAATCTCTTCTTCGTCTTCACGGAATCGACAAACAAAGTCCATCGAGATTCCATATGTTTCCAACGCTTTTTCCAGTTGTGGTAAGCCACGCTTCAATTGTGCCAAACGACTTTCATCATTGGTCGCAAAACAAACCACTTCATTTTCCATAAATGGATGTAAATATGTGAAAGCCTGGTATTCATGATGATGAGCTACGATTCGTTCAACATAAAGATCTAAATCACTCATGGTACATTTTGGATCCTGGGCTTGGATACGCAGATCAATATCGGTATGTAAAGCTAGCTTTAGTTCATGACAAGTTTGTCGATAGACTTCAAAAGGTAAAACATGATTAATTTGAATCGATAGCTCCAAACAATTTTGGACCGAATGATAGATGGGAGACTGAAAGCTTTGGGCTTTTTCAAAGTAAGGCAAAATTTCTTGGGATAGACACTTGCCTAAGAGTTCATACATATCGGACATGTTCTACCTCTACTTCGCCATTTTTTCAAAAGCATCTTTTGCCGCTTTTTGTTCCGCCTTTTTCTTGGTTCCTGATGTTCCTTTTCCTAATAAGATATCATCCAAATAGACCCCCATGGTGAAGGTAGGTGCATTGCTTGGCCCCGTTTCTTCCAACAAACGATATTGAATCGTTTTACGACTATCTGCTTGGATCACTTCTTGAAGATGGGTTTTATAATCCGTCACATCTTCACTTTTTGGTTGTGAGAATTCGGGTTTCATCACTTTCGTTAAAATTTCATCACAAACCGCATAGCCTTGATCCAAATAGATAGCACCAATGCAAGCTTCAAATTGATCCGCCATGATGGATCGACGATGCCGACCACCCGTTTTGATTTCACCAGCACCTAAGCGTAAAAATTCATACCAACCCAATTGATCATTTAATTTGGCAAGTGTTGCTTCACAAACCGTTTGTGCTCGTAAAGTAGTCATTTGTCCTTCATGCAGTTTGGGACGCATGTGAATCAATTGATCCGAGCTCCAGATTTGCAGCACCGCATCGCCCATGAATTCCAATCGTTCATTATTATCAATGGGATCTTTGGCATGTTCATTCGCATAGCTCGAATGTGTACATGCTTCTATATATAAATCTTCATTATTGGTTTGATAGCCTTGGCTATGCATCCATTCACTCAATGTTTTCATGGTATCCTCCTTTTAGATCCATCCGTACACAATCGGGTACGAAGGCAGATATATCTAAATGATAACGTAATAACTCGCGCACATTGGAACTAGAACAAAACATATGTTCTGGTTTGGTGAAAAGACAAATCGTTTCGATACTGTCATCAATCGAACGATTCATTGCAGCCATATTCAATTCGTATTCAAAATCTTGACTATTGCGCATGCCTCGAATCAAATATTTCGCATGCACTGATTTTGCGGCATCCACTGTCAATCCCTTTTGAATGCGACAAGACACATTTTTATAAGGAATGCAAGCTTGTTCCAACCATGCTAATCGTCTTTCGGCTGTAAATACTTGATGTTTTTCTGAGTTTGGTGCAACAAAAACATACAATTGATCAAATAGTTTACTGGCCCTTTCAATCAGATCCATATGACCATTCGTAACAGGGTCAAATGCACCACAAAAAATAGCTGTAGGCATGCTTAATTCTCCTTTCGATAATAGGTAATTTTGGTGTTGCGATAGGTTTTGGTTTTCCAAATCACAAAATCGACAATTTGTTCTGGAAACGTATCTTTCTCATCACTTTCCACGACGATGATCGATGTATCTTTTACCAATTGATGATGACACAATTGTTCAATCAACATTACATTTTTTTGTTTGGCATAGGGAGGATCAATATAGATCAAATCAAAGGGTTTTGTCAATCGATCCAATACCGCAAAGATATTTCCACGAATGATCTGACATTGCGCCCCAACCTGTAACATGGCCACATTTTTTTTGATTGTTTGGATAGCTTTTGTGCTTGTATCCACACAAACGACTTCATCCATACCACGCGATAGAGCCTCCAATGCCATATTGCCCGTTCCGCTGTAACAATCTAAAAAGCGTCCGCCATCAAAGTGATTGCCCAAACTGGAAAAGATAGCTCCTTTGACTTTATCGGCCGTTGGCCGTGTCCCTTGACCGGGAACGCTTTCCAATTTTCGAGAACCATATTTTCCACTGACGATTCTCATAAATGCATCTCCTTGGCACGGATATAGCGAATACAACTTTGACAAATCCCCAAAGCCATGCAGACCGACATCAAACTCGATCCACCACTGGAAATAAATAATAAAGGAACACCGGTAAATGGCATCAGAGCCGTAACCCCACCCACATTTAAGAAAAAGTGCATAAATATATAGGTAGCCGTTCCCCCTAGAATGACTTTATAAGCCAGATCATTGGTTCGAAATGCATAATACAATAAACGCCCCAATAAAAAGACATACATTAAAATAATAAGACCAAAACCAATAATGCCTGTTTCTTCCAAGACAACCGCTAGAATATAGTCATTATCCGCTTGGGTCAAATACCCATATTTACGACTGGATTCACCCAATCCTTTACCAATCACGTTAGAAGAACCTATCGCATAGAGTGAGTTAGCTGGTTGATACCCTTCTCCATAAATATCATTGTAGGGATTTTTCGCATTTTCAATACGAGTCGCAACATGAGAAAAAGGTGTTTGAGCAATAATATTGGTACCAATATTTGTCACAAAAAAGAGACCAACCCCTAAGACAACCAATACCAACAAGGCAACAATGATTCGATTTTGTGTTTTCTTTAATACCGGAAACGTGGGAATTTCCACACAGGCCAGATAGGTCATGGCTAGAATGGATAAGGTTCCTAAGTCTTTTTGCAGGACCAATTCCATGGCAAACAAAACGATCATGATATTGGGAACTTTAAAAAGATCGTTAAAAGAGTGTAAGAGCTCTTTTTCTTTTTTCGTTCGATTGATGGCATTCGCAGCTAATAGGACCATAAAAGGTTTGATAAATTCAGCCGGTTGGATAGAAAAGCTACCCAATCGAATCCAGGCATGAGAACCGCCAGAAGCACTAAATAAAAAAGGGAGCAACATCAATCCAAGAAAAAACACCGACAACAAAGGTTGCAGACGATTAAACAAACGAAATGAAAAATATTTTGAAAAGAAATACATGATACCTAAACTAATGATACAAAACATGGCTTGGTGGGCAATGGTTCGCCAAACAATATTGGTATCGGATGTAGTTTGACCTACATCCGTAGAAACAATCATGATACTGCCAAAAACCATGAGTGCCAAAACAACTCGAGTCAAATTTCGATCAGTTGAAATTTTACGAATCCGATCCATACATCCTCCTTCAGTAACAATCATTCTAACATATTTAAACATAGCTCGTTCAAATAAATTGTCAGGAAGCAAAATTTGCTTTAGAATAAAAGCGAAGGTGAGAAGATGAAACTAACAATGGAAGATATTATCTTGGATTCCGATCCAAGAATACGTGAAAAAAGTCAACCGGTCGATCTACCGCTATCGGATGAGAATAGAGAACTGCTCCAAGCCATGTTGCAGTATGTGCGTGATTCGCAAGACGATGAAATTGCGCAGGCTGAAAATCTTCAGCCAGCCGTTGGCATTGCCGCCATTCAATTAGGAATCCCTAAACAAATGATCGCGGTCGTAGTTCCGGAAGAAGATGGTGTTCATGAAGTCGCGCTAGCGAATCCCAAGATCATTTCGGAATCCGTGCAAAATGGATACTTAAATGGTGGTGAAGGTTGTTTATCTGTGAAAGAAGAGCATCCAGGTCATGTCTTCCGTCATGCGCGAATCAAAGTTCGTGGCTATGATTTGATTCAAGATAAAAAAACCGTCATTTCGGCCAATGGTTATTTTGCGATTGCCCTCCAACACGAGATTGATCATTTATCGGGCATCTTATTTTATGATCGCATTGATGCCAATGATCCTTGGAAGAAAGATCCAGAAGCAGAAGTCATTTAATTCTGCTTTTTTTTCGGCTATACTTGGTATAAAATTAATACAAAAGAAAGAGGTCAACATGCCAAAACTACAAGACTATAATAATCGGCATGCGATCAATCGAAAAACATATTCGGTAGAAAAAAACGACACTTTGATCTATGCCCTAGGTGGCTTAGGCGAAGTAGGAAAGAACATGTACTGCTTCGAACACGACAATGAAATCTGTATCATTGATTGTGGCGTTTTATTTCCTGACGATGATTTACTGGGCGTCGACTATGTGATTCCGGATTATCATCATTTGATTCGCATGAATAAAAAACACAAGATTCTTGTGATCACCCATGGTCACGAAGATCATATTGGAGGAATTCCTTTTTTATTAAAACAAGTAAAGATCGATGCGATTTATGCGCCTCGTTTTGCGAAAGCACTAATATTAAAGAAATTAAGTGAACACAAAGGTCTAGAGCACACCAAAATCATTGAAGTCAATGAAGATTCCAATATTCAAACGAAATATTTCCAAATTGGCTTTTTTAATACGATTCATTCCATTCCCGATTCCTTGGGTGTTTTGATTAACACGCCCAATGGTCGTGTCGTCGAAACGGGTGATTTCAAATTTGATTTCACACCAGTGGGTACGAATGCTGACTATCAAAAAATGGCCTTTATTGGTGCAAGCCAACCGGATTTATTAATGAGTGATTCGACCAATTCGGGAGTAGAAGAAATGTCTATTTCGGAACGTGTTGTTGCCAAAGAAGTATTAGACATTATGCGCAACAATACAGAGAGTCGTTTGATCGTCGCAACATTTGCATCCAATGTGTATCGGGTCGCGCAAATTATGGAAGCTGCGGTCAAGTGTCATCGAAAGGTGATCGTCTTTGGTCGAAGCATGGAAAATGTCGTTGATATTGGTCGTAAGATGGGTACGATCAAGATTAAAAATTCGCAAATGTTGAAACCAGAAGAACTGTCTCATACACCAGATGATAAGGTTTGTATTATTTGTACAGGATCGCAAGGAGAGCCATTGGCTGCCTTAAGCCGCATTGCGAATGGAACCCATAAACATATTCACTTAAAACCAGGAGATACGATTGTTTTCTCTTCGAATCCCATTCCGGGTAATGAAGACAGTGTCAATCGAGTTGTCGATAACTTATTTAGAGCTGGTGCAAAAGTTTTAACCAAATCCATTTTGAATAACTTGCATACAACAGGCCATGCTTCGCAAAAGGAACAAAAACTGATGATCCAATTGATCAAGCCAAAGTATTTCATGCCTGTGCATGGTGAATTTAAGATGTTGATGCATCATCGTCAAACCGCAATCGATACCGGTATACCACCTGAAAATACGTTTATTTGTGCTAATGGTGATATCTTGATCTTACGAGACCATCAAGTCTTACCAAGTAATTGGCGTTTTCAAGGTGATGATATTTATGTGGATGGTAATGATGTATCGGGTCTTTCAACAGCGGTTTTAAAAGATCGTCGGATCTTAGCCGAAAATGGTATGGTCGCTGTTGTGATTGCCATTGATTCCAAAACCAATACTTTATTAGCACCGCCTGTCATCTTATCAAGAGGTTTTGTTTTCATTAAAGATTCGCAAGGATTGATGAAAGAAGCAAGCTTTATCGTTGGTAAGTCTTTACAGGAGAAGATGAAAGAAAAAACAACGTTTGGTGAATTAAAGAATTGTGTGCGTTCCACATTGGAGCCTTTCTTATATAAGAAGACCAATCGAAATCCAATTGTGATTCCCGTCATCATCAATTCCAGAAAAACGATGGAGGAATTAGCGAAAAAGCGAAAAGCCCATCGTTCCAAACCAAGAGAAAAAGTGAAAGAAGATTAGCTATAATCTTCTTTTTTTGATAGAATCGATGGATAAGGGGGGTGGAATCAAATGCAACGTTGGCAACAACGTCTTTTAGCCATCATCATTGTCTTATTGGTGATCGTTCTTGGCTTTGATGTTTCCTTGTATCATGCCATTCAATATGAGCCCAGCGAATTAGCTGTGAATTATCGAAACATAAAAGATGATAAAATTCCTACTTCCATGAATGATGTATCCATTTTGTATTTTACCGATCTACAATATGGCAAATTTGAAGATAAAGAACGATGCGATCGTGTATTTGCCAAAATCAAAGAATTGAATCCAGATATTCTGATTTTTGGTGGAGATGTATTGGACACCAATACGACGTTTGATACGAAAACACAAAAATATATCCAAAAGAAATTTAAAGAGATCCAAGCACCATTGGGTAAATTTGCGGTATGGGGCGAAAAGGATCAAAGCCATAAAACGGAATTAAAGAAAATCTATAAAAAAGCTCAAGTGGAAGTTTTAGATAACCGCCAAGTAAGTTTATACAATGGCTCTTCTTCTGGCATTCGTTTGATTGGCTTATCCAGCACCAGCGGTATTTCCAGTGCCACCCAGAAATTATCTTCCCAAACATTTAATCTTTTGGTTTGTCATGAACCCGATATTTTGGTGGATAGTTCCTTAGCTTCCAAACATATTTCATTGGCATGGGCTGGTCATTCTCATGGTACCCAGATTACTTTCCCTTTGATTGGGCCTTATAAAACGGTTTCAGGAGCCTCGAAATTAAATCGGAGTCATTCGACGGATTTGAGTTTTGACTACGACATTTCAACAGGAGTTGGTTGTACCAATCTGGATGTTCGTTATGGTGCCAAACCAGAAATTAATTATTATATATTGAAGAAATAAAAAAAATAGCTTATCATATGGACTGTCAAGACAGGGGTGTCCACTTGGACTGAGATGCAGTGCAATCCCTTATGACCTGATCTAGGTAATACTAGCGTAGGGAGTCTTAAAGTCTTTAAGTTCCTTACGCCTCAATGGAGGTGTTTTTTTATGAAAGATTTATCAGTGAAAGATCTTGTTTTGATGGCATTCTATGTTGCCCTATTCATGGTATTGGATATTTTTGTCAATACATTAGGTTTCCTACAAATGCCACAAGGTGGTAGTTTAGGTGTTTCTACCGTTGCCTTATTATTGGCTAGCTATCATTTGAGTTGGAAGAAAGGTACAGTTGTTGCGATCGTAAGTGTGTTCTGTCAATTTGTGACGGGTAGAATGTATTTATTAGGATTTACCCAATTCTTATTGGATTACTTCATTGCCTTTAGTGTGTATGGATTGGCTTGTTTATTTCCTAACTATAAATATTTCTATTCAGGTGTATTGATCACAAACGTCATTCGTTTTATTTCTTCAACCATTAGTGGTGTTGTCTTCTATAAGACCACATGGATGGGATCCATTATTTATCAAGCCTGGTACATGGTACCAACAACCATTATTGGTTTGATCTTGGTTCCTTTATTGATGAAATCATTAGCACCACGTATGAAAAAAGCATAATGACGCAGAGCAATCTGCGTTTTTTTCATGAAAAAAAGCTGCCTTGGAAAAGACAGCTTATACATTTTCGGATACGATCTTGGTATTATTTACATTTCTGATTTTTTCGATCCATAAAGACAAACCAGCTTCCATTAAAAAAGCAACAAGAATACTATTTACTTGACCAATGCCAAAGGAAAGATAATTAGCCGCAATACCAAGTCCCCAAGCCAGGAAAGCTTGCCATTTGACTTGAGGGATCATTCCCCCATCTAGTGATGGATAGCCGTTTCGATAAGTCACGAGATAATCGGCAATGAATACACCGCCTAAAGCCGGGATGGTGGTGGCTAAAAAATTGATGAATTGACCAAAATAATTGTAGAATCCCAAGACTGCGCCTAAGGTGCCTAAGGCTCCAAAGCCGATGACCAGATACTTTCGATCAATCGATAAAGTATTTCCTAACGATAACGAACCGGAATAGACACATCCTTGAGCCGTCGACCAAATATTGAGGATCATGACAAGAAAAGCTGGAGCCAATAATCCTTGGGATGCCAATACATAGGTAATATCGGAATAGCCAGTGGCAATAGCACCAACTGCACTTAAAATGATCATTAAGGGATTGGCCAACATCATCGCAATAAACATGATGATCAAAGTCTGTTTCTTATTTTTCGCAAATCGTAAAACATCCGGGGTAAAAGAAACTGCGCCACATACAAAGGAGCCAATCGCAAGCGAAACCAAGGTATTGAAGGAAGCTGGATTTTTGAGTTGGATTGCAAATAAAGCATCCATTCCACCGGTACTTTTCACACTCAGAACAATGGATAGGATTCCAAAGATCAAGACCAATGACACCGCAATATCACTAAGCTTTGACATCCAGGACATACCAAATAAGGCGGTCGTGGTCATTGCAATACCAGCCAATATGGCAATCGGAATAATGGGTAAAAAAGAAAATAACGCATGAGAAGCTTGTCCAATCATATAGGCATCCACAGAAAACCATCCAATCAAGGTCACAACGATCATCAAAGAAATGATATGGGATCCTAAGGAACCAAATGCATAGCGGCAGATCTTGCCAAACGTCAAGCCAGTTTTTAAGGCAATCAGTCCCATAAAAGAACCGAGGATCAATAAGATCACACTGCCCACGGCCAATGCTTGTAACAAGGTCGCAAAATCGGTAGAAATTCCCATTGTACCGCCTACTTGCATACCGGTAACCACAAAGACGTAGCCAATCCAGACAACACAAATTTCTAAAAAACCTTTTCTTTGTGATAGGGGTACAGCTTGTTGGGTAAATTCCACATCTTTTTTCTCATCCATAGCATTCACTCTCCTTTCGAAAACAAAAAAAGCCATAAAATGAATTTTCATTTTATGACTTCTTTGCCTGCTTTGCTTTGGATATCTGCATATTAGCATACAAAAAATGAGTTGTATATGGATAGATTGTATGTATTTTTTATAGTTTTTTATAGATATTTTACCCATAATACTTTTTAAGATTCATGACATTCATAATTTCGCGACGAGCATTGAAATTATTGAGATCCACATCCAACAACATGGCAATCTTTTCCAATCTTTGAAGCAACGTATTTCGATGAATAAATAATTTTTGACTGGCTTTTGCCACATTAAAATTACATTCTTGATAGACATTCAACGTTTCAATCAAATCAATCGAATGATGTGTCTGATATTCTTGTAAAGGTGCTAAAAAATCCATGATATATTGTTTGATATTATGGTCATTATCAACATCATCCAATAATGTCAATAAACCGAGTTCATCATAAAAAAGAATCTGTTTTTCTTTTGTGACCATCAAATAACGCAAGGCACGCAATGCTTGATAATAGCTATTTTGATACTTCATCAGATTTGTACAAACATCACCAATTCCAATATATACATCTTCTGTTGCTAGAAGACTTCGCAACTGATTTTTGAGTTGTTTCTTTTCGCAATAGGGATAAAACACGATAAGATGTTCATTTTGTTCTAGATACAAAATTCTTTTATCTTCACGAAAATGTTTCTTTAATGCTTCATATCCTCCTTCTTTTTGAAAGACCAGACATTGATGGGGACTCCGAAGATCATATCCATAATAATCGGTTTGTTGGAGAATCTGTCCAGGATTCACATTCGCAAATAAAATATTTCGCATGATATCCATGATGGTTGATTCTTTTCTTTCTTCGCGAACAATAAAGTCATAGACCGTATTTAAGATTGGACCAAATGGTACATCCCAAGAAAGTGTAAAAATGGGAAGTTGATATTGGTTGGCAAGATCAATGGCTTCTTGTGGAATCTTAGGTATAAAGGTTTGACTGATTTCAAAGGCGATGCATGCTGCATTGGCTTTGTTCGCATTTTCGATCACCTGCAACATATTTTCTTTTTGATCCAGGCCTAAGCCTACCCCATTGATCAATAGAAATTCACCGCCGCCCATCCAATCGGAAAAGTTCATCAATTGGGCAATATTGGGTCTGGTCACAATACGATAGAGTCCTTGTTCGCCGGCCACTAATTCTAAATGGTTGTGCTTAAAAAAATCCAGATTCATGATATCTTCAACTGTAGCCATAGAAGACCCTCCTTTTTTGCATTGTATAATTTAACCATAATTTGTCAATGATAGATAGATACTTTATACATTGTCAAAGAGAAGCTTTCCGATTATGCTAAAAACATCAAGACAAAGAAGTCATTTTCCAGCATGACTTCTTTTTATTTTGAGGAGGTTAGAACATGAGTAAAAAATATTGGGAATGGCAACCATCGTTTTCGATTCGTTCCGAAGACACTGCTTTTTTGATCGTGGACATGCAAAAGGGATTTGTCGATGAAGGAAGTTATTTAGAAGTACCTATGGCACGCACCCAAGTAAAGATAATTCGTGACTTTCAAAATTTTTGTCATCGATATCAAATTCCCGTTTATATGTCCGTCTTTGCGCAAGGACCAGACTATTGTTACGATTTTTATTGGCAAAAGAACAAAGAACGAGGTCTCATCAATGCCAAAGGCGAATATAAATTTAAGATTGGCAGTCCTGAATGTGAGATCACCGATGCCTTAGCACCCACCCTTTCCGATACGATATTTACCAAATATGGCTATGATTGCTTTGCTCATACGGATCTAGAAACTTGGTTAAAGAAGCAAAATATCAAAACGTTGATCATTTGTGGTACAGTCGTCAATTGGTGTGTGGACAGCACGATTCGCAGTGCCTATCACAAAGACTACAACGTCGTCGTAATGGCGGATGGAGTCAGCGGTTATGATCATGCCGGAGCAAGTGGACAACAATGGGTCGATATGGAATTGGATCTATTTGGTGAAGGGTTTGCTCGTGTACTTCAAGAAACGGATCTAAAAAAAGAGATCGAAGCAAATAAAAAGAAGGAGGAGGACTCCTTCTAATCGATGATTTCAATGGTCTTGATCTTTTGTTCTTTTTTCGGACGATCCATCCAATCGGTCTTAACAGACGCAATCGCATCCAATACATCGAAACCACTCGTTAATTTTCCAAACGCCGCATATTGTCCATCTAGATGTGGTGCATCTTGATGCATGATGAAAAACTGAGAACCGGCTGAATTTGGATCCATTGTACGTGCCATCGATAAAACACCACGTGTATGTTTTAGATCATTGTTAAATCCATTGGCACTAAATTCACCAGGAATCGTATAGCCAGGGCCGCCCATACCGGTGCCTTCTGGATCGCCGCCCTGAATCATAAAGCCTTTGATGATGCGATGAAAGATCAAACCATCATAAAAATGTTTATTGATCAAGTCTACAAAGTTTTGTACTGTTTTTGGAGCTACATCAGGATACATTTCAAATTCCATGATATCGCCATTTTCCATTGTGATTTTTCCATTAATTACATTCATATTCTTTTTCCTTTCATTTAAATCGTTTACTGTTTAATAACCAGATCAAAGAGCCCACACAAAGTAGAACGGAAACCAACGTTGGGAACCAAACATAAGGAAGTGGCAAACGAACATTCATACCATAGAAAGCATAAACAATATTTGGCAAAGACAAGACGATGGTCACGATAGCTAATAATTTCATGACCTGGTTCAAATTGTTTGAAATAATACTATTGTATGTTTCGCGCATTTGCGACAAAATGCCGGAATAAATGTTACACATTTCATTTGCCTGATTCATTTCAATCATGACATCTTCCCATAATTCTTCATCTTCTTCATACAATTTGATTTGTTTTCCTCGATGGATTCGATTCAATGTGGTTTCATCGGATTTTAAAGAAGTTGAAAAATACACCAAAGATTTTTCAAGTCCTAATAAGCGTAAGAGTCCATCGTTATCCAGATCTTCTTGTAGATCTTGTTCGGTTTGGGTCGATAAACGATCAATTTGACGCAGACACATCAAGAAACGTTGTGAAATGTATAAACACAGCGTCAATAAAAAACGAGTCTTCAAACGCGTATCCACAAACTTACCAAGATGTCGACGTAAGGTGTTGATACTCCAACTTTCGTATAGAGAAATTGTGATAATATAGCCATGCATCAAAACCACGCCCAATGGACATGTAAAATATTCATTGGCACCACTATCGATTCCTTTCATACTTGGATAGTCAATAATGACCAGGGTTTGTTCCAAATCATCATCATAATCAATATGGGATGATTCCTCTTCATCTAAACTGGATTGGACAAATTCTGGTAAGACGCCTACATGATCGGTCAAAAAGCGTTTTTCTTCCATGGATGGAGCTACACAATTGATCCAACAACCTCTTTCGGGCATATCCAATTGTTGCGTGCCTTCTTCTGTCGTCTTAAAGTATTCAATCATGTGAGACTCCCTCCTTTCAAAAAAAAGAGCAAGGACAAACCTTGCTTATTCTCTCAAATGCATAAGCCATGTTCTGTATATGCAGTCATTTATCTATATCTTTCGATATCATCTTTCGATATCCGGCCATCCTTTTGATTCATTCTGGCCGACTCCCCTACCAAATTTGGGTTTCTCGCTTGTGGGGTTTACCCGTTCCACCTCGGATGTTTCCATTCGAACTCGTCTCTGTGGCACTTTCAAACTCGCTTCCTTAGTTTCCCTTAGGATTGAAGTTGCCGTCAATTGAATGGCTTCAACTGCCTAGACTTATTGATTCATCTAGCACAAACACTACGATCATCGCAGATCGTGCGAGCATGGACTTTCCTCTAGCTATTGCCAGCGACTGCGGATTTAAGAGTTGTTTTAGTTTTCTTCTTGTTGCACTTCTTTTGGTTGCGCAACTTTTGGTTGTTCTGGTTCCACTGTTTGTGGTGCAACCATTTGTGGTTCTACCTTTTCGTGTTCATGCGCTTGGGCTTGATGCTGTGCAGCATTGTTGTTTTTACGTTTGTTCTTTGAACCACGGTATCCACCATTATAACGATTGTTGTGGAATACAGCTTGTTCCAAACGACTGATTCGTTTTAAGATATCCACTTGATCACTGTTATTAGCGGCAACCATACCACTCTTCATTTGATCACGTAGTTTACGATTGTCTGTATTTAATTCGACGATTTTCGCTTGCAACTCATTGATTTTTTGTTCATAACGAGTAATAGCTTGCGACAATTCCTCGATTTTTTCATCATATTCCTGATAATCTTCAATGACTTGATCCAAGAATTCATCAACTTCTGCTGGTGCATATCCTTTTAGATCCACATGGAATTCTTTGGAGTATACATCTTGAGCAGTTAAATTCAAGTTATTTGCCATATATTCATTCCCCCAATACTAATACACATTATGCCTTTTTAAAGCTAAAAAATCAACCCACATTATTCAGATCGCAATACTTCCACCGGATCTTTTTTCGAAGCAATTCGCGCTGGAATCAAGCCGGCTAATACGGTCAGTCCTAAACTAATCAAGATCAAGATCAAACCACCTTGCCAAGGCAATCGCGCAATATTGGCAATGTGTGTTTTTGAATATACGACCGTATTAATTGGAATATTCAAGATTAATGTAATCAGGATACCCATAATACCGGAAGTCAAGCCAATGATAAAGGTTTCGGCATTGAACACGCGCGAAATATCTCGTTTGGAAGCTCCCATGGCACGTAAGATACCAATTTCTTTGGTTCGTTCCAGAACCGAAATATACGTGATGATACCAATCATGATACTAGAAACGATCAACGAAACACTCACAAAGCCAATCAAAACATAACTGATCAAATCAATGACACTGGTTACCGATTTCATCATGGTGCCAACTACATCATTATAGGTAATGACATTATCGGTTTTTCCGGCTTTCTTTTGTTTCTCATTGTACTTTGTGATCAAATCACTGACTTTTTCTTTCTTATCAAAACTGGATACATACATATTGATAGCACTTGGTTTATCCGGATCCATATAACCTAGTTTGGTCATATTGGAATCATAGGTAGCACTCGCATTTTCGGACATCGTTTGTGCATACGCTAACATTTCGGATTGGGATAATCCAGCCAATGCACTGGCATTATCACTGCTTTGTTGGGCACCAAATGCTTGTCCGGTAAATACATTGGTTTGTGGATTGTTCTTTTGTTCCTGATAAATTGCCGATTGTTCACATTGGGTAGCTACATAATTCTGCATGGCCGATGTGTAGTAAACACCACCATAGAACTGTTGATTGGCCGTCGATTTTTTTGGACGAATGATACCCACGACTTTTACTTCCTTGGATTTAGAAACAATGCTCTTTAAAGCCTCTTGATCCTGAGAAGCATCGATCCAGACTGAATTTTTTTTCTGATATAAATCGGTATTTAAAACCAAACGGAACGTTGTATTCAATAATTCTTTCTTTGTATACGTAGGCATCTTAGTGGTAGGCATCTTATCGGTATTTCCAGCAATAAAATCACGATATGCATTGACTAAATCGTCTTGGTTCATCAATCCCAAAGAATAAAGCGCATAATCACTGATTTCATTGTTTTGATCCACCGCTAAGACTACTTCATTTTCATTGGTTGCCCACTTTCCACCAGTCAATTCAAATTCATCATCTCGTAATTTTTGACTATCCGGTAATTTTGTCCATACAGACTGTCCTGAACTGTTGCCACTGATTTGGGAAGTTGCTGACAACATATCCGACATACCTAAACGTTGCAACAAGCCATTGGGACTGACTTGAACCAAACCGGATTGGGTATTTTCATTGTAAACTTGTAAAGGCAGATCATATTGATATTCAATCGCTTTGGTTGCTTTTTTTAAATCTTTCCCTTCGGAACTTTCCAAATAGGATTTAAAAGCGGATATATTGTTCTTTTTTGAATTGGATACCGAATCCAAAATATCTTTGACCATTGGCTGGGTATGAATTTTTCCATCTTTTTTGGCTTTTGTATTTTGCATGTTCATCATAGTCGAAAGCATAACGGACATATCGGTTGAATAGTCTTTGATCTCGATGGGATAACTGGCCATAGTATCATTTTCAACTTGGTTAATATATAGTTGCATACCATTGGATAATGACAAAACCAAGGCAATCCCAATAATTCCGATACTGCCCGCAAAAGCAGTCAATAATGTTCTTGCTTTTTTGGTCATGAGATTAGTCATACTTAATGATAAAGCTGTTTTAAATGACATCGAAGGTCGACGTTGATCATCGGGATGTGGATGGATCTCGGTTTCATCCACAGGTCGTGAATCCGATTGAACTTGTCCATCGAATAGACGAATGATACGCGTCGAATAATCTTGTGCCAAGGTTGGATTATGGGTAACCATGATCACCAATTTATCTTTGGCAATTTCTTTTAAGAGTTCCATGATTTGAACACTGGTTTCCGAATCCAAGGCACCGGTTGGTTCATCGGCCAAGACAATATCAGGATCATTGATCAGAGCACGAGCAATCGCCACACGTTGCATCTGTCCCCCAGATAATTGGGCCGGGCGTTTATGGATTTGATCGGCTAATCCCACTTTTTCTAAAGCTTGGATGGCTCTCTCTTTTCTTTCATTTTTTTCTACCCCGGTCAAGGTCAATGCCAATTCAACATTGGCCAAGACCGTTTGATGCATGATCAAATTATAACTTTGAAAAACAAATCCCACATGATGATTTCGATAGGTATCCCAATCTTTCTCACTATATTCTTTGGTGGATTTTCCATTGATAACTAAATCACCTGATGTATAATGGTCCAAACCACCCAATATATTTAGAAAGGTTGTCTTACCGCAGCCGCTTGGGCCTAAAATAGACACGAATTCACTATCACGAAAGGTCAAGGATACATCGCGTAAGGCATGTACGACCTTGTCACCACTTGGATAGTCTTTGATGATATGTTTACAAGTAAGCATAAATTTTCTCCTCTAGTGAATTGTTTTATTATATCATTGATGTTGAAAATAAAAATATGCAGATAGCCTTTACTATCTATATCATACCATAGCAAAGATTGAATGTTCGTTCATTTTCAAGTATAATCATTCTGATGAGTACAATCAAATATCCAAATGGGACAAAACATGCCCAAATGGGCTTAACTTCCGACTATCACAGTGGTCGTGGTATGCGTTTAGAAAATGATTTAAATGATTCCAATGCCTATTATCGAGCGGTTGATCGGGCTTTGATTTATAAAAAGCCGACACCCATTCAAGTGGTGCGGGTGGATTATCCCAGTCGAAATCGAGCCAAGATTGTCGAAGCGTATTATCGAACACCGTCAACGACTGACTACAATGGGGTCTATCGAGGTCGATATATCGATTTTGAAGCCAAAGAAACCCAAAATAAAAAGAATTTCCCTTTATTTATGGTACATCCTCATCAAATTGAACATTTAAAAAAAGTTCATTTCCATGGTGGTATTGGTTTCTTTCTCATTCGTTTTACGGCTTATGACTGTACATATTTGGTTGATTCAGAAATCTTGATCCATGAAATTGAGACGATGGATCGTCAATCGATTCCTTATGCATGGTTTGAACAATATGGACATCCAGTTCATGAAGGATATCAACCTCGTCTTGATTATTTGTCGATCGTAGATGCACTCTATTTTAAGGAGGAACGTCATTATGAAAAAACGCAGAAGTAATGACACAGAAACACCTAAGAAAATGAAGCGGCGCTTAGATATATGGAATAAGATTGCAGTTGTGATCTTGACCTTATTCTTAGTAGGCTGTATTTCTGTTTTCTTCGTATTAGTCAATATTATCAATGATCCTGAAGGTATGCGTTTTAGTCAAGATGGTTTACAAGCCATGTCCAATTCAAGGATCTATGATACCAATGGCAAAATGATCTATGAATTTGGTTCAGAAATTCGTGATGATGTTAAATATAAGGAAATCCCTCAATCTGTAATTGATGCTTTCCTTTCCATCGAGGACTCTCGTTTCTTCGATCATAACGGATTTGATTTGCCACGATTCTTATCCGCAGCGATTACCGATTTACGATCGGGTGGATTTGCCCAAGGGGGTTCCACATTGACCATGCAGATGATCGATAACTCATTTACCAAAAACCAGGAAGAAAAAATCATTAAAGAAAAAGGATCATTAAGTCGATTTGACCAGGTCAAATTAAAAGTACAAGAAATCTACTTGTCTTTGATTGCGGAGCAATCCGTCAGCAAAGAAAAGATATTCGAGTATTATGTCAATCGAATCTGGTTTGGTTCCGGTAATAATACGCGTGGTATACAAAAGGCGGCCCAGTACTATTTTGGCAAAGACATCCAAGACGTCAACTTGGAAGAAGCTGCTTTCTTGGCTGGTTGTATCAATGCACCGGGTCAATACAATCCATTGGCAAATAAGACCGATCCCGATACGGACCATTTAAAATCGGGTCAAAACAGGCGGAATGCCACACTGGATTTGATGCTCCAGCACGGGTACATATCCCAGACAGAACATGATTTAGCAGTCAATACCAATTTGGCTTATGATCTAAAAGAAGAAGATACGACAACCGATGCGGAAGATCCAAATGAAGCGTATATTGACATGGTCATTCAAGAAACACAAACGTTGACTGGACAAGATCCTGCGGTTATCCCTATGGATATTTATACGTCTTTGAATACCAGCGTGCAAAAAGAAGCCGATAAAATTTGTAAGGGTGAAGTTGTTACCTTCCCAAATTCATATTTTGATGTTGGCTTCAGTATCATCGATAACACGAATGGAGAAATCTTAGCTATAGGACCTGGACGAACGTATCATACCGATTCGGTCAAGACCAACAACGCAACCGATCGTAAACAGCCTGGATCGTCCATGAAACCTTTATTGGCGTATTCTTCGACATTTGATTTATTAGGTTGGTCAACCGAACATACGGTCAATGACCAGAAGAAAGATTATTGGAAGAATGGTTCGTATGTATCCAACTCCGATGGAACCTTCTCTGGAAATATCTCCTTAGCGTATGCGTTGGGTGTTTCCAAAAATACCACAGCGGCTGCTGCGATGTTGGATTTGATCGATGCGAAAGGATATAACTATTGGATCAATTTCTGTAAGAAGCTTGGTTATGACGATGATGTCTGCGAAGACTTTACCGAACAGTATGCGATTGGTGGTGGCAGTATGTATGCCAGCCCGGTACAGCAAGCCAATGCCTATTCTATTTTTGCGAATAAAGGAAATCGAGTCGATGCCCACACGGTACGAAATGCGATTCGTCGAACCGACAACAAAGAGTTTAAGACCAATGCACAAACGACCAATGTCATTAGTGAAGATGCGGCCTTTATGATGAGTTTCTTATTGTATAAAGTCGTTCATGGTGGTTATCAAAACTTCAACGAAAAATTAACGAGTGATTATCCAGTCTATGGTAAATCCGGTACGTCTGACTGGGGTACCAGCGGTTTAGCGTATGGTATTCCACAAAGTTCAATTCGTGATGAATGGTCGATTGGTTATACCTCACAATTTACGATTGCGACATGGTCGGGTTATCCACGTAAATATGAGCAACAAGGCTATTACATCCCAACATCACAAGTCAGCGGTTTTACCCAAGCCTTTGATATTTCACATTACATGTTGGATTATTGTAAGAAATATGGAACCTATAAGAGCATTCCACAAACATCGGGTGTAACGAAATATGGTTCTGGATGGATTGAAACAAAATATGCTTCGCAAGGTGATAAAGGAGCCACGGCAAATGATCCATCTTCATCGAGTTCTTCTTCGTCGTCTAGTTCCTCTTCCGATGATGAATCGAGCAGTAGTTCAACTACACAGTCGCAACAATCGACAACAACGGAAACGCAAGATAACAACAATACCTATACCGAAGAAAATGGTTCGGGTGAAGTAACCGATGATACGAATGATCAAACCGATTATAGTAATTTTGGTGGCTTCTTCTTCACCAATAAGAAATCATTATTCAATCTATTTGATTGGCTATAAAAAAATGACCACGTAGAATTCTACGTGGTCTTTATTTATTGTTTATCTTGTAAAGCAGCATAGACTTTTTGAAATAATATCGCAAAGCCATAGGTTGTAATAAAATAGAAAATCCAGTTATGTGTCAGGATACCGAAAAAGCCGCCAACAAATACACATAAACAAATCCAAATGGATGGCTTTACATACCTAGGCATAACTATCCTCCATCCACATACGTAATGATCTCGGACACTTCTTTTCGTTTGGGGGCTGTTGGATGAATATCCGGAACACCCATCGCAATCACGCTTGTAATGATTTCATCCGCTGGAATCTGACATTGTTCGCGTAAGACTTGTTCATTGCGAATACCCATAAGAATCGTACCAAATCCCATATCATACGCTTTCAACAACAAGTTTTCACTGGCCAATCCTGTATCATAAAAGCCCCAGCCATTGCCTGCTTCATTATCTGGTGAGCCATTTTTCATAAAGCCTGCTACATCTTTTTTAAATGTCAACACAAACATGGCTACCGCATTGATCGTATGATCCGCATTTCGTTGTGGCAGACCAGCACGCATCTTATTCATGCCTTCTTCGGTTGTCGCAACATAATATCGAGGTGTTTGTGAATTCTTCCATGAAGGCGCCATTTGGCTCGCATGTACCAGTTCCTCGATTTGATCTTTTGTGATCGATCCTGGTTTAAATTTACGAATACTTCTTCGTTGTTCTAATACATCATTTGTATTCATTATCGTATCCTCCTTCTTTCATTCAATCACTCCCTGTAAAAAAATACAAGTTTGACATGATTTGACACAATTGGATCCAACATTCACATTCTTTCACATGATGCTTTGAAATTCATTCGATAGCTTTTTACTATTCTATAGATGGTCAGAAAAGACCACATATTTCTCTCTCCTAAAAATCTATAAACGATAGATGGCGATGTTCATGCATCGCCTTTTGTCATTTAAAAATAGGGCTGTAACGAATAGATGAATTTTCGGATTTATCTAGGAGCGGAAGCTCCTTCTTTTATTTTTGTCAGTCTGCCAGGCTCTGCTTTTTATACGATAATGAAAAAATGCCAATTTTTGAGCGCATTAAAACTACTTGCTCATATCTGGCATTTTTTTGTTTGTATAGTAGATGTTAGAAATGGTTTTTTTGATTGGTTTTCTGTTTCTGCATTTTATGTGTATGATATTTGCGCAGATCATGACTGATTAAAACAAGCAGAAGCTCCAATTTGACCATGGTTTCTTTCCGACGCCATAGTCTGTCATATTCCTGGTCCTGCTTGATCTGTCCGAATATCCCTTCGGCCTAGATGCTCCGCTGCTTCATCAATTCCTGACCGGTCTCCGTCATCAGGTTTTCTCTGATCTCGATCTGCATCTCGGCTAGCTTGTCGGTCCTCTGCAGGGTTCTTCCGTGTTTGGATCGCGTACACTGTGACCGCAATGGACATCCTTCACAATGTTCATTGCGATAGAACTGGATCGTTCTCGGATATCTGCCTTTGACAGATTCTTTTCTCTGTTCCAGCGTGAATGCATGTCCCTGCGGACAATAGATATTGCCTTCTTCATCCGGCTTCATCATACAGCTCTTGAACCGGTTCTTGTCCGTGACCTTTTCCTGTTCTTTGTGCATGATATGTATTTCACATACAGTTCGATATCATGTTCCTTGCAGTAACAGTAAAGGAATGTATGTATTCAGGTCTGGCATCACCGGATACATAGATATGTCGGATGCAGCCGTTGCTGCTGCCCATCTGTACATTGTATCCGGGCTTGAATACATTGGTATGATTATAATAGTCGTATTTCATATGCATGAAGGTGGCATCCGGATTGGTCTATGAAAAACTGTTCCGTCCTATCGATGGTATCGTTCTTTTCAAAATAGCGGTTCAGATCATAGAAGATCTCTTCGCTGGGCATCTTGAGGTCATCATGGATGAAACGATGAAAAGCCATATGGGAAGGTGTCTGACCATCCATGATAAATTGAAAACGGATGTCATAGCGGCAAAGAGACATAGCCATTGAGAGCAAAAGCGAGAAGAACACATTGTGTCATACCCATGCGAATTTTGATGAGAGAGGTCGAAATATTTAAATGGATTGATCGTTTCTACGACCTCTTTCACGGTTCTGGAAATAGCATATCATCAGGGATAGAATCTTCGTAAACAAAACGCAAAGGGAATTGAAATGACGGTTGAATTGCGTTAGAAGGTATTTTGACACAACAAAATTATACCAAAAAGGCCGATGGCGATGAACAACAGTTCAAAACCATCGGTCCTTTTTTTGATGAGCTAATTAACGATTACTCGTTACAGCCTCAAATCAAACATTTCTATTTTGAAGTACGCAATACGTAATTAACCTTGCTTTCGGCTCCTTCTGGTTTACCGGCAAAGTTATCATTTTCTTTTGTCAATTCTTTGATATCATTGAAGACATTTGTTAATTTCTGTACTTCACCTTCAGTCAAATTAGCCATTTCTTCCAATGGTTTCATGGCTTCTTCATTGAATTGTTGCTCACCCGAATACAATTGAGAGGCACCGTCATTCAATTGTGTAAAGGCAGAATCTAACTCTGTTAAGCCGGAAGCCATTTCTTGTAGCTTGCCTTGTTGGCTAGCCAATTGACTGGTTCCAGAAGCCAATTGATCGGCACCATTATTCAATGTTGAACTATTGGCGTTCAATTGATCAATACCACCATTCAATTGATCGATACCACTCTTAGATTGACTTTGTAGAGTGGATAAACCACTATCCAATTGTTTAATACCAGCAACCAATTGTTGAGAACCGGTATGTAACTGTTTGATGGCCGTTGATAATTGACTTAAGTTTAACTTCGTATTGGTGTTTTTCAATAATGCGGACATTTGATCCAAACCTTGTTGACTGGTTTGAATATCTTTTTGTAAGTCATTTAAGGTATCATTCGAATCTTTGATTGTTGACTGCATACCATTCATGGTCTTACTTAATGTCGTAAACAAAGTACTTAAGTTATCAAAATCCGATTTGATCTGACTTAAGTTACTCAATGTGGTCAAATTCAAATCATCTGCACTAATATGTTCGATTGGACTGATCGTACCAGAGGATGCTTGTGCGTTTTGTAAAGCACTGATCTGCTCATTAATTTGTGCTTTGGCACTTTCATCATCCGTAGCAGCAGCTGCAGACTGTAATGCCGAAATAGAACTACTGTAAGCTGCATTGATACTTGAATTAGCATTACTGATTTGTTGATTGGTTGCATCGATTTTGGCATTAATAGAACTTACAGCACTATCAATCTTGGATTGATCACCTTGAAGGATTTGTTGATCCGTACCTAATTGTGTCAATACATCGGTTGCTAAACTTGATAACTGTTGTTGGGCGGTTTGTAGACCTGCCATGCTTTGTTGTGCTTTGGTCAGGTTATCATTCAATGTATTTAATTGCTCTTTATTTTTGGAAACCATAGTATCCATAGCGGATAATTGTTGGTTTGCTGTTTTGAGTTGTTCTTGTAGCTTACTGATTTGATTTGGATCAATTTGACTATCCATTTGGGCTAATCCAGCTTCTAATTGTTCCGCACCCGATAATAAGGATTGATTACCTGTTTGTGCTTGTTGGACACCACTAGGAATGCCATATAACTGATTGGCACCAGCTTTTAATACACTAACACCATTGGTATATTGATGAATACCACTCGCCATGGTTTGGGCACCATCATTTAATGTTCCTAAGGCACTGCTTAATTCCAATACACTACCAGAAGCACTGGTCAATGGTGCAGCTTGCGTCTTTAATTGACTTGTACCTTCATACAATTGTTGGGCACCACTTTCCAATTGATCCGAAGCGGAAACGATCTTTGATACATCCCCTGCCAAATCTGGAATATTGCTTGTGGTCAATTCTTTTAGATCAAAGTCACTGGAAATACCAATCATGATATCGCCTAAGTCAAAGTTATCGACGTCGGCTTCAATTGTACAGTCATCGGCCGCTTTCAACTGTTTGACGACTTTATCCAAACCAGCACTTTCCAATGTATCGGCTAGGCCTGGAACACTGGCAAAGGCCAATACTTGGTTGGATCCATCATTCATGACTTTACCACTGGAACATGTCACATTGGAATAATTACCTGTCTTTAAATTCAAAATACCACCGGCTAAATAACCTGGATGCACAACAACACCATCGGAAGTTGTCTTGGAAATCAAGTTGGTGAAGTGTACATTGATTTTCATATGGCCAGATTTACCTTCCATTTGTTTGGCTGACATCGTTTTACCATCCATCGAATAGGTAATGCTGACTTTGACAGGTAAAGCCTTATTGGTTGTTCCTTGATAATAGACATCATCGCCTTTGGCATTCCATGTATAGGTATTGCCATTTTTGATTGGATCTTCATCCGTCTTGATATTTTCGACATGTTTCAGATCCAGATCTTCTTTGATGTTATGGATGCCATCCCCATCGTGTAACCAACTCGATACAATGGTACTCGATACGGTTCCATCTGGATTCACAACGGCATATACGGTTTCGGTTTTCTGGGTTGGGTTAGCATCGGTATTACTTTCAGCAAAAACCGGAGCTGTAAACATACTACCTGCCATCGTGGCACTGACTAAACAAGCACCCAATGCTTTTAATGTTTCCTTGCGGATTCCTCTATTCTTCGTCTTCACTTGAGATCCTTCCTTCCTCTACTTGACCTACTGGCCATCCTTTTGTCGTTTTTTCAATAAATTTATGACATAACAATAATAATGATGGTAAAACAAATAAGATACAAACCACACTGATCAAAGCCCCACGGGCCAACAATAAGCACATACTTCGTAATAAATCCATCTTGGCAAAGATACTTACACCGATACATGCGGCAAAGAAACTAAAGCCCGATGTCAAAATGGATGTACAGGTATGCTTGATGGAAGATCCAATCGCATGTTTGACATGTTTACCTTTGGATAATTCTTCTCTGAATCGAGATGTCATCAAGATCGCATAATCAACCGTAGCTCCCAATTGGATCGTACCAATGACGATACCAGCAATGAATGGTAAGACCGTACCGGTAAAGTATGGAATACCCATATTAATGTTGATCGCATATTCGATCGTTGCGACCAGAATGATAGGTAAGGCAAAGGATTTAAAGGTAAAGACAATGATCACAAAAATCAAAATAATAGATACAATATTGACCATCTGGAAGTCGATATTCGTGATATTGATCAAATCATCTTCCAATTTACCTTCGCCACCGATCACCGCTTTTTTATCATATTTATGAATGATCGTATCGATCGCATTCAATTGTGTGGTTTGTTTGCTGGTAGCAGGTCGATAATCGCTATTGACGATCAAGAGTCGTTTGCCACCATTGTTCAAGATGTCTTTCACGGCTTGTGGTTCAAAGGAAGATGGTACGCCAGGACCGACAAATTCTTCATAGGCCAAGACATTGGTGATGCCATCCACTTTCTTGATTTCTTTACAGATCTTTTGTACATCTCGAGTCTTGACTGAATCATCCACTAAGACGAAATGGGTCGTTGTCATATCAAAGTCTTTTTTCAATTGATTGGTACCAATGACCGATTTAAAGGATTGTGGCATATTGGCAACCAAATCATAGTACGATTGCGTATGTGCTTGCGCATAGACCATTGGTGCAAAGGAAAGGAAGAAAACCGCTAAAATGGCTTTATGATGATTGATGATCCAAGCTGGTAATTTCACCATTGGACGAATCAATACTTTATGTTTCTTCTTTTCGATTTGTTTATCGAAGATCATCAACAAACTTGGTAATACCACGATTGTTGAAATAACACCCAAAATAACACCTTTGGCCATGACCAAACCAATATCGCGGCCCAATGTCAATCGCATGGCACATAAAGCCATAAAACCAGCAATGGTCGTGACTGAAGAAGAACTGATCGAAACAAAAGTAGCTTGAATAGCCTTGCTCATGGCTTCTTCATTATCACCTGGATGTCGTAGTTTTTCTTCTTGGTAACGATGCAACAAGAAGATGGAATAGTCCATCGTAACAGCCAATTGTAAGACCATGGACAAAGCTTTGGTGATATAAGATGTTTCACCAAAGATGATGTTGGTACCAAAGTTATATACAATCGGGAACGCAATCCCTAACATAAATACAAAAGGTGCAAAGTTGCTTTCCAAACCAAGCCACAAGACACAAAGAACCAGCACAACGGCTACCGCTGAATAGATTGGCATCGAATGATCTAGATCTTCCTTGATATCTTCGGACATTGCCGACATACCACCTAAGAAACAATCCTTATCCGCTACTTTTTTGATGTTGGCAATCGCATTCATCGTTCGTGTCGATGAGGTTCCCTCATCAAAAGTGATGATCATCATCGTTGAACCCTTATCCGAATACAACATTTTTTGTAAGCTATCCGGAATGGCTTCTTTTGGAATCGTGATATCTAAGACATCATCACGCCAATATACTTTTTTTACACCATCAATCTTTTTGATCTCATTTTTCAATTTGACGACATCTCGATCTTTCATGCCATTGACGACAAGTTCATCCACACTGGCTAGATCAAAATCATCGCCAAGGATCTTTTGTGCCTGCATGGATTCAACATCACTTGGCAAATACGATAATAAATCATAATTGACACGTGTGTTCAGATATCCAAATATACTTGGAATCAGTAAAATGATCGCCAGAATCAGAATCTGGTTACGAAATTTTACAATGAATCTGGATAATTTTTCCATATCGCTTCCCCCGTTTTCGTTGAATAGTATAGAGCTACTTTGACCATGAGTCAATTTTTATATCCACTTTTTATCCACTTTTTAGACAATTTTGGACATATAACTAAAATAATTGACCAATGGTTCAGGTTTCTTTATAATACGTGTGACGAAGGTGAAGAAATGAAATCCAAAATTCTGGAAAATAAGAAACAAAAAGAAAATAAATTATTGAAAAGTGCATTTGATTTATTCACAACAAGAGACATCGATACGGTCACCATTTCGGAAATTGCCCGGCATGCCGGTGTCGCCAAAGGAACTTTTTATTTATATTTTAAAGATAAAGATCAAATTCGAAATATCTTGATTTCACGAGAATCGCGGCGAATTTTCTTAAATGCTCAAAAAGCACTGGAAGAAAATGACATTCGTGGTTTTGAAGATGCCATTATCTTTATGATCAATCATATCCTCATGGAATTGAAAAAAAATCGTTCCATCTTGGCTTTCATTGAAAAGAATCTTTCCTGGGGCATCTTTTCAGATTATGTTCAAAATGCATTTGCAGATGATGAATTGCATATAAAGAATGATTTTATTCAGTTAGCCAAAAAAAACCACTACCAGTTTAAAGATCCAGAAGTGGTCATGTATATTATCATTGATATGGTAGGAAGTACTTGTTATTCCAGTATCATCAACAACAAGCCTCTGCCCATTGATCAATATAAACCCTATTTATTTGATGCCGTACGCGCTATCTTGCGTACCGGCAAAACTAACGAAGAATAATATAAATCAGATAGACGACATAGATAGCGACAAACAAGATTCCTTTGTTTCGTGTCATCTGGTCGTCTTTTCTTGACATCCATAGAATAAAACAAGCAATCACAACCAAGATCCAAGCATCGATAATATTTTCAGTCAATGCCGCAATTGGCGATAAAGCACTGGAAACACCCAAAATAAAGATAATATTTAAGATGTTCGATCCAACCGCATTGCCTAAGGAAAGTCCACTCTCCCCTTTTCGAGCAGCTACAATACTGGTCATGAGTTCTGGTAAAGATGTACCAATCGATACGATAGTCAAACCAATCAAGGTATCCGATAGTCCCATGGCTTTCGCAATATTCGTTGCACTATCAACAACTAGATTACCACCCAAAATAATGGCAGCCACACCAACCACGATACAAACAATGCTCATGAAAGGACTCAGTGTTTTCGCATCATCTTCTTGCGTTCGATTTTGAAGAGCACTACGAATCAATGTACCAATATAAACAACCAACAAAGCAATCAGGATCAATCCTTCAAAACGGTCCAAATACCCATTGATGCTCACAAACACTGCCAAAATAAAAGAGACCAATACGTTAATTTTCAAATCTCTTCGAACAATATCTTTATCCATGATAAAGGGCGTAATGATGGCTGATGCACCAACAACCACCAACGTATTAAATATATTGGAACCCACCACATTGGATATGGCCAATTCGTTATTGCCTACCAATCCAGCTGTGATAGAAACCGAAGCTTCCGGTAAGCTTGTTCCCAATGCGACAATCGTCAAGCCAATGATGACAGATGGAACTTTCAACATTCGAGCTACGGATGAAGATCCTTCCACAAACCAATCGGCTCCTTTGACTAAACAAGCCATACCGAATACTAACAAAATAATCGTCATATTCTCACCTCAATATGTACTCTAGTGTAACATAAAAATACTGAATAAAATGGTTGCAATAAAAAAATGGTCATGGTATCATAGAAAAGCACTAAGCGAATGCCTCCATAGCTCAGCGGTAGAGCGTCCGGCTGTTAACCGGCAGGTCATAAGTTCGAATCTTATTGGAGGCGCCACTTTTTATATGTGCCTCCATAGCTCAGCGGTAGAGCGTCCGGCTGTTAACCGGCAGGTCATAAGTTCGAATCTTATTGGAGGCGCCAGTATGTATCGCAAACATCTCATTGAAATCTGAGATGTTTTTTTATTTCTATAAACTTCATTTACATTTTTCATTTCATCTTTCGAATGACTTCACTAAAATCACTCCTGGTGGTCAGTAATCAATCAAATCAAAGAATCGGATGGGGTCTGGACATTTGCAGGGTATGATGCCAATCAAAAAAGCGTAGATGCGGATATCACATTCATAGGTACTTGGACATTTACAGCCAACGCACCGACACATACAAACAAAAACCAGCCATCCAACACCAACGCAAAACCAAAACCAGTACAAAAAAATAAAGGAACACAAACGGGTATCACAACTCACTCGACACAATGGATGCGTTTATTCGGTGGTTCGCTTGTCGTATGCCTTTTGATGGTTGTTTTACGAAAACGAAAAATTTTAAACTAATACGGAGACTTAGTTCTCCGTTTTTTTTTTACAAAAAAAAACGAGTCCCAAAGGACTCGCTTTATTTATTTGTCTGGATATCTTTCGTAATGAATTCCAACAACTCTTGAGCAGCCACATTCAATCCCTTACGATTTTCACGACTGAAGCCCAAATGTGTATAGATTTCACCGGTAAAGACACCATTTTCTTTTAGACAACGGAATGTCTTATCGATCAATGGTTCGCAGACATCTTCCATCTGCATTGGTCCAAATGGATTGGCAAAATATGTGGTTGAAATACCAACTTCTTGTGTTGTACCCAAAGCCATACGTTTACCCATTTTACATGTTTCTTTGACATCTTCGACACTCAATTCCGCTAGACCATATTTATCTGTGTAGTTATTTGCGTAGGCAAACAAATCAATCTTATGATTTTGAACAATGAATCGATATGGCGATGCCGGTGTAACCATACGAGAGTTTGGATTTTCTGGAGCCATGAACACCGAACGATCCATGTCACGATATGGAGTGCCCGGTTCCAAATCATCCAATCGAATGAATGCACCAATTTCTGTACCTTGACCATACGGAACACCATTTTCAATATGAATCGTACCCATATCATCAAAGATGACTTCAACATCACGGATATAATCTTTTCCTACCGATTTCAAAGCTTCGATGGACTCTGACTTACCAGCACCAGAATCACCCATCAACATAATGTTCTTGCTTGAACCATCACGCATAACGACCTTTACAAACGCACCATGAATAGGTAGCCAACCATCATGCATCTTACGAACATTATGCAACGTCAACATCATTTTCTTTAGATAGCCAAAGTAATCCATACGAGGATCATCGGATACGCAACCAATCCAAATATCATTTTCATCATCATGATAAAATTGCGTTTCATTCTTATCATCTTCATTACCAATGATACAAATTAGATCTGGTTTTTGTTCTACTTCTTCTTTAGTTGCCAACTCAAATAAGTTAGCCAAAGACAATGCCAATGGCATATATTTGATATTAAAATATGTCAAGCACAATAAAGAACCAACTTTACAAGGATAACAGAACCAGTTATCTTTACTTCCCGTGAAATATTCCATCGGATTTTGATGAATCTGATTAATAACACCTGTACGTTTGCTTGATCTTGGATGCAAGATCATTGGCGTACGCAACATGACTGTATCAATCATTGGAATTTCTTGCAAAGCTTCATAGCCTTTTGCAAATTTCTTACCTCTCTTATAAATAGAGAAACAAGCATTGGTACCGGCTTGCGCATTTCGATAAACCGAATTGCTTCGACCTTGTACTTTTTCTTCAAATAAACGATACGTACGCAAAATCAAGTTATTCAAATTGCTATCCATGCCCACAAGCGTATTGACGCCAAAGCTTTCCATATGTTCGCTTTCCATAAAAGCAAAACGACTACGATTACGCCAGAACTTATACATTTCTTCAATACAAGTCAACAACATATCGGGATCTCTTGCGTATGGATGATCGATTTCATCTAGTTCGAAAATCGCCAATTGACGTAAAAAGCGGCTCATATCTTTACTTGCTTGGTGAATATTGATAGAATTATCAATCGTTAAATATTTCAAAATGGTTGGGTTTTGAATCTCATCCATGAAATATTCCAACACAAAGCGGAATGTATCGCTTTTCAACAGCGTGTCTCGATTCTTTGGATACATTCGGTTATAATTCATTACGATCTGATTATCAGATAAATAAATTGTGTTCATATACATCCTCCAACGTATATAAATATATCTCATTCTTTTGAAAATCACAAATCTTTTATTTCATCAATGAAAAATAATTTCTGAAAAATATTTGACATTTTTTCATATATTGGTAAAATGAAAATCGTAAAAGCAAAGGCGCTTCTATCAAAGCTATTGAGATAGAAGTGCCTTTTGTTTTTTCATAGGTACAAAGACGTACGAAGGATACTATCTCCTTTCTACGCCTTTTTGTATGACATATCAAAAGGGAGGGAAAAAGATATGGCAGAAGTATTATCACAAGTTTTCGGCATCTGGTATCTAATTGGAGCCGCACTCGTCTTCTTCATGCAAGCAGGTTTTGCGATGGTAGAAGCCGGATTTACCAGACGTAAAAATGCCGGAAATATCATTATGAAGAACTTGATGGATTTCTGTTTAGGAACCGTCGCTTTCTTGATCTTAGGTTATTCCATTATGATGGGACCAGATACTGGTGCAGGAATCATCGGATGGATTGATTTCACAAAAGGACCACTATTTGATTTCACAAATACGAACTGGTCATTGTTTGTATTTAACCTAGTGTTCTGTGCCACAGCCGCTACCATCGTTTCTGGAGCTATGGCCGAACGAACTAAATTCTTATCTTACTGTATTTATAGTTTCGTTATTTCCTTGATTGTGTATCCTGTTGAAGCCCATTGGGTATGGGGACCCGACGGATTCTTAACAGCGATGGGATTCCACGATTTTGCCGGATCTGGTGTTATCCACTACGTTGGTGGTTTGACCGCATTGATCGGTGCTACGATGTTAGGACCTCGTATCGGTAAATTCAACAAAGATGGCAGTCCAAATGGTATTCCCGGACATAATATTCCATTAGGTGCATTAGGATGCTTCATCTTATGGTTTGGATGGTATGGATTCAACGGTGCTGCTGCCACGAATGAAATCCAGTTAGCTACCATCTTCGCTACTACTACGATTGCTCCAGCTGTTGCGACATGTACCGCTATGATCTTCACTTGGATAAAATACGGTAAACCAGATGTTGGCATGTGTTTAAACGCTTCGTTAGCTGGTTTGGTTGCCATTACTGCCGGTTGTGACTATGTCAATGGATTCGGCGCCTTTATTATAGGTATTTGTGCTGGATTCGCTGTATGTTTCGGTGTATGGTTATTGGACTACAAATTACACGTTGATGATCCTGTTGGTGCTGTTGGTGTCCATTTCTTCAACGGTATGTTAGGAATCATCATGACTGGTTTATTCGCTTGTGGAACAGATACGCATCCAGAACCTCTTGGATTATTCTACGGTGGTGGTGTTCACTTCCTATTGATCCAAATCTTCGGTTTGGTTGTCATTGGTCTTTGGACCGCTGTTACCATGTTCATTACTTTCAAATGTATTGATAAGACAGTTGGCTTACGTGTTACGGAAGAAGAAGAACTTCAAGGATTGGATCTTCCAGAACATGGTTTGGCCGATGCCTACGCTGGATTTGGTTTACAAGCTTTGACATCTTCTGGTGAAGCCGGTGCAAATATTGTATCTACAGCTCCAGAAGTACAAATGAGTGAAGCCGTTCCTACAAAAGTCACAAAAGGTGTTTCTGGTATTTCTAAGGTAACAATTATCGCAAAACCAGAAAAACTCGATGCATTGAAGTTAGCTATGGATGAAATTGGCATTATGGGTATGACCGTTACACGTGTTATGGGTTGTGGTGTTCAAAAAGGACAAGTCACATACTATCGTGGAGCTAAGGTCACTATGGATCTATTACCTAAGATCAAAGCCGAAATCGTTGTATCCGAAATTCCAGTTCAAACTGTAGTCAACGCAGCTCGTAAAGCTTTATATACTGGACATATGGGCGATGGTAAGATCTTCGTTTATGATGTTGATAATGTTATCCGTATCTCAAGTGGATCTCAAGGTCAAGAAGCCTTAGATTATGAATAGACAATAACAAACTTTCCATTTCGTAAATAGCAGGGAAAAGGACACCGCAAGGTGTCTTTTTCTCTGCCATAAAAAAAAGAACGATTTCTCGTTCTTTATAAACATTGAATCAAATCCTTATACAACTCTACCCCATGGGTCAAGATTTCTTCATCAAAATCCCAATGATCACTATGCAAAGGAATGCCTGTTCCCGTTCCTAAAAAGAAAAATACACCCGGTAAAGCTTGTTGATAATACGCAAAATCTTCCGCAATCATTTCCGGATGTTCCAAATGATGGACATATGGAATTTGTTGATAAATCTTCTCAACCAAGGCTTCATCATTGATAACCGCTGGATATCCATTCTTAAACTGCACATCGATCTTGACCTTTTCTTCTTGTTCAATTTCGTTGGCAATTCGTTTGATATTTTGTTGGATCTCATCAAATAAAACCGGATCAAATACACGCATCGTTCCTTCCATATGGGTATGTCCACTGATTGAGTTACAAACCACACCAGAGCGCATCAAACCAAATTTCAACAATCGATGAACACCTGGATCAATACTTTTTTCATATTCGTAACAACGCAATAAGAAATGCGCACCTGCCACCATCGCATCGATTCCCTCTTCGGCTTTGGCCACATGACTTGTTTTCCCTTCAATATCTACATGGATTTCACTACTCTGTGCCAATTGACCTTTGGGACGCGTCGCCACGGCTCCTTTATCAATGGAAGGCCAAAGATGCAAACCAAAAATACTTGTTACATGGAACTTTTCAAAAATACCCGTATCCACGATCAATTTGGCACCACCTGGCGATTCTTCTCCGGGTTGAAAAACCAATAATACATTATGGGGAAGATCTTGTTGTTCGTTTACCCATTGGGCAAACCCCAATAAGATGGCCATATGCCCATCATGGCCACAAGCATGCATACAACCCGGATGCTTACTCTTATAAGGTAGATCATTTTGTTCTTGAACTGGTAAGGCATCCATATCACTTCGAAATGCGAAAGTATCTTTTTTACCAAAATCAAAATAAGCCACTACGCTGGAAGGAATGGGTTCAAACAATTCACATCGTAAGGATTGTAAATGTTGTTTAATATAAGTTTGTGTTTTTGGTAAATCCAATTCCAACTCGGGAATTTGATGTAATTCTTGTCGATATTCTTTTAACATGGCCTTATGGTATTATTATTTTCAATTTTTTTCAAGATAATTGAAATTCTTTTCAATCAATGATAGGGTTTAAACAAAGGAGAATCCAACTATGAAATCCATTCCAATCACGAAATATCACGGATTGGGGAATGACTTTATCATTACACGCTATTCCTACGTAGAAAACGAAGATATTGTATCCTTTATTCGATCCGTTTGTGATCGACATACTGGTATCGGTGCCGATGGCGCCATCTTTGTCAAAACCAATCCATTAGAAATGGTCTACTACAACCAAGATGGATCGAGAGCCCCTATGTGTGGCAATGGCATCCGTTGTTTCGCAAAATATTGTTTTGACGAAAACATCGATCGAAGCGAAAAGCTCGTTGTCCAAACACTGGCTGGAAAAAAAGTCGTCTATCGCCAATCGGAAGATCCATTCCTCGTTCGCGTAGATATGGGATATGCCGAAGAATATAAAGACAAATGGCCTATCCAAATTGGTCCACATACTTGTTATTCTGGCTTTGTATCCACTGTCCATACCGTTCTATTTGAACCCTGGGACCAAACTGTTGGCCATGACATTTGCCATGATCCGAACTATCCCGAACAAACCAATGTGAACTTTGTGCAAATTCAAGATCCTACCCATTTATCCATTCGCACATATGAACGTGGTTGTGGCCCTACCCTAGCTTGTGGAACCGGGGTTTGTGCCAGTGTGTATACGGCCTATACCTTAGGAAAATGTGCAAATTCGGTCAATGTACAATTGATCAAAGGACAATTACACATTGATATCGATCCCGATGGCCGGATCTTTATGACCGGTCCTGCCCAAAAAATATTAGAAGGAGAAACCGCATGAACGCAGAAGAAATTATTCGTATCATTCAAACATCAAAGAAACAAACAACTGTAAAAGTGTATTTTAACGCCAAAGAACCAATTCCATTCCCTGAAACCGTGCAAGTGTTTGGCCATGTAGCCATTGGCCCTTGGGAAGATATTCAACCGGTTTTAGAAGCCCAAAAAGACAACATTACCAATCTATATATGGAAAACGATGGACGCAACACCGCCATCCCTCTATTAGATACCAAAAATATCAATGCCCGTATTGAACCCGGCGCTATTATCCGTGACAATGTCGAAATCGGTGATCACGCTGTCATCATGATGGGAGCCGTTATTAACATTGGTGCCCAAATTGGTGATAATACCATGATTGATATGGGCGCAGTATTAGGTGGTCGTGCCATCGTCAAAAACAATTGTCATATTGGTGCTGGAGCCGTCTTGGCCGGCGTTGTCGAACCAGCCAGTGCAACCCCTGTTATCGTCGAAGATAATGTATTAATTGGTGCGAATGCCGTAGTCATTGAAGGTGTGCACATTGGTAAAGGAGCTGTCATAGGTGCTGGTGCCATCGTCTTAGAAGATGTTGGTGAAAACCAAGTGGTTGGTGGCAATCCAGCTCGTGTCATCAAAGCCAAAAATGAACAAACCGAAGAAAAAACTGGATTGGTTGACGCACTCCGTCAAATCTAATTGACATCGATTTTTTTCATGGTAACATGAATGTGTTGATTTTTTTCGGCAAAGAAGCCCTTCCGGACAGTCTTTTTACTGACCGGATTTTTTCATGATAATAAGGAGGTCAATCATGACAAAATACATATTTGTAACTGGTGGTGTTGTTTCTGGAATTGGTAAAGGCATCAGCGCAGCAAGTCTTGGTCGTTTATTAAAATGCCGTGGCTATCGCGTTACCTCACAAAAGCTCGATCCATATATTAATGTCGATCCTGGGACGATGTCTCCCCTTCAACATGGTGAAGTTTATGTCACCAATGACGGATTGGAAGCCGATCTAGATTTAGGCCATTATGAACGCTTTATCGATGAAGATCTTCATCAATATTCCAACCTAACAACCGGTAAAGTTTATTCCAATGTCATCAATAAAGAACGAGAAGGAAAATACTTAGGACAAACCGTCCAAGTCATCCCTCATATCACGGATGAAATCAAACATTTCATTTACCAAGCCGGTAAACATGCCAATGCCGATTTTGTGATCACCGAAATTGGTGGTACGACCGGTGATATTGAAAGTTTGCCTTTCTTGGAAGCCATTCGCCAAGTTCGTTTGGAAGTAGGACAAGAAAATTGTTTATTTATCCATGTTACCTATATCCCTTATTTGGAAGGATCGCGAGAATTTAAATCCAAACCAACCCAACACAGTGTCAAAGAATTACGTTCTTATGGAATTAACCCAGACATTATCATTGCTCGTGTCAATCATGAAATTCCACAGTCCGTATTAGATAAGATCTCCTTATTCTGTAATGTCGAAAAAGAATGTGTTATTGAAAACCGTACCTTAAGTTCCTTATATGAAGTACCTCTAATGTTAGAGAAACAACATTTAGCCGATACCATTTGTAAGAAATTAAATTGTGAAGTTCGCCCCGCTAATTTAACAGAATGGGAAAACTTAATTGATTCCATCCATCAAGCTACAGATCCTGTTCATATTGCCCTAGTTGGTAAATATGTCCAACTGCATGATGCTTATTTATCTGTATCCGAAGCCTTATATCATGCTGGCTTTGCGAATGGTGCCGACGTCCATATTCATTGGATCGATTCAGAACAAATTACGCCAGAAAATGTTGAAGAAACATTTAAGGACGTAACAGGTATCATCGTACCTGGTGGCTTTGGTGAACGTGGTATTGAAGGTATGATTGAAACCGCTCGTTATGCCTATACCCACAAAGTTCCTTATTTCGGTATTTGTTTAGGTATGCAGATCATGGCTATTTATGTAGCTCGTGACCTATTGGGTTATGCCGATGCCAATAGCTTTGAATTTGATGAAACCAGCCAACATACGATCATTGATTTTATGGAAGATCAAAGTAACGATATCCGCAAAGGCGGTACCATGCGTTTAGGAGCTTATCCATGCAGTTTAAAACAAGAAAGCCACATCCATCATTGTTACCAAAAAGAAATCATTGAAGAACGTCATCGTCATCGTTACGAATTCAATAATGCCTATCGCTTTGAATTCGAGGAAGCCGGTATCCCTATCGTTGGTACTAGCCCCGATAAGAAATTAGTGGAAGCCATTGAAGCCAAAGATCATCCATTCTTTATTGGTGTTCAATTCCATCCCGAATTTAAATCCCGTCCAAACAACGCACATCCTTTATTTAAAGGATTTGTTGCTGCATCAAAGGCTGCAAAAAAGTGAGATCATTGACCTCACTTTTTTTCATCCACATTTTTCAATAATTCTTTGGCTACATCCACTTTGGTGATGGAATTATTCATCGCAATTTGTTCAATATAATGATGTGCCTTCTCTTCCGACCAATGATAACTTTCAATCAATACCAATTTGGCTCGATTGACCAATTTATCATTACGGATCTTCTTCTTTAATCGCTCGATTTCCCCTTGATACTTTTGAATTTCTTCACGCTTGATCCTTAATTGCTCACACGCTTGATACACCGTTTGCGCATTGGATGGATCCGAAACCACAAAGACACCAGAACCATTTAATTGATACACGATCTGATCATATTGTCGCAATGGAACCATCAATAAAATTTCGCAACCAATCGCTTGTTTCCATTCATACGCTAGACGCCAAGAAACCCCTTCATCGATGGGTTCTTGAATGATCAAGATATCCGGTCTTTGTATGCGTAATTGTTGTTTCAAACTCGAAACACTCTTAAAACTTTCCAATGGATTATAAACCGTTGAAGGTAGGATCTGTGAGAACTTCATTGGATGGGTCGCGAGTACAAATACTTTCGTACGCATGGCCCTTTCCTCCTACAGATAACTCTTTAAAACATTTTCTGGTACATATTTCTTCACAAATACACTGTGTGAAGCCATTTCTTTGGCTTGATCCAAAGACAAAGGCAAATGCTCAAATACGCCACCATCCACTTCGATATTCTTATCGGTTGGTGCCATTAATTCTGTCTGATTTTCAATACCTTCCAATCCCGCATAAATTAATACGGTATATGCCAAATAACTATTGGCCAAACAATCCGGTGAACGCAATTCAAATCGCTTGGTACCAACCGCAGGAATACGAACCAATGCACTTCGATTGGCATATCCCCAACTAATATAACGCGGTGCTTTTTGTTGGCCTAAACGCAAATACGAATCCGCACCTGGATTTAAGAATAACGTGATTTCTTTGATTCGTCTTAAGATGCCAGCCAAAAACGCTTCCATATTGTTATTGGTAGAAATATGCATATGCATACCATTACCTGGCTGATCTTCCAATGGTTTGGGTGAAAAATCAGCCGTTAAGCCATTGGATTGGGCTACCGTCTTAACGACCCAACGGAATGTAGCTGCATGATCTGCCGCAATCAATGGATCTTGGTAGCGGAAATCAATTTCATTTTGTCCCGGTCCTTGTTCGTGATGGCTGGCTTCTGGTTCCACATCCATGGCTGAAAGATACGAACAAATCTGACGACGGACATCTTCACCACAATCATCCGGTGCAATATCCATATATCCGGCTTGGTCCATCGGATTTTTCGTTCCTTGTTCAAAAAGATAGAATTCAAATTCATTTCCCACATGAATGGAAACGCCCATATCTTTTGCCTTCTGAATGGCTTGTTTCAATAAATAGCGCGTATCATTTTTATACAACGATCCATCCGTATCATAAATCGTACAATACATACGGATGACCAAACCATCGATTGAACGCCAAGGCAATACGGTCATAGTGTTTGGATCGGGTTTTAAGATCAAATCACTATGACTTTCATCATTAAAACCAGTTACGGCACTGCCATCAAAAGATATACCCGTTTCAAATGCTCTTTTTAATTGGCTGGGTTGTATCGACACGTTTTTTTGCGTTCCGAGTACATCAAAAAACGCACAACGTATAAATTTCACATTTTGTTCTTCAACAAATTCAAGAACATCTTCTTTTGTATACATAGACTCACCTCTACTGGAATATACCTTATTTTCATCGTGTTTTCAATGAAATGTAAAATATTTTCATTATATGTTTGACAAAAGAAACGAACCGTGTAAAATAGTAGACATAGAAACGGCAACGAAGCCTGACGAATAAACTTTTCTTCTGTCTTCGTCGCCGTTTTTTTATATCCAAAAATAAGGAGGAACACTATGCCAATCACTGATGTATTTGCTTCCAATGTCTTTGATGAAGCAAAAATGAAAGAGTACCTTGCGAAAGATACATTCCAAGAAATGGAAAAAACGATTCGCGAAGGAAAACCATTAAATCCAAAAATTGCTGAAGCCGTGGCTCATGGAATGAAAGAATGGGCCCTATCCAAAGGAGCTACCCATTTCACACACTGGTTCCAACCATTAACCGGTGTCACTGCCGAGAAACACGATAGTTTCTTGAATCCAAGCAAAGATCACAGTATTTCCTTGGAATTCTCTGGTAAAGAATTAGTTAAAGGAGAACCCGATGCTTCTAGTTTCCCTAGTGGCGGATTACGTGCTACTTTTGAAGCCCGTGGCTATACGGCTTGGGATCCAACGAGTTTTGTCTTTATTAAAAATGGCGTGCTTTGTATTCCTACTGCCTTCTATTCATATACAGGTCATGCCCTAGATAAAAAGACGCCATTGTTGCGAAGCATGGATGCCATCAATACCCAAGCTCTTCGTATTTTACATTTGTTTGGACACGATGATGTAAAAACGGTACGTACGACCGTAGGTCCTGAACAAGAATATTTCTTGATCGATCTAGAAGACTATAAACAAAGAAAAGACTTATTGTATACTGGACGTACTTTATTTGGTGCCCCATGTCCAAAGGGTCAAGAATTGGAAGACCATTATTTTGGAACAATCAAAACCCGTGTACAATCTTTCATGCAAGAATTGAATTCTGAATTATGGAAATTGGGTGTGTATGCCAAAACCGAACACAATGAAGTTGCTCCCGCTCAATTTGAGTTAGCCCCTGTCTTCTCAACCACAAACATTGCGACCGATCATAACCAATTGACCATGGAATTGATTCAACGCATCGCAAAACGTCATGGAATGGTTGCTTTATTGCATGAAAAACCATTCGAATATATCAATGGATCTGGTAAACACAACAACTGGTCATTATCTACAGATACAGGTATGAACTTGTTAGAGCCAGGTGATACACCTTATGAAAATGCTCAATTCTTATTGTTCTTAAGTGCTGTCATCAAAGCCGTTGATGAACATCAAGACTTATTGCGTTTGAGTGTTGCCACAGCTGGTAACGATCATCGTTTAGGTGCGAACGAAGCTCCTCCTGCTATCATTTCTATGTTCTTAGGTGATGAATTAACCGATGTCTTAAAAGCCATCGAAACGGATCAACCATATGGTCAAAAGAAACAAGAACGTATGCGTGTTGGAATTGATATTTTACCGAAGATCAAGAAAGATGCGACCGATCGTAACCGTACAAGTCCTTTCGCCTTTACGGGAAACAAATTCGAATTCCGTATGCCAGGATCCAATTCATCGATTGCCGGATGCAACATCATGTTGAATACCGCTGTTGCCGATGTCTTAGAAGGATTTGCAGATACATTGGAAAAAGCCGATAATTTCGAAGATATGTTACATACTTTGATTCAAACAACGATCAAAGAACACAAACGCATTATCTTCAATGGTAATGGTTATGATGATAGCTGGATTGGTGAAGCAGAATCTCGTGGCTTATTGAATTTGCCAACAACACCAGATGCTCTGCCATATTCCATCAAACCAGAAAACATCGAATTATTTGAACGTCAACACGTTTTGAATAAAGAAGAAGTATATTCTCGTTACGAAATCACGATGGAAGAGTATACTAAAATCGTATTGATTGAAGCACGTACAATGGTTGGTATGGCACGTAAAGACATTTTGCCTGCTGTTTCTAAATATACACAATCATTGGCTGATACATTGGCATTGAAGAAACAAACGGGCGTAAGTGCCACGTATGAAAAAGCCAATCTGGATGAAATTTCAAGCTATCTAGATAAAGCCTATGTAGCCTTGAAAGATTTGGAAGCCAAAGTCAAAACATTAGAAGAAACAGAAGACTTTGAAAAAGCCGCAAACTATGTTCGTGATGCGATTTTACCAGCCATGAGCACATTGCGTAAACCATGCGACAAATTAGAAACATTAGTATCTGCTGAAGTATGGCCATTCCCTACTTACGGTAAACTATTGTTCGGTATCATTTAAGGAGGAAATTATGTGTACCATTTTGGGTTATTTTGATAAAGATGTAGATATGAAAACCATTGAGAAAGCGTTGGAACCAACGCATTCTCGTGGTCCAGATGACCAACGCATCCTTTCGGTCGAAGCCGGCAAGATTGCGTTCCAAAGACTTGCCATTATGGGCTTGACCGAAGCCGGCATGCAACCCTTTCAATTGAATGACAAGACGGTTGTCTGCAACGGTGAAATTTATGGATTTCGCCCCATCAAAGATGAATTGATTCAAGATGGATACACATTCTCTAGCGATAGTGATTGTGAAATTTTGATTCCAATGTATGAGAAATATGGTTTGGATATGTTCGCCAAATTAGATGCTGAATATGCCCTGATCTTATACGATGAAACCAACCACACAATCATTGCCGCCAGAGATCCTATCGGTATTCGTCCATTGTTTTATGGATATACCCCAAATGGATCCATTGTCTTTGCTTCCGAAGCCAAAAACCTAGTCGGATTTGTGAACAAGATCATTCCGTTTCCTCCTGGACATTATTACTACAATGGTCAGTTTGTGTGCTATCACGATGTAACCGAAACAAAAACGATGCATACGGGTTCCATCGAACCTATCTGTAAAGAAATCCATGACAAACTAGAGGATGGTATCATGAAGCGTTTAGATAGTGATGCCCCTGTTGGCTTCTTATTAAGTGGTGGTTTAGATTCCAGTTTGGTTTGTGCCGTTGCTGCCAAATTATCCAAAAAACCAATTCGTACCTTTGCGATTGGTATGGATGTCGATGCCATTGACTTAAAATATGCCAAACAAGTAGCCGATTACATTGGTTCCGATCATACGGAAGTCATCATTTCCAAAGATGATGTCATTGCAGCCATTGAACCTGTCATTCATATTTTAGGAACGTATGATATTACCACCATTCGTGCTTCGATTGGTATGTATTTGGTATGTAAATATATTCATGAAAACACGGATATTCGTGTATTGCTGACTGGTGAAATCAGTGATGAACTCTTTGGTTATAAATATACTGATTTTGCACCAAGTGCGGAAGAATTCCAAAAAGAAAGCGAAAAACGAATGCGTGAATTATACATGTATGATGTATTACGTGCCGATCGTTGTATTGCCTCGAACTCGTTAGAAGCCCGTGTGCCATTCGGCGATCTAGATTTTGTACAATATGTGATGGAAATTGATCCAAAATTGAAGATGAACACATATAATAAAGGTAAATATTTGCTTCGTCATGCGTTTGAAGACGATAAAATTCTTCCTTATTCCATCTTGATGCGTGAAAAAGCCGCTTTCTCCGATGCCGTTGGTCATTCCCTAAAAGATGATATTTGCGAATATGCCGAAAGCCAATACACCGATGAAGAATTTGAAGAATTGCGAAAAAAATATTTACATGTACCACCAAAAACGAAAGAATCACTGTTCTATCGTGAGACTTTCGAGAAATATTATCCAGGACAAGGTGATATGATCATCGATTTCTGGATGCCAAATAAAACTTGGCCAGGATGCGATGTAGAAGACCCTTCTGCTCGTGTACTTTCTAACTATGGTGATAGTGGAAAATAGAAAGGACTTATATGAATCAACAATTAGAACATGATGCCTGCGGAATTGGTATGGTTGTCAATTACGATGGTAAAAAGACCCATACCGTTGTCGATGCTGCATTAAAAATCGTCGAAAAATTAGACCATCGTGCCGGAAGAGATGCTTCTGGTAAAGTTGGAGATGGTGTTGGAATTCTCCTTCAAATCTCCCATGATTTCTTCTCCAAAGAAGTTCCTTTTCCATTAGGAAATGAGCGAGAATATGGAGTGGGAATGTTTTTCTTCCCTCAAAAATATCTTGTGAGAAATCAAGCCAAACGTTTATTTCAAACCATCGTCAATAGTCACGATGCCCAATTACTTGGTTGGCGAACCGTCAATTGTAAACCAATGATCTTAGGTAAAAAAGCATTGGATTGTATGCCATACATTGAACAGGCATTTATTAAAAAACCCAATCCGAATATGACGGATTTTGAATTTGATCAATTGTTGTATATCATTCGCCGAGAATTTGAAAAGAGCGCACCCGAAACTTACGTGTGCTCTTTGTCATGTCGCACAATCGTATACAAAGGAATGTTTTTGGTCAATCAGTTGCGTTTATTTTACCAAGATTTGCAAGATTGCTCGTATAAGAGTGCCATTGCAATCGTCCATTCCCGATTCTCAACCAATACCACACCTTCTTGGCAAAGAGCTCATCCAAACCGTTTGATTGCACACAATGGTGAAATCAATACAATTCGTGGTAACTTCAAACGTATGAGTGCTCGTGAAGAAAGTATGGATAGTCCATTCTTGGAAAAATATAGCGATCAGATCTTACCAGCCATCGATGCGAATGGATCCGATTCCGCTATGTTAGATAATACGTTGGAATTCTTGATGATGAATGGTATGCCTCTTTCTAAAGCCGTTTTGATCACGATTCCAGAACCTTGGAAACATGTACCACTCGATCAAAAAGAAAAAGACTTCTATCATTACTATGCTTCCCTAATGGAACCATGGGATGGTCCAGCCGCTGTTTTATTCAGTGATGGTGATATTGCCGGTGCAACTCTAGATCGTAACGGTTTGCGTCCTTGTCGTTATTACCTCACCAAAGATCACACCTTGATCTTAGCCAGTGAAGTCGGTGTATTGGATATTCCTGAAAAAAATATCGTAAAGAAAGATCGTTTGCGTCCAGGACAAATCTTACTATTGGATACAAAATCAAAACGTATCATCTCCAATGAAGAAATCAAAAAGCTATATGCGAACCAAAATCCATATGGCGAATGGTTAAATCAAAATTTATTGTATTTAGGTGATCTTCCAGCTTCGGATCGTAAATCTCATATGTATTCACAAACCGAACGGGATCAATTATATAAAGCCTTTGGTTATACCTATGAAGATGTGATTGAAACGATCGTACCTACCATTGAAAAGAAGACGGAACCTATCGCTTCGATGGGAACCGATATTCCATTGGCTGTATTAAGTAAACGACATCCATTGTTGTTCCACTACTTCAAACAATTGTTTGCTCAAGTCACTAACCCACCAATGGATAGCTTACGAGAAAAAGTCGTAACCGATACAACGGTTTATTTAGGTGCCAGTGGTGATATCCTGCAAGAAAAAGATTCCAACTGTCGCGTATTGGAAATCAATAACCCAATCCTTGATGAACGTGATATGTTGAAAATCCTTGAATTGGATAAAAAAGGCTTCAAAAATGAAGTCATCTCTTTATTGTTCTATCGAGGTATGCCTCTAAAAGAAGCGATTAACCATTTGTTTATTGAATGTGAACGTGCTTACCGTCATGGTGCATCCATCTTGATCTTATCCGATCGTGGTGTGGATGAAAATCATATGGCCATCCCTAGTTTGTTGGCTGTATCTGCAGTGGATCAATACTTTGTTCGCACCAAAAAACGAACAGCTATCTCCATTGTGTTAGAATCTGGTGAACCAAGAGATGTCCATCAATTTGCTTGTTTGTTAGGCTTTGGTGCCACTGCCATTTATCCATATTTGGCCCATGAATGCATCCAAGAAATGATCGAAAAAGACATGTTGGATTTTGAGGTCTATCAAGCTATCAAAGACTACAACCAAGCCATCATGAATGGTATTGTCAAAATTGCTTCTAAGATGGGTATTTCAACGTTACAATCGTATCAATCCGCCCAGATTTTTGAAGCCATTGGTTTAAGTCAAGATCTTGTGGATGAATATTTCACCAATACGATCAACGAAGTTGGTGGTATTGGCTTAAAAGAAATTGAAGCAGATTTGGCCTATCACCATGATAAAGCCTTTGATCCATTGGGATTATCTTGTGATACAACTTTAGATAGTCCAGGATTCCATAAGAATCGTTCTGGTGCCAATAAAGAATCGCATTTGTACAATCCAAAAACGATCGTCTTACTACAAAGAGCGACACAAACCAATGATTATGCCTTGTTTAAAGAATACACAGCACGTGTCAATGATCCGGATGATCCACACACATTGCGTTCCAATTTTGCCTTGGTTTCGGATCGAAAACCAATTGATATCAAAGACGTAGAACCAGTCGAAAATATTGTGAAACGCTTCAAGACTGGTGCTATGAGTTATGGTTCGATTTCAGAAGAAGCTCATACTTGTATGGCTATTGCGATGAACCGATTGGGTGGTAAATCCAATTCCGGTGAAGGTGGCGAAATGCCTTCTCGTTATGGAACGATCAAAAACAGTGCCATCAAACAAGTGGCTTCGGGACGTTTTGGTGTTACGAGTGAATTCTTAGTTTCTGCCAAAGAAATTCAGATCAAGATGGCCCAAGGTGCAAAACCTGGTGAAGGTGGTCACTTGCCTGGTCGTAAAGTATATCCTTGGGTAGCGAAAACTCGTTATTCAACGCCAGGTGTTGCTTTGATTTCCCCACCTCCTCATCATGATATCTACTCGATTGAGGACTTGGCCCAATTGATTTATGATTTAAAAAATGCGAACGATAAAGCACGTGTTTCTGTCAAATTGGTTTCTGAAGGTGGTGTCGGTACCATTGCGTGTGGTGTTGCCAAAGCCGGAGCCAATGTCATCTTGATTTCTGGTTTTGATGGTGGTACCGGAGCTGCACCAATGAGTTCGATTCATCATGCCGGATTGCCTTGGGAATTAGGTTTGGTACAAACGCATCAAGCCTTAGTTGAACAAGGATTAAGAGATCGTGTTGCCATCGAAACCGATGGTAAATTGATGAGCGGTCGCGATGTTGCGATTGCATGTCTATTAGGTGCAGAAGAATTTGGTTTTGCGACAGCACCATTAGTTACTATGGGATGTCGTATGATGCGAGTATGTAACTTAGATACTTGTCCATTTGGTATTGCGACTCAAAATAGTGAATTGCGCAAACGCTTCAAAGGGAAACCAGAATATGTCATGCACTTTATGGAATTTATTGCCCAAGAATTACGTGAAATCATGGCCCAATTAGGCTTCCATAGTGTGAATGAAATGGTTGGACATAGTGAATGTCTAAAAGTCCGTACTTCAAATAATGCACGTCAAAATATGTTGGATTATGCAGCGATTTTGCGTAAACCACAACCTGTGCATTTTGAAAAGAAAGTGGATCCACAACTGAATCGCACAGTCGATGCGAAAGTATTGATTCCAGCTTTCTCAGAAACATTTAAAACGGGGGATCCAAAAACCGTGTCGATTGAAATTTCTTCGACCAATCGTACGTTAGGTACTTTGTTGGGTTCTACGATCACACAACAACATCGTCCATACAAAGACAATACCTTTAAAGTTGTTGCCCGTGGTGGCGCTGGTCAATCGTGTGGTGCCTTCCTGCCAAAAGGTGAAACCTTATCCGTACATGGTGATGCCAATGACTACTTTGGTAAAGGTTTAAGTGGTGGTATTCTTGCCATCCGTCCACAATCATCAAGTCCATTGGTAGCCGAAGACAATGTGATCATTGGAAACGTTGCATTATATGGTGCAACCAGTGGTAAAGCTTTCATTCGTGGTATTGCTGGTGAACGTTTCTGTGTACGTAATTCCGGTGCTACAGCTGTTTGTGAAGGTTGCGGTGACCATGGTCTAGAATATATGACCGGTGGTATGGCTGTTATCTTAGGTAAAACTGGTAAAAACTTTGCGGCTGGTATGAGTGGTGGTATTGCTTATGTATGGGATAAAGATCATGAGCTCTACAAACAATTGAATCCTACTTTGGTTTCGATGGAACCAGTCACAATGAAAAATGATATTGAAACGCTACAAGCCATTTTAAAGGAACATGTTGAAATGACACATTCCGAAGTGGCAAAAGAAATATTGGCCAATTATGAGGCTTCCCTTCCTCAATTTAAAAAGATCGTGCCAAAAGATTTCGCGAAGATTTCAAAAATGATCAAAGCATTAGAAGATAAGGGCTACAATCATGAAGAAGCTCAAATCAAAGCCTTTGAGCAATTATATGATTAGGAGGATGACGTATGGGAAAATATACAGGATTTTTAGAATATGAACGTCAAGCGAATCCTTGGATGGATGAAAAGGATCGCATCAAAAGTTTTTGTGAATTCCAACAAGATCTTCCTTTTGAGAAGCGTCGTCAACAAGCCGCTCGCTGCATGAATTGTGGTTCTCCTTATTGCCAATCCGCTATGGAGCTCAAAGGCATGGTTACAGGATGTCCTTTGCATAATCTAATTCCGGAATGGAATGATGCCATCTATCGTAACCAAATGGATTTTGCATTCTCTCGTTTATTTAAGACAAACCCTTTCCCTGAATTCACAGGTCGGGTTTGCCCTGCTCTTTGCGAAAAAGCATGTTTAAATGGATTTGATGGAGAACCTGTCACTTGCCATGATAATGAAAAAGCAATCATTGAATATGCCTATGAACATGGTTGGATGAAAGAGAAAATTCCAACTGTACATACGGAAAAGAAAGTGGCCGTAATTGGTGCTGGTCCAGCTGGATTGACCGTTGCCTATTTATTAAATCAACGTGGACATCAAGTCACAGTCTATGAGCGAGATAGTTATCCAGGCGGTCTATTGATGTTTGGTATTCCGAACATGAAACTCAATAAGACCTATGTAGAACGTCGGATCACCTTGATGCAAAAAGAAGGTATTAAATTCATCTGTAATACCGAAGTAGGAAAAGATATCAAACGAAAAGATTTGGAAAAAGCATACGATGCGATCGTACTTTGTACGGGTTCCAAAGAGCCACGTGATCTGAAGGGTCCAGGTCGTGATGCGAAAGGTATCTATTTTGCGGTTGATTTCTTAAGCCAAAATACGAAGCATTTATTGACGGATTCACCTTATGTGAGTGCGAAAAACAAGCATGTAATCGTTGTTGGTGGTGGTGATACCGGTAATGACTGTGTAGGTACTTGTATCCGTCATGGTTGTAAGTCCATTACCCAATTGGAAATGATGCCAAAAGCACCGGATACCAGAGCCGCCAGCAATCCATGGCCCGAATGGCCAAAGGTTTGTAAGACCGATTATGGTCAACAAGAAGCCATTTATAAATTTGGTCATGATCCTCGAATCTATCAAACAACCATTGAAGAATTCATTCAAAAAGATGGTCAATTAACCGCTGTTAAAACGGTTCAAGTCGAATTCAAAGATGGCAAGTTACAAAATGTCAAAGGTTCCGAAAAGATATTGCCTTGTGATCTATTATTGATTGCGGCTGGTTTTGTGGGCGTACAAGATACGATCAAAAAAGATTTCCATTTGGAGATGACCCCACGAAATGTCTTTGCGACCAATGAAAAACATCAGACCAAAGATGAACATATCTTTGTAGCTGGCGATTGCCGTCGTGGTCAATCGTTGGTCGTATGGGCCATTGCGGAAGGCAAAAAAACCGCAAAAGAGGTCGATACATACTTGATGGGATATTCAAGTATCGATGCTTGACAAAAAAAACTTTGTCGTTGATAATGTGTTCGTAAACGACAAAGTGTCGGGTACACAAATGGTTTTGGGTGCTCGACTTTTTGTCTTTAAAGGAGAAATTTATGATACATGAAGAATGTGGTGTCTTTGGTGTCTATGCGAAACAACCCATGGATGTAGCGAAAACGGCTTATTATGGCCTGTATGCCCTTCAACATCGTGGGCAAGAAAGTTGTGGCATTGTCGTCAATCAAGATGGCTTATTCTATTCAAAAAAAGATTTGGGTCTAGTGAGTGATGTCTTTCATCAAGAAGATCTGGCTTCTTTACCGCAAGGAAAAATGGCGATTGCACATTGTCGTTATGGAACAACGGGTGCAACGAATCGTGCCAATGTCCAACCATTGGAAGTGAACCATCAAAAAGGTCCTTTGGCCTTGGCTCATAATGGCAATTTGACCAATGCCTATGAATTGCGCAATCAATTAGAGTTGGGTGGTGCCATTTTCCATACAACCGCAGATACAGAAACAATTGCGTATTTAGTCACGCAACAACGCTTAAAAACAGGATCCATCGAAGAAGCCATTCGTCGTACCATGGATCAATTAGAAGGTGCCTATTCCTTATTGTTTATGTCTCCTTCCAAAATGATCGCTGTACGTGATCCACACGGTTTCCGTCCTTTATGTTATGGACAATGCGATGATGGAACGTATGTAGTTGCGAGTGAAAGCTGTGCTCTTGATGTTGTGAATGCACATTTCATCCGTGATTTGGAACCAGGTGAAATGTTGGTCTTTTATCAAAATGGTGTACAAAGTTATCGTCACCACATTCATAAAAAACAGAAACATATTTGTATTTTTGAATATATTTATTTTGCCCGGCCAGATTCTGTCATTGATGGAATTTCCATTCATGAAGCCCGTAAAAAAGCAGGTGAAGTCTTATGGGAAGCTTGCCCTGTGGAAGCCGATGCCATCGTTGGTGTGCCCGATTCTGGTTTGGATGCCGCGTTAGGTTATAGCCAAGCTTCTGGCATTCCTTATGTGATGGGATTTATGAAGAACCGTTATATTGGTCGTACGTTTATTTCACCGGGTCAAAACTCGCGGATGGATAAAGTCCATATCAAATTGAATCCCATTTCAAGTGAAATCAAAGGTAAACGCATCGTATTGATCGATGATTCCATCGTTCGTGGAACCACTTCAGCGCAAATCGTTCGTTTATTACGAGATGCAGGTGCAAAAGAAATTCATGTGCGTATTTCTGCCCCACCGTTCTTAAATCCTTGTTTCTATGGTACGGATATTGATTCCAAAGAAAACTTGATTGCGTGTCATCATACGGTACCAGAAATTTGTAAGATCATTGATGCTGATTCTTTGGAATACTTGCCTTTGGATCAATTGTATAAACTGATTAATCATCATGATTATTGCGATGCTTGTTTCTCTGGTAATTATCCAACACCGGTTCCAACAAGCACAGCTAAGAATCGTTTTGAACAACCAATTCAAGATCAAGAATAGGATCGACCAAAAGGTCGATTCTTTTTTTAAAAAAACAACATCCAGCTAACTAGATGTTGTTTTCATCATATAGATATATTTCTTCTTTGGAACGTTTCTTTTTCTTATGTCCATGTCCAATCAATGGTGCAATGAAGATAAGTATTGGGAAAATTTCCAATCGACCAATCAACATGGCTAACGATAATACCAATTTAGATAAGTCACTAAAGGCATGAAAATTACCAAAAGGCCCGACTACTTTAAATCCAGGTCCAATATTACCTAAACAAGAAACACAAGCGGAAATGGTCGTTTCCATATCAAATCCGTCAATCGATACGAAAAAGAAACAGATGCTCATGATCAAAATGTAACAGCCAAAATAGCTCATGATTTGATCGACGACTTTTTCTGGAACCGCTTTGCCATCAAACGTAATCACTTTTACCTTTTGTGGATGCACGCTTCTTTGAATATCGGCTTTGATACGACGAACCACGATCATCATACGGCTTACTTTTACACCACCACCGGTTGATCCAGCACAAGCACCCAATACCATCAACAACAATAAGATCATCTTTGATAAGGTTGGCCATAGGTCAAAGTTACAAGATGAAAAACCAGTGGTCGTTATAATACTGGAAACTTGGAAAAAGGCAAGGCGTATGGAACGTACGACATCATACTTATACATCGATAAAATATTAATCGTAATTAGGATCGTAGATGTAAGAATGACATAGAAATAGGTCTTTACTTCTTCCAGTTTAAAGGCATTTTTAAAATCATGGATCACTAAGAAAAAGTAAAAATTAAAGTTTACGCCAAATAAAGCCATAAAGATACCAATGATCCATTCATAATAGGCATTATGGTATTCGCCAATGCCTTGATTGGTTACACTAAAGCCTCCAGTTCCAGCAGAACCAAACGTGTTGCATAACGCATCAAATAATGGCATATGCCCCAGCAACAATAAAATGACTTCAATAATGGTCAATCCCATATACATTAAGTATAAGATCATCGCACTTTGACGTAAGCGAGGAACCAACTTGCCAATAACGGGACCTAGTGATTCAGCACGTAAGATGTGCATGGAACGATCATTGGATTTTGGTAAAATAGCCAAGACAAAAACCAAGATACCCATACCACCAATCCAGTGGGTGAAACTGCGCCAAAACAACATACATTTCGGTAAAGATTCCACTTCGGTCAGAATACTGGATCCAGTCGTTGTAAAGCCGGATACGGCTTCAAATAAGGCATCAATATAATGAGGAATGGTACCGGAAAGATAAAATGGCAAGGCACCAATGATGGATAAAACAATCCAACATAAGCCAACAGCCATCAAGCCATCCCGTGCAAAATAGGATGCATGATTGACTTTGACTCGCGAAAATGGAAGTCCTAAGATCAATGAAAGGATAATCACGATCACAAACGAAGAAATATCTTCGTGATAGATCAAGCCACAAATCAAAGGAGCAATCAGTAGACCGGCCAATGCCAACAAAACATGACCAATCACATTCAGAATGACATGCCAATTCAGTTTTCGAAATTCATATCTAAGCCAGGACATCATTTAAATCCCTCAACTTTGAAATCGAACTAACGACAACGATCGTATCATCCAATTGCACCGAACTATTTCCATTGGCAATTTCCGGATGTCCATTGTGCGAAATATAACCAATCAATATACCTGGTTTAAAGGTCAGATTTTTTAATGGAACGCCAATAAATTTACAATTTTTCCGGACCCTGAATTCTAAGGCTTCGACCGTATTATCGTTTAACGTGATCAAGGATTCGATATTGGATCCGACCGCATTTTGCATGGCTCGTACATAACGAACGATTCGATTGGCCGTAATGTATTTTGGTGATACGGAATTGATCATATCAAATTTTTTCAATAAGAATTCCAAAGACATTCGATTGATTTTTGGCATGACACGTCCTACACCTTGGCTAGCCGCAAACATAGAAATAATAACATTTTCTTCATCGTTATCTGTTAAAGCAACAAATGCATCCATCGCCTAAAATCACATTGGCTTCTGGGAACTGTAGAGCCAATTGTCGACACTTATCCGGATTCTTTTCAATGATCTTGACCCGAATATTCATACCCAACATCATACTGGCTAGATAATACGTGATGCGTCCACCACCAACGATCATGATTTCATTAAAATTGCGATATTCTGAAATACCCGTCGTGATCAAGAAAGATTCAATATGTTGGGTCGTACCAATCACAGAAATGCGATCGCCTTTTTGAATCACAAATTCACCATCGGGAATGATGACTTCTTTTCCCCGATTGACAGCACAAATCAATACATGTCCATGATGTCGAGATCCAATTGTTCGTACTTTTGTGTTGCTTAAAGAACTATCTTCACCAACAATGATTTCGACAATTTCAACGCGTCCTTTCGCAAATGTACTCACATGGACACCTTGTGAGAAATGTAAAGAGCGAACAATTTCACGAGCAGCCCCTCATTCGGGATTGATGCTCATGGACAATCCCAATTCATCTTTTAATAATTCGATCGAATTGACATATTCTGGATTTCGAACACGAGCAATGGTGTTCTTTACGCCCAATTTTTTTGCCAACATGCAACAAATCAAGTTCACTTCATCACTGCCGGTCACCGCAATCATCATATCGGCCTCTTCAATGTTGCCTTCTTTGAGTGTATTCACATTCGCACCATTTCCATGGATACAAAGAACATCCAACTGATCATCACATTTTTCTATGATTTTTAAACGATTGTCAATGATGGCAATGTCATGTCCCTCTTTTTCGAGTTGTGAAGCCAAAGTAAATCCAACTTTGCCTCCCCCTACTACCGTTATTTGCATCGCTTTTTCCCTCCATAGTTTGCTCATTATACCATATTTCTTAATTTTTTTATCGAGGCATATATATAGCCAAAGACCAAATTTTTTTGTATAGTAAAGATAAGGAGGAAATGAAGGATGAAATATACATGTGATGTATGTGGATGGACATATGATGAAGCTGTAGGTGATCCTGACAATGGTATTGCTCCAGGCACAAAATGGGAAGATCTTCCTGCTGACTTTACTTGTCCATTATGTGGCGTTGGTAAAGACCAATTCTCTAAAAGTGAATAAAGAAAAGCATCGATCCATTGGGATCGATCTTTTTATAAGGGTCTTTCCAGTCCCGCCCCTTCAATTTCGATAATAGCAATCAGCGGGATCTTTTGTTTGACAATTTGCATATACTTTTCATTCAGATCCAGCTTGGATACCATGCCTTCTTTTTGTATATAATGTTGGCCATCGTAATATGTGATACATACGATCATGCCTGGTTGGATCAAATGAATTTGCCGATCCAATTCATCTCTTGCATCTTCATCCAAGATTTTTGGTTTCACAATGATCTTCTCTTGTTGCGCCAATAATTCTTTTAAGCCCTTTAAAGAATCAAACGATTGAAAAATAGCTGCTCGATTTTTATTGGGCATTGTGCCCTCCAATCAACAAATTTCGCTTTCGAGCCGTTGCTTTTTCTTCCAGATTCATGCCCTTTAAAATGGCATTCTTTCCATATTTTTGTTTGATTTCAATAATGGCTTTTTGGACCGATGCTTCTTTTTCAATGGCATTTGGATCCGTAAACAAATCATAACTTTCATATCTTTCATCCTTGACATCACAAAAAGACAAACCAATTTGACGAATGGGATAGTGCGGATCCACGATTCGTTGATACAATCGTTTAAATTCAGCCAATAAGATTCGATAGGAATTGGTACAATTCGTAATTTTGGCAGTTGCCGAAGAAGCCTTTCGACAATTCTTGGAATAACCGATATACAACGCAATGCGATTGGTTACTAAATGTTCATCCACCAATCGTAAGACATTGACATCTACCATTTCTTTGACGATCAAATATGCATCTTGATACGAATAATCTTCAAACAAGATCTGACTATTGGAAACCGAATGCGCTTGGGAATGATAATTTTTGATGTCCTGAATGGTTGTTGGTTCTTTGCCCCAGGCATGATCAATCAAATATTCCGCTTGAATCCCAAACGTTTGATGTAAAATGTCTTCTGGATAATGAGCAAGATCATACATATCAAAAATGCCCAATTGTGCCAATCGACGACTGATACCAGGACCAATTCGCCAAAAATCCGTCAATGGTTTATGATGCCACAACAAATTCTGATACAGACTCTCATCTAGATATCCCATATTATCGGGCACATGTTTGGATAGAATATCCAAGGCGATTTTGGTCAAATATAAATTGGTGCCAATTCCCACGGTTGCGGTAATATGCGTTTGCTCAAAAATCGCATCCGTAATCTTTTTTGCCAATGCTTTGGGGGATAGACCATATAATTTCATATATGGTTCAATATTTAAAAACGATTCATCGATGGAATACACATGAATATCTTCTCTCGCAACATACTTTAGAAAGATCTTATAAATCTTGGCTGCATATTCCATATACAATCGCATACGTGGTTTTGCCACAATATAATCCATGCCCTTGGGAATCTCAAAAATACGGCAACGATTCTTTACGCCCAACGTCTTCATTTTCGGGGTGATGGCCATGCATAAAGCACCATTTCCTCGGGTTGGATCTGCTACGACTAAATTCACCGCAAACGGATCCAATCCTCTTTCACTGCATTCGACCGACGCATAGAATGACTTTAAATCGATACATAAATACATACTCATTTCCTCTTTATAGTTTCATTATATGAAAAAAGAGATGGAAATCCATCTTTTTATGCAACTTTTATGCAACTAGAGAAATAAATGAGACACTAATGCATTTTTATTTCATTTTATCTTGAATTTTGGTATACAATTGTTTAGTTGCTTTTTCACTATGGTCATTGATCACAAAGGTGCGTTTTTTGGTTTGGATAATGATAAATGGCTTTTGATGCACATACACGTAACAACGTACGCTTCCATAGGCTTGGGTATCGGCTTCGCCATTGAAATAATCCATTTGAAGTGGATCATCCATTGCCACTTGATTCACTAAATCGAGATCTTGGATTGACGCATAGGAAATTTTATCCGATGAAGCCGTTCCCTTTACTACTAATACTTCTTTTTCAAAACGAAAGGAATTGGCCGTGTGTTCATTGACTTTCTGATCATGGGTATACGTAATGATAAAAAAGGCAATCACTAATAAAGTGGAAGCAAAGCCTAAGATCAAAGAGGCTGTTTTATTTGGTTTCATGTCTTCATTATATCTATCTATGATTCAGATTTTCAACTTATTCAGATTTATTGAAAGAATGGCACTTCTAGAGTAGAATAGAAACATCGAGAGGATGAAATTGATATGAAAAAAACGCGTACACGATTTGCTCCCAGTCCAACGGGATATATGCATATTGGTAACTTACGAACTGCTTTATTTGAATATTTAATTGCCAAACATGACAATGGTGATTTTATTCTTCGAATTGAAGATACAGATCAAGTTCGACAAGTCGAAGGAGCAACCGAAATTATCTATAATACCTTAAAAAGTGTAGGTATGAATTGGGATGAAGGTCCAGATATTGGTGGTAATTATGGTCCTTATATTCAAAGCGAACGATTGCCAATGTATAAAGGGTATGCCGAAGAATTGATCAAATTAGGCAAAGCCCATTATTGTTTCTGCAGTGAAGAAGAAATCGAAAAACAACGCCAAGAACAAGGTGAATCCTTTGTTTTTCATGATCCATGTAAGAATTTGACACCAGAAGAAATTCAAGCCAAATTAGATGCCGGTGAACCCTACGTCATCCGTCAAACGATTGATCATGTGGGTTCCCAAGATTTTGACGATGAAGTCTATGGTCATATTGAAGTAGATGGCGATTTATTGGATGAACAAGTATTGATCAAATCCGATGGTTTCCCTACGTATAACTTTGCGAATGTCATTGATGATCATCAAATGGAAATCAGCCATGTTGTTCGTGGTAATGAGTACTTATCATCCACCCCAAAATACAATCTTTTATATGATGCGTTTGGTTGGGAACGTCCAATTTACGTACATGTTCCACCTGTTATGAAAGATGAACATCATAAATTATCCAAACGAAATGGCGATGCCTCGTTCCAAGACCTAGTTGCCAAGGGATATTTACCCGATGCGATCATCAACTACATTGCCCTTTTGGGATGGTCACCAGAAAATGATCAAGAAATCTTCAGTATGGATGAATTGATCCAAGTATTTGATACCCATCGTATCTCAAAACGTCCAGCCATTTTTGATATCGATAAATTGACTTGGATGAATAGTGAATATATCAAAGCCATGCCAAAGGATGTCTTCTATCAAAAGGTAGAACCATATTTAAAGAAAGTCATCACCAAAGATTTGGATCTTCCATATATTGCCGAATTGATCCAATCCCGCATTGATCGGTTTGATCAAGAGGAAATCACGGAAAAGATTGATTTCTTTGAAGAACTACCAGAAGATTATGATTTGGAGATGTACAAACATAAACGTCAAAAATCGACCAAAGAAAAATCCCTCGTTTCCTTAAAAGCTGCTTATGATTTATTAAAAGACTTTGATCAATGGGATAGTGTGGATGCGATTGGTGAAGAAATGATGAAATTACCAACTCAATTGGAAGTCAAAAATGGCGTAGTCTTATGGCCTATTCGTACGGCTCTATCGGGTAAACGTGCAACACCAGGTGGTGCTTTTGAGATTGCGTATGTATTAGGTAAAGAAGAAAGTCTTCGTCGTATTCAAGTGGGAATTGATCGATTGGAAAAAGATCTACAAAATTAAAACAGGAGTTTAGCTCCTGTTTTCTTTTATAATGGTTGAAAATCCGATGCAGGATGCTTACAAACGGGACAAATAAAATCATCCGGTAAGACTTCGCCTTCATAGATATAGCCACAAATGGTACAGATCCAACCTTTTTGTTTCGGTTTTGGTTGCGGTTTTGGCTTAATGTTCGCAAAATAATACGCATACGTTGTCGAAGGTGTATCACTCCATACTTCTCCATCTTCTACAGTAGCAATAAATAAGGTATGACTACCTAAATCAATGGATTGAATGACTTTTCCGGAAAGATACCCATTTGTCTGCTCATTATGAATGATCGCAATGCCATTGTCAGCTCGAGAAATTTCAACTTCGGCAAACTTATCCACATCTCGTCCACTTTGGAAACCAAAATGTTTAAAGGTATCAAACTTTGCTTCTTCGCTTAAGATTGATACATTGAATTTTCCTGTCTTTAGAATCATATCATGGGTATAATTCGCTTTATTGACCGAAATAGAAATGGTATTGGGTTCACTGGCCACTTGCACGGCTGTATTAATGATACAACCATTATCTTTTTGGCCATCTCTTGCCGTCAACACAAATAAACCATACGTTAGTTTTTTCATTACATCGAGATTCATATAGATCCTCCTTTCTATCGATGTTTTTGTTACTTTCATTATACCATGAAAAAAGCCAAGTCTTTCGACTTGACTTATTTTTTTGGCAACTTGAAGGAACTCTTCAAAGAAACAATTCGATTGAATACCAATGCATCGTCTTTACTATCTTTTGGATCCAAATTATAGTAACCTGAACGAACGAATTGGAAACGATCCCCATTGGTGTAATTCTTGATGGTTTCTTCCACATAACATGGATTCAAGATCGTCAATGAATTTGGATTCAAATTGACCGATCCATCTTCATTGTAGACACCTTTTTCTTCATCCACTAAGTTTTCATACAAGCGAACGGTTGCTGGTACGGCATGTCCACAATCTACCCAATGAATGGTACCTTTGACTTTTCGTCCTGTAAATCCCGTACCTGATTTGGTTTCTGGATCATAGGTTCCATGAACGACTGTCACTTTTCCATCTTCATCTTTTTCAAAACCGGTACACTTCACAAAATAAGCATTCATCAAACGCACTTCGTTGCCCACAAAGAAACGACGGTATTTCTTTGGTGGTTCTTCCATAAAGTCATCTCGTTCGATCCATACTTCTCTAGAGAATGGTACTTTCTTATTGCCTAATTCTGGATTTTCCATATTTAATGGGGCATCCAAATATTCCACTTGTCCTTCTGGATAGTTATCAATGACCAATTTAATTGGATCTAAGACGGCCATTAAGCGAGGCGCTTTTGGTTTTAGATCATCACGTACAAAGTGTTCCAGCATCGCATAATCCACACTGGAATTGCTCTTGGATACACCGGCTGCTTCCATAAAATTACGAATGGATTCAGGGGTAAATCCACGACGACGCAAAGCCGCAATCGTGACTAAACGAGGATCATCCCAACCATCCACGATGCCTTGGTCAACCAAACGTTTGATGTAACGCTTTCCGGTAATGACATTGGTCAAATACATCTTCGCAAACTCAATTTGTTTTGGTGGATTTGGAAATTCTGCTTGTTCAACGACCCAATTATAAAGAGGTCGATGATCTTCAAATTCCAATGTACAAATAGAATGCGTAACACCTTCGATGGCATCTTCAATTGGATGGGCAAAATCATACATTGGGTAAATGCACCATTTATCACCCGTATTATGATGGGTCATACGGGCTACACGATAAAGAATGGGATCACGCATATTGATATTGGGACTAGCCATATCGATCTTTGCACGTAATGTTTTTGAACCATCTTCAAATTCCCCATTTTTCATTCGTTCAAACAAGTCTAAGTTTTCTTCAACCGAACGATTACGATAAGGGGATTCTTTACCAGGTTCCGTCAATGTGCCACGATAGGCATGAATTTCTTCAGCTGATAAATCATCTACATAAGCCACCCCTTTTTTGATGTATTTTATGGCAATCTCATACATCTGATCAAAATAGTTGGATGCGAATCGTACGCCTCCTACATATTTGGCACCTAACCACTCCACATCTTTGACAATGGATTCTACGAATTCATTGTTTTCTTTCATTGGGTTGGTATCATCAAAACGTAAATGGAAATCGCCATGATATTCTTGGGCAAGTCCATAATTTAGTAAGATGGATTTCGCATGACCAATGTGTAAATAGCCATTGGGTTCTGGTGGAAATCGCGTAACGACTTTTGTATATGTTCCGGCAGCAAGATCTTCATCGATAATTCGTTCAATAAAGTTCTTACTATTGGTTTCTTTTTCCATTTCTTCTCCTCCATAATATATAGACAATTCTATCATAAATACAAAGAAAGTGCTTGATTAATCACAAGCACTTATTCTTCTGGATTCAATAAATGGAGTTTATCAAAAAGATAGAATAATAAACTCAGAAGCATGGCTACGACACAGGCCAAGACCATACCGGTTAATTCAACCGTTCCTAAATGAATCGTAACACCGGATAAACCGGTCACAAAGACAACGGATGTTAAGATCATATTGATACTTTTGGAGTAATCAACATGATTATCGACCAAAATACGTAATCCAGACGTTCCAATCATTCCATACAATAAGAAACTAATACCACCAATGACCGGTCCCGGAATGGTTTGAATCAAAGCCGATAATGGACCAATAAACGAACAAATAATGGATAAGACAGCAGCACCACCAATGACTTGGACACTATAGACACCCGTAATGGCCATGACCCCAATGTTTTCGCCATAGGTTGTGGTAGGAACCGATCCAACCAATCCACTCAAGGCACTGGAAAAATTATCCGCAAACAAAGAGCGATGCAAGCCCGGATCTTTTAATAAATCACGACCAACGACTTCACTGGTTACAATTTGGTGACCAATGTGCTCCGAAGTAATGACCAATAGTACAGGTAAGATCATCAAGATCGCATGGATATCAAATTTCGGTGCTTGAAATTGTGGCAACATAAAGAAGGATGCTTCTTTTACTGGAGTCATATCAACGATGCCCACACAGATGGCCGCAATATAACCGCATATGATCGCAATCAAAATTGGAATAACGCTTAAGAATTTACGGAAACAAACCGATCCAACTACGGCTACACCTAACGTTACCGCAAATACGATCACATTGGCAGGATCAATCACTTTATCTAACAAGCCGGCATTCGAAGCGGCATTGCTCGAAAGCTCCAAACCAATCAAAGCGACAACCGGTCCCATCGCTGCACTTGGTAAGACAATGTCGATCCATTTGGTTCCTACTTTGTAGATAATAAAGGCAAGAATACATCCACAAAGACCAGTGACGACAAAACCACCTTGGGCATAAGGAAAACCAAATTTTGCGATGACAATCGAGGCAGGGCCTAAAAACGCAAAACTACTTCCTAAATAAGCAGGAGCTTTTCCTTTTGTGATCAAAATAAACAATAGGGTCCCAATTCCATTCATCAATAGCACAACAGCTGGATTGATTCCTAAGACAAAGGGAACCAATACCGAAGCACCAAACATCGCAAACATATGTTGCAGACTCAATGGTGCTAATAAACGAAAAGGAACTTTTTCTTGAACTTGAATAATACGTTTCGCCATTTTTTCTCTCCTTTTGAAACTTCCATGTGTATTTATATCATACTTTTCGTCATGCATTCAATATAGAGTATGTTATAATACTGTTGTGCGCCCGTAGCTCAATAGGATAGAGTGTCAGATTCCGATTCTGAAGGTTGCGGGTTCAATTCCTGTCGGGCGCGCCATTTCAGGAGAAACTATGTCAACGATATTATTTGATTTAGATGATACATTGATTCAATCCATGTATGTATGGGAAGATGCGATTACAGCCTTATTTAAAGAGCTTCACATTGATATGGACTTTGAACGCGCTAAACAAACCTTTATGGCTAAACGATTTAGTGAAGTACTGGTTTATATCAAGAAGTATTTCTATCCACATGCCACCATTCAACAAATGAATGATTTTTGTATGGCCTTTGTGATCGACCAATATCAACATCATGTACCAGCAACTAAAGGTGCAGTTGAGTTTGTTCATGAACAAGCAAAAAAAGGAACAACCATGGCGGTTGTAACATCCAATGATTTTCATCTTACCAAGACCGTTCTCCAACGATTGGATATGTATGATTCCATGAAAGAAATCTTTTCAGCTGAAGAATTACATATGACCAAACGAGAACCAGAAATCTATGAATATGCTTTAAACAAATTAAATGCACAACCAAAAGATACCATTGTCTTTGAAGATTCCATGTACGCGATTGAAACCGCTCGTTCCTTAGGTATTCGTTGCATCGGTATTGAAAATGATTGGAATCGTCGCGATTTTATGAAGAATCATGTTGAAACGATCCATGATTTCACTGAACTACATTCGTTTCTGTAGCTCAGTTGGATAGAGCATTCGCCTCCTAAGGGCTAGGTGGAACAAACGCCTTTTGATATGATAACTAGATAAAATTGAATAGATTTTTAAGAATGTCCCAGTACCTCAGCAGGATAGAGGGTTCGCCTCCTAAGCGAAACGTCGCAGGTTCGACTCCTGTCTGGGACGCCACAAACTCCGCTGAAAGCCTTATTTTACAAGGTTTTCAGCGTTTCTTTATTTATGGCTTTCTATTTACGCTGAATACGAATTGTTTTCAATCTGTCATTTTTTATTCGATATTTTTTTAAGACTTTTAAGGAAATAGGCTTGCTAACACTTTTTTATTTTTGAAGAAAAATCGCTGGTTTTTTTGGAATTTGCTAACACTTTTGAAATTCTATCTTTGAAGTGCCTGCTTTAAAAATTGCTCTTTCATTTCTGGCGATAAAGATTTAATCAGTTCCAATAACGCCATATCACTATCGGTTAAGTCGGTATCTTGCTTTGGATTGTCTGTATCATCATTAAGCGTAGAATAAAATTCTTTATCCATTTTTTGTGCATTGAAACGTCTGTCCTCGTCAATGATTTCTGAATATACATCTGTAACCATTTCTGCTTCTGCGTGACCAGTATCGCCTTGTACGGACTTAACATCTCCGTTTGTCATTTTGAGTTTATAACCCGTACTTAAATGGCGTAGGCTGTGAAATACCACAACTTCATAATCGTTTTCTTCACAGAGCTTTTGAAACCTATCTCTAACAATACGGCTTTCCACGGGATTGCCATTATCCAACGCAATAACAAGGTTGTAATCATTGTAGGCACTTCCTAAAAATTCCTTTAATTCCTGCTGGTCTTTTTTATATTGCACCAATAGTTCCGCAACTGTTTTAGGTAACCAGACAACACGATTACTTGTTTCTGTTTTTGGCGTTTTCAAGACAAGCCTTGTGGTACAATGCGGTTTTTGCGTTGGGAAAATCTTTAAAATATCCTTTTCCTTTAATTTCTGCATAGCTTCTGCATTTACTCTTGAAAGTTCTTTATTGATGATTACCTTTGCATTATTTGTAGCAATGGACTCTTCATCAATAATAACATCTTCCCATGTAAGTCCTGTAATTTCTCCAATTCGCATAGAGCAGGAAAAAGCTAAGTGCATACAAATTGAAAGCAAATCATCTTCCGTGGCTTTTACCGCTTCTCGAAATGTTTGAACACTCCACACTTTTCGCCTAGTCTTTGGAATTTTTGGTAACGTAGCCAAAGACGCAGGGTTTCTTTTGTTTGTATCAATATACTCCCAGCGGATAGCTTGATTTAAGGCACAGCGGATAATATCATGTATTTTTTTGATGTTCGCTGGTTGAACACAACGACCAGTTGCTTTTCTGTTTGCCCGTGGTACTTCTGGAACGCTCAATAAATCATTGTAGTATTTTGATAGACTTTTTGTAGTTATTTCATTCAGTTTCCAATCTCCAATAATCGGATTGATATAATTTTCAATACTGCCTACCTTACTACTAAATGTACTCGGCGACCATTTAGATGTGCCATATAAATTAACAAAAATTTCTAGGAAATCACGCAATGTAATATCTTTGTCTACAACATCTAACTCCTTTTTAGAATTTTCAATCTGATGTGCAAATTGTTCCTCTAATGGAACTATCACATATCCAAATTTCTCTTGATAGTATTCTATAAAGGCTTTTCGCTGTTTTGCTTCTTTTCTTGTTTCCAGCGTGTCCCATTTTTGTTTTCTTTCTCCTGCACTATCTAAGTACCAATAAATAACTGAAAAACTTGATTTTCTTTGTTTGATTGAAGCCATAATTTTCTCTCCTTATAGTTAAATTTCATTTAACCATTTATCGAAAGAAACCTTTGATACCCGTATGGCTTTACCAGCACGAACATAACTGAATTGACCGCTTTTTACTAATGAATAAGCTACCTTTTTGCTAATGTCCAGTTGTTCAGCAATTTCCTCTACTGTATAAGTCTTTTTTCCTTTGTAGGAGATTGTGCATTTTGTGTATCACTTATCACTATTAAGACCCCTTTCATTTGTGACAGCAACAAAATACACTCGTCTAATAAGGTCATTATAACACACCTAAATAAAAAGAGTAGATAGATTTTGTTGCTGAAACTATCAATTATAAGCAGGCAGACGGCTTTGGAAAGCTCCGTTAGTATCTCAACTATTCCCATTCTTGTGGGCAGAACCGCACCATGCGGACGTATCATTATTCTGTGAGGATAGGTCATGGCAAAACGACTTTTCCAACAGTCGCTCTCGGATCACTGCGTGGGTCGCTCGCTTTCTTTTGAAAAGGTCGTGGCGTACAGTTCCCGTGGCTCGCTATCTCACAAACGTATCTGTCTGCTTTATTCAGTTGTCAAAGAGCTGTGGCGAAAGCGTGTTGCTTTCATATAAAAGCAGGGGCAGAGCAGGAAAGAGGGGATTGAACAAATCATGCTCTGCGGTTACTGCTTGTTATTCTTCTTCGATTTCTAAGGCAATATCAAACCCTAAAATCATTTTAATAAGTGCTTCTCTGATAAGTCCCTTTAATTCCATATCTACAACAATATAGACATTGCCGTATTCATCATAGAGTGGTCGTAGACAGCACTTTGATATGTAAGGGTCATAAAATGCCAGTATCTTTTCAATCGCTTTTTCGTCCCCGTCCATTGCCTGCGAAAGCAAGTAGTAGGACGGCTTCTTCATTGTGTGTTTCATTTGCTATCATTTCTCCTTTAGTATTTTTTTCATAAGCTCTAGTGAATTGTGTCGGTTTTGAAAAACACCACTTCTTGAAATATTTTGTCTTTTTGCAATCTCGGTATCGCTCATTTCCAAGAAATAATACATCAACAAATTTTCTCGATTACGCTCAGACAAATGTTTCAAGGCTTCTGCCAGTTCATCATCACAAATACGAATATCACTACCACATACATTGAAAATCGTATAGTCCGTATCATAGTCGTCCTAGACAGCCAGATTTTCTACAACGATTTCTGGAAGTTCACAAAAAAGCGTTTCTCCCTTTTGTCGTCGCTTTAATTTCTTCTGATAGTCCTTAACAACATGTCGGACAACTTTCTTCAAACAACTTTCAAAACGGCATTGAACTGTTTTCTGGAAGTCAGATGGTTTCATCAATCTCACCCCCTTTCCGTTACGATATGAAAAGTGGTTATCCCTCTTTCCGCACCATATAGGGAACGACAGGTGTGATTTGCTAAGTTGAAACCGAAAAAAGTTGAAAAAAATTTTTAACAAAACAAAAACAGCCCGATAATGTGTAATTACACAAACAGACTGTTTTATAAATTCTATTGATATGAATTTTTAATTCTTGTAAAGGGTGTAATGATTGTAATAGTGGACTGAAATATTTATTCAGTTGAGAACGGCAGAACGTTCTTCCGTATGCAATCATGGTATAGCCCCCTTTAACCAGAGCTATGCCTTATTTACTCCTAAGAAAAAAGGACAGTTCTGGTTATATCCAAAACCGTCCCGTTATTTTTCAAGACGCACAAAAGTGTATTATCTAGGAACGGTTTTTTTTATTTACCGCACACGATAACAGCTTTTGAATTATTACTGCATACTATATGCAAGCATTTCAAAAAATACGTTCTCATACATAGATAAAACTTTTTTGTCATAGCCTTTGTGTTCTGTAATGCCGTTTTTAGACCAGGTACTTACTTTATTACTTCGCTTGATAATATTTTGGAAAACCAAGTTATCTTCTTTATGTTGCTTGTACAGTTCTTCCAGGTTTGATTTTATCGTTGTGCTGTCCGTATCAACTAAATAAGGAACAAAACCGATCATATCTAGTCCAGGGTTAAACTGTTCTTGTAAATCAATCAAATAGGAAATATAGTTTTGAATGTTGTTTGTACTTTCTTCTTCTGCTTGTAAAGGGATCATGACGTAATCACTTGCCACGATTGCATTATTTGTATAAACGCTTGGCGTTGGTACAGTATCAATAATAATGAGATCATAGTCACTTTTTAAAGGTGCTAAAAGAGTAGCAAGCAATCTACTTTCATTTTCAAAAGTCCATGAGCGAGTTAATTTTGGCAGTAACATCAAATCAAACGTGCCAGGGATCAAGTCTAAATTATCAGTCAAATGAACAATAGAAGAAGCCAAGTTTCCATTTTTCAGTCCTTCATAAAAATTAACACGTGGCAATTCTACCTTAAATGTTTTTGCTAAGTCTTTTGTCAATGTTGCTTGTAAGTCCTTATCGATCATTAAAACTTTTAAATTAAATTTGTCTGTCAAGTAAGCAAACATAGTCGATAATTTTGACTTTCCAACACCACCTTTAAAATAATTGTTTAAGATAACAATCGCTTCATTTTTACTGTTTAAAATACGTCTTAATTCTTCAAGTATTTTGAGTTCTTCCTTCTCCATAACTACGCCCCATTCTTTTTTTGTATAGTAATATTGTATCATTAGGAATCACAAATCACAAGTGATTTGTGATTAATCACTTGTGATTTGTGATAAGTGATTTGTGATTAATATATAAAAGCCCTCTTTAAAGGGCTTTTATGCTTATTTTGAAAAAGAGATAAAATCAATATATCCCTTTTCTCCGATTTTTACAACGGCATTGTAGGACTTTCTATCTTTCGTTTTGATTCCTTTTACCAGGGTTTCTTTTCCCTCTAGTAATTCTTTTACATTTGTTTTGGTGAGTTTTTTCTTTCTAAAATGTTCAGCTAAAGTGAAGGTACATTCAGGATAATTTGAACAACCATAAAACGATTTTTTTAATACAATATTGTTGCCACACTTAGGACATTTTCCTACAAGGGGTCCCGAGCGCTTAGTGGGAATTTGTACCCCTTATCGATACAAATTCCCCGTAGGCGCTAGGGACCTCTTTAGCTCCTTGGAAGCTGTCAGTAGTATACCTAATAATTTATCTACATTCCCTTTAGTAACGTGTAACTTTCCAAATTTACAAAAGCGACTCATAGAATTATTTCCTCCCGTTAAATAATAGATAACTATTAAAAATAGACAATACTTGCTCATAAGTAACGGTACTTAAATTGTTTACTTTGGCGTGTTTCATTGCTTGATGAAACTGATTTTTAGTAAACAGTTGACGATATTCTCGCTTGACCCATTTTGAAACAAAGTACGTATATAGCTTCCAATATTTATCTGGAACATCTGTGGTATGGCGGGTAAGTTTTATTAAGACACTGTTTACTTTTGGTTTAGGATGAAAGCATTCCGCTGGCAGCTTAAGCAATTGCTGAATCGAGACTTGAGTGTGCAAGAGCAACCCTAGTGTTCGGTGAATATCCAAGGTACGCTTGTAGAATCCTTCTTCAACAATCAGATAGATGTCAGACGCATGGCTTTCAAAAACCACTTTTTTAATAATTTGTGTGCTTAAATTGTAAGGAATACTCCCAACAATTTTATACCTCTGTTTGTTAGGGAATTGAAACTGTAGAATATCTTGGTGAATTAAAGTGACACGAGTATTCAGTTTTAATTTTTCTGACGATAAGTTGAATAGATGACTGTCTAATTCAATAGACGTTACCTGTTTACTTATTTTAGCCAGTTTCGTCGTTAAATGCCCTTTACCTGTTCCAATTTCGTAAACGGTATCGGTTTCTTTTAAATTCAATTGTTTTATTATTTGGTTGAGTACTTTTTCACTCGTTAAAAAGTTTTGAGAATATTTTATATTTTTGTTCATGTAATCACTCCTTCTTAATTACAAATTTTTAGCATCTAATTTAACTTCAATTCCTATTATACAAAATTTTAAGATACTGCACTATCAACACACTCTTAAGTTTGCTTCTAAGTCTTATTTCCATACTCGCTCTTAATACAATATAGTGTACCTCGTAATCTTCTTGGGCAAGAGCTTTCCATGGCTCCAAAAACCATGGCCCGACAATCCCATCTACAATTACATCATATCCGCCACGAGCATATCGCTTTGCAGCCTCTAAAAAGGCTTCAATGACAACCAGATTTTGCTTGTTGGATTCTGGCAAATGTGGTGGTATTGCGCCTTTGCTTAAGTAATGAAAAAAGTCATCGGTGTGCATATGCACTGATTTATCCATATCTGATTCCTTTGCGACAATTGACGCAGTTGTTGTTTTTCCTGTCCCCGGTGAGCCTGTAATCACAATAATTCTTCCTTGATTCATCTATATTTTCCCTCACAATTTGAATTTATCACTTTGTTCCTGCCTGCTCAATCATCTTCTTCGCAAACTCGTTTTCCCTGACCCTGGTTGCCCACCAAGTAAAAAAGCGGTTGGCGATTCAACCGCTTTTTTTCCTTGAACCAATTCTTCTAAATTATCATTTAAGCGATTTTCAAATTGTTTGTCAGTAAAATTGACTATATTTGCCATATTAAGCCACTTTCTCTTTATTCAAAACTTGTTTTGAATAGCGATTCATTGACCGCCAATACTCATGAACGGCTTGTAATTCTTCTAAAGAATAATCAAAAAGATTTACACGTTTTGCAAGCTTTAATTGGTTTAATAAATTGACTTCCAATAATTGAGAGTCATTTTTATTTAATTCATGATTCAAAACATAGTTTAATACTCGATTATAAACGCTTGCCGATAATTCGTTAATGATCTCTATTTCAAATGTTTTTTCATAAGTAACTGCCATTTCATTTTCACTCCTTTTAAAGTTTGTCAGGTAAATATTTCCGAATATATTCTTCTAAGGCTTTATCCATAACTTCTTTTACGTTTCCGCCATTCTTTGCTGTTTCGATTTTTATAATATGGTGCAAGTCAGCACGAACACGAACCGTCTTATCCCCCATAATATCTTTTTTTGCACTGATTGGTGTATCATTTCGTTTTGCTTTTTGTGCGCCTAAATTTCCCACAACCACTCACTTCTTTCTATTTCTTCTTACTCTTATTTTATCATCAACAATCACAAATCACAAGTGATTTGTGATTCTATTCTTTTTCGTTTTCTAATTGAATGATTCGCTCAATTTTAACACATTCTAAATATACAGCATGAAGTATAAACTCATGCTAGGTGATTTAAAATGAGAAAAGCAAAAGAAACACAAACTTTTGATTTCAGACCTTTAGGACTGGCAATCAGAGAAGCCCGTGAGAGAGCAGGGCTTTCTCGTAATGATTTAGGCGATAAAGTGTTCTATGGAGAACGCCATATCGCAGATATTGAAAATGTTGGTTCACACCCTAGTTTTCAATTATTCCATGATTTAGTTACCATGTTCAATATATCGGTCGATGAATATTTCTATCCAGCAGAGAACGTCGTAAAAAGTACAGCTCGCCGTCAGATAGAAACCTCTCTTGATTTATTGAGTGATAACGAATTAAAAATCATTCAAGGTACGATTGACGGTATCTTGAACAGCAGGGAGAGCAAGAAGTAATCAGCTTCTTGTTTTCCCTTTTTGCTATTCTGCATTATCTATTTGCTGATCTGCTCCGCAGGTAACAAATAAGAGCCAACAATCTATAAGTCATAATAACCTACAAATTATCGGCTCTGCGTCTTTGCGTCTGGCTCTTTGATAATAGTTACTTTTCCATGCTTTATATTGATTAAAGTTTCCGTTTTGCACTTCGGACAGAACAAAGGAAAATTTATCAGTTCTGTATCTTCTCGCACTTTAGTTCGTGTCTTATTATTGCAAATAGGACATAATACCCATAATTGCTTATCCATAGCCCCCCCTTATTCTTTTAAGAAATTTAATTTTTGCTTTTTCGTAGTGATATAAACATATTTTTTCGGCGTAAAATGTCTATTTCCAAAATACCTTTTGAAATTTGCTTGCATCTCTGGGTATGTACTATTCATAAATTCTTCAATATCCGCTCGGACGTTAGCAAACAATAAACCCTCAGTCTATATGCAGATTTTAATCATTTATTTTATTGATTTAAAATTTTCAATATATAAGGAAACTTCGCCACATTTTGGACAAACTGCAACTTTAGGTTTTTCTACCGTAGTTCCAAAAACGCCTTTAGTAGTTATTCTAATACCATATCCCTGCATATCAACTTTAACATCTAAATTTTCGACCATTTCTTCATGACATCTAAGACATTTTCTCATAACAATACCTCACTAATTGTATTTTCTAGTAAAAAATGCTTTTGATAGAAGATAAGAACTGAAAGCAAGAGCTATAACTATTATAAAAGCTATGCCGATACTCAATTCAAAATTATCGACTACAAACCATAAAATAGAATTGTTAGTCACATTTGTCCAAACTGCCAATACAACAAGAATAATCACTAGAGTAAACATAACCGCAAAACCTGCATTAACTCCAAGTGAATAATTTGAAGGCAATACAAATGACAAAAATACTAAGGTTACGGCAAAAGAAGCACAAGCAATAAACATATAATAACCAAATGCAAATTGAGGGAATATAAAATATGTTATGGTATTAACAAGCAAAGCTACCCCAAAGCCAATACAAGTCATAATCAAAGCAACTATATATCTGCTTTTTACAATCGTAGTTTTTGAAACGGGTAGTGCAACAACATATTTCCCCCATTTCCATTGTTCGTCGCAAGTCGTTAAGGAAATTATCATTGTCATTATTTCAACTGGAATTAACAATAAACTAATGTAAATAGCTCCTGTCCCTTTTAAAAATAACATCAAAGCTACTATAATGAATATATCCATAATAATTCTAGTAATTCCATATTTTTTCTGAATTACTAATAAATCTTTCATCAATAAGCCTTTCATTGTAATTCCCCCTTTACGTAAAACAACATAATATTTTCAATAGTAGCAGGTTCTACAAGTGCTTTTGGAAAATCTTTTGCAATCTTGTTTCTATCACGAACAAGAACCTTATATTGATAATCTTCTTTTTGATAGGAAATAATTTCTGTCTTATCTAGCGTATCAAAGACACTTGCTCCACAACTTACAACACCATAGTTATCAATTAAGTCGTCTTTTAATGAGCAGAAAACTAACCGTCCTTTATGAATAAAAGTAATATAATCTGCTATTTTTTCTAAATCACTTGTAATATGTGATGAAAACAAAATAGAGTAATTTTCATCTTGCACAAAATCAATCAGTATATCAAGAATATCATCTCGAATAATAGGGTCCAATCCACTTGTTGCTTCATCTAATATAAGTAATTCTGCTTTATGTGAAAGAGCAACAGCGAATGCAAGTTTTACTTTCATTCCTTTAGAAAAATCTTTAATTTTCTTCTTTGCTGGTAATTCGAACTGTTTCAAATAATTACGAAATGCTATACTGTCCCAATTGGTATATATTCCCGACATATATTTTTCAATTTCTTTTGGTGTAAAAATATCTGGAAAGTGGTTTTCGTCAAATACAATTCCGATTTTATCTTTTATTTCACATTCATCAATTATGTGGTCTTTTCCAAAAATCAAAATGTTTCCACTGTTTTTCTTAATTTCGTTCAAAATACAATTTACTGTGGTCGATTTTCCAGCTCCATTTTCGCCAATAAGCCCCATAATTACACCTCTAGGAATGGAAAAACTTAAGTCATTTAATACAAAATCGCCATAATCTTTTGTAAGGTTTTTAACTTCTAAAATATTTTCAGCCATTTACTCGTCCTCCTCATATAATAATTTTAATAATCCAATCAATTTATCAAGGTTTATGCCACTTGCACGGGCTATTTCAATAGCTTCTACAAATCTATCTTCGATTTTTTTCTGTTGTTCTTCTATATAAAAATCTTGATTTTGAGCAGATACAAAACACCCTTTGCCTGCTGTTGTTTCGATAAAACCGTCTTTTTGAAGCACATCATAAGATTTTTGAACAGTCAATACACTTATATGCAATGATTTTGCAAGTCCTCTTATTGATGGTAGAGCTTCGCCAGCCTTTAATTCCCCATTTATAATCAATGCTTTTATTTGCGAAGAAATTTGTTCATAAATAGGTATGCTTGCATGATTATTGATAAAGATTTCCATTTAAACACCGCCTTGTTCTATACTGTATAGCTTATACAAGTACAGCATAATACTTAAAAATACAGTTGTCAATATTAAAAGGCTTGCAGAGCATAAAAATATGATACAAGCCTTTTACAATTATCCTACAATCTTCCAGTTACTATCCTTATGTAGCACAAGCTCATACTGCGATACTTGCGTTGCCTTTGTCTGATTATCAAGGAATTTTACAGCAACCTTAACTTTTACATTCTCCCCGTCTTTTGTAAAGATAGGGTTTACCAGTTCAGAATAAAGGTAGTCCCTGCCGATAGGTTCAAGCACATTCCCCGACACATAATAAGCAAGTTCGTTTTCTGTGGCTGTTGGGTACAACTTAAAGAATGTTTCCAGAAATGCGGTAGCGTCATTTGCAGTATCAGCGTCTACACTTGCGTCTGTTTCTGGTGTCTTTGGATCATAGTCTGATTTTTCGATTGCTGGTGCAAGAGTAGGGTTCTGAACGATTACCATATCCCCGTCAGCGTCTACATGAACTTTTACAGTATAGGTTGCTTTCACATTGCTTGTCTGTTCGCCCTCTTTTATCTGCTGATCTACTTCGTAGGTAGCAGAAAAAGTATCCGTTCCCGATTGCTCGATATGCCATACAATCACATCTGTAACTGTGGAGCTGGTCGGTATGTCGGTTCTAATGGTATCTATATTCAAGTCCTGCAATTCCTTTGTCAGATAACCGCTGATTGCCTGCGTCCTTGCTTCAATCGCTTCTTTGCTGTTATTCCATGTGTAATATGACTTCGCAAAGTTCTTCACGAAATTTTCTATCCCGTTGGTGTCCTGCAAGCGAAGCTCAATGATTTCTTTTTCATGGGTGGTGTGCTGGTCGATAGCGGTAAAATTCTTATACACCCCGAAGCTCACGCTTGCGATAAGCACCACCCACAAGGCAATCACAGTTTTCTTATGTGTGCCTACCTTGACAGTACGCACCTTTTTTTCTTTTGGTTCTTTGATAGTTTCTGTCTGTTTCTTATTTTTCTTAAACATATCTTCAAGTCCTTTCTATTGTTTTACTCGTCCTGCACCGATTAAGTGTTGTTGCCAGTAACTACTGCTTAGGTCTGCAAATCCTATCGGGTCGCCTGCATGGTACATCTGGTTATTTCCTACATAAATGCCGACGTGGGTTACATACGAACCAGCGTTATAGGTAGAATGGAAAAATACCAAGTCCCCAGCCTTTGCCTGCGAGAGTGGGAGATGTTGGGTAGCATCATACTGTGCTTGTGCCGTTCTCGGTAAGGAGATACCAGCTTTTCCATAACACCATTGTGTCAGTCCCGAACAGTCAAAGGAAGTGTTGGGATTACTACCACCATAGACGTACTTCCAGCCTTGATACTTCAACGCTTCATTCATTACCTTTTGTGCCAGCTCTCCCGACACCTGCGGAACAGTTAAATACTGATTGACTAATTCCACATAGAACATATTTCCATAGCTATACCGCCAGCCTCCATTCTTCGCAACAGCTATTGGATTGGTGTATGTTACTTTCTTTCCACCCGATTTTTCACGGGCAAAGCTCTCTGCAAGGTTGAAAGTGTGTTTATTTCCTTTTCCTGCCACATATCCCACATAACCACCGCCATAGTTATAAGACTGTATCGCTACATTCAAATCGTCCATACCTTGATTTTTGCAGGACGAAAGCAGGGACGCAAAATATTTACACCCCTGCTTGATTGAACTTTCTGTATCTAATGAATTGGGCGGTAGTCCCAGACTTTCAGAGCTTTGCATAACGTCCTCGGCTGTACCGCCACTTTCCACTTGTATGATTGCCAGCAACACATTGACATACTCGGAAATGCCGTATTCTCTGGCGTACTTTTCCACCATAGGCTGATGTTTCAAGACTTCTGCGGATAAGTTCATACCCGTAATGCCAGAAGAAAAGTTGCTGTTCTCGTCGTCGCTGTCCGCACTAATCAACACCCCAAAGAAAAGCACCAGTGAAAAGAGGATAGGAAACAGACTGCCGATAATAGCAATATGTTTCAGTTTCATTTTTTCTTCTGTCCTTTCTTCATTACAAGGTTACGGGTTTTCTCTGTGGTCTGCTGGTTTTTCTGGACGCTTTGCGTCTGCTGAACTTTTGTCCTGCGGTCTTTGGTGTCATTCTGGCGTGTTTCCTGCGATACCACTTTTTCTACATTCTGCCTATGTACTGGCTGTGTAGGCTGGCTCGTTTTCCTATCAGAAGTACCCGAAGATAAGGGACGCTCTTTGATAACCGTTGTCTTGACTGGCTCATTTGTTTTTGAAGTCGTCGCTGTGGCAGGGCGTTTGACTTCCTGCGTTTTTTCAGCACTCGGCTTTGGAATGGTTGAAGCTGTGGCTGGTCGCTCATGGGGACGGGTAGCTCCCGTTGTCGCTGATCCGTCAGCCTTTCGCTGTGCCTGCCTTGCTTCTTGTGCCTTTTGAAGCTCCATACGCTTATCGGCGATATTCTGCCTATGCTGTTCCCGTTTTTCCATACGTCCCGACTGTCTGGACTGCTGTTCCTGCACCATGCCACGCTTGAAGTCGGACACGCTGGACTTTGCCTTTTCCTTTGCGGAGTGGACGGCATAAGCGGTCTGTGTCGGCATATCCTTGATATTCTCTTTGACAGCACTTGCCTTATCTTTCACTTTATTTTTTGTATCTAAGACAGCACCCACCTTTGAACCTACACGCTGTCCCATGCTGGAAGATGTATTACCCCGACTATCTTTTGTAGCTGTGTTCCTTGTCGCTTTTCTGTTTGAAATCGTGCTACCAGCCACCGCACCAGCAACACCACCAGCAGTAACCGCACCAGCAAGCCGTCTTTCCATACGTCTAGCCCTATGTGCCAAGTATAGATATGGTCTGCGGAAAATTCTTCGTCCCATGCTTTGACTATCATTAGCGTTCAAAGAGAACATACTCATTAAGTCACCCAGCTTCATGTAGATACCAGCGAAACACACTATCTGTAAGAACGCCACCATGAAAAACGGATAGTCCGTGGATATGTTATAAAACATACTGGAAATGCTGAACGCCACCGTTACAATGAGCGTTATTCCTGCTCGTGTCATTATGGTATTAAACACCCTCACGATTGCCTGCTTTGCCATGCTTTCATAGTTCGGTATCATGGAAAGTAAAAAGCTGATAGGCAGAAACATAGCAAAGATAATAAAAAGTATCTGGCTGAATAACATCATGCCCGTAAGCAAGAATACAAATATCGTTATCCCTAAGTTGAAGAACAGTAGGAAGAACACCATACCTAAACGGTTCACGACCTGCGGTATCGTCAGATTGTTGTTGTCGTTGTCCTCGATTTCTGTTTTCACGACTTCCTCTCTGGTCTTTCCGTCCTCGTCCTCTGGGCTTGCCGATACCAGAGCTTCTACACGGTCTGCCCCGATTTCTTCTGCGTTGCTGTTCCCGAATTGTAAGAGTAACCACGGCTGTTCCACTTGAATAGAAAATAGGCTGTCCCTTATCAAGTCCACGCTGTCCTTGCCCTTGCTGTCAGAGTTTGGGAGCATGATTTTTGTTCCCAAGTCCAACGAAGCGGTACTAATATCACTTGAAAATTCATTTATCTTTTTGATGTAGTCGGGAGCGTAGGCAATAAACGAAGCGGACAGCACGAACACCACCACAAAGTTAATAACGGCATGAAGTGCCTTGCTGGTTTCCCGTTTTATCAGTCCCGTATAGGCAACATAAAGTCCCACCACTAAGATAATGAGAAGCAGGAAACCAACATAGAAGCCCGTAGAAGAAAAACCGTTCTGTGTTACGCCTGCAATGGTCTGTATGCTTTTTCCGATACTGTCTGCCATATCGTTAATGAAGTCCAGTTTATAGGCTTCCTGCACCACATAGCCCGTGGCATTGCTTAAATAAAGGCTTATCGTCCAGACAAAGTTGGTAATGCAGTAAAGCCCATACTGCACCGATTTTCCGATACCGTCCAGCCAGTTCCACGGAAGCCACGACCAGCTATTATCCACATAAAAATCAAGCTGGTAATTCGACAGCGGATATTTTGAGTAAAGATTTTCTGCATTTATGGTATCGTCCACAAGCCCCGTCGCATGAGCCACCGTCCCCAGAAGTGAAAGCAGGATAAGGGAGAGTGCCACCACGAACAGAACCATTTTGAGAAAGTGGAAAATCTTCTTTTTTGTGAACGCACCTTTTATCCTTTCTTTCATCACTCCACCTCATTTCTCTGTACGGGCGGTCTGGTATCAAAGGCGTGTAGCAGTTCTTCAAAGACGGGGTGTATCTGCACCACACCGACACGTCCGTATAAGTCCTGCAATAAGCATTGTCCGTTCTCTAAATCACGCAAGCGTTTCTGGTTGTTCTCGTCGTCCTTGTCGATACCAAAAAACTCTAAGGTCTGTTTTATCTCGTTAATGTCAGTAGAACGAAAGGCAAACTTCAAGCCGATATTGTTTTTCAGACTTTCCTTTGAAACATCATAGGCAGACTGGGTAACAAAATAAACGCCTGCCTGCATAGCTCGTCCAGCACGAACCAGCTTGTTAGAGAGCGTTTCTCCTTGTGCCACATTTAAGAACGCCCACGCTTCGTCAAGGTCTACAATCTTAAAAATACTTCTGTCCGAATGGATAAAATCAAGGGCAAAGGTACTAATCACAATCAGCATAGAAACCGATAATAATTCAATGGTCGTGTGTATTTGTCAACTGAAAACTGACCAACTTCGCAATTGAAAACTGATCAACTACTCACTCTCGAATCGAAGATATTTCATCATATTTCAGGATGAATATCTTCGATTTTTTCTGAATACTTTAATAGCTATTGATTGGTGGTTGAACCATTTTTTGTATTCCAATTCTTTGTTGCCAGAGTTCTATAACTATCTCCAGACATGTCAATCAGGTAAGACATGTATGCCAGTCTGTCAATGATTGCTCCCGTTAATACCTGGTCTTTAAAAACTTCATTCCACCGATCAAATGTCAGATTGGATGTGATGATCATGGCTCCTTTTTCATTTCGGCTGGATAACAGATTGAACAATATCTCTCCTCGTTCTTGGTCGAATGTGCAGTACCCCAGCTCGTCCAGTATGACCAGGTCATAGCTTTCAAATTTTCTTTTGTACATCGTTATTTGATTTTGATTCATCGCTTCTTTCAGTTCTATCAATAGGGTCGGTATGCTTACAAACAATACTTTCTTGCCCTGCTGACATGCTTCTGTTCCCAATGCGATGCTCAGTGCTGTTTTGCCTGTTCCCGGATTGCCAATCAATATGATATTCTGCTTATTGTCGATGAATTCAAGCGTCTCCAGTTCGTGAATTTTTTGTCGGATCTCTATGCTGAGATGTTCTCTTTGATAATCCTGCAAGATCATCTGATAGGGAAACTTTGCCCGTCTTATCCTCGTTTTTATGCTGTTTCTGGTTCGGAGCTCCACTTCATTTTTTAACAGTTCTTCCAAAAAATCTTCAAAGCTCATGTCTTTTAATCGTGCCTCTTTGGCACATTCTTCATAATTGTTACGAATGAATGGAAGACGTAGTATATATGCTGATTCTTTAATGGACATATTGATTTCCTCCAATGAACATTTCACATAATTCGTTGATCTGTTCCATCGTCTTATCATCGACAGCCTGCTGTATCTTTGCCTCCTGTTGTCTGGGTTCAAGTGCTTCGAGCAATGTTTTCAGATCACTGTCGGAATATCTTCTAAGTATTTCTATAAATACTTTGGGTTTTTCTTTATAATATTTATTGAACATATTTTTTAGTTCAGGTTCGCTCTTCAATGCCAGAGAATTCGAGAGCGAACCAGGTTTTCGGGAAAACGTGTGTAGATAGTGCCGAATGTCTATGCGCGTTTTTCCTTTCCCGGCAATACGGGCATGCCGTGCAACGATCTCCTGCTTATACATGATGATCAGATCATTTGGATACAGCTTTGCGATCACCCATTTTTGACACAGATCCTCCGGAACGGAATAACAGTTATTGTCGATATGAACAAATGAATATTTATCCACTCTGTTTTTTGTGATACGGGCCGTCTCATATCTTGGCCGGTATGGTTTAAGATGTTTCTTTTCTTCTTCGATATTCGAATTCTTATTGATCTCAACCAGTTTTTCCTGCAGATAGTCACATGCATTCTCAAATGTATCAAACGCATATTTATAAGCGAATACTTTATTTCGTATCCATTTGACAGCACTTTCAACGGTCCCTTTTTCATTGCCGCTGAAACAGTTGGTCACATTGATGGTGAAATCATAATAGAGTGCCAGCTTTATAAGCTGTTCATTCAGTTGCTTTTCATTTTTTCCAATAAAACGGGCGACCACATTCTTCATATTGTCATAGACACCTTCCTTGAATGATCCACCAAGCATCTCGAAGAAACGTACATGTGAATCCAGGAAGACATCCATCTTCGAATTGCGATACAGATAGGCCCAGCGAAATCCGGATGCAGGACAGACCAGGACGGCCAGGTATCCTTTTATATTCCTGCCATCGATAATCAGTCTTACTTCGCCAAAATCGTATTCAAATCGGTCACAGTAATCATATTTCTGTTTAATAAAAGCTTCTTTTTTTTCATCTCTAATGACTCGCAGCCGTTTTCGTATCGTTGTTTCACCAATATCAAATCCCTGATTGATCAACAGCTGGTAGATCTGTCTGTCATTCAAGGCCTGTTTATGACCCGGTCCCAGTAGTCTGGTCTTGTTTTCTTCATCGGCAAGAATCTTGCGCAATTGAATATCCATTTCTTCAGAATACTTTCTAGCAGTCCGTTTTGATGAATCATAGGAAGGATCATCAATTAAAGTTTCAATAACTTTCCGTGTATCCACATTTGGATCCAGTTTCAGCAATTCATCCAAATTACTGCAATAGGATTTCCAGTACTTTCGAATCGTATTTCTGGAAACACCAAATGTTTTGGATATCCGGTTATCGCTCCACCCCTCTTTCTTTAACCGAATAATTTCATACTTTTGCATAATGGTTTTCATCTCCTTTTTTTGCCTCCTTTTGATTATAAAAACCATAAAGAAGCATAATAAAAAAACTGGTCAATTTTGAATTGCGATTTGTCCAAAAATTGATCAGTTTTAAATTACAATATACAATCATATCATGGGATACTTTAAAACCATAAATATCCTCGATCGTTGATGAGATATCCCGTTGTGACATTCCACGTGCATACATGGATAATACCTTTCCTTCGATATCGGAAACATCCTTTGATCGTTTGGGAACAATGACTGGTTCGAAGGATCCATTCCTGTCTCTTGGCGCATTGATTTCTACTTCTCCCATTGTGGTTTTTAAAGTTTTGGGATTGGAACCATTTCTTCTGTTCTTTGTAGATTTTGGCTCTTTTGAATTGGATTTATAACCAAGATGATTGTCCATTTCCCCCTGAAGCATGCCTTCAAACAATGGACCAAAGATTTCTTTGAGAGCATCCTGCATATCGGCTAATGAATCACAGTCATATTCTTTAAGGATTTCATTGGCAATCTTGACAGCGGCGGGATTTCTTTTAATTTTACTCATTTCATTCATTTTCCTTTTTCTCCTTCAACCATATCATGAGATAGGCATAATAAAAACTGTGTTCATTAGTTAGCCGTACGCATCTAACTAACTTACACAGTTTAGATTACACTCTCCAATTGACCCTGCTTGGTAGTTATTTTGGATATTTCCACTGTCTACTTGACAGGGGTCATATCACTCAGTTCGTTTTACTTTAGATGATTGAATTCATCCGCTTTATCTTCAGGTAACGCATATTCCATATAGATATCTTTTTTCATATATGACATCTTATCCATCATTTCCTGTCCCATGCGATCCAAATGTAAAAGATCCGTTTTATCAGGATTCTCTGGTGTAACCAGGAACAAAGAAATCATATAGTAATTCTTTCCATCTACATCATAGATGTTGTAGTCAATTTCATATTTCGCTGTCGCATCCTTTTCTTGATGAATCGTTTGCACTTCTTCCAGATAATTATTGGTGTCACCGCGGAAAGTCAAATAATTCCAATTGGAATATTCCCCATTGTCTTTTAAACCATTAGCCAATGTATCCATAGAAACCAATTCACCATCCGCAAATGTACCATTCTTACTACTTTCTTTGGTTGTGATTATAATGCTTGCGGAAAAGCCATCATATTTTACACCACCAAAATTATATGTGATCGCATGCGTATTTTGATCTTCATTTTTTGATTGGACCGTCATGCCTTTTGGCAATAAAACATCCTGATTGATTCCATCTAAATGAAAGACCGAAGTTTCATTCACATACGAATATTTTGATTTTTTCGTTGTCGTTTTTTCTTCCGTCTTATCACTTTTTGAAGACGTATTGCTTGTAAAGATATTGGCACCCAATTCAACAACCATGAACGCAACGATCAAAATCGCAATGATACGCATGATCCAAATTCGTACTCGTTTTCCCATTCCAAATTCCCCTTTTCTTACCTATTATAACACAAATAAAGTAGGTATCGACCGCTCGTTATATTGCGTAGAAATCACACCACCATCGCTACAACGCGAATACACGCCCGCAAACTGGCCATTGTATACATAAAGACCTGTCATATTGGTAAAGGATTTAAATACATCATCCCTAACCAAATCAATATTTGGACTCCGATAGGGTTGAATATATTCTTGCACCAAATAATTCCGGTTCATACAACGTTGCACTTGTTCTAGCCATTGTGCTTGACTCAAATCCACACCTGCCCATACTCCTTGGGCACCATAGGAATCTTTGGGCTTAATGATCCATTGATCCTTATTCTGGATATCAATGGGCAATTTCTGATTGAGATCATAGGTCTTCGGTAAATGTGCATCCATAAATGCATTTTCTTCATCGGTCAAATACGCTTGCATCCATGGATGACGCAACACTTGATTGATTTGTTTATTATGAATGATCTGTGTTTGAAAACCACCAATCAAAGTGATTGCTTGCTGTTTAACAGCTTCTAAAAAATCAAGGCCTGCACAACGATCAGCAATATCACTTGTAACAGCACGACGATACACCATATCAATTTTTCGATTCGTATAGATGGACCGCAAATGTTTGCCATCAAAAGCCAAATCACGAATATCCAGCACTTCACATTGACAACCATGCCGTTTAAAGATTTGTTGAAAGACATAGAGCTCATTTAAATACGCATTTTCTAGAAAATCCACGATAGCTACCATCGGATGATCGGGTACATTTTCATCGGCCAACGATAAAAAAGCATCCACCCAATGATCTTCCAATTCCATTTGTTCATACGTATGAGAATCTTGTTGATACACATTGTTCAATGATAATAATGCTGCTAATTTGGCATTTTCATGCATTGCCGAGGTCCCATCGGTATTAAATTCGCAAAAACGAAAATCTTTGGTCTTCTCATCATAAAAAATATCGATCCGACAGATCGGTATACTGACATCGTATCGATTGGGCAACAAAATAAAATTTTCCAATTGTTTCGAAAATGGAAATAACGATCGAATCTTTTCATCCTTTTTATATGCTTGAATTACTTTTTCAAATATTCGATAGGTCCTATCGACAATATCCTGAAATCGTTGTTTATCTTCTTGAGTGAATATTTTAGGAATGTGGAGTGTATGCGTATAGTTTTGTCCACCCGCATTTAGCTCGCTTTCCAAAATCGCATTTTCAATTTGAAAAGCACTTTTCTTACTTTCTAAAAAGTGCTTCTCGATATATTCTTTATACTGTTGGTCGATTGCCATTTTGACTCCCCAAGGCTTTCAAATATCCTTGTTCTTTGATTGATAAATTCGATTTTGAAGCAGCCATCAATTCCTCAACCAATGACTGAACATTGTGACCATAGACTTGGGCCTGCCATCCATCCTTTTGAATCGATTGTTTGGCTACTTGGATCGCATCGATCGAATGCGTCCATTCATTCACTGTATGGATGATCTTTTCATCGTAGAATAATCCCTTGATAAAAGAGGCATACGCCAATAATTGCGGTAATGGCATACTATCCGCCGAACGAATTTCGATACATTTCTTTAAACGAATATCCGGAAAAACCATTGATAAATAATGTTCAATTTCTGGTTTTCCAAAACCATACGTTTCTGCCACTTCTCGACACGTTTGTTCTCCTGTTGGAATGAATTGATCTTTTTCATGCATGAGAATCAATGGATTATCTAATACATAGCGTTCGTAACTTTCATAACCAAAAGTCGGTGCAAAAAGATCATCAATGATATGACATCGTTGTGGATCGGTATGTTGCCAAATCGAATCCCGTAATAAGATATCAGTATTTGGTTTTCCTGCATACTTCGGTGTATTGAAACAAATCAGTGCAAAGAGTGGATGCAAGATATTGGCCATCCGATATTTTTGGATAAAATCTGCCTCATCCGCAAAATCAATGGAAGCATGAATCGAAGCCGTACCCTTCATCATTTCTTTACCACGCGTACCTGAATGGGCAAAATACGCTTCCATATATTGATAACGATCTTTATCAATTCGATCATACGCATCTACTGGTACACTTGGAATTCCGCCACTATAAACGATTGAATACTGATTGGACTCCACAAAGGATTGAATGGGTCGCATCGCCTTTTGATACATCTTTTCAATCTCTTCAATATGATCCGTATAACGGAAAGAAAATTCCAATTGACAACCTGGTTCCAACGTAATCAACATCTCTTCATTGCCTAAGGCCACGATATGGCCTTTTTCATACGTCTTTTGCGGATAGTTTGATTCAATTTGATCAAACAAACGTTCAATATCTGCATATGGCATGGGCAAACCCGTATCTTTATGAAGAATAAAATGCTCAATTTCCATACCCACATAATGGGTCTGACGATGTTTTTCGCCAGAACGAATATAGTTAGTGATCGAACCCATAATAAACAGACTCCTTTACTTGATCGGCATGGGTCTTACCGGTCAAAGCCTCCAAAAGTGCAAAACCAAATTCAACACTCGCAGCTGCTGAACAAGCCGTGATCAAATTACCATCACGGACAACATATTGACGATGAAAGTGACCACCAAAATCACCATTCAACGATTCAAAACAAGTATAATTCTTTCCCTTTAATAGACCTTCTTGTCCAAGAATCGTCGGTGCAGCACAAATGGCACCAATCATCTTATCTTTTGCAAATTCATGCAACAATTTCAATACGCGTTCATCTTTGCGCATGACCTTATGTTGCGGACCACCTGGTATCACTAAACAATCCGCCTTTTCAAAATCATAGTCTTCATAAGGAATAGTTGGCGTATATTGTACGCCAAAACGTCCTGTCACATCTTCTTTTTCTAAACGAACGATATCCACATCGACACCGCCTCGTCTTAATAAAGCGATGGGACCCATGGTTTCCAATTCTTCATATCCATCATCGATCAACACAACGACTCTCATATTCATACCTCCACATCGGTTATCTTTAGTATACTCATCATAAAAAGAATGCGCAAATGGTACACCTAGGGTATAATGAGAGAAAAGGAAGGCGTAAGTTTTATGAGAAATTTTTTACAAAAATGTCAACGAGAAATCATAGTTAGTGCCATATTATATGCCATTTTAGGTATCATTCTTTTGGTCTTCGACGTCAAAGCATTGGGTACCATCATTCAAGTCTTGGGATGGATCTTCTTTGTGTATGCAATCTATAATTTCTATATCTATTTTGTTCGCAGAGACAGCCTATCCAGCGGCCCCTTATTGATTGCGATTCCTTTCCTATTGATTGGACTTGTCATGGCTCGCAATCCTGGCTTTGTGATTGGTATGAGTTCCATCTTGATTGGAATCGTAATCTTATTCAATGGTATTGTTCATATTCAAACCAGTCTGGTTCAAAAAGATCTTGGTTATACCAATTGGTTGATTTCTTTAATTTATTCCATCTTGATTGCGATCATTGGTGGTATCCTGATTGTCAATCCCATCGATACCGTCTCTACCGTATTAAAAGTTGGTGGTATCCTATTGATCATTCAAGCCTGCAGCGTATTTGTTTCTCAACATCGTATTCATAAACTGTCCAAAGAATACGATAAAGAAAACAACATCGTTGATGGCCAATTCAAAGACATAAAATAAAGGTGCAGCAATCACTGCACCTTTGATTTTAAATACGCAAAGATAAATCCATCCAAATCGCCATCCAAAACATCTTGGACTTGACTGGTTTCATATCCCGTACGCACATCTTTGACCAAATTGTAAGGATGCAACACATAGTTACGAATCTGGGAACCCCATTCATTCGCTGCTTGTTCACCCTTGATCTGCGCCAATTTCTTTTCTTGTTTTTCAATTTCCAACTGATACAAACGCGACTTCAAGACCCGCATGGCCTCTTCTCGATTTTCATGTTGGGAACGACCATTCTGACACGTTGCGACAATACCGGTTGGCTTATGCACCAAACGAACCGCCGAATCGGTTTTATTGATGTGCTGACCCCCAGCACCGGAAGCTCGCTTCGTTTCAAATTCAATATCTTCTGGTTTGATATCAATTTCAATCTCATCATTAAACTGTGGCATGACATCTAACGATGCAAACGAAGTATGTCTTCGTGCACCCGCATCAAACGGGCTGATACGCACCAAACGATGTACACCCTTTTCCGATTTGAGATAGCCATAGGCCTTATCCCCTTCAACTAAGAAGGTGACACTTTTGATACCGGCTTCTTCACCAGGCAGATAATCCAACACTTTCACTTTGAAACCATGTTTTTCAGCATATCGCGTATACATCCGATACAACATGCTGGCCCAATCACACGATTCTGTACCACCAGCACCTGGATGAATTTCCAAGATTGCATTGTTTTGGTCGTATTCATGCGACAACAACACTTCAATTTCAAAGTCTTCAAATGTATGGCTGGCCTCTTGATATTCTTCTTCGGCCATTTCCATCAATTCCGCGTCAAAATCTTGTTTCAAAGCATCCGCCGTTTCATCCAATGATTGAAATTCTTCCAACAAAGACACATACGTTTCGACAATATGGCTCAAACTATTCTTTTGCCGAATGACTTTCTGGGCTTTTTTCTGATCACTCCAGAAATTGGGATCCATGGTTTGATCATCCAATTCTTTAATGGTCTTTTTTTTCGTATCTAAGTCAAAGAGACTCACCTAGAGACTCCAACTTCTCTAGGTGAGTAGTTAATCCTTGTTTTAATTCATACACTTCCATTAGGCATTCTCCTGTACACGTACTTTCAATAAGAAGAAAGCAATTTCGCGATTGATGCGATGGTTCATCTCATCAAACATCGCAAATCCTTCCTCAACATATTGTTGGAGTGGGTTATTCTGCGCATAACTACGCAAATAAATACCACCACGCAACTTATCCATTTGGTCAATATGTTGAATCCAGTTTCGATCGATATTACGCAATACCACGGTCTTTTCAAATGGCATAAATTGATCTTTGACCAACTTAATTTCATCTTCATAACCATTCCACATCTTATTCAAACAATATTCTTTGGTTTCCTGGATGCTCTTTCCTTCGATTTCGGATACATGGATGGCCTTCTCATCTTGTAGACCCATCATTTCCAATGACTTCACTAAGTTAGTCGCATCCACATTTTTCTTGTTTTCGGTTAAATTGGCCTCAATCGTTTGATCCAAGGCGTTTTCAAAAATATCATGCACCATTTCGTGCACTTCGCTGCTTTCCAAGATCTTATTACGCTCTGCATAAATAATTTCACGTTGACGACGCAATACATCATCATAATCCAACAATTGTTTACGCATATCAAAGTTATAGCCTTCTACACGCTTTTGGGCTTGGGTGATCGAACGCGTAACCGCTTTGGACTCAATCTTTTCATCGCCCACACGCTCAAACAATTTTTGTAGCTTATTACCACCAAAACGAATCATCAAATCATCTTCCAATGATACATAGAAACGCGAGAAACCAGGATCTCCTTGACGTCCGGAACGACCACGCAACTGATTATCGATACGACGGGATTCATGACGTTCGGAACCTAAGACAGCCAATCCACCCAATTCACGACTTTCTGGTGTCAACTTGATGTCGGTACCACGACCAGCCATGTTGGTGGCAATGGTTACGCTCTTTGGACGACCAGCCAACGCAATGATTTCGGCTTCTTTGGCATGGTTTTTTGCATTCAACAAATTATGTGGAATACCTTCTTGTTTCAACATGCCACTGATCAATTCGGACGTTTCGACCGCAATGGTACCTACCAATACCGGCTGTCCTTTGTGATATAAAGCCTTGACTTCACGAACCAATGCTTCATATTTATCTTTTTTATGTGCATAGATTTCATCGGGTAAATCTTTACGTTGAATCGGACGATTGGTTGGAATACAAACAACACGCATATTATATGTAGACAAGAATTCTTCCTCTTCGGTTTTGGCTGTACCAGTCATACCTGCTAATTTTTCATACAAACGGAAGAAGTTCTGATAGGTGATCGTTGCCAATGTAGACGTTTCTTCTTTGATTGGAACGCCCTCTTTGGCTTCAATGGCTTGATGCAAACCATCCGAATAAGCACGACCAGGCATCAAACGACCGGTAAACTGATCGACAATCACAATTTCTTTATCATCCGTGACTACATATTCCACTTCTTTAGTCATAATATAGTTGGCACGCAAGGCTTGATTGATATGATGCACCAATTGGGTATGATCCGTATCATATAGATTCGCAATCTTAAAATACTTCTCCGCCTTGGTTACACCTTCTTCACTCAACATGATCTGACGCGTTTTTTCATCAATATCATAATCTCCACTGATCAATTTCTTTTCATGGGTAAAACTATCCGTTTCATATTCAGGAGCGGTTAGTGTCTTCACAAACTTATCGGCTTGAATATATAGATTCGCGGTATTTTTCTTACCACCCGAAATGATCAATGGCGTACGGGATTCATCGATCAAGACCGAATCGACTTCATCGACAATGGCCATATGTAAACCACGCATGACGCACTCATCTACACTGGTGACCATATTGTCACGTAAGTAATCAAATCCCAATTCCGAGTTGGTCGTATAGGTAATATCACACGCATAGGCTTCTCGTTTTTGTTTCGGACTTAATTCGCGTTTATTGACACCGACAGTCAAACCTAAGAAACGATAAATCTCACCCATCCATCCGGCATCACGACCAGCCAAATATTCATTGACGGTAATGACATGGACACCTTGTCCAGCTAACGCATTGGCATAAACGGTCATCGTTGCGGTCAAAGTTTTACCTTCACCAGTCTTCATCTCGGCAATATCGCCTTTATGCATGGCTAATGCACCCATGATTTGTACTTTAAATGGCTTTTCATTGATGACACGATAAGCAGCTTCTCGAGCCGTCGCAAATGCTTCATATAAAATATCATCTACAGTTTCACCATGCTGTAGTCGATTTCGATATTCACTCGTTTTTTCGCGCAATTGATCATCGCTTAAAGCTTGCATCTGTGGCTCTAAAGCCATGACTTTTTCTGCTTCTTTCGCTAATGATCTAATTTCTCGTTGTTCTTCTGAAAAAACATTAAAAATTCCCATGTTTATTTCCCTCCATTCGAAAGGTATATTCCGACTTATATAATATAACACAACTTAAACGCTTAGAACATGAAATCCGATTGAACTTGCTTTAAAAATGGTGTAAAAGCACTAGGAATCGCATACATAGCATCAATTTCTGCCAATGTATGAAAATTTTCATCTTCCCTATCCACAAAAACCAGACTGGCTTCCATATGCCATTCTACATGACTAAATATATGCGTATATGGTTTTAATGGAATTTCTTTATAATATCGATCTGGTTTTTCTTCATCAAATCCATACAATCCATACAACAACCCTTTTTCTTTTCGCTTCACGATTCGAAGCTTATTTTGATACACCCAAATATAGAGATGCTTATGCTCCACTCTTCTTGGTTTGGGTTTGGACATCACCGGCAATTGACTCGGATCCTCGGTTTGACAATAGCTACGAATCGGACACTGTTCACACCGAGGTTTTTTCGGAATACAAACCAAAGCCCCCAATTCCATCAAAGCTTGATTATAATCGGAAATATGTTGTCCATCCGGTAAACTTTCATCAACTTTGGCACTGACTTGTTTCTTACCGGCACTTTTCTTGATGTCGGCATGGATATCATACAAACGACTAAAGACTCGCAATACATTTCCATCGATGGCACTAACCGGTTCATGATACGCAATCGAAGCAATGGCACCAGCTGTATATGGACCAATGCCTGGTAATTGTTCCAATTCGGCTTTGGTTTTCGGTAACTGTCCATCGTATTTTTCCATACATACTTGGGCACATTTTTTCAGATTCCGCGCCCGACTATAATAGCCCAATCCTTGCCAGAGTTTATTGAGCTGCTCATCCGCAATCGTAGCTAAGGTTGGAATATCCGGTACTTTTTCAATGAATCGTTCAAAATACGGAAGCATCGCTTCGATCCGGGTTTGTTGGGCCATGATCTCACTGATCCATATCTTATATGCATTGGCATCTTGCCGAAATAATAAAGGTCGTTTATTTTTCTGATACCAGGTTAATAGATCTTCTTGAAAATTTGTCATGTTTCCATCATAGCATTATAATACAAATATGAAAACCAACATACAAACGATCTTTATCGACCTAGATAACACCCTTTATGATCATGCTTCCCAAATCGTTCCACCGTTACATATTCAAGCTTTACATGCCTTAAAAGCCAAAGGCTATAAACTCTGTATGTGTACGGGTCGCCCTCCTGCCTTAGTCAAAGAACATCATTTTGAAGATTTGATTGATTGGGATGGATATATTACTGGCATTGGTTCCTATGTATTTGATAAAAATTTCCATACCCTCATTGATCATTCCATTGCAGTGGATGATGTAGCACAAATCATGAATTATGCCGAAATCCATGAATTAGGCGTGGTTGGTTTTGGCAAAAAAGTCAAATTTGCTTCCAAATGGGATCCAAAAGTACAAGAAATCATCGATACTTTTCATTTTAAAGATGTGAAAATTCATCCATGGCATCCCGCCGATCATTTATCCAATTTATTATTGAAGCCCAATGATCCTTTAAAACCCATTCCCGAATTAGATAAAATGCCTGGCATCGTACCCATCTATATGAAGAATTGGATTGAAATTCGTGCCAATGGCATCTCCAAATACAAAGGCATTGAAGCCTTGATGAACCATTTTCATGAACCCATCAATCAATATCTGGCCTTTGGTGATTCGGCCTTGGATATGGAAATGTTGGATTGTGCTGAAATCGGTGTCGTTATGGCCAATGGCGAATCCCAATTAAAAAGACTACCAGGCATTCAAATTGCACCGAGTTGCCATGATGGTGGCATTTATACATGGTTAAAGGAAAATGAATGGATATGAAAATCGCATTGATACAATCGTATGTGGATAAAGATGTCGCTAAAAACATTGAAAATATGGCAATTCAATTATCCCAATGTAAAGAAGCCGACATCGTTCTCTTACCAGAAATGTGGACAGTTCCTTATGAAAATAAAGCGATGAAAGCTTCCATTGTTTATCAATCGGAAGCAATGGATCTTTTACAGAAAATGTCCCATCAAAATCATCAACGCATCATTGGTGGAACCATGGCCGAAAAAGCAGGCAGCTCTATCTATAATACCTGTTTTGTGTATGATAAAGGACAATTGGTTACTTCCTATCGCAAGATGCATCTGATGCATTTTCATGGACGAATCGACTATACCGAAGCAGATGTTTTTCGTCCAGGGGATCAATTTTGTGTCGTGGACCATATGGGCATACTGGTTTGTTACGACATTCGCTTTTGCGAACAAGCACGCATCCTTGCCCAACATGGCGCCAAGATCTTATTTGTTCCGGCGGCTTTCAATCAATCCGTTGGCAAAGCCCATTGGGACATCTTATGTCGAACGCGTGCATTGGAAAACGAAGTCTTTCTTTGTGCGGTCAATCCAGCCTATACGTATCAAAACTATACAAGCTATGGGCATTCGATGATTGTGGATCCCAATGGTCAAAAAATCATGGAAATGGATGAAAAACCAGGCATTGCGATGGCCGATATTGATCTATCGCAAATTGATCGCATTCGTCAGCGCATGCCTTTTTGGCAGATTCGTCGTACCGATTTATATACATGTAAGGAGAAAGAAAATGAAATGGATCGAATGGAATGAAATCCCTGGCTTTCAAATTGGTCATAGCCAAGATGAAAAAGGCGGGACGGGATGTACCGTCATTATTTGTCCACAAGGTGCAACCGCTGGTGTGGAAGTACGCGGTGGTGGACCAGCCACACGAGAAACAGATTTATTGAATCCTAAAAATATGGTGCAAAAGATTCATGCCGTTACCTTATCGGGTGGTTCCGCCTTTGGGTTAGAAGCCAGCAGTGGAGTCATGCAGTATTTGAGTGAACACCACATTGGCTTTGATATGAAAGGCATTTATATTCCTATTGTTTGTCAGGCTTCGTTATTTGATTGTGGCTTAGGTGATCCAAAAGCCTATCCGGATAAAGCGATGGGCTATCAAGCGTGTGTAAATAGTGAACATACGGACTTATCTAGCGGTAATATTGGGGCTGGTACAGGAGCTAGTGTTGGTAAAGCCTTTGGTTTTGAAAAAGCCATGAAAACCGGATTGGGCCATGCCGCTATACAAGTCAACGATTTAAAAGTAGGAGCCATTGTTGCTGTTAATGCCTGTGGGGATGTCTTTAAAGCCAATTCTACCCATCGTATCGCTGGTGCCTATGATTATGCAAAGAAAGAACCCATCGATACCGTAAACGCATTGATACAGGGAATAGAAAATCAATCCAATCCCCATGAAAATACGACCATTGGTTGTGTTTTTACCAATGCGGATCTCAATAAAGCGCAAATGAATAAAGTGGCCTCGCTAACGCATAATGCCTATGCGCATTGTATTCATCCAGTGGCTACGTCCAATGATGGCGATACCATCTTTGCGATGGCAACCAATGAAGTCGCTACCGATATGGATATGGTGGGTATCTTAGCCATCAAAGCGATGGAAAAAGCCATTGAAAAAGCAGCACAAAATGCGCATGCTGCTTATCATCTCTATAGTGCAAGCGATGTTTAATACAAAGCATCGCTTTTTTCAATGGTACTTTGTGGCATGGGCCGAATTTCACATTCGATTCCCCATGCTTTTAATTTTTGAAAGACTTCTCGATCATTCTCATCAATGGCTACACTTGTCGCAATGCGTTGTTTGCCGGGGGCCATATGCATATTTCCTACATTGACTTGATGAATGGGAATACCACCTTGTACGAGCTGTAATACATCTTGTGGCGTTTCACAAAGAAGAACAACATTTTGTGAAGCAGTCCATGCTTTGAAAACCTGAATCGTCTGCTCTAAGGTGTAATAATAGGTTGTTACGGTTTTTGGTTCGGACAGTTTCATCAAACTTTTGCGTAAATGATCCTTGGCTACGGCATCATTGGCCACAACGACCACATCAGCTTGTACATATTCACACCATTCTGTCAAAACTTGTCCATGAATCAAACGATTATCGATACGCGTTAAAATCAGTTTCATTTACATGCCTTTCCGCGTGCATAGGTTTGCACGACATCATACGTATCCGTTAATACGACAATATCGGCATCATAGCCAGCACATAATTTTCCTTTGCGATCATCGACACCCAAAGCTCTGGCTGGATTGATCGTACATGCATTGATTGCATAATCAAATGGTACTTGGGCTTGTTCTACAACAACCTGTAGTCCGCGATTAATACGCAACGTACTACCGGCTAAATTTCCAGCTTGAACCAGATGGGCACTGCCATCAGGATAGACTTCAATTTCATGACCACCAAACATATGATGACTGCCTACAGGACAACCTTTGGCATTCAAGCCATCAGAAATCATGATGACCGAAGCTCTACCTTTGCTCATAAACAGCGCATTGATAGCGGCTGAATCAACATGTCTTCCATCACAAATCAATTCGGCATAGACATCACGAAAGCGCATAGCAGCTCCGACTAAACCGGGTTTCCGATGATGAAAACCGGTCATACCATTGTAGACATGGGTCATGGAACGAGCTCCATTGGCAATGGCTAGACAAGCTTGTTCATAGGTAGCACCCGAATGGCCTTGGGAAACCAAGATACCATGGGAGGCACAATAGTGTGTCAGGGCAAAATCTTCATCGTGTTCACAAGCCATGGTGATGACTTTGATTAGACCATGGGCATCGGCTTGATAGGCTTTGAATTCTTCTACATTGGGTTTCACACAATATTCTTCGGGTTGTGCGCCTTTGTGTTCTTTATCCAAATACGGACCTTCAAAATGAATACCTAAGATTTCGGCACCTTCATAGCCATTTTCAACCACATAAGCCACATTTTTTAAGGCGTTGGAAAGCACTTCATGACTTTGGGTAATGGTCGTTGGACAAAGGGCTGTTACCCCTTCATCGGTAATGTGTTTGGTCCAATTGCGCAATCCTTCGGGATTGGCATCGTTGGTATCAAAGGTATAGGCACCATGGGTATGTTGATCAATAAAACCTGGAACAATGCGTTGATTATCATAATCGACATCCACGGGTTTTTGCCCATATTCTAAAATTTGTTTAATTTTTTGATTTTCAATTTCAATTTGTGCTGGCATAAAAATATTTTGGATCCAGACACGTTTACTTTGAATGATCATAAGTAAACCTCCTGTTTCCATTATAACGAAAAAGGAGCAGAAATCATAATTCTGCTCCAGTTACTTTTTTAATTGAAATGCTTCCTTCTTCTTTTCATCAAATTCCTCTTGGGTTATGATACCCAGATCCAACATTTCTTTGAATTTTTTCATAAATTCAAAAGGATCGGTTGGTAAATCATCGAAAGCAAAGGTGGAAGAAGAGTTTTTTTTAGGTTGCCTTTGTTTTTCTTTGATTTGATCGACGGCATGTTCCAGTTTCTTTGTATAGAGTTTATTATACGGAATGACAATCGACTTCTTCTGATATTGAAAGGAAAAGGTCGCAAAGTTGGCAAACATTTGTTTATACGATAGTTCAAAATGACTCATATCTGTATAGGCATAAACTTTTTTTGAACCATCTCGTTCTTTGACGACCAATTTCTCATCATCAAAATAGAGGGTTGGCAATTTTAGCGTGCCTTCAATTTCAAACTCCACAATGTCTGCCTCCTTTTTTTATAAATAATTCATATCACATGGACTGTCCGTGACAAAGAGCACAACAGCATCTTCTTTATCACCAGCACCATGCCATTGTTTCGTTTTCGCATCAAACCAGACAAAGTCACCTGGTTTATACGAACCTTGATTGGTTTCCAACGTTCCTTCTAGAACATAGAAACCATGTCCACAATGATGCCAATGCCAAGGAATGATCGTTCCTTTATCGTAACGAATCTTCTTGACCAATCCTCCATGGCCATCTTCATGGAAGGTAAACTGATGCATCAGTTTACCTGTTTGTGAATTGTTGTGGAGGAATTGATTGACATCGACTTGGAAATATTCATGGATGCCTTCTTTTTCCATACACTTTCACCTATTTTCTTACAATTTGAATGACGGTACCGACATGGATCTCAGGCAATGGCTTTTTTTCAACATACATGCTGCCAGGCATTTCCGGTGTCGTATCACCGCTGAAACGGATCGTGCAGTGTCCTAAGCCTGTCAAAGTAACGGGGGCTTCATCCCCAATGCTCGTGATCGTATATTCCTGATCATCAAAGCGGAGCACATCCCCTGCTTTGATCTGCCCATTGATCGGATTGACATCAACGCCATAGCAGTAGTCTTTTAATTCGGCTGGTGCACTGTCACCAAAGATGATCAGAAAGTCAGCTCCTGCAAATGCACCTACATCTTTTCCAATTGATTTTACCTGATTCTTATAAATTTCTTCCATGTCGAATTCCTTCCTTTTCTTCAATATTGTAGTATTTTATTTTTCTTAATTAATTATATCATTAAGCATACAATCCTGCACTAGCTGCAAACGCGATCAATACACGGATCCAACCAGTCAAGAATCTTGAATACATGACACTGACAACACCAACTTCAATGGTTTCTGGCTCAGCTTCTGCCAATCCCAAACCAACAGGGATGAAGTCGCAGGCTGCCTGGGTATTACAAGCGAACAATGCAGGCAATGCCATTTGAGGGGCGATGTTTCCTTTACCGATTTCAGCACCAATTAAAGTACCAACGATCTGTGCGATAACGGCTCCTGGACCTAACAAAGCTGACAAACCTGGAATGGAACAGATGATACCTAGGATCAATAATCCAAAGACGTTACCAGCTAATGGTGTCAAGATTGACGCAAACCAGTTACCAAATCCAGATCCATTGATGATACCGATCAGCAAGCTGACGAATGCCATGAATGGCAGCAATGTTGTGATACATGTCTGGATCGCATCACGTGCCGATTGATAGAATGTGTTGACAAATTTTCCCATGCCCAAACCAATACGAGTCATTATGGATTTATTCTTTTGGGCAGCCAAGGTCTCAGATACTTTTTGATCCGCATTGAAACCATTGCCTTTTGGTTTTTCTTCTTTGGCTGGAGCAGCTTCCACAGCAGCGGCTTCGCTTTCATCAGCTAAAGAGATCTGTTTAGAAGTAACAGCTGATACATAGATATCTTCCGTGATATATTGCGCTAAAGGTCCGGATTTACCTACTGGCATGACATTGACAGTTGGGATACGTTTTTGCGGATAGATACCGCAGCGAAGGGTTCCACCACAATCGATGATGACCATCGCCAATTCATCTTCCGGTGCCGATCCATGGAAACCGTCGACAGGTTCCATACCGCTCAATTCAACGATCTTATCCAAGCATTCAGGAGGAGTTCCACCGCCTGTGATGTACATAACTTTATTTTTCTTTTCTGTTGGTTTGATCACCAATGGTCCACCAAATCCCTGTGGCCCGCGTTCAATACGAATTGCTCTTAATTCTGACATACTCTTTCTCCCTTGCTATTATTCTTGACCCATTTTGTCAAAGCTACGATTTAACTTGATACCTTGTTGTTTTTCAACATATTTTGTTGTGAATTCTGTTGCCCATCCAGAGATGAAGTTGGCAACCCATCCTACTAATAGATAACGAACAGCCAATGGCGTTGCATCCAATCCCAATTTAGTGACACCATTCGCAATTCCCAAGTAAATGAACAACTCGGAAGCGTTGATGTGAGGGAAGATACCGCTGTTGGTATGGCAGTGATAACTTGCGGATGCATAATAAGCTGGCTTGTAGAATTCTGGCAAGAATTTACCAATTGACAATGCAACCGGGTTACCTAACATAAATGCGGAAATAAATGGCAATACAAAGTAACGTAATACCGGATTCTTTCCACAAACCTTAGCGACCTTGTCTACCGATTCCTGACCGGCTAAAGCGATGATGGCATTCATCAATACCAACAGCATTACGACTGTCGGGATGATACCTGTAACCCACGATGTAAATTGCTGTCCACCTAATGCGAACAAATTCATAAAACCTTTTGCGAAACTAACAATTGCGTTCATATTTCTCTACCTTTCCGTCAATCTGTTGACTTGTTTCTGGCAAAGGCGAGCTTCAGCTTCTGTGCTGGACTTGGTGCATCCGGAATTGGTTCACCAGCTACATATTTAGAATACGTCAAAGCGGCATCCTCCACGGCTTTGCGCAAATTCCGATGTGACTTGGGGACCATCTCGCGACTTAGATCTCGCACATAGATGCCTTCAAATCCAGGAAAATCTTTTACTTTGGCCAGGAACGTTGTTCCCTCGATCTTCTTGCTCTGCTGAATCACACCATTGTCATCTATTTGGAACATGACGATGGCTCCTGCAAAGAATCCGCCCGATTTTCGACCGACAACCACCTTACCTTTTCGTCGCAGAGCTACAAACTCTTTATTGAACTGTGACATTTGTTTTGAGCTCAATACAAACTGAATGACAAATGCGATGCCAATCACCAATGCATATAACCAGATCATCATGTTTCCTCCTTTTTAAATTCTATCCGCGTGATTTACCGCCGGAAATATTGTATGTCGTACCTGTGATATAACTTGCACGATCCGATACTAAGAATGCAACCAGGTTGCCGACTTCATCCAATTTTCCATCACGTCCAAGCGGTACCTGTTTACTGTAATCGGTTGAAAGATCTTCCGGTTTCACACCGCGTGTATACGCTAATGCTTCGTTATACGCTGGAGTACGAAGTCCGGTTGCTTCCATGATACCAGGTGCACAGGCTACGACGCGAACACCATATTTACCAAGTTCTTTTGCCCAGGAACGAGTGAAGCTGTCACAAGCACCCTTTGTAGCGGAATAAGCACTTTGTCCCTGGCTTCCTTCTTTACCGGATTCACTTGACATATTGACGATGGCTCCATGTCCCTGTTTGATCAATTCACGAGCAACTGCTTGTGCTACCAAGAATAAACCTTTGACATTGACGGCAAACATTTGATCGAATGTTTTCACATCCAGTTCATATTCCGGATGTTCACCTTTGACATCGACCAGCAATCTTGGTTTATTGATACCGGCATTGTTGACCAAGCCATCAATGTGTCCATATTTATCCAATACCGCTTTTGTCATCGCATTGACACTGTCTGGATCAGTGACATTGCATTGTACACAGTAAGCGCCATCTTTTTCTTCACCGGTTTCTACCGTTAGATCCACGATAACCGCTTTGGCACCGGCCTTGACCAATGTAGTGACTACATGGTTTCCGATACCGGAAGCACCACCAGTTACGATAATAACTTTATCCTCTAAACCTAACCAACTTTCTGACATATTCTCCTCCTTTTTGAACGCCTCAGGTTCTGTTTACACGCATATCATAGGTAAGAAACCCCTTTCATTTAATGCGTTCATTTTCAAGGCAAAAGAAAGAAAATAGTCCACCTCTTTTCCAGAATCCCGAAATTCATTAATACACCTTTTTGCATTTGAAATGAAAAATCATAATTTAACAACTTCNTCAAGGCAAAAGAAAGAAAATAGTCCACCTCTTTTCCAGAATCCCGAAATTCATTAATACACCTTTTTGCATTTGAAATGAAAAATCATAATTTAACAACTTCTCTTGGATTTATGATTATAATATAGGAGAGAATGGGGGACTTGTATGAAGAGTTTATTTGGCGATAACCGACAAGCGGATATCTTATCTTTAATGCGTGGTGGTACAAGCCTTTCTATTGATTTATTAGCGCAAAAACTGAGTGTATCGGATCGTACGATTCGCAATGACATCAAGACTATCAATGAAACCTTAGGAGATAGCGGCATCATCGAAACCGATTTGGGCATTTGTAGCTTGCGCATCTTTGATGTGGATTCCTTCCAAACCGCCTATAGTCATATTATTGCGACCGATGATCTGATGAATTCACCATCGCGTCGAATGGACTATATTTTTGGTAAATTGATGTTTTCTTTTTCACCGGTATTGACCGATGATCTTGCCTATGAAATGAATGTGGGCCGTACCACATTGATCAAAGACCTAAAAAAATTACGGAAAACGATTGAACCTTATAATTTATCAATCATTGGCAAGACCAGTCAGGGATTGATCCTGCAAGGGAGTGAAATCAATATTCGTCGATATGTGATTGAAAACTGTTACGATGCTTTATTTAATGATTATCCCATTGATCTAGAAATATTGGATACTATCCAAAGCAATTTTACTCGTCATCCTTTTTCGGATCGCGTTCAGCAACAATTTAAGAAATATTTTATCTTGATGATGGACCGTTTTCTAAAAGGACATTTTATTGGTCATTTACCTACGTATTATTATGCTTTGGCAGCTCGTGATGGCTTCGGCTTTGTGAATACCGTGGTCGATCAAGTAGGGCATTTGCTGCAAGTGGACTTCCCGATTGAAGAAAAGATCTATATGTTGATGCCAATCATTGGTATGCGAACACCAACCAATGCAGAGGAACTCTACAACATCAAATTGGATGACAAGATCACACCATTGACTGAGGAAATCACAAAAGCCATCAATGATCAATTGGATATTCAAATTGATACCTATGAATTCACCGAAGAATTTATGTATCATTTGATGTTTATGATCAATCGCTTGCGCTATGGTATCAAAGTGGAAAATCCACTGATTGAAGAAATTCAGAAAAAATACCCCATTGCGTTTGAAATGGCAACCATTGCCGCCAATGTCGTATCCAAGAAATTTGATGTTAAGATTCCGCAAAGTGAAATTGGTTTCTTAGCGACTTACTTTGGGGTGTTTATCGAAGTCAATAACTTGCATCATCGCAATGAACATATGGCCTTGGTTTGTGGTTCGGGTATTGTTACGAGTCGTTTGATCATGGTTCAATTGCAACATGTTGTCGATAGTGATACACGTGTGGATACATTTATGCCCAATGAGATCACCCCCGATAAATTGAATGCTTATGATGTCGTCTTATCTACGGTACCGATTGATTTTGATCTCAATCGACCCGTCATCTATATTCGTGAAATCTTTGATGAAGATGAATTACGTTCACGCTTAAAGAAAGCTGAATATTGGCAACCCAGCAATACGAGCATGGACGATAACTGGTATGTATTAGCCAATTTATTAAAAGAAGAAAACTTCTTTGACTTGAGTGATTATGATACCTATACATCGGCTTGTGATTTCATGATGGATTGTTTGATTGATGAAGGATCCGTCGATGCAGGCTTTAAAGAACGCATGCATGATCGTGAGAAAAAAGGAACGATGATCTTTGGTCATCTGCTGGCCTTACCTCATACCATTCAAACAATCAGTAATGAATTGGTCATTGCGTTTGGAATTTTCTCGCATCCTGTGGATGATGTTCAAATCATCATTCTATTGGGTCTACCAAAGAATGTTGAAGAAAACGATAAATTGCTGATTCGGATCTATGATGAGATCATGACCATCGTCAAAGATGATGATTTGATCAAAAAGATCACTCAATGCAAAACACAACCCGAATTATTACGCGTACTCTATAAACGTATTTAGCCCCACCTAAAAAGGTGGGGCATTTTGATTTATTTGTTCTTTTTACGATATCCCAATATACCTGCAATACCTGCAAATACACCCAAAATTGACAAACCAATATTCGTTTGAACACTCGTATCCACGTCATTTGTTGTCGCTTTTACTGCATTTACTTTGTTTGGCGTTACTTTAGACATTGTATTTACAGTTGTAGGTGCCTTAGAAGCAGGTGTTTCTTGTGATTTTGAATCTTCTGTTGGTTTTACTGGAGCTGCCTTTATTTCATCATATTCTTCTGCATAACCACAGTATTGGCAAACTCGTTTAACATGGCGTTTGAAAGAGCCATCTTCTTGTTTGACCCATTCTCCATATGTATAATCAAATGCATCGTCTTTGTAGCCATCTGTATATTTATCATTAGCTGTATCAATGGAATGACTGACCATTTTTGCATCTTGCCAAATAGGTACACCATCCATTTTTACGACCAAACGTCCACTATTATTTTTATTATTGGAGAAACCAAATAAACGTGAACATGTCAATGTGTGTGGTTGGATTCCTTCGGTCACGTTATGGCCAGTAAAGTTAACATAATACTTATAGTTTCCCATATTACTATCATTGATATTCAAAGCACTTTTATTATGTTTTTGCGTGATGAACGTACAATTATTGATATTGACCGTACGATTTTCTTTACCAGTACTATAGTCCGTGTATACATTGATATACTTACCTGCACCATGGAACGTACAGCCATCAAAGGTCATAATTGGTGAACTATATGTCCAAATGGCATAATCCGTATCTGTATCGTCAAAGGTCGTATTCTTGAATATTGCTGTTTTGTATCCCCAATAGAACGTTTTTCCATTGATCTTACAATCTTCAACGATCGTATCATCAATACGAATAAAGCCAAGATAATCGATTTTCGCTTTCGATTGTAACGTCATATCTTTGAAAGTAACCGTTTTGGCTCCATCAAAACTATAGTCCCCATTATATTCAGTTCCAAATTTACTTGGATCCGGAACAGTCGCTCCAATGCCCCAATACGTTTTATCGATACCTTGACCAATAAATGTCAACGATTTACCTTTGGTGTATGACTGAATATTAGGCGAATTATACAAAGTGAAACGACCTTCGCCTAAAGTAATCGTATCCCCATCATTTGAATTTTTGACCGCTTCTTCTAAACTGGCATACCCCTGTTGTCCAATCCATACATTGGATGTTTGTTGTGGAGCAACAGTTGCGCTCGCATTGACATCTTGTTGTTGAATTGGCGATTGATCCATTGTCGTGGATTGTTCTGTAGTCGTATCTACCGTTTCTGTAGCATCGATAGGTTGTTCTGTTTCATCGGCTAAAACAACTTGATGCCCGATTCCCATGATAAATGCAGCAGAAACAGGCACAGCAAAAACTTTTAACATTTGCTTATGATTCATATACTCTCCCTCTTTCTTTGTTATGTATTATCTATATTATATACCTTCAGGTATTAGAAAGATAGGGGGGTGCGGACAAATTCTTGGACCTTGTTATTTCAAATTAGTCCCAGACTTTGCCTGTACTCCATAGGGCTCAAATAGCCCAACGATGCCTTTATTCTTTTGGTATTGTACCATATGATATAATCATTGATAATCTCTACAAACGTTTCAATTGTTACACCAACAAAATTTCGGCCATAAAACATCTCATTCTTCATCCTGCCAAAGAATCCTTCACATGCCGAATTATCCGGTGAGCAACCTTTCTTAGACATGCTTCTGGTATATCCATACTTATTCATTCTATTAATCCATCCAGGCCATCGGTAATGACACCCCCCCCGATCGCTATGAACTATTGGTTTCTCATCTTCTTTTAGCTTAGAATGATAATCATCCAACATGCTATTGACCAAATCTGCATTAGGGTTGGTACTTACTGTCCAACTTGGTATCATTCCATCAAAACAGTCTACTATTGGTGAAAGATATACTTTTCCTGCAGGTATTGAGAATTCTGTGATATCTGTCAGCACCTTTTCACTGGGTTTTTCTGAATGAAAATCTCTATTGATAATATTCTCTGCCGCTTCACTTATTTCTCCTTGATAGGAGCTATACTTCTTGTATTTTCTGACTTTTACTACTAGATTATTATATTTCATGATTTGTCTTACTATTTTTTCAGATACAATGATATTATCTTTTCTCAGTAGTGAATGGATCCTTCTATAACCGTATCTTTCCTTGTTTTCTTTGAATAATTTAATAATTTTTACCTTTATTGCCTCATATTTATAAGGTGATTGTTGTATCTTGTGCTGATAAAAGTAACTGCTCTTGGATATCTGAAGTTTTGCAAGAAGCAGGGACAATGCATATTTATTCCTTAGGGCATCGATTATCATTGTCTTCTCTGCGTTTTTCAGTCTTAACAGATCGATGCCCTGATCTTTTTTTAATATTTCTATTATCTGTCTTAATATATCGTTTTCTAGCTCCAGATCTCTTATCTTAGCTGCCAGTTCAATATTATTATCGGAACCCTTATCAGCATCTTCATTAACGATCAAAGTTCCTCTTGGCAAATCTTTCTTTTTATTCATTATCGCCGCTGCACCTCCAGATAAATACAGCTTTCTCCAACTATAAATACTCGTCCTTGAATATCCGTATTCTTCTGATATTGATTTTATGTCTTCTCCTTCTTCAAAGCAACGGTGAAGTATTTCAAGTTTTATTTCTAATGATGGATGACGCCTGTGCCCTGGTGAATCTGTAGCATCATATTTCTTGCGTTTCTTTTCGATATCTCGATTCTTGATCCAAGTATACATATTTTGTCTGCTTGGATATCCGAGTTTATGAATTACCTTAGCTATCGATCCAGTTTCATCATACAATTGAAGTGCTTTCTTTTTCTCTTCCTCCGTAAACGACATTTTTCTTCCTCCCTGTCATCGTCGGTCCAAGAATTTGTCCGCATCCCCAAAAACGGAAACGTTCTGAATCGTGTTTTGTTTTCTTAACTTTTAAAAAGTCATATACTATTATCCTCTTTATCGTGCATGATTGACTTTCCCATCGATCCTGTTTAGGATGAAAACAAAGAGAGGTATTCATCATGGCAAATAATCAACCATCGATGCGAGAATATTACGAAGAAGTCCGTGCCACTTTATCGAAAAAAACCAAATCCCATCTTGAAACATTCAATGATGGTGTCATTGCGATATATATCACCATCATGGCCTTGGAACTTCCCTATCCCAGTGCTAATGTTTCGATGTCGATGTTTATTCGCAGCATTCTATTATTTTTTATCAGCTTTTTTGTGGTCGCCGATTTTTGGTACGACATTCACCAAACCTTTTTAACATTTACAGATGCTGATCATGGAACCGTAGTTACTGATTTTATCTTATTGGCCTTCTTAGCTTTGATTCCTGTCACCACAAAATGGATCATGTATTCGATATCCGAACAATCTGTCATCTTTTATGGCTGTCTATATTTGGTGATTTCTTTACTGGAACTTTTCTTATTTTATGTCGCCCATCGAAAACGATTTGGTGAATACATGGAATTATTTCATCGCTTGTTTCTCATTCGTATGCGCTTTATTCTTTTGATTAATATTGTCTTGATCATCCTTGCCACTCGTTTTCCGAAACAAGCCATGGTCTTCTATTTATTGCTTCCCATCTTCTCATTTTTCTTTCCGACTGTGAAGTTTGGAAAACGACGCATCAAAAAAAGGATGCAAAATAAAAGGTAGAGAATTTCTTCTCTACCTTATAGCTTCAACCATCGAACGCACATAGGCTTCCACATGATCCGGTGCTTCTTTACCATATTTCGCAATGATCTTGATGATAGCGGAACCCACAATGGCTGCATCCGCTTTTTCGGTCATCTTTTTGGCTTGTTCCGGTGTAGAAATTCCAAATCCAATACCACAAGGAATATCACTCACACTACGCACGATATCGACCATTTCATTGACATTGGTCGTGATCTTACTACGCGTTCCCGTTACGCCTAAACTCGATACACAATACAAGAAGCCTTGGGCATCATTGGCAATCATCTTGATACGATCATGACTGGTTGGTGCAATCATGCGGATAAAATCCAATCCATATTGATGACATACCGTTTCAAATTCATCTTTTTCTTCATACGGTACATCGGGTAAGATCATACCACTCATATTGGCATCGATCATCTTTTGACAGAATTTGTCGGTTCCGTAATGGAATACGACATTGGCATAGGTCATGAAAACCATCGGAATGGACGTTTCTTTACGTACTTCCTTGATCATTTCAAAAACATCATCGGTCGTACATCCATTGGATAACGCTCTTTCATTGGCTTCCTGAATGACTGGACCTTCTGCCGTTGGATCGGAGAATGGAATCCCCAATTCAATCAAATCACACCCAGCTCTTTCCAAGGCCAGAATGATTTTTTTCGTTGTATCTAAATCGGGATCGCCACAAGTCACGAAAGCCACGAAGGCTTTGCCATGATCAAAGGCTCTTTCTATATTTTTATTCATAAATCTCCTTTCCGCGATAACGTGCCATCGCTGCTACGTCTTTATCGCCACGACCTGAAATCGTAATGACAACGATCTTATCTTTTGGCATCGTAGGTACAATTTTTTTGGCATACGCTACGGCATGTGCACTCTCAATAGCTGGAATGATACCTTCGGTACGTGATAAATATTCAAACGCATCAACCGCTTCATCATCGGTGATTGGTACATATTGTGCTCGACCGGTATCATGCAACATCGCATGTTCCGGACCAATACCTGGATAATCCAGACCAGCACTGATGGAATAAACCGGTGCAATCTGACCATATTTATCCTGACAGAAATACGACTTCATACCGTGGAAAATACCTAAACTTCCGGTTGCGATGGTAGCTGCTGTATCTTTGGTATGGATACCACGACCCGCTGCTTCACAACCAATCAATTGGACTTGTGGATCATCAATGAAATGATAGAAAGAACCAATCGCATTGGATCCACCACCGACACACGCAATGACAGCATCTGGTAAGCGTCCTTCTTTTTCTAACATCTGTGCTTTGATTTCTTTGGAGATAACCGCTTGAAAATCACGCACGATCGTTGGGAATGGATGAGGTCCCATGACCGAACCCAATACATAATGCGTATCATCAATGCGTGAAGTCCAATCACGGAAAGTTTCATTAACGGCATCCTTTAACGTTCCGGTTCCAGATTTAACAGGATGGACTTTGGCACCCAATAATTCCATACGATAGACATTCAATGCCTGTCGTTCGGTATCTTTTTCACCCATAAAGATTTCACATTCCATGCCCATCAAAGCAGCAACGGTTGCAGTTGCGACACCATGTTGACCAGCACCGGTTTCGGCAATGACACGGGTCTTTCCCATTTTCTTTGCCAACAAACACTGACCTAAACAATTGTTGATCTTATGGGCACCGGTATGATTGAGATCTTCTCGTTTCAAATACACTTTGGCACCACCGAGATCTTCAGTCATATGTTTCGCATAATACAAACGCGAAGGTCGTCCGGCATATTCATTCAACAAGGTTTCCAGTTCTTGATTGAATTCCGGATCATCTTTATATTTATTGTAGGCTTCTTCTAATTCAATAACGGCATTCATGAGGGTTTCCGGAATATATTGTCCTCCATGAATTCCAAATCGTCCTTTACTCATAGTTTTCTTCCTTTCTGTACACACATTCGTATTTTATTGGCATCTTTGACTCGATTGGTTTCTACCCCACTCGATATATCGATGGCATAAGGGTGGACCGTTTGAATGGCTTGTTCAATATTGGTTTCATCCAATCCACCGGCTAGAAAAAAGGCACGATCCATGGCTTGGATCATTTGCCAATTAAAGGTTTGGCCACTTCCCTTGCCACTATCTAATAATACATAATCAGCACTGCTTTGCGCGGCTTTTTCTAGATCCTCTTCATTATGGATCTCAAAGGCTTTGATGATGGGACCAAAGGATTTGAGATATTGAATATCCGCTTCCGTTTCCTGACCATGTAACTGGGCCATTTGAATGACTTTTCGTGTCAATAAATCACGAATGACTTCGTTGTCTTCATTCACAAACACGCCAACGGAAATGATATCTGGATCCAATTGTTTGGTGAGTTTCTCTACTTCTTCTATATCCAATGAACGAAAGCTTTTGGGAAAGTCAATGATAAAGCCACCATAATCCGGCTTATAGGTATTGACCATTTCAATATCTTCGACTCGACGTAACCCACATATTTTAATCTTGGCCATACTTTAACCTTTCCAACATTGCTTTTTTATCGGGTGCTTTCATCATGGTTTCCCCAATCAATACCGCATTGACTTGGGCATCTTCTAATTTTTGAATATCCACATGATTTTTGACGCCGCTTTCAGCGACAAATAAACAATCGGTGCCAACTTGTTGGCGCAATCGTAAACAATTGGTCGAATCCACGGAAAAGTTGCGTAAATTCCGGTTGTTGACGCCAATGATCTTGGCTCCTACCGCTTTCGCAATTTCTACTTCCTTTTCATCATGACATTCTACCAATGCATCCATGCCTAAGGATTCTGCCAATTCGAAATACGCTTTGATTTCATCCGGATCCAAAATGGATACAATCAATAAAACAGCACTCGCCCCATACATCTTGGCTTGATAAATCATATACGGATCAATCGTAAAATCTTTTCGTAAACAAGGAATAGAAACAGTCGAACTGATTTCTTGTAGATAATCTAATTTTCCTTTAAACCATTGGGGTTCGGTCAAGACCGAGATCGCATCGGCGCCGGCTTGTTCATAGTCTTTCGCAATGTCTACATAGGGAAAGACATCCACAATTTGTCCTTTGGATGGAGAAGCTTGTTTACACTCACAAATAAAGGATATGTCCGGTTTGGCTAAGGCTTGATAAAAGGAATGATTTCCCATCGGCATGGCTTCGGCCTGGGCTTTAACTTGATCAAGGGAAACTTCGGCTTTTTCTTTTTCGACTCGTTTTCTTGTCGCTGCAGCAATTGTTTCTAAGATATCAGGCATTGGAAACCTCAATCAATTTCTCTAATGTTTCCAATCCTTTCTTCTCGGTAAGAATCTGATTGGCCAATTGGACACCTTCTTCCATCGAAGCAGCTTTGCCATAGATATAGAAACCAAGTCCGGCATTCATACAAACAATATCTCGTTTTGGTCCTTGAATCTTATTTGCTAGGATATCCTTGGTCAATTGCGCATTTTCAACTGGTGTACCACCGACAATGTCTTCTTTTGATGCGCGTTGGAAGCCAAATTGTTCCGGTGTGATCGTACTCGTACGATAGAAGCCATCGCGAATTTCACAAACCAAAGTCGGTGCGGAAATACTGATTTCATCCAATTTATCCATACCATAAACGACAAAGCCGCGTTCAACGCCTAACTTGGTCAAGACTTTCGCAACGGGTTCAACTAAATATTGATCGTATACACCCAATAAGAAATAGTTTGGTTTGCTTGGATTGGTCAATGGACCTAAGATATTGAATACGGTACGAAAGCCTAATTCTTTACGAATCGCACCGACATATTTCATAGAGGTATGATATTTTTGTGCAAAGAAGAAACACATACCTACTTTTTCTAATAATTCTTTGGCTTTTTCTGGATCTTGATTGATATTGACACCCAATGCTTCTAGACAATCGGCGGTACCGGATAAGGAACTCGCTGCTCGATTGCCGTGTTTGGCAACTTTGACACCACCACTAGCTAAGACCAGGGCAGCTGTCGTGGATACATTAAAACTATGTGCCCCATCTCCACCAGTTCCGACAATATCCATCACATCCATATCGCCACGATCGAATGGAATGGCTTTTTCACGCATCGCTTGGGCACAACCACTAATCTCATCAATCGTTTCCATATGAGCACTTTTAGTCGATAAAGCTGCTAAGAAAGCCGCATTTTGAACTTGTGATGTTTCCCCTGACATGATCTCATTCATAACGGTATAGGCTTCGTCATAGGTTAAATCTTCTTTTCGTACAATTTTTTCAATCGCTTCTTTGATCATTTTGTTTGTCCTCCCATCATTGAAATAAACTGTTTGATAAATATCGGTCCATCCGGTGTCATAACACTTTCGGGATGAAATTGAAATCCGTAAACGGGATATTTGGTGTGTTTAATAGCCATGATCTCATCGTCATCACTTTTCGCTAAGACTTCCAATTCTTTCGGTAAGGTATCTTCTTGTATGGATAAGCTGTGATATCGAGCCGCTGGAAAATCGGTCAAGCCACCAAAAATGGGATCGGTTTTGATCACATGAATGGTATCTTGTTTCCCATGCATGAGTTGTTTGGCATAGGTAATAGTTGCGCCAAAGGCTTGGGCAATCGATTGATGTCCTAAACAAATTCCAAGAATGGGAATCTCTTTATAAAAGGTTCGAATCAAATCGATACAGATACCGGCATCTTCGGGTCGTTTCGGACCTGGTGATAACACAATGGCATCGGGTTGTAAGTCTCTGACTTCTTCGATTGTGATTTCATCGTTTCGGGCCACGTAGATATCGGGATATTCCGTTCCGATCCATTGATACACATTGTAGGAAAAACTATCATAATTATCGATCAATAAAATCATTCAAATCCCTCCTGTGCTTGTTGAATCGCTTGGACAACAGCTTTCGCTTTATTTTGACATTCTTGATATTCCTTTTCGGGAATACTATCAGCAACAATACCAGCGCCTGAGCGAATACAAATTTCATCATCTTTTTTATACACCAAACGAATGGCGATGCATGTATCTAAGTTACCGGTAAAATCAATGTAGCCAATGGCGCCTCCATAGATGCCTCGTTTGGAATGTTCCAATTCATCAATGATCTCACAGGCTCTAAATTTTGGTGCCCCGGATAATGTTCCGGCTGGCAAGATAGAATCTAACGCATCTAGTGCATCCAGATCTTCACGAATCGTACCGGTTACAGTGGAGCCAATATGCATGACTTGACTGAATCGTTCAATGGCCATGTATTTATCAACCGATACACTGCCTACCTTGGCAATGCGGCCAATATCATTACGACCAAGATCTACCAACATATTGTGTTCGGCTCGTTCTTTTTCATTGGATAATAGGGCTTGTTCCAAAGCTTTATCTTCAGCAGGTGTCTTTCCTCTTACGGTCGTTCCGGCCAATGGGAAAGTAAATAAGGTATCGTTTTCTAATTTAGCCAGAGTCTCTGGACTAGCTCCTGCCATTTCCATATCTTCACTGGAGAAATAGAACATGTAAGGACTGGGATTGGATGTTCGCAAGACCCGGAAGGTATCAAACAAGGATCCGGTTGCTTTGGCACGCATCGGATTGGAAAGTACGACCTGGAAGATATCGCCTTCATGAATATAATGTTTAGCGGTATTGACCATGTCTTCAAATTCACGTTCGGTACATTCGCCATGAATGTCTTCTTCCAAATGAATGGGTGCAAATTGTTTTTTGTCACCTTTTTTCAATAGGGCTTTCATAGCTTCCAATTTTTCTTTGGCTTTTTGATAGGAAGCTTCTAGATCATCGGTAAAGACGCCGGTCATCAAAATGATTTTTTGTTTGTAGTGGTCAAAACAGATGACAGAATCAAACAACATGACGTCCATATCTTTAAAGTCCATATCGTGATGATGAAGTTTTAATTTAGGTTCACTGTATTTGATATAGTCATAACTGAAATATCCAACCAATCCACCACTAAATGGAGGAATGCCTTCCATTCTGGGACTGGTATAGCGTTGCATGATCTTTCTTAGTTCATTTTTGGGATGTGCCGTGTGAAATTGCTCATTCACCGTTCCATCTAGGGAGCGTACATGCATGTTTCCATCGGTACATGTGATTTCCATGGTGGGATCATACCCTAAGAAAGAGTAGCGACCCCATTGTTGATCTTGACTTGCACTTTCTAATACATAGGTGTGCTTCGATACGTTTCGCAAGATCTGAAGCACTTGGACTGGGGTATACATGTCTGCGAACATTTCGGTGCATAAGGGTACGCGTCGATAGGTTTTCGCATACGATTGGATTTGTGCAAAGCTAGGATACATAGGTTTTTACCTCCTAATAAAAAAACTCGTCCGACAGTAAAATACTATCAAGGACGAGTGAATAGACCCGCGGTGCCACCTTGTTTTACAAGTTATCACCTGTACACTTAGAGAATCCCAACAGATTCTTGATCGTTGACGCCGATCCTACGTCATAGAATACTCAGCATTGCTTTTGACTATGCCCTCAGCGGTCCATTTGCGAAATTGTTACCATCTGGCTTGCACCGTCCCAGACTCGCTTTGGCACATCTTTTCGTTTGATCTCCGCCTCATCGGTTTCTTTGTGAAAATATCGTAACATATTTTCAATGATTTTCAAGAATTATTTTCAGAAATAATGTAACGAAATACATCACACACTTTCTGCATCTTTTCCGGGGTCAATTGGGAATAGTTGACCAAAAAGGTATGCCGATCTTGCGGATGTCGATAATACGAAGATAACGCATGGATCTGAATGGAAGCTGCATGCATCCGTTTTATGATCTGGGCATCGGAAAGATGGGTTTTCAGTTGTAAGAGAAAGTGCAAACCGGATTCATTTTCAATGATGGTGACTGGTAACGATGATTGTTTGATGGTGGCCATGATTTGTTTGCGTAAGCGACCATAATACAACCGCATGCGATTGATGTGTTTTTCAAAATAGCCTTCGTTTAAAAAAGCGGCAAGGGTATACTGTTCAAAATTGGATACCGTACAGGCATAAAAGGATAATTCTTGATAATACCGTTTGGCTAAAGAGAGTGGTAAAACCATATAGCTGATGCGAATGGTCGGACTCAAGGATTGCGAAAACGTATTCATATAAATGACGCGATCACTTTCGTCCATACTGAATAAGGTAGGCAATGGTTTGCCATGACGGCGAAATTCACTATCATAATCGTCTTCAATGATGTAGCGATGGGATCGCTGATTGGCCCAGGCCAAGATTTCATAACGTCGAGGTGTGGGCATACGGATACCCGTTGGAAATTGATGGTTAGGCGAAATATGCACAATATTGGCTTTTGTCTTCTGTAGTTGTTCCATGGATAGGCCTTGTTCATCCAAACCGGCATAACAGATCGAAACATCTTGTTTTTGATAGATCTGCGATAAGCGAGGATAGGCGGGATCTTCCAAACAAACGGTTTGATTTCTTCCCAATAATTGGATCAACAAGCCATAAAGATATTCCGTTCCCGCACCAACAATGATTTGATTGGGATCGACCATCATATTGCGAAACGATTGTAGATGCGAAGCAATTGCCTTTCGTAAAATAAGTGTACCGGCACTTTCTGAACGTTTCAGTATGGAATCGGATTGTTCATAGAAGATGCGACGAGACAGTTTAGCCCAATTGGACATGGGAAAATGCATGGTGCCATTACCAGATAGATCGATTTTATAAACAGGAGATGGATCCACAAGATGATAGTCCAACGAAACTGGACTGGCATGTGGGATATTTGGAATGGGTGCCACAAAATAGCCTCGTTTCGGTTGGGTGTAAACAAAGCCTTCACTGATCAACTGGTCATATGCATTTTGAATCGTAATGGTACTAAGACCTTGTTGACGGGCAAAGGATCGTTTGGATGGTAGTTTTTCATGGGGTTGAAGTTTTCCTTCTACAATATCCTTTTTGATGCATTGATAGATTTGCATATAAAATGGCAGGTTAGATTGTTTGAGATCATAAGTCAGCATATTTATCTCCTATCTGGTATCTTAAAATATTTATATTTTGGGTATTTTTATATATCCAGAATGATAGTACCATGAGAAACATGAACAAACAAGGAGGCAGAAAGAAATGAATGAAACAATCAATCGTGGACTCGCACAGATGTTGAAGGGTGGTGTCATCATGGATGTCACGACACCTGAACAAGCCAAGATTGCTCAAGAGGCTGGGGCTTGTGCCGTTATGGCGTTGGAACGCATTCCCGCCGATATTCGTGCAGCTGGTGGTGTATCGCGAATGAGCGATCCCAAAATGATTCAAGGCATTCAACAAGCGGTATCCATTCCGGTGATGGCCAAGTGTCGCATTGGTCATATAGCCGAAGCCCAGATCTTGCAGGCATTGGATATCGATTATATCGATGAGTCCGAAGTCTTGAGTCCAGCGGATGATACCTATCATATTGATAAGACCCAATTTCAGGTTCCTTTTGTATGTGGTGCCAGAGATCTAGGGGAGGCATTACGTCGCATCGAAGAAGGGGCTGCCATGATCCGTACCAAAGGCGAACCGGGGACAGGAGATGTGATCCAAGCCGTGCGTCATATGCGCAAAATGCAGGCACAGATCCAACAAGTTGTCAGCAAACGAGCCGATGAATTATTTGATTTGGCCAAACAACTGCAAGTATCCTATCCATTGCTGCAATATGTCCATGCACATGCCCAATTACCCGTCGTGAATTTTGCGGCAGGTGGTGTTGCCACTCCAGCGGATGCCGCTTTGATGATGCAATTGGGTGCCGAAGGCGTATTTGTGGGATCGGGTATCTTTGCTTCTGGCAATCCGGCCAAACGTGCCAAAGCCATTGTGCAAGCAGTGACCCATTATAACGAACCAAATGTACTTGCGGAATTATCCAAAGATCTTGGTCCTGCGATGGTTGGTATCAATGCCGATGAAATTGAACTGATCATGGAGGAAAGAGGACAATGAAAACAGTTGGTGTCTTAGCGTTACAAGGTGCTTTTATCGAGCATGAAAAGATATTGAAACAATTGGGTGTTCGTCCTTTAGAAATCAAGCACAAAGAAGACTTAAACCAAATAAATGGCATCATTTTACCCGGTGGCGAAAGCACCACCCAAGGAAGTCTTTTAGAAACAGAAGATCTTCTACAACCGTTAAAAGAAAAGATTGAACAGGGCTTGCCTACATTGGCCACTTGTGCGGGAAGCATCTTATTATCCCAAGAAATTGAAGATCAACAAGAAGTCTATCTGCAAACTTTGCCAGTTACCATTCGCCGCAATGCATTTGGACGACAAAGTCATAGTTTTAAAAGCCGTGGTACTTTTTTGTCCACGGCCGTTGAGATGATTTTTATTCGGGCACCTTTTTTTACACAGGTCGATCCCGATGTGCAAATTTTATCGAAAATAGAAGATCATATCGTTGCCGTTCAGTATCACAATCAAGTAGCCTTGTCGTTTCATCCTGAACTTACACAAGATCCAACGATTCATTCGTATTTTATCCATACACTACTCGTATGAATAAAATCCAGCTTTGGCTTGTACACCAGTCTTTCCTTGGTCGATATAGGATTTCAACATATCGGCCACTTTTTTCATAGCTGGATTCATTCGAGCAATATTATAAGCCGTTTGAAGTCCCACAATATCTAAGATCTGCATCGGTCCGTATGGAGCTCCTGTCGCTTTGCGCCATGTCTTATCGATGGTTGGCGCATCGGCAATGCCGTTGGCATATAAATTCAAAGCGGCATTTAAGAATGGCACCAACAAGGAATTCAGCACATAGCCAGGTTGTTCTTTCTGTAAGCAAATGGGTTCCATACCAATTTCCTTACCAAACGCAACTGCTTGTTCAAATACATGAGGATCGGTATGGGAATGTCCCATGATCTCAACAATATTGTATTTCCAGATCTCATTGGCAAAATGCATCGCCAAATAACGTTCGGGCCGTTTGATATGATCGACAAATTGACTGGGTACCATGGTCGATGAATTGCTGGCCAGGATCGTATCTGGCTCTAAATATTGTGATAATTTTTGATAGATATCGCATTTTGCTTGAAAGTCTTCCGCCATCGCTTCAATAACGATCATAGCATCTTTACATGCCTTTGCCATATCCAATTCTAAGACAATGGAAGCATAGGCTTTTTCGACTTGGGCTTGTTTAGCTTCGATATCCGCAACACTGGTTTGTGAAAGATCAGCTACCAATCCATGGGGATAATACGGATAATCCGTTCCACAATACGGTTTCAACGCTTCCAAAGAGGACAAATAAATGGATTTCAATCGATTCAATTTTGGCTGCGTGCGCGTTTTGGAACTTTCCATACGTAACCAGAATGTGACATCAAATCCTTGATAAGCTGCTTGAAAGGCAATTTGTGAACCTAAAACGCCACCACCCACAACGACTACTTTTCGGTTATTCATAATAAACCTCCTTTTCTATATGATTGATTTCATTATATCGAGGTTTACCATTAATTGTTACTCATATGCATCAATCATTTGTGCCAATTGTTTCAAACGATAGATGCATCCTTCCCATATATCTTGATACGCCGTCTCAAAGTCATCCGTCCACCAGGGATCAGATACATCGCGATCGGGTAATAAGCGTTGAACTTTGTGTTGTGGATCCGAGCCAAGAATTCGCAAGATATCCCGTCGATTTTCCGCATCCATATAATAGATATGATCAAATTTTTGATAGTCCGATTTGGTTAAGATGCGTGCCTGCCTTTTAGAAAATGGGATCCCCTTCTCTTTTAATTTTGAACGAGCAGGATAATACATATCATTCCCGATTTCTTCATAGGTAGCCGCAACCGAGTCCACTTCCATGGTATATCCCTGTTTTCGACATAGATCCTTCATGATAAATTCAGCCATCGGGCTTCGACAGATATTGCCATGACAGACAAATAGGATTTTGAGCATAGAACCTCCCTTTTTCTTTCATTCCTAAATTAACATATCTTGGCTTGGTTTTCTATGATGAACGCAATTGTGCTGGTTATCCCGCTTTCACGATTTGAATCGATACTTCCCTTTCCAAATTCCAAAACCGATTCAATTAAATTGTTCTCTCGCATTTCTTTCACCAACTCCGATGCTCTGGACACTTTTTACCCAATGTAGCCATGATATCCGTACGGTCAAAAATAGACTGGTCTGTAAATTTCTTTCGAAACATCCATATTTGATTTGTGGTCTTTGGTGAAAACATGCCGTCAATATCCAGTTTTAAAGTGGACGATGCGAACCAAGTAAAGCGTTTTATCAAATGAAGGAAGCTTTTTATCCTGTTCTTCATCCGCCTGGTAACAGTATTCTTTTCCACCGTCCTCAAATACAACATTACAGTAAATCAAAGATTCTTACCATTTAGACAAGATGACAAATTCCAACCATTTAGGACCCTATTTATTATCGATGACCTTATCTTTTCGATTCTCTCGTTGTTACTCTCCTCATTCCATTCAAACCAAAATGGTCTTTCACAACAATTGCTCTGCAAGAATTGAAGACGTTTGATTCAGATTCAGTAGATTTCTACCCACACATCAACTTTTTATACAAGGTTTACTTCTATTAAAGATTTTATCATCAAATGTTGCTCATATATAAACGAAAAAAAGACGGATTTGTAACATCCGTCTTACCAAATATTCATCATATGTTGCATGGCTAAACTGACTAGCGTAATCCCCACCCAACAGGATGCACCAATCAAGAGAGGTTTTCCTCCGGTACGAATCAATTTCACAATATCACTATTTAAGCCAATGGCCACCATGGCCATCACAATAAAGAATTTGGATATCGTTTTCAATGGCATAAACACTTCTGCTTGTACACCTGCATGTACACAAATCGTTGTAAAAATGGCCGCCAAAATAAAATAGAGAATGAATAAAGGAAAAACTTTGCGAAACCGAAATCCTTCCCCTTTGTTTTTGGCACCACTCTGTTTTGCGGCAAGCACCAATGTGATTGGAATGATGGCTAATGTCCGCGTTAGTTTGACTGTTACCGCCTTATCCAAAGTCGCACTGCCCAGATGCCACATACTATCCCAAGTTGCTGCGGCCGCTGTTACCGAAGAGGTATCATTGATGGCCGTCCCCGCAAAGATGCCAAAGGCTTCCCCGCTCGTTGTATGAAAACCAAGCGCCTGACCCAACAAAGGAAAGAATATGGCAGCCATCACATTAAAGAAGAAAATGACCGAAATAGCTTGGGCTACTTCTTCGTCGTCTGCCCCCACAACGGGTGCTGTCGCCGCAATCGCCGATCCACCACAAATGGAAGAACCTACCCCAACCAAAGTCGCAATATTTCCAGAAATATGCATCTTTTTGTGCAACAACCAAGCAATGCCTAAAGACGTTGAAATGGTACAAACAATGATAGGTAATGATTGCCGCCCAGTTTGTGCAATCACTCCTAGATCCATTCCAAATCCTAATAAGACAACAGCCGCTTGTAATACATATTTTGCGGTCCAGCTAATGCCACTTTGGGCCTTGCCTTTGTCCTTCCAAAACATCGTAATGAGCATTCCTGCTAGGATGCCAATTACAGCACCACCAATCACGGGAAAATGCATACCAATGATCCATGACGGAATCGCAATCACAAGACACAACAATACACCATATTTCTGTTTCTTCATCCAAATACCTCTCTCGATTGGTTTGATTATAGAAGTTCCTATCCAATATGTAAAATTATAAATTATTATTCATTGATAATTTATTTTTATCGTTATATGGTAAAAGAAAGGAGGATCACAAAATGCTTGACTTTCGTGTTCGTACGTTTCTTTGTGTTTGCCAAACTTTAAATTACACCAAAGCGGCACAACAATTACATATCACGCAGCCAGCAGTATCGGCTCACATTCGCTATGTAGAAACTTATTATCAAGTGCAGCTTTTTCATTATCAAAATCGAAAATTAGAATTGACGGCAGCGGGAAAATTACTCTATCAGCGACTTCGTACCCTGACAAATGATGAAACACAACTACAAGCTGAATTGCACGCACCCCAACAAGAAACAGAACAATTCTCATTGGGTGTGACCATGACCGTTGGTGAATATGCCATCATCAAACCTCTGACCACCTTGCTCAAACAACAGCCACACCTCAACTTACATCTCCATTTTGGAAATACGGCCCAACTCTTAGAACAATTAAAAGAAGGAAGCATCCAAATGGCATTAGTAGAAGGCTACTATCCAAAAGATATGTATGTCCACAAGCACTATCGAACCGAGGCCTATATTCCTGTTTGTGCGACCTCACATGTATTTAAAAATGCCACCCCTCATACCATCGAAGATCTTATCGAAGAACGCATCTTGCTTCGTGAAAAAGGGTCTGGTACACGCAATATACTGGAACGCTATCTAGCCATACGTGGCATGCATATGGAAGATTTTCATCATTATATTGAAGTAGAAAACATGCATACCATCATTGATTTATTGTGCGAAGATTGTGGTATTTCCTTTTTATATCGCATGGCCGCACAAAAACAAATACAAGCCGGCATCCTAAAAGAAATTCCCTTGGAAGACTTTTCCATCCATCATGATCTTGATTTCATATGGGAAAAAGGCAGTCTGTATACAGATCGAAATGAAACAATCTGTTCACAATTGACTCATGCATGAAAAATTCTTTATGAAAAAGCGATTCACCGTACTATAACCAACTCCTTTTGTTTTTTAAATCCCTATCGTTGATAGAAAGGAATTGGCCATTCGTTTCAATATCCCAACATGTATTGTGTGTTTTATGGACTTGTTTCATCACAAACATCAATAATTGTTTGCCCAATGAATGTCTTTAAAGCTTTTGGATCTCACAACAATTTTCAAAAGCTAAAAAATTGATTCTACCCAGATTCTTCATGATCCCATGATACCCTTTACTGTTTCTAAATTGGCACCAATTATCCGTACCATCGCAAAGTCTTCTTTTTTATTTCCATAGGATACTTTTCAATCGCTGATTTTGAGAATAGCACAAAGATCAATTCGTTTACAACGATAGTCCATGGATCCACTTAAAGTTGGTTTTCTTATTGGAATCATGAAGTAAAAAAGGCCTTTTATAAAAGGCCAAAATGATGGATGGTTTGTGCTATGGCATCGGGACGATCTTCGGGACAAATATAATCAGCTACAGCTTTTACGGGTTCCAATGCATGATACATGGCCACGCCGATCTTGGCTGCTTGGATCGTACATATATCGGAATACGAATCACCAAATGCCATAAAATCATTTCTTGGTTGCTTCCAATGTTGCATCAAAGTATGGATACCGGTCAATTTTGAATAGCCTTTTGGAAAAATATCAATATTGAAAGGACCTCCTTTCACACTATGATAGAGTGGAAATTCTTCTTTTAACTTTTGATAGACCGTTTCTACATCCGTTGTAATATATGTGATCAACTTTTGTTTTTCGCCTTCATAGGGTTTACATTGATAATCAACCACATCGTATTTTTTCATGAATAAACGAACAGTAGGATCGATGCCTGTCAACATTTCGATTTGTCCTACAGAAAAAATAGGAATCTGGTATTTTTGACCAAACGCAAATATCGCGTCCAGATCTTCTTGTTGGAAGGAATGATCTTCCAAATGACATAAATTTTGATCATAGACTTCCACCCCATTGGTCGTTACATAGCCATCCCAATTTATTTCATTGATATGTGGAATCCCCATTATTCTTTCCAATGGACGACTGGAAGCAATGCCTAATCGATAACCTTTTGCGTTGAGGGCTTGTAATATTTCCATTGAAGAAGGATCGATTTGTTTGCTATGCACATCCAATAATGTGTCATCTAAATCAAAAAAAATCGTTTTCATATTTTTATCATCGCTTTCCATCTATATCAAAATAAAGTTAATGGTTCATAGGACGGATCCAATGTGGATGTATAATGAAAAATTTCTTCAGGATCATCCATGATTCCCGCCGCTTGACACGTTGAATGAAAAAGCTGCATCCATTCTTTGTTGTGTTGACTCATGACTTCATACGCATTTCCATAGACTTTTTCATAGCGTTGTTTCAAACCAGGAAAAGAAGCATCCAACATTTGATAGTAATAATCTCGACTCCCTTTTCTTAAGGTCATTCCCGCATGAAAACATAGGATGCCTTTGACATCCGCATCTATACACCAATCTAATATTTGTTTCAAATTTTGTCGTGTATCGGTTAAATAGGGTAAAACAGGTGTTAACCATACGATTGTTGGAATGCCGCGTGCTTGACAAGCTTTTAAGACTTCGTATCGACGTCGACTTGTACACACATGCGGTTCTAAAATATGGCTCATCGTATCCGAAGCACATGTTAATGACATTTGAACCACGGCTTTGGCTTGGTGATGAATATGCGCCAATAAATCCAGATCACGGAGTACAAGATCGGACTTGGTGATGAGAGTAGCGCCAAAACCATATCGATCGATCAATTGTAAACATGTTCTGGTCAGTTCCCATTTCTTTTCGATGGGTTGATAGGGATCGCTCATGGAGCCGGTACTGATCATGATCTTTTTTCGTTTGGTTTTTAAGATCTGTTCCAACAATACAGGGGCATTTTGTTTCACTTCCACATCTTCAAACGCATGATCAAAATGATAACAGGCACTTCGACTATCACAATAAATACAACCATGTGTACATCCACGATAAATATTGATCGCATTCCATTTGGTCAAAAGCGATTTTGCTTCTACAACATGCATAACTCATCCTTTGTCAATCGTTGTTTTAATGATCGAATTCGTGTCTCAATTTCTTCAATGACTTGGATAAATACGGCATCCGATTCGCCTGTGGGATCTTGTAATCCCCAGTCTTCTCGATACGTACAATCTATCATTGGGCATTGCACCCCACATCCCATCGTAATGACAACATCCAACTTTGGCAATTGATCCAATGTCTTATTGTATTGACCATTGGCAATCATATCCATGCCATATTTCGCTTTTAGAATGCGTACGGCATCAGGATTGATTTGATCTTTGATTTGTGTTCCTGCCGAATAACTCTCAAATACATCACTTGCCAATTCTTTACCGAATGCTTCCGCAATCTGGCTGCGACACGAATTATGCGTACAAATAAAGCCTACCTTCCACTTTTTCATAAAAACTTCTCAATCTGTTTGGGTTTCAATACGCGTCCAGTCGCCACAACTTTGTCATCAATCATCAAAGCTGGCGTTTGGAGAATGCCTAAGCTCGCAATGATTGAAAAGTCCGTAATATATTCGATTTTTGCATCAATCTGTTTATTTGCGACCGCTTCTTTCACATTTTTTAATAAGGTCTCACATTTACTACAACCGCCACCTAATACTTTAATATTCATCTCATTCTCCTCCTTTTTGAAATCTATATTGGGTATGATTCGCCATTTTCACTAAAGTCAACATTACGGGTACTTCGGTCAATACACCAACCGTTGTTGCCAGTGCCGCTGGACTGGTCGTTCCAAATAAAGCAATCGCAACAGCTACCGCTAATTCAAAAAAATTGGATGCACCAATTAGACCAGCAGGTGCCGCAATCGCAAAAGGCAAATGGGCCATATAACTTGTTCCATACGCAATCCCAAAGATCAAGAAGGTCTGGATGATCAATGGCACCGCAATCAAAACAATATGTAAGGGATTGGAAACAATGACTTGGGCTTGCGAAGCAAAAATCAAGACTAAGGTCAACAACAATCCGATGGTTGTCACCCCATCAAATTGATGGATAAAGGTTGTTTCTAAATAGGCCTTCCCTTTCTTTTTTGTCATTGAAATGCGCGTTAAAATACCAGCAATCAGTGGAATTACCACGAATAAGAAGATACTGACAAACAAAGTACTATAAGGAACTGTTACATGGGAAACACCCAATAGAAACTTCACAATCGGAACAAACGCAATCAAGATGATCAAATCATTGGTTGCGACTTGGACGACCGTATAGGCAGGATCTCCATGTGTCAATGTGCTCCATACAAAGACCATGGCCGTACAAGGGGCTGCTCCCAATAATACAGCGCCAGCTAGATATTGTCGAGCCAAGTCCGGCGTGATCCAATGTTTGAAAACCACAAAGAGAAACACATAGGCCAAACCATACATAGTAAATGGCTTGATCAACCAGTTGGTGATCCATGTGATTAAAATGCCTTTGGGATGTTTCCCTACTTCTTTGATCCGTTGAAAATCGACTTTGATCATCATGGGATAGATCATGATCCAAATTAAGATCGCAATGGGCATGGAAATACCCGCAATCTGTAATCTTCCTAATACATTGGGAATGATGGGTAAAAAATGACCAATCAAGACACCGGCAACCATACATAAGAATACCCATACAGATAAATAGGTTTGAAAAAAACTAATTCCTTCCTTTGATTTCATCTGTCTTATCCTCCTTACAAGTGCAATTCAAATGATCGATATAGGCTCGAAATGCCATCAACGTCTCACAATTTAACGAATAATACGTATTCTTCCATTCCTTTCGACTGACAACCAAACCACATTCGGATAATACTTTCATATGGTGGGACAACGTAGGCTGTGTAATTTGAAAATGATCTAATAATTTGCATCCACACAATTCGCCATCGACTAATAATTCCACGATCTGGATTCGATGGGCATCTCCCAATGCCTTACAAATAACAGCTGCATCCATCGCATTCATACATAAACCTCCTAGATAAACAGACCTTGGCATAGATTGAATCCATACCCAACCAAAAGAATGCCAATCACGCATACGCCAATAAACAATCCAAGCAACTTGGGTTTGATAGCCTTATGCAATAAGATCAATGACGGCAAGCTCAATGTGGTAACTGCCATCATGAAACTCAATACTGTACCCAATAAAGCGCCTTTTGATAACAATGCTTCCGCAACGGGAATGGTCCCAAAAATATCGGCATACATAGGTACCCCAACAAAGGTGGCCAGGATCACACCAAACGGATTGGTGTTCCCAAGTATGCGTTCAATCATAAATTCTGGGATCCAATTATGGATCAATGCCCCTATGCCAACTCCCACCAAAATATAAGGAAAGACCTTACAAAAGGTCGAAACAACTTGATCTTTGGCATAGTCCAATCGATCCGGTATGGTCAAAGTAGGGGATTCAATCGAGGTGGATGAGGCCATACGAATGAAATCTTCGACTTGATCTTCCATATGCGCTCGTTCAATCACACACCCACCGACTACCGCAATGATTAAACCTACTGCAACATAAGCCAAGGCGATGCGATAGCCAAAAATGCTCATCAACAAGACCAAGCTGCCTAGATCGACCATGGGTGATGAAATCAAAAACGAAAACGTAACGCCCAAAGGTAACCCTGCACTGGTAAATCCCATAAAAATGGGAATGGAAGAACAGGAACAAAAAGGCGTGACTGTCCCTAGTAGGGCGCCCATGATATTGGCACCAATGCCATGAAAACGACCCATGATCGTTTTACTGCGTTCGGGTGGAAAATAACTTTGAATATAAGAAATTAGAAAGATCAATGCACACAATAGAATCGTGATCTTGATCACATCATAAAGAAAAAATTGAATAGATCCTCCCATGCGGGTATGCATATCCACACCCATATGTTTCAAAAGTTGACCTACCCAACTATAGATCCATTGCATACCTAGTATTTCTTTTTGAATAAAAGATCCCATATTTCTTCTCCTCACATCGATTTTGGTCTATGTGATAGTATATCATCACTTTGATATTTGTCAATGTGATGATTTTTTATCTTGATGAATACCACTATTCGGCGTATGATGAATATGTTACAAAAATGGGAGCTGGCGAAACCGGCTGAGAAAAGACTGTATGGTCTTGACCAATAACCTGATTTGGATAATGCCAACGTAGGGAAATACGCAAATATCGTGGGATACCCTTGTTGGTATGCCACTTTTTTTATAAGGAGGATCTTATGTTAGAAACTTGTTTAGAGAATGTACGCAATCACGGTGCCTTAGTGCACAACATCACCAACTATGTCACGGTCAATGATGTGGCCAATGCCATTTTAGCCATTGGTGCCAGTCCCATCATGTCGGATGAGCCCGAAGATGTCGAAGACATTCAGACCATTTGCCAAGGATTGAATATCAACATTGGCACATTGAATCAGCAGTCCATTGAAGGCATGAAACGAGCTGGTAAAAAAGCCAATGAATTAGGTCATGTTGTTTTATTGGATCCTGTGGGTGCAGGTGCCTCGCATTTACGTACACAAACGGCTTTGGATCTCATGAAGATGATTCATTTTGATGTCATTCGCGGTAATATTTCGGAAATCAAAACGTTGGCTTTAGGCACTTCAACAACGCAAGGTGTCGATGCCAATGCCGCGGATGCCGTAACGGAAGAAAACCTGGATACAATGGTTACTTTTGCCAAGCACTTTGCGGCGAGTCAAGATTGTGTCATTGCCATTACCGGTGCCATTGATCTAGTGGCCAATGCCAATACCTGTTATGTGATTCGCAATGGCAAGCCGCAAATGGGCCAAATTACCGGAACCGGTTGTCAATTATCAGGAATCATGACCGCTTTCTTAGCTGCCAATCCCGATACTCCTTTAGAAGCTTGTGCAGCTGCTGTCTGTGACATGGGCTTGGCCGGTGAAATTGGCTATTCGCACTTAGCCGCTTATGAAGGCAACAGCACCTATCGCAATCGCATCATTGATGCCCTTAATCAAATGACGACCATGCAATTTAAAGAAGGGGCCAAGTATGAAATCAAATAACTATTTGGAACTTTATGCCGTAACCGATCGTCATTGGTTGGGCAAGCAAACTTTGTTCGATCAAGTCAAAGAAGCTTTGGATGGTGGGGCTACTTGTATCCAGTTGCGAGAAAAGCAATTGGATGAAGAGAATTTCTTAAAAGAAGCGATTGAAATTCAAAAATTATGTAAAGAATACCATGTTCCTTTTATTGTCAATGACAATGTGGACATTGCCAAAACCATGCATGCTGATGGCATTCATGTTGGCCAAAGCGATATGGAAGCCTTAGATGTCCGAAAAGAATTGGGCAACGATGTTATTTTAGGTGTTTCCGCACAAACTGTAGAACAAGCTAAAAAAGCCGAAGCCCATGGCGCGGATTATCTCGGTGTGGGTGCTGTCTTTCCCACTGGTTCTAAAGATGATGCGGAAGATGTCAGTTATGAGACCTTAAAAGCCATTTGCGAAGCCGTATCCATTCCGGTCATTGCGATTGGGGGCATCACCCAAGACAATGTCAAAGAATTGGCTGGTTCTGGTATTGTTGGCATTGCCGTGATCAGTGCCATCTTTGCTCAAAAAGATATCACTCAAGCGACCAAAGACTTAAAACAAGCCACGGAGCAGATGTTAAATGATTGCTCTCTTTGATGTGGATGGTGTGATCTTGGATTCCATGGCCATTTGGGATACATTACCCATACGATACGTTCGATCCAAAGGCAAGATACCACAAACCAATCTTGCCAAGATCATTGCACCGATGTCCTTAGAAGAATCGAGCTTGTATTTGAAAGAACACTATCAACTCAATGCATCTTCCATCGAGATCCAACACGAAATCATTGAAATGTTGACAACGTATTATAAAGAAGAAGTGACATTAAAGCCAGGCATTGTATCGTGTCTACAAGCGTGTCAAGACCAACATATGCCCATGTATGTGTTATCCATTGGCGATGAAACCTTGATTAATGCAGCCTTCAAACGATTACATATTCGTTCGTATTTTCAAAAGATCTTTACCGTCATGGATAAACGGAATCCACATGTCTATGAAAATATAGCGACACAATTACACACAAAACCACAAGATCTGCTTGTGTTTGAAGATAGTTTGGATGCGATCCAATCGGCTCATCAAGCGGGTTGTAAAACCATTGGTATAGCTGATCCATCCAACCAGGACAAACAAACATTGATCAAAGCCCGGGCTGATTTTTTTGTGCCCGGTTTTGAAGCGGTAGATTGGGGACACCACCTTCTATCGCTATAGAAAATACATGCAAAGGAGGAATTTTTATGTTTACAGCATGTACGATCGCTGGATCCGATTCCAGCGGAGGCGCCGGTATCCAAGCCGATATCAAAACAATGACAACCAATGGCGTATTTGCCACGAGTGCCATCACGGCTTTAACAGCGCAAAATACCACAGGAGTAACCGATATTTTCAATGCCACCCCCGAATTTCTAGGCCATGAACTCGATGCCATCTTTACGGATATTTTTCCCGATGCCGTCAAAATTGGGATGGTTTCCAAACAAGAATTGATTGAAACCATTGCCAACAAATTAAAGCAATATTCTGCCAAAAATATTGTGGTTGATCCTGTCATGGTCGCAACCAGTGGCGCTCGTTTGATTGATGAACAAGCCATAGATGCCCTAAAAACCAAACTATTACCTTTAGCATTGGTTTGCACTCCGAATATTCCAGAAGCTGAATTATTAGCGAATATGTCCATCCAAAATGAGACCGATATGGAAAAGGCCGCCACGATCATTGAATCCACCTATGGTTGTGCTTGCTTATGTAAAGGTGGTCATCAAATCAATGATGCCAATGATGTCCTAGTCGAAAAAGGACAAGTCCATTGGTTTTATGGTAAACGTATTGATAATCCCAATACCCATGGTACAGGTTGTACTTTATCCAGTGCCATTGCTTCCAATCTAGCCAAAGGATATGATCTAGAAACATCCGTTCAACGTGCCAAAGATTACTTATCCAAAGCTTTAGCTGCGATGTTGGACCTCGGCAAAGGCCAAGGACCAATGAATCATATGTTTGACTTGCAGGGGGAATTTGCCCAATGAAACAAACTAGTACTTTTGAGAATGGATTGATCTGGTTTGGAGCTGCCATTTCTCTAGCCGAAATTCTAACCGGTACCTACTTTGCTCCTCTTGGATTTGGCAAAGGTTTATTAGCGATTATCATTGGTCATGTGATTGGTTGTGTTTTATTGTTCTTATCCGGTACCATTGGTGGTACGATGCGAAAAAGTGCCATGGAAAGTGTCAAAGTATCCTTTGGCGACAAAGGCGGCGATTTCTTTGCCGGTTTAAATGTCATTCAATTGGTGGGTTGGACCGCCATCATGATCTATGATGGAGCCTTAGCTGCCAATGGCATTTTTGCGACCGGTCAATGGTTTTGGGCCATCCTGATTGGTGCCTTGATCATTGTTTGGTTATTCCTCGGCATCACCAATTTAGGTAAAGTCAATACCATCACTATGATGGCCTTATTCATCCTGACGATTGTATTGAGCTTTACAATTTTCAAGAATACCGGAACGACCATCCAAACAAATAGTACCTTATCCTTTGGAGCTGCTGTTGAATTATCGGTTGCGATGCCCCTTTCTTGGTTACCTTTGATCAGTGATTACACCAAGGAAGCCAAAAATCCCATTCAAGCAACGGCTGTAAGCAGCATTGCCTATGGATTGACATCTTGTTGGATGTATATGATTGGGATGGGCGCTGCCATTTATACCCAACAAAGTGATATTGCCCAAATTCTCTTAAAAGCCGGATTCGGTGTCATTGGCCTTTTGATCATCGTATTATCCACCGTCACTACCACTTTTTTAGATGCCTATTCTGCCGGTATTTCCACCCAAGCCATCAAGGACGATTGGAATGGCTCTAAGATTGCGATCATAGTGACCATCATAGGTGTCATTGGTGCCATCCTCTTTCCAATGGATGATATCACCAATTTCTTGTATTTCATTGGTTCGGTCTTTGCTCCTATGATTGCGATTCAAATTGCCGATCACTTCATTCTAAAACACCAAACCAATCACAAACTGAACATGATCATCTGGATCATTGGTTTCATTCTCTATCGCTATTTGATGCATGTAGACTTCATTCTTGGAAATACCTTCCCCGATATGTTGATCACCATCCTGTTGTGTGTACTGATCAGTAAAGAAATAAAAAAGAACTAACCCCAATCCAATGATTGGGGCTTATTTTATAATGAAAAACATACAGTAAAAAACACGACTAAGATTATTTTTTTATTCAAAATCTAAAAAAAAGAAACTCCATTTCATCATTGAAATGAAGTTTCGAATCCAGGTAATGATTTCATAGTATGATCATGACGAAAAAAGAAGCGTGAATGCGCAATGCCATTAAGTTAAGAGATGACGAACCATCCAGATACTATTGTCTGGATGGTATTTTTATTTGAAGGCACGACGAAAATTGTAGTATTGCTACTACATTTTAAAAATTATATAATATTAATTGTTAATCATATCGATAGTTAAAAGATACCGGTGATTTGGCTTTCACTTTCCGTTCATTCTGGCGATTAGGACGGATTGGCAGTATTTCTTTAGCTATCAGTGATTCAATATCAGGTGGATTCTTTCCACCTTTTTCTTTTAGGTAGTTACGTATTATATGAAAAGCACGTACATAATTTAATTGATACTCGTATTTTCTGTCTTTTTCTTTGATTTTTATATTATTACTTACTCTGCTGCAGAAATTATATAGAACCAGCTTTGCATAGATTTCCTGCTCTATAAACATTCTTTTCTTTGAATGCAATGTATTTAAATCTAGATGATATTTCAATTCACGATAACTTGTTTCAATCTCCCAACGAAGGTGGTACAGTTCTTTAATATCTTGTATATTGAATTCGGATTCATCTAAATTTGTAATAATACTTTCGTAGGTATCATCACTAATTTTGAAACGTACAACACGACATTCAAAATCAAAATAAGGGCTTCCGTCAAAAAAATCAAATCTCTGATTCTTAGGGACAAACTTATATATTTCAGGATGAGCTTTAATTTCATTCGTTTGTTTAATAGTTAGGGTACGGCGAACATGCATATCAAATTCTGCATCTGGAAAAGGACCAAAACTACGCAGTACGCTTGTTCTAGAATGAATATCCTTTACCCTGATCAAATACTTATGGTTCTTCATACCTACTTTCACAAAAGAATTGATAGATTCATAGCCTCTGTCCGCGATGAAAATAGCTTTAGGACCATCGTATCTATCCACTATTTCATTGAATGCACCATTTTCATTCATTACGGCATTTCCTTGAAGAACAATATCATCATAAGTACATTCCAATAGATCATAGCTTGTATTCAGATGATAGGCGGAGAAAGGTTTATTCGAATTATTAGCCTTATAAAAAGTGGTTTTAGTATCTTTGATAGCACTGCTGATAGGCAGAACAGAACCATCAACAGCGAGAAGGCGATAGCCTTTGTGAAGCTTGATTTTCTGTGTTCGTTCATTGAACATATTGAATAATGTACGGAATGCATCTGGACGAATCTTACTACGTGCCTGTACAAATGAAGAAGCTGTGGGCGTATCAAGCTTATATCCAAACAATTTGAACATTTCATCTTTTAAAGATCCAGACTCTAATAAAAGCACATTGAAAAGAGTACTTCCAAAAAGATGTTTTCTTTTCCGTGTAAAATCCTTATTTGAATCAACAACAAATAGTGAAGGAGAATCATTCATGGTTTTGATGCAAAATTTTAATTGCTTTTTTAACGATTTATAATTGTTCATAAGTACCTCCAAAAACATATACCTATAAACAATTGGCCTATTATCAGAAATGATAATAGGCCACACATTTCAACCTGTATGTCAACAAAAAATTCAAATTTTCCATAAAAAAAGAGGAGCACATTTTTTGTGTTCCCCTCAAAGCCGTCATTTCTTAACTTAATGACATTGCGNCAACCTGTATGTCAACAAAAAATTCAAATTTTCCATAAAAAAAGAGGAGCACATTTTTTGTGTTCCCCTCAAAGCCGTCATTTCTTAACTTAATGACATTGCGTGAATGCGCTTCTTATTGATTCTCTAATTCCTCTAATTTGTCGTAGTTAATAACATTCCCATTCAATTGATCATCGACTAAATGATAAACCACTTGCGTCATTGTTTGGATTTGTTCTTTTAATTCTTTTTCTACCTGTCCATTCGTACCAACAATAGATGATAAGCTCATTAAATCAATGGCACTTTGTCCATCGGCATGTGAAAAATCATCAACGATTGAAAGATATTGTTGATACCATTTATTCGTGACCGGCCGCCGTTTACAGGCATCCTCTAGTTTTTTTGTATGTTTCATAACAGCCTCTTCTGTTCGTTGGTTCAAGAAAGCGACTTTTCACTGACATCACTATAACAATACACCGGCTGATTTTGTGGCTGATTCGCATAGACCTTCAACATATCTCCCGCATGCACTCCAAAACTTGGATCATACGGATCACTCAAAAGTTTTGCTTCGATATAATGATCAGTCACATCTTCCATGCGCACCCAGACCATTTCGGGTGCCAAATTCTCACGATACAATAGGATCTGAATATCATCCGGATATTCAATATTTTGATATGGCCGTACAAAGGGAAATGTACGCGCTTTTTTTATCGCATCTGTCGCCTCGTATTGTTTTAATGCATCAATTTTGGTTTGGAAACGATCATTCAAATCATCATCTTCATCTAAAATATAAAATTCATCATCCATAACTTGTCCAATGCGGATCTTGACAGATATCGCATCATTGCCATCACATAATTTGATTTTCGGATCCTTTTCTTGGACACAAGCCAAAACCTCTAAACTAACACCTGCATCATGATCAATATAGCCATACGTCAGAATATGCGTTGCATCCTCACTACCTGGAAAATTATTCACTGCTTTTCGCAACCACGGTTTCATCTCAAATACGCAAAACTGGTGGTCGACCCCTTGAAATCCTGTTTCCTCGTATTTCATTGCTTTATTCCAACCTCTACTTTGATGATACCATACTTTTTAGCCCACTTCTATCTAAAAAAGGCAGTCCAAACTGCCCTATCTTTGCCTATTGATCAAGACCTTGCATATAATGGTCCATTTCATCCGCAATCTTTTTCGCATCTTCCACCGCATGGACGACCGTTTTGGCTCCGGTTACTACATCACCCGACGCAAAGACACCGGACATTGTCGTTTCGCCTTCTTCATCCACGGCCAAATTGCCTCGTTCATTGAGTTTCAAATCTTTATTGTTGTCCACGATGCGATGTCTTGGCACTTGTGAAACCGCAATGACCACCGAATCGGTTGGCACTAATTGAGCTGTTTCTCTTAAAATTTCCACCTTCCCATCTTCCGTGACCTTCGTATCGCAAATGACCGGTCCTTCATCTTTGACTTCAATCGCAATTTTGTTGAAGGCAAATTTTACCCCATCGATCTTAGCCAATTCATATTCATCTTCATTGGCTGCCACTTTGTTTCGACGCACATAGACCGTCACATCCCGACAACCTTTTCGAACGGCGGTTCGTGCCACATCCATGGCCGAATTCCCTGCCCCAAAAATTGCCGTGGAACGACCCAGATTCACCGAATCGGGATTGTTCAAATAATTGATGCCATAGTGTACATTTCCAAATGTTTCGCCTGGAATCATCATGCGTCTTGGTCGCCAAGCACCCGTACCAATGAAGATGGACTTATAGCCATCCTTGAAAAGATCGGTCAAGGTCACATTGCCGCCAATGGAAAAATTCGGTCGATATAAAATTCCCAATTCTTTCATCTTAAGCGCAATACGATCCAAGATACTATGTGGCAAACGAAATTCAGGAATGCCATAGCGCATGATGCCACCAATCTTATCCCGACTTTCAAATAAAGTGACCTTATATCCACGAGATGCTAAGATCATGGATATCGTGATGCCGGCTGGTCCTGCGCCAATGACCGCTGCCTTCATGCCATTATCCGCTTTTTTAGGAATCTGGACCCGCTCCAACGCTGAATCCGAAATATAATTTTCAATCGATGAAATATGAACGGGCTCCCCTTTGAGGCCACGCACACAATGCCCTTCACATTGTGACGCATGATCACACACCAACGAACAAACAACCGATAAAGGATTATTCTCAAATAACATTTGCGCGGCTTCTTCAACCTGACTCTCTTTAAACAAACGAATCATCTGGGGAACGTTTGTATGAATCGGACATCCCTGCTGACATCTAGGTACCTTACATTGCAGACACCGATTGGCTTCTTCAATTACATGTATTGCCATGGTATTCCTCCTACACCTTTACTTTAAGAGTACTACTACCATCGCTATATCACAAGCTTAGCCATATCGATCCCTGCCAAACGACCTAACGTCTGGGCCATACTGATGCTCTGTCCCGGAATCGAAGTTGTATACTGCAAGCCAAAACGACCTCCGCAACAATTGCCCGACGCATACAAACCGGGAATGGGTTCAAAATTCGCATCCAATACATTTTGATAGGCATCCGTCAAAAGACCACTGACCGTCACCAATAATTTCATGGATTGTCCAAAGGGCCGATGCGAATCTTTATATTGTCCACTCGCATAAAAAGGTGGTTTTTGGATGGGATGCATCAAAAAGGCTTCCTTGCCAAAATCTTCATCTTTACCCAACGCACACAATTGATCATAACGCGCTACGGCCTGGATCATATGTTGTTGATCTTCAATTTGTGGATATATCGTAGCTGCCAAGTCCTCGATTGTATCCGCACACGCAAACGGCCGTACATCCCCAGCCACATCCGTATGGAAGATCATCTCTCCTTTGTGTTGTTGCGCTCGACCCATCAGATTCACCAGATCCTGGACCCGATTCGAATCGGTATAATCAAACGAAGCATGACAGGCTGCCTGATAGGTTGTTTCCGCCAAGATATTCGAATCAAAGAGGCTCCACAACAAGCCATTGGGCTGTTTTGCACCGGGAATGGCCGCTAATACATGGGTGCCAAATCCTTCATTGGAATAGCGTTGTCCATGGGTATTCAAACGCAACGTCGCTGTCGAACCAATCGTATCAAAGCCAGGAAAGGAATAATTTCCACCCATACCGGCATGCGAACGAGGCTCCAAACGACCACCGGCCCAGACACCCATACGGATGCCATCCCCATTCCAGCCATGCCCACAAAAATCTCCCTCATCCACAAGATCCGCCATTTCCGTCAACAGATCTTCGCACATTTGGCGGTTCTTACTATAATCCCCCGCACTTAACAGAATGCCTTTTTTGGCCTTAAGACGAATGTAAGTATGATTGGCTGTTTCACATAAGACTGCATATACACGATGATTGGTTTTTTCCAGCTGCAAAGCCTTGGTTTCAAACAAAAACTGGGCTCCTTGTTCTTTCGCAATCTGTTGATTTTCTTTCATCACTTTGCGCATCAAATCCATACTGAAATGCGGTGTCCCCGTCCAAGAATGAAGATGATCTTGTGCAAGGGGCATATGCTTCGAAGGCGGTGTCATCATCGGATGAATGCTCCTTCTTTCAGCTTCGCTCAAAGGCTCGATCAACCAATCAAACGTTGACCCACAATGCCGGGCATACCGACGAATCAAAGCCACATTCGACCGATTATTTGTACGCAATTGCCAATCCTTCACAAATGTATCAATATCGACTTCCGGTACACCTTGTTCCTTTTGCCATTGAGAATTCATATAGCCCCACTCGCCAATGCCTAAGATCCATTGGGATACATCCTTTTGTTGCTCCACCACAATAACAGAAGCGCCGGCTTCCGCTGCAGATCGTGCCGCACATGTACCCGCATGCCCTGCACCCAAAATGATCACATCCGCTTCTTGTTCTTGTACGATCTTCTCTTTTGGAATCGGTGCAGGTGGCAAAGCCCATTCAAACTTAGGCATGCTTTCGCTCCAAAAACGTAGGATCTGGCTCCATGCCAATCATGGTACGCAACACATTTCCGACTTTTTTATACAACAGATACGTACAGAAAGAGGTCACTCCATGTTTGATCAAATTGAATGGCAAAATGCCCAAGATCATCAAGCTCCAATAATTATGCACCAAAGGATTGGTCATCGATCCCATGGAAACAATCGTATCCATCGAAAGACCAAACATCTTCATATACATAGGAAAGGCCACCCATCCATTTAAGAAAATAGCTAAGATACTGACCCCTATCGTTGAAATCGTCAAGGCAAGGATGGCGCCTTTCTTAGTATGGATCTTACGATAGATCAAAGCCGCTGGTAAGACAAAACCAATCGATCCCACGATGTTCATGGCCTCGCCCACAAAAGCCGTCGTGGTGCCATTGATCATAAGATGCAAAAGATTTTTGATCAAGACGACAAGGCATCCCGCGCCTGGTCCTAAAAAGAACCCGGCAAACAAGGCTGGCAATTCCGAAATGTCAAAGGTTAAAAATGTCGGTGCCAAAGGCAAAGGAAATGTAAATGCCATCAAGATGGCAGCCAAAGCACTCAATAAGGCGATCAAAGTGAATTTGTAGATTTGTGTTTTCTTCATGTTGTCCTCCTACTTTCGGGCCAACAAAAAAGCCCGAAGATCTACCTTCTCCGGGACGAATACTAAAAAAAATTCTTCTCTCATCCGGACTCATGTTTTCACAAATACCGTCGGTACCAGAATTACACCGGTTCATGCTTGCGCTCGCGGACTATACCGCCGGTGGGGAATCACACCCCGCCCTGAAGAAATCTATGCTCGCATTGTAACATACAAATTAGGACAATACAACTTTATAGTCAAATTCATCGATATGGGTAATGCCCATTTTCAACAACATCTGCTTGGAACGATTCACATCTTCAGCTGTATTATAGTTTGGAATATGTGGGACACGGACCACCAAGCGATCTTGATACCCTTGTGCTACTACGAATTTAAGATTACGAATCACTAATGAATTTGTCATACCCGTATACGCCAAGTAGATATCGGGATTCATATCTTTGATGTCGACATACCAAAAGGATACAAATGGCAACAAGAGTGCAACGGCTTCGGTTTTTACATGGAAAGAGGTTTCAATCCCAATATCCCAATGTGGATACATCGTATGGACAGCCTTGATAAAATCAGCTTCCAAAAGAGGTTCACCCCCACCAAACGTAATACCACCACCACTAACATCCTGATAGACACGATCTTTTTTTAAATGATCCGTTAATTCTTTGACACTGATCATTTCAGTAACCGGCAAGATATTGACTGTTGCCTTGTTCAAACAATAAGCACAATGCATCTCACATCGATCAAAGAGCACCAAAGATCGAATGCCAGGTCCATCGATATCTTCGCGAAAACGCATGATTCCTGTGATGCGGGCATAGGGATTCGGTGCCATTTGTGGTTGTTCCTCGGGATTTCGATCCATCAATGCATAAGCTATTTGTTCACAATATGGACATGGCCCTGTACAAATCTGTCGATGCGTACATTCCTTCTCTTTGGCCCATCCCCGTATCCGATGTTTATGTACATATGCTCTTCGTAATTTTCTGAATCGATCACAACATTGATCCGGTTGCTCCCATCGTGGAATCACTTCATGCAAATCATGATGCTCCTTTACCGCATTACATGCCGCCGTTACATCCACCTTATATTCCTTATATCCATCCTGATAAAACCAGATATGGTCCCGATCCGAATGATAAAGAGAAAAATGGATACTATTGACATCCTGCATCATCTGTTCGATCAAAAGCTGTCGTGCCGTCCTTCTATCTGTTTCACCACTTCCTGCTTCTATTAAATCTTTTTCATTGTATATATGGATGGAATCCACTTCAAAATAATAGGGGAAAATACGCGCCATGCCATCGGTAACGCCCTCACGCACATCATAATTGCCCAAAGCACAAACATGAAAATGATAAGGAAACTGTTTCTTATATTCACGAAACAGATCATAGAAACGAAGTTGTGCATCGATATCTTCGATCAAAAAAACAACATCATCCTCTTCTTGTATCTGTTCAAATATTTCCTTTGTATGCTGCTTAAAATACGATTCAATAGAAGATGAAAGATCAAAATCATAGTATCTACCACATTGAAAAAAATCTTCTTCTATTTTCTTGTTTTCATACGAAGTAAAAAGCCCTTTTTTAAAAGCTTTCATTCGTCCATAGCTTCCCAACAAAGAATACACATCTACCTTTGACACATCCAAACGATCGATCAAATTATCAAAATGAAAATAATCATCCAAATAATAGAATACCTTTGTTTTACGTGCTGTCATTTGAACCACCCACTTATCCAACTACACCTTATCATAGGATTTGTCCAATTTTAAAGACACCAAAAAAGCCTTAGTCGGTATCCAAATAAACTAAGGCTTCCTTTAAATTTTTACAGGTCATCCATGCTCTTTCTTTATCTTGTGTCGTTGGTTCTATCAAATCGGCAACATGGATCACAGGAATATTGGCACGATATGCCGCTTCTACCCCAATCGATGAATCTTCAATGACCAATGCTTGATCGGGTTCTAGATGAAAGTGTTCCAACATTTTCTGATAGATTTCTGGATGTGGTTTTTTATGTTCGATCTCATTACCACAAAGTAAATGATCGATGTCATCCCATAGCTTTGCCTTTTTTAATCGATATTCGGTCTCTTTTCGATGGGAACTCGTAGCCACACCCAACCATAAACCATGTTCTTTGACCCACGCAAACCATTCATAAGCACCCGGTTTGACAGGAACCTTTTCATCAATGGTCGCATTGGCTAACTGTCGCCAATCGGACACAAACCGATCACGAATGGCAGGATCCAACATTTCATCATAGATGCGATCTTCCGCTTCCTCACTGATTCCAACCAAACGATGAAACAAACGCTCTTCTAGACCTGGCATATGGTACTTTTTACTAATGATACCTAACGTTTCCTTCCAGAGCCTTTCACTATCCAATAAAGTACCATCCACATCAAAGATGATCAATTTCACTTTATTTAAAGACATATGTATAGTCATCCTCTGGATCGGCCTGCTTCACAAATGCTTTTAACATCGTTTCCGCATTTTTCTTGGCTTCCGTCTTGATACCATTCGCAATCGCTTGTTTACGCGCATCTTTTTTCATTTGATCCAATGCCTCATTGTTTGTCGTCAATGTGATCGGTGTAAATATACTTTCTTGTTCATGATACACTTTAAACGAATCCGTATCGATTTCCGTACTTAAGATCTTGCACTTTGGCATAGTGAAAGTCACCGTTTTCGTATCCGCATCCATCGTATATTTGATCTTTTCAAAATCATATCCCGCTTTCACTCTACAATCATAACTATAGACATATTTGGTTTGTGTAAACGGAATCTTCAACGAACCAAACAATTTCTGTGACTGATCAACTGTATTGACTGAAGTTACATAGGCATCTTGAGTTGCCAATTCTCCTACATTTTCTAAACGCAATTTCACTGCTCGAGTCGTAATTTCCGCTTTGTTTTCTGGAAAAAATCGTTCTTTCACAAATGGTCTGGCAATCGTAACACCAAGCGCAATGATCAAGACAATGATGATTCTCTGATACATGATTACACCATCTTTACTATTTCTTCTCTTCGTTACTTTTTTCATAAAAACCTCATCTTAAAATATGTGCAACTCTATCCTTTAATACTGGTACAACTTCTTCTTCAAACCATGGATTCTTTTTCTGCCAACGAAAATTCAATGGACTTGGATGGACAATCGGAAAATAGGTAGGCAAATAGTTTTGATAATTTCGTACCGTTTCTGTTCCATTCTTTTCCATCTCTTTGCCTAAATAATATTTCATCGCATAATTCCCTATCAAGATCGTCAATTGAATTTGTGGCATACATGCCAATAACGATGCATGATATTCTTGCGCAATGAACTTTCGCGGTGGCTTATCCCCCGTTTTCGCTTTTCCCGGATAATAAAAATCCATCGGTACGATCGCAATGTCTTTGGAATAAAACGTGTTCGCATCGATTCCCATCCAAGCCATCAATTTCTCCCCCGACTTGTCATGAAAAGGAATCAAAGATTCTTCTACTTTTTTTCCTGGTGCTTGTCCAATGATCAAGATCTTCGCTTGGGGATCCGCTTGAAAGATGGGCGGAATATCCCGTTGCGTATAGTCTTGATTTCTTGGATCTGTCATCAATTCTTGTTTGATTTCGTCAATTGTTTTCATAGTACCCATAGTATACAAAAAAAAGAGCTTTTCATCAAAATAAAAAGCTCTTTAACTTCTCTGGATTGGTATTTAAGACCAAACTTGGATCAAACCCGACCGATTCCACAAGCGCTTTGGCTAAATTCAATTCGCCAACTTGACTCGGATCATGCGCATCGGAATCAATAATGACAGGCACTCGCCTTTTTTGACACAACGAGAGCATCGTTCGATAATTTTCCAAACAATTCCATCGCTGATCGACCTTTTTTAACGAACTATTGTTGACCTCTAAAGCCACATGATATTGTTTCGCTGCTTTGACCAATCGCTCATAATCTAACGGCGTATGATCATCATCCGGGTGCGATACGATCTTCACCTTTTCATTTTTCATGCACGCAATCAAATTGGATGTATTCTGCTCTTTTCCGGCATTTTCATAACATTGCACATGGATCCCAACGATCGCATAATCCAAATGATCAATATACGATTGGGCCAACGATAAGGTCCCATCCTTTAAGACATTGATCTCACTGCCATGATACACTTGAACCCCATATAATTCTCGAGGGACAGCTTGTAGATTGTTATAGTAAAACGGATCCACCGTACCCGGTATGCCCGGGGCATGTTCGGTGATCCCGATCATTTCTAAACCTTTTGCTTGTGCGGCTTGCGCCATTTCGCGAATCGTACCATACGCATGTCCGCTCACCAGCGTATGCATATGCATATCACCAATCAAATCCATCTTTTATCATCTCCATATCTTGAATGGTTTCTTGCCACAGTCGTGGCTGGTATCCCAAGTCAACCGTTGCCTTATGATGACTAAATTGCGAAGGAGACTGTAACGTATAAAGCGCATAGGGACTCATATTTGGATACAAATGCTCGATCATTGGCGCGATCCTTTCTAACCATTTAGCCGATATGACTTTGGGTTCTTTATGCGTGATAAACCGCGTCAAATCAGCCATCGATATTTCATGCCCATTCACAATATAAACGGCATGATCTCTTCCCTTTTTTTCCGCTTGTAAGACAGCCAAAGCCACATCGCGCACATCCACAAAATCATACCCACCCGAAACGGTGATTGGCCACTTTCTTTTCATCATTTGATGAATCACTTGGACCATATGATTCTGTCCCAATACATCCCCCGGACCGATGATGCCCGAAGGCAATAACACGACGACGCGAAGATCACTTGCCAATACATGCCGAATCGCTTCGGCCTTGGATTTCGCATATTGTCCTACCACAAGATGGGGATCAAAAATCAAAGGTTCTGTCATGATGCCTGCTTTTTCTTGCATGGCATGGACCGAACCAATATAAATCATCTTGGTGATGTGATGCTTTTTGGCAAGCTCCAATACATTTTGGGTACCCCATACATTGGTTTCCCACACACTGGGATCGGGTTTGGTGGCAATGGATATCTTCGCGGCACAATGAATCAAGACCACTTCATCATAGCCTTCCCGATCAAAGAAAGGCTCTAAGGCTTTTTTATCACATACATCCCCCACATAGGCATTTGGCCATCGATCATCTTTATGATGGATCCATTCGCGCACATCACCCGATAAATAGTTGCGGATCGTATGTCCCAAATGCCCATTGGCACCCGTCAATAAATAGAGTTTTTTCATCCCTCCAACAACCATAAAATGCCCTTCGCCGTTCTTTGATCCGTATCCTTGAAATGATTGCCGGGATTCCATTCCAAGATGGTTCGAATGCCTTGTTCTTTCATCTTTTCATACGTCGCTTCCGTATTCACTTGGACTTGTTTCATCAAAGGATGACGCGTCTTTGCTTCCCGATCCCCCAACGAAAAATAGATCGCATCTGGTATTCGTTTCATGGTTGCCTCTTGTACAAAGTCCAGCCATCCTTCAAACCAAAACGATCCCGAAGCACTCATGATCTTACGATAGGTATCCGTTTGATACGTCGCATACAAAGCCATCAGACCAGCTAAGGAATATCCTGCCAAATAGGTTTCGGTTCGATCATAACCTGGTAAGATCTGATCAATTTCCTGGATTCGATCCTTTGCCTTGCCATCAAACCCCTTGGCCGGCCAAGGACTACAATCGTTGTCCCAATCCAGATCCGTAATTTCTAATATCTGAAATGGATGATCCGTTTGTGCTTGAACATGTTCAAATACTTTTTTCCCTTCTTGTTCAAAAGTAGGTAAGACCACCAAGGGACTGTGTGTCGATTGATGAATAAATCGTTGTGTTTTCATACATCTCCTTACAACATCGGGGCAAAAATCCGCAAGATTGATAAAATGAAATTACGGAAGACCCCCAATTTAATATTTTCTTTATGCATTTGATCACAAGCTTTCAAGGTCATCTGCATATCTTGTACAACTTCTTGGACCGCTTCATTCTTAAATAATAAGGTCCCATTTTCAAAATGCAGATATAAACTCCGATAATCCAAATTGATCGTACCAACCGTGGCAATGCGATCATCCGATACAAACACTTTCGAATGAACAAAGCCTGGACGATACTGATAGATCTTAACGCCACCATCCATCAATTGTTTATAAAAACTTCGTCCAATGTCCCAAATTACTTTTTTATCGGGTACACCCGGTAAGATCAAACGTACATCGACCCCTTTTTTCGCTGTATGGATCAACGTATTGACCATGCTTGAATCAATGATTAAATACGGAGTCATGATATAAACATACCGGGTTGCTGAATTTAAGATATCTTCATAAATACATTGTGAAGTCAATTCATCATCCAAAGGCGTTTCCGCATAAGGCGCAACAAATCCAGAAGATGGCATCTCATGTCCTTCCACTTGAAAGATCGTATAGTCATTATCTTCATGGCGCAAGGCATTCCAATTGGTCAAGAAGATCTTGAGATACCCCCATACGGCAGGTCCTTCCAACCGAATCACATTGTCTTTCCAATGACCAAAACGTTCCTTTTTATTGATGTACTCATCCGCTAAATTGATACCACCCGAATAACCAATCACTCCATCGATGACCATGATCTTCCGATGATCTCGATGATTCATGACAATATTCAAAGCCGGATTGATGCGATTGAAAGAAGTCGCCTTGATACCCTTAGCTTCCAATTCCTTCACATAATCAAACGGTAAGGTATTCATGGAACCCATATCATCATACATGACCCGGACTTCCACACCTTCTTTGACCTTTTCTTCCAATATTTCCAACATCTGATTCCACATACGACCTGGCTCTATGATGAAATATTCCATAAAGATATACTTTTTGGCTTGTTTCATATCGGCCAACATATGCGGAAAGCCCAATTCGCCTAAAGGATAATAATTGGTTTGCGTGTTTTTATAAAAACTAAATCCTTCATTGGGAATAAATCGAAACAAACTCGCTAAAGATGGTTCACTCGCCACCAATTCTTGAAAGACATGGGGATCTTGGTAGGCATAACGCTCTGTCTTCTTTTCTTCTTTGCGAATACTTTTAAACGTACGTGAAGAAACTAAATTCAAGATCAAAAATAAATAGAGTGCTGTACCACCCACTGGAAATAACAGGATCAAGATGATCCACATCAAATCACTCGATAAATGACGACTATTGCGGATGATTGCCAAAACAACCAAAACGGATAATACTCGCAAACCAATCGAGATATAGCCAGTAACCGCTGGGAACAAACTACACAACCAAACTAGAATCAAAATTTCAAAAACGATCACATACAACATGACCATCATTCGACTTAATAAGACTTTTTTTACTTTTTCCATAGTTGTATTGTATCACAAACACTTTATATATTTGTGGTTGTTTTTGAACGATTTTGGCTTATAATGAACGTGCAAGGAGGTAACCCTATGTCCCATGTCAATATTGATGGCGAACAAAATGTCGAAGTTTCTCGTAAGATCCCTTGTGAAAAATCCATCGAAGAACAACTCAACATCATGATTGCCTATACCAACGCATACAAAACCCATCTACATAATGACAAAGCCCATCGTGAATTGGCTTGTTTAAAAGTCATCTATCCGCGCTTATTCCGTTCAATCGAACCCGATGATCGCATTGCCGGTCGGTTGGATTTTTTACCGATTGGCTTTGGTTCGGTCACCAGTTTAGGTGGTGTTGGTCATTATTGTGTCTTCCATAAACTGAGAGCATTCAAAGCCCAACTACAAACTGAACAAGATAAAGCTATCGTCGATCAACTCTATGATTTCTGGCAAGACCACGATGTCAAAACCATCTATTGCCAAGACATCTTAAATGACACTACGACCGGCCGGTTTATTGATTGTACCTATCCATTCATGGCTACGGCTCGTTTATCCGGGATGATGTTGAATTATGAAAAACTAGTCAACCTAGGTCTACCTGGTCTATTTGCCGAAATACAGAAACAAGAAGCCAATGATTTTATTGATGCATCGATAGGTGCCCTACATCTATTGGAAGATGTGATCGATGATCAAATCGAAAAAGTGAAACAATCCAAAGTCAAAGATCAAAAGCGTATGATCAACGATTTGATCTACATCAAAGATCATAAACCAAAGACCTTCCATCAAGCCTTACAGCTTTTCTGGTTGTATGCCCTCTGTGCTGGTTGTATCAACTACGGTCGCTTAGACATTGTCTTAGGTCCTTTCCTACAACAAGATCTAGATAATGGCACCATCACTTGGCAAGAAGCCTATGAAGACATGCATTCGTTATGGACATTGATTGAAAATCGGCGAACTACGGTCAATGGCCGCATCATTGTCGGTGGTAAGGGTCGCAAAAATGTAAAAGCTTGTGATACCTTTACTCGTCTTTGTTTGGAAGTTTGTAGAAACACGCGCTATGTGGAACCACAATTTACTTTGCGTTTTGATAAGAATACCCCACAAGACATCTTGGATATGGCCTATGACTGCATTGCCGATGGTGCTACCTATCCCACTTTATACAATGATGAAATCAATGTGCCTGCCGTTGCCTATGCGATGCGTTTAGATGAAACCATTGCCGAACAATATGTTCCATTTGGTTGTGGCGAATATGTGATTCAAGGCAAAAGTGTAGGCACACCCAATACTTTATTGAATTTATTGAAGATCCTTCAAATCAGTATGAATCAAGGTATCGATCCGATGGACCACACATACAAAGCCGGACCGGTGCAATTAAAACCCATTCATGAACTGAAAACCTTTGATGCCTTTTATGATCAATACAAAAAACTCTTAGACTATTATTTTGATCTAAGCATCGAAGCCCAAGTCCACAGTTACACCATCATGAATCAAGAAGTTTCATTCTTATTTCCTTCGATTTTGATGGATGACTGTATCCAGCGACGTAAAGCCCTCTTAGATGGTGGAGTGGAAATCTTAGGTGGCACCAACGAAACCTACGGTAACATCAATACCAGTGATGCTCTCTATGCCATTAAAACTTTGGTCTATGATCAAAAGAAATATACGATTGATCAATTGAATGAAGCAGCTTTACATAATTTTGAAGGTAAAGAATCTCTTCGTAAAGAGTTGGTCAACTTGCCAAAATATGGTAACGATATAAAAGATGTGGATGAAATGGCCAATGATCTCTATGAATACGTCGCCAAAGGCATTCGTAATCGTGGAATCCAAGCCGGACTGGGTTATTATTTGATTGTTATTTCCAATAATCAGACGAACACCGATTGGGGTCATCAAACCGCCGCTAGCCTGGATGGTCGAAAAGCTGGTGTCTATATGAATCCAGCCAATAATCCGCAAGGTGGCGCCGCCAAATCCGGACCTACAGCCGTATTGAATTCGTTGTCTTTGTTTGATGCCAAATATCATGGTGGCAGTGTTCAAAACATCAAATTCACCCCAAAGATGATGCATAAAGATGCTGACAAGATCAAAGCGTTATGGCATACGTACTTTAAAAAAGGGGGATGCCAATTGATGGTGACCGTGGTCGATCATGGTACCTTGGAAGATGCGCAAACACATCCTGAAAAGTATCCCGATCTAATTGTTCGGGTTGCTGGTTATAGTGCCATCTTTGTGAACTTAGGCAAAGACGTACAAGACGAATTATTATCGAGGACCTTATATGAAAGTTTCTAATATTGAACGCTTTGCGACCCATGATGGACCGGGCATCCGCACCACCGTCTTCTTAAAAGGTTGCAGTCTCCATTGTCCTTGGTGTGCCAATCCAGAAACTTGGACGGTACAACCGGTTCTAATGCATGATGAAACCAAATGTGTATTGTGCCATCAATGCGAGAAACATTGTTCACAACAGGCCATTTCGATTCAAGACCAATGGACATGGGATAAAGAGAAATGTACCTATTGTCAAACCTGTATTGATACATGTATTCCCCAAGCGTTATCCATGAATGGCAAAGACATGACTATTGATGAAATTTTAGAGGAAGTCTTAAAAGATCAAGACTATTATGAAGAATCCCATGGTGGCATGACTCTTTCGGGTGGAGAACCCTTGTATCAATGGGAAGAAGTCTATGAATTATTGAAACAAGCCAAAGGGGAACAATTGCACATTGCGATGGAAACTACGGGTCACTATTCATGGGATCAGCTTGAAAAAGCTTCTTCCTATGTTGATTTATTTTTATTTGACATCAAACATCTCGATAAGAATAAGATGAAAGCTTATACCGGTGCCAATCTAGATCGCATTCTCTCTAATTTTGAACGATTGGCTCAAACCCGTGCCAAAGATATCATCGTGCGTGTGCCTGTCATTCCTGGTTTTAATGATGATATATTACAGGACATTATTACCTATGCGAAAGCCCATCAGGTGCAAGCTGTTCATTTGCTTCCCTATCATTCGATGGGAAAGAAAAAATGGCATCAATTAAACAAACCTTATAAATATGAAAATCTTGACATGATGGATGAAGCAACTTTATCCATCTATGCATCGGATTTTGTCCAGATTGGAGGCTAATATGATCACCAAAGAACGACAAACCCGGATCTTAGAAATGGTCCGTAATCAATCTTTTGTATCTGTCAAAGAATTGATGGATCAGCTTCATGCTTCCCGCTCATCCATCGTCCGTGATCTGATTGAATTGGAGCAACAAGGCCTTTTGGTTCGCGAACGTGGCGGTGCCAGTGCCAATCGAGTCTATCAAGAAATTGCCACGGAAAAGAAAGCACATATTCATGTTAAAGAAAAACAGTGCATCTGCGCCCAAGCCGCTAAAACCATCAAAGAAAATCAATGTATCTATATCGATAGTGGTACAACCACTTCCTATATGGTCGAACACATCGCCGATAAAGATATCTTATTGGTGACATCATCGACCTATTTGATTCATCAATTGCCATTGACTTTTCAAGGCCAAGTCTTTCTACTTGGTGGTCAATACGATCGTCGCTTAGATACCGCCTTAGGATCGACCACTTTAGAAATGGTCTCCCACTTCCATTTTGACCATGCCTTCTTAAGTGCCAATGGCATTGATCTAAAAACCCAAGAAATTTATACGGCCAATACCGAATTAGCGACTTTTAAAAAAGCCATCTTGAAACAAAGTACCCAATGTGACTTATTGGCGGATGCCTCCAAATTTGAAGTCAAGACCCATTGCACCTGGGCCTATATTGATGATTTCGACACCATCTTTGTGGATAATGGTCCGAAATATAAACCATTTACAATTTGTCAAAAAGGAAACAACTATGAAAACAAATGATCCAAGAAAAAAAGCAATTCTCGAAAGTATGAAAGGCGGTTTGATCGTATCGTGTCAAACCCAAAAAGATGATCCTATTTATACGGATACCATGCACATCAAAATGGCGCAAGCCGCTGCCTGGGCTGGTGCTGTCGGCATTCGTGCCAATTCCCCAGACCAGATCAAAGACATCAAAGAACATGTCGATTTACCAGTGATTGGTTTATGGAAAGTCTGGCATGATGACACCGATGTCTTTATTACGCCAACGATGAAAGAAGTTAAAGCCATTTGGGAAGCCGGAGCTGAAATCATCGCTTTGGATTGCACCAAACAAAGAACCCATGAAGGCACCATTGCCTGGAATCTATTAGACCAAGCCAAAAAAGAAATTCCCGAAGCGATCTTCTTTGCGGATGTATCCAATTATGAAGAAGCCTTGCATGCGATCGAACATGGGGCCGACATTGTTGCACCGACTTTATATGGCTACACCAAAGAAACAGCCAGTATCGAAGAACCCAATATGCGTGAATTTGCTCGCATGTGCCGTGATTTCAAAGACGAAGCCTATGTCATGATGGAAGGTCATATCTATACCCCAGAAGATGCGATGAAATGTATCTTCTTAGGTGCGCATAGTGTTGTCGTTGGTTCCGCTATCACCCGTCCGCATCTAACGGCCAAACGATTTGTGGATCTATTGAGTGGCTACCAAGACAATTGGCGTGATGCCGAAAAAGCTAAACACTAAACAAAAAGAGTGTAAATGCCTATGCATTTACACTTGATTTTTTATGATTTGAAATCCATCGCCAATAATGACTGGCATCTGATCTTTAAACAAACGTCCGGAACAAGCCCAATGCGGACAATCAATAAAATGAATATCCTTAGAAACCAAACGTCGATAGATGGGATCGGCAATGACGATATCTGCTTCATTCAGTTTCTTACGCATATCTTCCTCTTCATGCGAATAAAGATCTCCTTCTTGTAGATGCCAATCAATCTCGGTTGGACAAATGATCTGCACCTCATCGTCTAGGGCCAAACGCATACTTTGAGCCATGACGGGTTCCCCAATCAAAACGATATGGGAATCATGAGAACCAGATTGATACATTTCTCGATTTTGATGATCGTGTGCCGATAAGCGAACATTTTCTGCCAATGTCTTTGCACATGAACCAACGGGTACACCAACGACATAGGGGATATGAAATTTTTCCTCTAGTACTTTGGCTGCATCCAATCCACAAGAAGAAACGACTACATTCACATCGGACATAGAACTCTTTTCAATCTGTTCCAAACTTGTTCCCATCGACCAATTGGCCACGATTGAAAAATTATTTTCTTGTGCCCACGCATCGATGGCTTCTTTATTGCCGGAATATCCAAAATCCAGTGGTGTCATACCCATCAGATTGATTCGAATCGAAGAACTCTTCTCCTTCTTTGTGTCTTTGACAAAGTTTTCCGCCAACATCTGATACGCTTGTCGAGCGCCTTGAATATACGAATACATCCCCGAAGTCTTAAAACCAAAAGTCGGAATCCCTGTTTCTTGTTCAACCACATGGGCAATGCCCTTGAAATCGGTTCCCATTACCAACGCGATGGGCGAACCAAATAAACAAATAAAGTTTGGCTGGGTTTCCTTAGCGGCTTCTACAACATTTTCAATCAACTTATCATCATTACCAAGAATCGCATCATACTCTTCCAAAGCACTGATATAAATCAAACTAGGCATTTGGGTCCATCGTGGTTCATCATGGGTCGCATACGTAGAGTTACATCCCGAAGCATCATGCATGATGATCAATCCACCCAATTCATACAAAGCCGAATTGATTCCGGCTAGATCGGCTGCATAATTGCACACATCACGAAATACCTGTCTCATAGTACACACCCTCTAGCTTTCACATCCAAGATTCGTTGGGTTTCTTTTGGATAAATATAGGCATCCAACATTTTTTCACATAGCTTGCGAATAGCTACAAATCCATACATCCCATCATTGACGATCATATTCACAAAATGGTCTGTACCACTATAGTAGGCTGCCTTTTGACCAATGGCTAAAACTGGTGTAGTACTCTTCTGCCATGTTCGACAACGAAAATCGACACAAGCACAAACCATAAGATCGGGATGATGTTCCTGAAGCCAAGCCAAAGCCTTTTCTTCTCCTGGTAAAATGGTATCGGTATAGACCGTTGTCACATGGAATCCATGCTCTAAAAGTAATTTGGCTAAACTCAAAGGACGCGGCGTGGCACTCATATCGATTTGAATTTCGATATCCTTGATCGCATCGTGCAGTTTTTCTAAAGCACGAAGCGCATCTTTTTCATAGCGAGAAAGATCCGGATAAATGCCTAAGATCTCCATCAACTTGGCTTCATCCTGTTTGATTTCTTCGATATCCCATGAATAGGGCATATAGATGGGTTTTTGGTTCAATCGTTTCTCTAAATCTTGCACACATTCAATCGCTACAGGTGCATTATAGATATTATATGAAGAAGCAGCCATTTCTAAATATTCATCAAAGGTTCGCATCTGACACAAATCTTTCGCATCTCCGATGATTTGAAAGATCTCACTATCTCGATCTAGGGTAAAATAATTGCCAATGATATTGATGGAACCATCCTGTTTGGTGGGCTGTAAGCCCGCATACAATTGTTTGGTCGTCATCGATTCATAATGCACCTTGGAATGGCGCATCGTACAGTTCATATAATTTTCTACAAAACAGATATCTGGGAACCGTTGATTTAATTCTTTGAAGACCAAATCCAAATCAATGGCCACAAAATGATGCACACAACTCGTAAACGTCATCACCAAAGGGGGTTGGGGATCCAAATGTTCCACAATATCACTGACTCCGTCGATGAACAATTCTTCGATCTTACCATTGTATAAATCGTCTTCCGTTACAGTGACCATGGAAAATCGATCCATCCCATGGGCTTCAGCGGCACTCAAGACAACCCCACGCAAACAACCTTGCGGACACACAAAGATCTCATGACTTTCGGGAATCAAAAGCGGGGTATGCGCAATCGTCCATGTTCCTCGTGTTTGGGGCGTAAACTCCAATCCCGCATGAAACGGTGTCGAGGATTGAATGTCTTTTACTTGGATCTTCGCTACATGCTCATTCATTTTGATTGCTTTCTAATAAGACCTGGGCCAAATGGCGATAGCGGTCTGCCGCATCACTTTGTGGAAAAGCTTCTAAGACGGTCTTATGCATCTCATCGGCTTCTTGGATCAATGGATCATATTCCAAAGTGGAAATCACTTGGGAATGGATATCTTCGCACAATTGTTCGATTCGCTCTTCTTCTTTTTTCACATTCCGTTTATTCACGATGACCCCGCCCAACGTGGCATAGCCTCGTTTTTGAAAGGTTTCGACCGCTAGGGCAATATTCATCGCCGCATGAATGGACATGGCTTCACCGGATGTTAAGATATAGACTTGATCGGCATAGCCTTCCCGAATCGGCATCGAAAAACCACCACACACAACATCCCCCAAGACATCAAACAACACAATATCGGGTTGATAGATGTCATAGGCTTTCTTTTCATCCAAAAATTCCATGGCCGCAATGATGCCACGACCGGCACAACCAAGCCCTGGAATGGGACCACCCGCTTCAACCAAATACACCCCCGCATAACCTTGGGTAATCACATCGTCCAGCGTGGCTTCTTTATTTTTTTCCCGCAGGATATCTAAGACGGCTTGTTTCTCTTTGCCTTCACGTAAATTCATCGTGGAATCCGCCTTCGGATCACAACCAATCTGCATCACTTTATATCCCATTTGGGCAAACGCAACCGCCATATTGGAAACCGTCGTTGACTTTCCAATTCCACCTTTTCCGTAAAACGCTAATTTTATCATTAGAGCCTCCTAACAGATACGTGGCAATAACTCGCCCGATGGACTTGGCAACAACGTTTCCGAACCAATCGAAGTTTTCATGACTACTTTGCCTACATGATCTTGCGTCACTTCACCAATAATGGCCGCATTTTGCGAATACGGTAAGGTATGCAACGTATCCAAGATGGCTTGGGCCTGTTCAGCCGGTACGATCACGACCATACGTCCTTCACAAGCTAGATACAAAGGTTCCAATCCCAACATACCACAAACGCCTTTCACATGATTCTGAACAGGAACCGCTTCTTGATCGATTTTCACGCCGACTTGCGATTCATCGGCAATTTCATACAAGACCGTACCAACACCACCACGCGTTGCATCTCGGATCACATGAATATCCTTGGTTACCTGGGACATTGCTTCGACCGTATGCCATAAAGGGGCACAATCACTGGTCACATCGGTTTGAATTTGAAAATCATTGCGCTCCAATAAGATCGTACAACCATGACGACCGACATCACCGGTCACCAAAATCTTATCCCCCGGTTTGGCTTGATTGCCTTGGGGATGAAAATCCGGTTGGATCTGACCTACTCCCGTTGTCGTGATAAAAATGCCATCCACTTGACCTTTACCAGCCACTTTGGTATCACCTGCTACAAAATGTACACCGACTTCTTTGGCTGTCTTCGCCATCGATTGAACCACTTCATCTAATTTTTTTAAGGGATAGCCCTCTTCAATCTGAAAGGCACAAGTCATGTATAACGGTTTGGCCCCCATACAAGCCAAATCATTGACGGTTCCACAAACACTCAATTTGCCAATATTGCCACCCGGAAAGAAACTTGGTGAAACGATAAAGCCATCGGTTGACATGGCCAATTGTCCCGAAGGACTGGTCAAAACCGCGGCATCATCGGCCGTAAAATCCGGATTGCCTAAATATTTTTGAAAGATATCATGGATCAAGGCCGAGGTTTGTTGACCACCGGCTCCATGCGCTAACGTTACATATTTTTCCATACTCTACTACTCCATATATTTATAAAAAGCCGAACACGATCCTTCATTGGAAACCATACAAGCACCCACTGGATGTTCTGGTGTACACACTTTGCCAAACAATGGACATTCATTCGGCATACAATCCCCACGTAAAATATCCCCACAACGACACGCTGGATTCGGATGTCCTTGGGTATTTTCTAAACCATATTTCTTACGGGCATCAAAGTCTTGATAAGCCGCTTTGATTTGTAGTCCCGAACCGGGAATATTGCCAATACCACGCCAAATGGAATCACACGGTTCCATGACCGATGCGATGATCTTTCGAGCCGATGGCGAACCTTCATCGCGTACCACCCGTGGGTAACAATTCATGAAAAAGGGTTGCCCTTTTTCTAACTTTTTGATGATCACAGCCAAAGCCGTTAGGATCTCGGGTCCCGTAAAACCCGTCACGACTCCGGAAATTCCCTCTTCACAAAGATCACGATAAATCTGACAACCTGTGATCGTCGATACATGCCCTGGATATAAGAAGGCATCGGCACTATCTTTTAAAGCCAAATAAGCGTTATCCATCGTTTTATTGGCTACCAATGCCGAAAAATTCGTTAAATTATTTTTCTTGGCATCGCGAATGGCCATACAACTCGCTGGTGTCGTGGTTTCAAAACCAACCGCTAATAAGACAACGTCTTCATCCAAATGACTTTGAGCATAAGTAAAGGCATCGGTTGGTGAATAGATCATGACGATCTTCGCCCCTTTGGCCCGGGCTTGTTGGAGGGACATGTCCGATCCAGGTACCCGAATTAGATCACCAAAGGTACAAATCGTACAATGATGATTTAAAGCTAGATCAATAGCTTGATCAATATAACCAACCGGCGTTACACAAACCGGACAGCCTGGTCCACTGATCAAATGAATGTTTTCGGGCAACATTTGCCGAATCCCTAAACGAAAGATTTCATGGGTATGCGTGCCACAAACTTCCATGATTCGTAGCGGTCGGCCGTCATAGTTTTCCACGATTTGTTTGGCTTTTAAGACTTGTTCGTTCACTCTAAAGCCTCCATGATGGCACTGGCTTCGGTTTCATCATCTTCGGTGATCTTGGCAATGGCAGCTCCCGCATGCACCATCACAAAATCCCCCGGTTCTAAACCGTCCACCAATTCACTCGATACCACACGAGTGGCACCCATCGCATCCACGATGGCTTGTCCATCTTTTACTTTTTTTACTTTAGCAGGTAATCCTACACACATAATTTATTCCTCTCCATTCATCATGCCATACAAGGCTTGTCCCAAACCGATGCCTCCATCGTTACAAGGAATCATCGAATGCGACAATACTTGAAAGCCATTTTCTTCACATTTATTTCGAACCAGATCCATCAACAATTGATTCTGCATGACACCGCCACTACAAGCCACGGTAGATAGACCGGTTTCTTTTCTTACTTCTACGACACGATCGACAATATAATTGGCCAGTCCTTCATGAAAACTGTAGGCCAAATAGGATCGATCATCCTTATAAAACATTCGTTGGGCAATAGCTTGCACCAAAGCCGTCGTATCACCATGAAAGTTCATACCTTCCCCTTGCCACTTACGTGCTTCAAATTCCAACAACATCGATGCCTGCGCTTCGGTCGTATTGATCCGACACAATCCCAAAATGGCACTCACTGCATCAAACAATCGTCCCGCACTGGTTGATACAACACTATTGATCTGCTTTTGGATCATTTGAAAAACGAGATCATATTCAAAGGCACTGCATACTCCCAATTGTACACACAGATCTTTATCTTGCAGAAGGGATACGGCAATGCGCCATCCTTCTTTGGAAGATAGATCCCCACCCGCCTGCATAAACGGCGTGATATGGGCTTTTCGCTCAAAATGATGCACATCACAAACCAGGATCTCACCACCCCAGATCGTACCATCCAAACCATAGCCCGTTCCATCCATAGATACACCAATGACTGGATCTAAATAATCATTTTCCGCCATACAAGAAAGAATATGGGCATAATGATGTTGGATCTGCATGATAGGCAAACCATATTCCTTGGCCACTTGGACCGAATTATAACGAGGATGTAAATCACACACGATCCTTTCGGGTTGGATTTCTAATAAATCTTCCATTCGCGTGATGGCTTGTTTCAAAGCATCGACACTACGAATATCACTTAAATCGCCCACATAGGGGGAACAATAATACAAATCTTTGGTAGCCAAACAAAAGGTATTCTTTAATTCACCACCAATACCCAATACTTTATAATCCTTGCTTTGCGAAATCATCATTGGCAAAGGGGCATACCCACGACTACGTCGAATCATGGATGGTTTGCCATGAATCCAAGCCATGACACTATCATCCGCACGTAAACGGATATCGCGATCATTGGATAAGACGGCCTCACAAAGATCACCAAGATTTTCGATCACATCGGCATCTTCCCTACAAATCGGTGCCCCCTTGGGATTGGCACTGGTCATGATCAAACAATCGGGCATATCCCCTTCAAACAACAACAATTGTACCGGGGCATACGGCAACATCACTCCCAACATCGGATTATCTGGTGCGACCAAATCCGAGACCAAACCATTCTTTTGTTTTTCCAACAATAAAATAGGTCGTTGGGGACCGGTCATATATTTTTGTTGGGCTTCATTGACCTTACATTCTCGTTTTACTACATCCATATTTTTGGCCATGATTGCAAAGGGCTTAAATGGTCGATGCTTCCACTTTCGTAAATAGGCGATAGTTTTTTCATTGGTCGCATCACAACACAAATGAAAACCACCAATGCCTTTGATGGCCACAATACCACCCTTACGAATCATGGATTTGGTGTAGTGTAAGGCCTCTTCGCCATGGATATCTTTCCCAACAATGTACAATTCCGGCCCACACTTGTTGCAGCATACCGGCTGGGCATGATACCGACGATTATCAGGATGGGTATATTCCCGTTCACAGTCGGGACACATCGGAAACTTTTTCATGCTGGTGCGCACCCGATCATAAGGCATCGAATCCAAAATGGTCAATCGCGGTCCACAAGCCGTACAGTTGATAAACGGATGATGATATCGACGATTCGTCGGATCAAAGAGTTCTTTGGCACATTGATCACAAATCGCAATATCCGGGGAAACAAAGATGTCCCCTTTTACTTTTTCAGAATGAATGATGGTAAAATCATTCTCCGATTCTACGGGAATGATCTGACTATCCATCTTTAAGATAGCGGATCGTTCGGGTGCTTTGGTCTGGATCCAAGACATAAAGGTGGAAACCTGATCATTGGTTCCTTGAGCATAGATTTCTACATACGGTCCTTTGTTGCAGACCGAACCTGTGATCTTGGCTTCTTGGGCAATCCGATATATAAAGGGACGGAACCCAACACCTTGTACGATGCCATAGACACGAATTCGTTTACGAATCATAGGGCTTTCTCCAAATCGGATAGATACGCCTCTATATTGGCTTTTTGGTACAACTGACCCGATACCGCAAAATGTGGTAATGATATAAATTCACCGGTATAATCCGGTAAAGCTCGCATCAATAAAGGATCACATAAGATTCTTTCATACTTTCTAGTTTTAACCAATTTCACTAAATCCAGTTCTCCATCCAAATGCACATCATTTGGCTGCATATATTCCTTATCCATCATAAAGAAGGAAGCGACATCGCCTTGGCCCATCCATTGTCGGATCATATGTGCCCAGACTTGCTGGGAAATGATTAAAGTTTTCTTTGGTTGAACATCAATGTGTCCTAGATTCAAACCAAAGGTATAGGGAATCTTGTATTTACGTACCAAGGGTAAACCCGATACCGACATCACGATGGCTTGTTTCGCTTGTGGTAAAGCCGCATATGAAGATAACGATGTCAAACAATCACCGTCTATAAACGGTACATCCAAAGGCGTTGCCCCCACATACACGGTATCTAGACTGCCCTTCTTTTCAACCATATGATCAATGGCAGCATACGCCATTTGTTGACCGACATCATAATATTTCATACCTGTAGTTTCAATATAGAGACAAGGCAAGCCAAAGCGTTTTTCACATAGCTTGCTGATGGCATGATAATCGGTCGCAATGACCGATGGGACAGGTGTTCCAACTAAGGCAATAAAATTGGCCGAAGTGGTTTCAATGGCACCGGCTATTTTATCCATTAATTCATCATCTCGTCCTAAGATGGCATCCAAATCACGTAATCCAGCGGAGTATATCGCACTCTTTTTAGTGAACCAGCGCGGTTCATCAAACCCACAGGTATTACCGGCACATCCACCTGCATCTAAGATCACAATGATTCCACCAAGTTCATACAGTACACTGACGGCCCCAGAAATATCCGGGGCAAACGGCGATAAATAACGAAATAAACCTTTCATAGTATCGCCTCCATTTCCACATATAAGCCTTGAATGCCTTTATAGCCATAGGGTTGGTTTTCGGCATTCCACAATATCGCAGGCACTTCAGGATAATAGTCGGAAGCATCTTTCCCAATCACAAAATCGATATCTTCTCGTGGTTCGTAATGAATCATGGTTGGTGAAATTCCGGTATAGACTTTCGTATCGGATGATGTTTTTTCTAAACGTTGGATCCATGGTTTATCATAATCGGTCACATTCGCAAAGATTTCACAAATGATGGCCCCTTGTTGCGATAGGGCACAAGCCAATTCAAATGGATTCGCATTGCACATTTCCCCAATACAGATCTTTTTATTCGTCAGATCAATCCGATGGATCATTTCTTTTGTTTCTACATAATACGATTCATCTGGAAGTGATACGCCAATCGCTTGTCCGAACAAATGATACAGGCGATGGACGCGTTCCACATCGTACAATCGTGGTAATTCAATATATGGCATGCCCAAGCGTTTCTTTAAATCTTCCGCAGCATAAATGGATTCGGGATCTAAAACCAAATTAAAATTGGCCTGTCCCATCGTGTAATAGGCTTCCAAAGTTTTCATTGTACTGACTTGATTGATGGTATGCAGTCCAGCCGCTTGAAGTAGATCAATCAATTCACTATCAATGGGAGAAAAGAAACCCATCAAATTGACCATGCGAGGGTCGATGCGATCACGTTTCAATAAGGAATAGATCGTCTGGCGAATGGCCATCATCGGTGGCTTTCGCCCTTCTCGTTCCAAGGCATACATATAACTCGGTACCACGATCACCCCAGTCTTTTCTTGGCATTGTTTGGCAATGTGTTCCAGATCCGTAGCTAATAAGGCATCGACACAAGTGATACACAAAACAACCACTTTGGGGTCACACACTTCCAAGATTTCTTCAATGGCTTGAGGAATCTTCTTTAGATGGCGTCCCGTTACTAAATCGGTTTCGCTCATCAATAAATAGAACATGCGTTTGGCATAGCCTTCTTGAGCCGAAAGAATGGTTGAATTGCGTCCACAACTGGCTGGACTGATCAGCAACATCACACTTTCCGGAATCACTAAACCGGCACGTTTGACGCCAAAGCCCAAAGCACCTGGTGAATTATACGATAGCGTTGCCGGTGAGGAATAAATCAAATGACAAGCTGGAATATATTCACTCGGAATTTTCTTGGCATAGGATAATTGTTCGATCGTTTGAAAATAGGGTTGCGTGATCATGAGGCATCCTCCATCAAGTCTTTGGCCAAATCAAAGAAAATCTTCGAAATCGGTGAATTTGGATTTCCTTCAATGACTGTCTTGCCTTGGTCTTCCCATTCATTGATTTCATCACTGCGTGGTACATCACAAACAATCGATAAATGATTTTCATTCGCAAAGGCTTTGACCTTTTCTTCTTCGGAAGGCACATTGCGGCGATTGAGGATCAAACCTCGCACTTGGGCATAGGAACGATCTTTAAAATTATTGACAGCCGTATTGATATTATTGGCCGCATATAAAGCCATTTTCTCCCCACTGGTTACGATCAAAATTTCATCGGCATAGCCTTCCCGAATCGGTGCGGCAAACCCACCACATACAACATCTCCTAAGACATCAAATAAGATGACATCGGGTTGGACTTGTTCAATGAGGTCTAAATCTTCTAATAAATTAAAGGTGGCAATGATGCCTCGTCCCGCACAACCAATTCCTGGTGTGGGTCCACCCGTTTCAATGCAGTGGATGCCACCAAATCCTACTTTCATGATTTCATCCAAGGTAGGATCTTCATCGTGTTCTCGTAAATAGTTCATGACTGGTTCTAAGGGATGACCCCCTAATAAATTAATGGTGGAATCCGCTTTGGGATCACAACCAATTTGAATAACTTTATAACCCAGGCTTGCTAAGGCAGCCGCCAAATGACTGGTCATGGTCGATTTACCAATCCCACCTTTTCCATAAATTGCGATTTTTTTCATAGTTACACCTTCGTCAACATAGACTTCACTTGTACCTTTTCGATACGACCTAATTTGCCAGTTAAAGCATTGATGCGATCGGTGGTTCCATCGACCATCAAAGAAATCACCGATATATTTCTTTCTTTATAGGGAATGCCCATACGCCCTACCATCAAATCATTGTATTCGTGGATCAAAGCATTGACTTGTTCGGCTTGTTCGAGATCTTCGATCACGATCGCAATGACGCCTAATCGTTTATTTTCCATATTTTCCTCCAAAAAAAACAGACTCCTTCCAAGAGTCTGTGATAAAACAGCTTTCTGCTTGGAAATCCTTACAGTTAGATGTCAAATAGTGCAATGGAACGATCTAAGATACCATGCATTTGCGCAATGGCCGTTCCATAATTTGTCATATACGTATGTTGTGCTTTCGCTTGTTTCAACCGATTCTGCATGGTCTTTTCATTCAACATGCAACCGCCACAATGAATGATCAGATCATAATCGGACACATCCTCGGGAAAGTCTTTTCCCGAAGAAAGATCATAAGGAACCGTATAACCGGTATATTCACGGATCCAATGCGGTAATTTCACATTGCCAATGTCACCACATTGACGATGATGGGTACATCCTTCACTAATCAATATTCTTGATGAATCCGTCAAGTTTTTGATGTGTTGGGCCCCTTCGACCACTTGTTTCAAGATACCTTTATAACGAGCCATCAAGATGGAAAAGGAAGTCAGCGGGATCGATTCAGGAACCACTTTGGATACGCGTCCAAATCGTTGGGAATCGGTGACCACCATTTTTGGATGAAGATGTGTCAGTGCAATTTCCAATTCATCATCCTGACAAACATAGGCTAAACCATGATGATCTAAGATATCACGAATGACCAATTGTTGGGGCAGGATCAAACGGCCTTTGGGAGCCGAACTATCGATAGGAATCACCAAGATCACACTATCACCTGGATCAATCAAATCCCCAATGATCGCTTTATGCGATTCCACATCTTTGGCCAAATGCCCAATCGTTTCTTTGAGTTGTTCAATGCCGTCTTTTTCTTTGGCACTGACCCAGATCCCATCGACGGGATATGTATCCACATCACTTTTATTGTAGACCACCAAATACGGAATGGCCATACTTTTAAAAATATCGATCAATTCCGCATCCAAGGCTTGTAAGCCTTTTTGACCATCCACGACCAATACCGCTACATCGGCTTCTTTTAGGATATCTTTAGTTCGTGCTTTTCGTTTTTCACCTAAACTACCCACATCATCAAAACCTGGCGTATCGATGATTTCCACGGGACCCAAAGGTAAAATTTCCATGGCTTTACGAACCGGATCGGTCGTCGTTCCTTCCACGTCAGAAACCACCGACATGGGCTGATTTGTGATCGCATTGACCAAGGAACTCTTTCCGGCATTGCGCATTCCAAAAAATGCGATATGTACACGATGGGCAGATAAACTTCCATTTAATCCCATAATTTTATATCTCCTCTATCGGTGACGACCGTATATCCAATACGATCCATCCGATTTTCTAAACAGTGACGACATTGGGCGCTTTCATCTCCCACACAAATCTTATTGTCGTACAACTGATATTTGCGTCGAACACCCACTGGACTTAAATTGGGCATGACTACATTCGCTCCAGCCAATACCCCTTTTTCGCGACCAACGGGATCGAGTGTACCTAAAGCTGTAGTAGCTGGAATCAACATGGGTGGATAAATCAGACGTAGAATACTGATCAAATACAAGGTCAATTCCACACTTCCCGATGGCTGATCATGAAACGGTGTATCTTTGGCGGTGATATACGGACCAATACCACACATTTCGGGATGAAAGGTTTCCACAAATTTTAGGTCTTCAGCTAAATGATGGGCTGTTTGATACGGGGATTGCACCATCATACCAATACCCACATCATAACCAATATCCCGTAAATCTTGGATGCATCGCATCCGATGACTAAATGACATCGAAGATGGATGCAGCTTATGATAATGATTACGATCAGCCGTTTCATGTCGTAATAAATAACGACTGGCTCCAGCATCAAATAAGCGTTGATAACTTTCTTTATTTCGTTCCCCAACGGATAAGGTAATGGCACAATCGGGATACAAGGTATGGATTTTAGAAACAATGTCGCATAAGCGTGCATCATTGAAATACGCATCTTCGCCACCTTGGAGCACGAAGGTTCGAAAGCCTAAATCATAACCTTCGGCACAACATTCCAGAATATCCTCTTGATCCAAACGATAACGACTGCAAGAAGCATCTTTACGAATCCCACAGTAGAAACAATCATTCTTACAGATATTCGTAAATTCAATCAGACCTCGCACATAAATGGATTTTCCATAAATCGATTGCGATATATCTCGTGCTTTGCGTGCCAGCCATTCGGCCGCCTCTTCATCTCGATGGGTAATTACATATTCATAGGCATCCAAAGATAACTGATGGGTAGATGCCAATTTTTCAATATATTCATTCAATTTTGTATTCATACGCATTATGTGAATAATTTCACGATATTATCCTAACACAACAGTAAAGATATAGCTAATGGAATGACTAAAAAAAATTGATACGATAGTATCTAAAATTTGATGATTCAATGTTGCCCACAATTGGTTTTATTCTCTATTTGTTTATTCAGATTTTACATAACTTACTTTTCTTTTAGAATGTATATCTTAATCTGCCAGATAGGCATCCCCTCCAATAAAATTTTGTTCTGAATTCACGATCTACTGCATCAGAAGGGCTCCATATTAGCGAACATACTTTATTTGATTATGAAAATTCAAGAATACCGGATCCAAAGACTGTATTAAATATGTCTGAAATATATGATGATGTTTATTTATGCAATAAATATTGTAAGACCGATTGTGCCATTCGTCAGTGATTTAAACCAATTGCCATCAATCAGTAACAAAAACAGCAGTTGAAATATTTTCATCATTAAATAATCTAGAAAATAAAAAGATCGTTTGATAGAGATATTTGCAGATGAAACTTCCGATATGGAAAAAATCGAAGCTGAATTAAAAAAACTTGATTCCGCTATTGAATCATTAAAAATGTGGTTTGGATCTACTAAATCTTCATGTTTTGACAAAAAGGGTGAGTAATTAAAATTTATTCTCTCTGTTATTTAAGTTCATTTTAAAGGACATCAATATTTAAACAATCTGGTTTATATGAAATATATGCTTAAAAAGGCTAATTGAAATATTCGTTTTCTGATTAGTTTTTTATTGCCGATTTCGTTAGTGTCGTCCCATCAAATACAGAACAACAGTTTCAAGCTTTTTTTCATGATTTTTCCAAATAATGAATTGACATTTGTTATATACATTATGCTTCTAACAATTAATACATAATCGAACAGTTATTCCATATGGACGAATGTTCTTCCCAGTGGGAACTAATTCCAGTTATTACAGATTTTTTAAACACTGTTCAATGAAATAGAACCTTAAAACTTTCTTAAAATTTGAATTTTTCATCCTTCTTTCGTTCATAAAGTGACCATACAAAAAAGCTAGCTTCAATGGAAACTAGCTAATAAAATCATAATATGCAAAAATTAACATATTCATTATATCTGTCCAATCATCTGTAAAAACATCAAGGCCAATCCCAAATGGCTGATCCAACTACCTACCATCCAAATGGTTGGTCTTTTGAGTTGAAGATCTTCGAGTTCAAAGAACACAAAGAGTAAAGGGATGAATATCTCCATCAACCATAATCCATAACTATTCATATTTCCCGATTCGATAAATAAGAGCTCTAATACCACACCCATTCCGAAAAGAGGTAAGTTTCGTAATAAGGTATACCCCCGATATTTGGTCTTCTTCCATTGTTTCCATGGCACAAAACACAAGAGGAGTCGAGCCAAAAGACAAATGGTAAAAATCATGGAAAGAAAGGACGGAATCGTCAACATTGTATATAAATTTAACCAGGCTTGGTATAGGGAATAAAAACCAAACGTGATAGCTAAGGCTTGGATCAAACGATTTTCTTTATATGTCACATCGATCAGATCACATACATAAAAACCAATCAATACCCACGCAAAGCGATGAAAAATATCAAATGGCTGTTCCAATAGATGAACGATCAAAGAAAACATCACCACAAGATATGCGATACAAATGATCGTCTTTACCTTTTTTTTCATCGTGCATCCTCAATAAAGGCTTGAAATGCCTTGTTCAACTTCACATAATCATACATACCCAACGAATACAATTGTTCATTTTCTTTGGGATCCATGGATGTCGTACTCATGGGTAGATGCTCACTGGGCGCAAAGATAAACGCCTTGTGCTTTTTTTCCAAATCAAACATCAAATCTTGTTCTTGTTTATACATGATATGTCGTCTATCCAAATCCTTGATCGTTGCTGGATATTTGGCACATAACGCATGATACAACTTCTTATGCGCTTCTGGTTCTTTGACATAATCCCGTGGTTTGGACGTGATTACGACCAATTTGTCACATCCTTTATCCAAAGCTCTTTGACAAGGAATCGCATCCGATACCCCACCATCATAATAACGGTCCTTGCCAATTTGGATGGGATGACAAGCCGCTGGAATGGCACTGGAAGCCATGATGGCACGATAATCATCTTGTTTCATGACCGACTTATCAAAATACACCGGTTTTCCGGTTTTGGCATCGGTTGCGACCAATTCAAACTCGGATGGATTATCCATGATGGCTTGATAATTGATTGGATCCTTGCCCGTCGAATTGGTAAGGGTACCATAAATATAATGGAGACCAAATAAATCACCGGTCTTCAAAAAACTCTTTTTGCCAAAAAATTCCGGATTCTTGATCCACTTTGTATAAAAACGTATATTGCGACCGCGTTGTCCCGCCAAGTAGCTTGCTAGATTCGCACTACCTGCTGAAGCACCAATACAATAATCAAACGTAATCTTATCATCTAAAAATTTATCTAATATAGCGGCCCCATAGGCACATTTCATGCCACCGCCTTCACATACTAAACCAATTCTTGTCATATGATCATCCTTTACTATGTGATATATATTCTAAATCATTTCCGAAAAAAAAGAAATGGACACCCATCCATTTCTTAGAGATTCGCAAAGTCAATAAAGTCACCACCAATGGACTTAAATTGATCCGCATTATATACATATTCATGATGATGATTGGTTCCTTGATAAATCAATTCACCATCTTGATACGCCAACAATTGCGTCAACGGAACCGGATACCAATCTTCCTCTGATAAAGGTTTGGTCGAAAAGTAACGACCATCCGGTGTTTCCAATTGATTCAGGGTATGTGCCTCATTGGTGTGAACATAGAAATTGTCGCCATCATAAATCATCAAATTCAATTTATTACCTTGGGATAAGTCACAAACCAATGTATCCAAGAGTTCAAAACGTTCTTGTTGATTCAACTCTTTACCCAATTCAATTTCTTTACGATTGATTGCATCCACAATAAATAACAACACACGTTCACTATCGGTTTCGCCATCTTGGACTTTCTTATATTTATTCAATGCATCATAATTAAAGATGGTACCATTATGGACCATGGTCCACGTGCGACCATATCGATCTACCCACCGATAGGGATTACAATTGTTGTATTTCATTTCGCCTACGGTCGCATAACGAATATGGGCTAAACACGTCCGTGCATAAATCGGTTCGGATAAACGCTCCGCTAAATAAAGGGATCGAATCGCTTGTTTGGACTCTTTTTCAACCCGTGAAACTTTACCATCCAAGATAGCCAAGCCCCATCCATGCGGATGTCGTACACTATGGGAATAGAACACGTCCAAATAGTCATTCATCTCTTTATAGGTATTTCCTGAAAAGCCAAACAATTCACACATGTTCCTTCACCCTTTCCGGTTTCATTATATCGAAAAAACTATGTTTTGTGAAAGTTCCATGCATTGTTTATTTTTCTAACACTTCTAAATATTATTTAGAACGCAGCTTCAATCGCACGAATACGTCGGGCCAGATCTTCCAATACCGGTGTTTGAATACCTAATTTTTTTGCGATAGGAACGACCGTACCCGAAAACAAGGCCAATTCCGTTTTTCGATGCGCAATGATATCTTGACGCATGCTGGGCATACCCTCATTGGATAACGGTTCCATCACATCAAACCAATGTTGCACATCCGCATCCGTAATTGGAATATTTTGGGCATTGGCCACGGCCTTCACTTCCAACATCGCTTTCATATAAATATCTTGTAGCGGACCATCGACCTTGATACCACCATACGTTGTATAATACGCTGCACACGTTTGGTTAATACCGCAATTCAACATCAATTTATTCCATTGTTCCTTAACAATATCTTCGACCCAACGATGAGGAATTTGACAAGACGTATACAATTGTTCCAAACATTGACACGCTTCCATTTGATCTTTTTCATCCGCTCCAAACAAAAGTTCACCAACCACTTTATATGTACATTGATTATGTAAATAGGTCGAATCCATACCTTGAACAATGGTTCGAATTACCTTGTTCTTTGGAAAGGCTTTACGCAATTCCTCCTCAGATACAATTCCATTTAAAGCTGATACAATGATCGTATGTGCATCGATTGAATCTTTTGCTTGTTCGATGGCACTTGGCAGACCACTATATTTTGTGGAAATAAATAAGAGATCCACCGGATCGGTTTGGGTTTCATATTGAAAATCCACTGGTTTTCCGTTACAAATCAAAGGATTGGCTTCATAACGTTTCTTACGATCCGCATCTACTAAGAAGACCACATCTTGATGACCCTTTTCAAACAACTGACCATACAACGTTCCAATAGCACCACGACCTATGATCGCAATCTTCATGCCTGATTCACTCCTAAAAGATCTGGCATGCCATACAATCCAGCCGGTTTACCTTCCAACCAAGCTGCGGCTTTTAGAGCCCCATTGACAAAAATCTGACGATTGGTTGCATGATGCGTGATCGTAATCGATTCATTATCACCAAAGAAATGAACCGTATGTTCACCAGCTTCGGTACCACCACGTAAAGCATGGACACCAATTTCTTTTTGACGTGGACCAATCAAGCCATGACGACCATAGACTTCTTTGAATTCGCCATTGGGATTCATGATTTCCAAGATGGCTTTGGCCGTACCACTTGGCGCATCGGCCTTTTGGTTGTGATGGGTTTCCACCAACTCCATATCAAAACTATCTTTCAACATTGGTACGGCTACTTTCATGATCTCGGTAAAGACCGCCACACCATAGGAATAATTTGCGGAAAAGAAGACAGGATGCGTTTTGGATAAAGTCACCAATTGCGCTTTTTGATCCGCATCCAACCCCGTAGTCCCATAAACCAAAGCACAATCATGGGCGTTGACATAGTCAATGATCCAATTTAAATTATCGCGATGGGAAAAATCAACGATCATATCCGCACTTTCCAGTGTATCTAAGACATCCAAATTGGATGTATCGACATTGGCTAAAACTGTATGACCTAAGTTCTGGGCCGTTTCTTTTAAAAGTGAGCCCATCTTACCTTGTCCACCAATGATTAATTTCATTCAATGATCCCTACTTTCTTCATTTCTTCTTCCAAATGATCGTGGTTCTTAGGATCCATTGGATACAATGGCAAACGATAACCACCCACGTTCTTACCCATCAAATTCAAAGCAGCCTTGACTGGAATTGGATTGACCTCACAGAATAAGGCATGAATATAATCAAGATATTTTTGTTGGATGGATAAAGATTTCTTCAAATCCCCATCAAACCAAGCTTGCACCATATCATGGGCTTCTTGTGGATTGGTATTGGCAAAGACAGAAATGACACCGGAACCACCTAAGGAAAGAATGGGAACGACCATATCATCATTACCAGAATACATCACAAAATCATCACTCAAATAACGAGAAATACGGGTAGCATAACTAATATCCCCACTAGCCTCTTTGATACCACAAATATTTGGATGTTTTGATAATACGGATACGGCATGTTCACTTAATTTACATCCCGTACGTCCTGGTACGTTATATAAGATAATAGGGGTATGAACCGCATTGGCTACGGTTGTAAAGTGGGCAATCATACCACCTTCATTGGCCTTGTTGTAGTACGGCGTGATGATCAACAAATAATCGGCACCCATATTTTCATATTTGATACTCTTATCGACTGCTGTTTTCGTATCGTTAGAACCAGCTCCAACCACAACGGGAATCCGATGATCGATCTTATCAATCGTATAACGAACGACCGCATCATCTTCTTCATGGGTCATGGTACTCGATTCACCCGTTGTTCCTAAAACCAAGATACCATCGGTATGATTGGCTACATGATACTCCAACAATTCACCTAACTTATCAAAATCAACACTGCCATCTTCATGAAATGGTGTAATTAATGCAACAATAGAACCCTTGATCATTGAAAACACATCCTTTCTTATTCATCCGTTTCTAAATCAATCAAATGTTCGTACGATTCCCTTCGAATCACTTCACGTGCTTTTCCTTGTCGACAGAAGACAACACCGGGCAAAGGATTTTTATTGTAGTGCGAGGCCATCGCATAGCCATAGGCACCCGTTGTATACGTAACCAATAAATCTCCCGGTTCACACTTTGGTAAGGCAATGCCTTCAATCAAGATATCGCCGGATTCACAAGCTTTTCCAGCCACGGTGTAAACCGTATCTTTCGGTGCATCCATTTTATTGGCAATATCTGCATTGTATTTGGCTTGATACAATGCCGGCCGAATATTATCGGCCATGCCCCCATCGACAAATACATACTTTTTATTCGGTGTTTGTTTCATGAATCCCACCGTATAGATGGTGGAACCCGCTTCCGCAACCACGCTCCGTCCCGGTTCAATCAAGATCTTTTGAATGGATAATCCCAATTCTTGGTTTTGTTTCTCACAATGAGAAACAATGGTTGAACAAACTTCCTGCAAAGGAATAGGATGATCTTCCGAAGTATAGGTAGCGGCAAATCCACCACCCAAATCCAACGTATTCAAATGAATATCATAGGTATCTTCTAAATGTTTGATGAAACCAAACATCTTTTCAATCTCGGCAATAAATGCATTCTTATCAAAAATCTGCGATCCAATATGGGCATGTAACCCATCAAAAGATAGATGCTCATCTTGATCAAATGTGCGAATCACATCCACCAACTCTTTTTCTTGGAGCAAGGAAATACCGAATTTACTATCGACATGTCCCGTTACGATATATTTATGTGTATGGGCATCAATTCCTGGATTGACTCGAAGCAAGACGTGGATCGTATGATCGATGCTTTGACTCATTTCATGAAGCATTTGCGCTTCCATCAAGTTATCCACAATAATCGTTCCCACACCATAATTAATGGCCATTTCTAATTCTTCCTTGGATTTATTGTTTCCATGAAAATAAACCTTGGACATATCAAAATCTACGGCTTTTGCGGTATAAAGTTCACCACCGGACACCACATCCAGACTTAAACCATATTCTTTGACCAATCGCAACATCGCCTTACAGCTAAATGCTTTGGAAGCATATAGGACACCTGTTTCCATCGTATCGGATTGAAAAAAGGTTGCATATTCCTGTAAACGGGATCGTAATTGATCTTCATCATACACAAACAACGGTGTCTTGTATGTTTGTGCAAGCGTATCGACTCGTACGCCACCAATTTCTAACATCACTTTCCTCCTTTATATAAAAAAAACCAGTAAGAGCTATCTTACTGGTTACGTGAAAGGCAATCAGATAGCTCTCCTACCAAAGGTAGACAGTCTTACAGATCTTCTCTGCAAGCCCACCACCTATCCATGCCTGAATAAGCAGTTCGGCAAAATCGCTACCATAGAAAATCAACATCTGCCGACTCCCTTTCTACGGTGTCTTTTTTGCGCCTCTATCATTTGAACCCAGTGTATCACTTTCATTAACAATTGTAAATCATTCACTTCGAAATGATCGCATTCAGATGATTCACCACATCCTCCAATACTTTTCGATCCACTGAATAAACCACATTTTTTCCTTTTCTCTGTTGTTTGATCACACCCGCTTCACTCAATACCTTCATGTCGTGTGATAACGTAGGTTGTGTCACATGAAACAAAGGCAATAATTCATATGCACAATATTCTTTTTCCATCAATCGATCAACAATTTCCAACCGTTTTGGGTCGGATAAAGATTTTAACACCTTCGTTGTCTGCACATAGGATTCCATTTTTTCCACCTCTTATGGTCTAAACTTTCAATATCCATATAATCATATTTTTCTATGTTTCCTAAAAAAAAGGACAAAACGGTCCTTGGCATGGTAGAATCAGTCTATGAGAATTATGGAAGATGTAACCAACACCATCGAAATCAAAAAAAGCAAATTTATTACCTATCTGCATCGAACCAACGATGAACAAGAAGCCAAAGAATTCTTGAAACAAATCAAAAAAAGCCATCCCCAAGCCCGTCATTATTGTACGGCTATGATTATTGGCAACATCGTACGATCCAATGATGATGGTGAACCCAGCCAAACCGCTGGCCATCCGATGTTGGATGTCTTATTACACAACCATATGGAAGACATCTTTGTGGTCGTGGTTCGATATTTTGGTGGCATCAAATTAGGAACAGGCGGCTTGGTTCGCGCCTATAGTTCCAGTGTCAAAGAAGCCTTGGATAAAGCCACCAAATCCGAAACCAAACTATTGGAAGAATACACCATTACGTTTGGCTATGATCTGATTGGTAAATTGGATGCCTATTTTCGTACCCATCAAATCGAAATTACCCTGAAAGACTATAATGAACAAGTGACCTATCAATATTTGACCGATCACGATATCACATCCGATCTAAAAGAACTATCCAACGGATCGATCCAACCCATCTCAATTGGGCAAATAGAATGGGAAACCCCCATCTAAAAAGGAGACACTATGCGATTTTTTTATACATATATTCTATTATTTGGGTTAATGATCCTTCTGATTCAATTTTTACCCGTCTTATTGCCAGCTCTTGTGATCATCTACCTTGTATCTTTAGGCTATGGAGCCTGGAAACAAAGAGATAAAAAGATCAAAGCAGAAAAACGCAATCCCGATGCGATCGATGCCGAATATACCGAACACGATGAAGAGGATCCGCAATGATCACCACCTGTACTCCGCAAGCCGAAGCGGTCCAACAACTTTTAGAAGTCTCCATGATCCAATGGGAACCTTTTCAAGTGCAAGCTTGGATGATGCATCAATACGATTCGCATCATCTCTATGGATTCTGGCAAAATGAGCATTTGATCAGTTTGATTCAAACCATACCCACCAAGATTCAAATACAAGATCATATGGTTTCTGCCCTTGGCATCCAATGGGCCTGTACCCATCCGAATCATCGGCAACATGGCCATTTCAAATCCTTGCTCAAAGTGGTTTTGGAACAAAGCCACTACAATCATGTCTTGACCTATTGTGAAACCGATTTTCCCCAATTATTAGAAAACCATCGCTTTCAGTCGATTGCCTATGGGAAAGTGGCATGGATCGAACCCAAAAAGAAAGGTCATCCCACCAACGTATCGACAAAGTTTGTGGATTCCTATGCCATCTATACCCAATTTATGCAGCATTTTGAAGGCACGCCCATCCTGAATCACGAACAATATCTAGCTTATTTGCGTTATCAGTTAGCCCGAAAGAAAAAAATATTGACTACCAAAAAAGGCGTTGCGATCGTATCGGATCATTCAATGGATACAATCTGGTATATCGATAGTTCTGCCATCGATGATTTTTTAACCTATTTAAAAGATCCGCATCTGCGGATCCATACCAGTGCCAATGAGCATTTAGAAAAATATTATACCTTGCATCAACCTCGTAAATCGAGAACCTTGATGGTGCGATTAAACGATCCAAAACTCTATGCCAGAGCTAGTCATGCAACCTTAAAAAGTATCCAGACCTTGTATCAAGAATTGACGCATCCGGTCTGGACACGTTAAATGTATTTGATTCCATTGGGAAACTCGCACAATCGTTGATTCGTTTCTTCCTCACTTACGATATAAAAAATACGATTTTCTACATACTTTTTAAAATCGATATAAACTACATTGTGTAAAAGGCCTGTATTCTTTTGACGACTATAGATATATAACGTTCTGCCATCAACCATATGAATTTGATCATGCTCTTCTTCTCTGAGGTCGATATTTTCAAAAACTTCTCCATCATACGAAACAAAGCCATTCAATAAACAAAATTGACGAATCAATTCATCTTTGGTTTTTTGGTCGCCTAAATAAAGCCAAATTCGTTTTTCTGGATACTTTGATAATAATGATTCTAAACTTCTTGTTTTCATGTTGTTCCTCCTTTTAAAAAAAGAAAAGCCCTATCGATGATGATAGGACCCTATATGAAAACGGACCTATCATCTTGGCTTTACCACCTTGCATTTCTGTAGGTTGGTACGTGCTACGAGCCAATCTCTAACACGTTCTTTATAGGTATCGGTATTGTAACATAAAAAAACTATTTACATAAAGGAAGTGTCAATACGATCAAAAAGAGATCATGGGTCTGCTCATAAACAAGAACCCTGTAGTTGTTTCATGCTCATCTGCACACTTTGTAAACCAATATGATTGCTTTCTACATCTTTTGTAGACGCAATATAGTTTTCAAATCGGATATAAAATTCACCCTTTTCAACTTTGGTCAATATATGGATCGGTTTTTGTTTATCCGCATATTTAATGATATTCGAGGATAAATTATTAAAAATACGATGAACCAAAGGCAAGTTGCCTTCAATGCAGCCATGCATGGTCTGATCCACAAATTGTATATCATAGCCTCGTTTTTTGAGATCATCAATCTGATTCAATAAGGCAATGATTTCCTGAATGGCCATCTTGCCCATGTGCAGTTCTTTTGAATCGGATACATGCAGACTTTGTTTAAATAACGCCTCGGATAAATCAATCAACTCATCCGTTTTCTTCAAACACCGTTGTATATAAAACGCTTACCTTTCTTCTTCCCCTTTTTTTAGCGACAATATTTCTAAATACCCCTTTAATGTCGCTAATGGTGTTCGAATATCATGAGACATCGATGTAATTAAATCATGATTGGCCTGGCTAGCTCGTCGTTCGGCTTGTTGATTCTCATACGCATACAATCGCATTTCATCAATTTGTTGGGCCAAGCGCCCCAATTCATCTTGGCCTTCCACACCAATCGCATGCGTCCAATCGCCATTTTCCAAATAAGAAATATCCTGCGTCAACTTTTCAATGATTTGTACACGCTTTTTCATAAAACCATACAGAATCAAAACATAAAAAGAAAAAATAATGCCAATTTCTATGTATTCTATTGCCTGCATGTCATACAATTCCGGATACATATTGACATAGACCCACGTTTTGCGATTTTTCCATTGTACCTGAAAGGTATGCACCGTGCCAAACGTATCCTCATTCATATATTGTAGATAGTTCCTTTGTTTCGATGAATGATCCACATTGATAAACTTTTGATCATAGAGAATACTGACACTTTCATAGAAATCCATGTGTTTACGGATGGCTTTCGAAATCGCTTTTTTATTCTTGTTGGACAAAGTCGTCGTTTTCGCATAGGAATACAAAGAAGTCTCTAGCTGAGTCGGATAGGTCGTGTTGTTGATATTTTCGTGATACCACTGCATCCAGATAGGATTTAAAACAATCGTACTTCCATAGACACACAAACAAAACCCTGCTGCACAAATACTACATTTTCGCTAAGCCATATCGCTCATAAAAAACTGATGGATGGAAGGAATGAACCTTCCCCATCCAACGAAAAGCAATCCATCCGACTAGAATCGATAGTCCAGCAACGATTAGGCTCCATAGATGAGCTGCCGAATAGGGTGCTACTGATATCGCCAAATAGATGGATTTTCCATCCGCATCTTGAAACGTATACGACTTGGTCGAATGATGTCTCGTCCTATGGTCGATGCCATCTTGGAAATCAAAGAAAACAATCGCTATATGAAAGGTATTTTCTCCTATGTTGGTTTTGACACCAAATGGATCGGCTTTCATGATGAAAAACGTGCTGGTGGTCAATCCAAATGGAATTTTGTAAGCTTGTTCACCTATGCCTTACAAGCCATCTATTCCGTTTCAGATGCACCATTCAGTTATGTGTAATCATTGGTATTCTCTGTATGCTTGTTTCCTTGGTGTTTATTCCGCACTATTTCATGATCTTTATGATGATGTTCTTTGCGGGCGTACAAATTCTTTGTCTTTCCATGATTGGTGAATACGCATCGAAGTGTTATATGGAAAGTAAACATCGTCCGATTTATATCATCAAAAAACAGAGTCGCAGAGGTATCCAAAATGACTAAATGGATCGATCAAACTACATGGCGGTTTCTTTTGGTAGGTTGTATCAATACCCTATTTGGCACATCCATCATGTTTCTTGCGTATAACGTATTGGGCTTATCGTATTGGCTATCGAGTGCTTCCAATTACTTTTTTGGCAGTATCCTCAGCTACTTTCTCAATAAGTATTTTACTTTTCAGAAAAAAGATAAAAGCATTGGTGATATCCTTCCCTTTGCCCTCAACATTACCATCTATTATTACATTGCGTATGGACTGGCCAAACCATTGGTGGCCAACCTATTCAGCTCCCTTAGCGTATCAATGAAAGACAATGGGACCATGTTGGTGGGTATGTGCCTATTTGTTGGCCTCAACTATCTTGGTCAACGATACTTTGTTTTCCAAAAAAAAGAGTGACGAATCACTCTTACTCACGAATCTGGCCATGGCCATAGATTTCATATTTAGTTGAACACATTTCCGGTAAGCCCAACGGACCACGTGCATGTAGCTTTTGGGTACTGATACCGACTTCGGCACCAAAACCAAATTGTCCACCATCCGTAAAGCGCGTTGAAGCATTCTGATACACACAAGCTGAATCTAAGGCATCCATAAAATATTGGGCCCGTTTGTCATTCTTAGTTACAATGCATTCCGAATGTTTCGTAGAATAGGTATAAATATGTTCAATGGCTTCCTGCATGGAATCCACGACTTTGATATTGATCTTATAATCATCGTATTCCGTCGCATAGTTTTCTTTTGTGGCCATTTCACCCGGGATATATTGTAGACTTCTCGCATCACCAAAGACTTGAACTTTCGCAAACATAGGTGCAAGTCGAATTAAAAATTCTTTGGCAACATCAGTATGCACCAAGATGGTTTCAATCGCATTACATACACTTGGCCGTTGGAGCTTAGCATTTTGCGCAATCTGTAAGGCCATATCGATATCGGCTTCTTTATCCACATACAAATGACACAAACCCGCACCCGTTTCAATGACGGGTACTTTTGCGTTTTGAACCACATATTGGATCAATCCCTTTCCACCACGAGGAATGACGACATCCACATGGGCACGATCACTGATCAATTCACTCACAACGGCATGATCCATTTCATCGATCATATAGATAGGTGATACCGGCAAGATATCTTGAATGGCTTCTTGCATGACTTGTGCCAATGCCATATTGGAATAAAACGCTTCTTTTCCACCTTTTAAGATACAAACATTATTGGTCTTGATACAAATAGCCGCAATATCAACGGTCACATTAGGTCTAGCTTCATAAACAACTCCAACCGTACCAATCGGAATGCGAATTTGTTTGATGAGCAATCCATTGGGACGATGCATTTCACGAATCACTTGGCCGACTGGATCTTCCAAATGGGCAACCTTCAAAACGCCATCACTGATTTCCTGGATACGATCACTAGTCAATAATAGACGATCGATCATTGCCGATGAAATCCCATTTTCTTTGGCTTGGGCAATATCTTTTTCATTGGCTTGAAGAATCACGTCTTGTTTCTGGATCAAATATTTCGCAATGGATTCTAATGCTTGGATCTTTGTATCACTATCGACCATTTGGAACGTACGACATGCCTTTTTGGCATCGGTTAATAATTGTTCAATCATGTTTTTCACTCCGTTTCACTAATACCATATTATTGGCATGGACCACTTCATCGTAATCATGCTCACCTAATATCGATTCGATGGCACTGGTCTTCTTGCCTTTGATTTTATCAATTTCTTTACTGGAATAATTGGAAATACCTTTCGCAAGTTTCACACCCTTTTCATCGATGATATCCACAATGCTTGACATCGAAAAATCACCCGATACGCCCGTAATGCCTGATGGCAATAAACTCTTATGATGACGCAAGGCTTTGGCACAACCGGCATCGACAATGATGCAGCCTTTTGACCAAGTTTGATACATGATCCAAAGTTGGCGTGCATTTAAGTTACGACCCACATCCCCATGAAATAAGGTACCAACGGGTTTGCCATCCAATAGATCCAATAACACATGTGGGCTTTGTCCATTGACGATGGCCATATCACAACCATATTCCGTACAAATCTTGGCCGCCCGTAGTTTTGTGACCATGCCTCCCGTACCCATTTGAGTATCGGTATCACTCGCCATACTTTCAATTTCATGATTGACTTCATCGACCTCTTCAATCAATTGGGCATCCTTATAGATATGGGGATTTTTATCATAGAGTCCATCGATATCACTGATCAAAACCACAAGATCGGCATTGACAATGGGAACAACCAAAGCGGCCATTGTATCGTTATCGCCTACCTTGATCTCATCGACAGCTAAGGTATCATTTTCATTGATGATGGGTACGACCTTGTATTTGATCAAGCTTTGCATCGCATGATAGAAATTCAATAGACGTTTGCGATCATCAAAATCATCATGATTCATTAAGATCTGGGCACTCTTCATATGAAAAATATGAAACATATCTTCATAGATTTTCATCAAAGAGGCTTGGCCAATGGCTGCCAATGCCTGTTTTTCAGGAATGGTTTCCGGTTTTTTACGTAAATTCATGGCTTTCATGCCCGCCGAAATGGCACCACTCGAAACCAAAGTGACTTGAATGCCACGTTGTCGGATGTGCGCAATCTGTTGAACCAAACCAAGAATGCGTTGCGAATCGATGTTTCCTTTTTCATCACATAAGGAAGACGATCCAACTTTAACGATCAAATGTTTAATATGAGAAAAATCTCGCATGATAACTCCTTCTCTTACATTGACAAAAATGAAATTTCTATCCTATGATTACATAAGAAAGAAGGTATTTTGTATGTATATTGAAAAACGTTTGGAAGAACTGGGCATTGAGTTACCAGAAAGCAGCGAACCCAAAGCCATGTATATTCCATGTAAACAAGCAGGCAACCTGTTGTTTGTATCTGGACAACTACCTTGTAAGTTGGATGGTTCCCTTGCCTATACCGGTAAACTTGGTGAATCCCTCACTCTAGAACAAGGTCAAGAATGTGCGCGTTTATGCATCATCAATATGTTGTCGGCCGTTAAATATCAAGTCGGTGATCTAGACAATGTGAAATCGGTTGTCAAAGTCCAAGCCTTTGTTGCCAGCAAGACCGGCTTTGATCAACAACACCTTGTCACCAATGGTGCTAGTGAATTGTTGTTTGATATATTTGGTCAAAATGGCACCCATGCTCGTACAGCTGTGGGTATCAATCAATTGCCGATGGATGCACCCGTTGAAATTGAAGCTATTTTCGAACTACAAGAATAGATGCATCAAAGATGCATCTATTTTTTTAATCCGATGAAGAACTCTTCTTCGTTGAAGAGGATGAGGATGAACTTGTATCCTGACCACTCAATTGTTCTTGTAGCTCAACGATTTTTTGAGCCTGTTCTTTATTTTCTTTATTCAATTTCGCAATTTCTTTATCATACGAAGTATCCGATTTGGATTGTTGCTGCTTCAATTTCTTGACCTGTTTGGTCAACTTTTGATTCTTTTTTTCTAACGAAGCAATTTCGGCATTTTTGGACACCCGCAATTGATTCATAAAATAAATGCTCGAACCACCGACTACCAACAACGTGACGATCATACCAATCAAAACATAATGAAAGACCTTTTTCTTATCGGTCTTCACCACGGTTTGCACCTTATGCACCTTGGTCGTTTCAGTAAAGTCTTCTTCTGGATATAAATATTCACCACATTTTTCACAATATCGACGACGATCATCGTTTTCATGACCGCAATTCTTACAAATCATTTCGATCCCCCCTATGTAAGTATGCTTTTAAAGATGGGACACATCGTTTCCCATCCGCATAGCCTAAATAATAGATTTCGGCCAATCGCGAGGTGTCTTTTTCTAAGCGACCAATATCGATGGGCTGTGATGGACTAATCATGAAGATACGTCCCTCATTGCGTAATTGTTCCAACTCATTACACTGTTTATTATACCGCATATCCCCTTCTTCTAACACCTTAACTAGATTGGGATAGTTCAAATATCGGGCACAAATCATCGCATTGTGATTAGGTTCTTCTGGATAGCGGAATTCAATGTCACGGGTGCGGACCACCACAATATTCTCAAAATGATGATCCAATGCCCATTGATACGGAATCGCACAGGAACAGCCACCATCCAAATACGGTTGTCCTTCAATCTCCACCATTTGCGACACATATGGCATCGAAGCCGAAGCCGCTACGGCCCCAATAATATCTTTGCATACCCCTTTTTTCATATATTCCGGTTTACCAGTCTTACAATTGGTCACTACCGCGATAAAATCTCGATTGGGTGCATTGAACCGCGTCATATCGACCGGATATTCTTTATTTAATTCCAACATTGCAAAATCAAACCCAATGATGCCATGATTGGTACGCATCGCTTGCAGACCGACATAGCGATCATCATTTCGATATTTCAGATTGATATACGCACTCCGACCAATTTGGCCACAAACATAGCCCACTCCATTCATGGCTCCCGCCGAAACGCCAATGGTCGTGCGTAAATTGATATCGGCTTCCATCAACGCATCTAAAACACCGGATGTATAACACCCACGAAAAGCACCACCTTCTAAGACCATACATCCTTCGGTGATTTGGTTGGAAGCAATGCCACGAGGCAAATCATCCAAGTTCGTATACGTACGTACTTGACGATCATATTGCACTTTTTTAACAACTTGTTTGGTTTTTACTTTAATATCATCGATTGGATCAAATTTATTCATACGCTTATAGTAACATAAAAAGAGTGCCTAAACATTAGACACTCTTATCAAAAAGAATGGTTTCCGATGGGGAATCTTTGGTGTAGGTATACACCGAATCAACGACTTTTACATGGGAGCATTCCGTTAAAAAATCGTTGATAGGTGCTATTTCTGCATAGCCTTTTTGACCAAATCGTGCATGCATCGGTAAGACAACTTTGGGTTGATACATATCGATCATGGCCTTGGCTTCCAAGGCAGAAATGGTATAATAGCCACCCACTGGAATCATCCATACATCACAATCATTTAAAGCATTGATCGTACTGATACAGCCCAAATCACCCAAATGTGCAATGCGATAGCCATCGGCCGATAAGACCGTTACAATATTTTTACCGCGATGGGCACCTTGATGATGGTCATGAAAGGTATCTATATATTGCATCTGCCAAGGATTGGTTCCTGGTTGTATCTGCACTTGAGAAACTCCATTATGATCGGCATGATCATGGGAGCAATGCACTTCATTGGCTATAAGATGTAAAGGAGGATAGCCCGGTACGCTGCCCATCTGATAGGGATCAAATACAATGGAGTAATCTTGATAGGTCACTTGAAAACAACTATGGCCCCACCAACGAAAAGAAATCGAATTATCTTTCATTCCAAGCTTTGACAATGGCTTCCGCCATTTCACGCACACGTACTTTTGGATCGGGTGCTTTTAAGATACCAGAAGTAGCACCCGTACCATCAGCACCTAATTTTACGACATTGTAGCAGTCATCAGCCGTTGATACACCCGAAGCAATCATGACCAAAACATCGGGATCAATTTCCGCAATGGCTTTACATGTATCCGTTGTATATGAATCATCGGCTACTTGTCCGGTACCAATTAAATCGGTTGGTTCGGCTAAGACGATATCGGGTTTCATGCAAGAAACGGCTTTGGCTTCGGTTACGGAATCGGCACATACGATCGTGATCAAGCCTAATTCTTTTGCACGATTGATAGTCTTATATAAATCACTGACGGTTTTTGGATTTTCGGCATGATTCAAGAATAAAGCACCGGCACCGGCTTCTTTTAACGATTCACCTAAGACATGGCCCATACCACGTCCCGGTGTCAATGGATCCATGGATTGTGCGGTAACGATCACATGTTTCGTATTTTCTTTGATCAAACGAATATCCGCATACGGACAAGTAAAGAAAATGGTCAAGCCAGTATCTGCAGCGACTTTATCTGAAGCAATCGCAAGATCTAAGCTTTCTTTTCCATATAAATAGGATTTGGGATTTACAACTAAAAATGGTTTTCTTTCCATACTCTTATTCTCCTAACACAGTAATAACACAACGACGTTGACGACCACGTGTACGATCAAAATCGGCAAAATAAACATAACCCGTTGATCCAACACCTAATTTTCCTTCAGTGACATCAAAGACTTCACTTGAACCTAACAACGTAGAACGCAAGTGCGCATCTCCGTTCCAAAGGTCTTGGCGTCCGTTTGGCAAGTAATCTTTGGCATTTGGCCAAGATTCAACGGATTTGTAGTGTTCTTCACCAGGGTACGTGTATGTATTGGCATCCACATGATCAGGGAAGATCTTGGCTAAACCGATGTTTAAATCATGTTGCAAAGATTCATCGCCATTTTCATCACGGTCATGGGCATATTCTTCAAAGAATACTGAACATGTCGTATGTGGTGAAATAACGGCACAAATGCCGGTCTTTACACCACTTTCTTCGATGGCTTGGCGAACTTCATCGGTAATATTGATATAAGATGTGGTTTTTCCATGAGATTGTACATGAATCACTTTACGATATACTGTCATTTTTTCTCCTCTACTTTTCTACGGGTTGAGTTGCGAATAATTTATACACATGACGCAACATATCTTGCATACCTTTTTTAGCGGCTGCTTTCATCGTGTAGTAATCTTCGACTTCTGGTTCTTTTTGTTCCAAAGCGAATACAGGTTTAGCTGCACTGACCATGAAATCAGAATAGACATTGACTTTCGCAATACCTTCGGTAGCACAACGATGCAAGTTATCATCACCACTATTGGATCCACCATGTAAAACCAATGGACAAGAAACGGCAGCGGCTAATTCATGCAAACGATCAAAATTCAATTTTGGCGTTCCTTTATACAAACCATGTGCGGTACCAATGGAAACAGCTAAGGAATCCACTTGGCTTTCTTTCGCAAATGTTGTTGCTTCTTCCACGGTTGTATAGATATCGTTGTCATCGGCATTTTCATTCGATCCAACATGACCAATTTCACCTTCTACGACAACGCCATGCGCATGGGCATAATCAACGACTTTCTTGGTCAAGGCAATATTTTCAGCCATTGGCAACTTGGATCCATCGATCATGACAGACGTAAATCCTAAATCGATGGCTTTCTTACAAGTTTCAAAACTTTCGCCATGATCCAAATGTAAAACAACTGGAACACTGGCTTTTTTTGCACGATATTCAGCAATATATGCAGCTGTTTCTAAATCAATCAAACGATTTAAATGGCTTTCTGCCAACGCAATGATAATTGGTAAATTTTCTTGTTCAGCAACTTCCAAATGCCATTTTAAAGAATCTTCATCGACAAAGTTGGCCGATGGGATTGCAAAATGTCCCGCTTGGGCTGCTTCAAACATAGCTTTTGATGTAACTAACATGTTTTTATACTCTCCTTAAAAAATATCTCTGGCCTCATTATACGATGAGTTTGTATTAAATACAATATAACTTTTGACTTTTTTGACTTATATTTCTCATAACATTTAAAAAGCGCTACTTTACAGTAACGCTACAATCGCATCAATGGTTTTCAAGTTTCGGGAAATATCCTTTTTCACTTCAATTCGATGTCCACCAGGAAATACATGATATTCGATGTCATGCTTCTTACAATAGGCTTTCAATACCGCGGGATCCAATACTTGATCGGCATCGCCGGCAATGGCCATACAAGACGAATCCATATAAGGAAGGGTTTGTTTAATGGGGGTCAAATAGATTTGTTTACATGAAATCTGTAACGTTTGTTGGGCCCATCCAGCTATCACCGTACCTAAACTTTTGGACACAAAGATAACAGAATCATACTTCGAATAATCGATGGCTTGCAGTTGTGGCAAACAATACGTTTTCGCATCCTCAATTTCCTGCGTGATATCTTGATTATGAAATTCAACTTGATCAAATTGGGCACCATACGATACGGGAACCACTTTATATCCTTGTTGACGATAATACAAACCGGAATAATACAACAAAGGCATATCGACGGTATAACGAATACCTGGAAATAATAAAACCAATCCTTTCATTTTGTCGCCTCCAAATATGTTTTTAATTTTGCCAATTGTCCTTTGGCATCTTCATAGCCTAGATAATACAATTGCCCTAATTTATCCATGTCCGTTTCCAATCGCGAAATCGTAATGGGCTCACTCGGATAGATCGTAAAGATACGACCACGATCGGTCAATTGATCGATACGATCACATTCTTCATTATATCGACGATTGCTGGTATCCAGTTGTTTTTGAAAGAGTGGATAGTCTTTATAAAATAAACGATTGACCAAAGCCATTGAACGCGAATTCTTGCGATACGAACGAGGACGGGTACGCACCACGATGATTTTTTCATAGCCTTGATCAATGGCCCATTGGACTGGAATCTTCACCGAACAGCCACCATCCAAATATAAACCACCTTGGACTTCCACTGGTTTGGAAACATAGGGCATCGAAGCCGATGCTTCTACCGCTTTTAAAATATCATCACAACGACTCTTCTCAAAATAGGTGGCTTGCCCGGTTTCCACATCGGTACAAACAACGACAAAACGTCGTTCTTTTTTATAAAAGGTATCATAATCCCATGGATATTCTTGGGCAAAACGTCCTTTAAACACAAAATCAAACCCAATGATTCCGGTATTTTGCGTATGGAATCCTACATATTCCGGATCATGACGATATTTTAGATTCAATAAGGCACTGCGACCAATTTGTCCCATCGTATAGCTGACGCCATTCATGGCCCCACTACTGACACCAATGGTACAATCCATGTTGATATCCGCCTGCATCAAAGCATCCAAGACCCCTTCCGAATACAATACCCGAAAGGCACCGCCTTCTAAGACGATACAGCCATGGGTCAATGCATCGGATGCATGACCGGTGGGTAAATCATCAATCCCAAAAAATTTTTTCATATTGATTCCTCCATCTAAAAAGAAATCCTCTTCAGGATTTCTTTGCTGTTGTTTGTGCCCATTGAAAGATTTCATCTATAATAGGTACTAAGGCTTGCCCATCTTTGGTGAATGTATACACACCTTGTTTATCGTTCAAAACATGGTAAGTTACCAATTCGGACAAAGCTTGTTTCAAATCTGTATTGGTTACATAAATAATATACCCTCGAATTTGTTCATAGGTCGCCTTGTCATGATGTGAAATATACCATAGGATTGGAATCGACAAATGATTCCCCAAAGCATGACGAATGTAATTTAAGACTGATCTTTCCGTTTGTGACATAGCTATTCCTCAAATAAGTACTCTAGCCAACTGCCCGTACCAGGTTTGAAACCCAAATTTTTAAACATGTTGGCTTGTTGGATATTATCTTCAGGAATAAAAAGCTGCACATTTGTGATGTTATTGGCTTGTAGATGATCTAACGCATATTGCACCATCATATTCAATATGCCTCTTCCAAAAAAAGCAGGATGAATTGCGATGTGCGTGATCCAAGCTTTTCGTTCCTCAACTTTAAGAATCATAGCCCCAATCAAGTTATCTTCTTGAAAACACAAATACACCTTTTCATTCTCGACGGCTTCTCGTAACATATCATCGTTGATTTTTTCCAATGTATGTACCTGATCACCGTGTTTCTCACAATACTGATAGAAATAACGTACGCGTGGAAAATCGTCCACATTGGCTTTTCGAACTTCTAATGACATAATACTTTAACTCCGTATTATTACTATACCATAAACAAAACAAATTCTAGATATCAGAATATAAATTTTCCGGATAGACTCCTTGTTCAATCAAAGCGCGAAAGCTCTTCTCAACAACGGGTTTATCTTCTTGATACGTGACCCCAAACCAAGTGTCTGGTGTTTCCAATACTTTGACACGTACTCGTTTTTCTTTTAATAGATCTCCAATCAGAATCGGCAATAAATACTCCCCCTTTTCATGATTTTTTGGATCGGCTAAAAACGTTTTGAATCCCGCTTCTAAGATGGGTAAGAACGCTGGGGTAAAGCCCCACATATTCATGGAAACATGACTGTTAACATCAATACTTTGACCATGACTTTGTGCGCCTTCTTTGGTTTTTTCAATGTCATGGGTCTCCACGATGGAAATCAAATCATCACCCTTGGTCTGACATAGACCTCGTGTGACGGTACCATTATCGCTCAACGTGTTCTTGAGAATAAAGCCGGCCATACAATACGCATCGGGATCGGTATTGGTTTGGAGAAAATCATAAATCATGGAAAACGCTTTTTTTCCATAATAATCATCGGCATTGATGACACAGAATGGTCCATCGATAAAGTCTTTTGCCGCTAATACGGCTTGTCCCGTTCCCCATGGTTTGGTCCGTGTGGATGGACAAGTAAAGCCAGCGGGCAAATCTTCCAAAGCCTGGAAACAGTAATGGATCGCAATCTCTTTGTCTTTGACAACCTCTTCAATGCGGTTACCAATCCGTTCTTTGAAATCTTCTTCAATGTCTTTTCGAATGATGAAGATAATTTGATCAAATCCTGCTTGGATCGCATCATGAATGGAATAATCCATGATGATTTCATCGTGCAAACCAACGGGTTCCAATTGTTTGATTCCCGTACCAAACCGGCTTCCCAATCCAGCAGCCATGATAACTAATGATGTATGCATACTACCCTCTTTCTATCGTTTCGCGACGATCACGCCACCGGTCTTCACAATACTATGGCTAGGAATGACACCTCGTACACAAGATACCGGATAAATATTCGAATCGGGACCAATGACCGTACCCGGATTCAAGACGCTGTTGCAGCCCACTTCAACATGGTCTCCCAACATGGCTCCAAATTTCTTTAAGCCCGTTTCGATATTTTTTGGACCATGGACAACAACTAAAGTCTTATCACTTTTCACATTGGAAGTGATCGAGCCAGCTCCCATATGCGAATAATAGCCTAAAATACTATCGCCCACATAGTTATAATGCGGTGTCTGTACATGATCAAACAAGATCACATTTTTTAATTCCACACTATTACCAACTACACAGTCAGCTCCCACTAAAGCACTGGAACGAATGAATGCACAATGACGCACTTCCGTTCGTGGACCAATGATACAAGGAGCACCCAAATAAGCCGTTGGTGCTACCGTAGCACTTTCATGTACCCAAACATGTTCACTCACTTCTTTATATTCACTGGATAAGGTGGGTCCTAATTCTAAGATAAAATCCTTGATTCCTTTCAAGGCTTCCCAAGGATAAGTAAATTGGGATAAATACGATTTCGCTAACGTATGATCCAAATCATACATATCTTTTATTTCCATATACTGCTCACTTTCTACTCTTTTTCTATTTTATAGTAGCTAAATTTTTGGGTTTGTCCATAGCCTGTTCATAAAGAATGCCCAATTCCTTTTGGTCCCATAAGACCGGAACAGGATATAAAGGATTGGCTTCTTGATCGGCATAGCGAGCCATCAAAGCAATATCTTCTTTTCGAATTTGTGGTATCGTGGATGGAATATCCATAGCACGATTTAACTTTTGAATCGATTGGATCATCCTTTGTGCCGCTTGTGCATCTGATGTACTTTCATCCGCTAAACCAACCACACAAGCCATATCATGTAACTTTTTATCAATGGGATGTCCATATGCTTTCAATACGATGGGCAATAAGGTCGCATTGGTTTGCCCATGAGGCAAATTGTATTGACCGCCCAATGAATGCGCAATCGCATGTACATAGCCCACATACGATTTAGAAAACGCATCACCCGCTAGATAGGATGCATGAAGCATGTTTTTTCGTGCTTCGATATTGGTTCCCTCTTGATAAGCTACCAAGATATTTTCATAAATCAAACGAATGGCTTCTAACGCTTCTTGCCGTGTTTGTTTCGTCGTTGATCGACCAATGTAGGCTTCCATGGCATGTGTCAACGCATCCATACCGGTCGAGGCTGTTAAATGGGGTGGTAAGGATACGGTTAATGCCGGCTCCAATATGGCCACATCCGGGATCAAAGAAAAATCATTGATCGCATATTTGTGATGGGTCTGACTATCCGTTACCACTGCCGCAATCGTCGTTTCACTACCGGTACCAGCCGTTGTTGGAATCAGGATCATAAACGGTGTTTGTTTGCAAACTTTTAAGACCCCTGCCATTTGGGCAATTGATTTGCGTGGTTGAGCCACTTGAGCGGCCACAGCTTTGGCGCAATCCAAAGATGAACCCCCTCCAAAACCAATGATATGATCACAATGTTCCTTTTCATACAATTGAAAAGCCGTATCGATCATTTCGGTTGTCGGATTGGCCTTGACGCCGTCAAAGATGGTTACGTTGTCATAATGATGTATGAGTTCTTTCATGCCTTCACTTTTGGATGTATGGGAACCTGTCACGATCAAAGGATGTTGTTTCTTTACGGTATCGATTTGATTGATTGCATGTAAGATTTGGGGATTGCGATATGGCAAAAAAGGGAAAAGAAGCCGCATGCTCGTTTGGAACATGCGGCATATCCATCGTCTAGCCCATTTCATTTTTCGTATCTCCGATAAAAGCGACTAGATTCTCATACATGATTTGAAGATAGGCATTGAATGCATCTGGATTATCCATGTTTTCTCCCGCTAGATCCATTGCCGATTGAATTTTTTCATAAACTCGTTTTGCAATTTGCATACCATCCTCCGTTAAGGTATATTTCAGACGATATACTTTTTGATCATTCTTTTCACGAATAATCATACCCTTATTTGACAATTCTTTCAATCCTCGAGATACGGCAGCTTTATCGACGTTACAAATTTGAGTTAATTCTTTAGATGTTAAGCCATCCGGGTGATGATGGTACAATGCAAATAAAAAAACCGCATCCGAACCGTGTAGACCATATTTTTTCATTTCATCGTTCTTTATTTTTTGAATCAAAAAATGAATTTTACTAATTATGAATACGAATGTTTCAAATTCCTCCATACATATGCTCCCTTTAAACTTATATGCACATTATATCAATTTTCCCTATGGACTCAAAGAAAACTTAACTATTCATTAAATCAAATAACTTTATAATAAATAATAATAAAAAATCGTAAATAATTCCGAGATAAATTTTCATTATTTTGCGTATTTAAACATTTGTTTCAAATCAGATCATTTACACAAAAAAAGGAGTGCGGTTCACACTCCTAATCTTGCATCAATAAAACCATGACCGCTTTTTGGGCATGGAGACGATTTTCCGCCTCATCAAAGATCTCATTGGCATGGGCTTCAAATACATCTTCCGTGATTTCTTCCCCACGATGGGCTGGTAGACAATGCAGTACCATGCAATCACTCTTGGCTTGTTCCATCAATTTCGCATTGACTTGATAAACCCCTTCAAAGACTGCTTTTCGTTGAGCCGCTTCGCCTTCTTCACCCATCGATGCCCAAACATCGGTTAAGATGACATCGGCATCTTTGGCTGCTTCCATTGGATCATTGGTCAATTGGAACTTGTCGCCATAGGCTTTCGCAAAATCCAAACACTTTGGATCTGGTAAATAGCCTTCTGGACATGCACACGCAAAGGACATACCCGTCTTTAAGGCACCAACCATCAACGAGTTGCACATATTGTTACCATCACCAATAAAGGTCATCTTCAAGCCTTCTAGTTTACCTTTGTATTCACGAATGGTTTGCAGATCAGCCAATACTTGGCATGGATGGGCAAAATCCGTCAATCCATTGATGATAGGAATATCACCATATTCAGCTAAGGCTTCGACTTCGGCTTGCTCAAAGGTACGGATCATGATGCCATCCAAATAACGGGATAAGACACGAGCCGTATCCTGGATGGGTTCACCACGACCAATCTGCATGGTCGAAGCATCCAAGAACAACGGATACGCGCCCAATTGGACCGCACCGACTTCAAAGGACACACGAGTACGCGTAGAATTCTTTTCAAAAATCAAACCAATCGTTTTATTTTTTAAATACGGTTTATAAATACCTTGTTTGACTTCGGCCTTTACGATATCGGCCAAATTCAAGATATCTTGAATATCTTGTTCCGATGTTTCCAACAACGATAGTAAATGCTTCATCTACATGTCCTCCAAAATCTTCTCTAATACATCCATCGCAATATCAATTTCACTTCTAGAAATCGTTAGTGGTGGTAATAAACGAATCTTATTTTTTGCCGTCAAGAACAATACACCATTTTCTCTAGCTTTACTGATTACGTCTTGGACTTGAATGCCATCGGCCAATTCTACACCAACCATTAAGCCAAGACCCGTAACCGACTTCACTTTATCGATGGCTTCCAAACGTGCTTTTAAGTGTTTTCCCTTGCATTTGACATTTTGTAGGAAAGTTGGCGTGATCGTATCTAAGACGACATTTGCAGCGGCACACGCTAATGGGTTGCCCGCAAAAGTCGATCCATGTTCACCGTAATTCAAGGTATTTTCAACCTTATCAGACAATAAGACACCACCCATTGGAATACCACCGGCAATACCTTTCGCAAACGAAACAATGTCTGGATGAATACCAAATTGTTCATAGGCAAAGAAGGTACCTGTACGACCAATACCAGTCTGGACTTCATCGATGATCAATAAGATATCCTTTTCATCGCAAACCTTTTGTACTTCCGTTACGAAGGCTTTATCCAAATCATTGACACCGCCTTCACCTTGGATCATTTCCATCATGATGGCTGCCGTATGATCATTGACCTTTTCATGTAAGGAATCAATGGAATTGGCAACGATATAATCAAATCCCAATGGGAATGGATCAAAATGGTGATGGAACACATCTTGTCCAGTCGCCATCAAGGTTTCCATGGTTCGACCATGGAAAGAATTGACCAATGTCAAGATGGTATCCCGTTGGCCATGATAGTGATCATTGGCATATTTATGAGCCACTTTAATGGCTCCTTCATTGGCTTCCGCACCAGAGTTTTGGAAGAAGACCTTCTTCATATGAGTTCGTTTTACTAATTTTGGTGCTAATTCCAATAAGGGTTCATTATAGAACAAGTTAGAAATATGGATCAATTTCTCGGCTTGTTTTTCAATGCCATGGATCAATGGCTCATACCCATATCCCAATGAATTGACACCAATACCGGCTGTCAGATCCAAATAGGCTTTTCCCGTATCATCAAACACATAACTTCCTTTTCCCGATGTGATTAATAAGGGGAATCTTTTGTATGTATGTGCTACATATGTATCATCAATTTCTTTAAAATTCATAACCTTCACCTACTATCATGGTACCAATTCCTTCGTCACTCAGCATTTCAATCAAACAAGCATGCGGTACACGACCATCAATGATCACGGTCTTATTCACACCTTGTCGAACACAGTCTGCACAACAATTTACTTTCGGAATCATACCTCCAGAAATAATTCCTGCTTTTTCCAATTCACTAATTTCACTCACAGGGATTTTACGAATCAGAGAATGCGGATCGTTTTGATCTTTTAACACGCCGGGTACATTGGAAACAAAGATCATATTTTCAGCTCCCAAGGCACCGGCAATGGCACTGGCCGCCATGTCCGCATTCACATTATAAACATTGCCATGTGCATCACAGCCCACCGAAGCAATCACAGGGATATAGCCATCATCAATCAATTTAAAGATCAATTCCGGATCAATTTCATCAATTTGACCTACACATCCGAGTTCCGGATCTTTTTGACTGGCTTGGATGATATGACCATCCATACCGGTGATGCCCACGGCTTTGGCATGCAACATGGAAATCATATTCACTAAATTTTTATTGGTTTTACCCGCTAAGACCATTTGTACGACATTCATCGTTTCTTGATCTGTCACACGTAAACCATTCACAAAATGCGATTCAATATGCATTTGTTTCAGGGTCGCATTGATATCGGGTCCACCACCATGAACCAATACCAACTTGACACCCACTTGCGTCAACAAGACTACATCTTGCATGACGTTTTGTTTCAATTGTTCATTTTCCATCGCATTGCCACCATATTTGATGACAACGATCTTATTATCGTATTTTTGAATATAAGGTAAGGCCTGCGATAGAATGGTCGCTTTTTCAATGGCACTACTCATGAACGGTATTCTCCATTGATCTTCACATATTCATAGGTCATATCACAACCCCAAGCCGTTGCCTCATAATCTCCATCATGTAGATTCACAAGAATCTCAATTTCATCTTCTTTTAAGATTTGGAGTGCTTTATCTTCATCAAAGGCAATGCCATGGCCATCGACACATACTTTGATGGAACCTGCCTTGGATGCAAGATCCACTTCGACTTTATGGATATCATAATTGGCATCGGCATACCCAATAGCACATAAGATACGACCCCAGTTGGCATCGTTGCCAAACATCGCACATTTTAATAAGGTGGATTCTACGATGGATTTTGCGACGATCTTGGCATCCTTTTTGGTTTGGGCATGACTGACTTTGGCCGTCAATAATTTTGATGCGCCTTCGCCATCTTTCGCTAACATCTTCGAAATATGTTCGCATACGGTATATAAGGCGGCTTTGAATGTTTCATAATTCTTATCTTTTTGGGTAATTTCCACATTACCAGCCAAACCATTACATAAAATACCGAAGGTATCATTGGTCGATGTATCGCCATCGATACTGATCATATTATAGGTATCATCGGCCACTTCTTTTAAGGCACTTTGTAGACATTCCGAAGAAATGGCTACATCGCTGGTCACAAAACTTAACATCGTGGCCATATTGGGTGCAATCATACCCGATCCTTTAGCCATACCCCCTAAGGTACATGTCACGCCATCGATTTCAAACGTTGTGGCATATTCTTTGGTGATGGTATCGGTCGTTAGAATGGCTTTGGCCGCTTCATTCTCTTTTTCATCACTCAAATCGGAACATAAAGCCGGCATGGCTTCTAAGATATTATCCAATGGCATGGGCTGACCAATCACACCGGTTGATGCGATCATGATATCCGCAGGTTGTAGACCCAATTCTTTGGCTACTGCCGCTGACATTTTTTCCGCTACTTCGATGCCATCGGCATTGCACGTATTGGCATTGCCACTATTGACTAAGATAGCTTGCGCTTTGCCATCGGCAATATGTTCTTTGGTTACATAAATAGGTGCACCCTTTACGGCATTGGTCGTATAGATGGCAGCAGCACTGGCTGGTACTTTCGAGTAGACGATGGCTAGATCGTTTTTCGTTTGATTGGGACGAATCCCACAATGTAAACCGTTGGCTACAAATCCTTGGGCTGCACATACGCCTTGTTTCTTCATTTCCATCCCTCCCTAAAATGAAGGAGCTACAGTTTTTAAACCGCTCATTAGCTCAAAATCATACATGATATTCATGTTTTGGATCGCTTGGCCCGCGGCTCCTTTGATCATGTTGTCAATGCAAGAGACCACGATCAACGTATGGGTATGCGTATCCATATGCAAGGAAATATCACAATAATTAGAATACGTCACAAATTTCAAATCGGCAACCTTCCCTAGGTCCAAAACACGAACAAAGGGATCGTTCTGATAGGTTTTTTTGTATGTTTGATGGATCGTTTCCAGATCTACATCGGCTTTCAATGGCAAATAAATCGTAGAAACAATTCCTCGATTGATTGGCAACAAATGTGGTACAAATGTCACTTTGACCGGTTGTCCTGCCATTTCCGAAAGCATCATTTCAATTTCAGGGGTATGGCGATGACAACCGACTTTATATGGAGCAAAAGCTTCATTGGTTCGTGGAAAATGGGTATTTTCCGTTAATTTCTTACCCGAACCTGTCGTACCCGATTTGGAATCTAAGATAATATGATCGGTATCGACCCAACCAGAATGAATGGCTGGATAACAACCCAATTCGATCGAAGTTGGATAACAACCTGGATTGCCAATGATCTGGGCATCTTTGATTTGGTCATGATGTAATTCACATTGGCCATAGACACTCATTTTATGAAGTTCTATATCGCCAAATGGTTTACCGTACCATTTTTCATATTCTTCACTGGAATCCAATCGGAAATCGGCACCGAGATCAATGATCTTTTTGCCTTGTTCAATACAAGCTTTCGCGATGGGTTCGCTCAATCCGGATGGTAAGGCCACAAAGATCAAATCACTTTTTTCAATCACTTGATCTTGTTCGATAAAAACTAAATCCGTACAATTTTGAAATCCGGGATAGAGATCACTGATAGGCTGTCCCGTATATTGATGGGAACTAATGGCACAAACTTCGACATCGGGATGGTTCAATAATAATCGAACCAGTTCAGCTCCCCCATATCCACTAGCACCAATGACACCTACTTGTAACTTACTCATATGCTTCCAACTCCTTTTCTACCAAAGAAATATGTTTCTCAACCATTTCTGGGCTTGGGCCGCCAACCACGTTTCGATTTTTTACGCAAGTCTTTAAGGCTACCGCTTCATAGACATCGTCATCAAACAATGGTGAAATCTTATGGTATTCATCCATTGATAATGATTCTAAGTCTTGATGAGTGGAAATACAATACTTAACAAGTTGGCCAATGCATCCATAAGCATCTCGGAAAGCCATGCCTTTCTTTGTCAGGTAGTCAGCACAATCGGTCGCATTGATAAAGCCTTTTTGGGCAGCTTCTTTCATCTTCTGTGGATGAACCGTCCATGTATCGACCATCGGGATCATCGTTACCAGACAGTCTTCTACGGTTTGGGCTGCATCCATGAACGCTTCCTTATCTTCTTGCAGATCTTTATTATACGCCAATGGTAAGTTTTTCATCATGGCCAATAAGGTATTCAAATCACCATAGACCCGACCGGTCTTGCCACGTACCAATTCAGCCACATCGGGATTTTTCTTTTGTGGCATGATGGAAGATCCTGTCGCAAAGGCATCGGATAATTCGATAAACTGGAATTCCCAGCTGCACCACAGAATGATTTCTTCACAGAATCGAGAAAGATGCATCATGATCATCGCAAAGGTATTGGTCATTTCAATCGCAAAGTCACGATCACTCACACTATCGATACTATTTAAGGTGGGGCCACTAAAGCCTAATAGTTCAGCGGTTTCATACCGATCGATGGGATAGGTCGTGGTAGCCAAAGCCCCAGCGCCTAATGGACAGGTGTTGGCTCGTTGCATCGCATCATCCAACCGGGAAAGATCGCGTTTTAACATTTCCACATAGGCCATCAAATGATGGGCAAAGGTAATGGGTTGGGCTCTTTGCAGGTGCGTATAGCCTGGCATGATCGTATGGGTATTGGCTTTGGCTTGATGCAAAAGGGTCTGGATCATGGCAACGATATATTTTTTGATTTCGGCACAAGTATCCAAACTGTAGAGTTTGAAATCCGTGGCGACTTGATCGTTTCGACTACGGGCAGTGTGCACTTTTTTTCCGGACGGTGTTCGTTTGGTCAATTCTGCTTCGATAAACATATGAATATCTTCCGCATCAGGATCGATGGGTAAGGAACCATCGGCAATTTCCTTTTGAATGTCTTTTAAATTGGAAATGATGGCTTCTTTATCACTCGTTTCGATGATGCCTTGATCGGCTAACATCGTGACATGAGCAATGGATCCTTTGATGTCTTGATTGACCATTTTTTGATCGATCGAAATCGATGCATTAAATGCTTGTAGCCGCTTGTCGGCTTGTTCAGAAAAACGTGCGCCCCATAGTGCCATAATGAATCCCTCCTATAAATTACTTATTCCATTTCTTTTCTTGTTGAGCTCTTACTTTGATTGGTAAACCAAACAAATTGATGAATCCTTTGGAATCGGATTGATCGTAGCTGTCATCTTCACCGAAACTTGCGATTTGTTCCGAATACAGACTGGTTGGTGAAGTCATACCAGCTGGAATGATGTTGCCTTTATACAATTTTAATTTGACATCGCCATTGACATATTCATTGGCTTTATCGACAAAGGCATCCAAAGCTTCTCTTAATGGAGTAAACCATTGTCCGTTGTAAACCAATTCACCATATTTAACGGATACATGTTGCATGAAGTGTTGCGTTTCTTTATCCATTGTGATGGTTTCCAATAAAGCATGGGCTTTATACATAATGGTTCCACCTGGTGTTTCATAAACGCCACGACTCTTCATACCGACTAACCGGTTTTCAACCATGTCGATGATGCCAATACCGTTGGCTCCACCCAATTGATTCAATTTCAATAATAATTGTTGGGCACTCATGGATTCACCATTTAATTGGGTTGGGATACCTTTTTCAAAATGTAAGGTAATATAGGTAGGTTCGTCAGGTGCTTTTTCGGGGGTAACACCTAATTCTAGGATCTTATCGTATTGGGGCTCATTGGCTGGATCTTCCAGGTCTAAACCTTCATGGCTTAAGTGCCAGATGTTTTTATCTTTGGAGTAGTTGGTTTCTCTGTTGATCTTTAGAGGGATGTGATGACTTTCGGCATAGTCGATTTCTTCATCTCTGGATTTCAATTCCCATTCCCGCCAAGGGGCAATGATTGGCATATCGGGTGCAAAGGCTTTGATGCTTAATTCAAAACGAACTTGGTCATTTCCTTTTCCGGTACAACCATGACAGATAGCATCGGCACCTTCTTTATGCGCAATATCGACCAAACCTTTCGCAATTAAAGGTCTAGCCATAGAGGTTCCTAATAAATACACACCTTCATAAACAGCATCGGCTTTTAAGCAAGGATAGATATAATCTTCCACAAAGGCATCTTTTAAATCTAGGGCATAGAATTTCGATGCGCCAGTTGCGAGGGCTTTTTCTTCCAAGCCTTCCAATTCATCTTTTTGTCCAACATCACCAGATACCGCGATTATTTCGGGATCATCATAATTCTCTTTCAACCATTGGATCATGATGGATGTATCCAATCCTCCAGAATACGCTAATACGATCTTGTTAAATTTTTTCATGTTTTTGTCCTCTTTCTTTCTACGCTTACGCTAAGAAAAAAAGCGCCTTCGAATCCAAAGATCCAAAGACGCTATCAACGCGGTACCACTTTAGTTGCCTCAAACAAGGCCTCTTCTCCGTAACGTGGGTGAAACGTTCCAAGCTACTCCATTCACTTGGACTCTCATAGGTGCGTTTGGGCTTGCCTTCATTTAATGGCCTTCCACTCTGTGCCATCTCGCTAGAAATTACTGTCAAGCTTACTCTCCTAGTCAGCGATTTGTTTTTATGGTCATAAAATAATCCTAATTTTCATTCTTGTCAATATTTTTTTCAATTATTTTTTCATTCATGAAAAATTTTCATGATTTATGATTTTTATAATAGGCTTCAAAGCTGGTTGTATCGATGGTACTGGTGATCGCATTGTTGATTGATGTTGTCGTAACGGTTGTAGAATAATTGCCTGTCACAGTCAGTGTCAATGAACTATCCCCTTTAACAACGGTTTTACTATTGGCAACGATCGATACTGTTTTCCCCTTACTATCGATGATCTTTGTCCCTTTGGCAACCGCTAAATTGTTGACAGTGGTATCATCCGTTACGACCCATTTGGATGTTTTATCCACGGATACATCGGCACTACCAGAGATGGAACCGGTATAGCTGGTATTCTTTAATAAATACAAATCTAAGCTACTCATATCATCGACCGAGATATTGCCTTTGAGCGTTTGTTTCTTCGCTGTGAAGGTAACGGTACCGCCATTGGATCCGGATTGACCCCAATTGTTCGAATCATTGCCAGCAACGGTCAATAGATTGGCTTTGGATGTATCAAAGTCCAATTTGGTGTTATTTAAATAAATATTAGCTTTCGTATTGGTCACATAAAACATGGCACCAGATTGGATATTGGATGTCAACGTTGAATCCTTGGCTTGGAAGTGCGCCGTTTGAGATGTGGAAGCATCGGCAGATTGATACAAGATAATACCGTTGGCGACAGGGTCACTGGCCGTTTTATCGGTCATGGTCGAGTTCAATTCCGAATCTTGGATCAAGATCGTATTGTCCCCTTCCAAACTGGCAATTTGACTGTTGGTGGATGTACCGGTTACATCATCTACGACAATATATCCCGTAGAATAAATCAAGGGACTACCCGATCCTGTCGTGGATAAGGTACTGTTGGAAACGGAGACGTTACCACCACCGCGATCCGTTGCCAAACTGGCACTATGATCGCCTTGGGTCGTCACTTTGACTTTTTTGGCAATGATCGTTCCATCATAAGTAGCATCTAGGCCACGGGCATTGTCAGCCGTTGTCTGAATCGTATCGTTATAGGCATAGATCGTACCTTCATTGGTCGCAAACAAGGCATTGGAGCCTGTACTTGTACTGGATAATAAACTGTTCCATACATTGGCTTGGGCATTGGAGCCTACACTTAGAACGATGGCATTGATGCCATAGAAATTACTACTATCATCATCGCTGCCATCACCGGCTTTCTTTAGCGTGGCTTTATTGATCGTAGCTGTACCATCATTGGCTAAAACAACGTTTTCATCCGCATTTTCACTCGAAACTGTTTTATTTTTGACATTTTTATTGGTCACTTGCGCATTTTCAGTACCCGTATAATCATAATCTTGGGTGTCGGACACTTGTGGTTCGCTTTCTTGTGCATAAACGGGCATAGATGCCACGCTTAGGGTCAAACTTAAAGCAATGGCTAACATGGCACGACCGGCTTCATTGTGTGTCATAATCGAAACCTCCTTGGGTGATGGTTTCATCATAGAGGAGTTACTTTAAATCAAACTAAACTATTGACAAAAATAATAATTCGCCTATTATGCCTATCTAAGGGGGTCTATTTTATATGGAAACAACAAAATTGGTTTGTCGCCGTCTTTCTCAGTTTATTGCGATTGGTATGTTGGTGGCTGCCATTTATTTATTAGCGACCAACCCAACGATTTATGTCACCCAAACGTGGACGTTGGTGCATTGGTTTGGTTTGGCCTTATTGGCGATGATCTTATGTATGAAGATTGCGGATTATTGTGCAGTCTTCCAACAACCGCATAAAGCCTTGGTTTGGATGATCGTCCAATTGATTGCGTTGCCATTTTTGATTCAGATCTTGATGACCTATTTCCATTTGCCATTTATGGTGGCCAGTGCCGTTGGGGTATCGGCGTTAAGTCCAGGAAATATTGCGGGCAATATCGTACGAAACTTATTGATGTCGGCCTGTATCCTGTTGATTAGTTGGTATGTCATTCCATCGAGTAATCAAGCGGTATCCACAGCATTTGAAATGTCCACCAGTACGGTTACGAAAGTCATCGTGATCATTGCGGGTATCACGGCTTTATTGATTGCACAATTCAAACAACAAAAAGAAGATGAACCGGAAGTCTATGAAATTCATGAGGTTCCCAAACAAAAATAAGGAAGTTACAAATGTGAACAATGTCATGTATTTAAGCATATTGATTCATCAAATAGCGAGTAGATGACAAATAATGAATGCCCATACGAATGGATCCTTTCCATTTGCATGGGCGTTTTCATACGAATCCATGTGTTTTAAGATATGCAAAGACCCTCCTCTTTTTAAAAGATTATGGATTTATCCGACAAACTGTTTTATACCAAAGCTTACTTAAGCAGCTTATAAATAATCTTACGGATTGTGATTTTACATGCCTTGCAAATGTTCTTCCTGGTCGTGGGTACATTGGCCCATGCCTCGAAACAAAACGAGGTCCTTACGTATGGTTTGGATTTATTGGCCATGGATAGAAGGCTTTGTTTGAAGAATTGTCTTATAAATGGGAATAGAGAGATGGACCGTTTTGGTCTGTCTCTTTTTTTAAATCCACAAAATCGTTCATTTTATTTTGGCTATTTTCCGCAAAATCGTTCATTTTGTTTTTGTAAATTGGCAAAAGACCATCAATTTACGTATATTTCGAAAGACAATGAAAAACTCCTTTCCATCTTGGAAAGGAGCCATATACGATTTATTTCTTATATAAGGCATTGTATAATGCGGCTAATTTTTGGTCTCGTTCTTGTGTCTTCTTTTGGTCCAAATCATCGGGATAATCATAGAAACCCGCTTTGGTTTTGATACCATAGCGACCTTTTTCATAATTTTCCGCTAAGATCTTTGGTACATCATGCGAATCACAAAGATCCGGGATCAAGTATTCACTGATGTGATAAAAGGTGTCTAGCCCACCAAAATCCAACGTTTCCAAGGGTCCAAGACAAGCCCAGCGAAAGCCAAGGCCATATTTCATCAAATCGTCGGCACCTTCTTTGGATACGATACCACGATCAACAAGATCTAAGACTTCGCGGACCACGGCCAATTGTACCCGATTGGCAGCAAAGCCTAACACATCTTTATTGACCATGACCGGTTTTTTATCCAACGATAACGCTACATCATAGATGGTTTGCGCAATCGTATCTGTTGTCTGATCTCCTTTGATGATTTCAATCAAAGGAATGATGGTAGGCGGATTGAACCAATGAAAACCAATAAAACGTTCCGGATGGCTAATACCTTTACTTAAAGTATTGATGGATAGTCCTGACGTATTGGTGGCTACAATGGTCGTATCCTGGATATGTTTGGATAGTTCTTGATAGAATGCCAATTTGACATCCATGTCTTCTTTGACATTTTCAACGATCAGATCCATGGCATAGAGATCATCCCATGAAGTTGTATACACGATGGCATCGCGTACCGAGGGATCGATTTGTGTCTTCGCTTTTTCTAAAGTTGGCAGACGATGATTGTATAAAGTAACCGTATACCCACTTTTCGCAAAGATCTCAGCCATGGAATGGCCCATGGTACCTGCTCCACAAATGCCCACTTGCATTATAAGGCCTCCGCAATTTCGTAGATCAATTGTTCACTTTCATCCCAGCCAAGACAAGCATCCGTGATGGATTTGCCATAAATACCATCGCCAATATGTTGATTGCCAGGAACCAAATACGATTCGATCATCAAACCTTTGACTATTTTATGAATATCCGTTGAATATTTACGACTATTTAAGATTTCACGCGCAATTCGAACTTGTTGACGATATTGTTTACCGGAATTGGAATGGTTACAATCCACGATACAAGCGGGATTTTCTAAATCTCGTTTGGCATACATATCACATAAACGCATTAAATCTTCATAGTGATAGTTAGGAATATTGTTACCATGTTTATTGTTGCCACCACGCAAAATGGCATGGGTCAATGGATTTCCTTTGGTCTTGACTTCCCAGCCACGGTAGATAAATTCTTGTTCGGCTTGAGCTGCTTCAATGGAATTCAACATGACATTAAAATCGCCACTGGTTGGATTTTTCATGCCACAAGGCCCTTCAACGCCCGAAGCTACCAAGCGGTGTTCTTGGTTTTCCACACTACGAGCACCTACGGCATTGTACGATACGATATCACTCATATACCAATGATTGGATGGATACAACATTTCATCTGCCGTGATAAATCCAGTCTGTTCAATAACGTGCATATGCATCTTACGAATGGCAATCAAACCAGCCATCAAATCTGGTCCTTTTTCTGGATCCGGTTGATGCAACATGCCCTTATATCCTTTACCTGTCGTACGTGGTTTATTCGTATACACACGAGGGACGATAAAAATCTTGTCTTTGACTTTGGCTTGAACATCTTTTAATCGGGATACATAATCCAACAAAGCTGCCTCATTATCAGCAGAACAAGGACCAATGATCAATACAAAACGATCATCTTTACCACGAAAGATATTCGCTAATTCTTTATCTTTTTCTTCTTTGATAACCCTCGCCTTTTCGGATAAAGGATAGGCCTCTTTTATTTCTTTTGGGATTGGTAAATGCTTAACAAATGTGAAACTCATATAGATTCCTCTTTCTATGTTTCGATTATAGACCAGATTCGCAAGCTTTGCCAATAATTCCATGGTGTAAGCGTACACAATATAAAGGAGATATGGACCAATGCCATTAAGTTAAGAGATGACGAACCATCCAGATACTATTGTCTGGATGGTATTTTTATTTGAAGGCACGACGAAAATTGTAGTATTGCTACTACATTTTAAAAATTATATAATATTAATTGTTAATCATATCGATAGTTAAAAGATACCGGTGATTTGGCTTTCACTTTCCGTTCATTCTGGCGATTAGGACGGATTGGCAGTATTTCTTTAGCTATCAGTGATTCAATATCAGGTGGATTCTTTCCACCTTTTTCTTTTAGGTAGTTACGTATTATATGAAAAGCACGTACATAATTTAATTGATACTCGTATTTTCTGTCTTTTTCTTTGATTTTTATATTATTACTTACTCTGCTGCAGAAATTATATAGAACCAGCTTTGCATAGATTTCCTGCTCTATAAACATTCTTTTCTTTGAATGCAATGTATTTAAATCTAGATGATATTTCAATTCACGATAACTTGTTTCAATCTCCCAACGAAGGTGGTACAGTTCTTTAATATCTTGTATATTGAATTCGGATTCATCTAAATTTGTAATAATACTTTCGTAGGTATCATCACTAATTTTGAAACGTACAACACGACATTCAAAATCAAAATAAGGGCTTCCGTCAAAAAAATCAAATCTCTGATTCTTAGGGACAAACTTATATATTTCAGGATGAGCTTTAATTTCATTCGTTTGTTTAATAGTTAGGGTACGGCGAACATGCATATCAAATTCTGCATCTGGAAAAGGACCAAAACTACGCAGTACGCTTGTTCTAGAATGAATATCCTTTACCCTGATCAAATACTTATGGTTCTTCATACCTACTTTCACAAAAGAATTGATAGATTCATAGCCTCTGTCCGCGATGAAAATAGCTTTAGGACCATCGTATCTATCCACTATTTCATTGAATGCACCATTTTCATTCATTACGGCATTTCCTTGAAGAACAATATCATCATAAGTACATTCCAATAGATCATAGCTTGTATTCAGATGATAGGCGGAGAAAGGTTTATTCGAATTATTAGCCTTATAAAAAGTGGTTTTAGTATCTTTGATAGCACTGCTGATAGGCAGAACAGAACCATCAACAGCGAGAAGGCGATAGCCTTTGTGAAGCTTGATTTTCTGTGTTCGTTCATTGAACATATTGAATAATGTACGGAATGCATCTGGACGAATCTTACTACGTGCCTGTACAAATGAAGAAGCTGTGGGCGTATCAAGCTTATATCCAAACAATTTGAACATTTCATCTTTTAAAGATCCAGACTCTAATAAAAGCACATTGAAAAGAGTACTTCCAAAAAGATGTTTTCTTTTCCGTGTAAAATCCTTATTTGAATCAACAACAAATAGTGAAGGAGAATCATTCATGGTTTTGATGCAAAATTTTAATTGCTTTTTTAACGATTTATAATTGTTCATAAGTACCTCCAAAAACATATACCTATAAACAATTGGCCTATTATCAGAAATGATAATAGGCCACACATTTCAACCTGTATGTCAACAAAAAATTCAAATTTTCCATAAAAAAAGAGGAGCACATTTTTTGTGTTCCCCTCAAAGCCGTCATTTCTTAACTTAATGACATTGAGATATGGACTCCTTTTTTTCAACAAGGGATAATTTTGTGATAAGAATATAAAGCAAATGTATTTTTTTGCGTTTGCGTATGGAAAGATTACAAATTTAAAAAGCTTGGAAGATGAACGGGGGTCTCAAAATGAGAAAACAAAGAAAAAGCGCAGATTTCTCTGCGTAAAAAATGTCCAACTTTTGGGTAGAACCTCATACTTATATGTGAACTTTTCTCATTAAAGTATATATTTTATGCAATAATCATTTGTATTAAAAACGCTCTATGGCATTACCACAGAGCGTTTCATTAGGATTGACTGGCGTATGGAGGGTCTTCTCCATGCTCAACCGCTTGAATATTTGTTTTGGCTTCCGAAATACTATTGTCATCGGGGAAGACAACGGATGCATTATCGCCCAATTCGTAACAATAAGCTGTTCCAGTTGTTCCATCTAGACTGGTCGTATAGATCTTCCATGAAGCTTGAGAAGAAAGTTGTTCTTTGACAAGGGCACTGATATCATCCGTATCCATATTGGTTTGGAAACTATCGGCTAATGTGTTCATGATACCTTGATAGTTCTTTAAAATGGATGGGCTCATAACTTTATTTAAGATGCCGGTCAGTACGCGCATTTGATTGCGACCGCGCTCTTTATCACCTTCGGTAAAGCTATAGCGTTCCCGCGCAAAGGCCAAGGCTTGTTCACCATTCAATTCAATTGTTCCTTGTTGGAAAGAATAATTGCCGGTCGAAAAGCTTTGTGGGTTATTGACGGTAATGCCACCCAATTCATCGACTAAATTACTGAGCGTGGAAAAACCAACTTTGACGTGGTAGTTGATATCCATATCCATGAATTTTTCAATCGTCATTTCGGTGGTGTCAATGCCATGCAAACCGGTATGCGTCAACTTATCTTTTTCACCATTGCCACAACCCATGCTGGCTTCACACGTAGTTTCGACATAATAATCACGAGGAATACTTGTCATCAAGACAACATGTGTTTTCGGATTGACCGTTACCAACATGTCGACATCACTTCGCGATGTTTCATTGATGGAACCACGAGAATCGGATCCACTGATCAATACCGTAAAGGCATCACTGGTCACATCCGCAGTCGATGAGGTATCCGCTTTTTTAACATAGTAGGTATATTTATAAATGGATTTGATTTCACTACGAATGTCTTGGCGGCCATCCATTTCTTCCATGACCGAAAGATTGGAGGCATCGATCATCATACAATCGATTTTTTGACCTAAAAAGTCATTGACTAATTCGACACTGGAATCATAGGTCTTGGTAGTAAATTTGATATCTTTGTCTGCTTTGAGTTGTTTGATGACTTTATTCACATATGTACGTTGGCTGTTTTTTAAGATACCAATGGTTTGTCCATTTAAGTCTTTTTCACTATTTAGACTCGAATGCTTAACGGCATACAATTGAATGGTATGACGATCATAGTTACTATCGGAAGCAATGCGGTCTAGAGCGCCATTGGCATTCATCAAATAATACGATCCAAAACAACTGGTTCCGATGAGGACAATACTTAAAATAATGCCAAAAATACGAAAACCTTTGCGACTACGTCCTAGAACCAAGCCAAATAGAATCGTTAACACAATGAAAATCAATAAAACGACACCAATGATACCGACCAGCGTATTTGGTAATAGGTTTAATTTTACAATTTGAAAAAATAAGAAAGCGACCACTACAACCATCAAGATGGAAAGGTAGAAGACGGGATTTTTCCAAATGGGTGTTTTTTTCTTTTTCAATGCATTCATCTCCTTATTGACCGACGATCGTTGATGTGACCGCATTCGTATTCGCATCAACGATGGCTTGGATTGATGTGCCATTGTTTATCATAGTCACCGTATATTGACTGCCATCTTCACTCAGCGTACATTGAATATCCGTTACATCGGATTGAGATAGGTCCATATTGCTTAAAACCGCATCAATGGCTGCTTGTTGTTTCTCATCAAAACTTGTATTCGTTGTTTTTTGTTCAGTTGTTTTCGTTTCATTCTTCGAAGTCTTTCCCGAAACACTTTTATTATATGAACGCGATTGAATATGTCCATTAAGACCAATTTTATACGAATAGCTTCCCTTATCGGTCGTGAATTTCACGGTATAATAATCAACACCTTTTTTTACGGACACATCCGAACAATCTTTACTCTCTACATTGGCATCGTCTTGGGCGACTTCCAAGACATCGTTTTTGGAAACGGTGATGCTTTGATTGCCACAACCTACCAATAATGCTGCAGCCATTCCTAAAGAAAACAACACTTTTCCTTTCATGTTATTTCTCCCTATTATTTTCGCCATAGCCATATCCATAACCATATCCATAACCATATCGTTTGGAGCCAAGATCTTGTACCTTGGTCAAGATGGTTCCAAATACATTTCCACCCACACGTTGTAAGTCATGGATGGCAGCTCGGGCTTTTCTTTTATCCGTATCTTTGGAAGAAATCACAAATAAGGTACCATCCGCCACATTGGAGATGGGAACCGCATCACTAGTTACCGTCATTGGCGGACAGTCAATGATGATGTAGCCATATTCTTTACGAGCTTGATTTAAAATTTCACCAAATCGCCGTGAATCCAGAATTTCACTCGGATTTGGAACGCGATGTCCCGTTGTCAAAACAGATAATCGTTCGCCCGTTTCAAATTTTACAGCACGTATCGCATCATACGAACGAATGGGTTTATTGGGTTCAAACTCACTGATGATATTGGCTAATCCTTTGGCATTACTGATATGCAGTTGCTTATGAATCGATGGATTTCGTAAGTCACAATCCATCAACAAAACATTCTGATATTTGGCTGCCATAATTCGAGCTAAGTTAAGAGCAACCGTTGTTTTTCCTTCATTTGAAAAAGTACTCACAATATTGATGACTTGCATATGTTCGTCCAATTGGGCAAATTCAATATTTGCTCGTAAATTTCGGTAGATTTCATCTATATCAAATTGATTTGCTTTTTTTCTTGCCATGCTTATCTCCCAAAGAAGCGAAATCTTCTTTTCTGTATGGTTAAATTGGTTACTGGTTTTCCTTGAAGGATGGCCAAAGGATTTTGTTCAAACAATAAGGCAGCATTTTCTGAACCAATCCATTTGGACACCCGACCAAAAGCATCACTTAAATATGCAATACGATGCCCACTAGCTCGATGCGTATCCGTCGCAACGACATGGCCGACACCTTGTGTCAACAATTCTTTGGCATTCTTTTCCATTTGTTTGCCATGGATACCCATGATGCTCGTACGGTTGATTTGTAACACATAGCCTGCTTGTTGCCAGGTATGAATGATATTCCAATCCAAGCCATGATGAAAATACCTTTCAATATGGGCTATAACGGGTTTGTATCCTCGAATATCCAATTCATATAAAGGATCCATAAAATCCGGTATACGATGAATATCTTTACGCACATCATATTCCACCAACATATACGATGTACCATTTATGGTGGGATACCATTTCTGATCCAATTCTTCAATGAACGATGAATTCATCATGACTTCGGCGCCGAAATAAATATGAATATCACTGATGGCTCGTAATTCTTCTTGACGAGTTCGTATCGCATGAAGCCATTGTGCATCCAATTGTCCGGGTACAACATGTGGCGTACTACAAATAGCTTCGATGCCATCGACCTTGGCCATGTGTAAAGCTTCCCGTGCATCGGTTTGATTGGGCATGCCATCATCGATGCCCCATGCTATATGTGAATGCAAATCAATCATAATACTTTTCCAGATCCGGCAATTCACAGTACACAGGAATACCCAGATATTTTTCTGCTTCTGCTTTGTTTTTCAATCGCGTATCCATCAACATGCGAATCACCGCATAGGCAACACCCAACAAGAAACCTAATAAAGCACCAACCATGGTATTCTTTTTCACATTTGGACCGCTTGGTTCATACGACAAACGTGCTTTATCGACCACTTCAATGTTTTTTACATTGATCTTATCTTGCATTTCTTCAATAAATACATCGACAGTATCTTCAGCTAACTTTTTAGATAATTTTGGATTACTTGTTGTTGCCGAAACCGTGATCAATTCGGTATCTTGTTGATTCGTAACCGTTAGATAATTCCGTGCGGCTTGGCCACTTTCCAAACCAGTATCCTTAGCTACTTCCGACATGATGTTATTTTGGGTCAACAATTCCACAACGTTGGTCACCAATTTTGAATTGGCCATTTGTGAATTATAGTCGGCACTCCCCGTCGTTTGGTCCACCATCGGTGTCAAGAAAATCGTCGTTGAACTGGTATATTCTTTCGGAATGAGAAAAGATGTAATTCCAAATGCCAGAGTCCCACATACAATTGTTAATACAATGATCAATCGAAGATGCTTGACAATGGCACGAGCTACTTCTAACAAATCAATCGTATCCACTTCATCTGTATAATCATTGTACTGATTTCGAATCATTCGCTTTTGTTCCATAAACTCACCCTTTATTACATTTGCTTAAATATTAAGAAGCAGGCAGTATCAACTTACCACTTTCACCATAACAAGTCCATGAAAACAGTAAATAAGACTGCATTCCATTTGATTTTATCACAAAATCTACAAATACCTTAGAATAGGACTTGCAGCTTGTATTCAGACGCAATCAAAACAAGCACGAACCCACTTCCTTAAACCATTAGCAACTTCTTTTTAAATATTTTATGAGTATGTTAAAAATGCAATTTAGGTTTTAAAAATAAGGATTGATAATTGACAAATCACAAATCAATGAGTACAATACGCGTAAGAATAGCGGTAGAGAATTCTAAGTGAACCTATCTGCGTAAAAAAGCTCCTCATTGAGGGGCTTTTTGTTTGGGTAAAGCAATATATTGATAACATAAAATATTTTATATAAACGTCATAGATCCGTTTGCATAGAAAAAGAAAATAAACCTTGTAGAATCTTGCTGAACGGAATTAGAAAGTTTGATACGCCCCTATCAAGTAGACAGTGAAAATATCCAAAATAACGACCAAGCAAGATCAATTCGATTACACTCTCACTGATCAGTTTCTAGCCTATACTAAACCGGGACATGATACTGCCGTTGAAACGGGTAGGATTAGACTGGAACAGCAATTAAAATTCTTTGCGAAATATAAACGTATGATCATAGACGAAGTGGACTTTCTGCCTCTGGATGATGAAGCATCCAACCGATCTCACGTCGATATGAGAATCACTATGGGAACTTTGGTGATTCCGTATTGGCAAACACTAGCTGCATCCCTGTCATTTCGTCAAGATCAATGGTAAATCTTACCAAAGAACGCAATGATTCGTCTAAAGATAGTGTGTAGACATTGGTAAATTTAGTATTGGCATTAACACCGGCTAAATATTAAGTTTTCTCAGTGAGAAATCTAAAATGTGAGCCTTTCGTTCCGTAAGCATTGTCAGATAGAAGTCCTTCTGAAGATTACTGATAAACGGTGTATGGTCTCTTTGAATTTAGCAGACAACCATCACAATATTTCCCAGAGGATCGTTTTTGTTACATTGGGTTTTGTCGGTATCTTAAAATCTGGTATCTCATAACCTGGATTTGGTTCCGTATGATTCGTTGCTCTTTTGAAATTGGCTTCAATCTCTTTATCAGACATATGGACTATTTCTTTAAAACGGAATCCACTTTCTTCTATTTTATAGATCGTGCTATGGACAATATTACGTCAAATACCTAATATGTCTGCGATCTTACGATTTGAAATTGCTCTATTCAACTGAAATTGTGCAATTCTTGCAAAATATTGTGGCATATTAAAACCACCTACTTATCGATAGGCGTTTGCACATGTCCGCACAAACATTTTATCGATAAATTAAGGTGGCATAAATTTCTATTGTTTTTAGGATTCGATGATGTACTACTTTTTCAGTAATGCATATAAATAATCGCCAATCCCAATATTACCTGATTATTTATCAATGGCTATTTCTTGAATGGCGTTTACAATAGTAGCAATCTGTTGTCGATACAGTGTAACCAAATCTTTTGAAATTGAAGTTCGATTCGCAGAAGTATGTTCCCTGTCATTTTGATGCACGATTTTGTTTCTTCGATCAAACATTTCTCTTACTATTGTTTTTCCATATTTAAGCGAATCATTACCATTTGACTTTGGAAATGCCTTGGACATCACATCATTAAAAGGAATCCCAATTAAATTTAACTGATCTTTCATGCTTTCTGCAGAAAGATAAACCTGTTTACTCATCTCCTGATTAAGGAATGAAAAGAACCATTCTTTTGTAGATAAATCTTCATATGCGTTTTCTACCCACTCCATTGGTACCTTTATCCCAAAATATTTTTTACTTTTATTCCATTGCCCGCTAAACATCTGATATAAAGCATACTTACTCATTTCATGAAGATAAAAATCAAGGATACCTTCTAAAAAAACAATTTGAGATCGCCAAATATCCTGACATTCTTCGTCTTTACCTTCTTGTAAAAGAATATCCGCTGTTTCACTTTGATTATCTATATCCTTTAAACTTTCATTGAAATGGTTAAAAATATCTTGTAGTTCAAAATGAACTACAGGTATCTGTTTTTTTGGTTGTCGTATATTTTCAGCTCTATCTGCAAGATTGAAGTCGATTTTTGCCATCTTCTTCACCTCACATATTTGACATTATATTCGCAAAATTTAAATTCAACATTGGAATTGCTCCATATTTCCCATTAATATACCCTTTTCCAATATTTTCATCTTTCCGCACATTTTGAATTTCGGAAAGCGAATATAGATCTGTTGACCGATCCTCTTTTAATTCTGTAAACCATATTTGATCACGACGAAACATATCTAAATTCAACAATCCGGTATCATGTGTAGTAAAAAACAGTTGTGGAAATTTATTTCCTGAATCTGTTGTCATAAACATTTTTAGAAGCCCATATACCAATGCTTCATGAAGTCCTGATTCCAATTCATCACAAATTAAAACTTTTCCATTTACAATAATGTCAATCAACGGACATAACAATGCAAAAAGTTTTTTTACTCCACTAGATTCTTCCCCGATCAGATTTGTATCAAAGTTATCATACACAACTTTAGCATCAATCCTATCCATTGGCGCATTCAATAACTTTTCTCTGAATTCTGGAGCTAAAAAAGGTGGAATATCATTTGGTTCAGGTGTCGATTGGTCAATTTTAATAGCAATATCCTTGACTCCCATTCCCAATTCCTGCATAAATGTTATCACTGCGTTCTTTAAAGCTGCATTTGAATCAATGGCATGCAATGAATAGTTCATCCAATTATCTTGAAGATTATCTCCATAAATTACAATATCATCTCTGAAAAATTGATATGCTTCTTCAACTTCATGCACAGTACTGAAATTTGCTGCACATGAAAGCATCAATCGATTGGGTTTCAATACATCTTTGCAACTATCAAATTTTCCTCTATAGCTTCTTCCCGCAGTGAATGTATCTCCATGCCTTTCAAACACTTTCTTTTGTTTCCCATTAGGAAAGAAATAAAAATACTCATCTTCTACAAGCATCTGCTTTAAACTGAATTGATAGACATATCTTATATTATCGATGACAAACTGAATTTTATAAACACTAGGTACTTCATACCCTTCCGTTTTAAAAGGAACTTGGCGAATTCCTTGCCCCGGTTGATGATGAATGCTGTTTAATACTAAGTTTTTCACAAAAGATATTGCATCCAAAAAGTTACTCTTTCCAGAACCATTAGCCCCATAAATAACCGCAGATTTCAGCACGCGATATTTTCCAAATTCTTTTGTGTCTTCAATTTTGGTGGTATCGGTTCCCGCCAATGCAGAAAAAAGTACATCTTTACGTATAGATTTATGATTTGAACAAGAAAATTCCAATAACATTTTTGTACTCCTTCCTTTATATAGTTCATTAATTATACATTTTCCTTATACGTTTATCAATGAAATCTGAGATTATTATGAATATTTGCCATTTTAACGTTTAATTTTTTAACATCATCAATGTATTGAAATCTATTTTTATCCTAAGAAAGTTATCTACACCCGTGGATTTCTTTTTATCATCCTTACCCCATAGACCTTTTTTCATCTTCTTATTTTTAATAGAAACAATATAACTATGCAAGTAAAAAATCGAAGGCATTTCATCATATACACATGATGAAATGTCTCCAATCTTGAGATCAATCGTTCCTTCCTTTTTATATCGTATATTGATACATATCTTTAGAACTCACAAAATGACAGGGAATAGCTTGTAATGTATCTGGCATATGTTCGGCCATATATTTCATGCCAGGTTCTTCCATATTGAAGTGTACGACCGTTAATAAAGCCATATTTTTATGCAGTAGACCAGCTTCATAGATATATTCATTTACGGTATAGTCTACGGTTTCTCCGGCAAGAACAAGATCGATGTCTTCTTCCTCTATGTATTCAATCAACTGGTTGTCTTGGGGGATGCCAAAAATATGGAACCCAATACAGATCTTTTTTACTTGTGTATGGATATTGCCAACAACACGGGCTCCATAAATGGGTAGTTTCGTTAAGAAGCAATCCACCAAATCGGTCAATGGGATCTCGGGAATGGAAAAGGCCATTGGAAAGCTGAGTTGATTTTCTATGCCCCATCCCATTTGATTGGCTAAGCCATAAAGATTCCATCTGTATATCCCGTTTTGGTCTGGATCCCCGAATGAATATAGTCATGATTGCGCCATACGACCATGTCGTGTTTTCTGAGCAGTTCGACTTTCTGCAAGTAGACATCATTGTTGGCATCTTCTAACCATGTCGTATGATCGCCATGATTCCAAAATAGGGATTCATGGCAAATGATCAAGTTGGCTTGTTGGTCAATTGCTGCTTGAATGACATGTACATTTGCCCAACAATACCGATACATTCTTGATTCAGATCTCCAAAAAAAATTTGATTTCTGGTTGTTTGTGGATCAATGGGTGTATCCGTATCATAATAACATCCACGATATTGTTTTTTTATGGCGTCAATGACCGTTTGAATTTGCATATTATTTTAAAAATTGCAAAGCCTTATCCAATACGACTTTCGCATTCATTGAACCATAATCCCACATATCCATGACCATCATTGGTACATTTGGATATTTTTCTTTGAGTTCTTTTTAGCATAGCGAATACAATAAAGAATTAGCACCCTTTGATTTAAAGATTCAAAGAGAAAAAGGCTATATTTCCATTCTTGGTGAAGAAAAGAATAAACGCTCTTTCATTCAAGCCTTGATTTCTAAGGAATTAAATGCCTCCTTCGATCCTATGTCGGATATTCATGCCTATTTCAATGATACCGGTACCGATCGCATCAAGCACATCATATTGAATGCCATTGACCACCAAGGCTACTTTGTCGATTCGGTCTATGAAGAAAATGTAATTGTTAGTATAATCATTGCTTTATATCGAATACGTGACAATCACTATATTGTATCCAAACAAAAAAATGATTTGACCCATTCGATTGAATATACGATCGCCAATGAAATTTGTAGGCAATATTCCAATCACTGGCATATTCATCCAACAAAAAACGATATTGCCTATATGGCTTCGTTATTGACCGGTCAAATTAAATCTTCCAATTTGATTGATGACGACAATAAAAAAGAAGTTATTTCTCAATCTTTCATTGATACCATCAATGATATTTTGATCGATACGTTTCAAAAATATATGTTGGACATTGATTATTCGGAACAATTGTATAATTTTTCATTGCACATAGATGCCATGATCAAACGCGCAAAAATACATCGGCCTGCAGAAAATATATCGTTGAATCAATTAAAGAACAATAGCCCCTTTATTCATGATGTCTCCGTTTATCTGACTCAACGCATATCGGAACAATTTCAAATTGAAATTGACGAAAGCGAAATTGGCTTTATCAGTGTGCACATTGGCTATTTGATAAAGAATTGTCTGCAAAACAATCAAAAAGTCAATGTCATCTTATTTTGTGATCAATACCATCATATTGCCGATAAGATCCAAAAAGCATTGCTGGCCAATTTATCGGAATTCATTCAATTGTATCAAGTTCATCAATTGAATATTCACGATATACATATTCAAAATGCAGACATCATCACCACGAAACAAACGCAGATATTTGGTAAAAAAGTCGTTTGTATTTCCCCTTTTTATAATCTACAAGACCAAATGAAGATCATGACCGCCACACAAGAATGCATTGACCAAAAAAAGACCGATCACTTTAATGATTTGTTCCATACCTATTTTCATAAAAACCTCTTCTTTATTCGCAATGACTTAACCAATAAAGAAGAAGTCATTCGCTTTATGGGCTAACAATTCATTGATCAAGAAACACTTCCGATGGCTTTATTGAATCTGTGCTCCAAAGAGAAAAACTATCCTCCGCCGGTTTCTTTGGCACCTTTACGATTCCCCACGCCATGGAACTCAACGTCAAAAGAACCATGTGCTCTGTCCTATTAAGCCCAAAAGGAATCCTATGGGATGACGAAAAAGTATATATCGTATTAATGATTGCCGTACAAAAAAGATCGAAACGAATTCATGGAATTATATGAAGCCATCTTACATTCCTTAGATTCCCCCGAGAAGATCCAACAACTCCTTCACTCCCATACCTTCGATGACTTTGTCAAACACCTAATAGTACAAGAATAACATGAATGGAGGTCACTCAGTGACCTCCAAGTTTTGATATATTAAAATTCTTAAAGAGTTAGAGTTGTATTATCTGATTCTTAGGATAAAAGTATTAATGGAATTTCACATCACATAACATATGCTTATTCTAAAAGGGTTTGTCAAGAAAAGTGTGTATTTAATATTTTATAGTCGATTTTGATAAGTTCTCGATCTTGTTTTTAAAATGATGTTTTATGCCGAGAAAACTTGTTTATAATGATCGACCCTAAGGTATGCTTAAAACGGCCAGCTGAAAATTGATTTTTTTGACTGGCCGTTTTTTCGGGTTCTTAGGGGCGGAGTCTCATTGTAAACAAGGAAATTGGAATATATATCATTTCAAGATTCAGTATTGAATGTACTTTTCGATACGATCCTTAAACTGATCGTTGACCAACAATTGATTCAATACCATCGACCAATTATTCAAATGTCCTTTGTCCCATTTTTTCTGTAGTTCCTTCACCCGTAAATAGAGCAGCTTGAATACAGCTTCATGATTTGGAAATGACCCTTTTTTCGTCACTTTTCGAAAGGAGGAATTTACCGATTCGATCGCATTTGTCGTATACATGACTTTTCGAACAGCAGATCCATAATCAAACAGCTGTTCTACATGAAGGAAATTCCTTTTCCATACTTCGATCGCTCCAGGATATTGTTTCCAGTTGTCGCAGAATGTGTCGAACGCAGTCTTAGCTGCTTTTAGTGAAGAGGCTCCATATACTTTTTTAAGATCGGCAGTGAATTTTTTGTAGTCCTTGGTTGGTACATATCGGATGGAGTTCCGAATCAGATGAACGATACATCTTTGTACGACAACTCCGGGGAAAATAGCTTTGGCACCCGATTCAAGACCGGATACGCCATCCATAGAAATGAAAAAGATATCTTCGACTCCTCGTGCCTTGATCTCATCAAATACCTGCATCCAGTAGTTCTTTGATTCCGTGGAATCCATCCACAAACCAAGAATTTCCTTTTGTCCCTGCAGGTCATACCCAAGAATCACATAAACGGCTTCTTCTTTGGCTTCATAATCGTTTCTGACAGAAACATACATACAGTCGACAAAAACAAATGGGTAACATTTTTTGAGCGGTCTGTTCTGCCATTCTTCCACTTCCGGAAGGATAGCATTGGTTATATCCGAGATCATATCATGGGATACTTTAAAACCATAAATATCCTCGATCGTTGATGAGATATCCCGTTGTGACATTCCACGTGCATACATGGATAATACCTTTCCTTCGATATCGGAAACATCCTTTGATCGTTTGGGAACAATGACTGGTTCGAAGGATCCATTCCTGTCTCTTGGCGCATTGATTTCTACTTCTCCCATTGTGGTTTTTAAAGTTTTGGGATTGGAACCATTTCTTCTGTTCTTTGTAGATTTTGGCTCTTTTGAATTGGATTTATAACCAAGATGATTGTCCATTTCCCCCTGAAGCATGCCTTCAAACAATGGACCAAAGATTTCTTTGAGAGCATCCTGCATATCGGCTAATGAATCACAGTCATATTCTTTAAGGATTTCATTGGCAATCTTGACAGCGGCGGGATTTCTTTTAATTTTACTCATTTCATTCATTTTCCTTTTTCTCCTTCAACCATATCATGAGATAGGCATAATAAAAACTGTGTTCATTAGTTAGCCGTACGCATCTAACTAACTTACACAGTTTAGATTACACTCTCGCTTTCNTCCTTCAACCATATCATGAGATAGGCATAATAAAAACTGTGTTCATTAGTTAGCCGTACGCATCTAACTAACTTACACAGTTTAGATTACACTCTCTTCTAAAAAAAGAAGTGATCATAGTTTTCAAAAAATCAACATAAAGACATCTGCAAATAACATCTATGATTCCACCGCACCGTCCTAGAATTCAATACTTATTGGTAAAGGCAAAAAATATTAACGTATTTTTTCGAAAAGATCACTTTCTTTTATTTTCATATTTGGAGCATATTTTTCTTTTAAAACATCTACAATAGCTCTATTCCCATCACTAATAAAAGGAGATAGTGTTATTTCAATATTCTCATATGCATCATCCGATATTTTTAAGTAAAAGGATTTTTGGTTGCTTTCTTCTAAAGAATCTTCCATAGCACCCCTAATAGCTTGATTTAGTTCTATATTTATTTTTTTCATAAATTGATTTATTTGATTTTTGTCATCGGGGAATACATTCATGTTCATTGGAAAAATATTTAATATATACCGATATTCTTTTTGAAATTTCCAAGCAGTCCGTTTATATTTTCCTATTTCACCAATTCCAAAATATAACTCGTTTTTGCCTTGTTCGATAAGCTTAGGATAAAGACAGTTTTCATCATCAGTGTATATAACTTTAAAGGGTCCTTCTCCACCTTGATATTGTTTGCAGAAAATATTTTGTTCTTTCAATAAATGAAAAGGTATTAATGTTTTAAAAAAACTATTATCATTTAACTCGTCCTCATATAGTTTAAATGGTCGGCTCTTCATTTTTATTCTTACGCCATTATCTTTTCCCGTATACATTTTCCACATAGGTATACTTTCTTTTTCTTCATTTGTCCAGGAACTCACAAAACAATAATTTCCAATTTTTTTCAAATCATTAAATTTTGCTTCTTCTAAATCATCCAAATTTGTTAACGGACTGAATTTTATACTGTGACTCTTTAATATCAATGCTAAAGATTCGACAGTTGTATAATGGAACAAATATTCTGGTGGATCAAGATTTTTTATTCCCCATGGATCATAATCATTTTTATTCATTGATTGTCACCTGACTTTACATAAATATTAAAAGAGACCAGTCATACATATAGGAAGACAATTTTTGTTAGCCTCTTCTTATACAACTATATGATACCATAGAGTTATGCATATAATTTATCATATTTATCATATTATTTTAATAGGAATAAGATGTGTGACAGATTTATAATTCATCATATAATTCTATTATTAATGACATTTATAATTAAATTGTGACTGTGTTTTATTATTTTAAACATTATTATTGACATATGACTTAGAATTGTTTAAGTTTATTTATAGATTTGGAGAAAATACATGAAAAAAATTTCTTATAAAAAAATGGCAGATACCATTATTGCCAAACGAAAAGAACAACAATTAACACAAAATCAATTAGCTCAATTAACCGGGATTCATCGAGGAATGATTTCTCGAATTGAGAATTTAGATTATATTCCTTCGATTGATCAATTGGAGAATATTGCCCAAACTTTACATTTTGAAGTGATTGATTTATTTGAAGAAGAACCAATAAAGAAACCAACACTTGATAAACGATACAACATTGCGATTGCAGGTACAGGTTATGTTGGTTTATCTATTGCAACATTATTATCGCAACACAATCATGTTACGGCTGTAGATATCATTGAAGAAAAAGTAGAAATGATCAATCAAAGAAAATCGCCTATTCAAGATGAATATATTGAAAGATATTTAGCGGAAAAGGATTTAGATTTAACGGCTACATTAGATGGTGAAAAAGCTTATAAAAATGCCGATTTTGTCGTAATTGCTGCACCAACCAACTATGATAGTAAAAAAAATTTCTTTGATTGTTCAGCTGTAGAATCTGTCATTGAATTGGTCTTAAAAGTGAATCCAGAAGCTATGATGGTCATTAAATCCACCATTCCAGTTGGCTATACTAAGTCAATTCGAAAAAAATACAATACAAAAAATATTATCTTTAGTCCCGAATTTTTAAGAGAATCCAAAGCATTATATGATAATTTATATCCATCTCGCATCATTGTATCTTGTGATGAAGATTCCAAAGAAAAAGCACATATCTTTGCGAAACTTCTACAACAAGGTGCCATCAAAGAAAATATTGATACCTTATTTATGGGATTTACCGAAGCCGAAGCTGTTAAATTATTTGCGAATACCTATTTAGCCCTTCGAGTTTCCTATTTTAATGAATTGGATACCTATGCAGAATCTAAAGGATTAAATACCAAAGAAATCATTGATGGTGTATGTCTAGATTCTCGTATTGGAAATCACTACAACAATCCTAGTTTTGGCTATGGCGGTTATTGCCTACCCAAAGACACTAAACAACTACTAGCTAACTTCAATGATGTCCCACAAAACATGATTTCTGCCATTGTAGAAAGTAATCGAACCAGAAAAGACTTTATTGCTGATCAAGTATTACATATGGTCGGATACTATGATTATTATTCTCAAGGTGATTATTCGCCTAATCAAGAAAAAGAATGTGTCATTGGTGTATATCGACTAACAATGAAATCCAATTCTGATAATTTCAGACAATCCTCTATCCAAGGTGTCATGAAACGAATCAAAGCCAAAGGTGCCAAAGTCATCATTTATGAACCGACTTTGAAAAATGGTGAAACATTCTTTGGATCAAGAGTTGTGAATAACCTAAAGAAATTCAAGAAGCAAAGCCAAGCCATTATCGCCAATAGATATGATACATGTTTGGATGATGTACAAGACAAAGTCTATACACGAGATATCTTTAAAAGGGATTAAAATAAGAGCGAGTTCACAAAGCCACTTCAGGACATCGTTGAAGTGGCTCATTTTTCGTGGATTGAGTGGCTCCGCCACCTTGGAATATTCGCTTTACACATTTTCTCCAAAAGTATCTGGTTTCTCTGGATTAAAAATTTCATTACATGTCATAACGGTTACTAGATCCTCTGTTTTTGATAGATTAATAATGTTATGTGTCCATCCTGGAACCATATAAACCGATTCGATATTATCTCCACTCACTTCAAATTCAATAATTTCACCTGTATTGATATTTCGTTCTTGAATGAGTCCATGTCCATGCACTACTATAAATTGTTCCCATTTACTATTATGCCAATGTTGGCCTTTAGTAATACCAGGTTTACTAATATTAATGCTTACTTGACCACAATCTTCTGTATGAACAAGTTCTGTAAATGATCCTCGATCATCACAGTTCATTTTTAATGAATATTTGAATTTATCCTTTGGTAAATATGTAAGATATAAGCTAAATAACTTCTTTGAAAAACTACCATTTGGCATTTTAGGCATCATTAAATTGGCTGGTTGTTTCTTAAATTGTTGTAATAAATCAACAATTTCTCCCAATGTAACTTTATGCGTTACCGGAACACAACAATATCTACCATTCTCTTTGACTACTGTTTCTACACCATCATATTCACAATGTGTTTCTTTTCCCTCTAATAAGTCAAACATACCTCCGATTAAATCATCAATATAAAGAAGTTCTAATTCTGTGTTTCTATCATTAACCGTAAAAGGTTTATCATTGGCAATAGCCCAACAAAAAGTTGAAACTGCCGAGTTATATTTAGGCCTAGAATGCCCCATTAGATTAGGAAAACGATATACAGCTACTTTAGCACCTGTTTCTTTTCCATATTCAAAGAATAATTCTTCACCTGCTTTTTTCGAACGACCATATTCGCTATTTCCAAAACGACCAGCCAATGTAGCTTGTACAGAAGAAGACAACATAATCGTAGCTTTATTATTATATTTTTTTAATGTATCTAATAAAATAGAAGCAAAACCAAAATTGCCTTTCATAAAATCTTCTGGATTTTCAGGACGATTTACTCCCGCCAGATTAAATACAAAATCAGCTTTTTGACAATACTGATCTAATTCTTCTGGCGTTGAATCAAGATCATACTCATATATATCTTCTATTGAAATATTCGGTCTTGTCCTATTTTTGTTATCCCGGATATTTTTTAAATTATTTACTAGCGCTGTGCCTACCATGCCTTTTGCACCTGTTACCAAAATATTCATACAACTCACATCCTTGTTTTATTTGTTATAGAACCAGTGCAACGTTTCATTTACACTTCTTTTCTCCAAACCATTTTATTAACAACACCAGTATAGCTCTGAATAATTTTTACAACTTTTGAACTAACATTTTCTTCAATATAATCTGGAACTGGGACACCATAATCTCCTGCTCTGTTCATTTCGACTGCAATATCAACAGACTGTAACAATCCTTTTTCATCAATTCCTGAAAGAATAAAACATGCTTTATCCAATGCTTCCGGACGTTCTGTTGATGTACGGATACATACAGCAGGGAAAGGATGTCCCACCGATGTAAAGAAGCTACTTTCTTCCGGTAATGTTCCAGAATCTGACACTACTGCAAATGCATTCATCTGCAGGCAATTATAATCATGGAATCCAAGTGGCTCATGCTGAATCACTCTCGGATCAAGTTTAAATCCTGTAGATTCAATTCTCTTTTTACTTCTAGGATGGCATGAATATAAAATTGGCATATTATACTTCTCAGCCAGTTTATTTATTGCATTAAACAAAGATAAGAAATTCTTTTCTGTATCAATATTTTCTTCACGATGCGCTGAAAGAAGTATATACTTTCCTTTTTCCAAACCAAGTTTACTATGAATATCCGATGCTTCAATTTCTGCTAAATTGTTATGTAATACCTCTGCCATAGGTGATCCAGTCACATATGTACGCTCCTTTGGCAAACCACAATCTGCCAAATATCTACGAGCATGTTCAGAATATGCCATATTCACATCAGAAATAATATCTACAATACGTCTATTTGTTTCTTCCGGAAGACACTCATCCTTGCAGCGATTACCTGCCTCCATATGAAAAATCGGAATATGCAATCTCTTCGCACCAATCACTGACAAACAACTATTAGTATCTCCAAGAACCAGCACTGCATCTGGTTTAATCTCTGCCATCAGCTTATAGCTCTGTGCAATAATATTTCCACAAGTTTCTCCAAGATCTGCTCCAACAGCGTTCAAATATACTTCCGGATTCTCCAGCTTTAAGTCCTTAAAAAATACACCATTTAAGTTATAATCATAATTCTGTCCTGTATGGGCAAGAATCACATCGAAATATTTACGAGTTTTATTAATTACAGCAGCCAAACGGATAATTTCTGGTCTGGTTCCTACAATAATTAACAATTTTAACTTTCCATTTTCTTTCCATTTTACAGTATCATATGTTCCCATTATTATTCACAATCTCTTTCTTTGAATATTTATCATACATATCTTAATTCCTATTATGTAATGCTTGCAGATTCCTTACTTGTCGAATCTATCATGATTACTTCTGGAACTTTTTTACCTTCATCTATATCTCGATTATAACGATCAAGAAGTTTTTTTACCTTTACTGGATTTCCAACGTCAACCAATACATAAACCATATTATCCGTCTGTTCAGCTTTTGCATATTCCTCCACCTGCGTGTCATATCCATGCATATACTGACCATTAGAAGATAATTTTACTTCTATAACCGTTATATCCTGTCCTCGGCTAATTTTGAAGTCCACCGGTCCTCTACCCTCATCAGCTTCACAACTTAGGCTTAAATTATTTGCCTTAATATAGGCTATACCAGATAAGTGAATCACTCGCTGCACAATTTTTTCACGCTTCTGAGTTCCAGCACTTAGTATGACTTCCCAGCCTCTATTATATTCTACCCAATTTTTGAAAAGATTTAAAATCTCAAGTGAAGCAGCTTTGCTATCAATTTCGCTGTCTTTATGTTTTGACAACCATGATATTCCACTTTTCTCTATTCTCTGCCATAATTTAGCAAGAAAATAATCTATCTGTTCTTCCGGATTGTATGCGTCCAATTTTTCTTCTCGGTACGCCTCGATAACCTGCTTACACTTTTCCGAATCTTTAAATATCTTCTCTCGTAAATAATATTTACGATCAGTAGCAGCCCATTGTGTCCAGTGTTCTGCCACCTCATTATTCACCATAGCACGAATTGTATTATTCTCTACAATGACTGAATCTATTTCTTTCCATGATTTTGCTACCGGCAATTTATGCAATATTTCTGTCGGAAGCAAAAGTATTTTCATATCCTTTTTCCGGGTTGCATAATAAACCATTATTAAACAGCTTATCTGGATAATTATTTATTGTAATTCCAAGTTGTTGGTTCACTCTCTCCGTATATGCCTGTATGTCTGGTAAAATCAATGTTGCAATCATATCGCTTAAACGATCAGGACCAACATTATCCTGGAACAATGGTAACAGTTGAAAAAACTCCGGATCTTCAATTCCTGCCTTAACTATATCATATGCTGTTTCTAGCACCATTTTTGATATTTTAGCTCCAAATCCTGATCCGGGTGCTTTCTCTCCAAAGCCCAGACAAATGCCATTTACTTCTGAGAACTTGAATATGTCAAGTGCAGCCCGAAAATATGTATCTTTTACGTTTTTCTGTTCTGCACGATCCAACAATTTTATGATTTTCCGAAAAAAATCATTGATTCTATCATAAGAGCCTTCAAATTCTGGAGTAGTTGTTTCTTTCAATCTCTGGATATTAAAAAAAAGCATTATCCTTATCCAGAACAGGATCAAATACACCTATGTTCTCCAATGCTTCTCCTATTTTCAAATAATCTGATAACAGCATTTTTTAAAGCTCCTCATCTCTGCCACAGCATGTCCCAGCCTTTGTTAAAGTATTTTAATCTAAACTCATCACAGGCAGTTTTGTACTGGCTCATTATAATTACCGCATCACTATATGTGCTTCTTCCTTTTCCATTCGCCTGTCCATCATCAGCTTCCTGTAATAAATCCAAATACTGTGTAGAATCTTCTGATGCCATTATCTGTTTCAGAGGAGAAAGCACACGATTGACTCGACTCGTCTTAAATGCATTCGTTAAGGCATCTGGTTGTTTTTTTGCCAGTAATGAAAATTCCGCATATAAACCACCCAATAATTTTGCAAGTAAATTAAACTGTTCCTCGTCTGTAGCTTCCATATCTTCCTTTTCATCAAGTGCTTTAACAATCACATCTACATCATCTCTTATTCGACTTGCTAATGTTGCACATTTCGGTATTCCCGGAGTTTTTTGCAGTTCATAAACATGTCCCTTCTCCAACAGTTCCAGATTATCATATATGCGTTCTACATTAACATCAAAATTTGAATTTTCGCTCATCATGCACTCCCCCCCTTCCGTTATATGTATTTATTACTATTCCATCTTTGCAAGTTCAGCCTGAATATATGCCAAAGAAGCAATCTTTTCTTTTGTTTCTTCCAAATTTAATCTCTTAGTATTATTAGAATTAAACTCTGTCAGAGTATTTCTCTTCTCATCGCCGTCTTTGAAGTATTTATCATAATTCAGACCTCGATTGTCGGCCGGAACACGATAGAAATTTCCCATGTCAACAGCTTTCGCACATTCTTCATTTGTAAGAAGTGTTTCATACATCTTCTCTCCATGACGAATACCAATTACCTTAATATCCTCTTTTTTGCCACCAAACAGCTCACACACTGCTTCAGCCTGTGTCTGAATTGTACAAGCTGGAGCTTTCTGAATCAGAAGATCTCCATTCTCGCCATGCTCAAATGCAAATAATACAAGGTCAACAGCTTCCTCCAGGCTCATAATAAAACGTGTCATAGATGGCTCTGTCACAGTAATTGGATTTCCCCGCTTAATCTGATCAATCCAAAGTGGAATAACTGATCCACGACTGCACATAACATTTCCATAACGGGTACAACAAATCTTTGTTTTTCCAGACATTCTGGATTTTGCAACTGCAACTTTTTCTTCGATTGCTTTTGTAATTCCCATTGCATTAATCGGATACGCTGCCTTATCTGTTGAAAGACAGATAACAGATTCAACCCCTGCTTCAATTGCTGCAGTCAATACATTCTCTGTTCCAATTACATTTGTGCGGACTGCTTCCATCGGGAAGAACTCACATGATGGCACCTGCTTTAAAGCTGCTGCATGAAAGATATAATCTACACCTGGCATTGCAGCTCTTACAGACTGTAAATCACGGACATCTCCAATATAAAATTTGATTTTATCGGCTACTTCCGGCATTCTCGCTTGAAAATCATGTCGCATATCATCCTGCTTCTTTTCATCTCGCGAAAAGATACGGATTTCTCCAATATCTGTTTTAAGGAAACGATTTAAAACTGCATTTCCAAATGAACCAGTTCCACCAGTTATCATTAATGTTTTTCCTTTAAATAAACTCATTTTTTTCTCCTTTTATTTTATATTTTATTTTTTCTTAATAACCAAACCCACAATTTTATTTTTTGTTACTTTCCAATAAATTAAACAAATTACTGCATATGTAATTATTCCTGTCAAAACTTCAAAGAAAAGAGCAACAATTCCTCCATTAAAGCATAGAGCCACTACTCTTACAATTGTAAACATAATAACTCCGAACACCACATATATCATGGACTTAAAAATTGTAGTTAAACATGAAATATATTTATTCATTTTTATATATTGCCAAACACAACTCACCAATTCTGCCACTAATGTACCAATAACTGCTCCTAATGCTCCTAACCTTGATATTAAAAACCAATTCACCACAAAATTAACACCTGCACCGCAAAATACAGACTCTATAAATATTTTTTCTTTATGATTTGGTATTAAATATTGCATTCGAGCAATTTCTGAAAGACCTTTTATTACAAGAACCGGGGATAGATCAATAATTAATCTGATACATTCATCATAACCCTTCCCAAAAAAGAACGGTGTAAACTCTTTTGAAATTGCAGAAATTCCACATGCCATTGCTACAGCAACTACAATGATTAATTCAATAGAAAGTAAAAAAAGTTTTCTTGCTTCCTCTAATTTTCCTTCTTTATTTAAAGAAGTCATCCTCGGTAACATAACAGTCCCAACACCCGTTAATATGCCTATTGGAATGTTAATAATTTTATCAGCGTTATAGTAATAACCTACTTGTTTATAAGTACTTAATAAGCCCAACATCGTTTTATCCATAATGTGATAAACTGACATTGCCATCAATGGAACAAACAAAACTAAATTAGGTTTTATGTGGCTAACAATTTCAAACCATGAAATCTCTTTAATAGCTTTTAAGTCTATCTCTTTTGATGCAAAAAACCAAAGTATTGCATTACTAAGGAACGTACTACCAGACATAATTACTGTGTATATCCAAAGATCACTCGGCTTTCTAACCAACATTAAAATTAATATTACAGAGCAAATTCGAATAACCATATTTCTTGACACAGTTATCTTAAATTTCTCTACTCCAAAAAATAGCCAGTTAATATCGACCAATGATCCTAATAAGTAAAAAATTTGTAAAAAAGCTATGTATGTATTTTGAGAACATATCTGGGTCAAATAAAACGCATACACGCTTATTGAAATTACTGTACAACATAATTGAAGTATATAAATATTCCAAAACGTCCTACTTCTTTTTCCTCTATCTTTCCCACAATCTGCAATGGTTCTCGTTCCATAATTAACTACGCCAAGCATTGCAAACAATGTAAAATAATTAACAATGGATTGTGTATACGAAAAAACGCCTTGTTTTTCAGCTCCTAATACTCGCGCTAAATACGGTGATGTAATTAGCGGAATACATGTATTTAATATTTGATATATTGTCTGATATCCTAAATTTTTCTTAAGTTTACTCATTTGAGCTTCCTTTTATTAAACATATTTTTCTATACCACGCGCAAACAATATGCCATACATTAACCACATATAATAGCATTTAACACCTGGTCCTATAGGAGCTAATCCCTCAAATATGCTATTTATTCCATAACCTATACATACAATGACAAGTATCGAAGAATAAACGTTTGTTCTGTCAAATTTTAAACTTTTTATAATCGGTAAATATGCTATTCCAATTATAATGCTTCCTGTAATAATGCCAAATTGTAATATACATGATAAAGGGAAACATTCAAAATACAAGGAACCTATTCCAGTCAACCAATGTCCTTCTATTAAAGCTGGAAATTCTGATACAATAGAAACTCTTCCAGATGTTAGTGAATCCAAACTTGAAGCGTTTCTTCCTGCAAACATTATATTCCCCACAAACATATCAAATAAATTTTCATTCATAAGTAAAACTAATGTGCCAATTAGCACCACTACCGTTAATAAATATTTTATTTTACGATTAAATTGTTTTCCTAAAATAATGTAAATCAAGCATATTGTAAATCCAACAATCGTAGCTCTTGATTTTAAAAACATCAGCAAAATTACTTCAAAAATTATGACTACTATTTTTAGCAAATTGAAAATCCTAAATTTATCAAAATGGATAAACATAAGTATAACAATAGCAGTAAATATAATTTGCGATATTGAATTTTTTGATGCATACGCATATTGACGTGACGTAATATCAAATCCAACAGAAAAATATTCTACATATATCGAAAGTGCTACCGTTGCTGCCGATATTACATATGACATAGAAACGATTTTTAGATCTTTATCTGAAAACTGGTCTCCTACAAAAGTTCCTAGGCAATAAATAAAAAACGACAAAATTAAGCTTTGTAATACCGATGAATTGAAATATGAATTATTCGTCACAATAGATGACAATAATATTAATACGAATACACTACATATGGCAAAAAATATCTTAAATGTACTATAGAACACTCTAATCTTTTTTTTAAGAAAAATGTACAATAGTAATATAATCCACATTGGCATATTCAATTTTTGAGTCATACCTATTGAAACAAAAAAAGGGAGCTGGGAAATATTTGAAAAAAAACATGCAAGTGCAACTAAGAATATAAATCCTCTATTTTTTTTCTTATTCACAATCTCAAATTGTTCAATTGTCATTTTCTTTACTTCCTCCAGTTCAATTTTCAAATATTTCCCTCAAGTATTTTTCTGCAACCTTGTAATCAGAATACTCTTCAACAGTTTTATATCCTTGTTTCACAATTTGTGTTAATTTATTATTATCATATTTTATAATATCTTCCAAAATTTGTCTTAATTCCTTATTATCTGCCTCATGGCAAAGAAATCCGTTATCTTTATTTATAATAATACCATCTACTCCACCATCCTTAGATGCAATGGTCAAACAACTAGCAGCCATAGCTTCCAAGTATACCAAACCAAATACTTCATTTGTACTAATCATCACAAAAATATGTGTATCTTCAAGTATTTGCATAACTTTCTCTCTAGAAACACGTCCCCAAAAATGAATTTTATCTGTACAATTAAGTTGTTGCGCTAACTCTTCCAGTTCTGCACGAGAAGCACCTTCTCCTACAATGTTAAACTCCCAATTTACACTCTTAATTTCTGATAATGCTTTTATAGTTGCATCAACATTTTTATAAGATACAAGTCTTCCAGCATAAGTAATTTTCCATGTTTCAATATTTCTATATTTTTCTGTATTGAGCCTATAATTTTTCAAATACTCATCTGGTACACCAGAGTTACACACAAACGGCAGTTTATCTAATTGGAGCATTTCTTTAATCTGCCTAGCTTGGGATAGCGATCTTGCTCCTAATACATCAATATTTTCCAAATACTTCTTTGAATCGAACTTGGATGATTCAACATATCCCGTACCATGTAGAACAACTGCAGTTCTACAATGATATGTTAATTTTAGTTCTGAAATAATTTCCATCTGCGGACTTGCCCAATGCCCCGTTATCACATCTGGCACAAATTTTTCTTTTTTCAATACAGAAACAATCTTATTAACTTGTTTTTTTATTGCACTTTCTCTCGGTTGCGTATGTGGAATATATTTTTTTATTGGCAATCTATAAATCTTTGCCCCATTATCAAAATATTTTTTTTCTTGAACTGCTACATAATCAGCAATCTCAAATCCCATTTTTCCAGCCAGAATTTTTTTAATTTTACGGGGAATTTTGTGAATTATTTTGGGATAGCAATGCGAGTTATGTATAACTAATACCTCGTGTCCTTGTTTAATCCATTCTTTCACAAATGAATTTACAATATTAGTAGATGTATCAATATTTCCAAGTGATTTATCTTTATAAACAGATGTTATCATTAGTATTTTCATTCCGATTCTCCTCAACCATCTCCACAAAATCTAAGGGCCTGTCAAACAAGTATGAATATTTTGTTATTTTCTCATCATCCCACTCCCACCACTTTGTCTCTAATAATTTAATCTTTATGTTTTGTTGGAATCTGTCCCTTATTTTTTTTGCTGGATTTCCAGCCCAAATCTCATATGGTGGAACATCATGTGTCACGACACTTCCTGCACCAATTACTGATCCAACTCCAATTGTAACTCCTGACAAAATTATTACTCCTGCACCAATCCATACATCTGAATGAATTTTTATCTCTTTTCCCTCAACCATATCAAAGTTTGTGAAATTCTTTTTTAAAATATTTTTTCCCTCATGGAATACTGGTGAAGAAGATACTCTCTCAATTGGATGAGTTGCCCCACCCAATCTGCAATTATCCGCAATAGAAACAAATGCATCAATTTCACAATCTAAAATAAAACAATTATGTCCGCAATAGGAATACTTCTTTATGCTAGAATTATTCATTTGTGTTCCTGAGCATATCTTTGCTTTGCTATCTACTTGACAATTTGTTAAAGCTACTGGATTAAAAATAATTCTAATTCCTTTAGCAATTATTCGTTTTAAATCTACCATAAGTTCTCCATAAACATATAATCCTTATATCAAAATCAAAAGACCAATAACAGATATAACATCTGCTAGTAATTTTTTCTTAGTTTACTTGTTAGTTTTTTCGCTCATTTCTATTACAATAAAAATCTTCTATTTTATCAGCATTCAATTCCACATCAAATTCTCTTTTTAAAAATTCAAATCCATTTAAACCTTTTTTCTTCTGATTTTCTTTATTTTCACAGATTGTCTTTATGATTTTTTCTGCATCACTCAAATTTCTTGCATCACACCACCAACCACAATCATTATCAAGTATCATACCTTTAATATCTGTTGCTATATCTGTAATTGCCAAAATAGGCTTTTTCAATTTCATATAGCTCTGCATTCTTGAAGGAACATTTGGAATGGTAAATCGTGGATCTAAGCTAATTAATCCAACATCTGCTGTCTGTAATAACTTTTCATATTCCTCCTGTGGAAGACGCCTATTAAACTTTAAATTTGCAGGTTTTTCATTTGTTACATATTCTATTATTTTTCCCTGTTCTGTTCCTCCACCAACTATGATAAATTCTGCCTTAGAGTAACCTTTCAACCTGCGAGAAAGATCAATCAAAAAAGAGATATTTTGTGGCTTTCCGAGATTACCTCCAAACATAAAAACTGTTTTATCTTCGTTAAATATCGTTTTCCCTGTAAAATCAATTTCAATGGAGTTCGGAAAAATATGTATTTTTTCTTTTTTGACCTCCGGATTATGCTTTAATACATATTCCAAATTCGCCTGAGACATACAACCAATATAATCAGAATATTTATAGTATTTCTTTTCTTGATTTCTAAAATATTTATATATTATACCGGTTTTGCTCATCATTCCTAAATCTACGGCATTTTGCGGGAAAATATCTTTTAACATCAAAAAGGTTTTTGCATGATATTTTTCTTTGCAAAATTTAACTACTCCTGCTAAGGTAACAGGTGGTGTTGCATACAATATTAAGTCAAAATTTTCTTTTAATAAATATTCTTTTATCGCCCGCTTTAAATAAGTTCCAATCATTATCTGATTTAAACCTTTTTTAAATAAATTCTGACTGAACGGATCTCCTGTTTTTACATCTAATACACTAAGTCCTGATTCTTGTTGTTGAAAAGTTGTATTTGTAATATTGGGTAAACTTCGTACTACCGTTATTTTGTGATTTCTTTTTAAAAGGCTATCTATTAAATCACAATATAAATCTTTACATCCTAATTCCAAGGACATTGATATAAATAAAATATTCATAATTTTTCTCCGATATTTTTATTTAAGCTCTGTATTTTGGAAAATAATCACTATCTATTTTGTGATTCAACTCTCCTTCTCTCTTTGCAACTAATTCATCGTACTTTTCTCTATCCCATATTTTCTTTCCAACATAAAAATCAAATTCAGTATTTTTCCCGTATTTCTTTTTGTAAGTATATAAAGAATCATCTTCTGCACTTGTTCTTCCACCACCATGATGTATGTATCTGTATCCATGCTCATGTCCCCAGCGTGCAGCTGTTGCCTCAAGCAAGGCTCCTGCGTCTAAATCTAACATCTTCTGAGAGCTTCCCAGTAAATGTGCATGCATCAGATCACCTTCTATAAAATACATTTCACTTGCAATAATTTCATTTTCATAAATCAATTGAATTTCAAGCACTGATTTTCCTAAATACTTAATTATATATTCGTAATAACTATCTGGGAAATAATAATATGCATCGGCTTCATTTCTATCCATCGTTTCTTCATATAATTTTTTAAAGACCGACAAATCCTTTGGCTCTAAAATTGTTCTTACAGTCACACCATTTTTTTCTGCTTTTCTAATCTCTCGTCTTAAAGATTTTGAAAATTCAGCCTGAACAGGATCATCATAATCCTTCAAATTAGTACCTACAGTATGTCTTGAATATACAACATCATAGATTCCTTTAAAATCTAACGCATTTTCAAAAATTGGATGAAAACGAATAAATTCAGACACAATATTATTTTCAGTACAATATTCCGTAAAGTTCTTTTCAAACTGTGCCAATAATTTTTCTCTATCGTTACATTCTGTGATAATAGGACCGCCATATCCATATGGAGTTACAATATCATAATATTTTCCTTCAGTATTCATTTCAATTTCTCTTTTAATAAAAATATGTTCAATTTTTCCATACTCAGAATTGACTTCAAATGTTTCAAGTTTCCCATGTTCAATATTTTCATACAGTTTTCCGTAATATACATTGTAATAAATATCTTTCTTCATTTTTAACCTCAACTACTTTTCCATATATTCTTTAATTAAACAGCTTATTTTTTTCATATCTTCAGTTGAATATCTCTGATCGCACACAATGCTTAATTCTTTTTCATAAATTTCTCTTGTCCTATTCGTCAATATATGATGTTTTGATATTGGCCAATGCACTGGACAATAGACTCCTTTACCAATGAGCATTTTTTTCAGTTCATCCCGACATTCAATAATGATTGGAACAAACAAAGGACAATCATTATCAGAAATTTCAGGAAAAAGCGCAATATCTGATATTGATTTCAATAGTTCTTTCGCATTTTCCCTTCGCTTTTTTTTGATTTTATCAATATCTAATGTTTGAGCTGCTAATATATCTGCCCTTTCCGCATTATATACACCTTTTAAATTGCATTCATCTAATACATCTTCAGCTTCTTCATATATTTCTAAATACCCTTTTGATTTTGTCAGTCCTTCAATATAATCATGCTTTTGCTTCATGGCTTGACATCTCAAACTTACATACTTCCGGTCAACATCTCTGACAGGTATTTCATCTGTCCATTTTTCATTACTCCAAGCATATCCACCCGTATATACACCCGTCCATTTTCTTAGACTTCCAAAATAATATGTTGCATCTTTATATTCTTTTATAAAAATAGAATGTGTCAAATCTCTTATAACAATGCCATTATAATTCGATAAATTATAACTTGATTCATAGCCAAAATAATCCATAGCCAGAATAACATCACATTCTTTGTCTATTTTTTGAACCAAATTTCCATTTTTCAATTCTATGTCATAAAAAGATATGTCAAAATCATTTATAATGAAAGGGATAATCATGCTATCACAACACCACGATGGTAACGCAACAGAAGATACATCATGCTTACTTTTAATATCATCAATAATAAAATTAAGTGCATTTTGCCCCGAAAGGAACCATTTTGTATCACTTGGAAACAAGTGATTTTTTTTAGTCGAATTATCAACTTCCCAAAATTCACTACCAATTTCTAACACTATTTCAAATCCCCTTTACTTTAGAAAAAGACATCAAATTGATATACTTTCCCCCTTTATATATTCTCGAATATAATGTTCCTTCTTTTTTAAATCCACATTTTTCAAACAATCTTATTGATGGTTGATTATATTCTAAAATTTCTGCATATATACAGTTCAAGCGCATTTCATTAAAAGCATACTTAACAATAGTATTCACTGCATCAGTACCATATCCTTTGCCTCTGCTATTTGCTACCGCTAATTTAACATGAACTTCAGCAGTTCCATTTTTCATATCAATATTACTTAATATTATTGTTCCTATTCCTGTTTTCTTTTCATCGTTTAATGCAATAATTGTTCTAAACACTGTATCATCATTTTTTTGATTTTCTATCCATTCGCATTGCATATCATATGAAACAGGATAAGAACTGCCACCCAACATATTTTCAGTATCGGGATCATTTATAATATCAAGTAATAAATCTGCATCATTTTTTTCTAATGCCCTAAGAATTACTTTTTCACCCTGTATTATCATTTCTGCACCTCTATCTTCCAATTTCTTTATCATTCGATAACTTTCCACCTCAAAACCTTGTTTTAAGTGGTATCTATATGATTGTTTATTTTCTTTTTCACAATTGGTATCTATAATATATATCTCTCTTGATATAGCAATTTTTTCCAGCATTTTTTGGAGTTTAGTTCCAACAGACATATTCTGATAAGATTCATTGACAGCTATGAAATAACTGTGTATACGTTTCTGCCCCCCCCAATTTATTTCATAAGCCCAATGAAAACCCACTAATACATTTTTGCAAAAAGCACCTAATAATATCGCACTTCCATCTTTGCAAAATTTAGACATATTTTCATAATACATTTCAGATATTTTTTCTCTTTTTTTATCTTCGTCAAAAAGTAACTTAAATAATTCAAGTATTTCTTTTTTTTGAGTTAAAATATCATCTTCTTTTATTTCTCTATATAATATTTCCATTCTATTGTTCTCCATGCTTTATCTGATTCTGTCTATATTCATCAAAATCCTGTAATGTAAAGCTACCGCAGGCTTCAATTCCAGTTCTTTTTACGACCGCTTTTATAGTTAAAAATATAATTTTCAAATCATTCCAAAAGGTTATTTTATTTACATATTTAACATCATACGCAAATCTTTCATCCCAATTGACGAAATTTCTTCCATTAACTTGAGCCAATCCAGTTAATCCCGGTCTTACATCATGACGATGCATTTCATATTCATTGTAATAAGGTAGATACTTTACCGCCAAAGGTCTTGGTCCAATTAGGCTCATAGTGCCAATCAGTATACAAAAAACTTCTGGCAATTCATCTAAACTCGTACTTCTTAGCCATCTTCCAAAGGAAGTTAAACGTTGAGCATCCGGCAGCAATTCACCTTTTTCATCTCTATCATCTGTCATAGTACGGAATTTGTACAAATTAAAAATTTCACCATTTTTTCCTGGTCTAGGTTGCTTAAAAATAATTGGACTCCCCAATTTGAATCTCACTAAAAATGCAACTATAATAAATAGCCATCCAAAAAGAATAATTACAATCAATGAACATATAATATCTAAAATTCTTTTGACATATTTTTCATATATTCCATATGGTTGGTGTTTCTTTTCCATAGTTTTCATCCCTCATTTTTTACATAAAGCAAGCTCTTATCACTTTTATTATTCTCTCCTGCTGCTCTACGGTCATTTTATTGTCACTTGGCAGACATAATCCTCTTGTAAAAATATCCATACCTACATCAGCTACTCCGCCTGCAATATACGCATTTGATCTGGCACGTCCGTTTCCATCTCTGACAACAAATGGATTCAAACGATAAATCGGCTGCATATGCATTGGTTTCCAAATTGGACGCCCCTCAGCATTAATAGATGCAATCGCTTCCAGAATTTCTGTTGGACAAGACTTTCCTGTTTCTTTTACATAGCACACATCCTGCTCACCACGAACCTGTTTGCACATTGCTTCCTTATCAATAATCAGACAAGACAACCAGTAATTTGGTTCAGAATTTTCCAGATCCATTGGGTTCATAGATACTGGCAGTCCTTTTAAGCCCTCTTTATATCTCTCATAAATTGCTTTCTTCTGCTCAATATGCTCTTTCAGATAAGGAAACTGTCCACGAACAACACCAGCAACCACATTACTCATCCGATAGTTGTATCCCAGTTCTTCATGCTGATACCATGCAGCATTTTCTCTCGCCTGAGTTGACCACTTACGAACCTTATTTGCAGCTTCTTCATCATCTGTCAGGAAGCATCCACCAGCACTACCAGTAATAATCTTATTTCCATTAAAAGAAATTGTGTTATATTTTCCAAATGTACCAGTCTGCACGCCTTTATATGTAGCTCCCATAGATTCTGCTGCATCTTCTACTAAAATGGCACCATGCTTTTTAATAATTGTATTTAACTCATCAACTTTACCCGGAGTTCCATAAAGATGTGCAACAACCACAACCTTTGTATCCGGATAAATTTCAAATGCCTTTTCTAATGCAACCGGGTCCATATTCCAGGTGTCATACTCTGTATCAATAAACACCGGCTCTCCGCCTTCATAAACTACCGGATTTACAGTTGCATCAAATGTCATATCAGAGCAAAATACTTTCTTTCCCTCTAATGCACCATGCCCAACCTTTGGCATACCATATGCTTCAATACCTGCCAGTTTCATTGCCAAATGTAAGGACGCTGTTCCTGCTGATAATGCAACTGCGTATTTGCAACCGATATATTCACATGCCATTCTTTCTACTTCATTGATATTCTTACCAACTGTGGACATCCAGTTTGTTTCATACGCTTCTTTCACATATTCAATTTCCGGACCATGCATAGTCGGACTGCTCAACCAAACTTTTGATTCAAATTTTTCAAAATTATTGTTCTCTTTAAACATATGTAATTACCTCTTTTATATCGCTCCATGTTGTGGTTATTCTTTATGCAATCTCTTTGTTTACCTCTTCTGGTGTCTTAAATGTTGGTACAACACTTCGGAGAGCTTCTTTTGCAATCAAATCATCACCTGTATCACAGGCATCTCTAAGAACTTTGATTTTTTATAAATCTCTTCTTTATTTAAAGCTGTATCTCTTTCAATAAAAATCATGCTATTATCGGTTTTATCCAGTTCCTCTGTTTTAACCAATAACTCCTCATACAGTTTTTCTCCTGGTCTTAATCCCGTTTCAATAATTTCAATTCCCTGGACACCAGATAAACGGATCATATTTTCCGCCAGATCCATAATCTTAACTGGCGGTCCCATATCTAGAACAAATAATTCTCCGTTGCTTGCAATCGCTCCACTCTGAAGAACAAGCTGTGATGCTTCCGAAATTGTCATGAAATACCTGATGATTCTCTTGTCGGTAACTGTGACAGGACCACCGTTAGCAATCTGACGTTTAAACAACGGAATAACTGATCCTGCACTGCCCAATACATTTCCAAATCGTGTAGCATTGACTATTCATTGTGTTCCCCCACAAAAACCGGGACGGTTTCTTCCTTTCACTTTTTATTTTTTCACTGTTTGCTTGTAAGTGGTGTAAACAAAACAATTCCCTGCTCTGTTTCAGTGCCAATTTCAAGTGCGCTCGTTGATTTCACAATTGTTCCAGATCTTAATGTCAGCCATCTCCAATAAAGCTATATGACTCCACTACTGTATTGGCACCTACAACCGTTGCCTGACCGATAGTGCTTCCACAACCAACAACTACTCTCGGCTCAACAATGCAACCAAGCATTAAGTTAGCTGATGGAGAAATTGTAGAATCCATATGGGCTAAAACTGGAAATAAAGTGCTTCTAATTTCTTGTTCCATTCAAGTCTTTCTGCTCCATCATCACATGCTGCTATTGCATATCTATATTCTGGATAAAGAGTTTCTACTTCTTCCAGTTTTCCAATAGCACCTTCTCTGTCGTTATCTACAAAGGAGATTGCCTCAAAGCAGCCCATTGACTCTGCTATTTCCTTTACATAATCTCCATATCTTTTAGAGGCAACAATCAGTAATTTCTTTCCCATTCTCAACACCCTCCTCATAAGTTAAAAATATTTTTCTTCTTATTTAAATAGGACGTTTCTCTAACACGACAACTAGCCTGTGAATGTTCTATTTAAAGATCATTCGCAGGCTAGTTCAAACCTCCTTATCATAATTTTTCGGCTTATAGTGTGGGTCAAAATAAGCATCCAAGAAACCATTCAATTTTCATATTTCCGCTACTCACCCGACACAACCATGCAGAAAAATCATCATAACCAGATTCGACTAAGCCAGCGAAACCCTTGTAAAATCAAGGTTTTTCTTGGTTGTCCCTATTATACCGCTATCTCCAATAAATATATCCCAGATTTGTGGTAATTCATCTAAGGAATGGGCACGAATGAATTTTCTAATTTTTGTGATATATTGATCTGGATTATCCAACATATGGGTTGGTACATCATGTGGTGTAGACATTTTCATGGAACGGAATTTATGCAACTTAAAATATTGCTTATTCTGTCCCAATCGTTTTTGGGTAAATAATACGGGACCTGGATCTTCCAATTTGATAGCTAGTGCAATCGTTCCCATAATCGGGCTCAATACAACCAAACCACCAAAGGAAAGAAGGACATCCATTCCACGTTTGATATATTTTTCATAAAAAAAGGGCGGTATAAAGAATCACCAATTTCAACTAAGTGACCTTTTATTCCATCCGCATTTTCTTTATCCTTTTCATCTTCCACAAAAATAACTCGTTTTCCTTCGAGAGGATTTTTTTGATTCGGATCATTTTCAAATATAGAGTTTGGTTTCTGCTTTTTCGCAAAATACGTCAGACCAACAAAAGTAGCACCCATAGCTACTGTTGTAATACCAATAATCTTTTTTTTCTTTCTTTTATCCATGTGCTACTTCCTCCTTTATTTTGTTTACGATAATTATGCCATCTCTATATTCACTTCATCCGGTCTTTTAAAGGTAGGTACTACACTTCTGAGTGCTTCTCTTGCCTTGTCATCATCTTCATTTTCAATGGCTTGTTGTAGGATTTCTAACTTGTCATTGATTTGATCTTTTGAAAGTGGTTTATCCCTTTCGATAAAGATCAAACTGTTTTCTGTTCGATCTAATTCTTCGGTTTTTACCAGAAGTTCTTCATACAATTTTTCCCCTGGTCGCAATCCAGTCTCAATGATTTGCACATTTTGAACACCAGATAAGCGAATCATACTTTCGGCTAGATCCCAGATCTTCACCGGTTTGCCCATATCCAATACAAATAATTCCCCATTCTTGGCTAGGGCACCACTTTGTAAGACAAGCTGACTCGCTTCAGGAATGGTCATAAAATAACGAATGATACGTTTATCGGTGACCGTTACCGGACCACCATTGGCAATTTGTCGTTTAAACAAAGGAATGACTGAACCGGCACTGCCAAGTACATTCCCAAAGCGGGTAGCACTGTATTTGACCGTTCCCCAAGTACTCGCACTTTGTATCATCATTTCACACATACGTTTGGTCGCACCCATCACATTGGTTGGATTGACTGCCTTATCGGTAGAGACCATCATGAAACGTTCAACATGATATTCTTCACACACTTCGATCAAGTTCTTTGTACCAAAGACATTATTATAAATAGCTTCCACACAATTGCTTTCCATCAATGGCACATGTTTATGAGCAGCTGCATTGATCACAATTTGCGGATGATATTTTTCAAACACTTTTTTTAGTGTTTTTTTATGCGTGATCGAACCAATCTCGATACGAAGATCCAATTGATTTTTATACACAAACTTCAATTCCTGTTGGACCTCATACGCTCCATTTTCATAGATATCGAAAATGATGATTTGTTTTGGTTCCATCTTCGCTAATTGACGACACAATTCCGAACCAATCGATCCACCGCCACCCGTGATCAATACGACTTTATCTTTATAATAAACATAGGTTTTTTCATCCATGACCACGATGGGTTTTCGAAACAACAACTCTTCAATATCAAATTCACGCAATTGCCGTTTGTTTCCAGGCGAATACGCAACAGGATAATCATAAACCTTTAATTTATATCCCGCATTTTTATAATAGTTATACAATTCTTTTTTACGTTTTTGTGGCATCGAAGGAATCGCAAAAAAGATTTCTTGCACTTCATAGATATCCAATTGTTTTAAAGTCGTTTCATCTTCGCTCCACACTGGAATACCATTGATTTCACGACCCACCTTATCTTGATTCACATCAATAAAACAACGAGGCACATACGAAGATTCTTCATTATTCATTAAATCATTCGCTAAATTCACACCGGCATTGCCTGCACCCACGATGGCAACCTTGATCTTCTTGTTTTCTTTTTCATCCGTGGTTTCAATATTCGAAAACACATGCAGCAACAACGATAAAAATTTACCCAACGCGGTATCCTGATTACTAAACTTATAGGAATATCGATACATCATACGCATCGCAATACAAATCAATAGGTTGCAACTAAAAATCGATAATAAATGTGCAAAGGCAAGCCGTTGAACTGGCAAGATAAATTCAAGACACAGGCACAATAAAAAAGCCAATGTATCCGTGATCAACAAACGAATGTAACTTTCAATCCCACCAAAACGCCATACTTGACGATAGACTTTACCAACTAAACGAATGGGAAAAATCGACACAACAAAAAGACATACTTGGGCAAGTATATCACTGAACTCTAGTTTCATGTTGCCATGATACAAAATCAACAATATAAAAATAACGAATGCTAATACGACACAATCATAGAATACTAACATCCATCTTGTATGTTTAAAACGATATCCTCTTGACTTCTCTTCCATGATCCAATCTTTCTATCTCTCTCAATTCATTTAATTCTGCATGATATTGCATGCTTCTATATATTATAGTTTTATTAATTATTTTTCAACTGTGACTTAAATAAATCCATGTAAATTCTTAAGAAAACGTTATCATTTTACGGATTTCCGTTTATGTTCTATACTTAAAGATATGAATAAAAGAACTGCCTTTCAAACCGGACTGGTTGATGCCATCCCCATCATGTTGGGATATTTTGCCGTGGGCTTCTCTTTGGGCATTGCTGCTAAGAACGCAGGATTAAACTCACTACAAGGTTTTTTCATTAGTTTTTTCTGTAATGCCTCCGCCGGCGAATACGTAGCCTTTACTGTTATTGCTGCCCATGCCACCTATTTGGAAATGGTCATCGCCACTTTGATCACCAATGCCCGTTATTTTTTAATGAGTGCTTCTTTAGCCCAACGACTGGATGCCAATACATCCTTATTCCATCGCTTGCTCATTGCGTATGACGTTACCGATGAACTCTTTGGCATTGGCATTGCCAAGATCCATACCTATGGACCTTATTATATGTATGGAGCCTATAGCGTTGCCCTACCTGGCTGGGCTTTTGGTACCATGTTTGGTGTTATTGCCGGCAATATCCTACCTAGCCATATCGTAACGGCTTTAGGTGTTGCTCTTTATGGCATGTTTCTTGCCGTGATCATTCCGGCCACAAAAAAAGACCACATCGTCAGATATGTGGTCATTGTTTCCTTTATCGCTAGTTGGCTTTGGGATCAATTCCTGCCTTCTGATAGCACCAAAACCATTATTTTGACTCTATTGATTTCCACGTTGGCTGCTTGCTTATTTCCTCGAAAGGAGACCTCATGAGCATTCCTATTTATATTGCCTTGGCCGCATTGACAAGCTTTATCATTCGCGCCCTACCATTGACCCTGATTCGCAAACCCATACAAAATACATTCATCCAATCGTTTTTGTATTACGTGCCCTATGTAACCTTAAGTGTCATGACCTTTCCAACGATCCTTCATGCCACCAATAATCCTATGGCAGGAAGTGTAGCTTTGATCGTTGGCATTGTCTTATCCTGGCTGGGCGCTTCCTTATTTCAAGTGGCCCTGGCTTGTTGTCTTTTAGTCTGGTTCTTGATCTAAAGCTGGAGATTCTTTTCCATTTTACGATAATAATAAATGGAAATATACGCACAAATGACTTCAGTGATTGGTACAGCCCACCAAATATACTGCAATTGATGAAACAAGGTCGACAACAGATAAAAAGCCGGCACAATGATCAAAAATTGACGAAGTATATTAACGATCAAGGTATAGCGAGCATGTTCCAGAGCTTGCATAGCCGTCGAACGAATCAAGCTGATGGAAGCAAAGGGTAAAGAAGCCACACAAATACGCAAAGCAACAATACCAATATCTAACATGTGATCGGAAGCATTGTACATTTGTAAGAATGGTTGTGGAAAAGCTTCCAAGATGATCATCACACATACCATCAAGACAAGCGCGAAACGAAATGCCAATTGACTCGTTTGTTTTACCCGATCTTTTTTATCCTGGGCCAAGTTATACGATAAGATAGGGATCATTCCATTGTTTAAGCCAAATAAAGGCATACAACAAAAATTCTGTAGCTTTAACCAAATGCCATAAACAGCCGTTGCTGTGGTGCTATAGCCTAAAATGATCATATTGACACAAAAGGACGTTGCGGAATTCAAGCCAATTGTGACCATACTAGGTATACCTACACGAAAGATTTCCTTAGCAACATCCGGTTGAAATCGAATCAAAGACCATTGAAAATGAATCCAATGATTCTTATGATGATTCATGAAAAAACCAATACAAGTGGAAAACAATTGGCCGCCAACCGTCGCTATAGCGGCTCCAGCAATCCCCCATTGTGGAAAAGGACCAATCCCAAAAATCAATAAGGGATCAAATACAATATTAAAGAGGGCACCCGAAGCTTGAGAAATCATTGCTAATAAAGGATTTCCCGTACATACCAACATCTTTTCAAAATATTGGCAAAAGAAAACACCAATTCCTACACACCAGACAATGCGTAAATAAATGGTGCCCCCCTGCACGATTTCCGGTACATTGGTTTGGACCAAATAAATCTTTTGGGCAAATAAAGCGCCTAAAACAATGAACAACCCCGCAAAACACAAGTTCAAAAAAATTCCTGTATGGGCCACTTGATTGGCCCGCTTTTCTTTTTTTAGACCAATATAATGGGGCACCAGCGCACTCATACCTACACCAATGCCAACCGCAATCGCATTGGCAACTTGTTGCATCGGAAACGCTAAAGAAACCGCCGTCAAGGCATTCTCGGAAATTTGGGCTACAAACATTGAATCTACAATGTTGTAGAGGGCCTGGATAAAAAAAGAAATCATCATTGGCACCGACATATTGACTAATAACTTGGGAATGGGCCAAGTCCCTAACTTATTTTCTCTCATACCGATTCATTATAGCATAAAAAGTACCAACTTATTGAGCTGGTACTGGTTCTTGTTCAATTTCATTTTCATGCAGATCGACTTCAATGGAATCAAATTGTTCGGCAATGTCTTCGGCATGATCATTGATACGTAAAAAATCATTGAAGACCCGCGACATCATGATACCTGTTTCGGAATCCATCGCATTGTCTTTGATCTCTTCAATTTGTTCCTTTCGCCATGTATGGATCAAAGAATGGAGCTTTTTCGTATTTTGCTTGATGGCATCTAGATCATATATATAATCTTTGGAATGCATGGTCATCTCTGACATATGCAAGATCATATCCAAATCTTTGGTTGATAATTTATTTTCGGCTTGTTTCTGAGCCTGTTTGGAAATATTCACGGAATAATCACTGATTCGTTCCAAATGCACCAAAGACAAATAGAAAGCGCCTAATGCTTGGGAAACATTCGCATTGATATTTGGTGTGGATAAAGCCGTCGTGATGTATTCCGAAATGGATTCATTCAATTTGTTGACTTGTTTTTCGCGATTCAATATCACATCACATCGATCACTCGAATAAGAAATCAATTGTTTGGATGCATCTTGCACATTTTCATACGCCACATCCATCATATGGATGATCTCATCACTGACTTGATACACATTGATGGCATTGGCACCAATCAACTTATTCGACTTTGGTAATGGTTGTAAATACAATAAACCATCTTTTTTCTTTTCTGGTTCACTAGGTAAGGTCTTTTCGGCAAAATCCGCCAATTTATAACCAAATGGAATCAAGATGATCGTCGTACAAACATTAAATAACGTATGCATGTTCGCAATTTGTTTTGGGGCATTGGTTGGCGTCCAAGAAATGACCCAATCCGTTAATGGCGTGCTCATACAAATGAGCGTAAAGATGATCGTACCAATGATATTAAAGCTTAAATGAATGATCGTTGTTTGTTTCGCTTCACGGCTTGCCCCAATCGAAGCCAAGACCGCGGTAATACAAGTACCAATGTTTTGACCAAACAAGACATAAACGGCGGTATGCAGATCGACGATGCCCGAAAGAGCCAAGGCCTGCATGACACCAACCGATGCCGAGGACGATTGAATCAATGCGGTAAAGCCCGCACCAACCAAGATACCAATCAATGGATTGGAGAAACTGGAAACCATATTAATAAACGCATCACTATGACGCAATGGCACCATCGCACTGGACATCATATTCATTCCTAAGAATAGGATACCTAAACCGGCAATGATCTCACCAATTTGACGTTTGGTTTCTCCCTTTAAGAAAAGCACCATGGCCACACCCAAAAACGCAATCAATGGAGCGATGGCACCAATATCCAACGCAATCAACTGACCCGTAATGGTCGTACCAATATTGGCACCCATGATGACCCAAACCGCTTGTCGCAACGCCATCATTTGCGCATTCACAAAACCAACCACCATGACTGTGGTGGCTGATGACGATTGAATGATCATAGTGACCACACAACCCAATAAAATTCCTACAAAACGATTTGTCGTTAATTTCTCCAAAATAGATTTCATCCGGTCTCCAGCCGCAGCTTCCAGACCACCAGACATCATCTGCATACCATACAGAAACAATGCCAATCCACCCATAAGGTTTATCACAATTTCCATAAAGAGCTTCTCCTCTATCTCATCTTTACCTTCACTTTACAATAAAAAAAGTCCAATCACTTGGACTTTACATAATCTTTACAAAGCTTTTACGATTCAATGATGTATGCATGGACAATTTCGGCACTATACGCAATATGCGTATCTTTATTGGAACCCGTCGCATAACTATCTACATCTTGTGGATACCATTTTTGTAGGGATTCATCCAAAGCACCCAAATCAATGGCTTGTTTCTGTACGACTTTACATTCCAATGTCAATGGATATTCCACTATGGCCGGTACATTCACTTCTTCTCCATCCACTAAATGAAGATGAGCAGCTTCAATCTTATCGATATCTCGCCCGCTCTGTGCTCCACAAATCTTCGTAATGGTTGGATTGGCACCATTTAATGGAATACTTAATGTGAATTCACCAGTGGCATCCAATTGTTCACGTGTGAAACGATGTTCACGAATGAAACAAGTAAAAATAGGCAATGCCCAATTCACACCCAATTGACCCCAACCAATAACCATCGTATTGACTTTTTGATCTTTGGTTGTTAATAAAATACCCTTTGGTAAAGCTTCCACAATATTTTGTGCATATTCCGATACATTCACTGTTTTTTTGATCATCTTTTGTCTCCTTTAGAAAAGCAGATACAACGGTATCTGCTAATTCTCTTCATTTAATTTTTCATCGATATCAGCAATTTCATCTTCCAATTCGGAAATGAATTTTTCTTTATCTTTGATATCTTCTTCAATTTGATCACGTTCACTATCACTCAACAAACCATTCATATCATCGTTTAATTGTTTGATCTGACGCTTTTGATTATCAATCAAAGATTGTTTATGCGCCACCGTATCATGCATACGCTCTACCCAGTCTTGATGCTTCTTTTCATTGAAAGCACGCAAACCTTCAAAGTAGTTATCCATGAAACTACGGAACTCCGACCAAATCTTATTTTCCTTTTCACGACCACAAGAACCAATGTCTTTCCATTCGACACTCAGATTCTTCATCGTTTCCGTATTCTCACGCGTATACGATTCCGTTTCCGCAATCAACTGTGCCTGTTTAACCAATTGTTCCTTCTTTTCGTAATTCTCATCTTGTTTTTCATGCAACGCATCAAAATATTCATTGCGACGATCATAGAATACTTGTCGTGCATCACAGAAAGCAGTCCATAATGCATCTTCGTATTCACGACCGGCACTACCAGCGGCTTTCCATTCATCCATCAAATCACGATACGCATGTGATGTTTTCTTCCATTCTTCTGAATTCTGTAAAGCTTTAGCTTTTTCAATCAAAGACTCTTTTACTTGACGAACCTGTTCAAAAGACTGATTCATTTCTTCCCAATGTTCGTGTTTACGATCATAGAATTTTTGACGTGCATCATGGAATTGCTCCCACAATTCATCATCTTTACGACCCGCATTACCAGCCGCTTTCCATTCATCCATCAAGGTTTTCATTTTTTCCGTTGTTTGTTTCCATTGATCGGAATCAGCCAATTCTTTGGCACGTTTAATCAAATCTTCTTTTAAAGCAACACTCTTCTGAATTTGTTCATCTCGTTTCGCATAAATTTTATCGAGAACGGTTTCAAATTGATCATGAAGTTGTTCTTCATAAACGGATTGTGAAAAATGAATACGACGGAAACGACGACGTAAATCTTCAGCACGATCAATCTTTTCGTTTTCGGTCAATTCTTCATTGGCTTCTACTTCTTTTGCTTCTTGAATCAAAGCCTCTTTTTCTTCGATGTCGGCATCCATATCATCGACTTCTTCATTATAATTCTTATACTCTTCTGCCATCTTAAACACCCCAAATCTCTATAGCACGTTTTATGTATATTATATATTCTACATCATATCCTAAATTTCGCCAAATGAAACCGTACACAATCATTTTAGTTCAGTTAGCGAATTTAAATTTCTAGAATGAAATAGGAAAGGTTCATTCAATTATTATAAGAATTAAACTTTTTTCAAACAAAGAAACCAGCATGACAATATTAGACGCCGAACGTCTGGTTCATGATCTATCTGTAAAACATTATTCAGATATAAAAGAATGAAACTGCGCTCACTAATAAACGCAGTTTCATAAGATATACAAAAACATTTAAATTCCATATTTGTTTCCCGTATCCCCATCTAAAATTGCTTCGACCTCACACATTTTCTGTATCGGTTTCTCATAATAATCAATATCCATCACTACAAGTCGTCCATATCCATTTTTCGTCACAAAAACAGATTCATTTTTTTCTGCACAGATTCGTTCAATTTGCACGGTGTTTTTTAAATTACCCATAGGAATAATTTTCATAATATATGTTTATCTCCTATCCTTCCATCCATTATCTTGTGCTCCTTTAGAAGGATTTGACCATTTTCCTTGTAAACACGAATAGGAAAGGTACGTCCATAATCATGACCAGCATCGGCTGGCCAACACGCAATGATTGATAAAGGCGTATTCCCAGTATTGATGCAACGATGTGCCCATTGTCCAGAAATATGATGCAACGATCCCGATCGCATCTTCTCCAACCAACAAGTGCCACTTTCATCCATCAATGCCAATAAACCCTCACCTTGTTGGCACCAATAATATTCATCCCGATCTTTTCGAACATGGAAATGGCCACGTGTCATGTTGCATTCTCCATTGACGAATACAGGTTCTAAAATGGTTTGTCCCCAAAGTAAAGTCCCATCTTTAGTGGCATAGACCGTATACATCAACGTATCGGAATCGAACCCTTCGGGATTGGCATAAATCGATTGAATATTGGCAAAATGTGTTTGTGCTTTAGTGATGTCTTCGCCCATGGGGATGGATTTCCAAGCTTCTGTTAATCTTGGTTCTATGATTTTATTTTTCATACTCTTTCCATAGTTTTTCATATTTCGTTGGATTTGTGACAAATTCAAATCGATTCGGATCCTGTTCATATTGTGTATAGATAGGTACACCTTTTTCTAATCCAAATTCTGGATAGTTTCTAGCCTTTTGTATTTCAATGGGTTGGGCATGATACATCGGATTGGCTACAAATTCAATCGTATCTTGTTTTATGGTTGGATAATATGCCACACCATGATGAGCACGCACACCAGTATAATCAAAACCATAGTCTCTTACACACCAAGCACCAAACAACATGGGCTCGCTTGGATCGGCATTGATCGTACAATGAGCCCAATGTGGCGGTACAATGATGATATCGCCTGGTTCTCCATATACGGCCATACACTTACCGGGATCATCTGCGGTTGTTTGTTGCATATAAATATAAGCAGCAGCCCAAATCTCATACACTTCACACGTTGAATCGTTACAAGAAGGCGAACTCGCATGCACATGGCCTTGAGAACGAACGGGTTCTTTGCCAACCGTTCCTTTTTCAAAAATCATGGCTCCATACAATAAGTTTCGTTTTATTAGATCTTCTCGATCTTTTTCTTTGCCCACATCTCTACCGCATAGACAATGTCTGGACCATCTACATCAGGATCACTTAAACTTTGACGAATCGCATCCAATCGTCTTTTTTCCGTTTGTGGTCCAAATGTGCCATCTCCATATTGAAATTCCAAATTTGAAAGATCCGCTTGGATGGAAAATCCAGGATCTATTTTTTGATTTGCCATATTTTATTCTCCATACGATACCGAATACACATACTTATCCGGTCGATAATACACCACGACATATTCCACGATTTCACCTTTTTGATCATAGGATAGACGAATACGCTTCAATACCGGAGCCTCTTGATCAATTCCTAATTCATTGGCCAAACGCTCATCGGCATACGCAATTGAAATCTGCTCATCTACCTTTTGGATATGGATGCCTTTTTGTTCCAAAATCGCATATAACGATCCTTTGTAGATTTCGTTTTCTAGCGGAAGATCAATGGAACGCGGTAGATAACTCGTCATGGAAAGAAAGGGCGTTCGTGAAATTTCACATACACGATGTAACCGATATATTGTTTCATTTAATGAAATGTGGAGATGCTTCGATAATCTTTCATCCGCTTGGATCACATCCATTTGAGCGATTCGTACGCGATAATCCACATTATTTCGTTCCATTTCTTCATGAAAACTGGTGACCTTATTCAGTTTTTCGACAATGCGAGGTCCCAAGACTCGTGTGCCTTTGGGCCGTTCTTTCACAACCAAGCCATCTCGTACTAATGCATCCACAGCCAAACGAATCGTCATTCGACTGACCCCAAACATTTCCTCTAATTCTTTTTCGGTAGGAATGAAATCTCCCGGTGCATATTCTTTATCGACAATTTTTTGATACAAAATATCCCTTACTTGCCCATATAAAGGTTTTGCTCCCGCATGTTGATCTAACGTATATGTTTTCATCTTGCTCCTCTTATTTCCGAATCTTTGCACGAATGACTTTGACCGGTCCATTCATGGCTACCAATTGATACGTTTGGACACTAGCCGGTACAATAAAAGTCTCGGCATAATGAATGGTATACGGTTCAAACGCTTGGGTTGGTGAGACCACTTGTACGGCTTCTCCTTCTACCAGATTCAACATATTCACACTATCATCCATCTCGATCGTTACTCGTTCATCAAATGAATAACGTAAAGTATCGATAAATTCCAATTCGTGCAAACCCGTACGTTCTAGGGTATAGTTGTCTTTTTCTTCTAACACTTTTTCTCGATGAATCAAATTATGCATGATCCAAGATGTCGTTCGATCTTGTTGGATGTTTTCTTTTCCACGCTCAATATTGACAGGACGTGGCTTACCATCCAAACCGACTCGACCCCAATCATACAATTTAAACGTAAAGATATACGGCGTGGCACTAATTTCCAACACTACCGTTCCGGCTCCGGAACAATGAATGGTACCAGCAGGAATCAAGACATGATCATGTTTTTTGACAGGAATATTGTTGATATATTTTTCATCTGGAAACCGACATCCTGTTTCTTGGGAAGTATGTAAATCGTCAATGAATGCATCAAAATCAACGCCTTCCTTTAAGCCTAGATAGACATGCGCATCGGGTTGGGCATCCAAGATATAATAACTTTCATCTTGGGTATAATGCATGCCAAAATGCTCTTGGATATATTCGGTCAATGGATGGACTTGTAAAGATAAGTTCCCACCATGGATGGTATCCAAAAAATCAAATCGAATTGGAAATTCTTTCCCAAATCGAGCATGAACTCTTCTTCCCAACAAATGATTCGGTTTGGCATGAACCAAATTGATAGCGGGAATATCCACCAACGTATCCTTGATTTTTAGACATATGCTGTTTTCTTCTGGTACGCCATCAAAACACCAGGCATAATTATGTTCTTTTGGCTCTAAACCAAAATGTTCCTGCATCCAGGTACCTCCCCAGACACCTTCATCAAAATAAGGAACCAATCGAAATGGAGATGTTGAAAATAAATTCATACCTTTTTTATAGGTATCCATATCGATCATTTTTGGATGACCCAAAGTAGAGGCATCCACATAAAAATCGCAATCTGGTAACACTTTGAATTTATACCGATCAAAGATACGCCATTCCACAAAATACCCACGCTTATACTTTCTTAAAATATCGTCATCATAATTCTGTGCACCCCAGTTATCCATACCAGCACGATAACGCAATTGAATCTCCCATCGCGTGATATCAAAATACACATGAACATCTCCTGGATGGATCAAAGAAGCACCCACACCATAGATAATTGTTAAGCCATCGCCAATATGAGAGCGTAATTCCTCTACTTTACTTGGATCAAATAAAGAATCTAAGACTTCTGTGGTCAAGATTCCAAACACACGATCATCGGTAATTTGTCGGCCCAAGATAGCTTGGATCTCCTCTTCACTTTTCTTAGCGGCATCCGCAAATAGAATCGTATTGGGACTTAATGCATCGATCAATTCGGTCAAGACATTTTCATTGGATACCCCATGATAAAAATCAAGTGTCAATACAGCATGATCATAACCAGCTAAAGCTTCTTGTAATTTTTCAATGATAGCTGGATAGCCATCATAGACATTTCCATTTAATGGTTTACTTGGATGTAAATCGTACATACATTTCTCCTTTTTTCTTCATTCTATCGTTATAACCTTATAATGTAAAGAAACAAATAAATATGTAAGAAGATATGATATAATTACAAGCATGAATAAAACAGAAATCACACACATTGGTATTTTATTATTAACATCTATCATTTGGGGCATGGCCTTTGTCGCTCAAAGCGTTGGCTCCCATTTGGTTGGCCCCTTTACCTTTATGGCCATCCGCAGTTGGTTGGGTGTCTTGACTTTATCCCCTTTATTGATTCATACCCTACGAAAAGTTGGCATCCATAAAGACTTGATCATGGGTTCCATTTTTTGTGGAATTGGCCTTTTCTTAGGTTCTGTTCTCCAACAGTTTGGCATTGCCTATACAACCACGGCCAAAGCCGGTTTTATTACCGCTTTATATATGATCTTCGTTCCTATTTGTTCCTGGTTTTTACACAAACCCATCCATAGACAAATCTGGATCTCGGTTTTGATGAGTGTTGTTGGTTTATATCTTCTTTGTTTCCATGGCTCCATTGGCTCGTTCAATCAAGGCGATATCTTGATGCTCTTTGCCGCTTTGGGCTTTACCTTTCAGATCCTAGCCGTCAATCGCTTTGTGGCCAAATGCCATCCTATTTTATTATCCGGTGGCCAATTCTTATTTTGTGCCATCGTTTCTACGATATTGATGACAACCGAAACAGTTACCTTACCCGCTTTAAAACAAGCCATGATTCCAATGTTGTATACCGGTATTTTTTCAACCGGTATTGCCTACACCTTGCAGATGGTTGGTCAAAAAGGTTTGAATCCTACCGTTTCTTCCTTGGTCATGTGCTTGGAAAGTGTCTTTTCGGCATTGGGTGGATGGCTTATATTGGGACAATCTCTCAGTGCACAAGAAGCCACTGGTTGTGCATTGATGTTCCTCGCGATTGTCTTTTCCCAAATATCACCACGTAAAAAAGGGGTTGTTTCCGAACAGTAACAACTCCCTTTCTTTTTATTCTTTTCTCTAATTTCAAGAATCCAAGTCCAGATAAGATCATGGCACTCCATGAACCAAACAATATTTCATTGACACCTGTCTGTACACTCGATGATGTCGTTTGTTTCTGTGGTGTTTCAACATCCGTATCCGTAACCATGGCGGTTGGTTGATTGAATGTTGTTTCTACTTTTACAGGTTCTAGTTTGTCTTCCTTAGATACACGCACAAACAAATCTGTTAATTGAATGGTTGAACCATTCCAATGGACATATTGTTTATCGGGTCTTCTATACGAAATGGTTTCGGATCCAACACCTTGATAAACTCCAGTAGTCATACTGGCAAATGAATAGAATGTATAAATAAAATGATCGGTAGTCGGCAACGCATACTTGGCCCAATAATCTCTATCTTCTGGTACTGTATTGTGGTACGTTCCAAAGTTACCAATAATACCATTCCTTTCAACCAGCATTTTACCCTTTAAATTCTTTACATCCATATCCCATATCTTAACACCTTGATGATCGTCCACATCTGTAAAAATGACGAGTGGTTTCTCTAACACGACCGGATTGTTGTTGGCATCTAAGAAAGTTACCTTCATGGTTAATAGGCAATCTTGATACAATAAAGCAACCTCTTCATTAAAGATAGTAGAATATTTTATTCTATCGATTTCAGGCAACGCATCTAAATACTCTCCCGTTTCCTTCACGCCTGCCGTACTTTTCTGTTGGATTTTAACAACATCAAATCGCAAACTAATTGGGTTTCCCGCTTTACTATCAAGGAATACATTTTGATAGATCCAATAGTCTCCTTTTTGGATATATCCGCTATAACCACCTTGTAGATGTTTCGATAGCTGTATTGTCTGCTCTGGACTTTTCGAGATGACTGTCACTTTATTAAAGTCACCACCAATCAAATCTTTGAATTCATCCATCGACCATTCATCTTTATAATTATCACTTGGATTCTGAATGACGGTCGCAAACTGTTTTTCTTGTTCCTTGGCGTATTCTTCATTGTATTGGTTCTGTTGCACAATGGTCTGATTCAATGCATCAATCTGTGATTGATAATAATCATGCAGATCTTGTTGATCCACTGTTTGTTGATTATTGATTGTATTCACATCAAGACCTCAATCCTGGGCTTCTTTAATTTTGTCATCCAATTCCTGACGATTATCTATAGTTACAGATTGTATCTCCTTATCCTGTGAATTGGTTGTTTCTGTTGTTTGGCTCGTTTCAGTCGTTGTTTCTGGCTGGGTTGTTGGTTCCGCGGCTTTGACAGCTACACCTCCCAACGTAAACATAGCACCATCTACAATTGGTACTTCTAGATACTTCGCTATTTTATTCATAAGATGCTCACCTCTCATAAATAAAATAGTCTCATATTGAATTTTTTAATACTTATATTTTTGCATATAATTCGCTAGATTAATGGATGAACATAGTTAATTTTTCAGATAAGTAAAGTATTCATGAATTGTTTGTATGATAGGACAGATATAAATGATTTGAAACAAATTCCATTTCATCCGTATAAAAAGTATATGGATCCATGTTTCCTTACAGGTTAAATTTACGTTTTCTTTAATTACTTTTTTGATTTGTAACTTAAAATAGGTTACAAATCAAAAAAGTTATTTAAAGAGAATTATGCATATGTTGAAAGAATATATTGAAAAAATTCTCCATCGAAACGTGCAAATCGTATCCTATAAGGATCAAAGAAAACTACCATTAAGCATTCAAGGAAGCTATGATCTACACTTGATTGATATTGAAGGACAGATTGCGCTTATCGCAACACCAATAGAAAGAATACCATTGGTAACATTACGAAAACAGCAGCATCCGATGGCGATGTATACAGGCCTTCCCTGTGTTCTATATATGACAGACATGAATTATTACACACGAGATGCTTTGTTGGATGAAGGGATTCCTTTTGTATGGGAAGGACATCAACTATATCTTCCTTTTTTAGGCGTACTGCTAGATACCCATCAAAGAAAAACATTACCAACTTGTACACAGATTTCGTATTTGACACAAAAATTGCTATTGAGTGCACTATATCAAGGATGGCAAAAAGTAACAGTGACACAAGCTGCAAAATTACTAAATGTCTCTAAGATGTCAATTACTCGTTGTTTTGATGAACTAGAAGCACTAAATATTCCTTATCTATCTATACAAAAACGATCGAGATATTTTACTGCAGATACAGATAAAAAAGCCATGTGGGAAAGTATACAAGACATTTTACGAAATCCCGTTCTGAAAAGTTATGCTCTAAAAGCGAAACCAGAAATAGAGCTGCCGCTATCCGGACAATCAGCATTGGCACATTATTCGATGGTAGATGATGTTTCTTATTCAATTTTGGCAATCACCAAAAAAATCTAAAAATTATAGATCTATCTGCCAATAAGATGTCTTTTGGAGGTGATATTCCAGGCTGTGTCATTCAGGAATTGGGATATTGTATTCCTTACGAAAACAAATTTGCGATTGATCCATTAACAGTCGCGTTAAGTATTCGTGCAGATGAAAAAAAGATCCTAGAATCAGTATGGCGATAGATGAAATGTTAGAGGAGCATGTATGGTAAAAGGAATAGAAAAATTTCGAGATTACTTTAGTGATTTTACTGACCAGTATGTATTAATCGGCGGAGCTGCATGTGATATTTCATTTGAAACCCAAAATGTAGATTTTAGAGCTACAAGAGATTTAGATGTCGTTCTAATTGTAGAGGCTTTAACTTATGAATTGGTCAAAGATTTTGGAAATTTATTCGAGATGGGGGCTACCAAAATCGGGCAAAGTCATCTGGAAAGCCACAATTCTACCGCTTTAACAAACCTTCAAAAGATGGTTTTCCTTTAATGATTGAATTATTTGCTCGAACCGAATATATCTTAAAAAACGACGATGCATTAACACCAATTCACCTGGATGATAGTGTTTCAAGTTTATCTGCCATCCTTCTAAACAATTCTTATTATGAGGCACTACTACAAGGACGAGATATTATCGACGGACTTTCTATATTAAAACCAAGCTAGCTTATTCCTTTCAAAAGCATGGCTAGACTTGGACAAACGAAATCAAAATGGAAAACATGTTGATTCTATATGGCAACTTTTATCGAAAAAATGAATATAACAGATCAGGAAATTAAAAATCTAAAACTTCATGGTGTTAATGCAAAAAGAATCCGTCAGCTGTTAATTGAAACATACTTGTAAACATCTAATAAATCTTTTAGATTCAATATCTTACAAGAGCTATCGCAGATAAAATGATTCATTTTTAGGCATTCATCAATAGGATTCTTGAAAACAAAAGGACCAGGATTATCTCAAGATTTCTGATTCAAATGAAAAGATTTGACTAAATCAGGCGATACGAAAATATTATCAAAACAATATAAGACACATTTATTTCCATTGATGAAAACTTAGAATTCATAAGATTACATATTATTTAATGATGTCTGAATATCGTTCCAAACTTGTCATAAAAAAGGCCGCGGACAACTAATCCGCAGTCTTTAATGGCAACCACAATTGAATCGAATCCTTTTCAATCGTGATCTGTGTTTTGGTGTATGGAAGTTGGGTTTGATCCACGTCCATACCATATAAAATTAATTCCAATGTATGATTGGCTTCGATTCGATAATCATTCGAAACAAATTCCATCTCATACGTATAGAATGTATCGGGATCAATGGCTTCCTTTTTGTAATTACAACTTCGATTTTGGGCATTCATCCAAGCTCTTGTGATCACAAAATAATCGGATGGATTCTTTTCTTGTTTGAACATAAAATGTTGATTTTCATCCCCATCCAATTCAGGTGTTAATCGACATTGTTTGCCATGATCCACCAACATCGCACTCAAGATAGCCGTTGGCTGATTGATCTTAGCACGGAAGCGAATCTTAGCCCGGCCCGAAAACAACGAAGTCGTTTGGATGGATTGAACCGGCAATCGATAGGAAAAGGCATTCTTTTCCGTCACCAATTGATCCAACCACGCTTTGGTGTTCTTTTCTTTCCGGTCATATACACTTAAAGAGAGATCATCCATAAATGTAGCTTCGGGATGATGGAATTCAAAGAATCGATCTTTGACCGGTGGCCAAACCGTATAGGTATCCCATTGTTTTTGATCCAAGTTATTTTCCACATAGATTCGTGGACCTTTTTCAATGCCATTCTCTATACCTTTTAAATAATGATCCAACCAAGCATCAATCAAACGCAAAGTGGGAGCACCCTCTAAATGATAGGTATAAATATGTTGACCACGATGCAAAAGCATCATACATTCTTTGCCTTGGGCTTGCATCGCTTCAAACAAACGAATGCCTTGATCGGGTTTCACATTCCAATCATTCAATCCCTGGATCACAAAGATCGATGCCTGGATGTTGTCAACGTGTTTTAAATAATTGCGCTCATCCCAGAATCGATTGTAGTTGGCACTTTCACGATCTTCTTGTTCCTGCAATTGTTTTTGACTCTTTTCAAAACGAGACTGGATCGTTGGATAATCTTGCGGATCCAAGGCCCGGGAAAAACAATAGCGCGCTAAGATATCCAGATCATCGCCTTGCCAATCCATGGCTGGCAAGGTCAGGCCATTGTATCGATAATATTCATACCAATTGGAAATACCCGCTTCCGGAATGATGGTCTTTAATCCAGGTACACCCGTTGTGGCTACCCCAATGGCCATGGTCCCTAAATACGACCGCGCCGACATAGCCACATTTCCATTGCACCAATGTGCCTTGATCTGGATTCCATCTTCACGATTGGTAAAGGCAAGAGCATTTCCATTCAACCAATCAATGACCGATTTAAAAGCAAGAATTTCTTCGTGTGATCCTGTCAGAGTGATGCCATCACTGCCTTTGGTTCCCAATCCGCCACAAAATATGGCAGCATAGCCTCGATCAATCAAATGATCATATAGATTGGAAATGCATTCGTATTGATTCGGTGACGGTTCCGGCATGGTGTTTTCATCCGCTTGACCATGAATCGGACGATGCTCCAAGGTTTTCGGAACATAGATATATTGAATATCCTTTTCATCGATATCCTGGGTGGGATAGGCTTTGATATTGGTGTTGACATCATAAAGCGTATACCAATCTTCGTTACAATGAAGCATATAGGGATTGGCCACATACACAGCGGGTACAGGATGGGATACAAGCGGTCGTTTGATATAGACCGCAATCAAATCCCGCTTCCCATCCCCATCGGTATCTACAGGCGTTTCCACATAGACTTTTTCAAATTTAGTTGGCTTTGGCTGTGACATGTTTTTTCAAATAAGCTTTCCAGATCACGACAAAGATCGCACCAAGGATCAACATAACGATCAGGAAACCAAAGAATTGTCGATAACCCGCAACACCTGGATGTTGATCGATCATGATACCGGCCAATAAAGAAACAAAGATTTCAGGCAAATAACCAATGGTTGAAATGATACCAGCTGCGGTTCCAGAATACTTTTCCGGAATGGCACCTTCATCCATCATCGCCCATGTTTGGGCATAATTGACATTATAGAAAACATAGATCACGATAAACAAAATGGTAAATGGCACAATGCTGGATTTGTTCAAAGGCAAGATCAAAATGGCAGCTGTACCAACGATCATAACGATAAAACTGATCAATAAAGCTTTGCTCGTACCAAACTTATCGGAGAAATAACCACCACCAATATTTCCAAACAAACTAAACCAACGTTTCATGGCAGCTAACATCGCACCAAACGTAACGGTTGCGCCTAAAATACTCGTTGCATATGGCGTAAAATAATACAAAGACAACGTAAATACGTAGTTACAGAAAGTCACAAATCCAATGATCCATACTGCCGGCATCTTTAAGACTTCGCCAATGCCTTTAAAAGAAATACGATCGCTTGGGTCCATTTTTTCATCTTTGACCGTAAAGAAACAGAAGATTCCCATCGCAATGGTCAAGATGGAATAATATAAGATCACGGCTTTCATACCAGCTACTTCATTATTGATGCGACCAATGCCATAACGGAAAGCGGCAACAGCTCCCATGGCCATCAAAGCCGCACCGACACCACGACCTCCCTCAAAGAAGCCATAGGCTTTTCCTTGATCATCCGATCCGGATAAGATACGAACGGCTTTGACACAAGCGGGCCAGAACGCAAATAAGCTCGAAACACCCCAAAAGGCATAGAGACAAACCAACTGATAATAGTTCAATGGCAATAGATGTACGAAACCTCCCAAGCCCGTACCAATCAAGGATACGGTCAAGATCATCCGCGTAGAAAAACGGTCTGCAACTACACCACCAAACAAATAGGAGATCATCCCAAAGATACCCAAAATACTACCAAACACACCCATTTGGGTATTGGTCAAATGATATGTCTTTAAATAAGCATCATAGTAATCAAAACGAAAATATGGCAAGCCATAAATGATGGCCCCACTAAACGCAACAATAAGGATGGCCCAAAAGTTCTTCGCTAATTTCTGCCCCATACCTAATTTCTTTAAAAATGTATTCATAGATTTTCCCTCACAATTTCTTCTTCCTTATGGTTATACTTGCGTATACCCAAATACAAGACAAATCCAGCAATCAAATATAAGACCGCCGCAATGTCATAGGCTCTTTGATAGCCCGATTGATGCAAAAATAAATAACTACCCGTAAATCGACCGGATAATATGCTGACAATACCAGCAATAAAATTCACCAATGAAGTAAAGACAGGCCGCATGGTCTTTGGCACCACATCCATTGATAAGGCACTATCGGCTGGACTGGACAAATTGGCAAGGCCCGCCCGAATGAATAGCGCCGTTCCCACTACAGGAACAACCCAGCTTCCAAACAGATTGCCATGACCAATGATCAACATAAATGGAACCGACAAGACCACGGTGAAAAAGATGGTACCCACTTTGCCAAATTTCTCTACACATTTTGGCGTAAAGAACATAAATAAGACAATGGCCACATACGAGATGGAAACCATCAAAGAACTGGTCGCTTTATCAATATGCAGATTTCGATTTAAATAAACCGTATAATACGATGTGAACAATCCCATCGCAAAGGAAATCAATGCCCAATAGATCAAATAGGCTCGTGCATATCGATTGAAAAAGACCGTTCGTACCTGCGACATTCTTTCTTTTATCGAAATGACTTTCTTCTTTGGTAGAACGGGCTTAGTCTCTTTGATCATCGCTACCGGAATAACGGACACCAAGGCAATGATGCCGACAACGATCAATACCAAACGATTGGCTTGTAGATAGAGCATATGCATCGATGGACTCATTTGGACGATATAGCGTGTTGCTTCTTGCGCAGCACCAAATGAAATATGCTCCAACATCGCAAACAATTGCACCACCAAGGCACCCCCAGCATAGGTTGCAATCAAATAACCTATATAGCCCATATAATACGTACGTGTATACCACCGGATACTATCGTCTTTTAGATCTTCGGTATTGGCTGCCACAAATGGACTCAACATGATGAAGTGCAGTTGCACACCTGTCAATGCCAAAAGCGTGGCCACATACAATATGGCTGGATTGCCTACATAGACAACGCCAAAGAACGCAAAGGCGGTACCCAACGAACAAAAATATAATAACTTCTTATATCCAAGTTTCGGTGCCAGCAACAACAAGCCGGCTGCAACAAAGGTTGCATAGCCATAAAAGGCCCAAAATGAAGTCGCAATCGAAAGTTGCACATCTTGAAGATAATTGACATACGTATCGTATAAAACGCCACTGGCTAAATTATTGATCACATAGCTGATGATAAACAGAACCAAGTTTCGTTTTTCTGCTTTCAATATTTCCCTCCTTTTTATAATATTTTTGATTATACAACAAAAAAGAAGGCTTCTAAACCCTTCATTCCAGTCAATCTGTCCAATCCAGGACAGAATGAACACATGATCGAAAATAAATTGCTTAAAATGAATAAAAAAAATGGGTATTTAATTTTTAGGGTGGTTTTTTCCACTCTCTTTTTTTATACTCATTTTTCTATTTAAGATTTAGGGTGGAAAATAACATATTGTTGT